>CAISMH010000001.1 GCA_903886485.1 uncultured Burkholderiales bacterium
AGCTATCTTTGAAGCTTCCTTCACATTGGCTGTATCCGTGCTGCGACGAAACCAAGTTTTAAGATTCTCCAGCTTGTAATGCGCTTGCCATTTTTTGCTGTCGTCACGACGCACAAGCCTAATCAATTCAGGCTTGACTATGACGGTTTCGCTTGCTGGTATACGCATGTCAGCACTTTACAACGACTTTTTGGAAAAAGCAACCAGCGGCAGATTAAATATTCGTGTAATAACCGTGTAATTAATGTAGAAAATAAAAACAACGAGGTAAGTCGTTGTTTTTATTAGCTTTTTGGCTCCTCGACCTGGGCTCGAACCAGGGACCTACGGATTAACAGTCCGGCGCTCTACCAACTGAGCTATCGAGGAATATATTCGGTTTAACTAGCAAGAAACGTGCTTGTGCAGTATGACCTGTACAGGCTTACTCTGCAATGTTTTGCTAGAAAAGCATTGTAGCAAAAAAATTGCGGGCTTTGAAAAAAAGTCAATCATTTTTTAAACAGCCCTCGGAAGCCGCTTTACAGGGCTGCAGCCTAGATTAAACGTCTAGCAACCAGAATACCCAAAAATCATTGACTGGCTAAGCTGATGATAGAACAGTGGTGACAAATTTTTCCACTGAGTATTTTTCAATTTCAAATATGACCCGCAAGTTTTGTGAGGTCACTCACTGTTTGTTCAATTACCGAATTCCATTCACCATCTTGCTTTTGCCTGTAAAGACGAACATGTGAATACCAAGGACTATCTGTACGATCGACCAGCCAACGCCAACATGCATCAAATCGATTCAAAATCCAAGTGGGTTTACCTAAAGCAGCAGCTAAATGCGCTGTTGATGTATCCACGCTGATTACCAAATCCAAATTGTCTATAAACGCTGCTGTATCAGAAAAATCATGCAATTCATCCGTAAAGTTATGCACTTTGAACTTAGCGTATGCGTGTTGGTTTTCAAACCCTACGACAGCACCTTTTTGCAGACTAAAAAAATCTGCATTCACGCCTTCAAATGCTGAAAAATATTGAAAGGGAAGGTTTCTGCGCTCATTGACTGCCCAAAGTCTGGGTTGATCAGGTCGAAAGCCGCCCGACCAAACAAGTCCGACTTTCATGCGATTAAAGCCACCCAACTTCGTTCGCCAATAATCTACTTTGACAGCATCTGCTAACAAATAAGTGTCTGGACTTGGTATGGACTTCAAAGTCGTTTTGAATGCGAGCGGCAAACTCATGAGTGGGCATTGGTAGTCGAACGGCCCTATTTCTTGGCCAAATTGAATCAATTTTTCAACCCCATTCATTTGCCCGAGGACGCGTAGCAATTCATGCGGTGCTTCTAAAACAATTTGCGCTCCCAATTGGCGTACCAATGGGATATAGCGACAAAATTGCAATGTATCTCCCAACCCCTGTTCACAATACAAAAATATTCTTTTGCCTGCTAAATCTTGCCCCATCCATAGCGGTTGATTGTCTGGAAAGATGCGTCCAGTTGTGTCTAAAGAAGCTTGCCAACGGTACTCATAGTTTTGCCATCCATTGGCATAGTCTCCTAACGCCAATTGAGAAAGGCTCAAATTGAAGCGCGCAGCAGCAAAGGTTGGCGCAATCTCAATCGCATTTTCATAATCAGATATAGCTAGTTCAAATTCATTCCACAAGTGATAGACGAAGCCGCGATTAACAAGGGCATCTGCGTACCGACCATCCAGGTCAATGGCTCTATTGAAATCTTCTATCGACTCTTCTAACCTGTGCAACTGCTGCAGCGTTGTTCCTCTATTGTTGTAGATAACAGCATGAACTGCGGTTTGCTTGAGCGCTTGATCGTAGACAGCTAAAGCATCTTCAAACCTTCTTAATTTTTGTAGCGCTGCTGCCTTGTTACTTAAAACCCGATAGTCATTTGGGTTTTGAGATAACGCCAACTTATAGTTTTCGATCGCCCCTTCATAGTCACCATTCTGGTGAAGCTCCAATGCGATTTCAAATGAGGTTTTCATGCGATGCATCATTAAGGTTGACATGACCCATCTCCAACTAGCCGATAGACTAATTGAGACTAAGCGTCCGGTAAAGTCATATTGTTGAACAGAGATTAGACAGCGCAGTGTCCAGGATAAGCAATCCCGAAATCTTAGTTTTTTGACTTTGTAACCAGGTTAGTAATGCGGAGTAAAAATGACGATGCCAAAGTCAAAAGTAGAGATAAGGCTGGAAAAGTTGCGATTTGCAACTTCCCATATTATGGGAGGCCTGCGAACTATTCGTGTAATAACCGTGTAATTGATGCTTTAGGTTAAAAACGTTTTATAAGTCGTTGAAATTAAACGACTTTTTTGTCAAGGTAATGGGGGTTTTTCTAATGCCGCGGACTTAACAGTCCGGCGCTCTACCGACTGAGCTATCGAGGAATAGGCAAAATTATAGCGTATTTTTTGTCGCTTTTCAGAGGTGAAATTGGATTGTTGCTCGAATCGTGCGGGGCGCTCCTGGATAGAGGAAGTATTGTCCGTACTGCTTAGGTGATTCGCGCCAATAGTGTTTGTTGGCCAGGTTATTGATCGCTATGGTCCAAGTAGATTCGTTGTTGTAGATTTTTGTGTCGTAGTGGGTGGTGGCGTCCAAAGTCGTCCAAGCGGGTATCACAACCTCCCCGTGCTCTGTGGCGTTGCGTTCGCCTTCGCGGGATAGGCGTAAGCCGGAGCGCAGGCCTGTTACGCTGGCATAGCGGTATTCGGTCATCCCGCGCAAGATGTATTGGGGGACGTTGATCGGGCGTTGTCCATTGAGATCGGCTTGGACTGTTGCATTTTCACGTTTGGCATCCATCCACATGGCACTACCGCTGAAGTCCCAGCCTTTCAACGAGCTGTGGCTGCTGAGCTCTAAACCTTGATGGTGCGCCTGTCCATCGATCTGTCGGGTGTAGAGGCAAGAGGGCACTGGGTTGGCGTTACATGAAGCGACGGCATCCGTCGTTGCGGGGCGCGTGATGTCAAACCAAGTCAGCTGCCAATTTGTGCGCATACTTTGGCTTTTGATCCCGATTTCACGTTGTGTGCTGCGCAGCGCAGGCAGGGGTTGACCCGCATTGGTATAGCTGTCTTTGTTGGGTGTCGTTTCTGTTTCGAGGCCTTGTCCGTAACTTGCATACATCAGGTGATGCGTCGTGATTTGTTGGCTTAACGCGAGCCAAGATGTGTTCACGCTACGGGTGTCTTGCACAGCATAGGCGCCATCGGTTTGTGCACTCTGGCGACTCAGCTGTATGTGTCTTACACCTAACCATGCGTTGGTTAATTCCGTCAATCGAACTCGGTCGTTGACGGCAAGTTCGGTGTGGTGGTCGTGGCTATCGGTCTGTCGGTAGGTGCCATTGCTTGGTGTTGGCGTCAACCCACCATTGACATTGGTTGTACCTACCAAGTTATCGGTGTAGCTAAAGGGCATTTGGTTGATTTGACGCTGTCGCAACAGGCTGAGCTTCATGCTGTGCTCCAAGCCGCCTAATTGGGCTTGACCGTCAAGGTCTGTTTGGATGACCTCCGTTTGGCGGTGTTCGTTGTCACTGCGGTAATCGTGAATTTGGAAATCTCCGCGAGGCGAAAGGCAGAAGCTATCTTTTTGGGTGTCGTTGCAACCGGAAGCGTAGGTCAGTCTGTCATCAGCGCGCAGACGTTGTGAGCCATATTGGGTGCTCCACATCCAGCCACTGTCGAGTTGATGTTTCAAGCGCACGGTGCCTGTGAGTCCATCAAACACACCCGGTTGAGAGTTGGGTTGGCGCGTGATGTTGCGTGTGCCATCCACGGTGGCGGGTAAGACCAAACGGTTTTGAGGGGAGCCAGTGCCCAGCAAGCTGTAAAAGTTCACGCCAATTTGTTCGTTATGGCTTTGCTCAAACTCCCACTCCAGCCGGTTGCGTTTGTCGATGCGCCAATCCATGGCTAGAGCCACCAAATCACGGTAGCCTTTGGTATCACGGATGTAGGGGTCAAGGTCTTCGTGCGCGACGTTGAATCTGTAACCGTATTCAGCGCCTTCACCAAAACGTCCACCCAAATCAGCCGCCACCCATCGGTTGTTGCCGGGGCCATAACTCAGAGTGACATCACGTACAGTTTTCTCCGCACTCGACGGCGCGCGCTTGACGACGTAATTCACCAAGCCGCCAGGAGCGCTCGTGCCCGATTGGATGCCACTGGTGCCTTTGAGTAAATCAATGCGCTCTTTGTTATCCATCGGGATGATGGTCTCACCAGAAATTGGAAGTCCTTCGCGACGAAAGTTGTAACGGTTGTCGAGCGCAAAGCCTCGCACGCTGAGTTTGTCCCAATACGCAGGAAGGTTGTAGCTGTCACTCACCGATGCATCTAAGCGCAGAGCGTCTGTCACGCGCTGCGCACCGATGTCGCGCAATGTAGCGCTTTCAATGGTGAGGACATTCAAAGGCAATTCGTGAGGAGAGGCACCATCAAAGCCGAACGCCTGAATTGGAGGCGCCGCGATGATGGTGATTTCAGTCGAGGCTGGCTGCGCCCATGCAATGGAATAGGTTGCGATACAAAGCGTGATTCCCCCTCGTATGCATATGATTTTTAGCAGCTTAAATTTGCAACCCATTCATTGACTCTACAACAAGTTTTACAGACGGAATTGCACGGTTGCTCTGAGTGTTCTGGGTGCTCCGGGGTAGAGGTAGTAGTGGCCGAATTGCTTGGGTGACTCACGCCAGTAGCGTTTGTCCTCCAAGTTGTCGATGGCCAAACTCCAGGTCGATGCCATGTTGTTGACCTTGGTGTCGTAGTGCGCATTCGCGCCGAATGTGGTCCAAGCGGGGAGCTGGATGCTGCCGTCTTCCGTGACGTTGCGCTGCCCTTCATGCGAGACACGTATGCCCGTGCGTAAACCGGGAACGCTGGTGTAGCGGTATTCGGCCATGCCACGAAGGACAAACTTGGGGACATTCACGGGAGTCGAGCCCACAATGTTCGGCGCTTGCGTTACGTCTGAAATTGTTGCTTTTATCCATTGGGCAGTAGAGCCTAGAGTCCATTGGTTGGATGTCAAACCCCCACCGAGTTCAAGTCCCTTGTTAGTTTGTGTTCCGTCAAGGTAGCGTGTAGAAATTGGATACTGGGGTGTGGTGTCGAGGATGTCGTACACGAGTGGGCGAGAAATTTGAAACGCCGCAACATTCCATCTCACTTTGTTGCTTGAGTCTGCATTGCGCAGTCCTACTTCACTTTGACGGCTTCGTCCTACACCTAGTACTTCACCAGCATTTTGATAAAGGATAGAACTGTTTGGCACCACGTTTTGCTCTAAGCCATGACCGTGAGATGCATACACTAAAACATGTTCAAGTTTTGTGGAAATTCCCACCCACGGCAGATTGATCGCACCTTGCATGGTGCTGCTGTTAGTTCCAGGATCTGGTGCATTTTGCGAGCTGTTTTTGTTGTAAGAAACATGTCGCAGACCCGCCCAGAACGCGGTTTTAGAAGTGACTTCAATGCGATCTTTGACACTGAATTCAGTGCTGTATTCGCTTCGATTGATATTGGGCGTAGAAAAATCAGGGTTGGCTGAGCTCGTGAATGGCACGAACACGTTACCAGAGGTGCCGGGCACCAAACTGTAAGACTGTGTTGCAGGCAAGCGGTCGAGTTGGCGTTGTCGTGACAAACCAATCGCTAAGTCGTGACGCAAGTTACCTAAAACCGCTTGACCGGAAACTTCGGTTTGCAAAGCCTCAGTCAGTCTGCGTTCGTTTTCGCTTCTGTAATCGTAGATATCAAAATCTCCAGTTGGAGAGAATCGATCGTAATAGGAGCTTGGTCCACTGGTAGAACCGTAAGCGAATGTCAAACGGTCGTTAGTTTTTAAATGTTGAGTCCCGTATTGCGTCATCCATTGCCAGCCTTGATCAAGCTCTTGACGCAGGCGCACAGAGCCTGTCAGTGCATCAAACTCACCTGGCAGGGTCCACGGTTGTCGCACGAAATTGCGCGTCGGATCCACGGTTGGCGGCAAGGCATTGGCACCAGACCCTAGCAAGCTATAACCGTTGACACCAATTTGTTCACGGTGCGATTGTTCAATCTCAAAATCAATCACTGTGCCTGGCTTCAAACGCCAATCCATGGCCAGTGCCACCAAGTCGCGATAACCCTTGGTGTCTTTGATGTATGGGTCGAGGTCTTCGTGCGCCACGTTGAAGCGATAGCCAAACTCACCGATTGCGCCGAAACGGCCACCTAAATCTGCTGCCGCTAAACGGTTGTTCCCTTGGCCGTAGCTGAAGGTGATGTTGCGAATTTTTTGCTCAGCGTCAGTCGGTGCACGCTTGACTACATAGTTCACCAACCCCCCCGGCGCACTGGTGCCTGCCTGAATGCCACTGGTGCCCTTGAGCAACTCAATGCGCTCCTTGTTGTCCATCGGGATCATGGTTTCTGCGCTGATGGGCAGACCTTCTCGGCGGTAGTTGTAGCGGTTGTCCAGTGTGAAACCACGCACGCTCAAAATATCCCAGTACGCGGGTGAGTTGTAACTGTCGCTGACCGAGGCGTCTAGAAGCAAAGCATCGGACACGCGTTGCGCGCCGATGTCTTGCAGCGTCGCGTTGTTGATGACGGTGGTCGAGAAGGGCAGCGTTTGTGCGGGGACATTTCCAAAACCCGACACACGGCTGGGCAGCGTATCCGTGATGGTGATTTCAGTTGGGTTTTGTTGTGCCCAAGCAGGCGAACAAGATGCAATGCACAGCGCAACAGCGGCGCGAATGCGAGTTACTTTCAAGAATGGCGAATGGTTTGCCATGACGTTTCCTTAACGTGATGGCAGGTCGGCTGACTTTGAAACGAGTGAATGCTCTGTTGAGTGAAGAGCCTCGTAATAAGACCAAGCTTCCCTGCGCGAGGATTACCTCAAGTCCTTGCGGACTTTGAGACCCACTTGGGGCGGATCTCAACAGGTTCAAAGGGACTTTCTCAGTCGAAGTCGATGACGGCTTCAACACCCCTAGCGGATGCGCTATTGCTAACGCGACGTGAATTTTAAGCGATCCCTAACAGGCGATGCAGTTCAGTCGATGTGGTGGTGTATTGCAGCAAGGTCTTTCGTGTGGGATGCACGATGGCAGCCGCGCCAAAAGCGGCGAGCGTGGCTTCGTGGAAGCCGCACACGATGAGTTTCTTTTTGCCGGGATAGGTGTTGATGTCGCCCACCGCAAAGATGCCGGGCACATCGGTGGCAAAGCTTTCGGTGTTGACCACCAGCTGCTTGCGTTCCATCGCCAAACCCCAGTTGGCGATAGGCCCGAGTTTGGGAGAGAGGCCCAAGAATGCCACCACGTGTTGTGCAGGGCGCTCTAGGGTGTTGCCGTCGGGCGTTGCCACTTGCACTGCGTGCAGTTGTTGTGCGTTGCTCAACAATGCCGTGGGCTGGCCAATTTGCAATTGCAGCTTACCGTTGGCGACGGCATCGCGCATGGCTTGCAAAAGTGCGGGCTCCGCGCTGAACACATCGCGGCGGTGCATCAGCGTCACGCTGCGTGGCTTTTGCGCTTTCGTGTGTGCGTCAAGCGTGAGCGTCAAGGCCGCTTCAACGGCAGACGCTTCCCCACCCAGCACCACCACGTCTTGGCCTGCAAAGCGCGAGGTATCGCCCAAGCGGTAATGCAGGTGTGTGCCTTCTAACGCGGGTGCGCCTTCGACCGCCAACTTGCGTGCTTGAAACGCACCGACCCCCGCGGCAATGACCAGCACCTTGCACATGAAATGCTGTTGTGCAGATGTGCGCACCGAGATGAGGCCATCGTTCAAGTGCACGACCGCGGTCACCTCTTGGTTGAGGTGAAAAGAGGGGGCAAAAGGTTTGACTTGGGTTTGCAGCTGCGCCACCAACTCACGGCCCGTGCACACAGGAATACCGGGAATGTCGTAAATCGGTTTGTCTGGGTACAGCTCCACGCACTGACCGCCTATGTGGGGCAGTGCGTCAATGATGTGGCTGCGAATGTCTTGCAGCCCAAGTTGAAAGGCTTGAAACAAGCCCACAGGGCCTGCGCCCACGATGACGGCATCGGTGTGAATCGTGGTTGCCGTCATGGGGCGGTGCAGGCTGGGCGAAAAATTTAGCGCTTGAGTTCGGCGAGCTTGCCGCTTTTGTCTTTCCACGCATCGGCATCGGCCATAGGGGCTTTGCGCTTGGTGATGCTGGGCCAGCCGATGAGTGACAACTCGGCGTTGAGCTTGGTCATGTGCTCTTGGCCCTCGGGCACATCTTCTTCGGCGTAGATGGCGTTGACAGGGCACTCTGGAATACACACCGCACAGTCGATGCACTCGTCTGGGTCGATGGTAAGGAAGTTAGGGCCTTCGCGGAAGCAGTCGACGGGACAAACGTCCACACAGTCGGTGTACTTACATTGGATACAGGCTTCGGTGACTACGTGCGTCATGGCAATTCATTCAATGGGTAAAAAAGAGGGCACAACCGCGAATGCTGTTGCGCCAAGCCTTTGATTTTAAACGGGAACCAAGGCTGGGCTTTAGCGAGTCTTAGTTCACCAACACAGCGCCTGAGGTTTTATGTGTGGCCGTGTCCACCAGCACCAACGCGCCCAAGATGCGCGACTGCGTGAAAGGCAGTGTCACCAAAGGCTCTTGCAGGGCCAAGGTCACGTGGCCGATGGCATTGGGGGCCAGTTCCGTGGCTTCTTCTTCGGCCAAGGTGTTGACGTTCAGGCGGTGCACCACGCGTTGCACTTTGGCTTTGACCCAGCGGTGGCCATGCAAAGCCCAGTAAACGCGGCCCGCGACCAAAGGCTCGTCGTCCATCCACGCCACCGTGGTGTGGAGTTGGCGTTGGCCTTCGGGGGAGCCATGCTCGGCCAGCAACCAGTCGCCGCGTGAGACATCCACCTCGCGGTCCAGCACGATGCCTGCGCTGTGGCCAGCCGCTTTGTTTTGTGGCGCACGTGTGGCCGACAGCACTTGCGACACCACCGCGGTTTGACCGCTTGGGAAGACTCGAACGGTTTGATCAGGTTCGATCGTGCCGGTGGCCACGCGTCCCCAAAATACGCGGCGACCTTGGGTGGTCACGCCAGAGTCGTGGAACTTCTCGACCCATTGCACGGGGAAGCTGAACGCCACCTCGGTCTCGGCGGGCGTGTTGGGCAAGGCTTCCAAGATGCTCAAGAGGCTGGGGCCGCTGTAGCCGCACCAGTCGGCTTGGTCATTGTTGTCGGTCGTCACCACGTTCCAGCCCTTGAGGGCCGACACGGGCACCATGGCGGTGATGGTGATGCCCGCTTCTGTTGCGAACTTGCGCAAGGCGGCTTCGATGTTTCGGTAGGCCAGCGCAGCGTCGTCCACTGCATCAAGTTTGTTGATGGCAAACACGATGGAGGGCACGCGCAGCAAGTTCACCAGCAAGGAGTGGCGGCGGGTTTGTGGCAACAGTTCAAGAGAGGGGTTTTTCCAGTCCAGCTTGATCGCGTCCACCAACACCACAGCGGCGTCCGCGCTGGAAGCGGCGGTCACCATGTTGCGGGTGTATTGCTCGTGGCCGGGCGCGTCACCAATGATGAATTTGCGCGCCTCGGTGTTGAAGTAGCGGTAGGCCACGTCAATCGTGATGCCTTGCTCGCGTTCGGCGGAGAGGCCATCGGTCAACAAAGCGAGGTCGGTTTCGCCTGAGCGTTGCACGCCCGCCAAATGGTCTTGCAACACCGCTTTGGTGTCCACCAATAAGCGGCCAATCAAGGTGCTTTTGCCGTCGTCGACCGAGCCGCAGGTGATGAATTTCAGAGCTGAATGATGTTCAGAGGTTTGCATATTAAAAGTACCCGTCTTTTTTGCGCTTCTCCATCGAAGCCTCAGAAGTTTTGTCGTCCATGCGTGTGGCGCCGCGCTCGCTCACGTCCGCAGCCAAGGTCTCGATGACGATTTGCTCTGGCGTGGCCGCGTCGCTCTCCACAGGGCAGGTGCAAGTGATGTCGCCTACGGTGCGGAAACGCACATCGCGAATTTCTACCTTTTCGCCGTCTTTGGGGGGCGTGAGTTCAGTCACAGGCACCAGCAGACCGCGGCGGTCCACCACCTCACGTTTGTGGGTGTAGTAGATCGAAGGCAGGGCGATTTTTTCGCGCGCAATGTATTGCCACACATCCAGCTCGGTCCAGTTGGAGATGGGGAACACGCGGAAGTGTTCACCGGGCTGCAACTTGTGGTTGAACAAGGTCCACAGCTCAGGGCGTTGCGCTTTGGGCTGCCACTGACCAAAGCTGTCGCGGTGGCTGAAGATGCGTTCTTTGGCGCGTGCTTTTTCTTCGTCGCGGCGTGCGCCGCCAATGAGGGCGTCAAAGCGGAATTCTTCAATGGCTTCGAGCAGCGTGACCGATTGGTGCACATTGCGGCTCTCACCCGGATGGGCCAAACGCACCGTGCCGCGCTTCATCGAGTCTTCCACGCTGCGCACGATCAACTCTGCACCGAGTTCCTTGGCGCGTGAATCGCGGAAGTCTGTGACTTCTTTGAAGTTGTGGCCGGTGTCGATCATCAACAACGGGTAAGGAATGCGGCCCGCGCCAAAGGCTTTTTCAGCGCACTTGAGCATGACGAGCGAATCTTTGCCGCCCGAAAACAACAGGGTGGGGCGCTCAAAAGCAGCGGCAACTTCGCGCAGGATGAAGATGGTTTCTTCTTCCAGCGCATCGAGGTGGGTGTTGCTCAAGCTGTGCAACTCGGTCTGGGTACTGGCGTTCATACGGTTCTCTGTTTTTAGTTCTTCACATGCAAGCCGCACTCTTTGGCGGCTTCGTCTTCCCACCACCAACGGCCTGCGCGAAACTCTTCGCCGAGGCTGATGGCGCGTGTGCAGGGCGCGCAGCCCACGCTGGGGAAAAACTGGTCGTGCAAGGGGTTGTAGTCCACGTGGTGGGTGGCGATGTAGTGCCACACATCGCCCCACGTCCATTTGGCCAAGGGGTTGAACTTGCTCAAATTTTTGGTAGCCACTTCGCTGTCGTCTTGCAAGGGCACATCAGCGCGGGCGCTGGATTGCTCTTGGCGCAAGCCGGTGATCCATGCGCGCTGGCCTTGGAGGGCGCGTGCGAGGGGCTCCATCTTGCGGATGCCGCAGCAGGCTTTGCGCAATTCGATGCTTTTGTACATCGCGTCTTGGCCCTCGGTACGCACAAATTGGATGACCGATTCATGCACGGGGCGATAGACGTTGATCGGGGCGCGTGAGGTGGCCTCGGTGCGCTCCAGCAAGGCCAAGGTCTCGGTGTGCAGGGCACCGGTTTCCAGCACGAAGACAGGTATGTTGAGCTTCAAGTGGTTGATGAGGTGGGTGATGACCACATCTTCAGCGCCCAAGCTAGAGGCTTGCGTGACCGGTGAAAACTCAGCCGCTGCACGTTGCAGCAGGGCTTGGGTTTCAGCCAGTTTGGCGGCGAAGTCGTCGCTCGCGCGGGCGTTCAAGGTGGTGGCCTTGGCGGGGCCGCTGTGTGACAAAAATGAGGAGGTGCTCATGGCTGTTTTCAGGCTCAAGCCACGCGTGCGAACTTGGGTTCAGCGGTGACCGCATCGCCTTGGTAGAAGGCTTTGTAGTGCGTCAAGAGTTTTTCGCCGTGGGCCGCGTCTTGGTCGTCGCGCAACACAGCGCTGGAAAAACCGCTGCGTTGCATTTGCAGCAGTTGGTCAATCAGCACGTCGCCGTGGGCGCGAATGTCGCCCGTGAAGCCGCGGCGGCGCAACACAAAGGCTTGGCTGAAGGCACGGCCATCTGTGAATTTGGGGAAGTTCAAGTCGATGCGCTCCAAGCCTTCAAGGTCAAGGGTTTGCACGTCCACGTCATTGGCCAAAGCGCGGGCATTGGCCCCTTCAGAGGTGTGTTGGGTGATGATTTGCAGGCTCATGGTTCTTCTCTGGTTTGGTTCGGGCTCAAGCAGCGCGAGCTGTGGTGTTGCGGGCTGAGTTGGCCGCCGCTTTGAACACATCAAAGCCCACGCGGTTCAAGGTGCGCGCAAAGGTTTCGTGGGCTTCACGCTTGTCGCGGTAGGTGTCCAAAACCGCTTCCACCACATCCACCACCTCGGCAGCAGCGAAAGACGGGCCCACCACTTTGCCGGCTTTGGCAGGGCCGCTCAGGTAAGAGCCGTCTGAGCCACCGAGCGTGACTTGGTACCACTCTTGACCGTCTTTGTCCACGCCCAAGATGCCAATGTGGCCGCTGTGGTGGTGGCCGCAGGAGTTGATGCAACCGCTGATGTGCAGGTCGATCTCGCCCAAGTCAAACAACTCGTCGAGGTCTTGGTAACGCTCGGTGATGGCGGCGGCAATGGGCAGGGAGCGTGCATTGGCCAAGGCGCAGTAGTCGCCACCGGGGCAGGCAATCATGTCGGTCAGCAAATGCACATTGGCGCGGGCAAAGCCTGCGGCCTTCGCGGCTTGGTACAAGTCGGCCAATTGGTCGATGCGCACCCAAGGCAGCACCAAGTTTTGGTCGTGGTTCACACGCACTTCGCCAGCGCTGAACTGATCAGCCAAGTCGGCGGCGGTGGCCAGTTGGTCGGCAGTGGCGTCGCCCGGGGCTTGGCCCAAACGCTTGAACGACAGGGTCACCACGCGCAAGCCTGGGTTTTGGTGACTGGTCACGTTTTGTTGCAACCAGCGGGTGAATTCTTTGTCGGCACGAGCTTGTGCCAGCAAAGCTTGCTCTGCTTTTTCTTGCGCCTCTTCCGGCACCACATCGACGGGTGGCGACACAAAGCAGGCGCTCACGCGGTCCAACTCGGATTGAGGGATGGTGTGGTGTGCGCCACTTTCCAAGATGCGGTCAAACTCTTCGTTGACTTCGTCAAAGTAGCGCTGGCCTTCGGCTTTCACCAAAATCTTGATACGCGCTTTGTAGATGTTGTCGCGACGGCCCCAGCCGTTGTACACGCGCACCACGGCTTCGAGGTAGTTGATGATTTGGTTCCAAGGCAAAAACTCACGAATCACCGTGCCCGTGATGGGCGTGCGGCCCATGCCGCCACCGACGTAAATTTTGAAACCCACGTTGCCTTCGTCATCGCGCAACAAGCGCAAGCCAATGTCGTGCCACTCAATCGCGGCGCGGTCTTCCGCCGCACCCGTGATGGCGATTTTGAATTTACGGGGCAGATAGGCGAACTCGGGGTGCAAGGTGCTCCACTGACGCAGCACCTCGGCGTAGGGGCGTGGATCGACGTCTTCGTCCACGGCGATGCCCGCACGCTCGTCACTGGTGATGTTGCGAATGCAGTTGCCGCTGGTCTGGATGCCGTGCAGATTGACGCTGGCCAACAAGTCCATCACATCCGCGCTTTTGTCCAAGGGAATCCAGTTGAACTGGACGTTTTGACGGGTGGTGAAGTGGCCGTAGTTGGTGGTGAGCTTCGGCGCCTCAATGCCGCCAATCTTGTCTTGCGTGCTTTGTGCGCGCTCGATCAATTCAGCCGAGGGGGTGTCGTAGTCGCGGGCGATTTGCGCCAACACGCGCAGCTGCGCACTGTTGAGTTCGCCATAAGGCACAGCCACACGCAACATGGGCGCGTAGCGCTGGATGTACCACCCGTTTTGCAAACGCAAGGGGCGGAAATCGTCGTCTGCCAATTTGCCAGCCAAGTTGCGGCTGAGTTGGTCGCGGTACTGCGCAGCGCGGGCTTTGACAAACTCTGAATCGAAGGCGGTGTATTGATACATCTAAGAACTCAAACGAAAAAATTAAGCAAAAACCAACTTGCTGCCAGCCCAAGCCAGCAGCACAGAAAGAATGGAACGAATCACCCGCTCAGGCGTTTTGTGCATCAGGCGAGAACCCACCCAAATGCCGGGCAAGGAGCCCGCGAGCAGCAAGCTCAACAAGGGCCAGTCGACCGAGCCCAATGAGGCGTGGCCCAAGCCAGCAGCCAACGTCAGTGGCACGGCATAAGCAATATCCGCAGCCACGATGCGAGACAGCGACAACTGCGGGTACAGGATCATAAGCACTGTCACGCCAATGGCACCGGCGCCGACCGAGGTGAGGGTCACCAAGGTGCCGATGGCCGCACCAAAAAGGACGGGTAGCGCCCAATGGCGGGGCTGTGTGGCCTGATGCAAATTCTCTTCGGCCATCACCACAGGCGCTTGTTTACCGCGAACCACCTTGTAAAGCGTGGCAGTGGCGGTCAGCAGTAGGGCTACGCCTAGGGTCAGCGTCATCACTTTTTGCACCGCAGGGTCAGAGGGGCCGAGGTTGTGCAGCACCCAAAGGGTCGCGGCAGAGGCGGGCAAGCTGCCCGCACACAAGGCCAGCACCACGCGCCAAGGCACCAAGCGCTGGCGCGCAAAGCTGAACGTGCCGCCCGCTTTGGTGAAGGCGGCAAACAACAGGTCCGTGCCTACGGCCATGTAGGGCTTGATGCCAAAGAAGAAAATCAAAATAGGCGTCATCAGCGAGCCACCACCGACCCCCGTCAAGCCCACGACCAGACCCACAAAAAAACCAGCGAATACGAATCCAAAATCTTGCATGGCGTGGACTGTAGGCGCTCTTTATGCCAAAACAAACGATTTGTTTGTTCTACATATATGCCAGATGGGAATAAAGCATTCGCTCTGGGTCCTTGACGTAAGCAAAGCACAGGCAGAGCTGGGATAAAGTGGCGTGGATAATGCACGGCGTTGTTGTGCGAGGTTAAGCGCCCCGAACACAAAAAAACCGTATTTCTTTCACCCTCTCCAAACAAAGAATGAGACCGAGCAATGGCTGCTGAAAAATCCAAAATTGTTTACACCCTGACCGATGAAGCCCCTTTGTTGGCGACCGCTTCGTTTTTGCCCATCATTCGTACTTTTGCTGCACCTGCTGGCATTGACGTGGTGTCGAGTGACATCTCTGTGGCCACGCGTATCTTGGGTGAGTTCTCTGACTTGTTGCCAGAAGCCCAGCGCGTGCCCCACAACCTGTCTGCCTTGGGTCAGCTGACCCTCAAGCCAGAAGCCAACATCATCAAATTGCCCAACATCAGCGCCTCTGTGGGCCAGCTGACCGCAGCGATCAAAGAGTTGCAGTCCAAAGGCTACGCCTTGCCTGACTACCCCGATGCACCAAAAACCGAAGAAGAAAAGGCCATCAAAGCCCGCTATGCCAAGTGCATCGGCAGTTCTGTGAACCCTGTTTTGCGTGAGGGCAACTCAGATCGCCGCGCTCCTCGCGCCGTGAAAGAGTACGCACGCAAGAACCCTCACAGCATGGCCGAGTGGAGCCAAGCCTCTCGCTCGCACGTGTCCCACATGCACCATGGCGACTTCTACCACGGTGAAAAATCTTTGACCTTGGACAAAGCCCGTGACGTGAAGATGGAGCTCATCACCAAGAGCGGCAAGACCATCATCTTGAAGCCTAAAGTTTCTTTGCTCGACAAAGAAATCATCGACAGCATGTTCATG
>CAISMH010000002.1 GCA_903886485.1 uncultured Burkholderiales bacterium
CCTGATCACACTTAATAACGCCACGTTGATCACTCCTGTGTCTCCTGCTCAATGCTGAGCAGGACAGTTTGACTACGTGGGTCAAATTTGGATGCAAATACCTAGGTTTAGTGGCTCACTATTGGATGCAATTCAACAGCATCGCCCACCGTGAGTTGCCCGGGCTCGTTTCTGAGCTGCATGTTCATGAGCCAAACGATGTTCATAGCACCGTTGAAGGCGGGCGTGTCGTTGGGTTCGGTCTTGGTAACTTTTTCTTTGACAAAAAAACCTGCACCGTGTCGTGGCTCTACCAAGCCGCGCGCAACCAGCAGTTCGAACGCAGCCACCACCGTGTTTTTGCTGTAGTTGCGCAAGGTTGCGATTTCTCGCAACGAGGGCAGCTTCTCGCCAACTTTGTACGCACCATCTCGAATCTGGCGCTCAAGCGAATCTGCAAGGGCCGTGAAAAGAGGGGTTTGTGTCGATGACATGGTGCTCGCGTTATTTATTGGCGGCGCTTTCCGCCGAGGCGGCACTGGCACGCTGTGCAAACTCGGCGCGCAGGGCTTTGAGTTTTTCACGTGGGTCTTCTTTGACCGTGTCTTTGTCGAGGCCCATTTCTGCGATGAAGCGGCTGGGCTGGGCGGCGATCATGTCGCGGCCTTTTTTGCGTTTACGCGTCCAACTGACGGCCAGCGAACGCTGGGCGCGCGTGATGCCCACATACATGAGGCGTCGTTCCTCTTCCAGTCGCGCGGCCATGTTGTCGTTGGTGTGCTCTGTGCCGGGCTCGTCATCGAGTTTGAAGGGCAACATGCCTTCGGTGACGCCGACCAGCATGACGTGTGGCCACTCCAAACCTTTGGAGGCATGCAAGGTGGAGAGGGTCACGACGTTTTGGTCTTTTTCGCGTTCGGTCAACGTGGAGAGCAAGGCGATGGTTTGCGCAACTTCGAGCAGGTTCTTGACTTCATGGCCCGTGGTCACGCCCGCCGTGTCGTCAATCTGACCGCCACAGCGTTGGGCCATCCAGTCGCAAAACTCCATCACGTTGTTCCACTTGGAGGCCGCTGCTTGCTCGCTTTCTTCTGCGTCGTAGAGGTGCTTCTCGTAGCCAATGTCTTTGAGCCAGTCGTTCAAGAAGGCGCGTGCATCTTCAGCCCCTGTGGTGAGGCGTGCTCGAAACTCTAAGTCGTTCACGTAGCGACCAAACTCATGCAAGCTGCCCAAGGCACGGGCGTTGAGCACCGACGGCAAGCTGTTGCTGAACAAGGCCTCAAACATGCTGAGTTTGTATTGGCTGGCGAACTGGCCCAAGCTGGCCAGTGTTTGATGGCCGATGCCGCGCTTCGGCGTGGTGACGGTGCGCAAGAACGCAGGGTCATCGTCGTTGTTGACCCACAGGCGCAACCAAGCGCACAAGTCGCGGATTTCGGCGCGGTCAAAAAAGCTTTGGCCACCGGACACTTTGTAGGGGATTTGCGCTTTGCGCAGCGCTTTTTCAAAGATGCGTGCTTGGTGGTTGGCGCGGTACAGCACGGCAAAGTCTTGCAACTCGCGGTGGCCACCGCCACTTGCATCCGTGCCAGCGCGCAGCGATTGGATACGTGCGACTACGCGTTCGGCTTCATGCTCTTCGTTGTCTGCATCCACCACGCGCACGGGCTCGCCTTCACCGAGTTCGGAGAACAAGGTTTTGGGAAAGAGCTTGGGGTTGAGTTGAATGACGTTGTTGGCCGCACGCAAGATGGCGCTGGTGGAGCGGTAGTTTTGCTCAAGCTTGATGACCTTCAAGGTCGGGAAGTCTTGCGGCAACTTGCGCAGGTTGTCTAGCGTGGCACCCCGCCAGCCATAGATGGACTGGTCGTCGTCACCCACGGCGGTGAAGCGAGCGCTCGCGTGGTCGGGGCCGACCAAACACTTGAGCACTTCGTATTGGGTGGCATTGGTGTCTTGGTATTCGTCGACCAACACATGGCCGAGTTGGGCCTGCCATTTGGCGCGCACCTCATCGTGTTCTTGTAGGAGCTTCAAGGGCATGCCAATCAGATCGTCAAAGTCCACGCTTTGGTAGGCGGTGAGGCGCTCTTCGTAGCGCGCCATGATTTTGGCAATGATGCGCTCTTGGTCGTCTTTGGCCAAGGCCAGTGCTTGGGCTGAGTTGAGGCCCATGTTTTTCCACAAGCTGATGGTCCACTGCCACTGGCGTGCGGTGGCGATGTCAGTGGTACCGCCTGCGTCTTTCAAGATGCCGGTCACATCGGCGCTGTCCATGATGCTGAACTGGGGCTTGAGGCCCATCACGCCACCGTCTTGTCGCAACATGCGCACGCCGAGTGCGTGGAAGGTGCAAATCATCACATCGTTGGCGGCTTTGCCAATCAGGCCTTTGGCGCGTTCGCGCATTTCGGTGGCGGCCTTGTTGGTGAAGGTGATCGCAGCGATGCGCTTGGGCTCTAGCCCCATTTGGATGAGGCGACCAATCTTGTGTGTGATGACGCGTGTCTTGCCTGAGCCTGCCCCCGCGAGCACCAGACAAGGACCGTGCAAGAAATTGACGGCTTCTTGTTGCGCGAGATTGAGACCAGCAGACATTCGGGAGACAGTTGTGTTGAAGCGGGCAATGATACTGGTCGCCTCAGAAGGCAAAATGGCGCTGTGCTGAACATTCTTCTCGTGACCTTTCCCTTTTTTGCGCTGGTGTTGGCTGGCTTTGTGGCGGCGCACCGCCGCATGTTGCCGCTGGACGCAATCCCTGGACTCAACGGTTTCGTGCTGTTTTTTGCCCTGCCTTGCATGCTCTATCGCTTTGGCGCGAGCACGCCCATCGTTCAGCTTTTGGATGCCACGCTGTTTTTGGCGTATTTGCTTTGCGCGTTGTTGATGGTGGGGTTTGCGGTGGCGGTCAGCTTGAATCAACGCATCGGCTGGAACGATGCGTCGTTTGGCGCTTTGGTGGCGGCGTTTCCCAATACCGGTTTCATGGGCGTGCCGTTGCTGGTGGCGTTGTTAGGTGCTTCAGCCGCTGGGCCTGCCATCGTGACCATGGTGGTGGACATGGTGATCACCACCTCGCTGTGCATTGCTTTGTCGCGCTTGGACGGTGCCGATGAGCATGGTGCGCGGCACGCGGCGAAGAAAGCACTCCAAGGCGTGCTGACCAACCCGATGCCATGGGCCATCAGCTTGGGGGCGTTGTCGTCGGCGATGGACTACGAACTCATCGGTCCTTTCGCCAAGACGGTGGGCTTGTTGGCCGACGCGGCTTCGCCCGTGGCCTTGTTCACCATCGGCGCGGTGTTAGCGCGTTCACAAATTCGGGTGAAGCAAAGCGGCCATCCGCCCATTTTGTGGCGCGACTTTTTGCCGATCGCTGTGTTCAAGCTGGTGCTGCACCCGCTGCTGGTGTTGCTGGTGCTGGCGGCAGCGGTGCAAATGGGGTTTCACATGGACCGCTCCACGATGGTGGTGGTGGTGCTGGTGGCGGCCCTGCCCAGTGCCAGTAATGTGGCCTTGTTGTCGGAGCGCTTTGGGGCGGACACAGGGCGCATTGCCATGATTATTTTGGTGACCACAGCGGCTGCGTTTTTTACGTTCTCGGCAGCGGTGGCCTTGCTCAACGGGTGATCGCTGCGCGTGTGACCCACGCGCTGGGGTGCTAAATCGCCAACGGGTCGACATCCACGGCCCAGCGAATCACCTGCCGGTGGGCGCTGCGCATGGCATGCAAGTCGGCCTGCCAATGGGCCAAGAAATGTTGCAGCGCTTTGCGTGAGGTGCACTCGATCAGCATCTGTGCGCGTTCGATGTTGGCCACGCGCTGAATCGTCATCGGCACGGCGGGATACAAGTCCACCAACAGCTCATCGGCGAGTGCCGCGCCTGCGTCACGTGCGGCGTTTAAAAAAGCTTGTGCTGCTTCTTGGCTGCGTGCCTCGGCTCTTACCAAGGCTTGAAAGCTGAAGGGTGGCAAGGTGGCTTGTTCGCGCTCTTTGAGCTGTTGCTCGGCGAAGGCAGGGTAGTTGTGCTGCTTGAGGGCTTCAAACAACGGGTGCATGGGATGAAAGCTTTGCACCCACATTTCGCACGGGCTGACCATGCGCATGGTGGCATCTCTGCCTGCGCGTCCTGCGGCTTGCATGAGCAAACTGAACAGTCGCTCAGGGGCGCGGAAGTCACTCGAAAACAAAGCACCGTCTGGGTTGAGCGCGGCGACCAAGGTGACGCGCCTGAAGTCATGGCCCTTGGCAATCATTTGCGTGCCCACCAGCACATCGACGGCGCCCGCGTGGACCTCGGCGAGCTGGCGCTCTAGCTCGCCTTTGAGGCGTGTGCTGTCGGCATCAATGCGCGCGATGCGGATGGGTTGGCCATCAGGGCGGCGCACATCGGCGAGTAGCTCGGCCAAGTGTTCTTCCAACTGTTCGGTGCCACGACCCAAGGGGCTGATGTCTAAGTTGCCGCAGCTCGGACAGGCGCGCGGCACGGGTTGTGTGAAGCCGCAGTGGTGGCAGCGCAGGGTGCGGTCGAGTTTGTGAAACACACGAAAGGCGCTGCAATGCGGGCATTCGCTTTTCCAGCCGCAGTCGTGGCAGTGGAGCACGGGCGCATAGCCACGGCGGTTGAGCAACACCAAGATTTGTTCACCACGTGTCACGCGTTCGCGCATGGCGTCGAGCAAGTGGTTGGAGAACACGGTTTTGTAGGGCTGGCGATTCATGTCCACACGGCGCACCAATGGCAAGGCGCCTTGGCCGACGCGTGAGGGCATGGCCAAACGCAGGTAGCGACCCGCAGGTTCAGCGCCACTGGCGGGGCGGCTGTGGTGCCAGCTTTCGAGTGAGGGAGTCGCCGACCCCAAGATGACTTTGGCCCCTTCGAGCTGGCCGCGATACACGGCAAGGTCACGCGCGGAGTAGCGTGCGCCTTCTTGCTGTTTGTAGCTGGGGTCATGCTCTTCATCGATCACGATGAGTTGCAAACCCGGCATGGAGGCAAACACGGCCATGCGCGTGCCCAACACGATGCGGGCTTCACCGCTGTGCGCTGCCAACCAATTCTTCAGGCGCTGCGCGGGGGTGAGGCTGCTGTGCATGGATACCAAGCAGTCGGTGCCCCATTGCGGCGCGAAGCGGGCGCGGAAACGTTCTTCAAGCTGCGGTGTGAGGTTGATCTCAGGGACCATCACCAAAATTTGTGCGTGTGCATCGCTCTCGAGTACCGCTTGAGCGGCACGCAAGTACACCTCGGTCTTGCCGCTGCCCGTGTTGCCAAAGAGCAAGAACGGACCTTTGTGCGCGGCGATATCGGCCAGCACGCGGGCTTGTTCGGCGGTGGGTGTTGGGATGGCTGGTGCGGCACCCTCATAGGCGGCCACGGTTTTGAGCTTTCGCTTCAGGCGACGTGCCCATTGCTCGGTGCTGAGGTCGCGCAGTTGGCTTGGTAAGGCCGCGAGTGCGACCTCGCCAACGCTGCGCTGGTAGTAGCTGGCGGCGAACTGCACGAGCTGACGCCAATGGGCGCTCAAGGGGGCGATACCTTCCAGCACGCTGGCAATGGCACGCAGCTGCATGGACGTTGGCGACGCCGCCTCTGCGCTCGTTGGTGGTGCTGTCCAAACCACGCCCAGTAACTCTCGGTTGCCTAGCGGCACCCGCACCAAGGTGCCGGGCGCATGCGCCACTTCGCTTTCGTACGTGAGTGCGCCACCAATACCGCTGTGCGCGGGGGTCTGAAGCATCACTGAAATTAGGTACGACATGTCAAGCGATCAGTTGTGGAGCTTTGCTCAGGTAATTTGGCAAAAAGAGCTTTAAGTCATTGATTTCAATAGGATTCAAGGCTAACCCAGTATTTCTGTGGATAACTTTGTTGATATCTACGCTTGAGCCCCCCCTAAGGCGCATGAATGAAGGCTTTGAACAAACTGCCCGAAAAAAATGCAAGCCTAGAAATCCATATGAATCAATGACTTATGAAATTTTGGAAAGTTTTTACCGGCGGTAAAAGAAAACTTCATCTTGGTGCAGGCGTTCAACTTTTTTGTGCATAAGTGTGGCGCCCGATTACAACTTTTGGTGGCTTGACACACTATTTCATGGGGTCATTTTCAGGTTTTCGTAACCAACGCGAGTGGCTGTGCACCGTCTCGACCAGCACGCCCACGCTCTCAGGCGGGGTGAACTGGCTGATGCCGTGGCCGAGGTTGAAGATTTGTGTCGGGCCGGTGGTTGTGGTGTCGGTGTGGGGTTTGCCAAACGCGTCCAGCACGCGGCGTGCTTCGGTGGCAATCGCGTCGGCCGGGGCAAACAAGGCGTTGGGGTCGAGGTTGCCTTGCAGGGCTTTGCCGGGGCCGCCCACCGCGCCGCCCACTTGGGCGCGGGCTTTGGCGAGGTTGACCGTCCAGTCCACACCCAAGACGTCGCAGTCGAGCTCGGCCATCTCTGGCAACCACAAGCCGCCGCCTTTGGTGAACACCAAGCGGGGAATCACCGCGCCATCGTGCGTGCGCTTGAGTTGCGCCAACACGCGCTTGGTGTAGGCCATGCTGAACTGCTGAAACATGCCGTCGGCCAGCACGCCGCCCCAGCTGTCAAAAATCATCACGGCTTGCGCACCCGCTTCGATCTGGGTGTTGAGGTAGAGGGCCACCGCGTCGGCGTTGATTGCCAAGATGCGGTGCATCAAGTCGGGGCGGCTGTACATCAGGCTTTTGACGTGGCGGTAGTCGTCAGAGCCCGCACCTTCGACCATGTAGCAAGCCAAGGTCCAAGGGCTGCCTGAGAAGCCAATCAAAGGCACACGGCCGTTCAAGGCCTTGCGGATTGAGGTGACGGCGTCAAACACATAGCGCAGCTTGGCCATGTCGGGCACGGCGAGTTCGGCCACGGCGGCTTCGTTGCGCACGTTTTTGGCGAACTTGGGGCCTTCGCCTTGGGCGAAGCTCAGGCCCAAGCCCATGGCGTCAGGCACGGTCAAGATGTCGCTGAACAAGATGGCGGCATCCAGCGGGTAGCGCTCGAGGGGCTGCAGGGTGACTTCGGTGGCGAAGTCGGTGTTGGTGGCCAAGCCCATGAAGCTGCCGGCCTTGGCGCGGGTGGCGCAGTACTCGGGCAAGTAGCGACCGGCTTGGCGCATGAGCCAGACGGGGGTGTGGTCGGTGGCTTGGCGCAGGCAAGCTTGGATGAAACTGTCGTTTTGGAGTGGTGCAAACATGACGACATTGTCGCCGAGGCTCACGCACAGGGGCGAGCGGTGTCAGACACCTCAAGCCGTACGGTGCCGCATCAACCCAGCAATCCAGTTACTTGCGCCGAGCGTGCTCCACCATCAAGCAAAGGTTTTGCACCACGGCCAAGCCTGCGGCGGTGGCTTGCTGTGCGGCGGCATCGTTCACCACGCCAATTTGCAGCCAGAGTGACTTGGCGCCGATGGCGATGGCCTCTGCCGCGATGGGTGGGATGTCTTCAGAATTGCGAAAACAGTTCACCATGTCAATGCGCTCATGTTGGGCCGCTTCGGTGAGGGAGGCGTAGGACTTTTCGCCCAGCACTTCATGTGCATTGGGATTGATGGGCACGATGCGAAAGCCGTGGTCTTGCATGTACTTGGCGACGCGAAAGCTGTCACGGTGCGGCTTGGGTGAGAGGCCTACGACGGCGATGGTTTGGCAGTTGGCAAGGCTTTGATGGATGGCGTCGGAGGGCATGGCTTATTGGCTGTTAGGTGTTGAGGGGGCGGCGTGCGCGGCCAGCGCGTCACGGACTTGACGCACGCTCAGGAGCTCGGACAGGACCAGCGGTGCCTGGCCCGGCGTGTGCAGCACATACACAGGCACACCGCTGCGGCCGAGGGCGGTGAGTGCTGCGGTGATGGAGGGGTCGCGCCGCGTCCAGTCGGCACGCATGAGGGTGACCTTGTGCTGCGCAAAATCAGCCAGCACATCGCTGTTGGAAAGGGTGGACTTTTTGTTGATCTGGCAGGTCACGCACCAAGCCGCGGTGAAGTCGACAAACACGGGGCGGCCTTGTGCCAAGCTTTGTTGGACGGCGGTGTCAGACCACGGTTGCCAAGAGGTGGTCGCAGCGGTGTTGCTTTGACTCAGGTTGGTCGATGGGTTGTCATTGGATGTTTTCAAGGCCTCTGAGAATGTCCAAGCGCCCCAGACCAAGGCGGCCCCCAGTAGCCAAGACAAGCCACGTGCAGCTGGGGTGTGTTGTTTGAGTGCCCAAATCAAAGCGGCGAGCAACAGCAAACCACCCAGCGCAAACATGGCGTCGTCTAAGCTGGTTTGTTGGCCGAGTACCCACAGCAGCCAGACCACGGTGGCCAGGATGGGGAAGGCCAACAATTGACGCAGCGTCACCATCCATGGACCGGGGTGTGGCAGCACACGTACCAAGGCAGGCATCCAGCTGGCGAGTAAGTAGGGGGCAGCGAGGCCCAGGCCCATGGTGGCAAAAATAGTCAGGGCTTGCCACGTGGGCAAGGTCATGGCCAAGCCCAGCGATGCGCCCATGAAGGGCGCAGTGCAGGGGGATGCAATGGCCACTGCCAGCACGCCTGAGAGCCAAGCATCCATGACCGGGTGTTTGTGTTGGAGACTGGCCACGCGAGAGGGCAAGATTTGACCGAACTCAAACAGGCCAAACAAGTTGAGTGCAATGAGTGTGAAGAGCGCGGCCAGCACACTGACCATGGTCGGCGACTGCAATTGAAAGCCCCAGCCCAGTTGTTCGCCTGCCGCCCGCAAAGCCAAAACGCCTGCGCCCAAGGCTAGGAAACTCATCACCACGCCCACGGTGTAAGCAACGCCCGCCACACGGTGCGCACGGTGTTGGCGGCTGTGTTGCGCAAAGCCCAGCAGTTTGATCGCCAGTATGGGCAAGACGCAAGGCATCAGGTTGAGGATGAGTCCGCCGATGAATGCGCCAAGCAGCGCCAAGGCGAAGCCGGCCAAATTGTTGGTTTGGCTAGCGTTGTTGTCGTTGAGGCCTGCGGTCTCTGACGTTATCGCTGGCAGGTCTGACACCGCAGGCCATGCTTGCGTGATAGGGGCGGACACCACAAAGCCTTGGCGCGCGCTGCCGTCGCCGACCGTGAGCAAAAAGCCAAACTGCTTGGGCGTGCTGGTGCGCATGCTGCTCAGTGGCAGATGGATCGTCCACACATCGCCTTGCCAAGATTGCTGTGCGAGTGGGTGTTGCTCGGTGGCAGACGCCACCAATTCGGCGACGTCTGGAAACAGGCGCAAGGTTTTGCCTTGCAGCGTGGCGGGTAGGCCTTGGACTTGTAGCACCAAGCGCTGGGCTTCAAAGCGACTCGTGGCTTTGACGCTGGGCAAGGATTGGGGTTGCACGGCCAGCACGGCATCGAAGGCTGCGGCGTTGGGGGCAAAGCTGCTGTTGACGGGGATGTGCAAGGCGAAGTCGCCTTCTTGCGGGATGCACTCTAGGCGGCATACCAACCAGTTGGCGTGGGCTTGAATCTCCAGCGTGTGTGTGGCGTTGGGTTTGAATTGTTTGGAGACCATGAGTGGGATGGCCAACAAAACGGTGTTTTCAAAGCCGTAGTTGGTCAAGTTGCCGGCTTTGAGCTGATGTGGCAGGGGCCATTGCACGTCGCCTGCCTGAATGCCAGCGGGTAGGTTCAGTTCAATTTGCGTGGGCAAGCCGGAGTCGCCTGGGTTGCGCCAGTAGGTGTGCCATTGAGGCTGGTGTGTGAGCTGCAAGCCGACCCACATGGGCTGGCCCGCTTGCACGCCTTGCGGTGCATGGGCCAGCAGTTCCGCGCGCAGCTGCGGTGTCTGGACGACAGCACCGACCAAGGCTTGGGCGCCGCAAGGGGCGACGCAGGTCACGGCAGCCCAGAGCAGCACGGCCAAGGCTTTGAGCCAAGTGGCTGGCGCGTGTGCGGCAATGGCGGGGCGGCGGGTTGCACCCAACAGGGACGAAGCAAAATAAAGCATGCGCCAGATGTTACCGATCTGCCGCCATGCCTGTGCATGACCACCTTCTTGGCGGGAAAGTAAGATGGCACACATGACGGCGCATACCAGCACACCCCTACCGACTCGCTTGACTTCTCACCGTTGGGCCGAGCTCAACACGCGTGATTTTGCTGCGCTTGACCCGACACGGACCGTCGCGGTGCTGCCCTTGGGTGCGACCGAACAACACGGGCCGCATTTGCCGCTGTCGGTGGACACGGTGTTGGTGGATGGTGTGGTCACGTCAGCCTTGACCCATTTGTCGGCCACAGATCCGGTGTTGGTGTTGCCCACGCAGACTTTGGGTTTGAGCACGGAGCACACCGCCTTTGCAGGGACCTTGCATGTGTCGCCGCAAACCTTGATTCAAGTTTGGTGTGACATCGGCGCGTCGGTGGCGCGTGCCGGCGTGAAAAAGTTGCTGATGTTCAACGCCCACGGCGGCAATGTGGGGCTGATGGACGTGGTGGCGCGTGAATTGCGTGCCCAACACGGCCTGATTGTCTACAGCAGCAGCTGGTACAACTTGCCACTGGATGCAGCGGTGATGGCGCAGTTCTCGGCGGACGAACACCGGTTTGGTATCCATGCGGGAGACATCGAAACCTCCATGATGTTGGCGCTTTCTCCCACCCAAGTGGACATGGCACAGGCGCAAAACTTTGCGTCTACTTCGCAAGATCGTGCCAAGCACTATGCAGTGCTTGGGGATGGCAAGAGTGCCAAGCTCGGTTGGCACATGCAAGACTACAACCCACAGGGCGCAGCGGGCAACGCCGCCGCCGCAACACCCGCTAAAGGTGAAGCGCTGGTGCAAAGTGCGGGCGAGCAATTGGCGCGTCTGCTCAAAGAGTTGGTCGCTTTGCCTTTGAGTACCGTGCGTGTGTGAGCTGCCTCGCGCTTGACTTTGAAGTCAAGCGAAGGTGATCCAGTCTTTGTGACTGGGTGTTTCTAAATGTGCCACGCTGTTGAAAGCGATCAAACTGTGCCGCTTGGGGCTAAAGCTGAATTCAGTCACGGCGCTGTTGCGAAGCCGCATGTTCAACTCAATGCTGCTCTCGGGGCTGACGCGCAGCACATGCGCCACCGCCGTTGCAATGGGCCCTCCGCTGGAAACCAAGAGCACATGGCCCTCGTGCTGCTGGCGAATGTGGTCTAGCGCCGAGGTCACGCCTTTGACAAAGTCCACATAGCTGGGCATGCCTTTGGGCGTGACGACACCTGCCATCCATTGGGTGAGTCCGTCGCGCAGCAGGCGGAAGTGTTGTTTGTAGCCTTCGGGGGTGGTGGGATTCTCCAGTGCGCTGGGGTGAATCGTGCGAATGATTGCTTCGCTGTCGTATTCGTTAAGCCCTGGCCACAGCTGTGCATCGTGTTGCGAGCCCATGGCTTGTTGAATAGCCATCCATGTTTGCGTGTGGCGTTTGAGTGTGCCCGTGATCACGGCGTCGAATGTGATGGCTTGGTTACGCCAATGTTCACCCAGACGCTGACTTTGCCGCAGCCCCAATGGGCTGAGTTGGTCGTAGTCGTCGGCGCCTAATGAGGCTTGCCCGTGTCGCACTAAGTAGAGTTGTCCCATAGCGATGGTGGTGATTGTTTGCATTCATTCTGAAGAGGAATGAACTGAACAACAGTCACGACCGAGACCCGTTGTCGCCCGCGGCACAAAGACCTAAAGGGGCTGTCGTGCTGAATTCACCATCCACACCACGGTGGCAAGCAACGCCAAGGCCATGCTGCGGTTAAACCATTGCAGCCGTCGTGCGGTGTCGTTGGGGCCACGCAACCAGTGGCGCAGGCTGGCGCCGATGAGCGCATAGGTGAGGTTGCTGGCGAGTCCGAAGCACATAAACAGGGGGAGTGTTTCGTACAAGCGTGTCCAAGTGTCACCATGCCCGATGACCCAAGCGCTGACGACAGACAGCGCTAGAAACCAAGCTTTGATGTTGATGAATTGCAGCATCACGCCCTGTCGGAAGCCAACGATGGGGCCTTCTCGTGCTTCGCTCAAGCTCTGCATGTTGGCCAGTTTCCATGCCAACCACAGCAAATAGAAAACACCCGTGAACAACAGGGCCCAACGCATGGGTGGAAAGCTGAGGACCACGGCGCCGAGGCCCGCCGTGTTGAGTAGGAGCAGCAGGCCCCAGCCCACAGGTACGGCACAAACAAAGGGCAGCGCGCGCCGCAGCCCGAAGTTGGCGGCGAGCGTGGCTGACAGGGCTGTGTTGGGGCCGGGGGTGAATGAGCCGACTGTGGCGAGGGCGATCAGGGCCATGAACTCCGTGCTGATCATGCGGGTGAGGAGAGTTGCTCCCAGCGGTCAAGGGCCGTCATCAGCGCGTCTTCAATCTCAGTGTCGCGCTTATGTAGTTGTGCGATTTTTGCGGGGTCGCTGGCGTAAAGACTGTGATCGCTCAATGCAGCTTGGGTTTCTTTTTGCTCAGCTTCAAGCGAGGCAATCAGCGCAGGCAGTGCGTCGAGTTCACGTTGTTCTTTGTAGCTGAGTTTGCGGGTTTTGATGACGGGTGCGGCTGTGGTTTGGGTCGCTTGTGTCGCGGCGGCGGCTGGCTTGACCGCGGGCGCTTTGTTTTGCGGCGCGAGGCTGCGTGCACGCGCAGATTGTGTGAGCCAGTCTTGCACGCCGCCTTCGTATTCGCGCCAAAAGCCAGGTTTTTCGTCCGTGCCTTCAAAGACCAAGGTGCTGGTCGCGACGTTGTCTAGGAAGGTGCGGTCATGGCTGACGATGAAGACGGTGCCATCGTAGTTTTGCAGTAACTCTTCGAGTAGCTCCAATGTGTCGATGTCCAAGTCATTGGTGGGCTCGTCCAGTACCAGCACGTTAGCGGGACGTGCAAACAAGCGTGCCAGCAGCAAGCGGTTGCGCTCACCACCCGAGAGCGAGCGCACAGGGGATGTGGCGCGTGCGGGAGAGAACAAGAAGTCATCCAAGTAGCTCTTGACGTGTTTGCGTTGTGTGCCGATTTCAATCCACTCACTGCCTGGGCTGATGAAGTCTTCAAGTGAGGCATCCATATCGAGTGCGTTGCGCATTTGGTCGAAGTAGGCCACTTGCATGTTTGAGCCTTGTCGAATTTTGCCGCTGTCGGCTTCGAGTTCGCCCAAAATCATTTTGAGTAAGGTGGACTTGCCGACGCCGTTGGGGCCAATCAAGCCCACTTTGTCGCCGCGCAGGAAAGTGGCGGAGAAGTTCTGTGCAATGACTTTGTCGCCAAATGCTTTGTTGACTTCAGCGAGTTCTGCCACGATCTTGCCGGTGGGGGCGCCACTGGCGACATCGAGTTTGACGCGCCCGACCGCCTCTCGCCGCGCTTCGCGTTGCGCACGTAAGGCCTCTAAACGGCCGATCCGACTTTGGCTGCGCGTGCGACGTGCTTCCACGCCTTTGCGAATCCATACTTCCTCACCGGCCAAGAGCTTGTCTGCTTTGGCATTGATGACGGCTTCTTGTGCGGCTTGTTCTTCTTTTTGCAATTGGTATTGCGCGAAGTTACCGGGGTAGGACAGCAAGTGACCACGGTCGAGTTCCACAATGCGCGTCGCGACCTTGTCTAAAAAGGATCGGTCATGCGTGATGGTGATGATGCTGCCCTTGAAGTCAATCAAGAGCTGTTCAAGCCATTCGATGCTGTCGAGATCTAAGTGGTTGGTCGGCTCATCTAGGAGCAATACATCTGGTGATGTGACCAATGCTTGCGCGAGCGCTACGCGTTTGAGTGTTCCGCCTGATAAAGCGTTGATGCGAGCATCTGGATCAAGGTGAAGGCGGTGCAGTGTTTCTTGCACGCGTTGCTCCCAGTTCCAGCCGTCAAAAAGTTCAATTTCGTTTTGCATGGCTGTGAGGTCACCCTCACCAGCGGAATATTGTTCAATCAGATGGATGACGCGAGCCAAGCCCGCACTGACAGATTCGAAGACAGATGCACTGCTATCGAGTTGTGGTTCTTGCGCGACGTAGGTGACGCGCAAGCCTTGTTGTACGCGCAGGTCTCCATCGTCAGGTTTCTCTAGTCCGCCGAGGATGCGTAATAAAGATGATTTGCCAGCGCCATTGCGCCCTATGAGACCAACGCGTTCACTGATTTCAAGTGAGAACTCTGCGTGATCCAAAAGAGCGACATGCCCAAAGGCGAGTTGAGCGTTTTGTAGTGTGATTAAAGACATGCAGCATTATCAAGTGCGCTGTCAGGGGGCTGTGTAGGGTTCGATCCGCGCGGTTTGCCGTTCAGGCGTGTGGGCCTAGTTTGAGATGAGCAAATAAAAAAATATTGGCAGGCATAAAAATAGTGCTATACTGGCAGGCTTCGCTGGTTCAACCGCCAAAGGGTATACCCGAAAGCGGTTCGGCGAAAAGTAAAAAAAGATTTTCAAAAATTTCCGAAATAGTTGAAAATCCGATGTATACTGCAAGGCTTCGCTGATCGCGGCGGGGTTACTCAAGAGATTGAGTGGTTCATTAAAAACATACAGCCGATAAGCGTGGGCGTTTGATGGTGATTGCCAAGTTCTTTAGGAACTTAGCTTTAATTAGCTAACAAACGCTCATGAAGTAAAAAAGATGTGAAATTCGTCAAAGAAAATCACGTCGATTCCAATTTATGAGTTGGTCGAAAGACCGAAAAAAATCAAGATCGAACTATAGAGTTTGATCCTGGCTCAGATTGAACGCTGGCGGAA
>CAISMH010000003.1 GCA_903886485.1 uncultured Burkholderiales bacterium
AGTGAATTGAATGTTGAAGTCCACATGGCCAATTCGCACGATGATTGCTAAGTAGCCATTTGATTCGCCTGGATGAAAACGACGATCTGCCGTGCCGTGAAAATCTCGCCAGGTGAATCCATTGCTAGACAACGATTGCTTTAAAAGTGCAAGGAGTTCGTAAGCACCAGACTCAGATAGTCCTTGGACTTTTGCATCTCGGAAGGTGTTGTCACGCACACCTTTATCTTCCTCAAGATCAATACCGGGTTTGATGGGAGCAACCCCTTCCAATTTGATTTTTTTGAATTCTGCAAGTGTTCGGATGAATTTGCTACCGTGGCCACTTGCGACGTTTGTAAGGTTATCGTATCCAAACATGAAGTGAATCAACGTGGCTTCAACAGCAAAAGCTTCTTCTTCAGTTTCGTAGCGACCAATGATGATGCCAATTGGTTCTAAGTTTGCATCTTTAATGCTGTTGATTTTTTCGAGCTTGGCGCTCATAGTTATCTCTTCTGCTAAGCATTTTTGGTCTGCTTCACGACGAAGTCTCTCCGCTTCTAAGTTGTGCTGTAGCAATCTGTTGCCAGTGCCTTTGCCAACGTAGAAAGGTTCGTTGTTTTCAAGTGGATTGAGCAGGACATAGACGTAGTACGGCAAAAGTGGTTCGCTTGAGGAGGGCTCAGGCTTTAGATCGTTTTTGTTTGAGTGTTTCATTTGTGAATCTTATTTATGCTGGTTATGTCATCAAATTAAATGAATTTTAAATTGATATAAAGAATTTAGTTGTCTCTATCCATGTTTATATTTCAAGTTCTTAAGGAGAAAATATGTCAAACAATGATGTTGAAGAGCAAATCATCCCCATCTACGCCGATGACACTGAAATCGGCATACAGCTTGAGTACGACTACGTGTCCTCAAAGTTTGGTGCGTACGGCGAGGGATGGACCTTGGTCAAGCAACGTGTGAAGGGTGTTGAGCAATCTGACGGATCTGAGTTAATGCTAGACACACTTTTTATTCGTCTTTCAGATGGATCAGAGCGAGCGATCAACTTTGACATTACATCCTTCTACGGTAAGTGATGGTCGGTGAAGAAAAATATTGAAGACAGTTATTGTCTTCATAAGCGGGTAGTCTATAAGCTTTCAAGGAGAGCTTATGGCGACAAAGCGTGTGAGTGAGTTGGTTTCTCGTTCTTATGGTGTAGCAGCGAATCTGATGTGGGAGTACTACATTGCCAATAAGGCAATACTCAAATCAGACATACGCGAATATCGCGAATTTATTGTGCAAGAGCTAATGACTGGCAAGAAAGTGGAAGATGTTTTCGCTCCATTTGTCCTGCCGATTGATGTCATAAATGCCATGCTTAAGCAAGCGCAAAAGTTAAATAAAGCTAAGTAAGCAAAAACGCCTGCAGCTCTTTAGCTGCAGGCGTTGACTTGAATAAAGTTTTCCATATGTACGGATATTTAAAACAAATCATCTGGGGCATTGCACTGTGCTTGTTGGGCGGTATTGCACACGCAGCAACCACAAGTGAAAACCCGCACGAAGCATTTCGTATCACCAAGGTTCATTCGTCAAATATTGCACTCACGCTGATCACGAGCAAAAACGTTCAAGCAACGTGTGACGCTGAGAGTAAAAAGCGAGGTCTAGGAGGCTTCTTGGAGTCAGTGGAGGCGTGTTCGTTCTGGGATCGAAGTGCGTTGAACAACAAGTGCACGATTGTTTTGCCTGAGGTAACCAACTTCCACACGATCGGTCATGAGATGCGGCATTGCTTCCAGGGTAATTGGCACAAGTAAGTTGAACTCGTGTGCTCTAAGAAATTTTATTAAAGATGAATAAATTCTTCATCTAGAGAAAAAATTCTTTCTATCAAATCAAAGGATTGTTATGCGCACAGATATGCACAAAGTCATTGTTGAGCGTCCTCGTGTGGCGCACTACGGTTCGTGGGTGCCAGCTGATGCGCTGAAGCGAACACGTAATGTCTATCGTCGAGCCAAGCAATTTAAGTTGCTTGAGGATAACGATGTGGCTGATGATTTCTGCGGCAATAAGTTGCCCATGAAAAGCAAGCGGCTTGGGCATCGCGTCAAGATGTTCAATGAAAACTTGAAGCCACTGTGGCGTTTTCTTGCAAAACGTGTGGGACAGCCTTGGGATCAGGTGTATTCGGAGATTTGCCAATCTCTCAAAGGAAGTCCCACTTTGAAGCAGCACGTTTTGTTGCATGTTTTATTTGATGTACAGGTTCATACGGTGATGGGTCAACATGATCGCGTACTGAGTGGTGATGGCTTTCAAAGCTTTTGTGATACAGGTCGCACTTTCTATGTGCATCCCCATACGCGGATTTTGTGTCGCTGAACTCGTTAGGTGGCTAGGCCGAGTCTTGATAATTTTTTACAGGAGCAAATATGAAAACTTCATGGGTGATGTTGGCCGCTGTGCTGACTTTGGTTGGATGCTCATCGACTAAAAATAAAGCGGAGCAACCAAATTCGGTCTCTGAAGCTATTGGGTCACAAAAATTGAGCTCTAACTTTAAACGTCAGGGCGTCAAACTCGAATGGGAGTGCAGTTGGGGAACTGGGTGGGCCGAGGCCACTTGCTCCAAAGGAACCATCAAAGCCATTGAGGTGACGGCTTATGCGCCATCTTTTGGTAATAGTGAAGCCAACCGTGAGGTTGCATTTGGCGTGGCTCATGACATGGCCTTAGTCAAGCTCAACCGATTTCTCAATGATGAGGTGACCTCAAGCCGAGTCATGAAGACGCTGACGAAGAGCGTAGAAAAAGCCAATGACAAGCTGAAGTCAAAGATTCAGACGCAGGAAGTCGTGAGCGTGAGCGACGATGAGTCCTATCCTGATTCGAATGTGGCTACACGCGAAAACATCAACGAAGTTGTGCGCACCGTGACCGAGAGCATTCGCACGCAATCGGGTGGAATTTTGAAGGGGGTTCGCTCAATCGATGAGTTGATTGTCGATCGACAAACTGTTGCAGTCACAGTCCGTTGGGATAAAGACAGTGCCAAAGCTGTTCAAGAGATTCGTACGCGAATTCGCTAAATGGTCATGGCTTGCCCTGTTGATTGCCGCGATGGGTATGACGCAGGGGTGTTCGACCTCGCAACCGAATCCGAGTGCACGTATGGCACCTATACGGAGCACTGGTATCGGTGTGTCGTTAGAAGACGCCAAGCTGCAGGCTTTTAAACAAGCGATTGAAAACCGTATCGGTGTTTTGGTACTGAGTGATCGTGAGATTCAAAACTATCGCTTGCTCAAAGATGAGATCTTGACTTACAGCGCTGGGTACATCGACGACTACAACATTGTGAAACAAGAAAAAATTGGCGCAAAGTGGGTTGTCGTGGCCGATGTATGGGTTTCGTCTAGCAAGTTGACGGGGCGGATCATTTCTTCGACTAATTCTGATGGACGCATTAATGGCAAAAAAGCCTCGGACAGCTTTAGCTCATTTGTGAGGCAAAAAGAGCAAGCCGATCGTTTGTCCGAAAAGGTGTTGATGGCTTTCCCATCCAACGCATTGATGCCCAAGTTCTCGCGTTCAGAAATCAAATTCGATGCGAATAGGAATGCGAAGTTGTTGATTTACTTTCAAACTAATTGGAATAAGTCGTATTTGGACTCAGTGCGTGAGTTGCTATCTTTGATTCAAGACGGGGGAGATGGTGGCCAAGCCAGATATGTCCAAGTGCTGTATCAGCAAGAAGAGTCCGATTGGTTTCCAAGTCGCGATCGATTCAAGGTTTCAGATGTGCAATTGCATCATCGATTTGCGACTCAGTTTTCCAACGATCGCATTGCCATTCGACTCAGGCTTAAAGGTGGCGTGAAGACCGTTCATGAAGATTGCTGGGGTGTACCAGATTCGTATGTTCGGCATGACCCTTGGGGGAATATCAGCATTTTGGGGCAGGTGCGCTATGAGAGCGTGATCACATTGACGATTCCCTATCGATCTGATGCTCAGCGGGTTTTGGAAGCTTCCAACAACGTGGAGTTGCGGTATGTGGATTCAAGTCAATGTCAACGCAATGCAAGAGGCCGTATTTAGGAGGTCCTATGACAGATAAAGTAAGTACGCAAATTTCGACCAATGGTCTTCGCTACGTAAATAAACCAAGTGGCTCCCCCTTTGGTACATCCGGAACAGAAAGAGCAACGATGAGTTGCTTTAAGTGCGGTCTGCATAAGCCTAGAGCACTGGGGATGTACAAACGATACTTGAATCAGAGCATGTTTGTGTGTGGCGAGTGTTCTGCACCTAAGGTTTCCAAAGTGAAGATTGCCAAATGATGGGGCAGCCTCATGCTGAATAAACCAAATCAACCGATCTATTTGATGCTGTCAGTCGATGAGATTCGAGCCAGGATGAGGCAGATGGACAATGTCAGAGCTTTTTATGTGATGAACGAGTACGTTCGCCTGACTGAGCCTCTGCACTACCTGATGCGTTACAGCGATAGTGAATGGCTGTTTGACTGGTTAGCTAAGGATTTGATGGATGACACGCCGTATTTGATGCATCTAAACATCTATATGGTGCTCACAAGTGGTGTGGCTCGCATCTGGTCTGAGTGTGAGCATGAAGCGCGGCGATCAGAATCCAGCTTATCTAGGGTGAGCTTTCCTGTTCCTACATTGTCTATACGTGCTGCTTGCGAAACAAATTTTTGGCACTTGTCAGTGCATCCATCTGATTTGTCTATGTCCTAGATTTTTTCAGAATATAAAAAAACCCACGGGTTTCGCGACGAAGTTCCCGTGGGGTTCGATCAAAGACGAGTTAATCAGGTTTTTGCGTAGGGCGCAAAAGCTTCTTGCGTAGAGATACCTGTGCAGAGAAGTTTGGCAATTTTTTCAATGCTGTTGCGCGCCTCTGCGCTAAGTTTGGCTTTGTTGCTCAAGTAGTAGGCCCAGGCGATGTCCAAGGCGCGTTCCATTTTCATGCGTACTTTACGAATGCGCTTGGTTGCATTCGCAGTTTTTGCGTCGGAGATGAAGTCCCAGAACTTAGGTTGCTCCTTGGACCAGTCGAACTCATGGCAGCGTTGACGCTCAAGAGGGCAATCATGTGTAGTGGCAATGCCTTTGCCGCATTCGCCTTTGTGCTGCTTGACCACCAAGGTCGAAATACGGGGCAGGCCATTGGCTTCGGCAAAGTGATAGAGGACGCCCAAGACGTCGCCAGAGCGCACAGGAATCATGTTTTGCATGATCACATCATTGGGGTGCAGTGCCTTTGCTTTTTCAATGAGCTCACTGTATGTGATGACTGTTTTGTCTTTTGCGACTTGCAACAAGATGGGGTAATACAAGCTGGCGATGTGCAGCTGGGTATCGGTGGCACCGAAGGCGAGGGCAGGGGTCGCGGTCATGTTTGAGCTCCTTATGACGATGAATGAACTTTCAATATATGTATTAAATCATCCTATAAAGACAAAATATGTCTTTAATAAAAAACTTCAAAATAATCGAAAAATTCAACGCATAAACGAGCCGGAGGAGAGGTGGAAGTCGCGATAGGTGCGCACATGCGAAGTGGCTGTTTCGTGCCAAACCGTCCTCTCCCTGCTTAGGTTTTTTGGTAAAGGCCTAGATTAATGCCGCTGTGCCGTTACTTGGTGCTTATTAACGAGCTTAAGAAAGTCGTCTTTCACCAGTACAGTTTTTTCATTAAGTGCATCGACCACCATCTCCAATAAGGATTGGTTGGCGCGTAGAAGCTCCAAAACAATACCGAATTGGATTTGTAAATAGGCGCGGATGAGTTTTTCTGTGTGCTCGTACTCAGAGTCACTGGGCGTGCCTAAGCAAACCGCCAGATTGGACGATGCACTGATGTCGCTTGAGACATCCATCGAATGTCCCCATTTGCCAAAAAGAGAACCCGCCATGGATGTGGCAGTTTTCATATCGCCAATCGCGCCACGAGCGCTGGCGTCAAGTGCTCCGAGAATCAAATGCTCAGCAACACGACCACCTAGGGCCACTCGAATGTTATGTGTGATGTCTTGGTATGAGAGGTCATCGCTGGTGCGCTCATGCGATTCGTAGGCACGAACCATGATGCCGTGCGTGCCTCCGCGCTTGATGACGCTGCAGTACTCTGGTGGGGATTGTTCCTTTGAGTCAAGATAGGAAACCAACGCATGCCCCGCTTCATGAATGGCGTGGCGGCGACGAATATGAGGAGGGTCAAGGCAATCATCTCCTTCTGCTGTGCCGTATGCCGCAAATTGAACGAGCTCCTTGTACGAAACTTTGTCTCCCTTGCGCCAAGCTAGACGCTTGATTGATTTTTGAAACAACGAGCGACGACGTTGATCAGAAAACTCATGACGAACCAAACAGCCGACACGTTTGAGTTCTGAGTGAATCGATTGGTCCATCCATTCCTCACCAGTTTCTTGAACAAATGCGCGTGCGACGTCTTCGTACTCCAGTTCAGGAACTTTGATGCGACGATCGAACAGGCCTTCGCGACGAAGCAATGGGTCGAGTTGATTTACTGAGTCGACTGCTGTTACGAAAACAACAGGGTGAAGTGGTGCTTCGTGGTAGAGGTAGTTGGCAAGCTCTTTGCGAAACCCATAGGCCACATCATCATCGTGCGTAGGGCATTCGGGCCAATCATGGTCCGAGTCATCTTTGGCAAGTCCGTTCTTGAGCCAAAAACCTGGCTCCAAGTAAATCATCGTGGGGGCATCTTTAGGAACCGCTTTCATCCATTCGCCAAACTGAGTGATGCTGTCGCGGTTAATGATGTGTAGTTGCATATTGCCCTCTCCCGCAATATGGTGAATCATGTTGCGAATCTCTTCCGTGTCGTGATGCTCAATCAAGACGGCATGACCCAGTACCGCCCAAGTGTCGGAATTGAAAGAGGTGCTGCTCGCCATCGTGAGCTCTGTCGTCCAGCGCTTGATAGCACTGTTTTCAGGAATGAAACCCCAGAGGCCGCTTGTGATGGACAGACCTGCAGGCACGGAAAGCTTTTGAAACATATCAACTCCTTATGAATGTGTTTGTATAGAGTACTTGTGTATAGGGAATAAAAATGTCCTTACAATTTTTCCTTCCATCTGTTGCAGTGTTGAAGCTTAAAAACTTCGGGATACGAGTCCATGCGTTCTTGTTTTCGAAAAATCGATGGTTCTGCGTAGTAGGTAAAGCCGCACCTTAAATGTGTTGACGACGAGTCTGAAATGAATGCAAAGGCGCAGGATTTGCATGTTTTTTATGAATGTGAGTCGTTGTAATAGCTATGGCTTGGTGTGGCACGCTAGTGGGTAAATTTCGCATCCAGACATATTAGAAATTTGCTGGCTCATGAGGTGAGCCCATGCACGGCTTAATGAAATAAATATTTAACGGCTTTGCAAGGAGCGATGAATACAAAAAAATTCTTTAAAGATGGATATGGTTGATGCTTGAAGAGATCTAGGAGAAGGGTATGTTTCAAGACTGGTTGTTAGCGTTGACCAAGCAAGACGTGCTTGATCGTGAGTTTGATGCAAAGAAGGTGTTAGACGGTTGTTTGTTTTATCCAGCAAGTGGCATCGATGGCAGTCCCATTCGGCATTGGAGGATTGGTATGGATAGCTTTGTCTATGTGGATATGACAGTGACAAAGGCTGATTTCAATCGAGTCATTGCAGGTGGGGCCTTCAAGGGGTATGACTTGTATGCAAGTCGAGAGCTCTTGCCGCAGGAGTTGATGACAAGAAATTGGCGTATGCGCGCGCCATCATCGATAGATAAAGGAGAGTACGTGGAACGTGTACAACGAGCTATGAACGATAAGACTGGGCCGTTTGCTACGTGGTCTGTATTTGAACGAAAAGATGAATTCAGTGATTCGCATGGCCCCAAGCGGTTTAGTCTGTTGTACATGCGTGCAGAGGGTGTTGCAGCCTATGACGGCTTGTTTGCTGGCCATCTGGTACTCCCTAAGGTTGTTGCTCTGATTCGACCAGGTACTGGATTTGGCGGGAATTTTGGCAATTTCGAAGAGGTGTTGTATGAAGTGATGACTTGGCACCCTCATGGAATCCCTGCTCAGATTCTTGCTTGGCATTCACGTGGGCAAGATCCGTTTGAAACAGAGTTAACGCGTGCATATCCAAACTTGCTTTTAGGTCCTATGGGTAAGGATGGTGAGCGGGACTTTCTGATTTCCCTGTTTGGTCGTTAGAAGTTATAAGACGTGAAATTGATTTCCTAATCCCAAAAATTGTCTTTATAAATTTTTAGACTTTCCATTCACCGATTAGTCGTTCTTCGGCTTTTGCGTGCAAAAGCTCTTGCTATGAGCCTATCGGTGGGTAAGCTGAACAGACATAAAGGGGAATCAATGAAATATCGTCGCCGTCGCCATGGTCCACTTCCAGATTTTGATTCGCAAAGCACTGCTTTGATTGCAGATATGCCCGAGGAGTTGAACGCATATTGCATCAAATGGACGTTGCGAGCGTTGGTTGATCTTGGGGGGCACAAGAGTGTGTTGCATGAGGACTATTGTTCTGAACCTCACTTGATCTTCTCACTAGATTTGGGCTATTCGCAAGACGATGAATACGAATACAAATTGGTTTTGTCTTCACTGAAGAAAAAACACCGTGAAGTGGTCAACAGTTCTTTGCCTACCTTGCCGCAAAGCAATATGGTTCGCAACATCAATTGGCTTGCCAAAGAAGTTGGGTTGAACGATGTTGAGCTCGAAATACTGTTGTTTTGTGTGATCGAGAGGCAGCACCCGTTGCTGCGACAAACCATGGCCTCGTTGGGTGAAATGTCCACCGATCGTGCTGTGACGACGCTCTCTGTTTTGCTTGAAATACCACCTCAGCAGGTGTATCAAGCGCTTTCGGCTGATGCGACTTTGATTCGTTCGGGTCTGATTTGCCTTGACCAAAACAATATCTTTGACTTCTCGAACAAGGTTGAGCTGATCAACGGGATCACAGAGCGTATCAATGGAGATACAGACAATCCGTTGGATATCTTTTCTGACAATTTTGTGGTGGCACCCTCTGCAGATTTGTCTTTGAATGACTTTGACTATTTGGGCTCAAAGGTCAACTACTTGGCTAAGTACCTTAAGCACGCTATCTCGAAGGGAAATAAAGGTGTCAATGTGTTGGTCTATGGCGTACCAGGTAGTGGGAAAACGCAATTGGCCCGTGCCATCGCCAAGGAGGTTGGCGCAAATTTGTTTGAGGTTGCCGTAGAAGATCGCGATGGTGACCGGATTGGCGGAAGCAGTCGAATGTCTGCCTACAGGCTGTCTCAACGTATCTTGTCTAAGCGTGAAGGTTCGTTGCTTGTATTTGACGAAATCGAAGACATCAATAGTGCGAGTCGACAGGATGATTCGATTTTCTCAGGCAAGCGCGGAAACAGAAGTGGTCACAAGGGCTGGATGAACCATCTGCTTGAGCATAACGCTGTTCCTTCGATTTGGATTACGAACAATGTCCAGTTCTTGGATCCGGCGCATTTGCGACGATTTGATCTGCATTTGCACGTTGAAATTCCGCCGCTTTCTGTTCGTTCGGGAATGCTTCAAAGCATGACCAAGGAATTGAATGTGACGAACTTATGGTGTGATTCAGTGGCTGCAAATGAGTCGCTGTCACCCGCGTTGATTTCTCGTGCTGCAAAAGTTGCGGGAGCGATTTACGCTGAATGTGATTCAGTACCCGGTAGCGTGATTATGGATTCAGTCGTCGGCGCAGCACTTTCTGTTCAGAATCAAGCGTTTATGCGTCCTGTTGTGGATACGCTGAACGTTACCTATGACTTGGATGTTGTGAATTCCGATTGCAATTTGCCGCAGTTAATTGAGGGATTGCGTCACAGCTCGGCTGGGCGAATCTGCTTGTATGGTCCTCCAGGAACTGGCAAATCTGCATTTGCGCAATACGTGGCTAAGACACTGGATAAGCCTGTTGTATTGAAGCGTGCGTCAGACATTCTTGCCCCATTTGTTGGCGAAACAGAAACGCGGATGGCTGCTATGTTTCATGAGGCTTATGAAAAGGATGCAGTATTGATTCTGGATGAAGCAGATAGCTTTTTGCGATCGCGTGATGGTGCTCAACGAAACTGGGAAGTGAGCATGGTCAATGAAATGTTGACGCAGATGGAATCTTTCCAAGGTATTTTCTTTTGCACGACCAATTTGATGACGCAGTTAGATGAGGCGAGCATGCGTCGATTCGATTTGAAGGCAAATTTTCAGTATCTTCGAGCTGAGCAGGCAGCAAAGATGTTCAAAGACGTTTGTCAAAAGCTCGGTTTCGATTCCTTAGAGCTTTCGCTGAAGGTGGCCTCTCAGCTTGGTCAACTGACTCCAGGTGATTTTTCTAACGCGGTAAGGCAATCGCGACTCAATCCCATTCGAGATTCGGTGGACTTGCTGGAACGTTTGCGAAATGAAATGGGCTATAAGAAATCGCACGACACGCGTGCGATTGGTTTTTTGGCTAATGCTGCTTGACGGTAGGGGTATTTCAAAAGCAACTGGCGTAGGCTGGTTGCTTTTGAGGTTGGAACTTTATTTGTAGATGGCAAGCGTTTTTTTCAGATCGTCTTTGAGGCGCTTGACCAAAAAAGCGGGTTCTAAGACTTGAACGTGGACTGTCATGCTTTGAATCCAGCGCACGAGTTCCTCCGTGAGTGGCAGAGTGACTTTCAAGGTGTAGCTACCATCGGCATTGTCTTTGGTTGTTTGGTTCTCACCGAGCTTGGTTTCTTTTAACCACTGAGTGCTGGCATCGACTTGGAGTTTGAATTCATGGATCTCGCCATACATCTCGGATGGAAATACCGCATGGCTGATGCCTTGCTCCAAGAATTTGGGGAGGCTCCAATTACTTGGGTGTTCTAAATGACCCGAGGTGATGGTTGCTTCATGAATACGAGCCACAAGAATTCGTTCAGCTTTCTTTGAGCTGCGTTTTTTGACGATCACATAGGTTCGTACACCTTGCTGAACAAGTGCGAGGGGGCTTGCGATGCAGGTTTCAAGCTCACCTGTAGTGATGTTGAGAAATTTGATTTCCAGTAGCTGTTCGTAGAAGAGGGCTTCGTGAACGATTCGTTTGATCTCTGGGTTCACCTCGGGGGGCGTGAATGGCATGACGGCAGGCACCACGGCAATTTTTTTGAGCCAATTACCTGCCAGTTCTTTTGATGCCTTGACTCCATGACCTGTTTCTCGGGCCCATTGATATGCTGACTCTTTAGCTTCTTGAAAGTAAGGTGTGAGTGCCTCAAGTGTTCGATCAGGGAGTAGGTCTGTGCCGAAGTGGCTCAAGATACCAAACGCAATCATTTCCTCTTGACTCATTGGGGTGAGCAAAAGAGGAGCTTTAGCGCTTAAGCAGTATCGATGGTCTTTTTCATCTTTGTTTACAACCAACGCTCCTGGAAAAATTTCTCCAAGTTGATTGATGTTATTGATGATGCGCTTTCGTAGACTTGCCTTGCTGACACCTCTCTCGTTGGCATTGAATAAGGCATCAGCCAACTCATTCGTAGTTAATGGAGATTTTGGTTCGCGTGGAATTTTTTGCAGAAGTTGTAGCTGAAATTTACTGATACCCATGTTTTTTTCCTACAGGCTTAGACAAGTCGATATTCATTCAATGCAGAGGATATGCCATTTCTCACGACCTCCCTCAGTTGCAGTGGGGCGAGCACTTGGACATCGGGTCCTGATGCGTAGATCCAATGAATCAATTCAGATGAAACGGTCATTTCTGATTCAACGATAAATCCATTAGGTTGTTGGGTGAGGGTTTGATTGGTTGATAGAGGGAACCTTTCAAGTGCCGACTTGACCTCAGATGTGACTTTTAGACGAACTTTGATAGGAGCGAAGAAAAGAGGGGTTTCGATAGACGTAGGTAACTCAGTCATTTCTGAACTTTTTTTGAGTGGATATGCCTTAAGTCTATGAATTTATAAAGACAAATTAATTCTTTATATGGCCTCACAATAAAAGTTCTTAAGGAGTTTGAAATGAGAGTGGCACTCTATACGGTTGACTCATGGGTCATCAAGATGATCGAGCAAGAGCGTTTGTTACGAGCGCATGCTGAAAGCGCAAAGATGGAAGTTGTTGCAGCGTACACAGACGTAAGAACTTGGACACATTCAACAAAGAAGTTAGAAGGCTTGAACAAGTTGTTGAAAGGCGCATCAGAACGAAAATTTGATCATCTGTTGGTTGCTGATCTTTCCTTTCTAGGACTGTCGCTGCAACATTTGTTTTCTATCGTGGATTACCTAGACACTGTAGACGTGAAGGTTGATTTTCTGAATCAACAGTTGTCTACAGCTGGCATCAAAGGGCGTGGACTGGTGAATACATTTCGGGGCTTGTCTCATTTTGTAGATGCTCAGGCGAAAGATCGCTTACTTTCTCTCGCCTCTAGCAGCTGTGATGAAACTTTCGAACTACCAGCTGTCTTTCGAAAGACGCCTGCGAGTGGCTTTATCTCACCTGCTGCAGATGGTTAAATATTCTCAAAATAAGTAATAAGATGGGCCGATATGGTCCTTCGTGTGTCGCAAATTCGAATCTTAGGAGCAATGAACATGGTCAATCCACGTTACCTGACAAAGTCACGGTTTAAGTTAGCTGCAGAGTGTCCTACTAAGCTGTTTTACACAGGTAAAGACAAGGTTTACCGAAATACGAAGCAAGAGGATAGCTTCTTGGCAATGCTGGCTGAGGGGGGATATCAAGTTGGAGAGCTGGCCAAGCTTTATTACCCGGACGGTATTGAGATTGAGGCGATCAACCATCATGAAGCTGAAGTCAAGACTTCGGAGCTCTTGCAACGAGAGAAAGTCGTTCTTTTTGAACCCGCGATTCGATTTGGAGATCTATTTGCACGGGTAGACATCCTGGTTAAAGATGGGAATGAGTACCAATTAATTGAGGTGAAGGCTAAGTCTTACAACTCAATCAAGCCAAAAATTATTGGGGCTAAAGGCGATTTAACGAGTGAGATGCGTGCTTATATTGAAGATGTCGCTTTTCAAGCGTATGTTTTCCGTTCGGCGTTTCCGCAAGCTAACTTAAAGACTTTTTTAATGATGCCCGATAAGGCAGTTCAGGTCTCAGTGGATGGCCTGAATCAACTGTTTAAGATCACTCGAGATGGAAATCGATCCAAGGTGATCACAAGTCCTAAAGCGAAAGAGATAAAAATCGACAAAAGCATTCTGGCGCTTGTGCCTACAGATGAGTTTGTCGAAAAAATTGACAAAGAAGGCGTTAAGGTTCTTGGGCATAAAAGGGCTTTGTCTGAGTTGGCTCAAGAATGGGCATACGCCTATAAGACAGATCAAAAGATCAAACCTCAACCTAGTGCTCAATGCGGTAAATGTGAATTTAAGTCTATCCCTGGTGATGGCTTGAAGAATGGCTTCAATGAGTGCTGGTCTGAAGCCTACAAGTTCACAGAAGCAGACTTCGCGGCAGGAACGGTTCTCGATATCTACAACTTTCGCGGCAAAGATAAATTGATTGCGGCTGGTCGCATTCGTATGAGTTCTGTGCAGCCAGACGATATCCAAGAAAAAGATGAAGGTGAAAACTTGTCTTTGTCTGAGCGTCAGTGGATGCAAATTCGAGGCATTCCAGAAGGTGAAGATCGAGGTGGTTTTTGGCTTGCAGAAAAAGAGATGGCGATGGAAATGGGGGCTTGGTCATACCCATACCACTTCATCGACTTTGAAACCAGCACAGTAGCCATCCCTTTTCACGCTGGAATGCGTCCCTATGAACCGGTTGCATTTCAGTTTTCTCATCACATCCTGCATCAGGATGGTCGGATTGAGCATGCGGGCGAATTCTTACTCACTGATCCTGTCGTTTTTCCAAACTTCAAGTTCGTTGAAGCTCTTAAAGCAGAACTAGATAAAGACAGCGGGACTGTTTTCATGTGGAGTAATCATGAGAACACTATCCTGACTAAGATCATTCAACAGCTCGAAAACACTCCCAATCCACCGAGTAACGCGCCAGAGTTAATTGATTTCATTAAGACGTTAGTCAAAGAGGGTGATCGTCAAATGTATGACTTGTGCAAATTGAGTGCGCGAGCCTACTATCACGTTGGAACAAAGGGCAGCAGTTCAATCAAGAAAGTCTTACCCGCTGTATTTAAGAGTTCTGAGCTTTTACGCAAAAAATACAGTCAACCCATATATGGCAGTGCAGCTGGAATTCCTAGTAAAAATTTTCCCAATTTCACTTGGTGGGTAGATGACGGTTCTGGTGCTCCTATTGAGCCGTATGACTTGTTAAAAGAGTACGGTGCAACGTTGATTGGTGAGAAGGTTTCATCTGGTGAAGATCCCGATGAGTTGGTGATTGCAGAAGGCGGTGCAGCGGCTACCGCCTATGCGCGCTTGCAATTTGAGGATATGCCACCTGATTCCCGACAAAAAATTAGAGAGGCGCTGCTTCGTTACTGCGAGCTTGACACGCTCGCGATGGTCATGATCGTTGAAGCGTGGCAAGATTTTTGTCGTTGAATCTAGAAAGGGCGCAATGCAACATCTATTAATTAATCAAGATGCATCTGGCGAATATCAGCCGCTCTACTGCCTTAAATGTGGGGCTATGCAAGATCCAGAATCTTCAAGCTACTGCTCGCACGTGACTTTTGTTTATTTGCCGCAGTACGACTTTGAGTATGTGGCACCTGCATTTGCAGATACGGTTGAACAGGTGAAACAGCAAGCTGAAACTATGGATGAGCAAAGTGTTGAATATTTACTAGTGAATTTGTCATCAACTAAAACTAACTTAATTATTGAAGTCTCTAGCCTAGGCGTGAGCTGTGGGCCAGCGTCTTTTCGAGTGTTGTATGGTTTTGATTTTTCAAAGTCCTAACCTATAAAATTTTTTGTTGTGAATGTATCTGGAGAGAATTAATGGCAACTAACAATGAGAACTACATCAAAGAAAATACGTGCACGAGTCATAAACGTTATGAAAGCATGGTGATGTATGCGTTGCATTACGCGCTGCGAGACGTTCAGCTCGAATCTCAGTTTTCTGTCGGGGAATATTTTTTAGATGGGTATTTCCCTGAGCTTAGGTTAGCCGTAGAAATTGATGAACCGCATCACCAAAGAACTCAGCTCGAAGATGAGCGAAGACAACAAGCAATAAATCGAGAGTTGAATTGCGAATTTGTTCGAATCAATGTCTTGCAAGATAGCATTTACGAAGAAGTGGATCGTCTCGTTCAAAAAGTTAAACGGCTTTGCCAAGAAATGCAAATAATTCCATGGGTTTATACCCCACCGGAGGGAAGTACGGGAGAGTTCACCGCAGAGCGACTGAATGCACTTGAAGCTTCTGGAGCAGAAGAGTTCACGAAAGCTTTTCGTGAGAGATGCGCCTCATTTGGTCTAGATGTTGTTGATTGCAACATCCCAGGGCATATTCCCAAAAGGAACGGATATCTAGGGTTCCTAGTAAATTTTGGGCCGCTGCAATTAAGCGTGTCAATTACAAAAACTCACAAACCTAAACTTTTGGTGACTAAACGGGATGAAGATCTGATTGCCGATTTAGGTTTAGATTTAAGTGGACCGAAAAAAGGCGGTGAGTACTATGTAATCTACAACTTTGAAGGACGGCATGATCCAAAAGAAGTACTAGATTACTTGCTTACGTTGAGTGCAAGAATTCGGGCAAGGTCTGCCGTTAAAACTGAAATTTAATCTAAGTATTCTTGAATCCGAGTAGTACTACCTGTGGTTTGATGTGAAATCGCGCAAAAGAAAGGTGTTGATTCGATTGCGATTTCTAATGTCTCCAAAGTTATCAACTGCCCGCAGCAGCTCTAACGTTTCAAAGTCTGATAGCTTGTTGCAAGCTTTATTTAGGATGATGTTGACAAGGGCGTTGATTTTTTCGAGGTTGTTGATTAAGTCGGCACAAAGAACTTCAGGTGTCACTCGATCGGCGTGTCCTTCAAATTGGACCTCGTCTGAATCGTAGGGCGTGATGTATTGAGTCATCAGATTGACGTAGTCAACGCCTACTTTATGTGAGTGTGTTTTCGGCACTGGATCGAACAATTGACTTATATAAGTCTCGATGATTTGGTGAGACTTTTTCTCAGAAAATTTTGACCTCGGAAGTTTTCCGATCCTCTTGTTTGGGGTTTTGATGAATGTGATGAGAGGGATGCCTTTTACCGTGCAAGGTTTGCTTTCCATCTGGTGTTCAAATGATTGAACTTCTGCAACTGGGTAGCGAATCTGCTGTCCGATTTGTATGAAACGTGGACCGATGTTGTGCTGACGCCAGCTCGCAAGTAAATCACTATAAACTCCCCAACGATCGGTTAAGTCTTGTGTTGATAGCGGGCTTTGCTCACTGGTGGGGCAAAGGCTGTAATAAATCGCCCCGCATTTCGAGGAGGCCTGTTGGTTTAAGTTAACGCGTCGGCATTGACCTTCTCAGCGAGTTGCCGGTAGTAGTTGGCCTCTGCCTCGGCAGGTGGAATATACCCAATCGGCTCCAACAGTCGGTGGTGGATGAACCAAGATACCCATTCAAGAGTTGCCAATTCCACAGACTCCTTCGTTTTCCAAGGCGCACGGCGGTGAATCAACTCGGTCTTGTACAGCCCGTTAATCGTTTCGGCCAGCGCGTTGTCATAGCTGTCTCCACGACTCCCCACCGAGGGCTCTATACCCGCTTGCGCTAGACGCTCGGTGTACAAGATAGAGACGTATTGCGACCCCCTATCCGAATGGTGAATCAACGCATCTGAGCGCTCAGGCTGGCGGTCATACAGGGCTTGCTCCAAGGCATCCAGTACGAAGTCTGTGCGCATGGAACTGCTCACACGCCAGCCCACAATGCGTCGGGCAAACACATCAATCACGAACGCCACGTACAGCCAACCCTGCCAAGTTGAGACGTAGGTGAAGTCCGACACCCACAACTGATTGGGCCGTTCGGCCTTGAACTGCCTGTTAACCCTGTCCAGCGGGCACATGGCCGCCTTGTCTGAGAACGTGGTGCGCACCACCTTGCCACGACGTACGCCGTGCAGGCCCAGGTGCTTCATCAAACGCTCCACAGTGCAACGGGCTACGGGTATGCCCTCTCGATTCATTTGATGCCAGACCTTGTCCGCGCCATAGACCTGCAAGTTGGCGTTCCAAACGCGTTGAATGTGAGGGATCAATTCATCATCGCGCTTGGCTCTTGCACAGCGAAGTTGTGGGTTGCGTTGCAGGGCGGCGTGTCGCCTGTAGCAAGACGGGGCAATTTGCAAAACCTTGCAAATTGGCTCGACCCCGAAGGTATTGCGATGCTGGTCGACGAAACGCTTCAAGACTTGAGTCGGCGGTCGAGCTCCGCCTGGGCGAAAAACGCGCTGGCCACCTTCAAGATCTCATTGGCCCGACGCAGCTCTTTGTTCTCGCGTGCAAGTTCCTTGATTCGGTCATGCTCAGCGCTGGTGGTGCCGCCGCGCACGCCGCTGTCGACTTCGTGCTTACGAACCCATTCGTGAAGGGTTTGAGGGGCGCAGCCGATCTTGAGTGCAATTGATTCAATAGCAGCCCATGTGGACGGATATTCGCCACGATGGTCTTGCAACATGCGAACAGCGCGTTCGCGTACTTCGGGGGAAAAACGATTTGATTTGCTCATGGCTCCATCTTCTCAAAGGTTGGAGCCTCCTCAAAACACGGGGCGATTCAGTCAGTTGTGAAAGAGTCTTCCGTCCCGATTTAAGAAATGTCCCTTTGGTCGTGCTGTCTAACAACGATGGCTGTGCAGTGTCTCGTTCAAACGAAGCAAAGGCACTTGGAATCAAGATGGGGCAGCCATGGTTCGAATGCAAGGCTTTGGCAGAGGAGCACGGTATTCTTGCCTTGAGTTCCAACTACGCCTTGTATGCAGACTTATCCAACAGGGTTATGTCGATCTTGAGTGAATACTCACCACGACATGAGGTTTACTCTATTGATGAATGCTTTGTTGACCTGACGGGAATGCAGAAACTACGAGATGTGAGCTATGCCATGCGTGAACGCGTGATCGCTTGGACTGGTATTCCTGTATGCGTAGGTATTGGCCCGACAAAGACACTTGCGAAGCTAGCTAATCACATCGCCAAGAAGCACCCCAGATCTAAGGGTGTTTTCAACTACAACGACTTAACGCAAGTGCAGCAAGATAAGTTGCTCAGTCAAATTGAGGTTGGAGAAGTTTGGGGAGTAGGGCGCAGGATTTCAGCACGTTTGGCCGAACACGGTATTCACACGGTTCAGGATTTGCGCAGTGCACACACAGCTACCTTGAGAGCCGAATTCGGAGTGGTCATTGAGAAAACACAGCGCGAACTCCAAGGTGTCGCCTGTATTGATTTGCAAGAGGTCGTGCCAGATAAGAAGCAAATCGTAAGCAGTCGATCCTTCGGACAGACGGTGTGTGATGTTGCGGTCTTGAAAGACGCCATGAGCACCTTTGTTGCCAACGCCTGTGCCAAGCTACGAGCACAAGGATCTCACGCTTCATTAATACAGGTATCGCTACATACCAACCGGTTCAGAAAAGACTTGCCCCAGTACAACCCCTCGTTCACATTGCCATTACCCCAACCAACAAATGACAGTTTGGTGGTGAACCGCTGGGCTGATTACTTGGTAGGTCGACTGTTCAAACCTGAGTACGAATACAAGAAGGCTGGGATCATGCTTGGTGAGATTTCGCCTGTAGGGCAATATCAAGCTGATTGGCTGGAGCCAACTCAAGCCACGGATACGAGGCTGATGGATGTGCTTGATGGTTTGAACAAGAGATTTGGTCGTGGAACCGTGAAGGTCTCAACTCAAGGCGCGTACAAGGGATGGCAGATGCGGCAGGAACGGAAGTCGCCAAGTTATACGACCGATTGGGACTACATCCCTTGCGCGTAGCTTGTGAGCAAAGACAGCTCAATTAATCATTGATTCTGCTCGGCTTGACGCTGTGCCTTGATGCTACGAAGTAGTTCAGAGAAAACATTAAAGTTCTTTGTTGACTGCTCTGATATAGCTTCGGTCGCAACAAGTTCAGTTCTAGCCAGTTTGGGTATGTGGTACTCCACAACTGACATAAGCATGTCGAAGGCTTTTGCTGGGTTAGGGCGAACAACATACTCTGTAGTTTCGCAGCCAGTATTTGGATCAACTTTACGAATCCCAGTTGCAACACTGTCAAGCCACAGTGTGAGTTTTTCTAAATTTCCATTAACAAATGCCGCGAATGCCAAACGTGAGTCAGTTGTTGACTTGTTAGGTGTTCCAGCTTGTCTTCCACCAGTTTTACGACCGTGTGTCATTGTTTCTAATTCTTTCTACTTTAGATCAGCCCAAGAAAGTAATTGCACCATTTGCATTCCGGTAGCCAAGACGCACAAGCTCTTGAAATAGTTCTGGTTGACTATCCGGCATATCGGAATCCCAATACCAATTCTCAGTTGGCGGTTCACCAAATGGTCGTTCAGATCCACCATCAAGGTTGGTACCAAATTGAAAAGCGCTTTGTAAATCCAACAGCCCGTAGGATTGCAAGACGCCAGCAACGCCGCTTCGACCCCACAATGGAAATCTTGTCCCCATGTAGAACTGACTTGTCAGGTCAGGATCACTGATTGGACTGAAAATCGTATATCGCCAATAGAAACCTTTCGTTGACTTCTTTTCTCCGCTGTAGTGTTTGCATACGTGAAAACTTTCCGCACGTTCTGAGCTGGGCGTCACCCAATACGTTCCAGTATCGTCTTTGAATAGGTACATGAATCCGGGCTCTGGTTCCCAATGATCATATGACCAGACCCCATTCGAGTATTGTTTTCCATTTTTCAAATGCGACATCGTGTCGCATTTGTCGGTTAGTCTATTCAACGAAATTTTCTTTCCCTGAGCAACAGCCATGTAGCGTTGTGCTTGTCTTACTGAAACCTGGGAATTTTCCTGTACCCAGCGTAAGAACTTGCCGTGCTTCATTTCTTTTTTGACCTCAAGTAGAAGTGATCCAGCTGCGATCGAATGATTTACAGCATCTTCAGCTGATTGATATGCAAGACGATGCAAGCGGTTAATTTCTTGTCCATGTGTTTCAAAAACGAGCATGATTTTTCCTTTTTTGATTCAGTCAATGTTGAATACGCAGAAGTGAAACTGCAGAGGCAGATGGCTTATCTAGATGGTGTACGTCTGGCGTACTAGAACTAGGTTTAAAGTCGCATGCGATAGGTGCGGCAGCCGTATCAATTGGCGAATCAGCTAGTGCGGGAGACGGTGCTATGTAGGGGCTATCTACAACGCCTGACGACCTAAGTGGTGCGTTTTCAGAGATAGGTCCACGCCATTTTTGAAAAAGCTCCTCGCGTGTGGATTTAGTTTTTAAAGTAACCGGAGAAGCATATGCCCCACGGCGAAACATCTCTTTCGCACCTGTGTCGTACCCCTTCAAGTTATCTAAACTGCGCCATGTCAATGCATACCAACTCGCCTTGTTTGGTCGGTGACCCATAACGGTCTCAAAAATAAAACCTGCTTTCAAAAGTTCACGCTTGGCTCTAGTTATCACATCAGGACTGTTCCAACCTCGCTTACGCAAATAGGAACTTGATGCCAAGAGTCTCCCGTTATTGTTTTTGACGAATTGCCTTGCAAACTCAATCAACAACGATCGTGCAGGATGTGATAGCTCAGAGTAAGCAGGGCAATCAATCACCGACCAAGGTAGGGCTATAAAACTTCCTGCATCACGGTTTAAGTCAATTTTTATTTTGCTGTCGCGACCGTTAGCCATGGTCAGCTCCAACGTAATCGACGGCCTTGCTGCTGCTTATCGCTTTTCGTTTCAACACCCATTGATCTATGTCGTGTTCAAGCCAGCCAACGGCTCGGCCACCAGGTACGATTGAAAATGGTTTTGGGAAAAGTCCCTTTGCGATTAAATCAAACAACTTTGCGCTGCTGATTTGTAATTTCTGACACACATGCGTGTGTCGAATCACTTGAATATTTGTGAATTTCTCTTCTGTGGTTTGTTCGGTTTTCATTGGTCCTCCTGTGTCTTAAATGACCCAGTGAGGACAATGTAGGTATGTTGTTTAAGTCGTCCAAGATAACTATCTGGAGTACCTATTTTTTTCCAAAGGAAAAGTGCGGCTTACGTTCAGTTAATTTACTGTTCCAAGTTTTTCTGGCTGTCGTTTTATTAATGAGTGGTAATGCATCACTGACTTCATTAATCGCTACTTTGGTTTTTTTGGGGAGCTTTGACTGAGTTGCCGTAGCTATAGCTCCTACAACCATTTTTTTATGCATCTCTTGCCTAAAACTATCCTTTCGCTCTCCTTGTTTGCTCACAACGTTGAGGACCTCGTTTGCATTTTCCCCACGACAAATTCTGTGTAGTGCAACCCACAACCATTTTGAAATTTCGTAGTCGAGAGGTTGCTTCCGATGCGCTGCCAGTTCTATTGCTTCAGCTATTTGCCACAATTTTCGTTGTCGTTCAATGAGCGGTTCTTTAACGGTGAAATCAAGCTGCTCTTTCCTCTTTGGCATTGGAGGTCCTTTCAAATTTCAAAACTTGCCAGTCATTGGGTTTCGTGTCGATAAACTGCTGCCACAGTTGCATCAACTTTGCACGCTTTTCCAATTGATCCTGTCGACGATAAGCAGCTTCAGCTTTATTCTTGATCGTATGAGCCAGAGCTAGCTCCAACGTTTCATTTGAAAACTGAGTTGTTTCAGAAGCCCAATCTCTGAATGTGCTTCGAAGTCCATGAGGCGTGTACTTAGTAAATTGACCTGTTTTTTTCATCACTGCCAAGAAAGCGCCTGTTGAGAGGTGCGAATTCTTTGTGAGTGAGTGGCCGGGGAAGATGTATTCGTTTTGCTGAGCCTCCTTCATAACATGAAGGATTTCGACTGCTCGGCTGCAAAGAGGAACTCGATGTTCACGCCCAGCTTTCATCCTGCTACCCGGAACAGTCCAAACATTGCTGATTAAGTCGATCTCATTCCAATTGGCAGCGATAACTTCGCCTGTTCGCGCTGCAGTTAGCAGGGTAAATTCCAGTGCAAGCGGGGCAATGCCTTTTATTCCCCGTAGATTTAGTGCAAATTCATGTATCTCTCTGAATGGCACTGCAGCATGGTGCGCTACTTTTTTTATCTTTTGCGCTTTTGGCAGTAGCTCTCCTAGTCCACCTTTAAGGCGAGCGGGGTTTTCCCCTTTCAGATAACCACGAGCCTTGCACCAGTCCATTACTACCTCAATACGTTGACGTACGCGTGTTGCAGTTTCGGTTTTCGTTAGCCAAATTGGCTCGAGGACTTTATAGACCAGGTCGATTGTTATTTGTTCAACTGCAAGTTTTCCCAGAGTTGGACTGGCGTAAGCAGTAAGGGTGTTGATCCATTGCTGGCTATGTTTATGGTTTTTCCATTCCAGTGATTTGGTTTCAAGACACTTTTGAACGGCTTCATCAAAGGTAATGCGGTGAGCCCTTACTGCGATGGCATTTGCTCGCTGAAGGTCTCGTTCGTCTTTTGGGTCTCGGCCATCCAATACGGAAAGCCTGTAATCGAATGCTAACTTCCTAGCTGCGGCTAGTGATCGCACACTAGTGGACCCCAGTCCTAGTTCTCGGCGCGTTTTGGTAGTCGGAGACGTGTATCTGAATAGCCAAGAGCGGGTAATTCGCCCTTGACCCTGCCTCACTTGCAGATTTAGACCAGGACAAGCTCCATCGGCGTGATAACCGATGCGTTTTTCTGTTTCTGCCTGCTTGGCAGTCAATGGTTTTAATGCGAATTTACCCACCAATCTACCCCCAATTTGAGTTGGATTTTAATAGAGTTCGTAGGATGTTTTTGGAGTTAGATGCCTTTAAAAATTGCTAATTTTGAAGCTATGAAGAGCTTAGTGGAGTTCATTGAGTTTGGCTCCGTATGACGTCCACTCCGCCAGAAACGAGAAACCCTTACAAGCTTTGGTTTGTAAGGGTTTTTTCTTTTCTATGTTGCGTTTGAGGCTTACTCTTTCAGAGGCTCACACAATGACTCTTGCGCACACCACAGCCTTCAATGCCCCAGCCGCTCGCCGCTATGATGAATCCCGCAGAATGCTTTCAAGGGCAAAAGCCCCATCCATCGATCCCTCAATGCCATCGCATGACCTGACGCAAGGGGGCTATTCACGCGTCCTCTTGATGCGCGTTTCGTGAAGTTTGGACACATTCAAATGATCAACAAAATTTCTCCCTCCATGACAGAGGCGCTGTCAACCATTCAAGATGGTGCAACCGTTCTCATCGGTGGATTTGGTACGGCGGGTATTCCCATCGAGCTGATCAACGGATTGATTGAACAAGGGGCTCGTGAGCTCACGGTTGTCAACAACAACGCGGGCAATGGCGATACAGGATTGGCCGCTCTGCTCAAGGCAGGCCGAGTTCGCAAGATCATCTGTAGTTTTCCGCGTCAGGCGGACTCCTTTGTCTTTGACGAGCTCTACCGCAGCGGAAAACTTGAACTTGAACTCGTTCCTCAGGGCAACTTGGCGGAACGGCTCCGCGCTGCAGGGGCCGGCGTGGGCGCCTTTTTCACGCCGACCGGCTTTGGTACTGAGCTTGCAAAAAATCCTGACGGCAGCGCAAAAGAAACACGCCACATCCATGGCAAAGACTATGTGTTGGAGTACCCCATTTATGGGGATGTGGCATTGATCAAGGCCGAAGCTGGCGATCGATGGGGCAATTTGATTTACCGTAAAGCTGCACGCAACTTCGGTCCCGTCATGGCGATGGCTGCAAAGTTCACGGTGGCGACCGTCCATCGCATTGTGGCCTTGGGTGAACTCGATCCTGAAGCCATCGTGACGCCAGGCATTCATGTGTCCAAGATCGTGCAGATTGACCATGTCGCCACCCAAGCCGGTGGTTTTAAGAAAACCGCATCAGAGAAGACGCCATGAGCCAGTACCAACGCCGCACCAAAGACCAACTCGCGCAACGCGTTGCACAAGACATCTTTGATGGGGCCTATGTCAATCTAGGCATTGGGCAGCCCACGCTGGTGGCCAATCACATTCCTGCGGGGATGGAGGTGGTGCTGCATAGCGAAAACGGAGTCTTAGGCATGGGGCCCGCACCCAGTGCTGGGGACGAGGATTTCGACCTCATCAATGCAGGTAAACAACCGGTGACGCTGCTTGCGGGCGGCGCTTACTTTCATCACGCAGACAGCTTTGCCATGATGCGCGGCGGCCATCTCGACATCTGTGTGTTGGGCGCATTTCAAGTTTCAGCCACGGGTGACTTGGCCAACTGGAGTACAGGTGAAGTGGGCTCTATCCCAGCTGTTGGTGGTGCCATGGATTTGGCCATTGGCGCCAAGCAGACGTGGGTGATGATGGATTTGCTCACCAAAAAAGGTGAAAGCAAAGTCGTCAACACATGCACATACCCACTGACAGGGCTGCGTTGTGTGAAACGCATTTACTCGGATTTAGCGACCTTGGCATGTACGCCGGATGGCTTGACCTTGATTGATTTGGTGGAGGGGTTAGACCTCGCTGAATTAGAACGCTTGGTGGGCTTGCCCATCAAAACATAGGGCTCACTAAGTGCAGGAGTCGCCAAAAAAAACATCCGCTTCACGGATCCATGCTTTTGATGCGACCTTGTTCGCACAACAAGGTGCACTCGGCGCGGTCACTGAACGGCCTGACTCGCAAGGCTTAAGTCAAGACCACAAGCTTCTTGGCATGGCCGGTGCTCGTTGCGCATGGAGCGCGTTCAGGAGCAGACACAGCACGGCGATGAAGCGCAGTGCAATCAAGCCTGTGATCCACTGCGCTGGGCTTTCACTCAGATACACATAAGCGTTGAAGTAGTCCATCACCAAGGCCGTGGTGGCAATGCCCACGTAGAGCAGTGAGAATTTTTCGAAATACCAATTCTTCAAATAGCTGAACAGGTAAAACGCTGTGATGCCGATGACAAAACAGGCGCGAAACACAAGGTATCGCTCAAACGCTTGTGCATCGAGCGCGCCGAGTTGAAAGTTACCAATGCTCAGGTGAGAGAAGAACAGCAGCTTGATGACTTGCGACATCACCACCACTAACAAAAACAAGTTTCGGTATTTGAACCAAACATCGGTGTTGTCCTTGTCAGGCACTACCTCACCCCTGAGCGCATTCAGCTCTTCATCGGTGACCAGCGGTTGACCTGCATGGATATTGCGCATGGTGTGCTTTCGTGCCTCAATCAAATTGAGGCTTGCGAAATTTTAAGTTTTGCCCGTGCGCTTGTCTGCAATCTTTCGCTGAAGTTTTGTAAAGACGCTGGAAATCAGTGGGTGTGCGATGTTTCGTGCACCCAATCTAAACCTTGTGCGAGTGCATAGTTGGCGGCATCGTCATGTGTGGCGAAGTCATCAACGAAGCACATGATGCGAGCAGTGCTGGCGCTGCCGCGACCACTGGCGACAGAGACTTGGGCTGCAAAGCGGCCACTGGGTAAAGCACGTGGACACGCGGCAATGCGGTACTTGCCAAGCGTGATGGAATTGTTGTCAATATGAATAGCGGGAATCATGGAAATCTTAAAAAAATAGAACGAGAAAACGCAGTCCTGAAAGGGACTCGTTGAAATACGCGAAGAAGTGGGAATTTACTTAAACGCCCCTCTGCTGAGGAGCTACACGGCCATGTAGAGCATGCGTGCTAGAAGTCGACTAAAGCGATGCGCGAGTGTAACAGGCTTCGTCCCTGCGCGCGGCTCAACGCTTTTGGGGGCCGATCAGGCCAGAGGCCAAGGCGGTGCCCAACACAATCACCACGCCGCCGCCCATCATCCACTGCGTGATGACTTCGTCTAAGAACATCACACCAAATAAGTTGGCAAATACCGGTATTAAATAGGTCACGGTCATGGCGCGTGCAGGACCCGTTCGCAACATCAGACGAAAGTACAAGACATAGGCCAAGGCGGTGCACAACAGCCCCGCAATGGCCAGAGCTGCCCAGGCATGAGGAGGTGGCGACTCGGTGGGCCAAGTCAGCAGGGCCGGGATAGCCAGTCCGATGCTTGCACCCCACAAGCTACCAGTAGTGGTGACCAGTGAAGGCACCTGCTGCAAATAGCGCTTGGTCACGCTGCCTGCTATGCCATAACAAAACGTCGCCAACAAGCAAGCCACCACAGCCAGACCAGCGCCACCAGCTTTGAACGAGATGCCACCCGGCACGTCGAGGGCGAGAATCACGACGCCCGCAAAACCCAGCGCCAATCCCGAGGCACGTGAGGCGTTGAGCTTGTCTCCCAACCAAACCCATGCAATGAAAGCTCCGAACAAAGGCGTGGTTGCATTCAAGATCGATGACAAACCAGTGCTGATGTGCATCAGCGCATACGCATAGCAAGCGAACGGAATGCCTGCGTTGAGCAACCCAGACGACAAAGTGGTGCGCCAGTGCTGGCGCAACACGGGCACGCCGCCACGCCAAATCAACACGGGAGTCAGCATGAAGGCCGCAAAGGTAACGCGCACCCACGCAGTGGGCGCAGGACCAAAGGCGTAAGCACCTTCGCGCATGAACAAGAAAGAGGAGCCCCACAGCAAAGCCAGCAGCACAAACTCAGGCACCCATTCACGCCAAGGCAAGGCGGACTCATTCATGCGCAGGTGGCCTCATGTGTCAGCAAGTATTGCTTGCGGTCCAAGCCACCAGCAAACCCTGTGAGCGATCCGTTCGCCCCGACCACACGATGACAAGGCACGATGATGCTGTGGGGATTCTGACCAATCGCGGCGCCCACAGCACGCACCGCTTGCGCGTTACCCATGTGGCGAGCAATGTCACCGTAGGTCTGGGTTTTTCCGTAGGGAATAGCTTGTAGTGCTTGCCAAACCGAACGCTGGAACGGTGTGCCCCCAGTCGTATGCAAGGGCAACTCAAACAGCAGACGTTTGCCCTGGAAATAGTCATGCAGCTGTTGGGCGGCGTTTTGCAGTAGCGGGTGTGCGTTGTCTGTGACCCAGTGACTGGTGTCGGGCATGTGCGCTTGACCGTGCACAAACCACACGCCGGCCAAGCCTTGCTCGGTGGCGGCTAGAAGTACATCCCCCAACGGTGAGGGGGTGTGCGTTTGAGAGATGGTGAGCGTGGTCATGGTGCGCGCTTGGTGAAGAGGCGTTGAGTGGCTTAGCAAGTCAAGTCTTGGCCATCATAGTGGCCCCGTTTTAAGAGGGTCTGGCCTCTCTACAATCTATTTCTTATGCAAGTCAACGCCTCTCTCTTCAAAGCCTACGACATCCGTGGTGTCGTCCCTTCTACGCTCAACACCGAGGTGGCCGAAGCCTTGGGCCGCGCCTTTGGCACGCATGCGGCGGCATTGGGTGAGTCCACCGTGGCGGTGGGTCGCGATGGTCGTTTGAGTGGCCCTTCGCTGGTCGAGGCCCTCATTCGCGGCTTGGTCGCGGCGGGTGTGCAGGTGATCGATGTGGGCGCCGTCACCACACCCATGCTGTACTTTGCGGCCAGTACGCTTTGCAACAGCGGTATCCAAGTCACGGGCAGTCACAACCCCAAGGATTACAACGGTTTCAAAATGGTCTTGGGTGGTCGTGCCATTTATGGTGACGAAATCCAAGGCCTGCGTCAGATCATCGAGACCGAACACTGGAGCCTCCAAGCGGGTGGCAGCGTCAAACAGGTCGACGTCACGGCCGACTACGTCGCTCGCATCGTCGGCGATGTGCGTTTGAGCCGTCCGATGAAAGTGGTGGTGGATTGCGGCAATGGCATTGCCGGCGCCACAGCGCCCGGCATCTTCCGCGCTTTGGGCTGCGACGTGGTGGAGTTGTTCAGCGAGGTCGACGGCAACTTCCCCAACCACCATCCAGACCCCAGCAAGCCAGAGAATTTGAAAGACGTCATCCAAGCCTTAAAAACCACAGGCGCCGAATTGGGTTTGGCTTTTGATGGCGATGGTGATCGTTTAGGCATCGTCACGAAAGACGGTGAAACCATTTACCCCGATCGTCAAATGACCTTGTTTGCGCAAGACGTGTTGTCACGCGTGCCCGGTGGCGCGATTGTGTTTGACGTGAAGTGCTCGCAACGTTTGGCCCCCGCCATCCGCGAAGCAGGCGGTCAAGCCCTGATGTTCAAAACAGGCCACTCGCTCATCAAAGCCAAGATGAAAGAAGTCGATTCGCCGTTGGGCGGCGAGATGAGTGGCCACATCTTTTTCAAAGAGCGTTGGTACGGCTTTGATGACGGCACTTACGCCGGTTGCCGTTTGCTCGAAATCGTGAGCCGCAGCCCCGATGCCAATGCTGTGCTCAACGCTTTGCCCACCAGTTTCTCCACGCCTGAGTTGAATGTAGGTTGTGCCGAGGGTGAGCCGCACCGCTTGAGCGCTGAGTTGCAAAATCTGGTGTCCTCGGGTGCTTTGCCTTCCCCCGAGTTCAAGCCAGAGGCTTGTGTGATTGACGGCTTGCGCATCGACTGGACCGATGGTTTTGGTTTGATTCGCGCCTCCAACACCACGCCTGTGCTGGTGCTGCGCTTTGAAGGCCAAACCCAAGTCGCACTCAACCGCATTGAGCACGACATGCTGACGCTGCTGCGTCGCGTCAAGCCCGATGCGAAGTTTCAAGAGGCGGCGCATTGAGCGTGCGTGATCGACAAGCGCCGTTGAAGGTGCTCATCGTCAAGCTCTCGTCGTTGGGCGATGTGGTGCACACCATGCCTGCGGTGATGGACATCCAAGCGGCCTTTCCAAACGCCCAAATTGATTGGGCGGTCGAGCGCAGCTTTGCGCCGTTGGCCGCACGATGTGCCGCTGTGCATCGTGTCATTCCCTGTGAATTGCGCCGCTGGCGCAAAGATTTGATCAAAGCGGACACGCGCGCGCAAACGCGTGCCGAGTGGCGCGCCTTCAAAGCCGATTTGCAACACGAGGCCTACGACGTCATCCTCGATCTGCAAGGCCTCACCAAGTCGGCCTTGGTCGCGTGGCTGGCACGCAAGACCAAGGGTGGCAAGCGCTATGCCTTGGCCAACCGCACGGATGGTTCGGGTTACGAACGCCCCACGCGTTGGGTGGCCGATGTGGCGGTGCCTGTCACACCGCACATCCATGCGGTGGCGCGTGGCCGTGTGATGTGTGCCCAAGCCTTGGGCTACGAGGTGCCCGCGCACTTGAGCTATGGCTTGGGCCTCGCGGGTACGCAACGCAAGCCTTGGGTAGCGTTGGTCCACGGCACCTCACGCGAAGACAAAGAATGGCCTTTGGCGCATTGGTTCGACCTCGGTTCGCGCCTCAAACAGATGGGTTTCGATGTCGCGCTACCGCACGGCAACGAAGCCGAACACCTGCGCAGCATGGCCTTGGCTGACATGCTCCCAGGGGCCGTGGTGTGGCCTCGTTTGTCACTCGATCAGCTCACCACTGAGATGGCGCAATGCGCGGGCGTGATTGGCGTGGACAGTGGCTTGAGCCACATCGCCGTGGCCCTCGATTTACCGCACGTACAAATTTATAACTTCGACACCGCTTGGCGCACAGGCCCGCAAGACAGCCCACGTCAGCGCAGCGTGGTCGATTGCCCGACACCCACCGTGGATGCCGTGTGGGATGCGTGGCTGGCCTGCTTCAAGTCGCAAGGTGGCGCCCTATGACGCTGTCTTTTTATAGCCTGCTGATGTGGGCTTTACAGCCCTTGTTGCGTCGCAAACTGCAACGCCGTGGTCAGGACGAGGCGGGCTATTGGCATGCCATCGAGGAGCGCTTCGGTCATTACACACAGGCCGCCACAAAGGGTGGCTATGTGTGGGTGCACGCCGTTTCTTTGGGTGAGACCCGCGCTGCGGCAGTGTTGTTGCAAGCACTGCGCGCCGCAGATCCGCACATCCGTATCCTGCTGACCCACGGCACCGCCACAGGGCGCGCACAAGGGTTGAGCCTGCTGCAAGACGGCGACGTGCAAGTGTGGCAACCCTGGGACACGCCTGCGGTGGTGCAACGCTTCTTGACGCACTTCCAACCTCGTGTGGGCATCATCTTTGAGACGGAGTTGTGGCCCAACTGGGTGGCTCAGTGCCGCCAAGCCAACGTCCCCTTGGTGTTGGTCAATGCGCGCATGAGCGAAAAAAGTAAGCGTCAAGCCCAACGTTTGTCTTGGCTCTCGCGCCCCGCCTATCAAGGTCTGTCGGCCGTGCTGGCCCAAACACCAGCGGATGCTGCGCGCTTGCGCAGCCTAGGCGCACCCGTCACGGGTGTCTTGGGCAATATCAAATTTGACGCCCAACCCGATGCGACGCAACTCGCACAAGCGCTGCTCTGGAAGCAGCGACTCCACCGTCCCGTGGTTTTGTTAGCCAGTGCGCGCGAAGGTGAGGAAGTCATGTGGCTGGACACCTTGCAAGCGCTCAAAGACATGGTGGACGACCAACACGCGCACATCCATGCGGTGCACTGGATGGTGGTGCCGCGTCATCCACAGCGCTTCGATGAGGTCGCGGCATTGATCACGCAGCGCGGCTGGAACCTGTCGCGCCGCAGCACATGGGCCGATGGGCCGTTGCCGCAGGATGATGGGGACACCATCTGGCTAGGCGATTCTTTGGGTGAAATGGCCTTGTATTACGGCTTGTCCGATGCGGCCTTGTTGGGCGGGAGCTTCGCGCCATTGGGCGGGCAAAACTTGATTGAAGCCACTGCTTGCGGGTGCCCCGTCATCATGGGGCCGCACACCTTCAACTTTACCCAAGCAGCCCAACTGGCTGAGGATGCAGGCGCTGCCTTGCGGGTGGACGACATGGCACAAGCCGTGACCACCACCTTGCAAATGGTGAACTTTGGCCCCGATGAAAGTGCGCATGTGCAGGCCTGCATGTCGTTTTCACAAGCCCATCGGGGTGCCGCGCAGCGAACGGTGCAAGCGCTGCTGCCGTACTTGGCCTCGAATTAAGGCGTGAGCAAGTCGTTGATGGGCTGCAAATCCGCAGGCGTCAACGTGCCCGCTGCTTGGCGCAATTTGAGTGTGGTGACCAAGACGTCATAGCGCGCTTTGGCCAAGTCGCGTTTGGTTTGATAGAGCTGGCTCTGTGAGTTCAGCACATCAATGTTGATGTTCACGCCCACCGAGTAACCCAACTTGTTGGCATCCAAGGCGCTTTGGCTCGAGGCCTCTGCGGCTTCGTAGGCTTTGACTTGGCTCAGTCCTGCGATCAAACCGAAATAAGCCGTGCGTGTGGCCTGCGCGGTGGTGCGTCGTGCGTTTTCGTAATCTGCGCGTGCTTTGTCTTCCAAGGCTACCGTTTCTTTGACTCGGTACATGGTGCTCAAGCCGGCAAAGATGGGCACGTTCAACACGAGCGCCGCAGATGGGTTGTAGATGTGCGAGGGGACGGCCGTTGTGGCACTGCCATCAACGTTGCGAACACCCCCATAAGACACTTGCGCATCCAGCGTTGGCTTGTGACCTGCCGTGGCTTTGTTGACTTCCAGGGAAGCGATTTCCAACCCCAGTTGTGCTTGGCGAATGGCGGGGCTGCTGGTTTCTGACAGGCTCACCCAGGTGTTCACATCCTCAGTGGGTGGTTTGATCAATTGAATGCTGTTGGCCAAGCGTTTGGGTTTGGCATTGCTCAGACCCACGGCCAAGTCGAGGGCGAGGCGTTTGATGCGCAAATCGTTGTCACCTGCAATTTCCTGTGCATTTGCCAAGTCATAACGTGCTTGTGCGTCTCGCACGCCCGTGATGGTGGCGGTGCCCACTTCGAAATTGCGCTGGGCCGACGCCAGTTGCTCGGCCACGGCTGTCTTTTGCGCTTGCACCAGCGCCAAGCTGTCCTCGGCAGTGAGCACATCAAAGTAGGCTTGCGAGACACGGATCAGCAAATCTTGCTCCGCCGCTTCGTATTGCGCGGCGGCTTGTTGCAGCAGATGCCCGCCTTGGCGGTAAGCCGCCCATGCGGCAGGACGATAAATGGGCTGCGTGAGCGTGACCGCGGCGGCGCCAGTGCCATAGAGCCGTTGAGAGGCCACGACAGGTGGCGTGGCCCCTGGATTGGGTACGTCAGGACGGTAATCAAAATTCGTGCGCGTCGCACTCGCCGCTAAGGCAATGTTCGGCAAGATGCCGCCCAGCGTTTGGTTGGCCTTGGCCAAGTTGGCTTCAAACTGGGCTTTGGCCGAGATGAAACCAGCGTCGTATCCGCGCGCTGCGTCATACATTTCCATCAAACTTTGCGCCTGTGCTTGAGGTGCAAAAGCTAACACCAAGGCAGCGGTCAGCGGCAGGGCACGAAACAGGGAGCGATGAAGCGACATTCAATTCTTTCAAAAATCAATACGTAGGCACAGAGGCATCCACTTGTGACGACCACGCGTGGATACCCCCAGTGATGTTGGCCACATGGCTGAAACCTTGTTGCACCAAGAATGCGGCCACTTGCATGCTGCGCGCGCCATGGTGACACAGGCAGGCAATGGGTTGATCGGGGTTCAGGTCTTGCCATCGTGCGGGGACGGTGTGCATCACCATCTCCACCAGTTCAAACCCCTGTGCTTTGACGCAAGCGGTTTGAATCTCCCAAGCTTCGCGCACATCCAACACCACGGTGGTGCCGTTGGGCGTTTGCGAGGCGATCCAGTCTTGCAACTGGGCTGGATGAACTTGGTCAATCATGCCGTGCTTTTAGAACTGGAAACGCGCGGGCTCTGTAAAGCCTTGCAAACGTGGGGCGGTGTGGTCCCACAAGGACTTGCTGCTCCATGCGGCGTCTCCGGTGCGTGTGTAAAGGGTGGCGACCATCACAGGCTCTTGACCCACGATGGCCAAGAGGTGGCCGCCTATTTTGAGTTGTTGCAACAGGGCTTGAGGCACTTCAGCCACCGAGCCGCCAAGCACGATGGCATCAAACGGCGCATCGCCTGAGGCACCTGCGCTGCCATCTGCGACGCGAACGTCCACATGGGTGATGCCTGCGCGCTGCAAGTTGTTGCGGGCATTGCTGGCCAATTCGGGGTTGATTTCCAAGCTCACCACGCGTTGGGCTCGGCCAGCCAATAACGCCGACAAGTAGCCACTGCCGGTGCCGATTTCCAATACTTTTTCTGTGCCTGTGAGGTGCAAGTCGTGCATCAAGCGCGCGTCCACGCGCGGTGGCACCATGGTTTGACCATGGCCGAGTGGAATTTCTGTGTCTGTGTAGGCCATGGCTTGGTAGGCCTGTGGGACAAACCATTCACGTGGGACGTTGGACAGCACCGTCAGCACTTGGGGGTCCAGCACTTGCCATGGGCGGATCTGCTGCTCGACCATGTTGAAGCGGGCTTGTTCTTGGGTATTCATCTCAAAACTCCAAAGTCATTCAGTTAAAGCTAGACAAAATTTTAACGGGCGGGACTGTCAGAGCCTGACGACCATGTGTGCTTTAGCCACTCGGCCAAATCATCCAAATAGCAGTACACCACAGGGACGACCACTAAAGTCAACAAAGACGAGGTAATCACCCCGCCAATCACGGCTTGACCCATGGGGGCGCGTTGTTCAGAGCCCTCCGACAAGGCAAATGCCAAAGGCACCATGCCAAAAATCATGGCCAGCGTGGTCATCAAAATCGGGCGTAATCGCACCTCGGCGGCCAGCAACAACGCGTCGTGACGGCTCAGGCCGGGTTTGACAGAGCCATCGGCTTGCTCCTGCGGTTCACGCGCACGGATCGCAAAGTCGACCAACAAAATGGCATTCTTGGTGACCAAGCCCATCAGCATGATGACGCCAATCACCGAAAACATCGACAAGCTAGAGCCAAACAGCAGCAAAGCCAGCACCACGCCAATCAGCGTGAGGGGCAGGGCGGTCATCAAGGCCATGGGTTGCAAAAAGCTTTTGAACTGACTCGCCAGAATCATGTAGATGAACACAATGGCCAGCAGCAATGCCGAAATGGCGTAGTCAAACGACTCCTGCATGCTCTTGGTCGAGCCGCCAAATTGGTAACGGTAGCCAGGTGGCATTTGAATGCCGTCCATGACTTTGCGAATGTCCGCAGATACCTCGCCCGTCGATCGGCTGTAGACGTTGGCGTTGATCGCCACCTCACGCATCAGATCTCGGCGGTTGATTTGGTTCGGACCCGTGCCTTCTTGCAGGGTGGCCACTTGGTTCAGGCGCGCTACCCGAGGACTGCCATCGGCGTTGGTGCCGAGCGTGAAAGGCAGGCGTTCTAAATCTTGCAAAGCGTCGCGCGCGTTGGGGGCCAAGCGCACATTGACATCGTAAGTTTGGTCGTCGGCCGCACGCCAGTTGGTCACCGTTTGCCCTGCGACCAAGATACGCAATTGGCTGGCCACACTGCCCAGTGACAGGCCGAGGTCGTTGGCGGCTTCGCGTTGCACGTTCACTTCCACCGTGGGTTTGTTAGGTTTGACGCTGGAGTCCAAATCCACCAAGCCCGGAATGGTGCGCAGCTGATCCAAGGCCTGTGTGGTCAGACGTTCCAGCTCGCGCAAGTCGCTGCCTTGCAGCGAGAACTCCACTTGCTTGTTGCCCCCCACGCTGTCGACCAAGCCCACGTGCGTGACCGTGATACCCGGCACCAGTCGCAAGCGCTCGCGCAACACGGCAGAGAGTTCGTCCACCGAGCGTTTGCGGTCCTTGCGGTCGATCAAGCGGATGTAAATGTTGGCGTAGATCTTGCCATTGGCGGCTCCCGTGTTGATGGTGGCGAGGGTGTAGCGCACCTCTGGGAACTCGCGAATGATGGCTTCGACTTGCTGGGCTTTGGCCTCTGTCACTTCTAAGGAGGAGCCCACGGGGGTGTTGAAGTTGACGGTGGTCTCAGAAAAGTCGGCCCTGGGCACAAACTCGGTGCCCAAGAGCGGGACCATCAAAAGGCTGACCACAAAGGTGCCCACAGCCAAACCTACTGTGGCGCGCTTGTGATCTAAAGCCCATTTCAAAATGTGTTGGTACAGACCCACCAGTCGGTCGGTTGTTTTTTCAAACCAGGCGGTGATGGGCGCGATGGTGCGGTCGTAAAACGTGTTCGATGGTCCGTGCTGCCCATGCGCATGAATCGACGGATCGTGCCAAACGGATGACAGCATGGGGTCCAGCGTGAAGCTCACCAGCATGGAGATCATCACGGCCGCGACGATGGTGAGTCCGAACTCGTGGAAAAACTTGCCAATGATGCCGCCCATGAAGCCAATGGGTAAAAACACCGCCACGATCGACAGCGTGGTCGACAACACGGCCAAGCCAATTTCTTGTGTGCCGTCCATCGCAGCTTGGAAAGGGGCCTTGCCCATTTGCACATGGCGCACGATGTTTTCGCGCACCACGATGGCGTCATCAATCAGCAAGCCCACGCACAGGGACAAGGCCATCAAGGTGATCATGTTGATGGTGAAGCCAAAGATGTACATGAACAAAAACGTGCCAATGATGGCGATTGGCAGCGTGAGTCCCGTGATCACCGTTGAGCGCCACGAGTTCAAAAATAAAAACACGATCAACACAGTCAGCAACGCACCCTCGATCAGGGTTTGGCGCACATTGGCAACACCCACGCGAATGGCGCGCGAGCCGTCTTGCACTTCTGCGAGACGCACGCCGTCGGGCAGCTGTGACTTCATTTGTGCAACGGTCTGGTTGAGTCCATCAATCACGTCGATGGTGTTTTCGTCTTGCGCTTTTTGCACCGTGATCAGCAAGGTGCGCTGGCCGTTGTAAAGCGCGAGGCTCTCCACCTCTTGGGCGCCATCTTGAACGGTGGCGACTTGGTTCAGTCGAATCGGTGTGGTGTTTTTACGCGCCACGATGATTTGCCCAAAGTCTTCTGGACGCAGCATGCGACCTTGAATTTGAATCACTCGGTCTTGCTGCAAGGAGCGCAGACTGCCGACCGGCAGGTCTTGGCTTTCCGTTTGAACGGCACTCACCACTTGCTCGGCACTGATGCCTAAAGACTCCATGGCTTGTGGGTTCAAGTACAAATTGATTTCCCGCTTGGTGCCGCCCACCAAGGCCACCGAGCCCACGCCACGCACGTTTTCTAGACGTTTCTTCAGCACTTGGTCCGCCCAGTTGGTCATCTCAACGGCCGAGATGGGCTTGCCATTTTTCGGTGTGTCGGGCATCACCGCCAATGACCAAATGGCACGGCTGGACGGATCAAATCGCAAGACCTTGGGTTCCTTCACATCATCGCGCAAGGAGGGGCGGATCGCCGCGACTTTCTCGCGGACATCGTCAGCAGCTTTGCGCGCATCGACGTAGAGCTGAAACTCCACCACCACCACGGACTGACCTTCATAGCTGCGTGAGGTCAGGTTATTGATGCCGGCAATGGCGTTGACGCCTTCTTCAATTTTTTTGCTGACTTCGCTCTCTACGATTTCCGGCGATGCGCCCGGATATTCGGTGGTGATGACCACCACGGGGAACTCAATGTTGGGGAACTGGTCAATCTTCAAGCGTTGGTAGGAAAACAAACCCAGCACCACCAAAGCCAGCATCAGCATGGTCGCAAAGACCGGATTTCTCAGACTGACTTTGGTGAACCACATGCGGCGTTTACTGCTTTACGGGGCGGTGCGCGGGGCCGACGCGGTGAACTTCACAGCCATGCCTGCGCGCAAAGCACCCACGTGGCCTTGGAGTACCAAGCTGCCTTCATTCAAACCTGTCACGCCCACCATGACTTCTGAATCTGGCTGGGACAAGTCCATGCCGCGTGCGCCCAGCGTCACCGTTTTATGCACCACTTGTTGTCGCTCACCCTCAGCTTCGACCACTTGCACATAAGGCTGGGCGCGGTCGGTCCGCACGGCTGACAAGGGGACGGCGAGGACACGGCTTTTGTCCAATCCCAAAATGCCTTTGGCGAACAAACCGTGGCGCAGGCCGTTGGCTTTGTCGAGGACCAAATAGATCAACACACTGCGGCTGCCAGTTTGCGCGCTAGGACTGATGCGCTTGACTGTGGCGGTGACAGTTTCTTTGCGGTCTTCGATTTGCAGCGTTGCGACTTGGCCCACGCGCACATCCATGGATTCGCTGGGGCTCAAGGGCACTTCAACTTCGAGTTGACTCAAGTCCACCAATTCCATGATCTTCGCGTCAATCGCGACGCGCTCGCCCACTTGGGCCGCACGTCCTGAAACAATCCCCGCAAACGGCGCGCGTAAGGTGGCGTCATCCAGTGCTTTGCGAGCAACTTCTGCACCTGCGATGGCCGCTTTTTGGGTGGCGATGGCACCTTGGTAAGACGCCATGGAGTTATCCATGGCCGTTTGCGAAATGAAGCCTTGACCGACCAGTGCCTTGTTGCTGTCCCACTGCCGCTGCGCAATTTCCATTTGTGATTTGGCTGCGCTGGCTTGCTCTGCGGCTTGTTGCCAGCGACGTTGGTATTCGGTGGGGTCGATGCGTGCCAGCACATCCCCAGCCTTCACGGCATCGCCTTCGCGGGCCACCACTTCTTTGAGCTCGCCTGCCACGCGCGCTTTGATCACCGCATAGTTCACCGCTTTGACCGTGCCTGACACGGCCAAGCCTTGGGTGATGTCGCGCAGCTCGGCTTTCATCACATCGCTGTTGGCCAGCTCGATGTGGGTTTGGGCTGCCATGGGGGAGGTGGCAGCGGCCTGCTGTGCGTGTTTGTTGCTCACAGCACGCCACACAGCACCGAGCAGGGCCAAGGTGATGACCGCAGCAAAAATCCAGCGAGGTTGGATGGTCTTCATCGGGCGTTGTTTGTTTGCATGCCGTTGAGTAACAAATCCACATGCATGTGAATAAATTCCTGCGCGTCCATGATCCGAGCCGACGCTGCGCAAGCGCCCATCGAGTGTTTCCACATCATCAAAAAAATCATGGGTGCAATGAGGCTGAACACCGTTTTGTGGCTTTCCATGTGAACAAACTCACCGCTGTCTACCCCGCGTTGCAAGATGCTTTGCAGCAAGGCCGTGCCCGGCGCAACCACTTCTTTTTGGTAAAACTCAGCGATTTCAGGAAAGTTCTGAGCTTCGCCAATGACCAGTTTTACGATGCCGCTGGCAGGTGTGTTGCCGACGTTGAGCCACCACAAATCCATGGCGTGGTGCAGCATCTCGGCACTGCTGCCCGCGAAGGTTTTGAACTCTTCGTTCCAAGCAGGGAACAAGTTGGCGATGTTTTCGCGAATCACCGCTTTGAACAGGTCTTCCTTGCTTTGGAAATACAAAAACAGAGTTCCCTTCGACACACCTGCGCGCGTTGCCACTTCTTCGACGCGTGTGGCGGCAAAGCCTTTTTCCACAAACAGGTCGAGTGCTGCCTTGACGAGTTCGCCTGGGCGCGCTTCTTTGCGACGCTCTCTTTTGGGCGGAGTTTCAGGGACGTGGAGGGTGGGGGATGACACAAGATTTGGTTAATGACTGCTTGGTTATTACTGTAGCATTTAATTCTTTTTTGGCATTCACCCGCAGCGAAGGCCCGCGAGCACCCAGGATAGCTGCGGCCCTAGAATCGGCAGCCATGACAAACACCAACACCACGGCTGCGCCTACCAAAGTCATCACCCTTGGGGGCGGATGTTTTTGGTGCACGGAGGCTGTGTTTGTTCGCGTCAAGGGCGTGCAAGCGGTGACCTCTGGCTACACCAACGGCCACGTGCTTCATCCCACCTATGCGCAAGTGTGTGAGGGCAGCACAGGTCACAACGAGGTGGTGCGCGTGGTGTATGACCCGCAAGTCATCGGTTTGCGCGAGTTGTTGGAAATCTTCTTTGTGATTCACGACCCAACCAGCTTGAACCGTCAAGGCCACGACGTGGGAACGCAGTACCGCAGTGGCATTTACCTGAGCGACGAGGCTGACCGTGAGGTCGCCCAGCAGGTGTTGGACGAGGTCAACACAGCCTTGTCAGGGCGTGTGGTGACGGAGTTGCAGATGTTGCACAACTACGCAGACGCCGAGGGCTATCACCAAGACTACTTTGAGCGCAACCCGCATCTTGGCTATTGCGCCATGGTGTTGGCGCCCAAAGTTCAGAAGTTTGTGCAGACGTTTGCGGACAAGGTCAAGCATGGCTGACGCGCTGCGCTGGCTGCCAGTGAGCCTCAGTCTGCGTGTCATGCGACGCGCGCTGCTGGTCTTGCTGACTGCGTTGGTGTTGGTGCAAACCGTTGGCGTGTTGCACCGTGTGGCGCATGCGTCGAGCAATGCGCATGCGTTGGCTGCAGAGGCCTCGGGCGCAGCTGAGTTGAGCCACCCATGGAGCCGCTTGTGGGCTGACCACAGCAGCTTGGCCGATTGCCAATTGTTTGATCAAGCCTGCCCAGACCTGCTGCATAGCGCGGGGTTGAGCGCCGTGGCGCCGTCTGCTGTGCATGTGTGGCAAGCCTTGGCTTTGCATGCACGCGTCGCACTGTTCGAGCGTTTCTATGCGGCCCGCGGCCCGCCTGCTGACTACTGAAATAGACATTCTTGGCATCTTTGGCGCAACGCCGAAGGTGTGGTCATTGTTCAGTGAGTAGGTTTTTTTCATGCATCCATTTTTCATGCGCACCGCGACCGCGGCGGCGATCTTCGTCATGTTGGGCCAGTTCAGCCGAGAGGCTTGTGCACAAGCGACAACCTCACTCGACGAGGTCACCATCACCTCGCGCACCGCAGATCGCGCCCCCCTCATCGCGCCCACACAGCAGTTGTCAGGCGCCGCCTTGACGCAGCGCCAAGGGAGCACCTTGGGCGAGACCCTAGATAACTTGCCCGGTATTGCCAACAGCTCGTTCGGGCCCAATGTGGGACGTCCTGTGATTCACGGCTTAGATGGCGAACGCGTGTTGTTGCTGCAAAACGGCGGCGCGAACATGGACGTGTCGGGCCTGAGCTTTGACCACGCGGTGCCGATAGATCCACTCACGACGGAACGCATTGAAGTGCTGCAAGGCCCAGAAACGCTGCTCTACGGCGGTGGCGCCATGGGCGGCGTGGTGAATGTGATTGACAACCGGATATCGCGTGAGCGTGCATTTGAGCGCGAGGGGGGCGTGATGGGCAAGGCCGAGTTGCGCACGGGCGGGGCTGCACGTGAGCGCAGCAACGGGGCCATGGTGGAGACAGGCAACGACCGCTTTGCCTTGCATGTGGATGCCTTTGACCGCGGCACTCAAAACCTGCAAGTGCCCAAAGACATGGCTTGCCGTGGCATCACACAAGGCCGTGTGTGCAACTCGGCCAGTGCCACCCAAGGCGGCGCTGTCGGGGGCACCTTGTTGTTTGACCAAGGTTACTTGGGATTTGCCACCAGTGATTACCGCAGCAACTACGGCACGGTCGCAGAGCCGACCGTGACCATCGACATGCGACGCTTGCACCATCAATTGGAAGGTGAGTTGCGCGAGCTAGGCCCTGTGCTGCAAGCGCTCAAGTTTCAGTGGGGTCGCACCAACTACACGCATACCGAGTGGGATGGCGCTGTCGCAGGTACCCGCTTTGACAATGTCGGCCATGACGTGCGTGTCGAAGCACGTCAGCGTGCGCAGACGTTGGGCCGTGGCTTGCAGTTAGATGGGGTGGTCGGCTTGCAAAGCGAGGCCAACCGACTCGCAACGCAAGGCAGCGAGGCTTTTGTGCCCGCCAGCCTCACCCAGAGCACCGCCCTGTTTGGCTATCAAGCTTTGAAAACCGATGTGGCGCAATTCAATGCGGCCGTGCGTACCGAGTCTGTGTCAGTGCAGTCGATGGCGAATGGGGATGCCGTGCGTTTTCCCGAGTCCAACAAACAATTCCAACCCCTGAGTGTGGCTGTCGGCGCTGCGCGCAATTGGCGAGAGGATGAGGCGCAAAACGGTTGGCAAACGTCGAGCCACGTGAGTTGGCGCCAGCGTGCCCCCAAAGACTATGAGCTCTTTGCCAAAGGCCCGCATGCCGCGACGGGCACGTTTGAGGTGGGCAACAGCAACTTGGGGCTAGAGAAGGGCACACAGTTGGACGCGGGCGCGCAGTGGCAAGGCGGGCCGCACAAAGCGGGCCTCACCGCTTACACCGCACGTTTTGGCAATTACTTGTCTTTGCAACCAGCAGATGTCGGGGCGTTCAGTGCCTACAACCCCGACCATTTGCCTGGCTACCAATACCAAGGCGTACAAGCGCGTTTTGTCGGTCTGGAGTCCAACGCCAAGTTGCGCATGGTGGGGGGGCAGCAAGCGTTGTGGTCTGCCAACGCCGCGCATGGTGCGATGGACTTAGAGCTGCGTGGGGATGTGGTGCGTGCCGATGATTTGACTCACAACCAGCCCATGCCTCGCATCGCGCCCATGCGCGTGGGCACAGATGCGGTGTGGACGTATCACGCATGGGGCGCACGCTTTGGCTTCACCCATGCCGCAGCTCAAAACCGTGTGCCCGACAACGGACCTCAAGCGGGCGTGACCACGCAGAGCTACACCATGTGGAATGCGGGCGTGAACTATCACACACGCGCTGCCCAAACGAATTGGATGCTGTTCGCCAAGTTGGATAACTTGACCAACAAGTTGGCGTATTCATCCACCTCGGTGTTGACCCAAACCATGGCCACGAACACACCGCCCAATGCGCCGCCCTTGGCGGGACGCAGTTTGAAACTGGGTTTGCAAGTCAGCTTCTAAACAGGATCGATGGCTGTCGGCTCAAGGGGCCAAGCGTTCGCGCACCCAAGCGGTCGCGGTGTCTTGGCGATAACGCAAACGATCATGCAGTCGGCTTTTGCGGCCCTGCCAAAACTCCCATTGATCTGGCACGAGACGGTAGCCGCCCCAGTGCGGCGGGCGAGGGGGTTGCAATAAAAACTGCGCACCGTACTTGGCTGCGTTGGCAACCAACACGCCACGCCCATCAATGACTTGGCTTTGTGGGCTGGCCCAAGCACCAATGCGCGAATCAAGCGGGCGGCTGTTGAAGTAGTCGTCGCTTTCAGCGTCACTGACTTTTTCCACCCTACCTTCAATGCGCACCACCCGCTCGAGCTCTACCCAATGAAACTGCAAGGCCGCAAAAGGGTTGCCCGCGAGCTGTTGGCCTTTGCGGCTGGCATAGTTGGTGAACCACACAATGCCGCGTGCGTCGTAGCCTTTGATCAGCACCACGCGGGTGCTGGGGCGCAGGTCGCTGCTGACCGTGGCCAAGGTCATGGCGTTGGGTTCCGGCACTTCTGAGGCCATCGCTTCTTTGAGCCATTGGTCGAATTGCTGCATGGGGTCTGCCGCTGAGGCCGACTCGTTGAGTTCGGCGCGTTCATAACTTTTGCGAAGGTTGGCGATGTGGTTCATGGGTGTATGTGTGTCGTGTGTGACAGATGAAGGGTAAACCCGAGATGGTGTTTCACGCATCGTAAATACTTTTCATTGATACTCCACTGTACTTTTATTGAGGAGACGTTGATGAGTGTCGATTTTCAAATCAATGGCAAAGCCGCCAAGGCCAATGCCGAGACAGACACCCCGCTGTTGTGGGTGATCCGTGATGAGTTGGGCCTGACCGGCACCAAGTTCGGTTGCGGCGCTGCGTTGTGTGGTGCTTGTACGGTGCATGTCGACGGCAAGCCCGTGCGCTCTTGCCAAACGCCGCTCTCTTCGGTTTCGGGAAAAAAAGTCGCCACTGTGGAGAGTCTCTCCAAGGACAACAGCCATCCACTGCAAGTCGCGTGGATCAAACACGATGTGCCGCAATGCGGCTACTGCCAATCGGGTCAGCTGATGAGTGCGGCCGCCTTGCTGGCTAAAAACAAAAACCCGAGCGACACGGACATTGATCAAGCCATGAGCGGCAACCTCTGCCGCTGCGGCACCTACACCCGTGTACGCGCCGCCATCAAAGATGCCGCCGCCATGATGCGCCAAGCTTGAACTGCCGGAGACACACCATGACACACACACATACCTCTCGCCGTTCCTTCCTTCAAGCGTCTGCCGCCGTCACAGGCGGACTGATGCTCGGCTTCAACTTGCCCGGCACACCGGGCGAGGCCATGGCCGCAGGCACTGTGCACACGCCCAATGCGTGGGTGCACATTGCCGACAACAACGTCATCACCTTGCTGTCGGCCCGCTCAGAAATGGGTCAGGGCGTTTACACCTCCATGCCCATGTTGATTGCAGAAGAACTGCATGTGGACATCCGCCAGATCAAAGTGGCTGCTGCACCGCCCGATGCGGTGTATGTCAACGCGTTGCTGGGCGCACAAATCACTGGGGGCTCTACCTCGGTGCGGGATGGTTGGCTCAAGCTGCGTGTGGCGGGTGCGCAAGTGCGCGAGATGCTCATCACGGCGGCGGCCGCGCGCTGGAACGTGGACCGCGATCTGATCAAAGCCGACAAAGGCATGATTTACGGACCCAAAGGCCTCAAGTCCACCTACGGTGATTTGGCCCAATCCGCGGCCAGCATGCCCGTGCCTGAGAAGCCACCGCTCAAAGACCCCAAAGATTTCAAAATCGTGGGCAAGCGCACCAAGCGCGTGGACACGCCTGCCAAAGTCAACGGCACGGCGGAGTTTGGCATTGACGTGAAGTTGCCGGGCATGGTCTACGCCTCGCTGGCGCAGTGCCCCGTGATTGGCGGCAAGGTCAAGAGCTTTGATGGCGCAAAAGCCAAAGCATCCGCGGGCGTGATTGACGTGGTGCAAATCAATGACGGCGTGGCCGTGGTCGCCAGCAGCTGGTGGCAAGCCAAGAAAGCCCGCGATCTGTTGAGCATTCAGTGGGACGAGGGCGCGGGTGCTGCCTTGAGCGATGCCAGCGTGATTGACGGCACTCGTCAAGCCTTGAAGACCGGCAAGGTGTTGGAGATCACCAAGCCGCAAGGCGATGTGGCAGCCGCCCTCAAAGGCGCAGCGAAGGTGATCGAAGCCGAGTACGTCATCCCCTTGCAAGCACATGCGCCGCTTGAGCCCATGAACTTCACAGCCCATGTGCAAGGCAACAAAGCCTTGCTGATTGGCCCGACACAATTCCAACAAGGCGCCCAAGGCGCCGTGGCTGGCGCTTTGGGCCTCAAGCCCGAAGACGTCACGCTGCAAACCACTTTCTTAGGGGGTGGTTTTGGTCGTCGCTTGGAGTTGGACTTCATCGTCCAAGCTGCACAAATTTCCAAGGCCGTCAACAAGCCCGTCAAATTGTTGTGGACCCGTGAAGACGACATGACGCATGACTTCTACCGTCCTGTCGGTGTGAACCAACTCAAGGCCGGTTTGGATGCTTCAGGCAAGCCCGTGGCTTTGCACTTCAAGGTGGCTTCTCAGTCGGTGACACAACGCGCTTTTGGTTTGCCCAAGGACACGCTGGACCCGTTCATGGCCGAAGCTGCGGTGGCGGGCTACAACATCGCCAACACCCAGCACGATTTGGTGATTCACGACACGGGTGTGCGCGTGGGCTACTGGCGTGCGGTGAGCCACAACATGAATGCGTTTGCCAACGAGAGCTTCATGGATGAGCTGGCCAAAGCCGCTGGCCAAGACCCCTACGACTACCGCATGAGTCTGCTTGCCAACAAGCCTCGCTTTGCCAACGTCCTCAAACTCGCCGCCAACAAAGCGGGTTGGGGCAAGCCTGTGGCCAAGGGCCACGCACTGGGCATTGCCTTGATGGAAGGCTATGACACTTACATGGCGCAAGTCGCGGAAGTGAGCTTGGATGCCAACGGCGAGGTGCAAGTGCATCGCGTGTCGGTGGCCGCAGATTTAGGCCACATGGTCAACCCCGACACGGTCGAGGCCCAGTTGCAGTCCAGCATCATCTTCGGCATGGGCGCGGCATTGAAGCACCAAATCACCATGACGGCTGGTCGTGTGCAAGAGACCAACTATCACAACTTCCAGCCGGTGCGCATGCACGAGGCGCCCAAGATTGACATCATGTTGGTCCAAAGCAGCGAGAAGCCCGGCGGCATTGGTGAGCCCGCCACCGCGGTGGTGGCCCCGGCCATTGCCAATGCGGTGGCCAAGCTGACGGGCAAGCGGGTGCGTCGTTTGCCGATCACGGCGGACGTGCTCAAGCAAACCGCGGTGGCTTAAGCCACCACGAAAGACGCTGCGATGGATAGCTTAGACCTGCGTGTGTTGGGTGATGTGCTGGCCTGGCGACAGATGGGTCGGCGCGTCACCTTGGTCACGGTGGTGGAGACGTGGGGCAGTGCCCCGCGTCCCCCCGGTGCATTGTTGGCGGTGCGCGATGACGGTGTGGTCAGCGGCTCCGTCTCGGGCGGGTGTGTGGAAGACGATTTGATCGCGCGCATCAAAGCGGGCGAGTACGACGCGCTCGCACACCCCTCGATGGTGGCCTACGGCGTGAGCAAAGAAGAAGCGGCTCGCTTCGGATTGCCCTGCGGCGGCACCTTGCGCCTCGTGCAAGAGCCTGTCAAAGACGTGGCTTGGATTGAAGAGGTCTTGCAACGCACCGCGTCTCACCAATTGGTGGCGCGCACGGTGAAGTTGTCGACGGGGGAGGTGACACTGCGCGACGCTGTGCGCACCGATGCCTTGCAGTTTGATGGCCTCACACTCACCACCTTGTTTGGGCCTCGCTGGCGCTTGTTGTTGATTGGTGCCGGCCAACTCAGTCAAGCCGTGGCGCACATGGCCAAGCTGCTCGACTTCGAAGTGCTGGTGTGTGACCCGCGCGAAGAGTACGCCGCAAGCTTGGGCCTCGAAGGTGTCACGCGTGTCATGGGCATGCCCGATGACGTCGTGCTGGAACTCAAACCCGATGCGCACACAGCGGTGGTGGCCTTGACGCATGACGCCAAGCTCGACGACATGGCTTTGATCGAGGCCTTGAACTCCGATGCGTTTTACGTGGGCGCCTTGGGCTCGCGTCGCAATCAAGCCACGCGCAAGCAGCGCTTGATAGAGCACTTCGAGGTGAGCGAGCAAGCCTTGGCGCGTTTGCATGGCCCTGTGGGTTTGAGCATCGCCGCCAAGACACCCGCAGAAATTGCCGTGTCCATCCTTGCGCAAATCGTGCAGGTCAAAAACTCGGTGGCGACGGCGCCTCTGGCGAGTGAATCCTCTTGCCTCAAGGCTTGACGCCTTTGCCAACAGTCATCGTGTTGGCCGCGGGCAGAGGCGAACGCTTCAAAGCTTCAGGCGCAACACAAGACAAGCTCAATGCCTTGCTGTGTGGTCAGCGTGTGCGTGACCATGTGCTGGCTGCAGTGCAAGCCAGTGGCTTGCCGTTTCATGTGGTTGAACGAGAACACACCGCGCATTTGGAGGCGCCCGGTATGGGCGACAGCATCGCTTGCGGTGTGGCCGCGACGTCTCAGGCCAGCGCTTGGCTGGTCTTGCCTGCTGACTTGCCCTTGATCCAAGCAGACACACTGCTGTCGGTGGCGGCTGCCTTGCAGCGGCATGCCGTGGTCGTGCCTTTTTATGAAGGCCAACAAGGCCATCCCGTTGGTTTTGATGCTTCCTGTGGCCCCGCCTTGTTGCAACTCAAGGGGGACCAAGGTGCGCGTGCCGTATTGGCGCAACACACCGTTGGCCGATTGGATGTCCCAGACGAGGGCAGCGTTCTGGATGTGGACACGCAGGAGGCGCTGGCAATGGCGCACACGCGTTTGCAAAACCGACAAGGCTTTTGACGTTGATCGATCACGGGTTTTTGTGAGCCGCTAAGATACCCTTCGCCAGCATTTTCTGGCCTTATTTCCAACTTTGCCAAGGGCACACTTATGAGCAAACCTACCACCCGTCGTGTTTTCATGATGCAAACCATCTCTGTTGCTGGCGTTGCCGCCTTCGCGACAACGGCTGCGCAAGCAGCGATGGTGGACGAGAAAGACCCTCAAGCCGCTGGCTTGGGTTACAAGGCAGACGCCACCAAAGTGGACAAAGCCAAGCAGCCTAAATATGCAGCGGGCCAACAGTGCGGCAACTGTGCTTTGTTCCAAGGCAAAGCTGGTGATGCAGCAGGTGCCTGTCCCTTGTTTGCTGGCAAGCAAGTGTCATCCAAAGGCTGGTGCTCGGCTTACGCCAAAAAGGCTTAATCACAGCCTTGACCTCCTCAGAGGTCATCCTAAAAAGGGAGCTCGTGAGCTCCCTTTTTTCATGCGCGCTGCCAATTAGTTGCCCTTGAATTGAGGCGCTCGTTGCTCGGCAAATGCTGCACGACCCTCGGCAAAGTCATGGCTGTGCACGGATTGTCTTGCGCGTTCTTTCAAAGCGGGCTCGCTGTACAAACCTCTCGCGATTTCATTCAAACTTTTTTTGGTCAATGCCAAGGCCAAAGGCGCCATGCTGCCAAGGCGCTTGACCACGCTTTGCAGGGCGTCTTCAAATGCCGGGGCTTCGACCAAGGCTTCAAATATTCCGAGCTTGTCCAACTCCTCGTAAGGCAAGGACTGTCCAAGTAAAAAAGCGCGTTTGCTGGCAGCCAAGCCCAAGCGGCTGACATAGCGTCGCAAGCCACTGGGGTAGTAATGCAGGCCGAGTGAAGCAGCGGGCATGCGCCACGAGAGGCCTCGTTGTGCCACGATCAAGTCGCAAGCCAGCACCAAATCGGTCGCGCCGCCGTACACGCTGCCATTCAACGCACAGACCGTCACAGGACGTAGGTGCTCCAGCGCTTCAGGAATTTTTTCAAAAAACAAAGGGGCCATCGGGTCGTTGTCAAAGCCCCCTACGTTGTAGCCGGCACTGAAGACGGCTGACGCTTGCCCGATGCTGTCAGCGCGCAACACCACCACATGGAGGGCGGCATTGCGGTCAATCTCATCGAAATGCGACAGCAGTGTGCGCAGGTCTTCATCGGTCAAGCTGTTGCGCTGCGAGGGGCGACGCAGTGTCAGGGTGGCCACTGCGCCGGAGATATCAAGGAGAGGGGTGCCTTCGGTCATAGGCCGTGATGTTAGTCAATCAGCAGGTAGAGTAGGGTTCACGTCAAAGGACTTCTGGAGGAAATGGCCATGGCTCAAGAAATCATGCAAGTGTCACCCTTGCCTGCATTCATGATGAATGCGTTGCAAGAAGCGGACTATATCGTGCACGACCACACCCACATCAAAGACCCTGGGGCTTTGCGCAAGGTCAGCGCTTTGGTGGGGACGTCGACGGCGAAGGTCGACAAGAAGCTGCTCACCATGCTGCCCAACGTCAAGCTGATCGCTATTTGCGGCATGAGTTACGACGGCGTGGATGTGGAGGCAGTCCAAGAAAAAGGCATTGTGGTCACGTACACGCCGGGTTTGTTGACGGACGATGTCGCGGATTTGGCTTTGGGCTTGATGTTGTCCATTGGCCGACGCATTCCACAAGCCGATCGCTTTTTGCGCAACGGCGATTGGGTGAGTGAGTCCTTTCCCATCACACGCAAAGTCTCGGGAGCGACACTCGGCATCGTGGGTATGGGGCGAATCGGCCAAGCCATCGCCAAGCGCGCTGTAGCATTTGACATGCGTGTTTGCTACACCAGTCGTGAGCCCAAAAACAACGTGCCTTACACCTTTTACAAAACCGCGACAGCACTGGCTGGCGAGGTGGACTATCTGGTGGTGGCAGTGCCGAGTGGTGACAGCACCAAAGGGTTGATTGGCGCGTCTGTGTTGCAAGCCTTGGGAAGCCAAGGCTATCTCATCAACATCGCACATGGCGCGGTGGTTGATCAACCCGTGTTGGTGCAAGCCTTGAAAGACAAGCTCATCGCGGGTGCTGCCTTGGATGTGTTTTGGGATGAGCCGCTGGTCGACCCTGAGTTGCGTCGTTTGCACAACGTGGTGCTCACGCCGCACATTGGCAGCGCAACAGAAGAAACACGTCGTGCGATGGTTGCGTTGACGGTAGAAAATTTGCAAGCGTTTTATCAAAAGAGACCCCTGCCTACGCCTATTCCGCAATGTCAATCTGTCTAGATTTTTTTGCAACGTTTGAAACACACTGAAAGTATCCAATGAGCCTCTCCTCGAAGACTTTGCCTGTTCGACCTTATCGACGTATTGCGACAGAGGAAGCGTTTTCTCCGCCCGAGATGCTGGAAATTTACAAACGCATCTTGGCCAAAGACGATGTGGATGTGGGCTTCAAACACTTGATGGGTTTTTACATGAGCAGCCCGAGCGAGCGAGCACAGCACATCATGCGTTGCTTGACGGACTTGGACGATCTGCGCTTGCAGCACATGGACGAGGCCGGTATCGATGTGCAGGTGATTGGACTGACCTCACCCGGTGTGCAGATCATGGACAAGGACACTGCCGTCGCGTTCGCCCCCGTGGCCAATGACATCTTGGCGCAAGCCATGCGTCGCCATCCCGATCGTTTGGTGGGCATGATTGCGGTGGCACCCCAAGACCCCGCGGCGGCGGCCAAGGAAATCCAGCGTGGCGTGAACCAGTTGGGCATGCACTCGGTGGTGATCAACTCACACACCCACGGCGAGTACCTGTCAGACACCAAGTTTTGGCCGATCTTTGAAGCCGCAGAGGCGATGGACACGCCGATATATCTTCACCCCAATGCCATGCCCGCGAGCATGATTCAGCACTTCATCGAAGCCGGTTTGGATGGCGCGATCTATGGCTTTGGCGTCGAAACTGGTTTGCATGCCCTGCGCTTGATCACCTCGGGCGTGTTCGATCGTTTCCCTCGCTTGCAAGTGATCTTGGGTCACATGGGCGAAGCCTTGCCATTTTGGGCCTACCGTTTGGACTACATGCATGCGGCGACCGTGAAGTCCAAGCGTTACCCCAGCGTGCAGCCGCTCAAGCGCAAACCGAGCGACTACTTGCGCGAAAACTTTCACATCACCAACAGCGGTGTGGCATGGGGCGCAGCGCTGAAGTTCACCCAAGATTTCATGGGGCCTGACCGAGTCTTGTACGCGATGGACTACCCCTACCAATATGTGCCAGAAGAAGTGGCGATGTTGGAGAACTTAGACATGGCCCCCCAAGTGCGCCAAGCCTTCTTTCAAGACAACGCGCAGCGCTTGTTCAAGATTGCGCCTGCTGGCCAAACGGCATGAACTCAAAAATAGCAGGAGACAACCGCATGCCCTCACGCACACCAACTCGTGCATTCGTGGCCAATCTGGGCGCCTGTGCTGCCTTTGTTCAACGTCGAACTCGGGCCGCTTTGGTCTTGGCGTTGATGGGGGCGATGAGTTTGGCCGCCACGGCACAAAGCACCTACCCCAGTCAGATCGTCAAAATCATTGTGCCGTTCACCCCCGGCACAGGCATGGACACCATTGCGCGTGTCGTGGCCCCGCGCTTGAGTGAGCGCTTGGGACAAACGGTGGTGGTGCAAAACCAAGCGGGTGCCAGCGGCAATATTGGAGCCGAGGCCGTCGCCAAATCGACGCCTGATGGCCTCACCATTTTGATGGGCGCCAACACCATGCTGATGGCCTCACAGATGTACAAAAACGTGGGCTTTAATCCCGTGAAAGATTTTTCCGCTGTGTCCATGGCGGCTTATGGGTCTTTGATGTTGGTGGCCAATCCAAAGACGGGCATCAAGTCGGTGCCTGAGTTGATCAAACAAGCGCATGCCAAGCCCGGTTCCATCAGCTTTGGTTCCCCCGGTGTGGGCACGCCACACCACATGGCGATGGAGTTGTTCAAACTCGAGTCCAACACCTTCATGCTGCACGTGCCATACCGCGGCACGGCGGGTTACACCCAAGATTTGTTGGGGGGTGAAATCAATGTGGGCTTTTTGCCAGTTCACATCGCGCAAAGCTTTGTCAAAAGCGGTCGCTTGAATGCCTTGGCAGTCGGCAGTCCCAAGCGACATCCTGTTGCGCCTGATGTGCCCACTTTCGAAGAGGTGGGCGTCAAGCGCATTGATGTGGACCTTTGGTATGCCTTCTTTGTGCCGAGCAAAACACCCACAGACATCGTCACGCGACTGAACACAGAGATTTCAGCCATCGTTCGACAAAACGAAGTCAAGGAGCTTTTGTCCAAAGCTGGCATGGACGCCTCATCTTCCAGTCCAGCGGAGTTGACGGCCATTGTGGTGAAAGACTATCCCCGTTGGGGCGCGGTGATTCGCACCAAGCAAATCTCCGCTGATTGACGCCACGCTGGGCGTGGCGTCCATGGGTCATCCGATCAGACTTGTCCTTTGACCAAGCGAATCAGCTGCTGTGCTTGATCAAGGGTGAGGCCCTCGTCTTGGCCCGCCCATGCAATGAATTGGTCGGGGCGAACCAGTATCCACTTGGCTTCGTAGCGTGCGGTGTAGGCGCTGGTTTTTTCATGCACACATGTCAATGTCATGCCTTCGTTGGCGGCAGCGTCGAGGAAGATTTGAATTTCCTGTGGCGTGGCATCAAACGCCAACAACGTGAATTGCGCACCGAGCGCGTCAAACACATTCTTGCCCGAGCTCAGGGTCATGGGGCTCAAGTGGTGTCCGGTGCGGGCCTTGAATTGGTGTGAGCCCTTGGCGCTACAGAAGTGCGGCGCACCATCGTTTTGCCAGACCACGGGGGAGCCTTCGTAATTGGGTTCAAACGCATGCACCTCGCCTGCGGCACCTTGCGAGCGTTGTGCCCAAGCTTTTTCAAAGCTGGCTTGGTCACGCACAGGATCGAATTCGGCCAGAAACTCTTTGTCTGTTTCAATCGCGTGCGCGATGAAGTCGTTGATCGTGGACGCAAACACAGGGCGTCGCTCCGCATCGTAGGAGTCCAACAAGTCTGGGCCTCCCCAGCCTTGCAGCACTGCGGCCAGTTTCCAGCCCAAGTTGCGTGCATCTTCGAGGCCTGAGTTGACGCCGTAGCCACCATACGGTGGGTGGCTGTGCGCGGCATCGCCAGCAATGAACACCCGACCTGCGCGGTAGGAGTCGGCGAGAGCAAATCGAAGATCCCAAAAGCCAATGTGTTGGAGTTCGATTTCAAACTCCGCCCCAACGGCTTGTTGAACATAGGCCTTGAAATCAAAGTTGTCCGCCGTTGTGCCCAGTGGGACGGGCGCATGGAAAAACCATGTGTTGCCAAGGTCCACGCGGCCAAAGAATTTCCAATAGCCCTCGAGTTCAGGATGCAGCACGTTGTAAAACGACTTGCCGGGGTAGCACGACAGCAGTTCGTGGAGTTCCTGCGATTTGAAAACAAGCAGCACCATCAGCCGGTCATGGTCGGTGAGTGTTTGTGTGATGCCTGATTGCTCACGTATTTTCGAGCGACTGCCGTCGCAACCGACCGCGTATGACGCACGGACGCTGCGCTGCTGTTGGGTGGCACGCTCAGTCAGGGTGAGCGTGACGCCATCTGCGTCTTGCACGGGGCTGTCGGCATCCCAGCCATAGAAGGTTTGTACGCAAGGCAGCATGGCCACTCGTTGACGCAACACTTTTTCGGTCTCGTACTGAGGCAGCCGTTCGTTGGCCGTGAAGTAGAAGGGTTTGACCAGTTCACGCTGGAGCCAGTCGTACGCGTATTTTCCCAGCAGCGTGCCATATGCCGTGAGTCCGCCAATCCCATAGGCGGGTGGAATGGTGCGTGCCTCGCGAATTTCTTTTTCAGCGCCCCAGAAATGCATGTGCTCCATCGTGCGCTGAGTCAGGTTTTGCCCTCTGGGGATGGGCTGCGTTTGTGTGTGTCGCTCGGTCAGTATGCAGCGAATGCCACGCTGTCCCAGCTCAATGGCGAGGCCTAAGCCCACGGGGCCTGCGCCGATGATCACCACGTCGGCTGTCAGAGGGGTGGTGTGGTTGGTTGTCATGTTCATGAGGAATGTGTGCTTGGTTCTTGTTGTCTGTAGCGATGAAGGCTTCATCTGACTGAAGGTAGCCGATTGTTGTGACTAAAGGGCGGCGCGTGTGTCGCGAACTTGCCAGTGCGCAGACGAGGTTTAAGGTACAAACGGGCCTGAAAAAATACCCAAACATCAAGGAGACACGGTATATGCATAAACGGAATTTTTTGAACCTGATGGCTGGTGTGGGCTTGGCTGCCATCTCCGCGGTGACGCAGGCGCAAGACAACAGCTTCAAAGTGGGTCTGATCTTGCCCATGTCGGGCCCGTTTGCAGCGACAGGCAAACAGTTGGAATCTGCCGCACGACTGTATGTCTCGCAGCATGGTGACACGGTGGCTGGCCGCAAGGTGGTGTTGATCGTCAAAGACGACACAGGCTCGCCCGAGGTCACCAAACGCATTGCCCAAGAGTTGGTGGTGAATGACAAAGTTCAGGTTTTGGCCGGCTTTGGTCTGACACCCTTGGCCATGGCCACAGCGCCGGTGGCGACACAATCCAAAACCCCGATGGTGGTGATGGCGGCTGCGACATCTGTGGTCACAGAAGCATCGCCCTACATTGTGCGCACCAGTTTTACCGTGCCTCAGGTGGTGGTGACGTTGGCCGATTGGGCCTCAAAGAACAACATCAAGCGTGTGGTGAGCTTGGTGACAGACTACGCGCCTGGCATCGACTCTGAGAAGTATTTCAACCAACGCTTCATCGCCAACGGCGGGGTGGTGGTGGAGACGCTGCGCGTGCCGCTGCGCAACCCAGATTTCGCACCGTTCTTGCAGCGCGTGCGAGATGCCAAACCCGATGCCCTGTTTACTTTTGTGCCGGCCGGTGTGGGTTCTGCGTTGATGAAGCAATTCTCTGAGCGTGGGCTGGACAAAGCAGGCATTCGCTTGATCGCCGAAGGCAGCGTCACGGACGACGACATCATCAACGGCATGGGCGATGTGGCTTTGAGCGTGGTGACAACGCATCACTACTCAGCCTCTCATAAATCGCCGACGAATAAAAAGTTCGTGGAGGCATTCGGCAAAGCCAACAACGGAGCGCGCCCCAACTTCATGGCCGTCGGCGCCTATGACGGCATGCGCGTGATTTACGAAGCGGCCAAAGCCACCAAGGGCCAAGGCGGTGAGCCTTTGCTGAATGCCATGAAGGGGCAGGTTTTTGAAAGCCCACGCGGCCCGATCTACATCGATGCGCAAACCCGTGATGTGGTGCAAAACATCTACATCCGACGTGTCGAGCGTGTGGGCGATCAGTTGTGGAACCAAGAAATTGAGACGGTGACGGACGTCAAAGACATCGGTAAAACACGTTGATTCAAGGCGATTGATGCGCAACTTACCTCTGCTTCTGGTGCCCGGACTGATGTGTGATCACACAGTCTGGGAGCCCCTCTACCCGCACATCAGTGACATGCCCACGTGCACCGTGGTGGATCACGGCCCAGCCGATTCGCTTGAGCAAATGGCGCGGCAACTGTTGCAAGACGCGCCGCCTCAGTTCTTGTTGGCAGGACACTCCATGGGCGCACGCGTGGTGCTTGAGGCGTGGCGACTTGCGCCCCAGCGTATCGCTGGGGTGGCTTTGCTCGACACGGGGTACTTGCCCAAGTCTTCAGGACCAGCGGGGGAGGAGGAGGTCCGTAAGCGGTTGAACTTGCTCCGCATCGCGCAAGAGCAAGGTGTGCGTGTCATGGCGCGCGAATGGGTGCAAGGCATGGTGCATCCTGATCGCCTCAACGATCACGCGCTGATTGAACGCATCCTGACCATGTTTGAGCGCAAAAGCGCAGACATCTTTGCCAAGCAAATTCAAGCCCTCATCCATCGGCCCGATGGCAGTGCGGTCTTGCAATCCATCCATGTTCCCACGCTGATCCTGTGTGGTCAGCAAGACACCTGGGCGCCCCCTGCGCAACACGCCGCCATGCAGCAACTCGCACCCCACGCCACGCTGGCCTTGATCGACGATGCCGGTCACATGGCCCCGATGGAGCGTCCTTCACACGTGGCGCAGGCGATGCAGCAATGGATGGCGCAATGCGCTGTCCCCACTGTTGGATGATGGAAGGGGACTGAGATGGATGCACTGGCCCTGCTTCAAGCCGAAAGCGCATGTCGCAATTTGATTGTGTCGGCGGCGCAAGCGGTCGATCAACAAGATTACGAAGCCTTTGTGGCACTGTTTGCTGTGGACGCCACCTTGGTTCGCCCCGGTGGCCATGTGCTGCGCGGGCATTCAGAAATTCTTGCCGCCTACACCAGCAAGCCCGCAAATCGCATCACCCACCATTTGGTGTGCAACCACCAAGTGCGCATCACCGGTTCAAACACGGCTGAATCACGCTGCAAGGTGTTGCTCTACGCCAGTGATAAGACGCGAGAACTGACCCCGCAAGGACGATTGGCAGACCCAACGCATCAAGTCGGCGTCATGCAAGACACGCTGATCCAGACAGCGCAGGGCTGGCGAATTCAACACCGCCAAGCTTGGTTTGAGGTGTTTTCGAGCACCTGAAGATTTCTAAAATTGGATACAAAAAGATCGGTGCTTACCCTATATATTGGATTTATTTGATCTAAATCAGACCCCAATGTATACAATTTCCCGCCATGGAGTCAAACACAACATTGCAGGGGTCGACTGACGCAGCGCACGCGCATGAGGAAAGCGGCTCACAAGCGGTGAAGGTGCAGTTGAAGTTGCGCGAGATGATTTTGGCGGGCGAACTCAAGGCGGGCGCTCGCATCACCGAGTTGGCCATGGTCGAGAAGTTAGGCGTGTCACGCACGCCGATCCGTGCGGCATTGATTCGGCTGGAACAAGAAGGCTTGTTGCAGCAAATGTCCAGCGGCGGTTTTGCCATCCGTAAATTTTCGCAGGCCGATGTTGCAGACGCCATTGAGCTCAGGGGCACGGTCGAGGGTTTGGCCGCGCGGCTGGCTGCGGAGCGAGGCGCACCCGCCGAGGCACTGGCGCAAGCCCATCGATGTTTGGATCAGATTGATCGCTTGCTCAGCCAGTCGGTCCTCAATGAAGAAGCTTTTTCAAACTATGTGCGATTGAACGCACAGTTTCACACCTTGTTGGGTGGCTTGTCTGACTCCTCCATTGTGCAGCGCGAGCTCGAGCGCCTTGGCAGCTTGCCATTTGCCTCACCGTCAGGGTTTGTGGGTGTGCAGGCCAACACGCTCAAGGCGCGTGACATGCTGATCGTGGCCCAAGACCAGCATCGCCAAGTGATTGAGGCGATCACTCAGCGCGAGGGGGCTCGGGCCGAGTCCGTGATGCGAGAGCACTCACGATTGGCGCAACGCAATCTTCGCGAAGCGGTGCGCCACACCTTGAAAATGCCTGGCGTGCACTTGATCTTGCCGACGACTTAATCAACCGAATTTGTGAATCATTTTTAAAGGGAGACATTCATGCAAAAACGTTATTTCTTGAGCGCCCTCATGGTGGGGCTGTTGTCCGCTTATGCGAGCAACGCGTTGGCACAGGAGAAATTCAAAATTGGTTTGATCTTGCCAATGACAGGTCCCTTCGCCTCCACGGGCAAACAAATTGAAGCCGCCGCCCGTCTGTATATGGCGCAAAACGGCGACACCGTGGGCGGTAAAAAAGTTGAATTGATCGTCAAGGACGACACCAGCGCCCCCGACGTGACCAAGCGCATTGCGCAAGAACTCGTGGTGAATGAAAAGGTGAATGTGTTGGCCGGTTTTGGCTTGACGCCTTTGGCCTTGGCCACGGCACCGATTGCCACTCAGTCGAAAACGCCGATGGTGGTGATGGCTGCTGCCACCTCCAGCATCACGCAAGCGTCGCCTTATGTGGTGCGCACCAGTTTCACATTGCCCCAAGCTGCGGTGGCGATGGCCGACTGGGTGCCCAACAACGGCATCAAAAAAGTGGTGACCTTGGTGTCTGACTATGGCCCCGGCATTGATGCTGAAAAGTTTTTCAAAGACCGCCTGTTGTTCAACGGCGGACAAGTGCTGGAAACCTTGCGCGTGCCTCTGCGTAACCCAGACTTTGCCCCCTTCTTGCAAAAAGTGCGTGATTTGAAGCCTGATGCCTTGTTTGTGTTTGTTCCTTCCGGTGCAGGCGCGGCTTTGATGAAACAGTTCGCCGAGCGCGGCATGGACAAAGCGGGCATCAAGCTGATCGGCACGGGCGACATCACGGACGACGATATCTTGAACGGCATGGGCGATGTGGCCAATGGCGTGGTGACCTCGCACCATTACTCCGCGTCGCACAACTCACCCCTGAACAAGAAGTTTGTCGCTGCCTTTGAAAAAGCGAATGCAGGTTTGCGTCCCAACTTCATGGCGGTGGGCGGTTATGACGGCATGCGCGTGATTTACGAAGCAGCCCGAGCCACCAAAGGCGGCAGTGGCGACGCCTTGCTGACGGCGATGAAAGGCCAGTTGTTCGAGAGCCCACGCGGGCCCATGTTCATCGATGCGCAAACCCGCGATGTGGTGCACAACATTTACATTCGTCGCGTGGAAAAAGTGGGTGGTCAACTCTACAACCAAGAGTTCGATACGCTCAAAGACGTCAAAGACCCAGGCAAGAGCAAGTAATGCTGACACTCTTATTTGATGGGGTGGCGTACGGCATGCTCCTGTTTATTTTGGCGGTGGGCTTGTGCGTGACGATGGGGTTGATGAATTTCATCAACCTCGCGCACGGCGCTTTTGCCATGCTCGGCGGCTACTTGACGGTGGTGCTGATGCAGCGCCATGGCGTGCCATTTTTGGTGTGTTTGCCTTTGGCATTCTTGGCCTCTGCCGTGGTGGGGGTGGTGCTAGAGCGGACCTTGTACCGTGCGATGTATAAAAAACCGCATCTGGACCAAGTGCTGTTTTCGATTGGCTTGGCTTTCATGGCGGTGGCCTCGGCGGACTACTGGATGGGTTCTCAGCAGCAAATCATGCAGTTGCCAGATTGGTTGCGTGGTCGCACCGAGTTGTTCGCCGACACGCCATTTGTGTTGGGCATGGGGCACTACCGCTTATTCATCATTGCGGTGTGTGCGGCCTTGACCGTGGGCTTGCAGTACGTGTTGTCGGCCACGCGTTTTGGCAGCCGTTTGCGTGCCAGCGTCGATGACCCGCGTGTCGCTTCGGGCTTGGGCATCAATGTGAATGTGGTGTTTGCCGCCACCTTTTCGGTGGGCTCTGGTTTGGCGGGCTTGGGTGGCGCTTTGGGTGCTGAGGTCTTGGGCCTGGACCCGACCTTCCCCTTGAAGTTCATGGTGTACTTTTTGATTGTGGTTGCCGTGGGTGGCACCACGTCCATCACCGGGCCTTTGTTGGCGGCTTTGCTGCTGGGCATTGCGGATGTGGCTGGCAAGTACTACATCCCTAAATTGGGGGCCTTCATTGTGTATGCCCTCATGATTGCAATTTTGATTTGGCGTCCACAAGGCCTCTTCGTTCGTCAAGGAGGTAAGTCATGAACGCACAAACGTCTTTGTTGCGTGCCACACGTTGGCATCCCTTGGAGTTGGTCTTTTGGGTCTTGGCATTTGTCTCGCCTTGGGTGCTGACACAACATGCACTGATCATCAATGAAATCGCCATCGTCGCGCTGTTTGCCGTGTCATTGGATTTGGTGTTGGGCTACACCGGCATCGTGTCGTTGGGGCATGCCGCATTTTTAGGCTTTGGGGCGTATGCGGCGGCCTTGTTTGCCAAGCACATCAACCCCGATCCCCTCTTGGGTTTGTCTGTGGGCATGGCGGCGGCGACTTTGTTGGGCGCACTGTGTTCGCTGTCCATCATGCGAGGCAGTGACTTGACACGCTTGATGGTCACCTTAGGCACTGCATTGATCTTGTTGGAGTTGGCCAACAAATACAGTGACTTGACCGGTGGTGCCGATGGTTTGCAAGGCGTCATCATGGGGCCATTGTTGGGTCAGTTCGAGTTTGATTTGATGGGCCAAGTGGCCGCCTGGTATTCACTGTGTGTGCTGTTGGTGCTGTTTGTGTTGGCACGTCGTTTGGTGCATGCGCCCTTGGGGGCCACGCTCAAAGCGGTGCGTGACAACCGTCTACGCGCCATGGCGATTGGTATTCCCGTGACGGCGCGTCTGGCCGTTGTCTACACCATCGCAGCTGGCATTGCCGGTGCTGCAGGCGCTTTGATGGCGCAGACCACGGGGTTCGCCTCGTTGGACGTGTTCGCATTAGATCGGTCGGCCGACGTGATGTTGATGCTGGCCATCGGTGGCGTGGGTTGGTTGTACGGCGGTATTGCTGGCGCTGTGGCCTTCAAGTTGATGTATGACGTGATCGCCAACATCACCCCACAGTACTGGACTTTTTGGATCGGTCTGTTTTTGGTGGTGCTGGTCATGGTCGGACGTGAACGTTTGATTCGTCCTTGGACTTGGTTTTCTTCTGCACGTCAAGAGGGGTCGTCATGAACACGATGTCACCGATGAACCTCACGGACAAGGGATACGCCCTGCAAACGCAAGGCTTGGTGAAACGCTTTGGCGGTATCACCGCCACGGACCATGTGAACCTCAATATCGCGCATGGGGCTCGCCATGCCCTGATTGGACCGAACGGCGCAGGCAAAACCACGCTCATCAACCTGATGACGGGCGTGTTGCCCGCCACAGAGGGGCGCATCTTGCTGGAAGGCCAAGACATTTCTAGTCTGGCCCCGCATCAGCGCGTGCGCCGTGGCATGGTGCGCACGTTCCAAATCAACCAACTGTTCAACTCACTCACGCCGCTGGAAACTTTGGCGATGGTGGTGACGCAGCACCGCGGTGAGGGCGCACGTTGGTGGCAACCGTTGGGACACAAGGCTGCCATCACGGAGCGGGCCGAACAACTCTTGGTGCAGTTTCATTTGACCGATGTGATGCAACAGCGCACCGAGCATTTGGCCTATGGCAAGCGTCGCTTGTTGGAAATGGCCATTGCGTTGGCGTGCGAGCCGCGCGTGTTGTTGTTGGACGAACCGGTGGCTGGTGTGCCTGCGGGCGAGCGCGACGAGCTGCTGCAAACCGTGGCGGCTTTGCCCAGTGATGTGTCCGTCGTGCTGATTGAGCATGACATGGACTTGGTGTTTAACTTTGCCGACCGCATCACGGTGTTGGTCAACGGTGCGGTGCTGACAGAAGGGACGCCGCAAGAGATTGCTCGCGACCCCCAAGTCAAAGCCGTGTATCTGGGAACCAGCCATGACTAAAGCGACTGAACTTTTACACATTGAAGGCTTGAGCGCGGGCTACGGCGAAGCCGTGGTGTTGCATGACATTGCCTTGCGCTTGAACGAAGGCGAAACGCTGGCCTTACTCGGGCGCAATGGCACGGGCAAGACCACGCTGATGGACACCTTGGTGGGCGTGACCACGCAGCATGGCGGGCGCATCACCTTGGGTGGTGTTGCACTGCACCACATGGCCCCGCATGAGCGGGCCGCAGCCGGTATAGGTTGGGTGCCGCAAGAGCGCAATATTTTCAAGTCTCTCACCGTGCACGAAAACCTCACAGCCGTGGCATGCGAGGCCCGACACAGTCAGCACCGGCCTTGGACGCCCGCGCGCGTGTACGAGTTGTTCCCACGTTTGGCCGAGCGCCAAGACAACTTGGGCACACAACTCTCAGGCGGCGAGCAACAAATGTTGGCGGTGGGTCGCGCTTTGGTGCTGAACCCGCGTTTGTTGCTGTTGGACGAACCCCTCGAAGGTTTGGCCCCCATCATTGTGGAAGAGCTGTTGCGCGCGATTGCGCGCATCACGCGCGAAGAGGGCTTGAGTGCCATCATCGTTGAACAGCACCCCCAAGCCATTTTGAAAATCAGCCATCAAGCGGTGGTCCTCGACCATGGCACGGTGGTGCACAGCGGTAGCGCACACGCGTTGCTGGCGCAGACGGAACTGCTGGACCACCTCTTAGGTGTGGCCCGCGTAGATTGAGCATCAAGAAAGAGAGCGCGTATGTTTTTGAAAAACACTTGGTATGTAGTCGCTTCCTCGGCGGAAGTGCAAGACAAGCCTTTGGGTCGCACCATCTGTGGCGAGTCCATGGTTTTTTACCGTGGTGACGGCGGTCAGGTGTCAGCGTTGGAGGATTTTTGTCCGCACCGTGGTGCGCCTTTGTCCTTGGGCAAGGTGTGCAATGGCAAATTGGTCTGCGGCTATCACGGTCTAGAAATGGGTTGCGATGGCAAAACGGTTGCGATGCCGGGGCAGCGGGTGCGAGGCTTTCCCGCCATTCGCAGCTTTGCCGTGGTGGAACGCTATGGGTTCATTTGGGTGTGGCCCGGTGATGTGGCCTTGGCTGATGAGTCCTCGATGCCTGTGTTTGAGTTCTTTGACAACCCTGCTTGGGCCTATGGCGGTGGTCTGTATCACATCCATTGCAACTACCAGTTGATGATCGATAACTTGATGGACTTGACGCACGAAACGTATGTGCATGCCACCAGCATTGGTCAAAAAGAAATTGATGAAGAGCCCTGCATCACCAAGGTGGAGGGCGATCATGTGACGACCACCCGTTTCATGCACAACATTGAAGCGCCTCCGTTTTGGCGCATGGCGCTGCGCAGCAACAACTTGGCCGACGATGTGCTGGTGGACCGTTGGCAAATTTGCCACTTCACGCCACCCAGTCACGTGATGATTGAAGTCGGTGTCGCACATGCGGGCAAGGGTGGCTATGACGCGCCCGATGATTGCAAGGCTTCTAGCGTGGTGGTGGATTTCATCACACCCGAAACGGAAACGTCGATCCACTATTTCTGGGGCATGGCGCGTAAATTCCAGCCAGACAATGCGGCGCTGACCGACACCATTCGCGAAGGTCAAGGCAAAATTTTTGCCGAAGACTTAGAGATGTTGGAGCGTCAACAACGCAATTTGTTGCGTTACCCAGATCGCGGCTTGCTCATGCTCAACATTGATGCAGGTGGGGTGCAGTCACGTCGCGTGATAGAGCGCCATTTGGCGAAAGAACACAACGGAGCAATCGCATGAGTGAACCATTGAACGAGGGAATCCATACCCCTGTGGGCAGCGACGGGGTCTTTACCTTGGCGTTGGTGAAGTCGGGACAGCGCTTGCAAGTGGCGGCCGATCAGACCGCACTGCAAGTGCTAGAAGCCGCAGGCATGGCTGTGCCGATGTCGTGCGGTCAAGGAATTTGTGGCACTTGTTTGACCCGTGTGGTGGGCGGTGTGCCCGACCATCGAGACATGTACCTCAGCGGCGAAGAGCAAGACGCGAACGATCAGTTCACGCCCTGCTGTTCACGCAGTAAAACTGCGGTGCTGATGTTGGATCTTTGAGGGCTTAACGGCCGTAACCGCCACCGCCACCACCAAATCCACCACCGCTGCGGCCACCGCCTGAACGGCCACCGCCGCCGCCGCCAGAGCGATTGCCGCCGCCACCCCCACCCCCTGAGCGACGACCAAAGCCACCGCCACCACCGCGTTTGCGCTCAGTCATGAGGTCGACGCTGGTGCGTGTCGGGTCGGGTTGACGTTGACCGCCACCTTGTGTTTTGTGCCCAAAGGCGTTCACGCCGCTTTGGGTGCCCAAGTGCGCATTGGCACGGGGTTGGAAGTCGTCATCGTCACGGCGCGGAGCGCGAGGCGCATCGAAGTCACGGGGTGGACGTGGTGCGTCGTTGCGGGGGGCGCGGTTGTCAAATTGACGCGGTGGGCGTTGGCCTTGTGGACGATTGCCGTCACGCGCAGGACGATCGTTGCTGCGTGGTGGACGGTCAGCGAATTGTTCGCTGCGTTCGCCGTCACGCGGTGGGCGGTCACCCACACGGTCACGGTTCACATGGCTGTTGGGGCGAGGGGCACGACCGCCGCCTGCGGCTTTGGTGTCGCGAATGCGTTGCATCATTTCACCGCGCGCGGCTTTGGCAGCTGCGGCCATCACGTCACGGCCTGGGGGCTTGCCTAGGCCGCCCCACAGGGTTTGACGGCCCATGGCGATAGGTTCGGCTTTTTCATCGGGTTCTGGGCCAAAGCCTTCCACCGCCACGACGGGCACTTGTTGTTTGGTGAAGATTTCAATGTCGCGCATGAACCCTTGTTCGTCCAAAGACACCAAGCTCACGGCTTCACCGCTGGAACCCGCACGGCCTGTGCGGCCAATGCGGTGCACATAGTCTTCGCTGATGTTGGGGATTTCGTAGTTCACCACGTGTGGCAATTCGTCAATGTCAATGCCACGTGCCGCAATGTCGGTGGCGACCAAAGCGCGGATGTCGCCGCTCTTGAAACCTGCCAGCGCTTGGGTACGTGCGGTTTGGCTCTTGTTGCCGTGCAGCGCCATGGCGCTGATGCCGTTCTTGGTCAAGAACTCGGCCACGTTGTTGGCGCCAAACTTGGTGCGAGTGAACACCAGCACTTGGCTCCAGTTGTGTTCGTTGATGATGTGCGCAAGCAGTGCTTTTTTCTTGCCACGGCCCACAGGGTGAACCACTTGGGTGATGCGTTGCACCGTGGTGTTGCTGGGCGTGACTTGGATGCTTTGCGGATCTTTGAGCAAGTTGTTGGCCAACTCGCGAATTTCGTCGCTGAAGGTGGCGGAGAACAACAAGCTTTGCTTGTCTTTGGGCACCAAGGCCAAGATTTTCTTGACGTCGTGGATGAAGCCCATGTCCAACATGCGGTCGGCCTCGTCAAGGACCAAGATTTCTACAGTCGACAAATCAAGCAAGCCTTGCTGTTGCAAGTCAAGCAAGCGACCCGGGGTGGCCACCAAAATGTCCACGCCTTTTTTGATGCGGGCCACTTGCGGGTTCATGCCCACGCCACCAAAGATGACGGTGGAGGTGAGCTGCAAGTACTTGCCGTAGTTGCGCACCGACTCTTCCACTTGGGCTGCGAGTTCGCGGGTGGGCGTCAGCACGAGGGCGCGCACGCCGTACACGCCGAATTTGTTTTCTTTGCTGCGGCTCATGGTGAGCTTGTGCAGCATGGGCAGGGTAAACGCCGCTGTTTTACCGGTGCCGGTTTGGGCGCCGGCTAACAAGTCGTGTCCAGCGAGTACCGCTGGAATGGCTTGCGCTTGGATCGGAGTGGGAGTTTCGTAGCCTTGTTCGGCGACTGCTTTTTGGATGGCCGGAGCCAAATTCAATTCTTCAAATTTCATGATGGAGCGCTTTATGTCAGCGCATGACACCAACCCGCTTGGCCCGAAGGCCACCCAGTCAAAGGTCGGCAATATTTACAGGTGAGCTCTAGAAATCACAAACAGAAGTGTTTGGAATCCGCTCCAGCAGAAGTGCTGATGTTGCGGCAACTGGCGGCGGCAACGAAGCGTATTGTGGCATGGATCGAGATAGCTGGGATAATCCTCGTTTTATTGCATTCGCTACCCGAAAGAAAACCAAATGGCTCAGTACGTTTTTAGTATGAACCGCGTCGGCAAGATCGTGCCGCCCAAGCGTCACATCTTGAAAGACATTTCCTTGTCCTTTTTCCCTGGCGCCAAGATTGGCGTGTTGGGCACCAACGGTTCAGGCAAGTCCACCTTGCTCAAAATCATGGCGGGCATCGACAAAGAGATCGAGGGCGAAGCCATTCCCATGACGGGCCTGAAGATCGGCTATCTGCCCCAAGAGCCGCAACTCGACCCCGAGCACACCGTGCGCCAATCGGTGGAGAGCGGCATGGGCGAAGTCAAAGAAGCCCAAGCACGCCTCGAAGAGGTGTATGCCGCTTACGCCGAAGAAGATGCGGACTTTGATGCGCTCGCGGCCGAACAAGCGCAACTCGAAGCCATCATTGCCGCCTCTGGTGCAGGCGACGGCTCTGACCACTTGCTCGAAATCGCCGCCGACGCGCTGCGTCTGCCAGCTTGGGACGCCATCATTGGCAAGCTCTCTGGGGGTGAAAAGCGCCGCGTGGCTTTGTGCCGCTTGTTGCTGTCTAAGCCCGACATGTTGCTGTTGGACGAACCCACCAACCACTTGGACGCCGAGTCGGTGGACTGGCTGGAACAGTTCTTGGCCCGCTTCTCAGGCACGGTCGTGGCCATTACCCACGATCGGTACTTCTTGGACAACGCCGCCGAGTGGATTTTGGAACTCGACCGTGGCCAAGGCATTCCCTACAAAGGCAACTACTCCACGTGGTTGGAGCAAAAAGAAGCCCGTTTGGCCACTGAGCAACGCACCGAAGACGCACGCACCAAGGCCATGAAGAAGGAATTGGAATGGGCGCGTCAAAACCCCAAAGGCCGTCAAGCCAAGAGCAAGGCCCGTTTGGCGCGTTTCGAAGAGCTGTCGGACTACGAATACCAAAAACGCAATGAAACGCAGGAAATTTTCATTCCCGTGGCAGAGCGTTTGGGCCATGAAGTGTTTGAATTCAAGAACGTCAGCAAGTCCTTTGGCGACCGTTTGTTGATCGACAACCTCAGTTTCACCGTCCCTGCTGGCGCGATTGTGGGCATCATCGGCCCCAACGGCGCAGGTAAGTCGACCCTGTTCAAGCTGATTGCTGGCAAAGAGCAGCCAGACAGCGGCGAGGTCAAGATTGGTCAAACCGTCAAGATGGCGTTTGTCGACCAGACGCGCGACGACCTGAATGATGACAAAACTGTGTGGGAAGACATCTCAGGTGGTTTGGACATCATGAACGTGGGCAAGTTCCAAATGCCCAGCCGTGCGTATTGCGGCCGCTTCAACTTCAACGGGGGCGACCAGCAAAAGAAAGTCGGCATGTTGTCTGGTGGTGAGCGTGGTCGCCTGCATTTGGCCAAAACCTTGATCGAAGGCGGTAACGTCTTGCTGTTGGACGAACCCTCCAATGACTTGGACGTGGAAACTTTGCGCGCTTTGGAAGATGCGTTGCTGGAATTTGCAGGCTCCGTGATGGTGATTAGCCATGACCGCTGGTTCCTTGACCGCATTGCCACCCACATCTTGGCTGCTGAAGGCGATAGCCAATGGGTGTTCTTCGATGGCAACTACCAAGAGTACGAAGCCGACAAGAAGAAGCGTTTGGGCGAAGAAGGCGCTAAGCCTAAGCGCGTGCGCTTCAAAGCCTTGAAGTAATCCCCAGGTCCCCGCATGCAAAGCCCAGTCACTTGTCGTGGCTGGGCTTTTTGTTTTTGTCACTCAAAAATCCTCATGACTCCGCGTTTTTACCCGTCATATTTAATTCTTTATATGTTTTAATTAGAAATAGATACATCTAAATGTTTCTATTTCTGTGTGTAGGTTTCCTCAGATTAGTTAAATGAAAAGGAACTTGTAATGAATATGCTTCCCTCTAAGGAGCCGTATGACGGTTACTGTGGCACCAGCTATGCGGCCAAAATGTTGGGCATCTCTGTGGGAACCGTGCAAGGTTTGGTAGAGAAAAATGACTTGAAAGCTTGGAAAACGCAGGGGGGGCATCGTCGTATTTCCTTGCAATCGATCCAAGACTACCAACGTCGCCACAACCTAGCCCCTGCCTCATTGATGCAAGACGAAGACCGTTTGCGAGTGCTCGTGGTGGAAGATGACGAGAACACCCGCTTGATGTTGCAAGCCAACTTCGATCAATGGGGGTTGGCGTTGGATGTGGTGATGTATTCGTCGGCCATGGAAGCCTTGCTGGACATGCCCACGTTGCAGCCTCAAGTGTTGCTGACCGATTTGCGCATGCCCAATGTGGATGGTTTTGTGTTCTTGAGAACACTCAGCACACACAACTTATTCAGCCATTTGGCCGTGGTCGTCATGACGGGGATGAGTCCGCAAGAGGTGAAGGACAAGGGCGGTTTGCCTGATGGTGTGCAGCTGCTGCACAAACCCGTCGACCTCGATTGGTTGCACGGCTTCTTTGACGCTCTGATGTCTGTGCGCCAAATCAACCGTCGCTCGCGACCCCAGTCGGCATAAATCATCAGGGGCTATTGCCTGTGTGACAGCCCCGGGGTGCGCGTGCAGTTAAGCTCTGCCCGTGCTGAAAAAACTATCCGCCCTAGATCAATCCGTCGCTGCCGCTGGCCGAGGCCAAGACACCGCGATCCGTCAAACCGTGGCCCTAGCTTCTCAATGTGAAGCTTGGGGCTATCACCGTTTTTGGGTCAGCGAACATCACAGCCATCCCAGCATTGTGGGCACGGCCCCTGAGGTGCTGATGGCCGCCATCGCGGCGCGTACCAGCCGCATTCGGCTAGGCAGCGCGGGCGTCATGCTGCCGCATTACGCACCCCTGAAAGTCGCCGAACAATTCCGCGTCTTGGATGCCTTAGCGCCGGGCCGCATCGACCTTGGCGTGGGGCGCGCGCCCGGCAGCGATGGCCGTACGGCTCAACTGCTCAACCCAGACCGTCATGCGTCTGAGAACTTCCCGCAGCACGTGATGGAATTGCAAGCTTGGGTGACCGGTGAGCCCATCCCTGCAGGCCACCCCGGACACGGCGTTTTTGCCTACCCGAGTGGGCCCACATCGCCCGATGTGTGGATGCTGGGCAGCTCCGACTACGGCGCACAACTGGCCGCCCATTTGGGCCTGCCTTATGCCTTTGCCTACTTCATCACCGAAGGGCAGGGCGCGGACAACGCCCTCAACCTTTACCGCGCCAACTACCGACCCAGCGAACGCCACCCCAAACCACACTCCACAGTCTGCGTGTGGGCCTTGGCGGCGGACACCGAGGAGGAGGCTTGGCGTTTGTTCCAAAGTCGCGCCCGCTGGAAGATGGACCGCAACACAGGCCGCATCGGTGCCTTGCTGCCTCCCGACCAAGCCGTGCGTGACTACACCGCCTCAGAGCAAGTGGCCCTCGCCGAGTTGCGTGCAGGTGCGCTTGTCGGCAGTGCGCCACAGGTCGCAGACAAACTGCGCCAGCTGGCCGAGCGTTTGCAGCTCGACGAAGTGGTCATCATCACTTGGACGCATGAAGCCGCTGCGCAGGCGCGCTCCTATGAGTTGCTTGCCAAAGAATTTTCGTTAAACCTTTAAAACCAAACCACTGGAGACCCACCCATGTTTTCAACCGCAATCGCTGGCAGCTTGCCCAAACCCGAATGGTTGGCCGAAACCAACAAACTCTGGCCCAAATGGCAAGCCGAGGGCGATGCTTTGCTGCAAGCCAAAGCCGATGCCACGCTGCTGTGGATCAAGGCGCAAGAAGACGCGGGCTTGGATGTGATTGGTGACGGCGAGCAATCACGCCAACACTTTGTGCATGGTTTTTTAGAGCAGGTCGAAGGCATTGACTTTGAAAACAAAGTCACCATGGGCATTCGCAACAACCGCTACGACGCGCAAGTGCCGCAAGTCATTGCACCCTTGCGTCTCAAAGGCCGTGTGCATGCGTTTGAAGCGCAGCTCGCGCGCGCCCACACCCAGAAAAAACTCAAATTCACCTTGCCCGGCCCCATGACCATCGTCGACACCGTGGCCGACCGCTTTTATGGCAAGGGCAAAGACGCGGTGCAAGGTCGCATTGACATGGCGTTTGCGTTTGCCGAGTTGCTCAATCAAGAAGCCTTGGCCTTGCAAGCCGACGGTGTGGACATCATTCAGTTTGATGAGCCCGCGTTCAACGTGTACCTCGAGGAAGCCGCAGATTGGGGCGTCAAAGCCCTAGAGCGCGCCGCACAAGGTTTGACCTGCACCACCGCCGTTCACATTTGCTATGGCTATGGCATTGAGGCCAACAACAACTGGAAGAAGACCTTGGGCGACGAGTGGCGTCAATATGAAAAAGTGTTGCCTGCTTTGGCCAAGAGCAGCATCCAGCAAGTGAGCTTGGAGTGCTACCACTCGCATGTGCCGCCTGAAATGATGGCACTGCTCGAAGGCAAAGACGTGATGGTGGGTGTGATTGACGTGGCCAGCGACGTGATTGAAACGCCAGAGCAAATCGCAGACACCATTGGCATGGCCTTGAAGTACGTGCCTAAGAACCGTTTGATCGCCTGCACCAACTGCGGCTTGGCACCGATGAGCCGTGAAGTGGCCATGAAGAAGCTTCAAGCCCTCGCCGATGGCGCTGCGCTGGCGCGCCAACGCTACGCTTAAAACAAGGGCTTAAGCGCAGCCGCTGTCACCGCAGCTGCCGCTGCCGTGGATTTCGTCTTCAGGCAAGGCCTCAGGCGCTGAGACGATGCCTGTGGCTGCGTCATAACCGACGCGGCGCAGGTGCAGGGCCAAAGCCGCGTCCATGGTTTGCGCGTGTTGGGGGAACCAAATACCGAGTTCGTGCGCCATTTGACGCATCACGGCCATGTCGCCTTTCTCGCGGCCACGGCGCAAGCCTTCGCGCATCACTTCGAGGATGACGTTGTGTTGCATGGTGTGGCAGTTGCTGGATGAAAACTTGGTGTCTTTCATCCACTTGTCTTCGCCACCAAAGTGGTCTTCGGTGTGCGCAATCAAGGCGGCAAAGCGTTCAGCCAAGGTCTCGTCATCGGCCAGTTCGGTGGCGGCTAACAAGTCGACAAACTCACGGTGCGTGTCGTCCATGAAGTCCAGCTCCAGAGACAAAGCATCAGACCAAGCGAGTGTGACTTCGCGGGTGGGCAGTGTGGCGATGAGTGTGTCGGACATGAAAAGCTTTCGAATAAAACGGAGTGCCGATTGGCTGCTGATGGGCAGTGCCTTGGCGTGTTGACTTGACGGATACAGCTTAATTGTAAGAAGCCAATGCACCCTTGCGCTGGGTCAAACCCCGCGCAACCAAGCGGCAAATCGGTGTAAATAACTGGGCTCGGCCAAGAAGATGGCCAATGTGACCACCGCATTGGCTACGCCTGTCCAGAAAAATATGTCGGGGACGGTGGCACCCGCACCCATCATGACGCCAGCGATGAGTGAACTGGCAATCATGAACAACGCATTGATGATGTTGTTGGCTGCGATGATGCGCGCCACTTCATGTGCTTTGCTTTCGATTTGTATCAAGGCATACATGGGCACGCTGTAAATGCCGGTGAACAGACTTAACAAAAACAAGTCCGCCATGATGCGCCAGTGTTCGGTGTGTGAGATGAAGGCCTGAATGCCCATCAGCTCAGAAAAAACCAAATGGCTAGAGGCCACATACAAGTCCACCGCAAACAGCGTCATGCCCACTGCGCCCAGAGGTGCCAGGCCAATCTCGACGCGGCCACGGCTCAGGTACTCGCACAAGAGCGAGCCTGCGCCAATGCCAACGGAGAACAACACCAACAGCAAGGAGGCCACTTGCGCATCACCATGCAGCACTTCTTTGGCAAAGCTGGGAAACTGACTTAAAAACACAGCGCCAAAGAACCACATCCAGCTGATGCCCAGCAGGGTTTGAAAGACTTGTCTGTTGGCACGTGCCAACGTGAGATTGCGCAGGGTTTCGCTGATGGGGTTCCAGTTGATGGCTTCATGGGGGTGTGTGGCTGTGAGCGAAGGAATACGCCCACTCATCCAGCGGCCAAACACCGCCACCGCCACGCACGCCAAGGCCACTGAGGCGTGACCTATCTCAGGCATGGCCACCAGCAACCCTCCCGCCACATTGCCGAGCAAGATGGCCACAAAGGTGCCCATTTCGGTCATGCCGTTGCCGCCTGTGAGTTCGTGTTCGTCGAGCACGCGGGGCAAGTAGGAATACTTCACAGGACCAAACACCGTCGAGTGCAGCCCCATCAAAAACGTGCACAGCAGCAGCACGGCGGCTTGCTCCGTCAAAAAGCCTACAGCGGCCAGCACCATGATGCCAATTTCACAGTTTTTCACCCAGCGCATGATGACCGTGTGTTCGTATTTTTCCGCCAGCTGTCCACTGGTGGCCGAGAACAACAAGTAGGGCAGGATGAACAGGGCGCCAATCACCAAACCCGCCAAAGACACGGGCAACCAGCTCACGCTGAGCTGGTAGGTCACCATCACGGTGAAGGCGAACTTGAACAAGTTGTCATTCGCCGCACCGCAAAACTGCGTCCAGAAAAACGGCCCGAACCGACGTTGATTTAACAGTGCGAACTGGTTGGCTTCGCGTTGGATAAAACTTGGGTCGGTTGGGCTTGTCATAGAGGATCAAAGACGCTCAAAAATCGCAGCGATGCCTTGGCCGCCACCAATGCACATGGTGACCAAAGCGTACTTGCCGTTGATGCGTTGCAGTTCGTACAAAGCCTTCACTGTAATCAAAGCGCCGGTCGCACCAATGGGGTGACCCAAAGAAATGCCAGAACCGTTGGGGTTGACTTTGGCGGGGTCCAAGCCGAGCTCTTTGCTCACCGCACAGGCTTGGGCTGCAAAGGCTTCGTTGGCTTCAATCACGTCCATGTCGTTCGTGGTCAAGCCTGCTTTTTGCAAAGCGAGACGAGAGGCCGAAACGGGGCCCATGCCCATGATTTTGGGGTCGAGGCCGGTGTGGGCATATGACACCAAACGTGCCAAGGGCTTGGCGCCACGCGCTTGTGCTGTTTTGGCTTCCATCAACACCACAGCCGCAGCCGCGTCGTTGATGCCTGAGGCGTTGCCCGCAGTGACCGTGCCGTTTTCTTTGATGAACACGGGCTTGAGTTTGGCCATGTCTTCCATCTTGCAGTTGGGGCGGAAGTGCTCGTCTGTGGCGTAGGCCACGTCGCCTTTTTTGCTCTTGAGCATCACGGGCACGATTTGGTCTTTGAAGTAGCCCGCTTCGGTGGCGCGTTGCGCACGGTTGTGGCTCTCGACGGCGGTGGCGTCTTGCATTTCACGGGTGATGCCAAATTTGGCCGCCACGTTTTCAGCCGTCACCCCCATGTGGATGGTGTGGAAGGGGTCGTGCAAAGCACCCACCACCATGTCCACCATCTTGCTGTCGCCCATGCGTGCGCCCCAACGTGCGCTCAAGGAGGCGTAGGGACCACGGCTCATGTTTTCAGCGCCGCCGCCAATCGCGATGTCGCAGTCGCCCAGCATGATGGCTTGGCTGGCAGACACGATGGCTTGCAAGCCCGAGCCGCACAAACGGTTCACGTTGAAAGCGGGAGTGCCCTCTGCACAACCGCCGTGGATGGCGGCCACGCGAGAGAGATACATGTCTTTGGGTTCGGTGTTCACCACATGACCAAACACCACATGGCCCACATCTTTGCCGTCGACATGGGCGCGTGCCAGTGACTCGCGCACGACTTGGGCGGCCAGCTCGGTGGGGGGAATGTCTTTCAGGCTGCCGCCGTAGGTACCAATGGCCGTACGAACACCGCTCACCACAACTACTTCACGCATTTCAGTCTCCAGTTATAAAAGTTAGAACCAAATAAGTTTGCGCCGCTTGGGCTACAGATGTCTTACGTGCAAGCCCCTGCCAGATAGGGGTTTGCCGCAGACCACGCCACGGGGGCCGTAAAAAACATGGCTTCTTCGCTAAAAGGGTGGGCAAACCCGATGTCTTGCGCGTGCAGCATCAGCCGTGGCGTGCGCGCCAAGATGTCGGGCGGCGCATACAGCGAATCGCCCAGCATGGGATGCCCCAAGCTTTGCATGTGCACGCGAAGTTGGTGTGTGCGGCCTGTGAAAGGCTCTAGCTCTATCAAGCTCGCCGTGTCACCCGCTTGCACCATGCGCCACAAGCTCAGGCTGGGCTTGCCGTCGGGGTGAATGATGTGGATGGGGCGGCGCTCCCAGTCGAGCAGGATGTTGCCTTCAATGGCCCGCCAGCCGTCCGCGTTGGTGGGCACGTGCGCTTGGGTGAGCAGCGGGTTGCCCGCCACCACCGCCATGTAGCGTTTGCTGACCTGACGTGTTTCAAACAAGCGACTGATGCGGCGCTGTGCTTCAATGCCACGCGCCATCACGATGAGGCCCGAGGTGTCTTGGTCGAGGCGGTGTACGACCAGCGCGTCGGTGTAAATGTCTTGCACGCGCTTGGACAGGCAGTCTTGCTTGTCAGGCCCGCGTCCTGGCACCGAGAGCAAGCCACTGGGCTTGTCGAACACCAGCAGGTGTTCGTCTTCGTAAATGGGTTTCATCTGCAAGTGACTTTATGTCGCGCGAGCCTGTGTTTGTTCCAGCACCACGTTTGTCGTGGGCCGTGCCACGCAGGGCAGCACATAGCCCTCGGCTTTTTCTTCGGCGCTCAGGCCCGGCCACTCGATGGTGTAGGCCACCTCGCCACTCACGAGGCGGCACACGCAGGTGCGGCAGGTGCCGTTGCGGCACGAGCTGGGCAGCTCGATGCGTGACAACTCCGCCGCTTCCAACAAGGTGAGGTCACCCTCCACGTCGTACTGCAAGTCAGCGGGCGTCACTTTGACGGTGAAGATTTGAAAGTTCTCTGGGGCAGTCATCTCAGGCGGTCAGTGTTGCTTCGGCTTTGTCCAGCACCAGCGCGAGGTTGTCGAGCAAATCGGTTTGGCTGAACGAGCAGCTTTCTTCGGCAAACAGCGCACTCGACTCCAGTCGGTCCACCAGCCCCAGCCACACCTCTTCAAACTTGGGTGGCAGAGCTTGGAACAAAGCCTCTTGCGAGCGTGCCGCTTGAATGAAGGCACGATCGCTGAGCGCGTTGCGGCGCAATTCGGTCAGGGCGATGCGAAGTGTGGCGAGCGCGACGGTGGCAGACATTACTTGTTCTTGATCTTGCCGCGTGGTGCGACGTAAGTGGTGGGCGGGTTGGGACGGTCCGAGGTGGAGGTCTTGGGAGGTGACGTGTCCTTTTTAGGCTTCTTTGTCATTTTGTTGCTGTGTTGTTCGCCTTTGGCCATATCACCTTCTTTGTAGTTATCTCGGAGTGAGATGAGGGAATGGTAAGTCACATCAGCAAGGTTGCGCGTTCAGCGCGTCAAGCACGCGTTGTGTGGCGGCGATCAAGTCGGCCACCAAACGTACATTCACCTCCCACAAGCCTTCGTACTCGCCGAGGTTGCGCATGTTGTGACATTTATCAAGCACACGCCAAACCTCAGGGCCAAGGCCCAGTGTGTGGGGCAACACCTGAAACACGATGTAGCGGTTACTGGGCCGATAGCCCTTTCGTCTGAGCGCGGCCAAGCACAGCGCATGCGCTGAGTTGTAAGCCAAGTCAAATTGGCTTTCCAGCGAGAGGGCTGCATTGTGTGCATCGTGCAAACGGGCTGTGCCAGTGCGTATCAAGCCTGCCAGCTCGGCCTCGTCGGGTGCTTCTGGTTTGAGTGCTTTGCCAGGACCACTCAGGTTCTCAAGTGCGGTGTTGTCCATTCATTTGCTCCAACTGGCCGATTAACCAAATCTTGGGCTGCTGCATCACGCGGGTGATGAAGGCCTGATCTTGGTCTAGGCGTTGGGAAAATTCGTCGGGTGTGTATAGCGTTGGGTTGATGTTGCGCTTGATCTGCTGGCTGGCGCTTTCCAGTGCGCCAAATACCTCGGCGTAGCTGAGGGCGGGGCTGATCAACATCACATCCACATCGCTTTGAGCGGTGTCTTGTTGGTTGGCCATTGAGCCATAGACAAATGCGGTGTCGATGCGATTGTTCAAAGGGGCCAGGGCACGGCGCAGCACATCGGCCAGCCCCACAGTTTTGAGTACCAAGCCGCGCAGCTCCGTGAACACCGGTGATTGCGTGTTGGCTTGAAAATGTTTTTGGTTGCCCACCTTGGTCACGCTGATCAAGCCGACTTGCGCCATATCGGCCAACTCTCGCTGCACCGCGCCTGTGCCGGATTGGGCCAGTGCAATGACCTCATTGGCATAAAAGCTTCTGTCGGGCTGGCCAAACAACACAGCCAGCACGCGTTGGCGCACTTTGGGAAACAGAGCGTCGGCAAGGTTGGAAATGTTTGAAATACCCATAATGGGTTTCATCATACCCTATTTGGGTTTTATTGTATTTTTTGCCAAGTTCCCAGTGGCAGGTCCATCACGCTGTAGGGCCCGATGTGGGTGCGTATCAAGCGCAGCGTGGGTAGCCCCACGGCAGCGGTCATGCGGCGTACTTGGCGGTTGCGGCCTTCGCGGATGGTGAGCTCTAGCCACGAGGTGGGCAGAGTCCGTCGCACGCGAATGGGCGGATCGCGCTCCCACAAGTAGGCGGGGGCTTCCACAGCACGGGCGCGGGCGGGCAGCGTCATGCCGTCGTTGAGCATCACGCCCCTGCACAGGGCTTGCAGCGCAGCGTCATCGGCCATGCCTTCCACTTGTGCGAGGTAAGTTTTTTCCATCTTGAAGCGCGGCTCGGCAATGCGCGCTTGCAACGTACCGTCGTCGGTGAGCAGCAACAGGCCTTCGCTGTCGGCGTCCAAGCGGCCCGCCACATACACGCCGGGCAGGGTGATGAAATCTTTCAGGCCGCGCCATCGCCCCTCGGGGGTGAACTGGCTCAGGACGCCGTAGGGCTTGTTAAAACGAATCAGCATGGATGAGAAAAACGAACGAAGGCTAGAGCGTATCAGGCGCGCGTCTGTTGCACTGATAGCATGCCCGCATGACTGCCCATTTTGAAAGCGTGCAAAACGCTGCGATGTATCCCGATGCCTTTGATGTGGCAGCGCCCGAAGTGAAATTTGAGCGCGACCTGTGGCCGCGCAAGTTGGCGGTGTTTGTGCGCAATGCGCCTGCGGTTGAGGGCGCGGTGCCTGAGGCAGAGCCCAGTGCCGGACCCGGGCGCGAGCTAGGCGTCGGCCAGTTTGGTTTTGTGCCCCGGTGGGTCAAGTCAGCGTCTGACGCCAAGTTGCGCTCGACCAAGATGGTCAATGCGCGTTCGGAAACCGTCACCACGTCCAACAACTTTCGCGATGCGTGGCTGGCTGGTCAGCGCTGCATCGTGCCCATGATGGCGTTCTTTGAAGACGACTGGCGCAGTGGCAAAGCCGTGCCCACGCGCATCACCCGTGTGGATGGCAAGCCCATGGGCGTGGCGAGCATTTGGGAGCGTTGGGCCAAAGACGGCGCAGAGATCATCAGCTTCACACTGCTCACCGTCAACGCCAACAGCCATGCCTTGCTGCACCGCTACCAACAAAACGGCAACGAGAAACGCATGCCCGTCATCTTGGGTGAGGGCGCGTATGACGCATGGCTCAATACGAAGCCTGAGAAAGCGCGTGAATTCATGCGCGCTTACTCGGCTCACTTGTTGACGGCCAATCCCGTCGAGAAGCAGTAATTACTTCACTTCCGTCACGAACTGCTCGCGTGGGCGACGCACTTTCTTGAGTGGCGCGAGCCAGTCTTGGGCGGCCAAGCGGTAACCCAAAGGCATGATGGCCACGCTGCGCAAACCGCGTGTGTGCAAGTTCAAAATGTCGTCCACGGCCTTTGGGTCGAAACCTTCCATTGGCGTCGCGTCCACTTCTTCAAACGCCGCCGAGATCAACGCAGCACCCAAGCCGATATAGGCTTGACGCGCAGCGTGTTCGAAGTTCACCTGCGCATCGCGTGCGGGGTAGTTGGCCAACAGCATTTGGCGGTAGTTTTCCCAGCCTTCGTTGGTGCCACCGCGCTGTGCGTTGGTGAGGTCAAACATCATGTTGATGCGATCTGCCGTGTAGGTATCCCACGCCGCAAACACCAACAGGTGCGAGCCTTCGGTGATCTGCGCTTGACCGTGGGCGCTGGCTTGAATCTTGGCGCGCACATCGGGGTTCGTCACCAAAATAATTTCGAACGGCTGCAAGCCGCTCGACGTGGGCGCTAAGCGCGCCGCTTCGAGGATGCGCTCCACTTTGTCTTGAGGCACCACGCGGGTGGCATCCATTTTTTTAGCGGCGTAGCGCCATTGCAATTGATCGAGAAGCGTTGACATTGAATAATTTCCTTTGAGAGTGGAAGCATAACCAAGCTTATTGTGTTGAGCTGGCTTGGGGTTATTGGTTTTTCCGTGGCTAAACCATCCGCACTACCAACTTTTTGCCGCAGGCCTGTGCGTACTTGCGCAGCGTGGCAAAAGAAGGTGAGTGTTTTTCGCTGCGCAGCGACGATTCAAGCCGAGAGATAGCCGATACCGTCGTGCCCATGCGTGCAGCGACATCGGCTTGGGTCAGGCCCGCTGCCAAACGCGCATCAAGCATGGCGTGCAACGTGGCATATTCTTCCTCCAACGCGTCGTAGGCTTTCTTCACGCCGGGTTTGGCGAGCAATGCTTTTTTAAACACCGCATCATGCGGCACGGGTTTGTATCCGGTGTTAGCCATGTTGCACATCCTTTAATCGTTTGCGCGCCACGCGCAATTCTGCGTGTGGCGTCTGTTGAGTTTTTTTCACGAACGAGTGCAGCACCACAATGGTCTTGCCCACTTGCGTGCAATAAAAGACCCGTCCAATTCCTTCAGGCCCTTTCGGTCGCAGCTCAAACAAGCCCCCACCCATGGCCCTTGAATGCGGCATACGAAGGTCTGCGCCGTAGAGGGCCATCGCTTCAGTCAACCTCAAATAGTCAGCCACGATGCCCGCTGGCATAGCCCAGACATCACGCTGAACCCGCGCGTTGTAATACGTGATTCGCCAGTTTGTTGTTTGCTGAATATTAGCAAATTTGCTAATACCGTTGGGTGTGGTGGATCTTGAAGTCATGCACGCTTTTTAGCTTTGCATGACTGTGCACAGTGTGTCTGTGCCTTGAGCTTTGTTGGAGTGATGGGCTAGCAGATCAGCCAGTTAGATGATTGGCAAGGCTGCGAAGGTTACAAGCGCCTATTTATTTCGCCCACGTGTCCTTGAGCCCCGTGATCTTGTTAAACACCAACTGACCCCCCGCATGGTCCACGCGGTCGGTCACGAAGTAGCCGTGGCGTTCAAACTGAAAGTGCGCCCCAGCGCTCACGTGGGCCAAGGATGGCTCCACATACGCAGTCACCACCTTCAGGCTGTCGGGGTTGAGGGCGGCTAAAAAGTCTTTGCCGCCTGCGTCGGGTTGTGCGTCGGTGAACAAGCGGTCATACAGGCGCACTTGCGCCTCTAGGCCGTCGTTCACGCCCACCCATGTGATGGCGGCGCTGGCCTTGACGGTGGCGCTGCCGGGCGTGCCGCTCTTGGTGTCGGGGATGACGGTGGCTTGCACTTCAGTGATGTTGCCCGACGCATCTTTGGTGCAGCCTGTGCATTCAATCACGTAGCCGCCTTTGAGGCGCACTTTGTTGCCGGGAAGCATTTGGCCATCCGCGCCTGGCCGGGGCGGATAAAGGCGTTTGTAGCCCTTGGGCGGTTCCTCTGAAAAGTCGTCACGCTCAATCCACACCTCTTTGCCAATTTTGAAATGGCGCGTGGGCACTTCAACGCCCTCTTCGGTGTGCGGCAGTGCAGGTTGTGTGCAGGGCTCCAGGTGGCCCGCACCCATTACCTCGTCCCAGTTGGTGAGCGCGAGTTTGACGGGGTCGAGCACGGCCATGGCGCGGTGTGCGGTGTTTTCTAGGCTTTCGCGCAAGCAGCCTTCGAGGGTGCTGTAGTCAATCCAGCTGTCGCTCTTGGTCACGCCAATGCGCTCGGCAAACAGTTGCAGGCTCTCGGGCGTGTAGCCACGGCGGCGCAGGCCGACGATGGTGGGCATGCGGGGGTCGTCCCAGCCGCTGACTTTGCCCTCGTTCACCAGTTGCGCGAGTTTGCGTTTGCTGGTGATGACGTAGGTGAGGTTGAGGCGCGAGAACTCGTATTGCTTCGGGGCAGGTGCCGCCAGCAGACCGCACTCGCACAAGCGCTCCATCAGCCAGTCGTAGAACGGGCGTTGGTCTTCAAACTCCAGCGTGCAAATGCTGTGGGTGATTTGCTCCAGCGCGTCTTCGATGGGATGCGCAAAGGTGTACATCGGGTAGATGCACCATTTGTCGCCGGTGTTGTGGTGCGTGGCGCGGCGAATGCGGTAGATGGCGGGGTCGCGCAGATTGATGTTGGGCGAGGCCATGTCAATCTTGGCGCGCAGCACGGCGGCACCGTCGGCCAGCTTGCCATCGCGCATTTCGCGAAAGCGTGCGAGGTTTTCCGCAGCGCTGCGTGAACGGAAAGGGCTGTTGACGCCGGGCTTAGAAAAGTCGCCACGGTTGACGCGCATTTCTTCTGGGGTTTGCTCATCCACGTAGGCATGGCCGGCTTCAATCAAGGCCTCGGCGGCGCGGTACATGAAGTCGAAGTAATCGCTGGCTTGGTAGGCTAGGTCGTTGCCGGGTTGGCGCCAATCAAAGCCCAGCCACTGCACCGCGTCGATGATGGCGTTGACGTATTCCGTGTCTTCTTTTTCGGGGTTGGTGTCGTCAAAGCGCAGGTGGCACACGCCGCCATAGTCACGCGCCAAACCGAAGTTGATGCAAATGCTTTTGGCATGGCCCACATGCAAGTAGCCGTTGGGCTCGGGTGGAAAACGGGTTCGAATCTTGGCGGGGTCTGGCGCACCTTTGGCGTGATGCGCTGCGTCACCGGGGCTGCCCGCCCAGCGACGGTTGGCATAAGTGCCTTGGGCCAAATCGTTCTCGATGATTTGGCGCAAAAAGTTGCTGGGCTTGTGGTCTTGTTCTGTCGCGGGGGTAGCGGGTTTCGTCATCCTGTGATTTTAGGCGGGCGAGTTGCACTAAACCACTCGACCATCCACCACTTGGATCGTTTTATCGCAACGTGCGGCCAATTCGGGGTTGTGGGTCACAAACAAAACCGTGGTGCCTTGTTCGCGGCTGACGCGACGCAGCAGGTCAAACACCGCATCAGCGCTTTTGCTGTCTAAGTTGCCTGTGGGCTCATCGGCCAGCAGCAGGGCTGGGTTCATGGCCAGTGCGCGGGCCACGGCCACGCGTTGTTGTTGGCCACCCGACATGCTGCCTGAGGGTTGGTGGGCGAAGGCGCTCAGGCCCACGTTGTCCAGCAGTTCGGCAGCGCGTGCTTCGATGCTGGCGTTGGAAAAACCTGCTGCGCCCAGCATGGGCATCATCACGTTCTCCAGCGCGGTGAAGGCGTTGAGCAAATGGTGGTGTTGAAACACAAAACCAATCGCGTGGCCGCGCAAGCGGGTGAGGGCGTGGTCGCCCAGCCCCGTGGTCTCCTCTGTGCCAATGGCCAGTTGGCCATGTGTCGGTCGGTCCAGCAAACCGATGATGTTGAGCAAGGTGCTTTTGCCTGAGCCCGACGGCCCCATCACCGCACAAAATTCACCGCGCGCCAGACTGAAGTTGATGTGGTGCAAGATTTCAATTTCATTGGGCTGACCCACATTGAACGACTTGCAAACATCTTGCAGTTGCACCACCCGTGGCGCGTCAGAGCGGCGGGCGTTATCCACGGATGGCACTCACAGGGTCCAGCCGCGCTGCACGCATGGCGGGGGCAAACGAGGCCATCAGGCCGGTGACTGTGGCCAACATCAAGGCCATGGCGAACATCAGGGGCTCGAAGCTCACGGCAAACATCACCGTGCCGTCTGGGTTGCGTTGCGCTTGTTGCCAGACGAACAAACCTAGAGAGCCCAACAACGAGCCCGCCAAGGCGCCCCCAAAGCCGAGTAACCCGCCTTGCAACAAAAAGATGCGCAAGACTTGTTCCCGCGTGATGCCCATGGCCCGCAAGATGCCAATCTCGCGTGATTTTTGAACCACCGACACCACCAACACGCTGGCAATCCCAAACGCCACCGACAGACCGACAAACACGCGAATGGCGGTGTTCGCCGTGGTCTGCGCGCTGATGGCTGCGAAAAATTGTTCGTTGGTTTTGATCCAACTGTCGGCCTCCACCCCTGTGAGTTGGGTGATGCGCCGCGCCACCAACTCGGCGCCATACACATCGTGCACCGTCACATCCAGCGCCGACACGCCGCCTTGCAAGCCCAGCAAACTTTGTGCAGAGCGCAAAGCCATCACGGTGGTGCGGGCGTTAGCCCCTTTGTTACCCAAATCAAAAATGCCAGTGATGGTCAGGGTGTTGGAGTTGCCGTTGGCCGCGGTGATACGCAGCTTGTCGCCCACGGACACGCCCAAGTCATTGGCCAGTTCGGTGCCAATCAAGATGTCGCTGATGGTGACGCGCGCGGTGCCGCGCACGATTTTTTCAGGCATGGGCACGATGCGAAAGTACAACTCTGGGTCAATCCCCACGACCGTGATGGCTCGGCTGGCGTCTCCACGCACCACCAAAGCCGAGCCATTGGCCGCAGGCGACACCACGTTGACCTCGGGCAGTGCGCGAATCTGTGCGGCCACGCTTTGCCATTGGTCAATGCTTTTGAGGCGTTGCAGCGGTGGCTGCACGATGCTGCCCTCGACCACCTGTGCGTCGGCGCCGCGCAACGCACGGGTGACCTCCTTGGGGGGCAGCAATTGGATGTGGGCTTGGCCAGTCAACACACGTTTGACGAAGTTGCTTTGCAGACCACTGAGCAGGGCCGACATGAAGACGATCACGCCTACACCAATCGCCACACCACCAATGATGAATAGGGTCTGAACGCGACCTTCGCGCAAAAACCGCAGCGCCACCAACCACTCAAACGGCATCCATCGCGATAACTGTGGGACGGAGGGAGGGGTGCGTGTGTCAGCGTTCATTTCGCCACAAGTTGGGAGACGGGCCGCACGCGGGCCTTGTCGTTCACGGGCAGGCTGGCAATGGCCAGAACTTGGTCGCCCACAGTCAAGCCTTCCAGCACTTCGCACAGGCCTTGGCTGCGCAGTCCTAGGCGCACAGCTGTGCGCTCCGTTTTGCCGTTCACCACTTTGAGCACCCAAGGCTCGGGGCTGTCTAAGTCGTGCACGGCCTCGGTGGGCACCAGCACCGCTTGGCTGCGTTTGGCCACTTCGATGTCCACTGACACCGTCATGTCTTGTCGCAAGTAAGCAGGGGGTTGGGGAATGCGCAGCTTCACAGCGACAGAGCCGCGTTGGGCATCCACCCCTGGGTTGATGTACATCACTTCGGCGGCGAAGCGTTGGTCCGGATAAGCATCGGTGGAGACCCATGCGGTTTGGCCCATCTTGAGCAAGTTCAAATGCTTCTCGTCAATCTGCACCACCAACTGGGTCTCGCCTTCGGGCGACAGCACCATCAGCACCTTGCCCGCTTGCACGGCATCGCCCGGCTCGACATTGCGGGCAATCAGCGTGCCAGCCACTGGGGCCAGCACTTGGCTGTAGCGCAGTTTGGCCCGGGCCAGCTCGGCACCGGCTTGCGCTTGGGACAAGGCCGACTCCGCCACCGCCATGTCACTGCCTCCCGCGCGAGCGCTGTGGAGTTGTTGCTGGGTGATGTTGAGTTGCGAGCGCATCACCTGTTCGGCACGGATGGCTTCGTCCAAGGCGGCTTGCCCGATGAAGCCTTTTTCGAACAGTTCTTGTGTGCGTTTCAAGGTCCGCGTGGCCGCTACTTGGTTGACTTGGGCTTGGGCCACGGCTTGCTCGGCCAGCGGGGCTTGTACTTCGCGTAACTGGCGCAGTTTGGCCTGTGCTTGCGTCACCGCCAACTCAGCTTGGCGCGCGCTGGCCAGCAACTCGGCATCATCAAGCGCAATCAACGGTTGTCCGGCAGTCACGGTTTGGCCTTCGCTCACAGGCACGGCTTTGACGGTTCCCGTGATCTGCACACCCAGATCCACACGGTGCGGGCTTTCGATGTGCCCGCTGGCGACCACGGTTTGCACAAAATCGCGCTGCACCACCAAGGCAACGGGTGTTTTCGGCCCTAGCCAAAGATTCAACCCTAGCCAGAGTGCCAGGCCGAGAACGACGCAAGCGATGAGGATTTGGGTGCGGTAAGCACGGAGGTTTTGGAGTCGTGACATAACAAAGTCCATGATACGCCCGCCATCACACGCTACATTCGACGCATGAATTACAAACACGCCTTGGGTCGTTCGGAGTTGTCGTGGATTGCGGGCCAAGCCATGACGGAGCGTGGCTTAGAGCCTGAGTTTTCGATGGCCGCTTTGCAAGAGTTGCGTGCCATCACGCACGCAGGTCAAGACCCAGACCCACGTGTGGTGGACATGACCGACTGGTTGTGGTGCTCCATTGACAACGATGACTCGCGCGACTTGGACCAACTCACCGTGGCACAAAAGCAAGCCGATGGACACACCAAGGTGTATGTCGCGGTGGCCGATGTGGATGTGCTGGTCCCCAAAGGCTCGGCCTTGGATGCGCACGCCAAACACAACACCACCTCGGTCTACACCTCGACGCGCATCTTCCCCATGCTGCCGGAGCGTTTGTGTACCGACCTCACCTCGCTCAACCCGGATCAAGAACGCTTGGCCGTGGTGGTGGAGATGTGGATCAATGCCCATGCAGAAGTCACGCACAGCCAACTGTACCGAGCCAAGGTTCACAACAAAGCCAAGTTAGCCTACGACGCTGTTTCCGATTGGATCGAGGGCGACGCTGTGCTGCCTGAGCCTGCGCAACGCGTCTTAGGCATGGATGAACAGCTGCGCTTGCAAGACGCGGTCGCTCAGAGTTTGCGCACACGCAGGCATGCACAGGGCTCGTTGGAGTTTGAAACTTTGCAGCCCCACGCTGTGTTTGACGGCGAGCGTGTGGTGGCGATTCGCCAACAAGTGCAAAACCGCGCGCGCCAATTGATTGAAGAATTCATGATCGCGGCCAACACATGCACCGCCCAATTTTTGGCTGACCATGGCCATGCTTCCTTGCGTCGCGTGGTGCGCTCGCCAGAGCGTTGGCAGCGCATCGTGGCAGTCGCTGCGACGTATGACGAACACTTGCCCGCAGAGCCTGATTCGCGCGCGTTGGAGGCCTTCTTGGCCAAGCGCCGCAAAGTCGACCCCGTGCGTTTTCCTGATTTGTCTTTGGTCATCGTCAAGCTGATGGGCTCGGGCGAGTACGTGGTGGAGTACCGCAACAGCGAAGCCATCGGACACTTTGGCTTGTCCGTGCGTGACTACACCCACTCCACCGCACCCAACCGCCGTTACCCCGACTTGGTGACGCAGCGCATGCTCAAGAGCGTCTTGATGGCGGAACCTGCGCCCTACAGCAGCGCCGAACTAGAAGCCCTGGCCTTGCATTGCACCCAGCAAGAAGACGCGGCTCGCAAAGTCGAGCGACGCATGCGCAAGTCAGAGTCCGCCTTGATGCTCGCGGGCCATATTGGACATGTGTTTGAAGCGGTGGTGACCGGTAAAACGCCGTCTGGCACATGGGTGCGCGTGTTTTCACCGCCCGTCGAAGGCATGCTCACGTCTTACACCTCCGACCATGAGGTGGGCGAGTTCTTGCGCGTGAAATTGACACACACCAATGTGGAGCGAGGCTTCATTGACTTTGCGGCGGTGCATTGATTGCAACAGGGAATCCTCGCTAGGGTTGGCGATAATCTGCCCCAGTTTTAGGAGTTGTATGGATATCGTTTTGTTGCTCAAAGCCGCCGTCATGGGCGTGGTCGAAGGGTTGACCGAGTTTTTGCCTATTTCATCGACGGGGCATCTCATCTTGGCGGGTTGGTGGCTTGGTTTTCATGACGAAAAAGCCAAGGTGTTCGAGATCGCCATTCAGACCGGCGCCATCTTTGCCGTCATTCTTGTGTATTGGCAAAAGATTGTCGGCACGTTGGGGGCTTTGCCCACGCAGGTGGAGGCACGCCGTTTCGCGTTGAATGTGTTCATCGCCTTTGTGCCTGCGGTGGTGTTGGGCTTGTTGTTTGGCAAGTTGATCAAAGCGCATTTGTTCACGCCTACCGTGGTGGCCAGCACCTTTATCGTGGGGGGCTTCATCATCTTGTGGGCCGAGGGCTGGGGCCGTGCCAAGCCTGAGGGCGAGGAAGAGCCAGTGGTTGAGCCAGCGCGCATTGAAACGGTGGAGGCCATGTCACCACGCGACGCCTTGAAGGTGGGCTTGGTGCAGTGCCTTGCCATGATTCCCGGCACCAGCCGCAGCGGTGCCACCATCATTGGGGGCATGTTGCTGGGCTTGTCGCGCAAGGCGGCGACCGACTTTTCGTTTTACTTGGCCATTCCCACACTGATTGGCGCGGGTGCCTACAGTTTGTACAAAGAGCGCGCGTTGCTCAGCATGGCTGATGCGCCTGTGTTTGCTGTGGGCTTGGTGTTGTCGTTCATCAGCGCATGGGTGTGTGTGCGTTGGTTGTTGCGCTACATCGCCACGCACAGCTTTGTGCCGTTTGCTTGGTATCGCATTGTGTTTGGCATCGTGGTGTTGGCCACCGCGTGGACCGGCTCGGTGACTTGGGCCGCTTAAGACAAGCTAAGCAGGTGAGCACAGACTCAAACTCACACCATCAGGTTGAGCAACGCCGTCTCAACAGCCGCTGCTGCCACCAACGGGTGCTCCATCGGAAACAGATGCGTGCCATCAATTTTCATCACACGGCCTTGCGTGACACGGCGGCTGAAATCTAGGCCCACTTGTTTCAACTCACGCGATTGCAAGCCGCCTATCAGGGCGGCTTTGCATTGGAGGGGGTGGCGTTTGAAATAGCTCTCCAAGTGATCGGGCAAGCCGTTGTAGATGGCGCTTTCAATGTCGCGGTCAAAGCTCAGGACGCGACGCGTGCCTTGCGCGGTGTGTTCGTCGTGCGTGCCGTGTTTGACATAGTCTTGCAACACCTGTGGGTGCCATTTGGCAAATACTTTTTTGTGTTGAAAGTGGGCCAGCACATCGGCTTCGCTGGCCCAAGTGGTGCGGCGTTTGCGACTGACGGCGGCGGGTGAAAACACCTCGGCCCCCGGCACGCGCTTGCCCACTTTGAGCAGTTTGGCTTTCCAGCCGCCCAGCATGGGTGAGTCCAGCAGCACGACGCCGCGCACCAGCTCGGGGTGCTTGGCGGCCACCATCATGCTGAGAATGCCGCCTAAGGAATGGCCCACCAAAAACACAGGGCCGTCTGCGGTGAAGGGCGTGGCGAAGTCGGTGAGTTGTTGCACCAAGTGCGGCCAGTTGTTGGTGACGGGGTAGCGTGGGTCGTGCCCAAATTTGTCCACCGCTTCCACACGAAAACCGCGCGCACGAAGGGCGTCCAGCATGACGCGGTAGGCGCACGCGGGAAAACTGTTGCCGTGTGAAAAAACAAGGAGCGGTTGAGACATGCCGTTCAAATGAGTTTTTCGTCTGGGGTTTGAATCTTCTTCAGGGCTTGCACGCGCTGCGCCGGTTGCAACAGGGGCGTGGCGGTGGCTTCGCCGTTCCACACGGGGTCGTCAATGCCGTCAAACACCTCGCGCAGCTTCACGCCCCAGGTGTTGTGCATCATCTGGAAGTAGGGGTTGTGTTCGTCGATGCACACCACTTTGTCGCTTTGAAACTTGTCGGCTTCGTAGACCACCATGTCGAGCGGCAGGCCCACCGACAGGTTCGATTTGAGGGTGGAGTCCATGGACACCAGTGCGCACTTGGCCGCTTCGTCCAGCGGGGTGTCGGGTTGCAGCACGCGGTCGAGCACGGGCTTGCCGTATTTGGATTCGCCAATTTGGAAGTAAGGCGTTTCTGCCGTGGCTTCAATGAAGTTGCCGGGTGAGTACACCTGAAACAAACGCATGCCTTCGCCTGCAATTTGTCCACCAAAGATGAGCGACACATTGAAGTCCACGCCCGAGGCTTTGAGGGCCGCTGCATCGCGCTCGTGCACACGACGAATCGCTGCGCCCAACACGCGCACGGCATCAAACATGCTCTTGGCGTTCCAGATGGTGATGGGCTCGCTTTCGGGCGTGTCTTTGAGTTGCTCGACTTGCAAAATTTCGCGCACCGATTGCGAGATGGACAAATTGCCCGCCGACAACAACACCATGAAGCGGTCGCCCGGCTTTTCGTACACGATCATTTTGCGGAAGGTGCTGATTTGGTCGAGGCCCGCATTGGTGCGCGAGTCAGACAAGAACACGAGGCCCGCTTTGAGCTTGATACCGACGCAATAAGTCATAAGAGTTTCTTCAGTTGGTAGAGGGCATCCAACGCATCGCGTGGACTGAGTTTGTCGGGGTCGATCTCGGCCAGCTTGGCTTGCAGCGGGCTGGGGCCCACATCGTCTTGCAACGGCGGTGGGGCAAAGAGGTCGACTTGCACCTTGGATGCATCAGCCCCCGCTTCGAGCGAGGCCAGCGCATGGCGGGCATGGTTGAGTACCGCGCTCGGCATACCCGCCAAGCGGGCCACTTGAATACCGTAGCTGCGGCTGGCGGGGCCGGGTTGAATTTCGTGCAAAAACACAATGCTCGCGCCGCTCTCGGCCGCGCTCACATGCACGTTCACCGCGGCGCGGTGGTTGGCAGGGAACTCGGTGAGTTCAAAGTAATGCGTGGCAAACAGCGTGAAGGCTTGGGTCTTGTCATGCAAGTGCGTGGCAATGCCGCTGGCCAAGGCCAAGCCGTCAAAGGTGGAGGTGCCGCGGCCAATCTCGTCCATCAACACCAAGCTGTGCGGCGTGGCCGCGTGCAAGATTTGCGCGGCCTCGGTCATCTCCAGCATGAAGGTGGATTGCGCGTTGGCCAAATCGTCGGCCGCGCCAATGCGGGTGTGGATGGCGTCAATCGGGCCCAGTCGGCACGCCGAGGCCGGCACATGGCTGCCGATGCTCGCCAATAAAACGATGAGGGCCACTTGGCGCATGTAGGTCGACTTACCGCCCATGTTGGGGCCGGTGATGACTTGCATGCGGTGCAGGTGGCCCAGCCGCGTGTCGTTGGCAATAAAAGTCTTGGCTGCACCGCCATTGACCACGCCATGCGTCTCGGCCAAGCGCGCTTCCACCACGGGGTGGCGGCCTTGGGCGATGTCGATGCACGGGGTTTTCACAAACTCAGGCGCACACCAGCCCAGCGTGAGCGAGCGTTCGGCGAGGGCGCACAGGGCGTCGAGCGTGGCCACGGCTTGTGCCAAGCGGGTGAGGGCGGGGACGAATGGCTGCAAGGTATCGAGCAGTTGCTCGAACAAAAACTTCTCACGCGCCAAGGCGCGCTCTTGGGCGCTGAGGGCTTTGTCTTCAAAGGCTTTGAGTTCGGGCGTGATGAAGCGCTCGGCGTTCTTCAAGGTTTGGCGGCGCGTGTAGTCGGCGGGTACTTTGTCGACTTGGCCTTGCGTGACCTCGATGTAAAAGCCGTGCACCTTGTTGAACTGCACGCGCAAATTGGCGATGCCAGTGCGCGCGCGCTCGCGCGCTTCGAGTTCGAGCAGGAAGCCGTCGCAGTTGTTTTGGATGGCACGCAGCTCATCCAAGTCGGCGTCGTAGCCGTGCCCGATGACGCCGCCGTCGCGCACCAAAACAGCGGGCTCGGGCAGCAAGGCGCGTTCGAGCAAGGCGCCACATTCGGGCGGCACGCGCATGTCTTGGGCGATTTGTGCCAGCAAAGAGGAGGAGGGAATGAGCGGCTGAATGCGCAGCGCCTTTTGCAGCGCTTGGCCCAGCGACACCAACTCACGCGGGCGCACTTGGCGCAGCGAGACGCGGGCGCTGATGCGCTGCACATCGCCCGAGCCTTTGAGGGCTTCGCGCAGCACTTTGTAGCTTTGGGTGCGTTGGTCTTGCAGTGCTTCAATGGCGGCCAAGCGGTGCATGGCTTGTGTGCGGTCGCGTTCGGGCGAGAGCAGCCAGTTTTTGAGTTGGCGGCTGCCCATGCCGGTCATGCAGGTGTCAAGCAGCGAAAACAAAGTGGGCGCGTCTTCGCCGCGCAGGGTTTGGGTCAGCTCCAAGTTGCGGCGGGTGGTGAGCGGCAGGTCAATCAGCGCATCGTTGCGCGCCACGTACACGCCATGCACATGGGTGAGGGCGCGGCCTTGGGTGTGCTCGGCGTAGGCCAGTAGAGCAGCGGCAGCGGCGTGGGCTTGCACCACGTCTTGCGCGTTCCACGCGTTGAGCGATGCGGCTTGCAAATGCTCCAGCAGCTTGCGGCCCCCTAAAGCTGCATCAAACTGAAACGCGGGGCGCACTTGGGCGGGTAAGCCAAGCTGGGCGCAGAAGTTTTTGAGTTGTTGCTCGAACGCAGGGCTGACCTCGGCGCTGTAGATGATTTCGCTGGGCGCCACACGCGCAATCCAGTTGGGCAACTCAGACGTGTCGCACTCGGCCAAATGCACCAAGCCTTGCGTCACGCTCAACCACGCCAAGCCGCAACCCGCGCGCTCGCTTTGGTGGATGGCCAACACATAGGCTTCGGTTTTGTCACTCAACAGCGCACTGTCAGTCAGGGTGCCGGGCGTGACCACGCGCACCACTTTGCGCTCGACGGGTCCTTTGCTGGCGCCCACATCGCCCACTTGCTCGCAAATCGCCACCGATTCGCCCAGCTTGATCAGGCGCGAGAGATAAGTTTCGAGGGAATGAAACGGCACACCGGCCATCACCACAGGCTCGCCGTTGGACTGGCCGCGCTGCGTGAGCGTGATGTCGAGCAGGCGCGTGACCTTCTCGGCATCGGCAAAGAACAACTCGTAGAAGTCGCCCATGCGATAAAACAGCAGCGTCTCGGGATGCTCCGCTTTGAGCCCCAAGTACTGCTGCATCATGGGGGTGTGCCCAGACAAATCACGCATCGCAGTGCCTCACAGAGGGTGATCTCAGGGTTACAGCGGGGCGTTGGGCGCTTGGCGTGACAGACTCAAGGTCTTGGCCGCGGTGCTGGCGGCGCGCTTGTCGTCCACGCTGGCGAATTTGGAATACTTGGCGGTGATGGGCACCAACTGCGCATAAATGCGAGGCGGGGCGGCCAAGCACTCTTCATGCTCAAGGTAAGGGCCTTCACCCGTGAAGTTACTCACCAAGCCACCTGCTTCGGTGATGAGCAAGGCGCCTGCGGCCATGTCCCAAGGCTTTAAGCCGAGTTCAAAGAAGCCATCGCTAAAGCCTGCCGCCACATAGGCCAAGTCAAGCGCAGCAGCGCCGGGGCGGCGCAAACCAGCCGTGCGTTGCATCACATCGCCCATGAGGCTGAGGTATTTGTTGAAGTCGTCTTCGGGGCGAAACGGAAAACCCGTGGCGAGCAAACACTCTTCCAAGCGGGTGCGCTTGCTCACGCGGATGCGGCGGTCGTTCATGAACGCGCCACGGCCTTTGGTGGCGGTGAACAAGTCGTTGCGGGTGGGGTCGTAAATCACGGCTTGCTCTAAGCGGCCTTGCACTTGCAGGGCAATGCTCACGCAGTAGAAGGGAAAACCGTGGATGAAGTTGGTGGTGCCGTCCAGCGGGTCGATGATCCAGATGTGATCGGCGTTGGGGTTGCCATGCGTGGAGCCCGACTCTTCGGCCAAGATGCCGTGGTCGGGGTAGGCGGTGAGCAGGGTTTCGATGATGACGCGTTCGCTGTTTTGGTCCACTTCTGTCACAAAGTCGTTCACTTGCTTCTGGGAAATTCGCACGGCTTCGACGTCGAGCGCAGCGCGGTTGATGATGGCGCCGGCGGCGCGTGCGGCCTTGACGGCCACGTTGAGCATGGGATGTACAGAAGAAGAGGACGACATAGATTTTGTGAAGAGCTGGCCCAAACAGGCCGAAGATGAACGCTCGGCGATGCGGGCGGCGACAATGACGCAGATTTTACGCGCTAAGGCAGACCAAGCATTTATGAAAACCCGCTTCATCCTCATCCACACCAGTCACGCTGGCAACGTGGGTGCCACCGCCCGCGCCATGAAGGTGATGGGATTCACCGATTTGGTGCTGGTTGCGCCCCGCTGGGACAACGTGCTGCGCCGTGAAGAAACCATTCAGCGTGCCAGTGGTGCCTTGGATGTGCTGGCCAACGCCCGCATTGTGGCCACCTTGGATGAAGCGATAGATGGCCTGCACCACCTGTGCGCCACTGCCATGACCCCGCGTGACTTCGGCCCGCCCACCTTGGAGCCGCGCCCACACTTTGCGGCGCTTGCCGCCGAGCACCAACACAACGCTGACTTTGGCGTGGGCTTTGTGTTTGGCTCCGAGCGCTTTGGCATGCGCAACGAGGATGTGTACCGCTGCCACACCTGCCTGAGCATCCCGACCGACCCCAAGTTTGGGTCTTTGAATTTAGCGGCAGCGGTGCAGGTCTTGGCCTATGACTGGCGGCAGGCTTTGGGTGGTTTGGCCACGATGCTGCCCACGGCTGCAAGCGTGCAGGCAACGCAAGACGCAGCCTCGTCATCCTCCGCACCTCTGGCCGATGCCCAGCAACTCGCGGGCTTGCTCGAGCACTGGCAACAGTCCCTCACCGACATTGGCTTTTTAGACCCACAAGCCCCGAAGAAGCTCATGCCGCGCCTGAATCAGTTGTTCAACCGCGCGCAGGTGACACAAGAGGAAATTCACATCTTGCGTGGCATTGCCAAGGCCATGTCTCAGCTTGCTAACAAGTAGCCCATGAGGCAACGATAATCACGCCATTATGTTTTCACGCCTACGCTCTGACGTTCAATGCATTTTGGACCGCGACCCTGCTGCTCGAAGCCGCTGGGAAGTGCTGACTTGCTACCCCGGTTTGCATGCGGTGCTGCTGCACCGCTTGGCGCACGGCTGCTGGAACCTCGGCCTCAAGTGGTTGGGCCGTTTCATTTCACACCTCTCACGCTGGGCCACTGGCATTGAAATCCACCCCGCCGCCAAGATAGGCGAGCGCGTGTTTTTCGACCATGCCATGGGTGTGGTGGTGGGTGAGACCGCAGAGATTGGCGATGGGTGCACGATTTACCAAGGCGTGACCTTGGGCGGCACCTCGCTCTACAAAGGTGAAAAACGCCACCCCACATTGGGCAAAGACGTGGTGATTGGCGCGGGCGCCAAAGTGCTGGGCGGCTTCAGCGTGGGCGACGGCGCCAAAGTCGGCAGCAACGCGGTGGTGACCAAGCCTGTGCCCGCAGGTGCCACAGCGGTGGGCAACCCGGCTCGCATCATCCAAGCCGAGAGCGATGCCAAGCGCGAAGAGGCTGCTTCCAAGATGGGCTTCTCGGCTTATGGCGTGACCCACAACGACGACCCCGTGAGCCAAGCCATGCGTGGTTTGATTGACAACGCTTCGTCACAAGAACACCAAATTGCCTTGCTTTGGAAAGCCATTGAGCAACTCTCTGCGGCACAGGCCAAACCCGATTGCGTGCCCAAAGAGGCTGCCCGTCAAGAACACTTTGAGGCAGCACGGATCAACCAACTGCTGGACTGACCATGCATTTTTTGAATGTTTACCCCAAACGTCTGTGGGCGACTTTGAATTCCGCTGGCCTTTTTGAAGGACAGTTCACCTTCGACCTAGAGCAATACGGTTTGGTCACAAGCGACATCGTGTGTGAGGTGACGATGGCCGAGGACCCTGTGATGGTCGGGCAATGGAAGATTGCAATGAAGCCCATGCATGATGTGGAGATGCCTCATTTTGAAAAATTTGTGGTGACGCTGAACCACTACGTGTTTGAGGTCTTGCAGTACATGCCCAACCGCAGCGCAGTCGGTAACGACTTGCCCATGGTGAAGTTGTTCTTTGATGACGTTTACTTTGACATGTCGGGTGCCGAGCCCGTGGTGCAAAAAATAAGCGGTAGCTAAACCCGCTTGGATTTCAAGGCAGTTTTAGGTCGCCAGCCTTTGCAAAACGCATCACGCGTTTCCATATACGGCCCACCGATCAAGTCGATGCAATAGGGCACGGCCGCAAACACACCGTCCACGATTTGTTGACCATTGGCGTCTTTCAAACCCCCCAAGGTTTCTTGAATCGATTTGGGTTGGCCGGGCAAGTTGATGATCAGGCATGCGTCGCGAATCACCGCCACTTGGCGCGACAGGATGGCGGTGGGCACGAATTTCAAACCCACTTGGCGCATTTGCTCACCAAAGCCCGGCATTTCTTTGTGCGCCACGGCCAGAGTGGCTTCGGGCGTCACGTCGCGCTTGGCTGGGCCTGTGCCGCCGGTGGTGAGGACCAAGTGGCAGCCTGCATCGACCAGCTCAATCAAGGCTTGGCTGATGGTGGCTTGCTCGTCGGGAATCAGGCGCTCAACATAGTCAATCGGGTTGTACAGGGCATGGCCCAGCCAATCGCGCAGGGCGGGCAGGCCTTTGTCTTCGTAGGTGCCGCTGGAGGCGCGGTCGCTGATGGACACGATGCCGACTTGGATGGTGTCGCAACGGGCATCGGGGGTAGGCAGGGGGGTGTCGGTCATGGCTTGCCTTATGGCTTGTAGCTATCTTCGTCTTCTTCAGGCGTGTGTGTCGCGTCCTCGGCCAAGTTCATCTGCTCTTTGATCAGCTGAAAAATCTCGCGGTAGGCACGGCTTTGGCGTGGCAGCAGGCCTTTGGCGATGTCGGCCTTGGTGGTGACATCGTCTTTGCGGGCTTGGCGCACCAGCGCACGCAACTGCTGGCTGTCGGTGCTGGGGTACTCGTCCATCCACGCTTGCAAGGCCGTGTCTTCGGCCATCAGGCGGTCACGCCAGCTCTCGGCCAAGTGCAGGGCCAAGGTGTCTTTGGTGCTGCCCATGCGTTGCTCGTTGAGGGCGTCTTTGACGGCTTCAATCGATGCTTCACTCAGCTTGCGCATAAGTTTGCCCACGTACTGCATTTGACGGCGTTTGCCTTCAAAGTTGGTGATGCGGCGTGCTTCGGCCAGCGCTTCGCGCAGTTGGTCGGTGATGTGACCTTGGGTGCTCAGGCGGTCCATCAACTCGGTGCGTAGCGTCAGCAGCTCGACGCCCAAGTCTTGGCGCTCGTCGCTGTCTTTTTTGCGGTCGGTGCGGCTCAAGCCCTCGGTGCCTTTGAGTTCGGCTTTGAGTTCGAGGTCGAGTTCGCTGCCTTCGGCCACGAATTGGCCTCGGACAAAGTAACCTTTTTTGGGTTTACGTGACATAAATTAGGGGGGCTCTGATAGGTCTGTTTGTCCTTCAACGCAAAGGGCAAACACAGTGACAAGTATCATAGCCGCCGATATGACCCAAGCCTCCAAAACCCAAGCCTCTCCTCACACACCTGCCCAAGGTTTCAGCTACAGCCGCGAACACTTCGAGTCGCTCGTGGATGCGGCCTTGGCGCATGCTAAAAAGTTGGGGGCCACCGATGCGGGCGCCGACGCGTCCGAGGGCTGCGGCTTGAGCGTGTCGGTGCGCAAAGGTGAGTTAGAAAACGTGGAGCGCAACCGCGACAAATCGCTGGGCGTGACCGTGTACTTGGGCCACCGCCGTGGCAACGCCAGCACGTCTGATTTCTCACAAGCCGCCATTGAGCGCACCGTGCAAGCGGCTTACGACATTGCCCGCTTCACCGCGGAAGACCCCGTGGCGGGCTTGCCTGACGAAAAAGACATTGCCAAGCACCACCCTGATTTGGATTTGTTCCACCCATGGCCCATCACCAGCGCAGACGCTGCGACCTTGGCCTTGCGTTGCGAAGCCGCTGCTATGCAAACCGACAAACGCATCACCAACAGCGAAGGTGCGGCGGTGTCGGCACAGCAAAGCCATTTTTTCAGTGCCCATACCCACGGTTTTCGCGGGGGTTATGCCAGCTCGCGCCACACCATTTCGGTGGCCCCCATTGCAGGCAAGGGCGATGGCATGCAGCGCGATGCGTGGTACAGCTCGATGCGCAGCGCCGCTGAACTGGCCTCGCCCGAGGCTGTGGGGCGCTACGCGGCCGAGCGCGCCTTGAGCCGTCTGAAATCGCGCAAGATTGCCACTGTTGAATGTCCCGTGTTGTTTGAAGCCCCTGTGGCCGCAGGTTTGTTGGGCGGCTTTGTGCAAGCCGTGAGCGGCGGCGCGTTGTACCGCAAGAGCACGTTTTTGCTCGACTCCTTGGGCAAGACGGTGTTCCCCAAACACATCGACATCTCAGAAGACCCGTTTGTTATGCGTGGCAAAGGCAGCTCGCCGTTTGACGACGAGGGTGTGACCACCCGCGCACGCCGCGTGGTGGATGCAGGCCGTGTGGAAGGTTATTTTCTGAGCAGCTACACCGCGCGTAAATTGGGCATGCCCACCACCGGTAACTCGGGGGGCTCGCACAACTTGGTCATGTCCTCACGCCTCACACAAAGCACCGATGACTTAGACACCATGCTGCAAAAGCTAGGCACCGGTTTGTTTGTGATTGAACTCATGGGCCAAGGCGTGAACTACGTCACGGGCGACTATTCACGCGGAGCCAGTGGCTTTTGGGTGGAAAACGGGCGCATTGCCTACCCTGTGCAAGAGATCACCATTGCGGGGAATATGAAAGACATGTTCCAAGGCATTCAAGCCATTGGTGCAGATGCTTTCACCATGGGAGCCAAGACGATTGGTTCTGTGTTGATCAATCGCATGAAGGTGGCGGGGAGTTGATTGGCGCTGATATGAAGCCCACGCCCCAATCTTTGTCTGGGCTGTGGCCCTTCATCCGTCCTTATCGTTGGCAGGTGGCAATTGCTGGAATTTTTCTGCTGCTCGCTGCAGCCACCACCTTGGCTTTCCCTTGGGCCTTGCGCACCTTGATTGATCAAGGGTTGGGCGAGGGGGCGAGTACAGAGGTCTTGGCGGCTAAGTTTGTTGAGCTTTTTTTAGTGGCGGTTGCCTTGGCCGTTTTTTCAGCCGCGCGTTTTTACATGGTGAGTTGGCTGGGTGAAAAAATCACGGTCGATCTCAAAAATAAAGTTTATGCGCATGTGTTGCGGCAAAGCCCGACATTTTTTGAATCCACGCAATCGGGCGAGGTTTTGTCACGCTTGAGCAGCGATGCAACCTTGATTCAAACCGTAGTGGGCTCTTCATTGTCGATGGGGTTGCGCAATTTGGTCATGGGGTTGGGTGCCATGGCGATGCTGGTGTGGACCAACCCTTGGCTGATGTTTCAAGTCATGGCCGTTCTGGCCTTGGTTGTTTTTCCTAGTGTGTATTTGGGGCGTCGCGTACGCCGATTGTCGCGCGCGAGCCAAGATCGTGCGGCCGATTCCAGTGCGATGGCTTCTGAGGTTCTCAACGCTATTTCTGTGGTGCAAAGCTACACCGCCGAGAACCGAGAAACCCAGCGATTTGCTGACTCGATCGCCCAAGCTTTAGGCACCTCATTGCGACGCGTGCGGGCGCGCTCGCTGTTGGTGGGATTCATCATTGTGGCCTCCAGCGCCGCCTTGCTTTGGGGCTTGTACTTGGGGGCCTTGTCCGTGCGAGCGGGCACCACCAGTGCGGGCGAATTGGGCCAGACCGTGGTGTACGTGATCTTGCTGGCTAGTGCCTTTGCGGTGCTGGGCGAGGTGTATGGCGATGTGCTGCGGGCGGCGGGGGCCACAGAGCGATTGATGGAGCTGTTGCATACCCAGTCTGATGTGCAATCACCTGTGCATCCCCAGCATGTGCCTTGGCCTGAAAACGGTTCTAGCTTGGTGCTGCGCGATGTGACTTTCAACTACCCTTCTCGCCTCCAACAGCAGGCATTGAATGGCTTAAGTGGTCAGGTCGATCCCGGACAAACCGTGGCCATTGTGGGTCCTAGCGGCGCGGGCAAAACCACGCTGTTTGCACTGTTGATGCGTTTTTATTCGCCACAACAGGGCGAGGTATTGCTAGATGGGATACCGATTGACCAAATGGATTTACATGACTTGCGACAACGCATTGGCGTGGTGCCGCAAGAGGCTGTGGTGTTCTCAGGCACGGTGATGGAAAACATCCGCTACGGCAAACCCGATGCCTCAGACCAAGAAGTTCATGCCGCAGCTGAGGCTGCGTTTGCTGAAACCTTTATCGCGGAGCTGCCGCAAGGCTTTGACACCTATTTAGGGGACCGCGGTGTGCGGTTGTCAGGCGGACAACGTCAGCGCATTGCCATCGCGCGTGCCATGCTCAAAAACTCACCCATGCTGTTGCTCGATGAAGCCACCAGCGCGCTCGATGCCAACAGTGAACGCATGGTTCAAGCCGCTTTAGAAAAAGCCATGCAAGGCCGCACCACCTTGGTCATTGCCCATCGTTTGGCCACGGTACAAAAGGCTGATTGCATTTGGGTGCTTGATCACGGCCGTTTGGTGGAGCGGGGCACACATGCTGAACTTATGGCCCGCGCAGGCCTGTATGCGAGTTTGGCTGCGTTGCAGTTTGCAGCTTAATTCGCAACGCTGCTCATGGCGTTAACGGCTTAACCCGCCAACGCCGCCTTGACAGCAGCAGACACCAGTCCCATATCCGCCTTGCCCGCCAACTGCGTCTTCACGGCACCCATGACCTTGCCCATGTCCCCAGCGCCGGTCGCGCCCACTTCAGCCACGATGGCTTTCACTGCGGCGGTGATTTCTTCGGCGCTCAGACGCTGAGGCAAGTACACCTCCAGCACTTTGATTTCAGCGCTTTCCACATCGGCCAAGTCTTGACGCTGGGCTGTGAGGTAGGCCGCCACCGAATCCTTGCGTTGCTTGATGAGCTTGTCCACGATGGCAATCACCATGACGTCGTCAAGCTCCACGCGTTCGTCGACTTCTTTTTGCTTCATCGCGGCTTGCAGCAAGCGGATGGTGCCCAAGCGCACGCTGTCTTTGGCGCGCATGGCGGTTTTCATGTCTTCGGTGATGAGGGCTTTGAGGCTCATGGGGTGCTCCTAAAGGAAAAAATGATTCGAAAAAAAAGCCCGCTGAGGCGTCCCTAGCGAGCTTTTTTGGGGCAGAGGCTGCTTAGTACAGCTTCTTGGGCAACTGCATGCTGCGAATGCGCTTGTAGTTGCGTTTGACCGCAGCTGCTTTTTTGCGTTTACGTTCAGCGGTGGGCTTCTCGTAGAACTCGCGAGCACGCAAGTCGGTCAACAGACCCAATTTTTCAATGGTGCGCTTGAAGCGACGCAGCGCGACGTCAAACGGTTCGTTTTCTTTTACACGGATGGTGGTCATTACCAAAGTTTCCAAATATTTTGCAGTCAGAGGGTGCCTAGGAAGATCGGGCCTAAACGCCTTGCCTGCGGTGTTCCCCAACATGAAGTTGATCAGGCCGTTGGGGGTTTGCCAGCAAAGACCAAGATTATAGCGACTAAACCGAGGGTTTCAAACGCCCGCCCAAGGCTTTTGCGCAGGCGTGGCCGCTGGACCATGCCCACTGGAAGTTGTAGCCGCCCAGCCAACCCGTGATGTCGACCACTTCGCCAATGAAATACAGGCCCGGTTGCTTGGATTCCATGGTTTGCTGGGACAAATCCCGCGTATCGACGCCGCCCACGGTGACTTCGGCCTTTTTATAGCCTTCGGTGCCCGTGGGGGTGAGGGGCCAAGCACTGAGACGCTGGGCCAAGAGGTTCAGGGCTTTGTCGCTGGCCTCCATCACGGGGCGTTGCCAAGCGGGGTCTTGGCTGGCCCAGGTGTCGGCCAGTCGCGCAGGCATCCACGTATTCAGCTCATTGGCAATACGTTTTTTGGACTGCTGTTTGGCCGCCATGAGGGCTGCTTGCAGATCCACCTCGGGGGCGAGGTTGACGCGCAAATCCGTGCCCGGCTGCCAATAGCTGGAAATTTGTAGCACGCCCGGTCCCGACAAGCCGCGATGGGTGAATAGCAAATCTTCGTCAAAGCTTTGCAGGGTTTTCTTCGCCCCCGTTTCGATGCGCACGGGCAGCGACAGGCCGGAGAGCTGGGCATAAGGAGCCCATGCGGTGTCGTCAAAGGTGAGTGGCACCAAGCCGGGGCGTGGCTCGACCACGCGCAGGTTGAATTGCTTGGCCAAGCGATAGCCGATGTCCGTCGCGCCGATTTTGGGGATGGACAAACCGCCGGTGGCCACCACCACCGCAGCGGCATGCACCGTGCCTTGGCTGGTGTCGATCTCATAGCCTTGCGACTCGGGGGCGGCGTCTGAGTAGCGCAAGGCTTTGAGGCTGCAAGGCTGCCAGCGTGTGACGTTGCCGCCGTTGGCCCCGCCATTGCATTCGGCCAGCAACATTTGAATCAGGTCTTCGGCCGAGCGGTCACAAAACAACTGCCCTTTGTGCTTTTCATGAAAAGGGATGCTGTGCTTTTGCATGAGCGCCACAAAGTCTTGCGGTGTGTAGCGCGAGAGTGCGCTGCGACAAAACTGGGGGTTGTCGCCCAAGAAGTGTTTGTGCGGGGCGCGCACATCGATCTCGCGGTTGGTGAAGTTGCTGCGGCCGCCGCCTGAGATGCGAATTTTTTCGGCCACCTTCTCGCTGTGGTCCAGCACCAGCACTTGCAAGCCTTGTTGTGCCGCCACGCCCGCACAAAACAAGCCAGCGGCACCTGCGCCCACGATCACCACGTCAAAGATTTTCATGCGCTGAGTTTAGTGGCGGCGTTTCGCACTCAGCCAGCAAACGCTTGCAGCTCAGCGCCGTTTTGCAGTGCCAACAAACCTTTGAGCACATCCCCCACCACGATGACAGAGGGGCTGGCCAATTGCTCGCGCACGATGGTGTCGTGCAGGTGGTGCAACTCACACAGGGCGTGGCGCTGCGTGGGCAGGCTCACCTGATGAATCACGGCCACGGGGGTGTCTGGGCGCATGTGTTGCAGCAACGCTTGTTGCAGCTGCGTGGCACCACGCATGCCCATGTAAATCACCAAGGTGAGCTTGGCTTGTTGGGCGGTGCGGCCCAAGGCGGCCCAGTCCACGCTGTCGGCAGCACCTTGCTTGGCATGGCCTGTGATGAACACCACGCCATGCGCGTGCTCTCGGTGGGTGAGTGACACGCCCAGCGAGGTGACACCCGCCAAACCTGAAGTGATGCCATTGATGACGGTGACGGCAATGCCTCGGGCTTGCAGGTGTTCGACTTCCTCTCCGCCACGGCCAAAGATGAAAGGATCGCCGCCTTTGAGGCGCACCACAGTTTCGCCAGCCAGTGCTTCTTGCACCATGAGTTTTTCGATGAACGCCTGTGGGGTAGATGTGCAGCCGCCACGTTTGCCAACGTCAATGATGCGCGCTGTGGGCGACGCGTGGGCGGTGATGGCGTCGCTGACCAAATCGTCCACCAAAAGCACCGTAGCCGCAGCAATGGCTTTGACGGCTTTGAGGGTCAACAGTTCAGGGTCCCCTGGGCCAGCGCCGACCAAGGTGACGTGGCTGAGGTGGGGTGGTGTTGTGTGTGCCATGTCTCAGCGCGCCAAAGCTTGCAGCACGGCTTTTACTTGGGCGGTCAAAGGCGCAGGCACGGGCAGTGCGCCCTGAAGGACCGCTTGTGTGTAGCGGGCGGTGGAGGCAGCGTCGATCTCGGTGGGTAACTCAGGCAGCTTATGGAGTGAGCCAGCTTGGCCTGGCACCAAGGGTGTGCGAATGCCGCGCACAAAGGCATCCATTTGTGGCGTGCGACGGGCATCGGCGACCACTTCGCCTTCGGTGCCGCGCAACAACAATGCTCGCGCACCTGTCAGCTCAAACGTGGCCGCCATGGAAAGCGCGTATTCGGGGTGGGTGTAGCTGCTGACCAGCAGCGCGTCTGGGGTGTTGGTGGGGTTCATCAGTTTGACCAAGCTGTGCGCAGGGTTGCGCAGCCCTACCACGCGACGCACATCCAGCAAGCGCTGCAAGCCGGGGCACAGCACCTCGGTGGGCGCAAACACCACCTCGCCCGCTTGCACGGTGGTGGGCTGTGTGAGGGCTTGTTGACCCATGGCGAGCAACACCGCTTGGCTGGTGATGCGGGTGGACTCGGTGGCTGTACCGTGCATGACCACAGCCAAACCTTCGCGGGCGAGCAGGTGGGCCAACAAGGGTGTGAGCACCGGCAACTTGCGAGCGCCGTTGTAGCTGGGCAGCACCACGACAGGGCTTTGCGTTTGGATTTTTTTTAGGCGTTTGTGCGTGGCGTCCAAGAAGCCTGCCATTTCTTGGGGTGTTTCACCCTTGATGCGCATGGCAATGCAGAAAGCACCCAGTTCCAAATCGCTCACGGTGCCGTCGAGGATGTGTCCCATCAAGTCGGTGGCTTGCTCACGGGTGAGGGCGCGCGCGCCATCACGCCCCCGCCCGATTTCTTTGATGTAGTGACTGATGCTCATGCCGCGATTGTCTCGCAGGCTTGATAACTTATCGCTATAAGTTCAATTCAACGGTGGCAGAGATGTGAAAGGTTGATCAAACAATTTGATCCAGTAAGAGGCCATTGAGTTTTTCAGGGTGATGAATGTTGTGCGGTATGTGCGTGTATTCCATTTTTCTTAACACCTCGCCCGACAGCTCATCCTTGACCACGACATTGAGTGTTTTTTGAAGGCTGTCAAATGCAAACGACAGGACGACAGTACTCATCGAACATATCAAGGTGCCCATCGAGGCTGTCGCTGTTTGCTCGAGGCGTTGGGTGGTGACTCGACTCGTCACCGGCACGTCGTGATGCGCTGGGGCGGTCGCTTGCAGTGATAGGTGTGACATAGGATGCTCCCAGTGATCGTGACACCTTGACTATCGACACTCACACGCATGAAATGAGTGACATGCTTGTCATGCATAGGTTGATGACGCATATGTCATCTTTCGTGTTCTTGAGTTTTGAACTTATCCATTCAAAATGAAAGTGATGCAAAAAGCAAAGGCGATTGATTTGAAAATTCTTTTGATTGAAGACGAGGTCAAGATTGCGGAGTTCGTCATCAAAGGACTGTCTGCCGCCGGTTATGACGTGACGCATGTAGAGGATGGGGAACGCGGGCTAGCCGCCGTACTCGCGGACAAGCATGAGTTAGTGATTTTGGATGTGATGCTGCCCAAACTCAGTGGTTTTGACTTGCTGCATCAAGCCAGAGCGAAAGGCAACGCAAGGCCCGTGATCATTTTGAGTGCCAAGGCTGATTTGCCCGATCGTTTGATGGGCTTTGAAATGGGCGCCGACGATTACCTACCTAAACCATTTTTCGTTGAAGAGCTCGTGGCGCGCGTCAAGGCATTAATGCATCGCAAGATACCAGAACAAGTGCAACGAATTTCGGTCAACCATCTCACCTTGGATGTCGTGAGTCATCAGGTGCAATGGTTTGATTTGACCGCAGTACTCAGTCAACGAGAGTTCAGTTTGTTGGCGTTTTTAATGCGCTCACCCGGGCATATTTATTCGCGGCAACAAATTCTTAAACATGTTTGGGAAATTAACTTCGACCCGGAAACCAATGTGGTTGATGTGTGTGTGCGTCGCATCAAACGCAAACTGGAACGGGGCAACGACATGCATGAGTCACCCATTGAGTCTGTGCGTGGCGTGGGCTACCGACTCCGCACAGAGATCTAAGGTATGAAAAGATCATTCAAGTTGCATTTGTTCATGCACGTGGTCACGATCACGTTCGTCGTAGTTTTTATAAACCGATGGATTGCGCAATATCTTTTGACCGATCAATTGCAAACGCTGATCCATCAAGAAATGGGGTTGGCACTATCGACTTGCGAGCAAAATTTTCATCAGCACGATGAATTTTTGAGGTGTTTCAAAGCCGTGGAAAAAGGGAGCTTGTTCAGCAATATTTCAGATTTTTATGTGCTCTGCGATCACACGCCAAGCAATGGCACTTCGGAAAGTCCTTTGGTCTGCGATTCGGTCGAGGGGAATGATGTTTTTTGGCAAAGCAAGTCGATTTCAGACGATGGTCACATTGATTTTTTTCAAGGTCTGGTCAATCAAAACGCTTGGTATGCCGTTCGACTCAAAGGACAAGCGCAAGGACCTGAGGTTTGGCTCGAGAAGCAGCGTATTGATGACCTCATGCAGCGCGTGTGGGCGCTGCGTGACCGCAATACGCTTTATGTGCTGCCGACCATGCTGGCAATGCTGATGGCGCTGACTGCTTATTTGATCTACGTGACCATGCGCCCCATCACGTCTATTCAAAACAATATGGCCAAATTAACAGCTAGCACGCTTGATCAATCCATTATTTTGCAAGCACCGTTCAAAGAGTTTGAAAAGATGGTTCAAGTGTTTGATGATTTACGTGTGCGCTTGAACGACAGCTTTACAAAAGCGCGTCGCTTTGCTGCGGATGCCTCACATGAGTTACGCACGCCATTGACCATTTTGAGGGGGAATGTGGAGCGCTTGATCCATGATTTGCCGACAGGTTCTGAGATGCAAATTCGCATGCGCAACATGAGTGATGAAGTTGAGCGTTTGATTGAAATTACAGAAAAGCTGTTGTTGCTCTCTCGTGCAGATGCCAATAGTTTGGTTCAGAACTTAGCCGACGTTAACATGAGCGAGTTGATTTTGAAATTGATCAAGGATGCGCATTCGTTTCAATCGAGCTTGAAAATTACCAGCGCAATTTCCCCTGATGTCATTTGGCGCAGTGACAAAACTCTGGTGTATCAGTTGGTGCATAACTTGTATACGAATGCTGTGAATTACAACCAGCCACACGGATGGATTCATTTCAGTCTCACGCAATCGCAAGGACGTTTCCACTTACAGGTTGAGAACTCCGCTGCGCAGATACCCTTTGATTTGAGCGAGCGAGCCTTTGATCGGTTCTACAGAGGAGATGCCTCGCATACTCGTCATGTAGATGGTTTGGGATTGGGATTGAGTATTTGTTTAGAAATTGCTAGGTTGCATCAGGCCACGCTCTCTCTGACGGTCACAAGCAGTCAAACGGTCGTTGCCAGCCTTTGTGCGCCTTTACAGCCCGTGTCTTGAACATGCGCCATGACAAAGGCGTCATCTTCCTTGTCTATGACTGAGTTGTCACCCAGATATTTATTGACTTGACTACGGTGGCGTATGGCCGCCGCACATCTTCAAACTCAGCTTTTAGACGCCCTCAAAGGTGATGCTAGGGCGTTTGGTACGGACGGTGGTGAACAAATCTTCCTGACGCCTTATTTGGCGCTTGCATGTAGCTTGCTCTACATGATGGCGTCTGACGGTGAACTGGAAGCTCAAGAAAGCAGTCAACTGCAAGCGGTGTTGGGCGGTGATCAGGCGGTGCTCAGTTACGCCTTGCGATATGTGCAGTCGGTGCCTGTTGAGCAATTTTTTGCCATGAGTGCAGAGCTGCTGAGTGTCAAGGACAAGTGGTGCATTCTGACCAACGTTTGCGATGCCTTGCTCTCCGATGGGCGGGCCGATCAAGCGGAGTTGGCGCTTTTCTCGCAGATGTCCCAAGCCTATGGCGTGCGTGATGCGCAGTTCGAGCCTTATTTCAAAATACTGGCTCTCAAAAATGACAAGTCTGTTTTAGGCCATTACTTGGGGGTGAAAGAGGAGCGTCAGCCCATGACGCCTCACTTCGCTTTGGCAATTGCGTTGCTCTACATGTTGACAGCGGACGGCTCAATTGGTCAGCAAGAGGTGGGGCAGCTTGAGGCGGTGATTGGCCAGTTTGACGGTTTGCAACATGTGGCCCTGAAGTACGTGCGTTCGGTGAAGCTCAAGCAATTCTTGAATGAGGCTTCAGCAGTGTTGCAGCCAGAACAAAAAATTTACATCCTGACAAACGTGTGCGACTCGATGTTGTCGGATGGGGAGGTTGCGCAACTGGAAGATAAGCTCTTTTTGAGCATGCTGACGGCGTTTGGTTTTTCCGAAAAAACCTTCGCACGTTATTTGCAAGTGCTTGAAACGAAAAACCTCAAGCCCTTTGACACCAGCGAATTTAAGAATCGTGTGACGCATGAGCGCATGACAGGCGCCGAAGAGGTCGATGGTGTGGTGTTCAAGAATGAACTCACGGACCCAAGCGGGGATACCGTGATGAGCCGATTACCTGATGCGGCCAACCAAGGTGTGTGGGTAGGGGCTGCGACTGACGTGCAAATGGGTCAGTTCATTGCACGCACGATGGAAGACAACATTCAAAGCGTGTCAGATGATTTCCACAATCAGGATAACGTTGTCAAGATTGGACTCAATGCCACCGACGGCTTGAATCGCCAACACATCGGCGCCGCGATGCCCGCTGACAATTTGCAAACAATTGCGGGAGCTATGCCCAAAGCTAATCGGCAAGCCATTGAATCCTCTGCAACAGAGGCCAATCAGCAGTTGATTGAGCAGCGAGCCTCGGGTTTGAATTTGCAAGTGATCGGTGCTGATGCGCGTGGTTTGCGGCGTGAGATCTTGCCGCCAGTAGTTCGTGCACAAAATCTCCAAGAGGTGGTGGGGACGGTCAATCTCAGGCTAGACCGTTTTGAGGTGGATCACTTTAGCTTTCTACAGATCGGTCGCGCACAAAAGTTCACGGATGATTTTGTGTTGATTGAAGAGGATGCCATGGGTCTGAATCGGCAGTTCGTGAATGCGTCTTTTACGCGGATGGGTTTGGATTTGTCTCAGGCCAGCACGTCGTCAAATTCTGTGCCTGTGAATGCGAAGGGCATCACACACGTTACTGCGGCCAATGACTCAGCCACTGCAACTTGGCGTGTTGCTGGTTTGGGGCAGTATCCTGGTCGCGCTCGCGCTCGCGCTCGTGGGTTTGTTTATGTCCAGTGGGTGGTGGCCACATTGGCGATCTTGTTTGCCGCACCGATTGATACGCGCACGGCGTTAAGACGTGCTGTGGTCGGCCCCTTGGTTGTGATGCCCATGTTGATGCCTGAGTTGTATGAGCAAGGCCACGCGCAAGCGTCTGAGTTGCCGACTGCTCAGCAGATGACGCCTTGAATCGATGTAGCTTGTGGCTGAGCGCATAAACTCTGCCGCTTATGTTGATCCTCGGTATTGAATCTTCTTGCGATGAAACTGGTGTGGCATTGGTCCAAGCCGAGGGCCAAGCATTGCCCAAGCTTTTGTCTCATGCGCTCTATAGCCAAGTGGCCATGCATGTGGCTTATGGCGGCGTGGTGCCCGAGTTGGCCAGTCGCGACCACATTCGCCGCGTTGTGCCGCTGACGCGTGAGGTGATGCGTGAGGCGCAAATGGCTTTGTCCGATGTCGATGTCGTGGCCTATACCCGTGGCCCAGGTTTGGCGGGGGCTTTGCTGGTGGGGTCCGGCGTGGCCTGCGCTTTGGCCGCAGCTTTGAATAAGCCTGTGTTGGGTGTGCATCATCTTGAGGGGCATTTGCTCTCGCCCTTTTTGAGTGCTGACCCGCCTGAATTCCCGTTCGTGGCCTTGTTGGTGTCTGGCGGACACACGCAGCTCATGCGGGTGGATGGCGTGGGGCGCTATGCGCTGTTGGGCGAAACCATTGACGACGCAGCAGGGGAGGCTTTTGACAAGTCGGCCAAACTGATGGGCTTGGGTTACCCCGGTGGACCTGCCTTGTCCAAACTGGCAGAACAGGGCGATCCACAGGCCTTCAAATTGCCTCGTCCCTTATTGCACAGCGGTGATTTGGATTTCTCTTTTGCGGGCCTCAAAACCGCCGTGATGACGCAAGCCAAGAAGCTGGGCGATCAGTTGGAGGCGCGTAAAGCCGATTTGGCGGCTGCGACCGAGGCGGCCATTGTGGAAGTGCTGTTGAAGAAGTCCCTCACCGCTTTGCGCGACACAGGCCTGAGTCGACTGGTGGTGGCCGGCGGCGTGGGGGCCAATCGGCACTTGCGTGAGCAGCTCAACGCGGCGTGCAAGCGCCAAGGCGTGCGGGTGCATTACCCGGAGCTGCATTTGTGTACCGACAACGGCGCCATGATCGCCATGGCGGCTGCCATGCGCCTGCAAAGCGGCGAGGGCGGCATGGCCCAAGCCCAGCCGCGCTACAGCTTTGACGTCAAGCCGCGCTGGCCGCTGGCCGAATTGGCCTGATCTGGCATGAGGGTTTGGGGCGGTTGCGCCTGCTATACTCTGCGGGCTTTACCTTTTGGGGTAAGCAAAGCACGTTGCACCAACTTCCACGGTGCAACGCAAGTCAAATATTTAAGGAAAAAACCATGTTGACAGCAAAAATTGCTGAAGTCGTCAAAGACAACGCTCGCGCCGCAGGCGATACAGGTAGTCCCGAAGTCCAAGTGGCTTTGTTGACTGCGCGTATCAACGAACTCACCCCTCACTTCAAACAACACGCCAAAGACCACCACGGTCGTCGTGGTTTGTTGCGCATGGTGAGCCGTCGTCGCAAATTGCTTGACTACCTCAAGTCCAAAGATTTTGACCGTTACGCTGCTCTGATCACCAAGCTTGGTCTGCGCAAGTAATCGTTAAATTCCTAACGACAAACGCCTGAGTTTTCAACAAGCTCAGGCGTTTTGCACTTTTAAATACTCTTTTTCACCACAGGCAAGACGACAAGGCGCAGATTCGACAGCTGTGTCATTCCAAAAAAGCCCTCACTTTTCTGGAATGGCATCGTGTGCTGCACCGGTTGATTGCCAAATTTCAATAGGAAAACACATGTCCATTTTCAACAAAGTTACCAAGACATTCCAATGGGGCCAACACACGGTCACCATGGAAACCGGCGAAGTCGCGCGTCAAGCAGGCGGCGCTGTGCTCGTCAACATGGACGACACCGTGGTGTTGGCCACCGTCGTGGGTTCGAAGATTGCCAAAGCTGGCCAAGACTTCTTCCCCCTGACCGTGGACTACATCGAGAAAACCTACGCCGCAGGCAAGATTCCTGGCAGCTTCTTCAAGCGTGAAGCCAAGCCCAGCGAGCACGAGACATTGACCAGCCGTCTGATTGACCGCCCCATTCGTCCTTTGTTCCCAGAAGGCTTCTACAACGACGTGCACGTGGTGATTCACACCGTGTCCTTGAACCCAGAAGTCGATGCTGACATTGCTGCACTGATCGCGGTGTCTGCTGCTTTGAGCATTTCTGGCATTCCTTTCAACGGCCCGATTGGTGCCGCTCGCGTGGGTTACATCAACGGCGAATACGTCTTGAACCCCGGTCAAACCCAGCGCAAAGACAGCCAGATGGACCTCGTGGTCGCGGGCACTGAAGCCGCCGTGTTGATGGTGGAGTCTGAGGCGCAACAGTTGTCAGAAGAAATCATGTTGGGTGCGGTGGTATTCGGCCACGAGCAAGGCAACATCGCCATCAACGCCATCCACGACTTGGTGCGTGACGCTGGCAAACCCGCTTGGGATTGGGCTGCACCTGCCAAGGATGAGCCACTGATTGCCAAGGTGCAAGCCCACGCTGAAGAAAAACTGCGTGCGGCCTATCAAATCCGCAACAAGCAATCACGCACCTTGGCTTGCCGCCAAGCCTACGCAGCTGTGATGGAAGCCCTCAAGGCCGATGGCGTTGAGTTTGATTCGGTCAAAGTTGAAAACATGTTGTTCGACATCGAAGCGCACATTGTTCGCAGCCAAATCTTGGCAGGCGAGCCACGCATTGATGGTCGCGACACACGCACCGTGCGTCCCATCGAAATTCGCAACAGCGTCTTGCCACGCACCCACGGTTCGGCCTTGTTCACACGCGGCGAAACCCAAGCGTTGGTGGTCACCACTTTGGGCACTGAGCGCGATGCACAACGCATCGACGCTTTGGCCGGTGAGTACGAAGACCGCTTCATGATGCACTACAACATGCCTCCCTTTGCCACCGGTGAAGTGGGCCGCATGGGTTCGACCAAGCGCCGCGAGATCGGCCACGGCCGTTTGGCCAAGCGTGCTTTGGTGGCGGTGTTGCCCACCAAAGAAGAGTTCCCCTACACCATGCGCGTGGTGTCTGAAATCACAGAATCCAACGGTTCTTCCTCGATGGCGTCGGTCTGCGGCGGCTGTTTGTCCATGATGGATGCAGGCGTGCCGATGAAAGCGCACGTGGCAGGTATCGCCATGGGCTTGATCAAAGACGGCAATCGTTTCGCCGTGTTGACCGACATCTTGGGTGATGAAGATCACTTGGGCGATATGGACTTCAAAGTGGCCGGTACCACCAACGGCATCACCGCTTTGCAAATGGACATCAAGATCCAAGGCATCACCAAAGAAATCATGCAAGTGGCACTGGCCCAAGCCAAAGAAGCGCGCATGCACATCTTGGACAAAATGCAAGCGGCCATGGGCGAAGCCAAGACCGAAGTGTCTGACTTTGCACCGAAGTTGTTCACCATGAAGATCAACCCAGAGAAGATCCGTGACGTGATCGGCAAAGGTGGCGCCACCATCCGTGCGTTGACCGAAGAGACCGGTACACAGATCAACATCGAAGAAGACGGCACGATCACCATCGCTGCCACAGACGGCGCCAAAGCGGAAGAAGCCAAGCGTCGCATCGAAGAGATCACAGCCGAAGTCGAAATCGGCAAGGTCTACGAAGGCCCCATCACCAAGATTTTGGACTTCGGTGCTTTGGTCAACTTGTTGCCCGGCAAAGACGGTTTGTTGCACATCAGCCAAATCGCCCACGAGCGCGTCGAGAAGGTCACGGACTACCTCAGCGAAGGTCAAATCGTGCGCGTGAAAGTGCTCGAAACCGACGAAAAAGGTCGCGTCAAGTTGTCAATGAAAGCGTTGATGGACCGCCCTCAAGCGGACCACGCACACGACGCAGCACCACAAGCCTAAGCTTTGTTGCAGGCGGTTGCGCAGATGATGCACATCGTTGAAATCACCCAGCACGGTGCCCCAGAGGTGCTGTGCTTGGGGCAGCGACCCATGCCCCATGCGGGGGAGGGGGAGTTGCTGATCCGTGTCAGCGCCAGTGGTGTGAACCGCCCTGACGTGTTGCAGCGCATGGGCCACTACCCCGTGCCTGCTGGTGCGTCAGATGTCCCGGGTCTTGAGGTGGCAGGTGTCATCGAGTCGGGCGATGCCGCGGCTCTGGTGGCGGCCGGTCTGAAAGTTGGTGACCGTGTGTGCGCTCTGGTGGCAGGTGGCGGCTATGCGCAGTATTGCGTGGCGCCCGTGGCCCAGTGCTTGCCCGTGCCTGTTGGCTTCAGTGATGTGCAAGCGGCTTCATTGCCCGAAACATGCTTCACTGTGTGGAGCAATGTGTTTGACCGCGCGCAGTTGCAAGCAGGCGAAACCTTGCTGGTGCAAGGCGGCTCTAGCGGCATCGGGGTGACGGCGATTCAAATGGGCAAGGCCATGGGTGCGACCGTCATCGTGACGGCGGGCAGTGATGACAAATGTGCGGCTTGCACCGCGTTGGGCGCAGACCATGCGATCAATTACAAAACCCATGACTTTGCGGCTGAGGCGATGCGTCTCACCCATGGCAAAGGCGTGGATGTGGTGTTGGACATGGTCGCTGGCGACTATGTGGCGCGCGAGGTCGATTGCTTGGCAGAAGACGGCCGCTTGGTCATCATTGCCTTGCAAGGCGGTGTCAAGAGCAGCTTCAATGCAGGCAAGGTGCTGCGTAGTCGTTTGAGCATCACCGGCTCAACTTTGCGTCCACGCCCTGTGAGCTTCAAGGCTGCGATTGCACATCACTTGCGCGAGCAGGTGTGGCCCTTGATGGAAGCAGGTCGTATCAAACCTGTGATTCACGCCACGTTTGACGCGACTTCGGCAGATGGTGCAGCGAATGCGCACCGATTGATGGAGTCCAACCAGCACATTGGCAAAATTGTTCTGACTTGGAGTCAGCCATGAAGCAAAAACTCATTGCGGGCAATTGGAAGATGAATGGCAGCTTGGTTGCCAACGAGGCTTTGGTGCACAGCGTGCAACAGGGTTTGGCGCAAGCCTTGGGTGGCAAGCACGCCCAGGTCGCGGTCTGTGTGCCTACAGCGTATTTGTGGCAGGTGCAGCAGCTGGTCAAAGGCTCTGGCATCGATTTGGGTTCGCAAGACGTGTCTGCACACGAGCAGGGTGCTTACACAGGTGAGGTTTCTGCAGCGATGTTGAAAGAATTTGCCGTGCGTTACGCCATCGTGGGTCATTCGGAGCGTCGTCAGTATCACGGCGAAACCGATGATCAGGTGGCGCACAAAGCACAGCGCGCCTTGTCAGCGGGCATCACGCCCATTGTGTGTGTCGGCGAAACCTTGGCAGAGCGTGAAGCAGGCAAAACAGAAGAGGTGGTCAAGCGACAATTGGCCGCTGTGATTCACACCAACGGGCACTGCATCAGCGAAATCGTCGTGGCTTACGAGCCGGTGTGGGCGATTGGCACAGGTCAAACAGCCTCGCCCGAGCAGGCTCAAGCGGTGCATGCCGTGTTGCGTGCGCAACTCAAGGCCGCGACTGCGCATTCTGAGCGTGTGCATATTTTGTATGGTGGCAGCATGAATGCGGCAAACGCCGCGCAATTGCTGGTGCAGCCAGACATTGATGGCGGTCTCATTGGTGGGGCAGCCCTCAAGGCGACAGATTTCTTAACCATCATCGCGGCTGCGGCGCGTTGAAAGTCATTATTTTTTCGGAGTTCTTATGAGTTTGATTTTGAATATCGTCCAAGTGGTTCAGTTGTTGGCGGCCTTGGGCATGATTGGTTTGATCTTGGTGCAGCACGGCAAAGGTGCGGACATGGGGGCCGCGTTTGGCACTGGTAGCTCGGGCAGTTTGTTCGGTGCCAGTGGCGGCGCGAACTTTTTGTCACGCACGACAGGTGTGTTGGCTGCGGTGTTCTTTGTGTGCACCTTGGCCTTGGCTTACTTTGGCAATTTGCGTCCTGTGAGCTCGGGCAGTGTGCTCGAAGGTGCTGTGGTGGCGCCTGCGCCAGTGGCCGAATTGCCAGCCTCGGGCGCTGCGCAAATCCCCACCAAGTAAGCACAAAACCTTCAAGCCTTGGAGCGATTGGGGCCCTTTTTCGGGGTAAACTCTGAGGCTGTTCAGGGAGCGTTATTCCTCTTCGCTTTTGTAGAACAAACAACCCAAAGCCGTCGTGGTGAAATTGGTAGACACGCTATCTTGAGGTGGTAGTGGCGAAAGCTGTGCGAGTTCGAGTCTCGCCGACGGCACCATCCAAAAAAAGTCTGCTGTAACTCTGGTGTCATCCAGTTACGGCAGACTTCGCAGACTAAAACAGATAGTCAGACCGCGAGATTGAGATGAGCTTAGAACAATACCTTCCCGTCCTCTTATTCATCCTTGTGGGCCTAGGCGTGGGGTTGCCCCCCAAGCGATTGGTTTCTTCTTGGGGCCTCGTCGTCCAGACCCCGCCAAAAACTCCCCCTATGAATGCGGTTTTGAAGCATTTGAAGACGCGCGCATGAAGTTTGATGTGCGTTACTACTTGATCGCCATCCTCTTCATTTTGTTTGATTTGGAAATCGCATTTTTGTTCCCTTGGGCCGTGGCGCTCAAGGAAATTGGGTTCATTGGTTTCATCGACATGATGATCTTCCTTGCCATCCTCGTTGCAGGCTTTGCCTACATGTGGATCAAGGGCGCCATCGATTGGGAATAAGGATCAGCTATGTCACTTGAAGGCGTTTTCAAAGAAGGCTTCATCACCACGTCCTATGACTCGGTGGTGAATTGGGCCAAAACGGGCTCGCTGTGGCCCATGACATTTGGCTTGGCATGTTGCGCGGTGGAGATGATGCATGCGGGTGCTGCCCGTTATGACATCGACCGTTTCGGCATGTTGTTTCGCCCCAGCCCCCGTCAGTCCGATTTGATGATCGTGGCGGGCACCTTGTGTAACAAGATGGCCCCCGCTTTACGCAAGGTCTACGACCAAATGTCTGAGCCACGTTGGGTCTTGTCCATGGGCTCATGCGCCAATGGCGGCGGCTATTACCACTACAGCTACTCGGTGGTGCGCGGTTGTGACCGTGTGGTGCCAGTGGATGTGTACGTGCCAGGCTGCCCCCCCACGGCGGAGGCTTTGTTGTACGGCATCTTGCAGCTGCAAAGCAAAATTCGCCGTGAAAACACCATCGCGCGCTGATTGCACATTGCGTAGGAAAGACACATGAGCCATTCCATTCAAACGCTTGAAGCTGCTTTGCACGATGTGCTGGGCGACAAAATCAAGCTCCTCGAATCCGCCTTGGGCGAGTTGACCTTGACGGTCTCTGCCGCCGATTACCACGCTGTATGCCAAACCTTGCGCGACGATTCGCGTCTGGGTTTTGAGCAGCTGATGGACCTGTGTGGTCTGGACTACTCCAGCTACAAAGACGGCGCCCATTCCAAATTTACCGATGGTCCACGCTACGCAGTCGTGAGCCATTTGCTGTCAGTGACGCACAACTGGCGTTTGCGTGTGCGCGTGTTCGCCGTGAGCGAAGAGGTGCCCGTGGTGGCGTCGGTCAACGACTTGTGGAATTCTGCCAACTGGTTTGAGCGTGAAGCGTTTGACTTGTTCGGCATCGTGTTCGAAGGTCACCTCGACTTGCGTCGTTTGCTGACCGATTACGGGTTTGTGGGCCATCCCTTCCGCAAAGACTTTCCAACCTCGGGTCACGTGGAAATGCGTTATGACGCTGAGCAAAAACGTGTGGTGTACCAACCCGTCACCATCGAGCCGCGCGAAATCACGCCGCGCATCATTCGTGAAGACAACTACGGCGGTAAGCATGACTAGCCCCCACGCTCATCACTTCATGTATTCGCTGCCCCCCAAGGGGGCGCAGGCCTCCCTCGGGGCGGCCCAGCGGGAGTCCAACCATGGCTGATATCAAGAACTACACCCTGAACTTGGGCCCTCAACATCCTGCCGCGCACGGCGTGCTGCGTTTGGTGTTGGAACTCGACGGCGAAGTGGTCCAACGCGCCGATCCTCACATCGGTTTGTTGCACCGCGCCACTGAGAAGCTGGCCGAGAGCAAAACTTACATCCAATCGTTGCCCTACATGGACCGTCTCGACTATGTGTCCATGATGTGTAACGAGCATGCGTACTGTTTGGCCATTGAAAAAATGATGGGCCTCGAAGTGCCCGAGCGTGCGCAGTACATCCGCGTGATGTACTCCGAAATCACCCGTCTGCTGAACCACTTGCTGTGGTTGGGTTGTCATGGTTTCGACTGTGGCGCCATGAACATCTTGATTTACTGCTTCCGCGAACGCGAAGACTTGTTCGACATGTACGAAGCCGTGTCAGGCGCACGCATGCACGCGGCTTATTTCCGTCCAGGTGGCGTGTACCGCGACTTGCCAGACAGCATGCCTCAGTACAAGGCCAGCAAAGTGCGCAACGCCAAGTCTGTGGCACGTTTGAACGAAGGTCGTTCGGGTTCATTGCTCGACTTCATTGACGATTTCACCAAACGCTTCCCCAAATTGGTTGACGAGTATGAGACGCTCTTGACGGACAACCGCATTTGGAAGCAGCGTACCGTCGGCATCGGCGTGGTCACGCCAGAGCGTGCCAAAAACCTCGGTTTCACAGGTGCGATGTTGCGTGGTTCAGGCATTGCTTGGGACTTGCGCAAGCACCAGCCGTATGACGTGTACGACCGCATGGACTTCGATATTCCTGTGGGCAAAACCGGCGATTGCTATGACCGCTATTTGGTGCGCGTCGAAGAGTTGCGCCAGTCCAACCGCATCATCAAACAGTGCGTGGACTGGTTGCGCGCCAACCCCGGTCCCGTCATCACGGACAACCACAAAGTGGCCGCACCCAGCCGTGAGGGCATGAAGTCCAACATGGAAGAGCTGATCCACCACTTCAAGCTTTTCACCGAAGGCTTTCATGTGCCCGAGGGTGAGGCTTATGCCGCCGTCGAGCATCCCAAAGGTGAGTTTGGTATCTACCTCGTGAGCGATGGTGCCAACAAGCCTTACCGTTTAAAAATTCGCGCCCCTGGTTTTGCCCACTTGGCAGCCATGGATGAAATGGCGCGTGGCCACATGATCGCTGACACCGTGGCGGTGATTGGCACCATGGACATTGTGTTCGGGGAAATTGACCGATGAGTTCTGTAAACACCCACCACAGCACACCGCTGTCGGCCGAGGCCCACGCGCGTTTTGCACGTGAGGTCGCCAAATACCCAGACGATCAGAAGCAATCTGCCGTCATGGCTTGCTTGTCCATTGCCCAGCAAGAGCAGGGCTTTGTCAGTGCCGAGAGCGAACGCGTGATCGCCGAGTTGCTCGGCATGGCCCCCATGGCAGTGCATGAAGTGACCACCTTCTACAACATGTACAACCAACAACCGGTTGGCAAGTTCAAGATCAACGTGTGTACCAATCTGCCATGTCAATTGCGCAACGGGCAGGGCGCTTTGATGCACTTGGTCAAGACTTTGGGTATTGAAGTGGGTGAGACCACGGCGGATGGCATGTTCACCGTGCAACCCGGTGAATGTATGGGCGCTTGCGCTGATGCGCCGGTGTTGTTGGTGAACGACCGCACCATGTGCAGCTACATGAGCGACGACAAGATCGACCAAATGGTCGCAGGCTTGCGCGCTGCCAAGGAATGAGCATGAACGTCCAAGAAGTCCTTTCACAATTCCAAACGACCGCGGTGGAAACCTGTTTCCACGACCGCCACATCGGGCCCCAAATTTTGGCGGGGTTGAACGGCAACAACTGGTCATTGCAAGACTACGTGGCACGCGGCGGCTACCAAGCCTTGCGCAAAATTTTGACCACAGGCATGACGCAAGATGAAGTCATTGCCACCGTCAAAGAGTCTGGCCTGCGCGGTCGTGGCGGTGCGGGCTTCCCCACGGGTTTGAAGTGGAGCTTCATGCCGCGTCAGTTCCCAGGCCAAAAGTATCTGGTGTGTAACTCGGACGAAGGCGAGCCCGGGACGTGCAAAGACCGCGAAATCTTGCAACACAACCCCCACATCGTGATTGAAGGCATGGCCATCGCGGCTTTTGCCATGGGCATCAGCGTGGGCTACAACTACATCCACGGCGAAATTTTCCAAACTTACGAGCGCTTTGAAGCTGCCCTTGAAGAAGCCCGCGCTGCTGGCTATTTGGGAAATAACATCTTGGGCTCCACGTTCAGCTTTCAGTTGCACGCGGCCCACGGTTTTGGTGCTTACATCTGCGGCGAAGAAACCGCCTTGCTCGAGTCGCTCGAAGGCAAAAAAGGCCAGCCCCGTTTCAAACCACCGTTCCCCGCGAGCTTTGGTCTTTACGGCAAGCCCACCACCATCAACAACACCGAAACCTTTGCAGCCGTGCCTTGGATCATCAACCACGGTGGTCAGGCTTACCTCGAATGCGGCAAGCCCAACAATGGCGGCACCAAGATCTTCTCGGTCAGTGGTGACGTGGAGCGTCCCGGCAACTACGAAATTCCCATGGGCACACCGTTCTCCAAACTGTTGGAGTTGGCCGGTGGCGTGCGCAAAGGTCGCCAACTCAAGGCGGTGATCCCTGGTGGCTCGTCTTCGCCTGTATTGCCTGCTGACATCATCATGGACTGCACCATGGACTACGACAGCATCGCCAAAGCAGGCTCGATGCTGGGTTCCGGCGCGGTGATCGTGTTGGACGACTCACGCTGCATGGTCAAGAGCTTGCAGCGTTTGAGCTACTTCTACATGCATGAGTCATGTGGCCAATGCACCCCTTGTCGCGAAGGCACAGGCTGGTTGTGGCGCATGGTGGACCGCATTGAGCGTGGCGAAGGCCGCGAAAGCGACTTGGCTTTGCTCGACAACGTGGCAGAAAACATCATGGGGCGCACGATTTGCGCCCTCGGAGATGCAGCCGCCATGCCCGTGCGCGGCATGATCAAGCACTTCCGCCATGAGTTTGTTCACCACATCACGCACAAGACCTGCTCGGTCTCTGCCTACGTTTGACACGGATAAGTGCCATGATTGAAATTGAACTCGACGGTAAAAAAGTAGAGGTCCAAGAAGGCTGCATGGTCATGCACGCAGCTGAAAAGGCCGGCACTTACATTCCGCATTTCTGCTATCACAAGAAACTCAGCATCGCGGCCAACTGCCGCATGTGCTTGGTCGATGTGGAAAAAGCCCCCAAGCCCATGCCTGCCTGCGCTACCCCTGTGACGCAAGGCATGATTGTTCGCACCAAGAGCGAACGCGCCATCAAGGCGCAACAGTCGGTGATGGAGTTCTTGCTCATCAATCACCCACTCGATTGCCCCATTTGTGACCAAGGCGGTGAGTGCCAGTTGCAAGACTTGGCTGTGGGCTACGGCGGCACGACATCGCGCTACGAAGAAGAAAAGCGTGTGGTGATCCCGAAGGACGTGGGTCCTTTGGTCAGCATGCAAGAGATGAGCCGCTGTATCCAATGCACACGCTGCGTGCGCTTTGGTCAAGAAGTGGCGGGCATCATGGAACTGGGCATGTCCCACCGTGGTGAGCATGCCGAGATTGAAACCTTTGTGGGTCAATCGGTGGATTCCGAGTTGTCGGGCAACATGATCGACATCTGCCCCGTGGGTGCCTTGACCAGCAAGCCATTCCGCTACAGCGCCCGCACTTGGGAATTGAGCCGTCGCAAGTCGGTCAGCCCACACGATGCGACCGGTTCTAACTTGGTTGTTCAAGTCAAGAACAACAAAGTCATGCGCGTGGTGCCTTTGGAAAACGAAGACGTCAACGAATGCTGGATTGCTGACCGCGACCGCTTCAGCTACGAAGCTTTGGACAGTGCAGACCGCTTGACCGAGCCCATGCTCAAGCAAGGTGGCGCATGGAAAGAAGTCGATTGGCAAACCGCCCTCGAATACGTGGCCAACGGCTTGCAAGGCGTCAAAGCCCAGCACGGCCCGCAAGCCATTGGCACTTTGGCCAGCCCCCACAGCACGGCGGAAGAGTTGTTCTTGGCCGCAGGTCTGACACGTGGTTTGGGCAGCCAAAACATCGACACACGTTTGCGTGCTGCAGACTTCCAGCACGATGGCAAAGCCCGTTGGCTGGGTACGTCTGTGGCCTCTCTCACCACACTGCAACGTGCATTGGTGATTGGCGGCAATATTCGTAAAGATCAACCTTTGTTGGCCCAACGTCTGCGTCAAGCGGTGCGCAACGGCGGCAAGGTCAATGCTTTGAACGCGCAAGCCTTTGATTGGGCGATGCCTGTGGCGAACACCTTGGTGGCAGATGCGCCCAACTGGGTGCAAGCCTTGGCTGACATTGCAGCGGCCGTGGGTTCGATCACCGGAGCTGCGGCGCCTGTGGCCGGTAACGCCAACAGTCCAGAAGCACAAGCCATTGCCAAGTCATTGACGGGCGGTGAGCGCAAAGCCATTTTGTTAGGCAATGCTGCCGCGCACCATGCCAAAGCATCGAGCTTGCTGAGCTTGGCCAACTGGATCGGCGCACAAACTGGCGCGACCGTGGGTTACCTCGGCGAAGCGGCCAATACCGTGGGTGCGCAAGTGGTCGGGGCCTTGCCAAAAGCCGGCGGTCAGACCGCGGGCCAAATGTTGGCTGGTGGTTTGAAGGCCGTCGTGTTGCTCAACACTGAACCCGCTTTCGATGCGGCCAACGGCACAGCGGCCGCACAAGCCATCGGTCAAGCCGACATGGTCGTGACGTTGTCACCCTTCAAGGCCAATATGGACATCAGCGATGTGCTGTTGCCCATCTCTCCCTTCACGGAGACGGCTGGTACGTTCATCAACACCGAAGGTCGCGCACAAAGCTTCCACGGCGTGGTCAAGCCTTTGGGCGAGACACGTCCTGCTTGGAAAGTCTTGCGTGTGTTGGGCTCCATGCTCCACGTCCCAGGTTTTGAATTCGAGACTATCGAAGAAGTTCGCGCCCAAGCGATTCCCGCCGATGTCCACGCTTTGCTGTCCAACGCATGCACAGCCAATGTGGATGCGAGCCCCGCAGCAGGTCAGCCTGCCAGTGCAGCGATTTATCAACTCGACAGCTTGGTGCGTCGCGCACCATCGCTGCAACTCACGGCTGATGCGAAGCAACCTGCGGTTGCGGCCAAGTTGCAAGGAGGTCTGTGATGGGTGACAACATTTACAACGCAGGCTTTGGCTTGATGGCCGATGTGTGGTGGACCACACTGGCGTGGCCCGTTTTGTGGACCTTGCTCAAGATCGTGGCGGTGCTCTTGCCCTTGCTCGGTTGCGTGGCTTACCTGACTTTGTGGGAACGCAAAGCCATTGGTTACACCCAAATCCGCAAAGGCCCAAACCGCACAGGCCCCGGTGGTTTGCTGCAACCCATTGCGGACGCCCTGAAGTTGCTCACCAAAGAGATCATCATCCCCACCCAAGCCACCACCAGCTTGTTCTTCTTGGGCCCCATCATGACCATCATGCCTGCCTTGGCAGCATGGGCGGTGGTGCCATTCGGTCCTGATGTGGCGTTGGCCAACGTCAACGCGGGTTTGCTGTTCTTGATGGCCATCACTTCGTTGGAAGTCTACGGCGTCATCATCGCGGGTTGGGCGTCTAACTCCAAATACGCCTTCATTGGTGCCATGCGCGCATCGGCCCAAATGGTGAGCTACGAAATCGCCATGGGCTTTTGCTTTGTGATCGTTTTGATGATCTCCAACAGCCTGAACATGACCGACATCGTCATGGGCCAAGCCAAAGGCATGATGGCTGACAAGGGCTTGAGCTTCTTGTCTTGGAACTGGTTGCCTTTGTTCCCCGTGTTCATCATCTACTTCATCTCTGGTTTGGCTGAAACCAACCGTCACCCCTTCGACGTGGTGGAAGGTGAATCTGAAATTGTGGCCGGCCACATGATTGAGTACTCGGGCATGTCTTTCGCCATGTTCTTCTTGGCTGAATACGCCAACATGATCTTGGTCTCCATGTTGACTGTGGTGATGTTCTTGGGGGGCTGGTTGTCTCCCATCGATCACGCACTCTTCAACATGATTCCTGGCTGGATTTGGCTGGGCATCAAGACCTTTGTGGTCGTGACCATGTTCTTGTGGGTGCGTGCCACGTTCCCACGTTATCGCTATGACCAAATCATGCGTTTGGGTTGGAAGATTTTCATTCCGCTCACCCTGATCTGGTTGTTGGTGGTGGGTGTTTGGATTCAAACACCTTGGAATATCTGGAATTAAGGCCGGAACTACACCATGACAACGACTACCCATTCCGCTCCCTTCTCGTTGCGCGACTTTTTGTCGAGCTTTCTCTTGATTGAGCTGTTCAAAGGCATGGCCCTGACCGGCAAATACATGTTTTCGCGCAGCATCACCATCCAGTTTCCGGAAGAGAAGACACCCTTGTCGCCTCGTTTCCGTGGCCTGCATGCTTTGCGTCGCTACGACAACGGTGAAGAGCGTTGCATCGCTTGCAAACTGTGTGAAGCGGTGTGCCCAGCGATGGCCATCACCATTGAATCAGACCAGCGCGCAGACGGCAGCCGCCGCACCACCCGCTACGACATCGACTTGACCAAATGCATCTTCTGCGGTTTCTGCGAAGAGAGCTGCCCCGTGGATTCGATCGTGGAAACCCACATCTTTGAGTACCACGGCGAAAAACGCGGTGACCTGTACTTCACCAAAGAAATGTTGTTGGCAGTGGGCGACCGCTACGAACCCGAAATCGCTGCCAACAAAGCAGCTGACGCCAAATACCGTTGAAAGATTTCATGATGGACGTTCAATCGGCTCTTTTTTACGCGTTCTCAGCCATCTTGCTGTTTGCGTCTTTCCGCGTCATCACGGCGCGTAACCCTGTGCATGCCGCGCTGTACTTGGTCTTGGCCTTCTTCCAAGCCTCGGGCATCTGGATGTTGCTTAAGGCTGAATTCCTGTCTATTGCGCTCGTGCTCGTGTACGTCGGTGCGGTGATGGTTTTGTTCTTGTTCGTGGTGATGATGCTAGACATCAACATCGACAGCATTCGTCAAGGCTTTTGGAAGCACTTCCCACTCGCCGCGACTGTGGGTGCTGTGATTGCATTGGAATTGGCTGCTGTCTTGTTAGGGGGGTTCCGAGTCAGCGAACCACAAAAACAAACGGCCGCACACGTCATTTCTCCCGTGGCTGTGTCCGCGGTGGCGCCTGTGGATGCGGCCTCGGCGGTCCTTGATGCTGCATCTGCTGCATCGGTCACCGCGCCTGTTGCAGAGGTGGGGCATGTGGTGGTCGCGCAAGCCTCTAACACCAAGTCATTGGGTATCCTGCTTTACACCGAGTACCTGTACCCCGTGCAAGTGGCGGCGTTGATTTTGTTGGTGGCCTTGATCGCCGCCATTGCATTGACCTTGCGTGCACGCAAAGACAGCAAATTCCAAAACGCGGGCGACCAAGTGCGCGTCAAGGCCCGTGACCGTGTGGAACTGGTGAAGATGGATGCGGTTAAACCTGCACCTGCTGCACCCGCCACAGAGGAGACCCAAGCATGAGCATCACCTTAGGCCATTACCTCACGTTGGGTGCGATTTTGTTCGCACTCTCCGTGATCGGCATCTTCTTAAACCGTAAAAACTTGATCGTCTTGTTGATGGCGATTGAATTGATGTTGCTCGCGGTCAACATGAACTTCGTGGCGTTCTCTCACTACTTGGGTGACTTGAACGGTCAAATCTTTGTTTTCTTCATCTTGACCGTGGCGGCTGCTGAATCCGCCATTGGTTTGGCGATTCTGGTGCAGTTGTTCCGCAACAAATCCAGCATCAATGTGGATGAACTCAACACGCTCAAGGGTTAATTCAAATGTCACAAACCCTGCAAGCTTCTTCATTGTTGGCCGTGCCCATGGCACCGCTGGTGGGCTCTGCTCTGGCTGGTATTTTTGGTACACGCTTGGGCGGTAACCAAATTGGTCGTGCTGTGACCCATACCCTCACCATCTTGGGTGTGTTCATCGCCTTCGTGTTGTCTGCCATGACGCTGCAAAGCGTGGCCTTAGACGGCGCACGTTTCAACGACACCCTCTATACTTGGATGGTGGTGGGTGATTTGAAAATGGAAATCGGCTTCATGATCGATGGCCTGACCGCCATGATGATGTGCGTGGTGACCTTTGTGTCTTTGATGGTTCACATCTACACCATTGGTTACATGGAAGAAGACGAAGGCTACAACCGCTTCTTCTCCTACATCTCTTTGTTCACCTTCTCCATGTTGATGCTCGTCATGAGCAACAACATGCTGCAACTATTCTTTGGTTGGGAAGCGGTGGGCTTGGTGTCTTACCTCTTGATCGGGTTTTGGTTCAACAAGCCCACAGCGATCTTCGCGAACATGAAGGCCTTCTTGGTCAACCGTGTGGGTGACTTCGGCTTCATCTTGGGGATTGGTTTGATTGCTGCCTATGGTGGCACTTTGAACTACACCGAAGCATTCGCCAAGGCAGCCGAATTGGGCGCACTCACATTCCCTGGCACTGACTGGATGTTGGTGACCGTGATTTGTATTTGCTTGTTCATCGGCGCGATGGGCAAGTCGGCGCAGTTCCCACTGCACGTGTGGTTGCCGGACTCGATGGAAGGCCCCACACCGATCTCTGCTTTGATTCACGCAGCGACCATGGTGACGGCCGGTATCTTCATGGTCACACGCATGTCGCCGTTCTTTGAATTGTCAGACACAGCGCTGAACCTCATCTTGATCATCGGTGCCATCACGGCCTTGTTCATGGGCTTCTTGGGTCTGATTCAAAACGACATCAAGCGCGTGGTGGCTTATTCCACCCTGTCCCAGCTCGGTTACATGACGGTGGCCTTGGGCGCATCGGCTTACTCTGTGGCGGTGTTCCACTTGATGACGCACGCGTTCTTCAAGGCTTTGCTTTTCCTTGGTGCCGGTTCCGTCATCATGGGCATGCACCACAACCAAGACATCCGTTGGATGGGCGGCGTGCGCAAGTACATGCCCATCACTTGGATCACCTCTTTGCTGGGATCGCTGGCGCTCATCGGCACCCCGTTTTTCTCTGGCTTCTATTCCAAAGACAGCATCATTGAAGCTGTGGCTGAGAGTCATTTGCCCGCGGCGGGTTTCGCTCACTTTGCGGTTTTGGCGGGTGTGTTTGTCACGGCGTTCTATTCGTTCCGCATGTACTTCCTCGTGTTCCATGGTGCAGAGCGTTACGACCAAAATCCTGACGCCCACCACGGCCATGACGACCACCACGGTCACGACGATCATGACCACGGCCCGCACGAGTCGCCTTGGGTGGTGACCGTGCCATTGGTCTTGTTGGCGATTCCTTCGGTGTTGATTGGTTTCTACACCATCGACCCGCTGTTGTTCGGTGAGTTCTTCAGTGACGCCATCTTCATCAACGCCGACAAACACCCTGTGATGCACGAGTTGGCGCACGAGTACCACGGCGCTGTCTCCATGGCCATGCATGCGTTCAGTACAGTACCGTTCTGGTTGGCGCTGGCTGGCGTGGTGTCGTCTTACTACATGTACATGATCAACCCAGCCGTGCCTGCCGCGATCAAGCGCGTGTGCCATCCCATCTATGTCTTGTTCGAGAACAAATACTACTTGGACTGGTTCAACGAAAACGTCTTGGCCCGTGGCGCTCGTGCTTTGGGCATAGGCCTATGGAAGGGTGGCGACCAAGCCATCATTGAAGGTGGTGTGGTGAACGCTTCTTGGAAATTGGTCGGTTGGGTATCTTCTGTGACGCGTCAGTTGCAGTCGGGCTACCTCTACCACTACGCTTTGATGATGATTCTTGGCGTGTTCTTGCTGATGACGTGGTTCGTCTGGCTCAAATAAGGAGAATAAGAAATGGGTTTATTGAGCCTTGCCATTTGGACGCCAATTTTGTTTGGTGTCATCTTGCTCGCCTTTGGGCGTGACGAACATGCAAAGGTCGTGCGCTGGATCGCCTTGATCGGCTCGCTGATCAGCTTGATCGTCACCTTGCCGCTATACAACGGTTTTGATAACAGCACAGCAGCGTTGCAATTTGTTGAAAAATCCATGTGGATCGAACGCTTCAATGTGTTCTACCACTTGGGCGTGGACGGTTTGTCGTTGTGGTTTGTTTTGTTGACCGCTTTCATCACCGTGATCGTGGTGATCGCGGGTTGGGAAGTGATCACCGAGCGCGTGAACCAATACATGGGCGCGTTCTTGATCTTGAGCGGCTTGATGATTGGCGTGTTCAGCGCGGTCGACGGCATGCTCTTCTATGTGTTCTTCGAAGCCACCTTGATTCCGATGTACCTGATCATTGGTATCTGGGGCGGCCCCAACAAAATCTATGCAGCCTTCAAGTTCTTCTTGTACACCTTGCTGGGCTCCTTGTTGATGCTGGTGGCCTTGATCTATCTGTACACCCAATCGGGTGGCAGTTTTGACTTGGCGACTTGGTACAAATTGCCTTTGCCAGCCCATGCACAAACCTTGTTGTTCTTTGCATTCTTTGCCGCCTTTGCGGTGAAGGTGCCGATGTGGCCGGTGCACACATGGTTGCCTGACGTTCACGTGGAAGCGCCCACAGGCGGTTCTGCCGTGTTGGCGGCCATCATGTTGAAGCTCGGGGCTTATGGTTTCTTGCGCTTCTCATTGCCGATTGCGCCTGATGCCGCCCGCGAATTCGCATGGCTCATGATTGCCTTGTCGCTGATCGCGGTGGTCTATGTGGGCTTGGTCGCCATGGTGCAAGAAGACATGAAAAAGCTGGTGGCTTATTCATCCGTCGCGCACATGGGCTTCGTGTCTCTGGGCTTCTTCATCTTCAATGACATCGGTGTTTCAGGCGCCTTGGTGCAAATGATTGCCCACGGCTTTGTGTCTGCGGCCATGTTCTTGTCGATTGGTGTGTTGTACGACCGCGTGCACTCCCGTGAAATTGCCAGCTATGGTGGGGTGGTCAACACCATGCCCAAGTTCGCCGCATTTGCTTTGCTGTTTGGTATGGCCAACTGCGGCTTGCCAGGCACGGCAGGTTTTGTGGGCGAGTGGATGGTCATCTTGGGTGCCATCAAATACAACTTCTGGATTGGCTTTGCGGCTGCATCCGCTTTGATTTTCGGCGCGGCCTACACCTTGTGGATGATCAAACGCGTGTACCTTGGCCCCGTCGCCAATGACCACGTCAAAGAGTTGGACGACATCAACAGCCGTGAATTCCTCATGCTGGCCTTGTTGGCGCTTGCCGTGTTGGCGATGGGCGTGTTCCCCAAACCCTTCACCGATGTGATGGATGTGTCCGTGGCTGAGTTGCTCAAGCACGTGGCCTTGTCCAAGTTGCCCCAATAAAGAGGGATAGACCAAATGATTGAAAAATTCAACTTAGCAGCGCTGTACCCAGAGCTGTTGTTGCTCGTGATGACTTTGATCATCGCGATGCTCGACTTGTTCGTGACCTCGCCGCGTCGCACCCTCACTTACGTGTTGTCGTTGTCTACCATGGCTGTTGTCGCCGCGATGCAAGCCCACGACGCGAGCAGTGGCTCGACGGTTTACAGCTTTGGCAATATGGTGGTGTCTGACCCCATGGGCAACTGGCTCAAGTGCTTCTCCACCTTGGCGGTGTTTGTGACCTTGGTTTATGGCCGTCCCTACGCAGCTGACCGTGACATGCTCAAGCAGGGGGGCGAATTGTTCACCCTGGGTTTGTTCGCTTTGGTGGGCATGTACGTGATGATCTCGGGCAACAACTTCCTCGTGCTGTATTTGGGGGTGGAATTGTTGGCCCTGTCTAGTTATGCCTTGGTGGCCTTGCGCCGCGACAATGCCACCGCCTCTGAAGCGGCCATGAAGTACTTTGTGCTTGGCGCTTTGGGTAGCGGCTTCTTGCTCTACGGCATGTCCATGCTCTATGGTGCAACGGGCTCACTCGACATCAGCACCGTCTTCAAGGCCGTGTCCTCAGGCCAAATCAACCACAAGGTGTTGGTGCTGGGCTTGGTGTTTGTCGTGTGTGGCTTGGGCTTCAAATTCGGTGTGGTGCCATTTCACATGTGGGTGCCAGACGTCTATCAAGGCGCTCCGACCGTGGTCACCCTCATGATTGGTGGCGCACACAAATTGGCAGCTTTTGCGATGACCATGCGTTTGTTGGTGGAAGGCTTGATGCCCTTGGCCATTGATTGGCAACAAATGTTGATGGTTTTGTCCGTTGCTTCCTTGTTGATTGGTAACTTGGCCGGTATTGCCCAGACCAACCTCAAGCGCATGGTTGCGTTTTCCACCATTTCTCAGATGGGTTTTGTGTTGATCGGCCTGTATTCAGGTGTGGTCAATGGCAACACGGCCGCCGCAGCCAATGCCTACAGCTCTGCCATGTTCTACGTGGTGACTTATGTGCTCACCACTTTGGCTGTGTTCGGCATCATCATGCTGCTCGCCCGTGAAGGCTTTGAGAGCGAAGAGATCGCTGACTTTGCTGGCTTGAACCAGCGCAGCCCCTTGTATGCAGGCGTCATGGCCTTGTGCATGTTTTCACTCGCTGGCGTGCCTCCGATGGTGGGATTTGCGGGCAAGTTGTCGGTGTTGCAAGCTTTGGTGGCGTCTGACCAACCGGGTGCTATTGCTTTGGCCACCTATGCAGTGATGATGTCCTTGTTGGCAGCTTTCTACTACTTGCGCGTGGTCAAGGTCATGTACTTTGATGCACCCTTGACCGCCAGCACGGTGTCGGCGGGCAAAGATGTGCGGGTGGTGTTGCTCATCAACAGTGGCTTGCTGTTGGTTCTTGGGGTGTTGCCCGGTGCCTTGATGACCTTGTGCGCACGCGCCATTGTCACCACCTTGGGTACTTAAGCACACCAGACCTTCACAAAGCCAGCTCTCGAGCTGGCTTTTTTCATGACGACGATGACCAACACCTCAGATGCGCATTTGATCGAGCACACCCTCGATCATGTCGAGTTGCTCAAAGGCCACTTCTTACACGCCTTTCGTGACACCGTGCGGTTGCCCAATGGCGACACGGCCTCGCGTGAGTTTGTGATTCATCCAGGCGCAGTGATGATCATGGCCATGCACGACGACGGTCGATTGGTGATGGAGCGCCAGTACCGTTACCCCGTGCAACAGGTGATGATCGAGTTTCCCGCAGGCAAACTCGATCCGGGTGAAGATCGCCTAGCCTGCGCTCAGCGCGAACTGCTGGAAGAAACAGGCTACCGCGCCAAAGAATGGGCGCATGCAGGTGTGTTGCACCCCGTCATCAGCTACTCCACCGAGTTCATTGACATTTGGTTTGCGCGTGGCCTGAGCCAAGGCGAGCGTCAGTTAGATGAGGGTGAATTTCTCGATGTGTTTGAGGCCAGCTTGGACGAACTCTTGGCTTGGTCGCGCGATGGTCTGTTGACCGACGCCAAAACCCTCACCGGCCTGCTCTGGTTACAAAATCACCTCAGTGGTGCATGGCCATTGTCGTGGCAGCAGGTGTGATGTGTGGGTGCTTGCCGGATAATTGAGTGATGAAAGTATTAGACCTTCAGTGCGGCCAACACCACGTGTTCGAAGGCTGGTTTGGCTCAGAAGACGATTTCCAAACCCAGCGCACGCGGGGATTGGTCTTGTGTCCGATGTGTGGCGATGCACAGGTCACTAAAAGGCTCAGCGCCCCGCGGCTCAACTTAAGTGCTGCGCGTGGCGAGCGTGAAGCACGCAGCCCTGCAGTCAGCTCGGGTGAGTCCTCCGCAAAGGCTCATCTCCCCCCGACAGCCACCGCCTTGCCAAGTGCACAAGATGTGGCCAGCATCGACCCAACGCAGCTGCAAGCGGCCTTGCTCCAGATGGTGCGTCGCATGGTGCGCCACAGAGGATGTGGGGAGCAGCTTTCCCGAAGAGGCGCGCAAGATGCACTACGGTGAAGTGGCGCCGAGCAATATCCGTGGTCATGCCACGCCTGACGAAACTGAGGCCTTGATCGACGAGGGCATCGCCGTCATGCCCTTGCCCCTGCCTGAGGCGTTCAAAGAGCCGTTGCAGTAAACCCCGCCACAGCAGCGCGTGTTTGCGCCAACGCATCGGGTGCGTCACAGGGAATGACGATGCGCTCATCCATGCCACGTAGCCATGTGAGTTGACGCTTGGCCAATTGACGCGTCGCCGCCACCCCCAGTTCATGCAGCTGCGGCAAGATGTGCTCAGGCGGCGCACCCGCAGCCTCCGCACGGTCTAGCAGTTCCCATGCTTGGCGATACCCGACACAACGCATGCTGGGCAAGTCCACGTTCAGGTCGCCACGTGCACGCAAGGCCTGAACTTCGGCCAAGAAACCGCTGTTGAGCATGATGTCAAAACGTTGCGCAATGCGGGCGTGCAGCCAAGCGCGGTTCTGGGGTTCCAACGACAACAAAGGCATGTTGAGTGCGGGCGGTTTGATACGGTTGGCATCAGCCTGCGCGAACCATTGCGACAGGGGTTTACCGCTGAACCGCCATACCTCAAGCGCACGCGAAATGCGCTGGGCATCGTGGGGGGCGAGACGTGCGGCGGTGATCGCGTCTACCTTGGCCAACTCGGCGTGCATGGCAGGCCAACCCACGGCGAGCGCTTGCTGTTCGATCGCCGCGCGTAGTTCGGGTTGTGCGCTGGGCAAGTCGTCAATGCCGTCACGCAGAGCCTTCAGGTAGAGCATGGTGCCGCCCACCAACAAAGGCAACTTGCCGCGTGCGCGGATGTCCGCCATCAAACGGTTTGCATCACGTGCGAATTCGGCTGCGCTGTAGGCATGCAAGGGGTCACGCATGTCGATGAGGTGATGCGGCACCAAAGCCAGCTCATCCGGGCTGGGCTTGGCCGTGCCAATGTCCATGCTGCGATAGACCAAGGCCGAATCCACGCTGATGATCTCGAGTGGCCATTCCCGTGCCAGATGCAAAGCCGCCGCAGTTTTGCCACTGGCTGTGGGCCCAACCAAGGCGATGGCATCGACACGCCATCCTGGGGCCTGATCAAACACGCGGACCACCACGGCGCAACACCAACAACCCAGCAGACAGCGCTGTGGCAACAGACCAAAACGCGATGCTTTGCGCCATGGGGAGTGCCGAGCCATCCTCGGCTGCCCCCAACCACAAGCCTGTGGCAAAAGCCGCCACCATCATCAAGAAACCGCCCAAAGCGGAGGCCGCACCCGCAGCTTTCGGAAAGGGCCCCACGGCACCGCTTTGACCGCAAGGTTGATGGATGCCATGAGCCAAGATAAACAAATAAAACGGCCCCATCAACCCCACAACGCTTTGCCAACCCAGCCATGCGTTGAGGGCCATCCAACTGCCACCGAGCAAACTCAACAAGCCACCTATGGCCACGGTTCGCGTGACATCCAACTGAGCCAGCAAGCGACGACACAGCACCGTGCCTAACAAATAAGTGAAAGCCATGGAGAACAACAACAAGCCGTACTGCCAACGCGCCAAACCTAAAAGACCAATGAACACAAAAGAAGAAGAGGCCAAGAACGTGAACAGTCCGCCATAGGAGCCAATCGAGACGCAAGAGAACGCGACGAAGGTGGGATGGCGAAGAATGTCCCACCATGTGCGCGCCAGTACCAAGAGGTGCAGCGCATGCGGATTTTTGCGATGCAAGGTTTCTTGAAAGTGCCATGTGACCAAAGCCAGCGAGAGCGCACCAAAACCCATCACCAAGCCCAAGGCGGCATGCCAACTCCACACATCAGTCAACAACCCACCCAATGGCGCACTGACGCAGGCCAAGAACCCCAAGCCGGTTAAGGCCTTGGACATCACACCCGCACCCGTTTCGGGTGTGTAGAGGTCTCGCACAATGGCACGGGCACACATCACCACCGCACCCATGGCAGCCCCTTGGAGGGCCCGCCAGACAATCAAGGCTTGCATGCTGCTGGCCATCACGCAGCCAAGACCGGCTAGGGTGAAGGTGGCCACACCACACATCAAAATGGGGCGTCGTCCAAAGCGGTCAGACAAAGGGCCCCACACCAGTTGCGAGGTACCAAAGGCCAAAAGCAAGGCGCTGAGTGTGAGTTGAACTTGTGAGAGATCAGCGCCGAATTCCGCCTTGATGGCTGGGAGCGCTGGCAAGTACAAATCGGTTGCCACGGGCTGGATGCCCAGCAGCATCGACAGCAGAACAATGATGGTGGTGCTCGACATCAACGACCGCGCAAAAACAACGCGTCGAGTTCACGCATCGTCAATTGCCGCCATGTAGGGCGGCCATGGTTGCATTGGTCAGAACGTTCGGTCACTTCCATTTGTCGCAGCAATCCGTTCATTTCATCCAGCGTGAGCTTGCGGTTGGCTCGCACCGCACCATGGCAAGCCATGGTGGCTAACAGTTCGTTGCGGGCGCGTTGAATGACCGTGCTGGCATCGTGCTGAGACAGCTCGGCCAGCACACTTCGAGCCAAGGCCACGGCATCGCCCTGTGCCAAGCTGCTGGGGACAGCACGCACGGCCAAGGTCTTGGCTGTGAGGGTGGAGATTTCCAAGCCGAGTGCTTGCAACGCCTCGGCACAGGCTTCGGCGGTGGCCACTTCTTGTGCTGAGGCGGGGAAGGTGGCTGGAATCAGCAGGGGTTGGCTGCTGATGTGTTGTGCGTCAATTTGTGTTTTGAGTTGCTCATACACGATGCGCTCGTGCGCGGCGTGCATGTCGACCAATACCAAGCCGTGTGCATTCTCAGCCAAGATATACACGCCATGCAGTTGTGCCAGGGCTTTGCCCAAAGGCCATGTCTCAGGCGCGGCATCGGCCAGCGACGAGGCAGGCGGGGTGGTGTGCTGTGCGCTGGGGGCAAAGCTGTGCGCGCTTTGTTCCTCTGCGGGCAAGAGGCTGCGTGCTGTGGGTTGCCACAAGGCCCCTATATCGTCGACACGCGTGCCCGATAAAGGCATGGCGGCTTGTTGCCAGTTGGCCTGTGGCCAAGCAGGGGGCGTTGGTGTGGCCAAGGCGCTAGACCTATCGGCAGTGCCCGCCATGGGCAGCTCGAAGTTTTGCAAGGCATTGGCCATGAGCAGGTTGGCGCGTGGCACGGCCAAAGCATTCTCAACGGCATGACGCACCGCTTGATGCACCTCACGGCCATCACGAAAACGCACCTCAATCTTGGTGGGATGCACATTGACGTCCACCCGCGTGGGGTCTATCTCCACATACAGCGCATAGATGGGTTGTCGTTGACCATGCAACACATCTTCATAAGCGCTGCGTGCGGCGTGGGTGACCACTTTGTCACGCACATAGCGACCATTCACATAGGAGAACTGATGGTCGGCACGGGCACGCGCCGCATCGGGAATGCCCGCGCGTCCCACCACGCTCACATGGCCTGATTGGTAACGCACAGCCACAGAGTTGTCTAAGAAGTCATCGCCCAACACATCGGCCAGGCGCCGGTCCAGTGCGTTCATGCGTTGCGCATTCAGGTCTTCGCCTGATGTGACGTCGATGGTGTGGGCGCGCCATTGTTCGACCAACTTGCCTTCGTGCCAAATGGCAAATCCCACCTCGGGGCGGGTGAGGGCGTGGCGTCGCACGGCCTCCACGCAATGCGCCAACTCGGTGTTGTCTGTTTTTAAAAATTTGCGACGCGCTGGGGTGCTGTAGAACAGCTCTTTGACTTCCACGGTCGTGCCTTGGGCTCGGGCGGCGGGTTGCAACTCACCGCTGCGTCCATCCAGCAGCATGGCGTTGTCTTGTGAGGCGGTGCGTGACAGCACCGAAAGCTCTGACACTGATTGGATGGCCGCCAAAGCTTCGCCCCTGAACCCCATGGTGCCCACCGACTCCAACTCACTCAGGCTGGTGATCTTGCTGGTGGCATGGCGTTTCAAGGCAACGGGTAGCTCGGCCGCAGGGATGCCAACGCCGTTGTCTTCCACACTGATGAGGCGCACGCCCCCAGCCAACAAGCGCAGCGTGATTTGCGTGGCACCCGCATCGAGGGCGTTGTCCACCAGTTCGCGCACCACGGAGGCAGGGCGCTCCACCACTTCGCCAGCGGCGATTTGGCTGATCAGTTCGTCTGGGAGTTCGCGGATCGCGCGTTGGGGTTGGATTGCTGGGTGCACCGCTTTATTTTAGAGGCAGGGATAATGCTGCACATGGAACTCCTCACCTACTTGATCGACTTCATCCTGCACATCGACCGCTATTTGCAAACCTTTGTGCAAACCAACGGCACATGGGTCTATGCCTTGCTGTTTCTCATCATCTTTGTGGAGACGGGCCTGGTGGTCATGCCTTTCTTGCCGGGCGACTCGCTGTTGTTCGTGGTCGGTGCCATGTGCGGCGTGGGCTTGATGGACTATGGCTTGTCTGTGGCCTTGTTGTTGGGGGCTGCCGTGGCGGGTAACCAAACCAACTACACCATAGGCCGTTTCTTTGGCCCCAAGGTGTTTGCGTGGGAGGACTCCAAGTTCTTCAACCGCCGCGCGTTTGACCAAGCGCATGCGTTTTACGAGCGTTACGGTGGCGTCACTTTGGTCGCCGCACGCTTCATGCCCTTTGTGCGCACTTTTGCGCCCTTTGTCGCGGGCGTGGCTCAGATGACGCGTCGCAAATTTATCTTCTTTGATGTGGTGGGTGGGGCCTTGTGGGTGGGAGGCATCGTCACGGTGGGTTACTTCTTCGGCAATATTGCGTGGGTGAAGTCCAACCTCGAAAAAATCATTTGGGCGCTGATCTTGGTCCCGAGTGCGCTGGCCGCATGGGGTGCGTGGAGAGCCTCGCGCACGCCGTCAGCAGGCACGCTTTGAGGCAGCGTTAAACGTCACGGCTCATGCGGCGTGCATCGCGCAGCATGAACAAATACAGGCTCTCTACCTTGTCGCGTGCCCAAGGTGTTTTGCGTAAAAATTTCAAACTAGAACCCACGCTGGGGTCGTGTGTGAAGCAGCGAATGTTGATGCGCTGGCCCAAATTCTCCCAACCATAAAAGTCGGCCAGTTCGGTGACGATGTGCTCCAGCGTCAAGCCGTGCAAGGGGTTTTTGGGTTGTTCGGATGTTTGTTCAGACATGTGTGTCATGGCGCTCAGGTGTTGCGAATCCTTGCCAAAGGCGGGTTGCGCGAGAAGTAGCGCTCAATGCTTTTCATCAGCGCATTGGCCAATTCGTTTTGGTAGCTGTCGCTGATCAAGCGGGCTTCTTCATCCGGGTTGCTGATGAAAGCAGTTTCGACCAAGACGCTGGGGATGTCGGGTGCTTTGAGCACGGCAAACCCCGCTTGCTCGACGTGCGGTTTGTGTAGTTTTCCGATGCGACGAATTTGTCCCAGCATCTCACCGCCAAGCTTCAGGCTGTCGTTGATTTGCGCGGTGGTGCTCATGTCGAGCAAGGCGCGTTGCACAGCGGCATCTTGCGTCTTGATGTTCAGACCGCCCACCAAGTCGGCGCGATTTTCCTGTTTTGCCATCCAGCGCGCCTGTGCGCTGGACGCTGCACCTTGACTCAGTGCAAACACACTGGCACCGCGTGTATCGGGTGTCATGAACGCATCGGCATGGATGCTGACAAACAAATCGGCTTGAACACGACGAGCTTTTTCGACCCGTTGGTTGAGCGGCACAAAGAAGTCTGCATCGCGTGTGAGGTAGGCCCTCATGGGTATGTTGCCGTGCTTGGTCTGGATCACGGTGTTGTTGATGCGCTCACGCATGCGGCGGGCGATTTGCAACACCACATCTTTTTCTTTGGTGCCGCGCGGACCGATGGCGCCTGGATCTTCCCCGCCGTGGCCCGGGTCGAGTGCGACGATGATGTAGCGCTCACCGTCTTGTGCTGGTGGAGCGACGGAGGCAGCGGTGGTGGTGGGCGCGGAGGCGACGGGGAGCGCAGGCTCCGTTTTTCGGTTTTGGCCCGTCATGAAATCACCCACAGGGTCTGCATGGGCGCCGAGCTTAGAGGGGGGCGGGGGTGTTGGGGTGGCCGTCATGGACGGCGCGTTGAACGCATGGCCGCCTTTGAGCTTGTCCATGATCAGGGCTTCCAGCGGGTCGGCCACTTCGGATGGGTACAGGTCCAGCACCAAGCGGTGTTGGTAGTGCGTATTGCCTGTGGTGACAGGCAGCAAGTTGAACACTTGTGGCTTGACCATTTGACGCAAGTCGAGCACCAGACGCACGGTTTTGTTGGCGTACTGGCCCACGCGCACTCCCGTGATGTAGGGGTCGTCCGAACGAACTTTGCCAACCAACTCTTTGAGGGCAGGGTTGAGTTCGATGCCTTCAATGTCCACGGCCAAGCGTGGTGGGTTGGCCACGAAGATGGGCACGGTTTTGAGTTCGGTGTCGCTCTCAATCGTGACGCGTGTGTAGGCCGCAGCGGGCCATACGCGCACCGCCACGATGCTGGCGCCCCAAGCAATGTCTGCGCTTCCCAAGAGCAGGGCGAGTGAGCCACCTTGCAACAGGCGGCGTCGTTGGATACCTTTTTGTGCGCTCATGTCAGTAAGGCCTCTCCAAGGGGGGTGAGGGCGGTGATCTGAACATGACGCTGGGTGTCTTCATCGACTTGGATGTCCAGTGTCAAGTCTGGTGTGGGCATCACGCCTGCGGCGTTTTGTGGCCATTCGCACAGCTTGAGGCCGGGGCTGGCAAAGATGTCGCGAAAGCCCGCATCTTCCCACTCACGTGGGTCGCTGAAGCGGTAGAAGTCAAAGTGCCACAACTCCCCTGCATCCACGCTGTAGGGTTCGACCACGGCATAGGTCGGGCTTTTGATGCGACCCTCTACGCCCAAGGCCCGCAACAAGTGGCGTACCAATGTAGTTTTGCCCGCACCCAAGTCGCCGTGCAAGGCGATGCAGGCATTCAAGTGGACGCGTGTCAGCGCCGCTGCCAATTGCGTCGCAAAGGCAACCGTGGCGGCTTCGTCAGGCCAAACAAGTGTTTTTACAATCACGGAATTATTCAAGGCCAATTGTTCAAGGGAGTCCGTTGTCAATCGATTACAAATTGTTGCTCTCGCAGATTCAGGCACTTGGGCAAACACTGGGATTTTCTCAAATTGCAGTCGCCCCTTTGGATTTGTCTTCGGCCGAGCCGCATTTGCAACATTGGCTGGCGCAAAACTTCCACGGCAGCATGGACTATATGTCCCGCCACGGCATGAAACGCGCCCGCCCCGCCGAGCTGGTGCCGGGTACCTTGAGCGTGCTGACCGCCCGCATGAACTACTTGCCGCGTGACACCGCCGAGGACTGGCAAGACGTCGAGTGGCAACGCTTGCGCAACCCCCAAGAGGCCGTCATTTCGGTGTATGCCCGAGGGCGCGACTACCACAAGGTGTTGCGCCAACGCCTTGACACCTTGGCCCAGCAGGTGGATGCCTTGCTGGCCGATGCCTTGAAACCAGAGGGTTTTGAATACCGCGCCTTCACCGACTCAGCCCCTGTGATGGAGGCCGAGTTGGCCACCCGCAGCGGCCAAGGCTGGCGCGGCAAACACACGCTGGTGCTCAATCGCGAAGCGGGCTCCATGTTTTTCTTGGGTGAGATTTTTCTCAATGTGGCTTTGCCCGCATCGGAGCCCACCAGCGCCCACTGTGGCCAATGCACCGCCTGTATCGATGTGTGTCCCACGCAAGCCATCATCGCGCCCGGCTTGGTGGATGCGCGGCGCTGCATTTCGTACCTGACGATTGAGCATGAGGGGGCGATTGATGAGGCGCTGCGCCCCTTGATGGGCAACCACATCTATGGCTGCGATGACTGCCAGTTGATTTGCCCTTGGAACAAGTTTGCACAAACGTCGACCTTGCCTGACTTTGATGTGCGCAGGGGCTTGGTGGGGCAAGACATCGCCCACTTATTGGCGTGGCGCGAGGCAGACTTTTTGACGTACACCCAAGGCAGCCCCATTCGCCGCATCGGCCACGTGCGCTGGCTGCGCAACTTGGCCGTGGCTGCGGGCAACGCGCTTCGACTAGGGGACGACGCAGCTTTGCGCCAAGGGCTGCATGCTCACCTCACACACAACAGTGCGGTGGTGCGTGAGCACGTGCAGTGGGCCCTCGCGCAGCAAACGGCTTAGCGCGGGCGTTTTAAGGGTTACAAAAATCACAACGACTGGGGTCTGCCAATCGATCGATGTTCAGACGTTTGTGATCTTGGTGGCTACACGCGCGACAAGACCAGCGTTCACGAATGGGTAACCGCGTTTTGCGCCCGCATCCCCCGCAAGGTAGGCCCGCCGTTTGTTCTGTTATCCAGTAGCCCGGTGTGTTGCATTGTGGGCATGTTGAACATAATTTTTGAACAAGGTTGTCGCCAGCTTGTCGTATGACGCCTTGCCTTGTTGGGTTGCAATGCGCGCGCAGATCGTTCTCGACCACGACGCTGCCAGTCACAGATTTTTGCTTTGTCCAATGGAACGCCTTCACCAGATCATCAGAGTTATCGATGCCTTTGATGATGTGTTGGAAGTTTTCGCTCACGGGTCTTAAGACCAAGTGATGTTTGGGAAAATCTGCTTCGCTCGCAAACGTCTCTAATTCATCCATTGATTTGATGATTCTGTGTTGGCTTTGGGCAGGGCCTTGTGCGATGCCAACGACTTCGATGCTGAGGTTCTTGTCTACCCACACCACCACTTCGGTGTTCCAAGGGATAAATCCCCCAAATGGATCCATGCCAAACGCGCCTTCGCTGGCGATGCCAATGGTCGTGCCCGTCAAGTCCATGCCAATGGCAGCCTTTTGTCTGGCAGCTTCAAGTTGCGAACCGGGTCTGATTTGATCTCGGGTGAAGGTGCCCAACAGGTCGGTGTCATAGGCCTCGGTATGCACAAGTTGGCAGCCTAATGCCGTCTCAAGTGGTGTCCTTAAAAGGGTTTCCTTGCCATGCTTGGTGAGGAAGGCAACTTGGCAAGTTTGGTAAATATTTGGAGTGGGCATGTCTCCAGACCCTCATGACAAAACTGCTTTGGCCAGCGCGACATAGGCAGGAATCCCCAACAAAATATTGAATGGAAAAGTCACGCCAAGACTCATGGCAAAGTACAAAGATGGGTTGGCTTCAGGCAGCGCATAGCGCAGCACAGCTGGAACCGCAATGTAGGAGGCGCTCGCCGCAAGAACCATCAACAAAGCGCCATCGCCTGCTCTGATCTGCAGTAAATACGCCAAGCCCAATGCAAGGCTCGCATGCACTAAGGGTCCGAGTAATGCATAGGCAAACAAAACAGGAGATTTGCCCCGTACTTGCGGCAGATTGCGTGCAGCCATCAAACCCATATCGAGCAAGAAAAAGGACAGCATGCCCTTGAACAAGTCGCCGGAAAACGGTTGCATGGCAGCCTTTCCCGCCTCACCCGTGAGCAAGCCCACCACCATCGCGCCCAGCAGGAGTAACTGTGCGCCATCCGTGAAGGACTCATGCAAGACCTTGCCCACCGAGATGCTTGGCTTTAGCTGCGCGACCCCGGCGGGTTGGTTGCTTGCTTGGAGCCGCAGCGAGTTGGCAAAGATCACCGCCATGATGATGGCCGGTGACTCCATCAACGCCATCGCTGCAGCCATGTGTCCACCATAGGGGATGTGCGTGTTTTCTAGGTACTGCACGGCTGTGACGAAAGTCACTGCGCTCACAGACCCATACGTGGCTGCAACCGCCGCCGCATCAAAGCCGCCCACATAGCGCTTGAGCATCCAGTAGCCCAGCAAGGGAATGCAAATTGCGAGTGCGACAGCCACACCAAGACCCACGCCGACATCGGCAGTCAATCCCGAATGTGAGAGCGCAAAGCCACCCTTCAAGCCCAAAGCCATCAGCAGGTAAAGCGATAAAAAACGAGAGATGGCTGGTGGTATTTCTAAGTTGGATTTAACGGCACCAGCAAAGACGCCGAAGATGAAAAATAAGATGGCGGGGTCAAGAAGGTTTTGCATTTTTATTTCCTTTGCCAGCATCGTAAATTTCACGGTTGAATTTGTAAAATCAATTGTTTGATAAAAATATATAGACAAAAATCTATGAACTTCACATTTCGACAGTTGCGAATTTTTCTAGCCTTGGCAGAGACTGGCAGCGTCAGTGCGGCTGCCAAAAAAATGCACGTGACACAGCCAACGGCCTCGATGCAGTTGAAAGAAATCAGCGCATCCGTTGGACTGCCCTTGTATGAGGTGATTGGCAAGAAGGTTTTCCTCACCGAAGAGGGGAAGGCGCTGGCGAGCACTGCGCGCGAAATTACCCAATCACTCGCGGCGTTTGAGCAGCATGTCCACGCCACCAAGGGAATCGCCAAAGGACACTTGCGAATTGCGGTGGTCAGCACCGCCAAATATTTCATGCCGCGATTGATGGGCTCTTTTTGTAAGCAGCATCCCTTGGTTGATGTTTCGCTTCAAATTCTGAACCGTGATGGTGTGCTGGCACGCCTGAGGCAAAACGCCGATGACTTGTACATCATGTCGATACCGCCGGATGACGTGGCGCTGATCGACGAGGTGTTGATGCCCAACCCGATTGTTGTGATTGCCGCTTCGACAGACCCGCTAGCCAAGCAAAAAAACGTGACCTTGAACGACTTGCGAAGTCATCGATTCATTCTGCGCGAGTCAGGTTCTGGCACGCGCGTGACAGCAGACCAACACTTTCGCAAAAAGAAATTCCGCGCACATATTCGCCTAGAACTGGGCAGCAACGAAGCTGTCAAAGAGTCCGTTGCGGGCGGCTTGGGGATTGGCGTGATCTCGCAATATGCGCTGCACGGTCATCAAAAAGAGCATGGCGTGCGTGTGATCGACGTCGATGAGTTTCCTTTGAAATCATCGTGGCACTTGGTTCACTTGGCTGCCAAAAATCTCTCGCCAATCGCACTTGCATTCAAGGAGCACATCATGCGAGAAATTCATCGCAAATAACTATGGCGTATTTCGCGCGTTGGATGACACAGACGACAAAGTCCGGTTGGCTTTGACGGCTTGCTGTTGAATTGCATCCAATAGTGAGCCACTAAACCTAGGTATTTGCATCCAAATTTGACCCACGTAGTCAAACTGTCCTGCTCAGCATTGAGCAGGAGACACAGGAGTGATCAACGTGGCGTTATTAAGTGTGATCAGG
>CAISMH010000004.1 GCA_903886485.1 uncultured Burkholderiales bacterium
CTCAATGGCGCCCCAGTCGTATTCGTGGCTCCTTTGGGCATCTTGCTCGTGCTGGGTCGGTATTTTCATGCCAAGGGCATCAATGAGCTCCCCCCTGAGTTCACCAACCGCGTGCGAGGCATGAAGTTGACTTTTGCTGCGCTTGGTTTGGCGGCAATGACCAACGCAGCTTGGGTGGTTTACCTGCTTATTCCATCGGCTTAGTCATGAGCCACTTGGGGGCTGCTCTTATTTCAGCAAGACCTTCAATTCATCTAAAACAGCTTTGTGAACGGCTTGTGCCGCTGCAGGTTCATAGCCTGTTTTGGGGTCATACGTAACGCATGAATCACTGTAGGTGAAAGGCTTTTGCGTCTCTGCATGGATGAGGGTTCCAGATTTTTCAATGATGTGACATTGGCTTGTGCTTTGTGATCCTTGACTCACTGCTGGCTGGGTACTGCTCAACAAATTATCAAAGCTATGAGGTGCATTTTTGTATTCCGTGCTTTTGGTAGGTCGTCCCGCCCGATCAAGTCTTTGTAACCAAGACTTGCATTGTTCCTTTGACGCGTAGTCGTCAATTTCTCCATGAAACGCATGGATGTGCATGGTGGTGTCTTCATCTTCATCTAGTCGATCAAAGCATGAGGGATACAAGGGAAATGTTGCCAGCGCTTTAAATTGCGGCGACCATATTTTTTGAAATCGCCGCATGGCTGTGTAAATCACGGCAGTGCCGCCTCGCGATGTGCCGATGAGGGCCACACGATTTTCATCAATTCGAGGGTGACGTGACAACTCTTCGTAGGCTCGAAACGCATCAAGCACACCAGCAAATCTTCCAAGCTTGGCTTGGTCGGTTGAAACCTGTGTCAGGCCACGTCCAGAAAAGCTATCCACCACAAAAGTGGCTATCCCAGCTTGGTTCAGTTCAAAAACCCAGCTCTGATTGGCAGAGTTGATACCACCTGAGCCGTGCATGATGATGACAACAGGCACTTTGTTGGTCGCGGTGACTCTTGGGAATCTGAGTTCACCTGCAAGTGTGACGGATGGACCAGCTTTGTCACCCTTTAAAAACTGGTCATCACTGAGGGTCAGCGAATTGAACGGTCTGATTTCAACTCTTGACGCGTAGGCATCCAACGAAAGTTCGGTCGCACCTGCCGATGTGGCCAACACAAGCCCTACAAACGTGATGTAAGTGAATAGACGTTTCAAGTTGCCTCCATATTTTTTGCTTTTGGCCCGAAGGCCACCTTGACTTTCGGTGGGTGGTCTATGCGTGGGTTTTAACGAGCCGATATCAACCGTGTCAGGAGGCGTAACGCTGGCCCTGTGCCAGCAACTCGGGCGTACCAATCACCGCGTTCAAACCATCAAAGTCAAGCATCTGGTTTTGCCACGGTCCTGTGGTTTGGTGCTGGTGCAAGCTGGCGTAATAGCCTTGCAGGGTGTGTGCCACCGCGCGTGCCGTGCCGCCCGGAAAAATCACAATCTTGTAGCCACGTTGTCCCAACACGTCAGCACTTTGCACGGGGGTTTTGCCACCTTCGACCATGTTGGCCAACATGGGCACGCGTTGGGCAAACTGCTGACACGCGATGTGCATTTGCTCGGGGGTGCGCACGGCTTCGATGAACAAAGCATCCACACCGCAGGCCAAGTAGCGCTCGGCGCGTTCCAGCGCAGCCTCAAACCCTTCCACCGCCACGGCATCGGTGCGCGCCAAGATCAAGGTCTCTGACGAATGGCGAGCATCCAGCGCCGCGCGCAATTTACCCTCCATCTCAGTCACAGGCACCACACCTTTGCCATCTAAATGGCCGCAGCGCTTGGGGAAAGTTTGGTCTTCCAGTTGAATCATCGCCGCGCCTGCACGCTCGAAGTCGCGCACGGTGCGCTGCGTGTTCAAGGCGTTGCCAAAGCCGGTGTCGGCATCCACGATCACGGGCACGCGCACGCGGTCGGTGATGTGTGCCAAGGTGTGCGCCACCTCGCTGGCCGTGGTCAGGCCAATGTCGGAACGGCCCAACAAGGTGTAGGCGATGGAGGCGCCAGACAAGTAAAGCGCTTCAAAGCCTGCCTGCTCGGCGATCAAGGCGCTGAAGGCGTCGTACACACCTGGGGCCAGCAGCACCTCGGCTTGGTTCAAACGTTGTTTCAAATTCATGGTGTCTTCCTTAAGCTGGGGTGCGTGTGGTGGTATCAGCGACGCTCTGTGCCCCTGTGTGTGCCGCAGTATGTGCGGCGATATAACCCCCTGCAATGGCACTGAGCAAACCGTTGCCCGACAAATAGCCCCACACCGCATCACCCGACACACCCCGCGCCGCGCCCCCTGCTGCGAGCAGGTTGGGCAAGGTGCTGCCGCCTTCGCGCAGCACTTGGCAGTGGGCGTTGATGTCGAGCCCGCCTTGTGTGTGGAACAAAGCACCGGTGACGCGAATCGCATGCAAGGGCGCTTCCAAGCGGTGCTTGAAGTGACGGCCTGTGTGGGAGTCTTGGCCCTCTTGCACGCCCGCGAGGGTGTGGCGCAGGGTGTCCGCCGAGCAGCCGATGTGCTGCGCCAGCGTTGCTACATCGGCAAAGCTGTGGACGGCACCGGCCGCTTGTGCTTCGCAAAAATCAGGAAAGCTTTGGGCAAAGGCGAGCAAGCGGTCGTCGAACACATTCCACGCGGTGCCGCCTGGCTGTGCCAGCACGTGCACGCCTGCTTCTGAGTAGCCTTGCGTCTCGTCATGAAAGCGCTGCCCAAGGGCATTGATTTGCACTGCGCCTTCCATCATCAAGGCCCAAGAAATCAAAGCACCCTGCGGCACGGCCCACGAGCCGTGGCCTTGGTAACCGCCCAAGTCGGCCACTTGCGCGCCAAGTTGTTGGCCCCACGCCATGGCGCTGCCGTCGTTGCCCATGTGGCCCGCATAGAGCGCGTCACGCATCTCGGGCAACAAGGTCTTCACCAACTCGGCGTTGCCGCCAAAACCGTTGCAGGCGAGTAGCACGCTGTCGCAGCTCAGTTGTTCCAGTTGGCCGTCGGGGCGCACAAAGCCGATGCCCAGCACCCGATCGGCGTCGTTCACATACAGCGTGCTCACCTGCGCTTCGGTCAGCACCACCACGCCCGCAGCTTCGGCGGCATTGTGCAAACGCATCATCAGACCAGCCCCGGTTTTTTCGGGCACGGCATGCATGCGGTGCACGCTGTGGCCGGGGTACAAAAACGTGTCCAGCACCTGCCACGGCACACCGTGGTGTTGGGCCAATGAATCCATCGCTGGGCCAATGGCTTGGCTGTAGGCCTGCACCAACACGGGCGAGGCACGGCCATGGGCTTTGGCCTGAATGTCTTGCGCAAACAGCGCAGGTGAATCGCTGATGCCTTGTGCGCGCTGGGCTTGGGTGGCAGGGGCTGGCACAAAGCCCGACGACAACGCAGTGGATCCGGTGGGTGAGGCATCACGCTCTAACACCACGCAGTCCACACCCAATTGGCTCAGAGTGAGCGCTGCGGTCAAGCCACAAGCCCCTCCGCCCACAATCGCCACCGCAGTGTGGACAGGCGCGTTGAAGCTGGCCACGCGTTCGACGGTGGGGCTCATAGCGTGGCTAAGAATTGGGCGCAGGTCATCACCTCGGCCACCGACGCCATGTCGGTCAGCGCGGCTTGGTGCGCAGTCTCAGAAAAAGTAGCGCAGCCATCGCTCAACACCACGGTGCGGTAGTCACGCATGTGGGCATCGCGCACCGTGCTGGCCACGCCACCGTTGGTCACAATGCCGCACACCACCACCGTGTCCACGCCGGCACGGCGCAGCACCCAGTCGAGTTGGGTGTTGAAAAAGGCTGAATACGCCACCTTGCACACCGACACATCTACCCACGGTGCAATGGCCTCTACATTGGCCTGACCCCAACTGCCCGGCGCAAAGTCGCCCGCACGCAAGAACGGGCGGCGCTCCAGCAGATGCGGCGAGATCATGGGTTGACCGTCTGCATCGGGCCACAAAGTGAACAAGCTCGCTGTCACCAAGCCCTGGTGGTGCTTGACCGCTTCGGCCACGGGGGCCAAGCGTGCGGGCAACAGCAAGGCCTCGGGGCTGACGGTGTGGCCGCGTGCATAAGCGCCTTGCGGCGCCAGAAAATCGTTTTGCAAATCCACCATCACCAGACCGATGCGGTGGGGCGGGGCAGGGTGGGCATTGCGCTGGCTCATGAGGCATTCCTCTCCACCAATAAATTGCCCAAGGTGTCCACGCGGGCAACGAAGCCGGGCTCTAACCACACCGTGGTATCGGCCTGTTCCAGAATGGCCGGGCCTGCCACTTGGGCGCCGACGGGCAAGTCCAAACGCGCATAGCGCTGGGCGTCCCACCATTGGCCTGCGTGGTACACGCGCTGCACGCCCAGCGACGCGGTGCTGCCTGCGCCCTTGGGGGCCAGCACGGCCAAGTCGAACTTGGGACGCACGCCAATGCGGGCGTAACGCAAGTTCATCACGCGAATGACCATGCCCGTGAGCACGCGGCCAAATGACGTGGCATAGGCTTTTTCAAACGCGGCCTGAATGCTCTCGCGGCTGATGTCGGCTGGGTTCAAGGGCACTTGCAAGGTGTGGGTTTGGCCCATGTAGAGCATGTCCAAAGCCACCACCTCTTGCACGCGCTCAAAGCGCACGCCCGCAGAGTCGAGGCGCTTTTGGCAAGCCTCGGCCAAGTCGGCCAGACGGGACTTGAGTTGCGCCAAGTCCAAGTCGAGCAGCGACTTGTTCAAGGTCTGCACCGCGTCGTGGCGCATGTCTGCCATCACGCAACCGAGTGCCGACGTCACGCCGGGGTAACGCGGCACGATGCCGGTGGTCACGCCGACCTCGCGCATCATGGCGCACACATGCAGAGCACCGCCGCCGCCAAATGGCATGTAGGCAAACTGGCGGGGGTCGTGGCCACGCTCAATCGACACCACGCGAATGGCACCGGCCATCTTGGCGTTGGCCACGGTCAGCATGGCCTCGGCCGCGGCCAACATATCCAAGCCCAACGGTGTGGCCACATGGGTTTGAATCGCCAACGCAGCGGCTTTGGCATCCAGCGCTTGCAACAAACCACCGCCCAAAGGACGGTCGGCGGCAATGCGGCCCAACACCACATTGGCATCGGTCACGGTCGGACGCGTGTTGCCACGGCCGTAGCACACAGGGCCCGGAATGCTGCCTGCCGACTCGGGGCCGACTTGCAGCATGCCGCTCGCGTCGACCGACGCAATCGAGCCACCACCGGCACCGATGGTTTCAATTTGAATCATGGGCGAGCGCACCACCAAGCCAAACTCAATCGAGGTTTGGGCCGCCAGCGAGGCTTCGCCCTCGGCCACCAGCGACACGTCAAACGAGGTACCGCCCATGTCACCTGTGATCACGTTGGGAAAGCCCGACGCACGGGCCACCGCCGCACAGGCAATCACGCCCGCGGCGGGGCCCGAGAGCGCCGTGCGCACTGGCACATCGCACGCGGTCTCGCGTGACATCACGCCACCGTTGCTTTGCACAATCAGCAGCTCGCCACTGAAGCCTTGGTGACGCAAGTCGTCTTCCAACTTGGCCAAGTAGCTGCCCACCACGGGTTGCAAGGCGGCGTTCAAGGTGGCGGTGGAGCAGCGTTCGAACTCACGGATCTCGGGCAGCACTTCGCTGGCCGAGGTCACATAGGGGTTGGGCCACATGGCACGCACAGCGGCCACGGCTTGTTGCTCGTTGATGGGGTTGGCGTAGGCGTTGATGAAGAACACACACACCGCTTCGCAGCCTGCGTCCAGCAAGGCCTGCGTTTGGGCCCGCACTTGGTCGAGGTCTACGGCCGTGTGCAAGCTGCCATCGGCCAGCACACGTTCGTCCACTTCGAGGCGCAGCTCACGCTCGACCACCGGCGTGAAGCTGCCACGCAGCCCCCACGTTTGAGGGCGATCGCGGCGGCGCATTTCCAACACATCGCGAAAGCCGCGTGTGGTGATGATGCCGGTGCGTGCCACCTTGCGTTCCAACAAGGCGTTGGTGCCTACGGTGGTGCCGTGCACGATGGTCGCGAGGGTGGCGGCCACGCCCCCGTGTGCGACAGCGTGACCTGCGTTGGCATCGGGCGCGTTCCCTTCGCTCACGCGCACCACGCCGTTCATGAAACCACGCGCTTCTTCGCCACGCGTGGAGGGGACTTTGACAATGCGGGCCGAGCCATCGCGCTCATCGAGCACAAACAAGTCGGTGAATGTGCCGCCCACATCGACACCCACCACCAAGTGGGGGGCGACAGGCTGTTGCGTACTCATGGTTTAACCTTTGAAGAAGTGGTGTTTGAATCGCTGACGAAGCCTTGGGCTACATCGTGCGCACGCGCCGCTGGATCGCGGCCTGCGGCCGGGCCCCAGCCCCCGCCACCCGGTGTTTCCAAGCGCACACGCTCGCCTTTTTTGAGATGGATGCCCAGCATCTTGGACACCATGGGTGGCTTGCACCACTGGCCCTCGTGCTGGTACGAAAACACGTTAGGCAAGGCGTTGCCGCCGCCTGCAATGCCCTTCGGGGCAGCTTTGCCCCGCTCACCAAAGATGAAGGCCTCGGCGCTTTCTTCGAGCAACTCAATTTCATACACCGCGCCCAAGCCGCCACGGTGTGTGCCGTCGCCGCCCGAATTGGGACGCAAGGACCACTCGGTGAAACGCACGGGATAGGCGGCTTCCAAAATTTCCAGCGGTGGAATGGTGGCGGTTGAAATGGGCGCGTTGCTGTGGCTCAAACCATCGCCCGTGCTGTGGCCGCCGTGGCCACCGCCGAAGAAACTGAACATCACCCAACGCTGGCCGAGACGTGCGGCATCGGTGCGGTGACCGGCGATGGACAGGGCGTTGATGGTGCCGTAGGCATGGGCCACCGCGCGGTTGGGGTCGGCCAGCGCCGTGGCGCTGAAGATCACATCGATCATGCGCAAAATGGTTTCGGTGTAGCCGCCCACGGGACGTGGGCGCTCGGCAGTGATGACCAAGCCTTCGGGCAACACAAAGTCCACCGCATCCAACACACCGGCGTTGGCGGGCACATCGGGGAACACGTGCTTGAGAGCCACATAGCAAGCGGCCACCGCCGTGGCACGCGAGATGTTGACTGGCCCCGCGCACTGCGGTGAGGTGCGCGAAAAGTCGAGCGTCATGTGGTTGCCCTTGACCGTCATGTCCAAGGCGATGGTCAACAACTCGTCTTTCACGCCGTCGTTGTCCAGCACGTCTTCAAAGCTGTAGCGACCATCGGGCAAGTTTTCAATGTGCGCGCGCATCAGCACCAAGGCCCGCTTGCGCAACTCGCCCATGGCTTGCAACACCACGGCATCGCCGTATTCGTCGAGCAGCCCATCGAGGCGTTTGACACCCAGCTCTAAGGCCGAGAGTTGGCCGTTCAAGTCGCCCCACAAGCTGTCGGGCAAGCGCGTGTTGGCGCGCAAGATGCCCAACACATCGCCATCCAATTGACCTTGGCGCACGATGCGCACGGGCGGAATTTGTACCGCCTCTTGCCAGCATTCGGTGGCCGCAGGGTTGTAGTTGCCGGGCACAGCACCGCCCACGTCGTGCCAATGCGCGGCGGAGGCGAGGTAGCAAAACAACTGTCCGTTGCGAAAGAAGGGGCGCACCAGCTTGAAGTCGTTGGCGTGGGTGCCGCCTTCGTAGGGGTCGTTGAACAACCAGGTGTCGCCATCGACCATGCCGCCGCGCTCTTGCGCCACGCGTGCCGCCGCACGCACCGCAAACGCCATGGCGCCGACGAACACGGGCAAGCCCGATTTGCCTTGCACCAAGGTGTCGCCACTGTGGGCGTCGTACAAGCCGTGGCAGGCGTCGTGCGCCTCGGCAATGATGGGGTTGAACGCGCTGCGGTACAGCGTGGCGTCCATCTCATCGGCGATTTGCTCCAAACGTCCCTTGAGCACGGCGAGCGTGACGGGGTCGAGCGTGACAGCAGCGGTGTGCTCACTCATGGTGTTTTCCTTGACTGCGTTGTTTCAATACATTCATCAAACCTCCGGCATGGACCATGTCCATTAAAAAATCAGGAATCGGCTGGCAGGGCAACACGCTGCCGTCGGCACGTTGCACGCCAGCGCTGACCAGCGTGACCACATCGCCCTCTTGCAACTGTTCAGCCTGAGGGCAGGTCAGCAAGAGCAGGCCGAGGTTGAACGCGTTGCGAAAAAACAAACCACTGAACGAGGGCGCGATGACCGCACGCACACCCAAGTGCACCAGTGCGCCTGCGGCTTGTTCGCGCGAGGAGCCAATGCCAAAGTTGGGGCCAGCCACCAGCACATCACCGGGGCGCACAGCCGCCGCAAAGTCAGGGCGCAGGGCTTCGAGGCAATGCTGGGCAATGACTTCGATGCCGTTTTTCATGTAGGCCCCGGGGGCCAGCGCATCGGTGTCCACATCGGCACCGAGTTTCCATACACGGGATGTTGTTGTCATAGCTGCTCCCGCACATCGCTGATGCGGCCTCGCAGGGCGGATGCCGCTACCGTCCAAGGGGAGGCCAAGTAAACCTGCACGCTGGCTGGGCCCATGCGGCCTTTGAAATTGCGTGCGGTGCTGGAGATGACGGTGGCACCTTCTTCAAACGTGGCGCCGTATCCGGCGCACGCGCCACAGCTGTTGGGTAACACCTGTGCGCCTGCATCGCGCAGCACCTGCATCACGCCTTCGCGTTCGGCTTTTGCTTGGTCACGGGCGCTGGCGGGTGCCACCAGCAAGCGCACGCCTTGGGCCACATGGTGACCGCGCAGCACTTGGGCTGCCGCACGCAAGTCTTCGAGCTTGGCTCCAGTGCAGGCACCGATGTAGGCCACGTTCAATGCCACGTCCGCAAACTCGCCCACGCCGCGTGTGTTGGCGGGGCTGTGGGGGGCGGCCACTTGGGGGCTCAAGGTGGTGGCGTCGAAATCAAAGTCTTCGCAGTCGGCCCCCGCATCGGTGTGCCAACGGTGCGCGTGTTGCAAAGCCTCATCCGACACGCCCACGCTGCGCAGGTAGGTGCAGGTGGTGTCGTCCGCAGCAATCAGTCCGGCTTGGGCGCCCATTTCGGCGCTCATGTTGGAGAGCGTCATGCGCTCTTGCATGCCCAAGGCCATCACGGCTTCGCCCGCAAACTCCACCGCTTGGTATTGCCCGCCGTTCATGCCAAAGCGCGCAATCATGTGCAGCATCATGTCTTTGGCACAGACACCCGCGGCCAATTGGCCGTTCCAGCGCATGCGCAAGGTGCGTGGCACTTGCACCCAAATTTCACCTGTCACCACCACGCCCAGCATTTCGGTCGCGCCAATGCCAAACATGTAGGTGCCAAAAGCGCCGCCGGTGGGCGAGTGCGAGTCGCCGCCCACGCACAACATGCCGGGGCGCAAGTGGCCGCGCTCGGGCAACACCACGTGGCAAATGCCCTCGGAGTCGATCACGTTGGGCAAGCGCCACTCGCGTGCGGTGTCACGCGCGATTTGCACAATGCGCTTGGCATCGGCGTCTTGCGCGGGCACGTAGTGGTCCATCACCAGCACCACTTTGGCGGGGTCCCAAATCTTGGCGCCCAAATCATCCAGCATGGGCTTGAGGCGGCGCGGGCCTGAGGAGTCGTGGAACATGGCCAGATCGACTTGGCACGTCACCACCTCGCCCACGGCCACCTGAGGGCGACCCGCGGCACGGGCAATGAGCTTTTGCGCCAGCGTTTGTGGCGCGTGTGGGGCTGAGGAAACGGGGGTCATTCGGGTTTGGCTCCAGAAAACTTCACCACCTCGCGCCAGCGCGCCATGTCGGCCACCACAAAACGGGCAAATTCTTGCGGGCTGTTGCCCACGGCGGTGGCACCTTCGGCTTCGATGCGACGACGCACCTCGGGGCTTTGCACCGCCGCACGTGCCGCGTCGCTCCAAGTGCGCAACAGTTCTGGCGGCAGTTTGGCAGGGCCGAACAGGCCAAACCAAGCGCTCGACTCAAAGCCGGGCAAGCTGTCGGCAATCGCGGGTACGTCAGGCAGCGCAGCCAAGCGGTGTGAACTGGTCACCCCTAAAGCCTTGAGCTTGCCAGCACGCAGGTGCTGCTGCACATTGCCCACCGCCGCAAACATCAACTCCACCTGACCCGCCAACACGTCTTGCACTGCGGGTGCCGTGCCACGGTAAGGGATGTTGACGATGTAGACATCCGCTTTGAGTTTGAAGGCCTCGCCTGCCAAATGCAGCGACGAGCCCAAGGCACCAATGGCGAAATTGAGTTGACCGGGTTTGCTTTTGGCCAAAGCTATCAACTCGGCCACGTTGTTGGCTGGCAAGGATGGGTGGGCCACCAACACAGAGGGCGAGGTGGACACCATGGTCAAGGGCGTGAAGTCTTTCACGGGGTCAAACGGCAAATGCGGATACAGCGAGGCGTTGATGGCATGGCTGGTGAAACTCATCAACAAGGTTTGACCATCGGGTGCAGCGCGGGCGACAGCTTCGGCGGCCAGATTGCCACCCGCACCAGGGCGGTTTTCGACCACCACGGTGCGACCCAGTTGCTGACCCATGGCCTGTGCCACGGCGCGCGCCATGGTGTCGGTGCTGCCACCGGCGGGCGCGCCCACCAAGATGCGCACAGGTGCGGTGGTGTTCAAACTTTGTGCCCCAGTCGAGGCGCTCACCAAGCCCGTCAGCAGCACCATCAACACACTCGCAAAGCGTAGACGTGACATGTTGGCTCTCACACGCCCAGATAGGCTTGACGCAAGGTGTCACTGGCCAACAGCTCTGCCGAGGTGCCCGAGAAGCGGATGCTGCCGTTTTCCATCACGTAGGCGCGGTCGGCGATCTCCAACGATTGCCCCACGTTTTGTTCGACCAACAAAACGGCCAATCCACCCGCACGCAGCTGCGCGATGAGGCCAAACATTTCTTCCACCAACAGCGGCGACAAGCCCAACGACGGCTCGTCCAAGATCAACAGTTTGGGCTCGGCCATCAGGCCACGACCGATGGCCAGCATTTGTTGTTCGCCACCACTCATGGTGCCCGCGAGTTGGTCTTGGCGTTCGCGCAAACGCGGGAAGGTGTCGAACACGCGCACCAAGTTCTCTGCGCGGCGCGCGCGGGCACGGGTGAAGGCGCCTAGCTCTAGGTTCTCCAACACGCTGAGGTTGGGAAACACTTTGCGGCCTTCCGGCACCTGAATCAGGCCCGCTTGCACCACCCGTCGGTAGTGAGCGCCGGTCAGGTCTTGACCATCAAACACCACGCGTCCAGCCCACGTGGGAACCAAGCCCGAGACGACGGAGTTGAGGGTGGTTTTGCCGGCGCCATTGCTGCCCAGCAGGGCCACCAGTTCGCCCGGGGCCAAGTGCAGGTCGACGCCGCGCAGCACCTCGACGGCGCCATAGCCTGCATGCAAGCCTTCAATGGTGAGCAACGGGCTCATGCGGTCTCCTGCTGTGTTTTGCGCAAACGCGCGGCCGTGCCTTGGCCCAGATAGGCCTCAATCACTTGCGGGTTTTGTGTCACCTCGCGGGGTGCACCTTGGGCGATGAGTTGGCCTTGGGCCAGCACCCAGACATGCTCGGCCAGGTTCATCACGGCTTGCATGACGTGTTCGATCATCAGCACAGTCACGCCCCCGTCCACCAAGCCGCGGACCACGGGCAGCATGTCTTGAATTTCTTGTGGGTTCAGGCCCGCCAACACTTCGTCGAGCAACAAGAGTTTGGGTTGGGTGGCCAGGGCACGCGCCAATTCGAGGCGTTTGCGACCCGCCACGGTCAGGTCGCTCGCGGGTTTGTCAAGTTGGGCGTACAAGCCCACGCGCTCGGCCACCGCCTCGGCGGCGTGCAAGGCGTCGCGGCGTTTGGCGTGCTGCAGGTGCGCGCCTACGGCAATGTTTTCTCGCACGGTCTGCGAGGCAAACGGCTGCACGATCTGGAATGTGCGTGTCAGCCCCAAGGCGGCGTTGAGATGGGGTGCGCGTCCGGTGATGTCCACACCGTCAAAGGTGACGCGCCCTGTGTCGGGCACCAAAAAGCCAGACATCAAGGCAAACAGCGTGGTTTTGCCCGCGCCGTTGGGGCCAATCAAGGCGGTCAAACTGCCTGCAGGCACTTGCAAGCTCACATCTTGCACGGCACGTAAGCCCCCAAAGGCACGTGACACGTGGCTGACTTCCAACAAGCTCATGCACCCTCCTTGGTGTTTGACGCGCTGCCCTTGCTAGGGTTGAACCAACGCTGCCCAATGCCGCCCACACCACGTGGCAAGAACATGACGATCAACACCAACACGCAGCCATAGACCACCATGTTGATGCCGGGCAACTGACCAAACAAATTGCGCGTCACATCGGCCAACACATGCAAGGCCAAGGCGCCCACCACGGGGCCCCACAGCGTGCCCATGCCGCCCACAATGGCGCCGACCAAGGCTTCGATCGAGGTGTGTGGACCAAAGGCTAAACCGGGGTCGATGTATTGAAATACCTGCACATAAAAGGCGCCGCCCGCGCCCATCAACGCACCCGACAACACGGTGGCCCAGAGCTTGATCAAGAAGGGGTTGACACCAATCGCACGTGCCGCGTCTTCGTTGTCACGCACGGCTTGCAGGTAAGCGCCAAACCGTGAGTGGCGCAACCACGCCGTCACACACAAGGCCAAGGTCACCAAGCCCAGAATCAGCCAGACATAGCCCGCACGCGAGGCGAACTGCATGTTGCCCACCGACTCACGCAAGGGCAGCATCAAGCCCACACCTGCGCCGGTGAAAGGCACCGACAACGCAACGATGCGAAACACCTCAGCGAATGCGAGTGTGACGAGCGCAAAGTAAGACCCTTTGAGGCCGTAGCGAAACGACAAGGCGCCGACAAACAAGCCCACCGCCGCACTCACCCCCATGGCCAGCACCAAGGTGAGCCAAGGGTTCCAGCCCGCATGGACTTGGGCCATGGCTTGCACATAAGCGCCGGTGCCAAAAAACAGGGCGTGACCAAAGGAAAACTGACCCCCAAAACCGCCCAGCACATTCCAGGCTTGCGCGAGCAAGCAGGCGTACAAGGCCATCATCACAAAGTTGAGCACGACCCCTGAGTCGGTGAGCAAGGGGATGCTGCCGAACAGCAGCGCAAACAATGCAATGGCACGGAAATCTTTCATGCGCGCGCTCCAAACAAACCTTGAGGACGGAACAGCAGCACCGCAATGAAGATGGCAAAAATGCCCACCTGTCCGAGTGACTCACCCAGATACAAGCCCCCGATGGACTCGACCACGCCAATCAGCAAACCACCGACCAACGCGCCCACAAAGCTGCCCATGCCGCCCAACACCACGATGGTGAAGGCCACCAGCACAAAGCCGCTGCCCACCAAGGGGTTGACGTAATACGCGGGAAGCAAGAAACATGCGGCAGCTCCCAAGCACGCCAAGCCAATGCCAAAGCACATGGCGTAAACGTGGTCCACATCAATGCCCATCAAACGGGCACCGTGTTTCTCTTTGGACACAGCGCGGATGGCACGGCCTAAGTCGGTGTAGCGCATCACGGCCAGCAACACGGCGGAGACCACCAAGGCGCCTGCAAACGACACCAGCTTGGGCAAGGCAATCATGGCGGGGCCAATGTTGATGGTGCTCAAGGTGTAGGCCGTTTCAATGTTGCGCGTGTCGGATTTGAAAAACAGCAAAGCCAAGTTTTCCAAAATGATGGACAGCCCCAAGGTGACCAGCAAAATGTTTTCGTCTTTGCCATGACTCGCGCGGTTGATCACACCACGCTGAAGCGCATAGCCCAGTGCAAACATGGCAGGCACCATGATGGGCAGGGCCAAATAAGGGTCGATGCCGAGCTGCTCTTTCAAGAAGTACACACCGTACAAAGCCACCATCAACGACGCCCCGTGAGCGAAGTTGATGATGTGCAGCACGCCATAGATCAGGGTCAGCCCCAGCGCGATCAGCGCATAAACAGCACCTGTGGTGATGCCGTTGAGCACCGAGGCAAACAAAATAGACAGATCAAACATGGCGTGGCTCTGTGGTGAGACTTAGGCTTTCAGAGGGAAGATGGGTTCGACTTCGCGGTAATCGCGTGGAATGATCACCTTGATGTCGCCCTTGACCACTTGGGTCATCAAAGGCTGGGCCCCCATGTTTTGGCCGTTCACAAACTGCGTGGCGCCGTACGGCATGATGTGGTCAGAGAAGGTGCTCTTGTTCAACGCATCGATGATGGCAGCGCGGTCGGTGGACTTGGCGCGATCAATCGCATCACCCAACAAGCGCATCGCTGTGTAGGCCATGAACACTTCGTAGCTGAAGAACAAGCCTTTGGCTTCGACGCGTTTTTTGAGTTCCAGAGAACGCTTGTCGCGTGGGTTGAACCAGTGGTTGCAATCGATGATGCCGTTGGCCGCATCCGGAAACTCTCTGACGAACTTGTAGCTCGATGCGGCACCACCCAAGACCGAATAAATCGCTTTGGGTGTGACCTTTTGCTGCTGCATGGTGCGCACCAACAGGGCGTACTCGTTGTAGTAGTTGGCAGGAATCACGATGTCGGGGTTGACTTGCTTCATGCGCAAGACGATGTTGTTGAAGTCACGCGTGGGGTTGGCGTGCTTGACGATTTCTTTGACCTCGTAGCCATAACCGGGCAGCTCGCGCGCCAGCAAGTTGGCGGTGCCTGTGCCAAACAAGGACTCTTCGTGGATGATCATCACGGTACGCGCAGGTTTGCCCGCAGCGGTGTTGAGCACGTGCAAGTTGGCCACAGCCACTTCAGCGCATTTCTTGTAGCCGGGACCAAAGCGGAAGGTGTTTTTCAAGCCGCGCTCGACGATTTGGTCGGCCACGCCCACGTCCACCACGTGCGGCAGGTTGTACTTGGCAGCCGCTTGCGTGGTGGCCAAGCAGATGGCAGACGCAAACGCCCCCACGATGGCGCTCACACCGGCTTCGTTCATTTTTTCAACTTCGGCAGCACCGGCTTGTGGGGTGGACTGTGCGTCGCCCAACAGGGCTTCGATCTTGGCGCCGCCCAGCGACTTGATGCCGCCCGCTTTGTTGATGTCTTCAATGGCCATCATCACGCCTTCACGGCATTGCTGACCCGAGTACGCCAGCGCGCCAGTGACGGGGTGCAACACACCCACTTTCACGGTCTTGGGCTGTGCGCCGCCCACCAATGGAAATGCCAAAGCCGAAGCTGCGGCTGCCGACTGACCCATAAACTGACGACGTGAAGTCATGATGTGCTCCTTTGAAAAATCAATGAAAGTTGGCCGATAACTCTTTGCTGACCCAGACCTTGGCATCGATGCTGCCCACCCGAGACAACTGCATTTGGTATTCGTAACGGTCCGGTCGATACAGCCCATGCAACCACTGGATGGGCTTGTCGTCGGTGTCATAAATCAAGCGACTGACCGCCAGCAGGGCCGAGCCCACTGCAACGTCCAAATATTGGGCCATGTGAGCATCGGCCAATTTGGCTGAAATGGTTTGTTGTGCGCGTCCGACTTTGACGCCAGATTCTTCGAGCAGCATGAGGATGGGTTTTTGGGCCAACTCTTTGCGGCCAAAGCCGCTGGCAATGCGCTCTGGCACCCACGTCGTCATGTGCGAGAGAGGGCCTTCTTTGGTGAAGCGCACACGTTGCGCTTTTTGCACCAGTTCGCCATCTTGCAGTTGCAAGGCCATCGCCACGTCATGGGGCGCGGGGATGCGCTCTACGGATAACACCTTGACGGAAGTCCGCAAGCCCATGCTGACCAAGTTTTCAAGCAGGCCCGTGAGTCGGGCTTGTTGTGAGGTTGGGTAAGGGGCATCGGCTGCGTCAGCACGCCGCTGAATCAGTGAGCGGGTGCCGCGCCCGGGCTCACGGCTGATCAATCCTTCTTGGGCCAATTGCGCCAAGGCCCGACGTACCGTCACGCGTGCCACGGAGAACTGTTGCATCAGCGCTAACTCGCCCGGTAAACCCTGTGAAAACTTGCCTTCGTGCAGCTGCTCACGCAACACCAAGTAAACCTGGTGGTATTTGGGAAGGGGCATGACGGAACGCATGGTGTGGGATGTTGTATCAGTTCTATTGACCTGTCAATAGAACATTTGTTGGGGAAATCACCTAAGCGACCGTCAGCGATCAGCCGACCTCTTGCTGAATCAGCCAGTCTTTGAAATGCCGCCAGATCTCGCGTTGGGGCGCGGCGTGTGGCTCGATCAAGTAATAGGCGCGCAAACCCGTCAAGGGGCGATGGCAGGCGACGACCAAGTCACCACTGGCGAGTTCGCCTGAAATCAGCAAGGTGGGGATGAGCGAAACGCCCAATCCACAGCGTGCAGCGGCGACTTGCATGGAAAAAAGCTCATACCGTGGGCCGGCCATGGCGCGGGGTGACTCGATGCCTTGTGCGTCAAACCACTGTCGCCAAGCTTCGGGGCGGGTGGACTGCTGCAGCAAAGGCATGTTGAGCAGTTGCTGCGGGGTCAGTGGGCGATTTTTTTTCAGCAGCGCGGGGCTGCAAACTGGGATCACCGTCTCGTAAAACAGTTTGGTGGCCAGCGTGCCAGCCCACTGTGCGACTTGGGCGGGTGTGCCTGCGTATAGCGCAGCGTCCATGCCAGAGTCGCTGAACATGAAGGGGCGCGTGCGGGTTTCAATGTGAATTTGATTTTGCGGAAAAGCGTGTGTGAAGGCAGGCAGGCGAGGGATGAGCCAACGCGAGGCCAGCGTGGGCACGGCGGCCAGTGTCAGACTTTCGTTTTGTCCTTGTGCGCCCATGACATCGAGGGTGTCGCGCTCTAAGGCGTCGAGGCGTATGTTCACCTGACGGGCATAGTCCAGCCCTGCGGGGGTGAGCTGCATGCCATGCTGCCCACGTTTGAACAAGCTGACGCCCAGCATGTCTTCGAGCGCGGCGACTTGGCGCGAGACAGCACCTTGCGTCAAGGCCAGTTCTTGCCCTGCTTTGGTAAAGCTGGTGTGGCGCGCAGCGGCTTCGAAGCAGATGAGCGATTGGGTGGAGGGGAGTTTGCGTCGCATGGAAAGGTCTGGATCAAGAATGTTCAGATAATACGAAATTGCATAACTGGGTGATAAACAATCGTTTGAGCTTTGTGCATTTCACGCCTAGGATTTAACCATTCCATCTTTTTTCAGAAAGACATCCTCATGAGTTCTCATCACGCCTTCTCTTGGTCCGACCCCTTCATGCTTGATCAGCAATTGACAGACGAGGAGCGTCAAGTCAAAGAAGCCGCCGCAGCCTACTGCCAAGAGCGCTTGGCCCCGCGTGTCCTTGAAGCCTTTCGTCATGAAACAACCGATGCGTCCATCTTTCGCGAAATGGGTGCGTTGGGCTTGCTCGGCCCCACCATCCCTGAAGCCTACGGTGGTGCAGGCTTGAACTATGTGTGCTACGGCTTGGTGGCGCGCGAAGTCGAACGTGTGGACTCAGGCTACCGCTCCATGATGAGCGTGCAATCGTCTTTGGTGATGGTGCCGATTTATGAGTTTGGCTCTGAAGCCCAAAAGCAAAAGTACTTGCCCAAGCTCGCCACCGGCGAGTGGATCGGTTGCTTTGGCTTGACTGAGCCCAACCACGGCTCAGACCCCGGCAGCATGATCACCCGCGGCAAGAAAGTGGCTGGGGGTTACTCTTTGTCGGGCTCCAAAATGTGGATCACCAACAGCCCAATCGCTGATGTGTTTGTGGTTTGGGCCAAAGACGACGCTGGCGCGATTCGCGGCTTCATTTTGGAAAAAGGCTGGAAAGGCTTGAGTGCGCCAGCGGTACACGGCAAGGTGGGCTTGCGCGCCTCGATCACAGGCGAAATTGTGATGGACGAAGTGTTTGTGCCAGAAGAAAACGCCTTCCCCGAGGTGCGCGGACTCAAAGGCCCGTTCACGTGCTTGAACAGCGCCCGCTACGGCATTGCTTGGGGTGCCTTGGGGGCGGCAGAAGACTGCTATCACCGCGCCCGTCAATACGTGATGGACCGCCAGCAGTTTGGTCGTCCACTCGCTGCGAATCAGTTGATTCAAAAGAAGTTGGCCGACATGCTGACTGAAATTTCATTGGGCCTGCAAGCGTGCCTGCGCTTGGGTCGCATGAAAGACGAAGGCATTGCATCGGTGGAGATCACGTCCATCCTCAAGCGCAACAGCTGCGGCAAGTCCTTGGACATTGCCCGTATGGCGCGCGACATGATGGGTGGCAATGGCATCTCGGATGAGTTTGGTGTGGCCCGTCATTTGGTGAACTTGGAAGTGGTCAACACCTACGAAGGCACGCACGATGTGCACGCCTTGATTTTGGGTCGTGCCATCACGGGCATTGCTGCCTTCAGCAACTGATGACCAGGTCAGCCATGACGACATCGCCACGCTCATCCTCCCCGAAGCCCTTGGCAGGCGTGCGCGTGCTGGATTTGTCGCGTGTGCTGGCGGGGCCTTGGGCGGGACAAATCTTGGCTGATTACGGTGCCGACGTCATCAAGGTCGAGCGCCCAGGTGTGGGGGATGACACGCGCACGTGGGGGCCACCTTGGTGGGGTGAGGGCGATCAAAAAGTCGCGGCTTACTTTGTGTGTGCGAACCGAGGTAAACGCTCGGTCGCCATCGACATTGCCAGCCCAGAAGGTATTGCACAAGTGTTGCAACTCGCGGCTGAGGCCGATGTGTTGATTGAAAACTACAAAGTCGGACAACTCGCCAAGTATGGTCTTGATGCGGCGCGGTTGCAGGCACTGAACCCACGGCTGATTTATTGCTCCATCACCGGCTACGGGCAACAAGGCCCCCTGTCGCACAAAGCAGGCTATGACTTTGCAATCCAAGCCGAAGCGGGCCTGATGAGTGTCACGGGAGAAAAGGGCGGGGAGCCCCAAAAAGTGGGTGTGGCCGTGACGGACATCATGACTGGCGTTTATGCGACCACCGCCATTCTTGCGGCGCTGCATGACCGGCACGTCACAGGACGTGGCTGTCACATTGATGCCTCCCTGTTTGATGTGCAAGTCGCCATGCTGGCCAACCAAGCCAGCAACGAATTGATTGGCGGGACGCATCCCACGCGGATGGGCAATGCGCATCCCAACATCGTGCCTTACCAAGTGTTTGCAACGCGTGACGGTCACATGGTGCTGGCCGTTGGCAACGATGGGCAATTCGAACGCTTTTGTCTCGCGGCAGGGCACCCCGATGTGGCGAAAGATCCGGCCTACGCCACGAATCCTGCACGGGTGAAAAATCGCCAGACCTTGGTGCCTTTGCTGGCGACTTGGCTGATGCAGCGTGACACCGCAGATTGGGGACAGTTGCTGGATGCGGCCAGTGTCCCTTGTTCACCGATTCTGGATGTCGAGCAGGTGATGAAGCACCCCCATGTGTTGGCACGCGGCATGAAGTTGAGTTCAGACGATCCCGCTCAACCGCCCATGATTGCCAACCCGATGTTGATCAATGGTCAGCGCATGACCGCCGAACGGGCACCGCCTGCTTTGGGTGCAGATGAGGCCATGTGGCGCGCAACAACCTGAATCTCTAGTGTTTCCCCCAGCATATGAATGACTATCTAAAAGTCACTTTTATATGTATAGTAAATTTAGGGGGATTTATGGTAAATATTACTTTTGGTAAGCGTTTGACATTAAGGTTGATATCTCTTGGTTTTGTCAGTAACTTGTTAAGCGCTTGCACATCGCCTGTGGGGATGCTGAACGGCGGTGGTCAAGCACGTTCTGACGCCAACAGCAAAAAGCCGCAGCCGTCTCAAGCTAAAAATTTGAAGGAGTACCGGTACGACGCAGCCAAGCATTTGTACCAGTCCAACGCCCATCAAATTTACAACGGCAAGTTGCCCCCGTTGCTTTATGCCATTGGCGTATTGCGCATCGATATTGCAGCCAATGGCGATTTAAAGGCCATGGACTGGATGAGAAAGCCTACACACGCACCCGAAGTCATTGCCGAGATTGAGAAGAAGATTCAAGCGTCTTCCCCGTTTCCAGCGGCCACGCATTTGGGAGACATCAGTTACACCGAGACGTGGCTTTGGCATAAAAGCGGGCGTTTTCAATTAGATACCTTGACCGAAGGCCAAACCTAAGTGACATGAGGAACTCATGTCCGGAGGTCAATCACTCGCTTTCGCGCTTGAAGTAAAGATTGGCGCGATAGATCACCCAGCCCAAAAGATTGAGAATCAAAACAGCGATGAAGAAGTTGCGATACCACTTCATGTCGTTGTAAGCCTCCTCATCTGTCAGGGCTTCCATGGCTTGCGAGGTTTCTTGATGGACTTGCAAGCCTTGGTTGCAAATCTGATGGTTGGCATCGTATGGATTGCTTTGACTTGATGCGATTTTTTCGCAGTTATCCAGCAGTTTGTCTGTGCTCAAGTGCAATGTTTGTTCGCGTTCAAAGGCTTCGTTGAGGCGAACTTCATTGCTCGTATGCCGCCAGTTGGCAACCCAATAGGCGGGTAACAAAGTGCAGACGAAAAAAACCAAACTGATTTTTTGAACTGTGGTGAGTTTCATATCTCGTCGCCGTAGGCGTTTGGCTTGCGATGGTATTTAACGGTAGAAGGCTTCAACTTTGCCTTTGATCTTGATGAGCAGAGGTTTCCCCTTGCGATCTAAGGTCTTCGTGGCCGGAACTTTGACCCATCCCTCTGACAGGCAGTACTCCTCCACATCAAAGCGTTCTTTGTCGTTGAAGCGGATACCAATGTCGTGCTCGAACACGGCCGCCACATGGTGGGGGCTGCGTGGGTCAATCGATAAGTGATCGGGAAGGGCGGGGCGTGAGGGTGTCGTAGCGTCAGTCATGTCTTGATTTTCCATGATTTAAGCTCTGCATCTTTAGCGGGGCCTGCGAACTGTTTGCAAATAAAATCCTAGCAACTGATGTCTAAATATTTACTTGTACTTTTTGTGTTCGCTTCACAGCCCAGTGCTTGGGCGGGATGGGTGTATTTCACCAACAACAACCACGCATCCAACGAGTATTACTACGCGCCCGTCGAGAACAAGGGCAAGGTGAAGGTCTTGCGAACATTCAGCCAGATGCCAGTGGATGCCAAAGTGCCGTATCACACGCCCAAAGCGGTCGTGAAGGTCACCTTGTACAACTATTCGTCAGAACAATCGACATACGAAATCAATTGTCAAGATCAGAGCATTCAATTGGTCGAGCGCATTTTTTACCGGGATATGGCTGGAAAAGTGCCCTTCATCACGCACAAGGTGAAAGACACATTCATTCAGGGAAGTAACTCTGAGTTTGCAAAGCAGTTCATCAAAACACCGCTGCACTTTGACGACATCAAGCACTATCGAATGGCCGAAGTCGCTTGTAAGTAAAAAGGGGACCGCTCTCGGCGATGAACGTGAATTCATACGCGCCCTCAAAATTCGGACTGTGAGCGAGAGCGGTCATAACCATCACAAACTTGAACTTCTTGATTCGACGCCTACTGCGCTGACTTGAGTGGATTAGCCAAATTAATTCTCACGACCCGCTGAATGTGACGCTTGACTACCTGACGGCGAAATTCATGGCCGACAGCGCTTGCAGGCGTGAGGGGAATTGGTCTGTCTGAACCAAGCGGCGTCGATAATGGCCGCTTATATGTCTGAACCCTCTGTGCCTGCTTCTCCATTTCGTATCTTGAGCCTCATCCCTCCGATGACGCAGCTCAACACACCGTATCCGTCAACTGCTTATTTGACGGGCTTTTTGCGCTCCCAAGGGGTCGATGCGGTGCAGGAAGATCTGGCCCTCGCTTTGGTGCTGGCTTTGTTTACTCCGACAGGCTTGGCACAAGTGCATGAACGCGCAGTCATGCAGCCAGAGGCCCAGCGCAGCGCCAGCGTGAACTACTTTTTGGATTACTTTGAACGTTACCAATCCACGATTGCCCCCACCATTGCGTTTTTGCAAGGACGTGATGCCACTCTGAGTCACCGCATTGCCAGTCGTGGCTTTTTGCCAGAAGGGCCGCGTTTTGCCTCTTTGGACGCTTATGACGATGACGGCAGTGGCGATCCCTTGGCGTGGGCCTTCGGTGCCTTGGGTCAACAAGATCGCGCCCGTCATCTGGCGACTTTGTATTTGAACGATTTGGCCGATGTCTTGCGTGACGCCGTGGACAGCCGCTTTGAGTTTGTGCGTTACGCCGAGCAACTCGCGGGCAGCCAAGCGACGTTTGAGCCCTTGGCCCAAGCCTTGATGGCCGAACCAACCTTGGTGGACAGCACTTTGCAAGCGCTGACGCTGGGCGTGATCGCTAAGCATCAACCGCAATTGGTGTTGCTGTCTGTGCCTTTCCCCGGGGCGGTGTACGCGGCCTTTCGGATGGCTCAGACGATCAAATGGCATCACCCGCATATCCGTATTGGCTTAGGAGGCGGCTTTGTGAACACCGAGTTGCGTGAGCTGACAGAACCCCGTGTGTTTGACCATGTGGACTTCATCAGCTTGGATTCGGGTGAGCGACCCTTGCTGTCTTTGATCGAGCACTTACAGGGCAAGCGCAGCGTGCAGCGTTTGGTGCGCACCTTTGTGCGCAACGACGCGGGCCAAGTGCAACTGATGAATTGGCAAGAGCCGGATGTGCCGTTTGAGGACGTGGGCACGCCCACTTGGGATGGTTTGCCTTTGGATCGGTACTTGTCCCTGCTGGACATGCTCAACCCCATGCACCGCCTGTGGAGCGATGGCCGTTGGAACAAACTGACGGTGGCGCACGGTTGCTATTGGAAAAAATGCAGCTTTTGCGATGTGAGCCTGGACTACATCTCTCGCTATGAAACGGCGTCCGCCACCACCTTGGTGGATCGCATTGAGGCCATCGTGGCCGAGACGGGGCAGACTGGTTTTCATTTTGTGGACGAAGCAGCCCCGCCCAAAGCGCTCAAAGCCTTGGCGCAAGAGCTGTTACGTCGCAAGGTCCACATTTCATGGTGGGGCAATATCCGCTTTGAGAAAACCTTCACGCCTGAGTTGGCGGAGTTGCTGGCTGAAAGCGGTTGTATCGCCATGTCGGGTGGCTTAGAGGTCGCCTCAGACCGTCTGTTGAACCTGATGAAAAAAGGCGTCTCGGTGGAGCAAGTGGCGCAAGTCACCAAGGGGTTTTCGCAGGCGGGGATCTTGGTTCACGCGTATTTGATGTACGGCTTTCCCACACAGACGCTGCAAGACACCGTGGATGCGCTGGAGTACGTGAGACAGTTGTTCGAAAACGGCTGCATCCAAAGTGGGTTCTTCCATCGCTTTGCATGCACCGTGCATTCCCCAGTGGGAAAGAACCCTGCTGACTATGGCGTCCAAGTGGTGCCGCTGCCAGAGGTGAGTTTTGCCAAGAACGACATTGCCTTCATTGACCCCACCGGCACAGACCACGACACCTTAGGCCTTGGTTTGAAGAAGGCCATCTACAACTACATGCACGGTGTGGGCTTAGAAGAGGATGTGCGCCAGTGGTTCGAATTGCCCAAAGGGCGCTGCCCTAAGACGACAGTGCCTCGCCACAAGATTGCCAAAGCCTTGGGTTATTGATGCCTCACAGCGTGGCGGTAAAACACACGTTTGACCACTTCCACCACGCCGAGATAGGTCAGCACCATGACTGCCAAAATGCCATAGAAATAAGCGGGAGGCGCGACGAAGCCCAAGAGGGCGCCCCACGGCGTGAGTGGCAACCCAATGGCTGCTGCGACCACCGCGAGCGAGGTGAAAGCGAGCATGGGATGGGGCTTGCTTTTGAAGGGGTTGCCCTTTGTGCGAATGATGAAAATCACGAGGACTTGCGTGCACAGCGACTCGACAAACCAGCCCGTTTGAAAGAGCTGCTCTTGGGCTTTCAACACTTCCAAAAGCACATAGAAAGTCAAGAAGTCAAACACCGAGCTGATGGGGCCAATCACCAACATGAAGTTGCGGATGAAGTTCAGATCAAGCACCCGTGGTTGGGCTGTTTCTTCGGCATCAACCTCATCCAAAGGAATTGGAATTTCGGAGATGTCATACAAGATGTTGTTGAGCAAAATTTGCGTCGGCAGCATCGGTAAGAAGGGCAAGAACAAGGCCGCACCCGCCATGCTGAACATGTTTCCAAAATTGGAGCTGGTGCCCATCATGATGTATTTCATGATGTTGCCAAACGTGCGACGCCCCTCCAAAACGCCTGCGTGCAGCACATTCAAATCTTGTTGCAGCATGATGATGTCGGCGGCTGCTTTGGCCACGTCGACCGCGCTGTCCACCGACAGGCCGACATCGGCAGCGTGCAGTGACGGTGCATCGTTGATGCCGTCACCCATATAGCCCACGACATGTCCATTCGCCTTGAGCGCCAAGATGACGCGCTGTTTTTGCCCTGGGTTGACGCGACAAAACAAATTCGCTGTTTCAACTCGGCGCTGCAGGGCTTGGTCATCCAACTGGCCAATTTCTTTGCCGGTCAATACGCCTGTGATTTCAATCTTCAACTGGGCGCAGACATGACGGGTGACCAAATCACTGTCGCCTGTGACCACCTTGATGGTGATGCCCGTTTGTTGAAGTTTGGCGAGGGCTGGCGCCGCACTTTCTTTGGGTGGGTCAAGAAAGGCGGCGAAACCAGCGAGCACCAATGCTGATTCATCATGGATGGCGGCAACCGCATGGTCGCGTGGCACTTCGCGCCATGCCACGCCGAGCACGCGCAATCCTTCGCTCTCTAGGACTTGGTAGCGATCGCACATGGTTTTCAAGGTTGCAGCATCGACGTCTTGTCGCACCATGCCGCTGTCTGTGCGGACCTCTACTTGCGTGCACATGCGCACCATGTCCTCAGCTGCACCTTTTGCCACGAGCCAGCGTTGTGTGCCGTTGTCGACCAAGACTGAAACGCAGCGGCGTTCAAAGTCAAATGGAATTTCGTCGATCTTTTGCCAAGCGCTGATGTCGATGGTTGAGTGACTCAAAATGGCATCATCAAGCGGGCTTTTCAGTCCTGTTTCAAAGAAGCTGTTGATGTAGGCAAGTTCTAAAACACGAGGACTGATTTGACCGCTCAGATCTAAGTGACGTTCAAGGCGAATCTTGGCTTGCGTGAGTGTGCCTGTCTTGTCGGTGCACAGCACATCCATGGAGCCTAAATCTTGAATCGCAGTTTGACGCTTCACAATCATTTTGAGCTTGGCCAAACGAATAGCCCCGCGCGAGAGCGTGACTGACACCACCATTGGCAAAAGTTCGGGCGTCAAGCCCACAGCCAAAGCCACAGCGAACAAAAACGACTCTAGCCAAGGCTTGTGAAACCACGCATTCACCAGCAGCACAAACAGCACCAACACCACCGTCAAGCGCATGATGAGCATGCCAAAGCGGCGTGTGCCGATCTCAAACGATGTCGCGGGTGTGGGCTTTTGAATGCTGTCGGCAATGTCACCCATGGCCGTTTGCGCGCCCGTTTTCATCACCAAAATGCGTGCGCTACCGCCAATGACAGAGGTGCCCATGAACACCGCATTGCTCGCATCTTGAAGATCGCTGGCCGTGTTTGGCAACGCGCCCGGATGCTTCTCCACGGGGTAGGCCTCACCTGTGAGCAAGGACTGGTTGACAAAGAAGTCATTGGCTTCGAGGACCAAGGCATCGGCCGGAACCAAGCTGCCTGCACTGAGCAAGGCGACATCCCCTGTCACGACTTCTCTGACGGGAATTTCTGTGGGACGGCCATCTCGTAACACGGTTGTGCGAACGCTGACCGATTGACGAAGCTTGTCCGCTGCAGCATTGGCGCGAAACTCTTGCACAAAATCCAAGGACACACTCATTAGCACAATGCCGCTGATGATGGCGAAGTTCGCGTACTCGCCCGTCAAGACTGAGACCGAGCTGGCCAGCAAAAGCACGACGACCAGTGGATTCTTGAAACGCAGTAAAAGTTGTCGTACCAGCGAAGGACCTTGGTGCTTTGACAGCGTGTTAGGCCCCAAGGTGCGAAGGCGATTTTCAGCTTCGGCCGATGTCAGTCCCTCACGCAAGGTGCTGGTTATGTCGTCGCGACACATCGCCATCCACCAAGGTGCTGAGTCGGGGGTACTTGCAGGACGGTCTGAATCGTTGGGCATGACCATGCATCTTTAAATTTTCTTCATCCTAGTCCTGAAACTACGCAAATTTTCGATTAGAATTTTGCTTTCGGAATTAAACACTCCACGCGGGAATAGCTCAGTTGGTAGAGCGCAACCTTGCCAAGGTTGAGGTCGCGAGTTCGAGCCTCGTTTCCCGCTCCATTTCAAAGAGCCCCTGAAACACACGTTGCAGGGGCTTTTTTGTATCTATCGAAGCAACACCGATGACCCATAGAAGTTTGGACGCGCCAACCTGCGAAGAGTTATTTCGCCTCACCGACAACGGGTCTGGTGGATGGTTGCAGACGGCCAAACGTCGCTTGAAATTTCATTTGCGTTATTGGTGGTGTGGCGCGCAGTTGCAGCGCATTCGTAGCTTCTTTCAGCAACACGGATTGGGCGAGCTCACACGCAGCGAACTGTCTGTGATGTTGCGGCCCATGCGTCCCTATTTGTGGGGAGGTTTAAGCCCTGAAGCACGCACCAACGCCTTGTTGGCCCATTTCGAATGGGTGTTAGCGCGTCACTCGGCACAAGCCGTGGTCGATTTTTACAAGCGTGGCTCTTATGTCTACTTCACGCAAACCCATCCTGAAGGACTGATCACCATCGAGCTTGAACCGGGTCGTGGTTTGGGGCGCGAAGGTGAGTTCGAGTTGCACCTGAAATTCAACGGCGCCGCGGTGATGCGTGCCGCATTCAGTGTCTTGCCCACAGACATGGTCGGCATGCAGCAACCCGGTTTTGTCATGGCGATTGGCAATATGCAGGGGCAGCGGTTTTTGAATCAAGAAATCAAAATCGTGACTCAAAAAATGGAGCGCACGCGGCCACAAAACATTTTGATGACAGCGCTACAAGGCTTGGCTTCAGGTTGGCAACTTGTTGGCATGGTGGGTGTGTCCGATGTTGCACATGTGTACTCCGGCTACCGCAGTTTGTCGCAGCGTGTCGGGCAGAGCTACGACAGCCTGTGGGAAGAAATGGGCACCACGGGTGCGCTGACTTCGGTGCACTGGAATTTACCCATTCAATGGGTGGCCCGCTCAGAGCAAGACGTGCCATCCAACAAGCGCTCGCAGTTGCGTCGTAAAAACGAAATACGTCAGAAAATTTTTGACGCTGTGGCCCTCAACAGCCTCGGTCTTTGAACCCGTGTGTGTCTTGGCTTATTTTTTAGGCCCTGTGCCCAAGTGACAGAGGTGGCTGGCGTAAAATCCATCGCACACAACGACACTGCCCGAGTGGTGAAATTGGTAGACACAAGAGACTTAAAATCTCTCGCTTCCGTAAGGGGCGTACCGGTTCGATTCCGGTCTCGGGCACCATTGAATAAGCACAAGGAAGGAGTTTCGTCATGGCACGCTACAACGCCGCGTATGAAATCCATGTGCATGGACTGGTCCCCCTACAGCCTGAAGTTGGCTTAGAGCAGTTGCAAGATGCGTTACGCCCTTTGTGGCAATACGCGGGCGCCTCGTCGCTGGAAGACGGCGCCAGCAGCTCATATCCGGAAGAGCCCGGCATCCGTTTCAATCCCGAAGAGCGTACTTTGCAGATGTGCTGGACGGTTCCTGGTGATGATGATTTCCGTCAAAGCTTAGATGAAATGTGCATGAGCTTGAACGAGTTGACCGCTTCAGGGGCGCCAATCGAGGTCACGTTTTATGACAACGACTTCGATGACGAGGACGAAGCCCGTGGGCAAGATTCACGCGATGATTTCGTGATGCTCTTTGTGGGGCCTACCCCCGCTGACATCATGCAAGCGCAGCGCGACATGCTGGTCAACGACGTGATTCACTTGATGGAGCGTCATTTTGACGGCGCCGAATTGGGTGGCGTGGTCAATGAAATTGACAAACTTTTTTCCCAACGATTTGACAATCTGGTCAACTCCCTTGATCTAGGTCGTCCCCCGCGTGGCCCCAATGGCGGTCATGGTGGCGGTGGTCATGGTGGGCGTAAGCCACGCCACTTGCACTGAAACGCCTAAGCGCAAGAGGCTTCGTCGCCTCATGACAGCCAGACGAAAAAAAACCGGCCTCACTGAAGAGCGCCGGTTTTTTTATACGTCAGAACTTAGTTGGACTGGATACCAATGCCTTTGAACTCGCCTGTTTTGACGGATTCGGCAATGCGCTTTTGCCATTCCGCAGGACCCGTGACGTGGGCACTGGTGCCGCCAGAGTCCACCGCTACAGTCACTGGCATATCAACCACATCGAACTCGTAAATGGCTTCCATGCCGAGGTCGGCAAAGCCCACCACTTTGGCGTGCTTGATGGCTTTGGACACCAAATAAGCCGCGCCGCCCACCGCCATGAGGTAGGCCGACTTGTGCTTCTTGATCGCTTCAATGGCGGTTGGCCCACGCTCGGCTTTACCCACCATCGAGATCAAGCCCGTTTGCGACAGCATCATCTCCGTGAACTTGTCCATGCGCGTCGCGGTGGTGGGGCCAGCAGGACCGACCACTTCGTTGCCTACGGGGTCAACGGGACCCACGTAGTAAATCACGCGGTTAGTGAAGTCCACGGGCAGCTTCTCGCCTTTGGCCAGCATGTCTTGGATGCGCTTGTGTGCGGCATCGCGACCCGTGAGCATCTTGCCGTTGAGCAAAATGGTTTGGCCTGGTTTCCAGCTCGCCACTTCTTCTTTGGTGAGGGTGTTGAGGTCCACACGCTTGCTCTTTTGTGTGTCAGGCGTCCAGTTGACGTTGGGCCACAGGTCCAACGATGGGGCCTCCAAATACACGGGGCCAGATCCATCCATGACGAAGTGTGCGTGGCGTGTGGCGGCACAGTTGGGGATCATTGCAATCGGCTTGCTGGCTGCGTGCGTGGGGTACATCTTGATCTTCACATCAAGCACCGTGGTCAAGCCGCCCAAGCCTTGGGCGCCAATGCCGAGTGCGTTGACCTTGTGGTAAAGCTCCAAGCGCAGTTCTTCAACTTGCGTGAGCTTGTCACCCTTGCTCGACTTCTCCAGCAATTGGTACATGTCGAGGTCGTCCATCAAGCTTTCTTTGGCCATGAGCACGGCTTTTTCAGCCGTGCCACCAATCCCAATGCCCAACATGCCGGGAGGGCACCAGCCCGCGCCCATGGTGGGCACTGTTTTGAGCACCCAGTCCACCACGCTATCGCTGGGGTTGAGCATGTACATCTTGGATTTGTTCTCGCTGCCGCCGCCCTTGGCGGCCACGGTCACATCCACTTTGTTGCCGGGCACGATTTGCGTGAAGATCACCGCAGGTGTGTTGTCCTTGGTGTTCTTACGGGCGAATTGGGGGTCATCCACCACGGAGGCGCGCAGCATGTTGTCGGGGTGGTTGTAGCCACGGCGCACGCCTTCGTTGATGGCGTCTTCCAAGCTACCGCTGAAGCCTTCCCAGCGCACGTCCATGCCGATTTTTAAGAACACGTTGACGATGCCAGTGTCTTGGCAAATCGGGCGGTGGCCGAAAGCGCTCATCTTGCTGTTGGTCAAGATTTGTGCGATCGCATCTTTGGCCGCTGGGCTTTGCTCACGCTCATAGGCGCTGGCCAAGTGAGAGATGAAGTCAGCAGGGTGGTAGTAGCTGATGTATTGCAGAGCGGCAGCGACCGATTCAATCAGGTCGTTTTGGCGGATCGTGGTCATGGATGAAGTCCTGAAAAATGCCAGAGGTAAAAACAGCGGCTGAGTTTACTCAAAGCCACTGTCTGAATGCTTGCAACGCCAGGCGGGTCGCGAGCTTATTTGATGGTCAACACCCATGCAGCCAGTTTTTTGGCTTCTGCGTCGTTGACTTGCGTGTTGGAAGGCATGGCCACAGGCCCCCACACACCCGAGCCACCTTTTTGGATTTTGAGGGCTAGCTTGTCCACCGCAGATTTATCGCCTGCGTATTTGAGCGCCACATCTTTGTAGGCGGGGCCCACCAGTTTTTTTTCAAGCGCGTGGCAGGCCATGCAATTCTTGGCGGTGGCCAAAGCTTGATCGGCCCAAGCGAAATTTGTCACCGTGCTGAGGGTGATCGCGGTCCATGCCAAAAGTCTGGTTTTCATCTCGAGGCCTCTGTGGTGGGGGTGTTTGGTCAGTTTATATCGGGTCCTCACAAATGATCTTGAGCCTTGTCCTTGTCCGCTGTCATGGATTGGACTCACCGTACCGTCCACGCACATCGGTGGGCGATAATCGCGGCCACTTTTTGACGTTTTCCTGACCGGAGCCATTCCATGCCTGCATATCGTTCCAAAACCTCCACCGCTGGCCGCAATATGGCTGGCGCCCGTTCTCTGTGGCGTGCCACAGGCATGAAGGACAACGACTTCAGCAAACCCATCATTGCCATTGCCAACTCGTTCACGCAGTTCGTGCCTGGCCATGTGCACTTGAAAGACTTGGGCCAATTGGTCGCGCGCGAGATTGAGGCGGCAGGCGGCGTAGCCAAAGAGTTCAACACCATCGCCGTGGACGATGGCATTGCCATGGGGCATGACGGCATGCTGTATTCACTGCCCAGCCGCGACATCATTGCGGACTCTGTGGAGTACATGGTCAACGCCCACTGTGCAGATGCCATCGTGTGCATCTCCAACTGCGACAAGATCACCCCCGGTATGTTGATGGCCGCCATGCGTCTGAACATCCCCGTCATCTTCGTCTCGGGCGGCCCGATGGAGGCGGGCAAGGTGCGTTTGGCCAATCCGCAGACGCAAGTCATGGAATTCAAAAAGCTCGACCTGATCGACGCCATGGTGATGGCCGCTGATGACAAAGTCAGCGATGCTGACTTGGCCGAAGTCGAGCGCTCGGCTTGCCCCACCTGCGGCTCCTGCTCGGGCATGTTCACTGCAAATTCGATGAACTGTTTGGCCGAAGCCTTGGGCCTTGCACTGCCAGGCAACGGGACCGTGGTGGCGACCCATGCTGACCGTGAACAACTGTTCAAAAAAGCGGGCCACGTGATTGTGGATTTGTGCAAGCGCTATTACGAGCAAGGCGACGAATCGGTGTTGCCACGTTCTATGGGTTTCAAAGCCTTTGAGAACGCGATTGCGCTTGACATTGCGATGGGCGGCTCGACCAACACCATCTTGCATCTCTTGGCGATTGCCCAGGAAGCCGAGATTGAGTTCACCATGGCCGACATTGACCGCATGTCCAAGATCGTGCCTCAGCTGTGCAAAGTCGCACCCAACACCAACAAGTACCACATCGAAGACGTGCACCGCGCAGGCGGCATCATGGCCATCTTGGGCGAACTCGACCGCGCAGGCAAGCTGCACACCGATGTGGGCACCGTGTTGGGCAAGAGCATGAAGTCCGTGCTTGACGAGTGGGACATTGCCCGCAACCCCAGCGACGCAGTGAAGACCTTTTATATGGCCGGTCCCGCAGGCATTCCAACGCAAGTGGCGTTCAGCCAAAACACACGTTGGCCCAGTCTTGACACCGACCGTGTGGAAGGCTGCATCCGCTCGGCGCAACATGCGTTCAGCAAAGAAGGTGGCTTGGCCGTGCTGCGCGGCAACATTGCGCTCGATGGCTGCGTGGTCAAGACCGCTGGCGTGGACGACAGCTTGCTGGTGTTTGAAGGCCCCGCCCATGTGGTGGAGTCGCAAGACGAAGCGGTGGAGCACATCCTCAACGACCAAGTCAAAGCGGGCGACATCGTGGTGGTGCGTTACGAAGGCCCCAAGGGCGGCCCCGGCATGCAAGAGATGCTGTATCCCACCAGCTACATCAAATCTAAAGGTTTGGGCAAGGCCTGCGCCTTGTTGACGGATGGTCGTTTTTCTGGCGGAACCTCCGGCTTGTCCATCGGTCACTGCTCGCCCGAAGCGGCAGCGGGCGGCACGATTGGTCTGGTGAAAAACGGTGACCGTATTCGCATCGATATTCCCAACCGCAGCATCAACGTCTTGGTCAGTGACGACGAGTTGGCCAAGCGCCGCGTCGCGCAAGACAAGCTGGGCTGGAAGCCCGCCATGGCTCGCCCACGCAAAGTGTCGACTGCCCTCAAGGCCTATGCCTTGCTGGCTACCTCGGCGGACAAAGGGGCTGTGCGCGATTTGTCCTTGCTCGACTGAGTCGCGCCTGCTCACATGCTGATTCACCCCCAAATTGACCCAGTCGCCTTGGCCCTGGGCCCGATAGCGATTCATTGGTACGGCCTGACTTACTTGGCTGCATTTGCTTTGTTTGTCGGCTTGGCGCGTTTGCGTTTGAAGCACGAGCCCTATGCCGCGCAAGTGGAGTTGGGCTCATGGTCAAAGCAAGACATTGAAGACATTTTGTTTTACGGCGTGATCGGCGTGGTCTTGGGCGGACGTATCGGCTACTGCGTGTTTTACAACCCGATTTACTACGCGGCGCATCCATTTGAGGTGTTTGCCGTTTGGCAAGGCGGCATGAGTTTTCATGGCGGCATGCTGGGCGTGTTTGTGGCCACGGCGGTGTTTGCATGGCAACGCCACCGCCCTTGGTTGTGGGTCACCGATTTCATTGCGCCTTGTGTGCCAACGGGTTTGGCCGCAGGGCGCTTGGGCAACTTCATCAATGGTGAGTTGTGGGGCAGGGCGGCAGACCCTTCGCTGCCTTGGGCCATGGTGTTCCCACAAAGTGGCAGCCTCATGCCGCGCCATCCTTCGCAGGTCTATCAGTTCTTGGGCGAGGGCATTTTGTTGTTCGTGGTGTTGTGGCTCTACGCCCGCAAACCTCGCGCGGTGGGCGCGGTGTCTGGCGTGTTCATGATGGGCTATGGCAGCTTGCGCTTCATCGCCGAATACTTCCGCGAGCCTGATGCCCACCTCGGTCTGCTGGCACTGGGCATGAGCATGGGCCAATGGCTGTGCGTGCCCATGGTGTGTGTCGGCGTGGCCCTGTGGCTGCGTGCGGCACGCCAACCAATACCTGCTTAGTTTTTTGCTCTAGGGTTAGCCCTTGAGGGAAAGTCCTCGCACGCCAAGGCCTGTGACGATGATTTTTCATTTGATAATTACGCGTAATTACCGAGAGTTTTTCAAACACTCAATTGATGCGATCACTTCCCAGTTCCTTGCATGACGATGTGGCCTCTAAACTGAGGAACTACATTTTTGAAGGCCAGCTTCGCCCTGGCAGCTTCATTGATGAAGCGACCCTGTGTGAGTTGTGGTCCATCTCACGCACACCGCTGCGCGAAGCGCTCAAGGTCCTCACTGCCGAAGGTTTGGTGCGCCACGAACCGCGACGCGGCTGCTTTGTGAACGAAGTCACCGAGCAAGACCTCGATGACATTTTCCCCGTCATTGCGCTGCTTGAAGGACGTTGTGCCTTTGATGCCACCCAACGTGCCACGCCAGCCGATGTGCAGGTGCTGGAGGTCTGGCATGAACGTTTGCGGCAGCATGCCTTAGCAGGGCGCATTCAAGATTACTACGAGGCTAACTTCGCCATTCACGAGGCCATCATCACGCTGGCCAATAACAAATGGCTCGCGCAAACCATTTCGGATTTGCGCAAAATTTTGAAACTGGCACGTTTGCAGCAGCTCCATGCGCCGGGTCGGTTGAAGCAAAGTTTGAAAGAACATTTGGCGGTATTCGAGGCACTCAAAGCAGGGGATGCAGCGGGTGCAGAAGAAGCCATGCGCGATCATCTGTTGCAACAACGCGAAGCTTTGCGCTCGCTGGCGTTGGCACAGCGCCGTGTCTTGGCGGATCGGCCGTAACAAGCGACAGCCGATGGTCGCGATCCATCCACTCTGGGACCCACGCATCACCTCGCTCGAGGTGGTGTGTCAAACAAGTACTGCCCATGAATCAGCGAACCCAAAACCATTGAGGAGACAAGCATGAAGCATTTCAAAACAAACACAAACCGCCGACAGTGGATGGCGCTCACCGCAGCCGCATGCGCCGCATGGGGCATGGAGGCGCAAGCGCAAAGCGCGTGGCCCACCAAACCTGTCACCTTGATTGTTCCTTTCCCCGCCGGTGGTGGCACTGATGCGTTTGCGCGTCCGTTCTCTGCCCAGTTTGCCAAGCAGACCGGCAAGACCTTGATCATTGACAACCGCGGCGGTGCCGGGGGTAACTTGGGTGCAGGTGTGGCTGCCAAAGCTGCTCCCGATGGCTACACCTTGTTCATGGGCGCTGTGCATCACTCGATTGCCCCTTCGATGTACCCCAAGCTGGATTACGACTTGGAACGCGACTTTGTGCCCTTGACCATGATCGCGATGGTGCCGCAGGTGCTGGTGGTCAACCCCAAAAAAGTCTCGGGTGATTTCAAATCCTTCTTGGCCGATGTGCGCAAGAACCCCGGCAAATTCAATTACGGCTCTGCGGGCGGCGGCACCTCACACCACATGGCTGGCGAGTTGTTCAAGCTGCAAACCAACACCTTCATCACGCACATCCCCTACCGTGGTGCAGGGCCCGCATTGCAAGATTTGATGGGCGGCAATGTGGACATGGTGTTTGATGGCTTGGGCTCTTCCGCGCAGCACATCAAGAGCGGTCGCCTCAAAGCCTTGATGGTGTCTGGCACCAAACGCAACGCAGCGTTCCCAGATGTGCCTTGCGCCGCCGAACTCGGTTTGCCCGACTACACCGTGAGCACTTGGTACGGCTTATGGGCACCCAAAGGAACCCCCGCCGATGTGCAAGCCCACATTTTGGAAGAAGTGAAAAAAGTGTCCACCGGCGAAGAGCTAAAAGTGGCTTGGGCCAACAACGGTGCTGACTTTCCCGCCATGACCAGCGCACAATTTGCCACCTTTGTGCACAACGAGATCAAACGCTGGGCATCGGTGGTCAAAGCCTCTGGCGCCAAACTCGATTGAACTGAAGACAGAACATGAATCACAACCTCTATGCGGCGCTGCGTGCCGCGTTTCCTCACCACTTAAACGCCACCGCCATCGAAACAGACGATGGTTTGCGCTACAGCTGGTCTGACTTAGAGCGTGCCAGCGCCATGATGGCCAATCTGCTGGATTCGCTCCACATCCCCAAGGGCGCACGCGTGGCCGTGCAAGTGGAAAAGTCGGTCGAAGCCATGATGCTCTACCTCGCCACCTTGCGTGCGGGCTATGTGTTCTTACCTCTGAACACCGCTTACCAAAGCGCAGAGATGGAGTACTTCATTGGCAATGCAGAGCCCGCTGTGGTGGTGTGCAGCAGCAAAAATTTTGGCTGGGTCAGCAAGATTGCCTTCAAAGCAGGCACGCACCACGTGTTCACCTTGGATGACAACCGCACGGGCAGCTTGCTCGAACGCGCAGCGCATTGTTCCGACCAACACCACGTGGTGCAAAGTCAAGCCGATGACTTGGCTGCTATTTTGTACACCAGTGGCACCACGGGGCGCAGCAAAGGCGCGATGCTCTCGCATGGCAACATGCTCAGCAACGCCCAGACTTTGAAAAATTATTGGGGCTGGAAGCCGGGTGATGTACTGATTCATGCACTGCCAATTTTTCATGTGCACGGCTTGTTTGTCGCCATCCACGGCGCGCTACTCAATGGCAGCAAGATGATTTGGTTGTCTAAGTTTGATCCCAAACTCGTCATCGCCAAAATGCCGCAAGCCACCGTGTTCATGGGCGTGCCCACGCTGTATGTACGCATGTTGGCCGAACCCAGTTTGACCCAAGCACAAACCGCCAACATGCGCTTGTTCATTGCAGGCTCGGCACCACTGCTGTTAGAAACCTTCAATGAATGGCATGCGCGCACGGGGCAAAAGATTTTGGAGCGCTACGGCATGAGCGAAACCGTCATGCTCACCTCCAACCCTTATGCGGCTGATCCACGTTACCCCGGTCAAACCGAACGGCGCGGTGGCACGGTAGGTTTTCCTTTGCCCGGTGTGTCCTTGCGCGTCCATGACGATACAGGCAAAGCCTTGCCCGCGGGTGAGATTGGCGGCATTCAAGTCAAAGGCCCCAATGTGTTTGGCGGCTACTGGCGTATGCCCGAGAAAACCAAAGAGGAGTTCACTGCCGACGGCTATTTCAAAACGGGCGATGTGGGCAAAGTGGATGAGCGCGGCTATGTGGTCATCGTGGGCCGCAGCAAAGACCTGATCATCAGCGGCGGCTACAACGTCTACCCCGCAGAAATTGAGGGCTACATCAACGAGATGCCAGCTGTGGCAGAGAGCGCCTTGATTGGCGTGCCGCACCCAGACTTTGGGGAGGTCGGCGTCGCCGTCGTGATCGCCAAACCCGGCACCCAAGTCGAGCCCGATGCGGTGATTGCAGCGCTCAAGTCCAAACTCGCCAACTTCAAGATTCCCAAGCAGTGTTTTGTGGTGGCTGAACTGCCGCGCAACACCATGGGGAAGGTCCAGAAGAACTTGCTGCGTGAGCAGTACAAGAACTTGTTTGAACGCAAGACTTAACCAGCCAGTGCTGCCGAGTTCACCCGTTGCGTGATGTGTGCCAAGGCCTCATCCACTTGGTCGATCAAGATCAAACACAAATCGCCTTTTTGCAAACGTTCCATGGCGCGGTCAATCGCCAAAAACTCGCCGTGAATTTCATCGATGTGGGTGGTGCGTTTCGCACCTTCCAAGCCTTGACGTAAGAGCTTGAGGACCTCGCCATCCACGCGACCACGTTGGCAGGCATCTTGGTACAACACCACGTCATCAAATGCTTCGCCAATGATGCGGGTTTGCTCGCGGATGTCCTCATCGCGGCGGTCACCCGCACCACTGATCACGACACTGCGGCGTTGCGCGGGCAGGTTGGTCACAGCCTGCACCAGTGCTTTGATGGCGTCTGGGTTGTGGCCGTAATCGGCGATCACGGTCGCGCCTTTGTAATCAAACACGTTGAAGCGTCCGGGCACAGCGTTGCTGTCGCTGACGAAAGTTGCCAAGCCTTTGCAGATGGTTTGCCAAGGCACGCCCACGGCCCACGCAGCACCGATTGAGGCCATCGCGTTTTCAATTTGAAAACCAATGGCACCGCTGCGCGTGACAGGAATTTCCGACAAAGGAATGCGCACCGAGTGGTGACCTTGCATGGCGACGATTTGATCGTCTTCGACAAACAGCACGCGTTTGCCTTGGGCACGGTGCGTGGCGATCACAGGGTGGTGTGAGTCCAAGCCAAAGAAGGTCACTTGGCCTGGGCAATTGTTGGCCATGGCGGCCACGATGGGGTCTGTGGCATTGAGCACCGCAGTGCCAGACGCAGCCACGTTTTGCACGATGACGCGTTTCAACACGGCCAGGTCTTCGACCGTCGAGATGTAGTTCAACCCCAAGTGGTCGCCCATGCCGATGTTGGTGACCACAGCCACTTGGCAGCGGTCAAAGGCCAAGCCTTCGCGCAGCATGCCACCGCGAGCGGTTTCGAGCACGGCGGCATCCACATCGGGGTGGGCCAAGACGTTGCGTCCACTGCGTGGACCGCTGCAATCGCCGCTGTCGGTTTGACGGCCGTTGACATACACGCCGTCCGTGTTGGTCATGCCCACGCGCAAACCGTTGGCGCGCAGCAGATGAGAGGTCAGACGCACAGTGGTGGTCTTGCCGTTGGTGCCGGTGACCGCAATCACGGGAATGCGACCATCGCTGCCATCAGGGAACATGGTGGCCATGACGGCTTCGCCGACATCGCGGCCCTTGCCAAACGAGGGGCTCAAATGCATGCGCAAGCCGGGAGCGGCGTTGACTTCGACCACACCGCCGCTTTGTTCTTCCAAAGGGCGCAAGACCGATTCGCACACCACGTCCACACCGCAAATATCCAAGCCCACCATTTGCGCAGCCGCGATGGCGCGCAAGGCAACTTCAGGATGCACATCATCGGTCACGTCGGTGGCGGTGCCGCCGGTGGAGAGGTTGGCGTTGTTGCGCAGAATCACACGTGCGCCTTTGGCCGGCACGGAATGGGCTTCATAGCCTTGCTCTTTGAGGCGTGCAATGGCAATGTCATCGAAGCGGATTTTGGTCAGCGAGGTCGCGTGGCCCTCGCCGCGGCGTGGGTCGGCATTGACGATGTCCACCAACTCACGCACTGTGTTTTTGCCATTGCCAATGACCAGTGGGGGTTCGCGGCGTGCTGCGGCGACGAGCTTGTTGCCCACCACCAGCAAGCGGTAGTCGCTACCGGGTAAGAAGCGCTCGACCAACACGTCATCGCGGTGCGCAACCGCGGTGAGGTAAGCCGCTTTCACACCTTCTTCGCTGGTCACGTTGACGGAGATGCCTTTGCCTTGATTGCCGTCACGTGGCTTGACCACCACGGGCAAACCAATCTCTTGGGCCGCTGCCCATGCGTCTTCGGGACTCTTGACGGGGCGACCCAAAGGCACGGGCACACCCGCGGCATGGAGCAGCTTTTTGGTCAGCTCTTTGTCTTGCGCGATGGACTCGGCGATGGCGCTGGTGGAGTCAATCTCCGCCGCTTGGATGCGACGCTGCTTGCTGCCCCAGCCTAATTGCACCAAGCTGCCTTCGGTCAATCGACGAAATGGAATGCCACGCGCAATGGCTGCGTTGACGATAGAACCTGTAGATGGGCCCAAGCGGATTTCTTCATCGAGTTCGCGCAGCTGGTGAATGGCGGCATCTACATCGAAGCTGGTGTTGGTCAACGCGGCGATGCAGAGTTGGTGTGCGAGCTTCAAAGCCATCACACCGACTTGCTCTTCGCTGTATTCCACAACGACTTGAAACAAACCTTTGTCTGTCGTATCGGTTGTACGGCTGAAGGTGACGGGGCAGCCAGCCTCGATTTGCAGGTGCAGCGTGGCAGCTTCGAGTGCGTGAGCCATGCTCAGCTTGACCTTGTGGTCTGTCGGTTGCAGGTTGCCCACGCCCGGGAAGAGGTTGCGCAGGCGTTTTTCGAAGTCTGCGTGTGAGCTCAGGTCAATTTCTGCCTCATCGCAAGTCGCCAAGGCTTCCACAGCCGTGTGACGAGTCCAGAGGTTGGGGCCGCGCAGGGCGCGGATACGAGAGACTTCCATTAGCCATTCATCCTTGCAACGTCTTTGGCAACATGTTGGTTTTGTTGTCCGAAATTTTTCAAGCCAGCGCGTATCAGCAGTGGCGGTATGTCCAGCGACCAAGCGGTGGCCACGGCAGCCAACAACGTGGAGATTTGCAAGCCGTCTTTGAGCAAGCGAGCAATCAATTCGAGGTCGAGGTGGAACAGCTGTGTTTCTTGGTCGCCGCGCGCCAAGATGACATGGCCTTCTTTGCAAAACACCGCGCGACCGCCTTGCTGCAAATGGGCCATGACGGTGGCGTTGTCCGGTGCTTTGGCGTAGTACACAACTTCACCATCGCTCAACTCGGCCAAGGTGGTCACAGCGGCTTCATCCGCATTGAGGACGGCGGCCCCTTCTGGCAACACCAAGTCGACTTGGGTGCGAACCACGGTGCGCATTTGCTCTTGCGTCTGAATGTCATGCTTTTCAATCAGAGCTGCGTCCGTCTCAGGCATGTGGGTGACGACGCCGATCAAGCAGCGGTCATAGGCCAAGCCTTCGTCCAAGATGAGAGCGGGCGTGGTCTCAAACACTGCGGCATCGAGCGCACGGTTGATGAGCAAACGCTCCGAGGCTTCAAAGCCCCGCGCATCGTATTTGCCCAAGTGGTGTTGGTCCATGTACAGACCATCTTTGCAGGCCAGACCGGTTCGGCGGCCCGACAGGTGCAACAACCAAGCTACCAACTGCGCAAGCTCCGTGGTTTGATGACTCCCCACAATACCCACCACGGGAATGCGGCCCGACTCGTTGGCGCCAAACAGGTGTTCGACGATGGCTTTGCCGACGGGACGTGGCTGTCCGACGGCGGGTTTGACGTGCATCAGCAAACCGGGGCCTGCGTTCACTTCAATGATGGCGCCTTGGGTTTCTTCCAACGGGCGCGAGATGTCTTGCGTCACGATGTCAATGCCCGCAATGTCCAAGCCAATCACGCGGGCGGCGAGGGTGGCGACCGCTGCGACTTCTGGATGCACCAAGTCGGTCACGTCCATGCTCAAGTTGCCGTTGCGCTGAATCACCACAATGCGACCAGCCTCTGGCACGCTGTCGGGCTCTAAGCCATTGCGTTGAATTTCAAGCAAAGACATTTCGCCACGGGGCGTGTGCAAAAGGATCGAATAAAGCGGGAAGTCTTCGGTCAGGCCGCGACGTGGGTCAGAGTTGATTTGCAGGTCAATGAGTTGCGTAACTGTGGAGACGCCATCGCCAATGATCTGAGCAGTTTCGCCACGGGTGGCTGCGACCACACGGTCGCCGACCACCAAGACGCGGTGTTCGTCCCCGCGCACGTAGCGCTCAATCAGGACTTCACTGCCTTCTTTCTCGGCAGCGATCCAGGCCTGGCGGACGCCTGCTTCGGTGTTCACGTTGAGAGACACGCCCCAGCCCCGGTTGCCATCCAAAGGCTTGACCACCACGGGCAAGCCGATGTCTTGTGCGGCTTCCCACGCTTCGTCTGAGGTTTTCACAATCTGACCTTCGGGGACCGGGATGCCGCACTGCGTGAGCAAACGCTTGGTCAAGTCTTTGTCGCTGGAGATGCTCTCGGCAATGGCGCTGGTGCGGTCTGTTTCTGCCGTCCAAATGCGTCGTTGCTTGGAGCCGTAGCCCAGTTGCACCAAGTTGCCTTCGGTCAAACGAATGAAGGGTGTTTTGCGCTCAACAGCCGCATCCACGATGCACGCGGTGCTCGGGCCGAGGCATCGCAAGTCCGCAATTTTCTTCAGACGCTCCACCGTCGCGTTGATGTCGAAAGGTTTGTTGTTGGCGGCAGCCATGACGATTTCGCGTGCGGCCAAGAAGCTTTCGCGGCCGAGTTCTTCATGCTCGGTACGGAACACCACTTTGTATATGCCACGTTTGCTGATTTCACGGGCTTTGCCAAACTCAGCGCGGGCACCGGCCAAGAGCTGCAACTCGATGGAGACATGCTCCATGATGTGGCCCATCCATGTCCCACCGACCAAGCGAGTTAGAAACCCACCGCGATGACCTACGCCACAGTGGTGCTCGACCAAACCAGGCAGCCAAGCGTTGAGGCGGTCATTGAAGCCGTCAATCTTGTTGGAAGGGTGGTCTTCCATCTCACCCAAGTCAATCAGCGCTTCGATGATGGGACGGTAAGTCCAGATATTGGGCCCACGCAGGTAATTCATGCGCAGGATTTGAATGTCTTTGAAGGCCATAACTGAGCGGTGGTTTTTAGCGGAGGTTTGTAGGCTGGAAAGCAGGGTGGTGCGTCGAGGTGGTCAGCGTGAGCGCCGAGGCTGCGGCGATACAATCACTCGTCAACGTGCTGGGGTGCAACAAAGTCCTGGCTCCTGCTTTTATTTTTATCGCCGTCCATCGATTTGCATCGATTGAAAGCAGCAACATTCCAATAATGAATTCTTCCTTATCGGCTTCCACCAAAGTTGTTTTCCCCGAGGGCTGGCGAACTTCAGCTTCTGCACAACTGTCTACTCAAGAAAACGTCCTAGCTTGGCTGGAGGTTGACTTGAATGCCCAATTACATTTTTCGCTAGGGCTACTCATTGTGACAGACCAGCGGGTGCTTTTTGGCACCCAAGACGCTGGCCCGACCCCTGTGTGGGAGAGTTGGCCGCTCGCTGCGGGGATGGCGATGACCCACACGGATCATGCCGGTGTGGGCACTTTAAGTTTGGTCGACGCCACGCACCGTATCGCCAGCTGGCGCTTCACCTTGACGCACAACGTCACCGCCATGCGCTTGCAAGAGAAGTTCGCCGAGCGCGTGGAAGTTTTGACCCACGGCAAGTCGCTGGCTTCAGCCGCGCAGGCGCGTTGCCCACAGTGCAAGTTGCCGCTTGAAAACGTGGAGGATGCCTGTCCGGTGTGCAGCCGTGAACAACATGCGCCCCTGTCAACCTGGGGTTTGTTTCGCCTGTGGCGCTTTGCCAAGCCCTACCAATGGCGCTTGTTGGCGGGCTTTTTGTTGACGTTGGCTTCCACTGCGGCCACCTTGGTGCCGCCTTACTTGACCATGCCGTTGATGGACGATGTGCTGATTCCGTTTCAAAACGGCAAAGACATCGACCACGACTTGGTCTTCATGTATCTGGGCGGTTTATTGGGAGCTGCCTTGCTGGCTTGGAGTTTGGGCTGGGCCAAAACCTACATCTTGGCCTTGGTGTCTGAGCGCATTGGTGCAGACCTGCGCACCACCGCGTATGAGCATTTGATGCGCTTGTCTCTGGAGTACTTTGGGGGTCGTCGTACCGGCGATTTGATGAACCGCATCGGCGCAGAGACCGACCGCATTTGTGTCTTCTTGTCATTGCATTTGTTGGACTTCGCCACCGATGTTCTGATGATTGTGATGACTGCCTCTATTTTGATCAGCATTGATCCCAAGCTCGCCGCCGCCACGTTGCTTCCGCTGCCGTTCATCGTCTGGTTGATTCACACCGTGCGCGACAAATTGCGCACGGGTTTTGAAAAGATTGACCGTGTGTGGTCAGAGTTGACCAATGTGTTGGCCGACACCATTCCGGGCATCCGCGTGGTCAAAGCCTTTGCCCAAGAGACACGCGAAGCCAACCGCTTTCGCGATGCCAACAAACACAACTTGGCCGTGAACGACCGCATCAACTTTGTCTGGTCTTTGTTTTCACCCACCGTCACCTTGATGACCGAAGTGGGCTTGTTGGTGGTGTGGGGCTTTGGCATTTGGCTGGTGTCGCACCATCAAATCAGCGTGGGTGTGTTGGCTGCGTTCTTGGCGTACATCGGACGCTTTTACACGCGCTTGGATTCGATGAGCCGCATCGTGTCGCACACGCAAAAAGCGGCGGCTGGTGCCAAGCGTATTTTTGAAATCTTGGACCACGTTTCCAGCGTGCCTGAGACGTTGCACCCGCAACAACTGCCGGTGCCTTTGCAGGGCCACATCGAGATTCAAGATGCAGGCTTTCGCTATGGCAACCGCGCGGTGATTCGCGGCATGAACCTCAACATCCGCCCGGGCGAGATGATCGGTTTGGTGGGACAAAGCGGTTCTGGCAAAAGCACCTTGGTGAACTTGATTTGCCGCTTCTATGACCTGAGCGAAGGCGCCATCAAGTTGGATGGCATCGACATTCGCAACATCGCGTTGTCCGACTTTCGCAGCCACATTGGCATGGTGTTGCAAGAACCGTTTCTGTTCTTTGGCACCATCGCCGACAACATCGCCTATGGCAAACCCAATGCCACACGCGAGCAGATCGTCGCGGCAGCGCGTGCGGCCCACGCGCATGAGTTCATCTTGCGTTTGCCGCAAGGCTATGACTCCTTGGTGGGTGAGCGCGGCCAAGGTCTGTCAGGTGGCGAGCGTCAACGCATTTCGATTGCGCGTGCCTTGCTCATCAACCCACGCATCTTGATCTTGGACGAAGCCACGGCGTCTGTGGACACCGAGACCGAGCAAGAAATTCAAAAGGCCTTGGACAACTTGGTGCAAGGCCGCACCACGATTGCCATTGCCCACCGCTTGTCCACGCTCAACAAAGCCGACCGCTTGGTGGTGATGGAGCAAGGCGTGGTGGTGGAGGAGGGCGACCACGACACGCTGATGGCACGACAAGGCGCGTACTACCGCCTCTACGAAGCCCAAGCCAAAAATGCAGAAGACGCCGTGGCGCGTGCTTCGACCCAGGAGTCTGTATGAGTGCCGCTGCCTTGACCTCTCACTTTCATTTGGCGTTTGACCCTTTTGGCAAGTTGATCGTCACCTTGGCCGATGGTTCGCAGCATGTGGGTGCCGTGGTGGCGCGTGCGTTCCCGATTGCGGCGCCCGAGCAAAGCATCTCTATCGTGAGCGCCGAAGGCAAAGAACTGGCGTGGATTGAACACCTCAACGACTTGCCCGCGCATGAGCGCGATGTCGTGACGCAAGCCCTGCAAGGCCGCGAGTTCATGCCCGAGATTTTGCGTTTGGACGGTGTCAACAGCTTTTCTACGCCCAGCGTGTGGCGCGTACAAACCACCCGTGGCTCGACGCAGTTGGTGCTCAAGGGCGAGGAAGACATCCGCCGTTTGAGTGCGAACCGACTGATCGTGGCCGATGCACACGGCGTGCAATTTTTGATTCGCGATTTGCCCTCACTCGATCGCCACACGCGCAAATTGCTGGACCGCTTTTTGTAAGCGCTTGGCGAAGGCCTCAGCGGCCTTCGCAGGCTGCAAACAAATCACGCTCGCGCTGGTAGACAGAGGTTTGGACCGCCATCAAGCCCAATACCGAATGGAACAAGTTGTCGTGTGACAAAGGCTTGTCGCGCTGGGTTTGCATGCAGCGGGTGCTCACGCGGCTGCGTTGCTCAAACTCTGGCGACAACCACGTGATCAGCGGCACCGTGGTTTGTTCAGGTGGCGCCACACTGTAGGGCAGGCCATGCAAGTACATGTTTTTCTCACCCAAGGATTCGCCATGGTCGGCCACATAGAGCATGGCTGGTGTAATGGTTTTTTCATGAGTTTTGAGCCAAGCAATCACGCGTGACAAAAAGTAGTCGGTGAACACCAAGGTGTTGTCGTAGGCATTGACCACTTGGGCGCGGTCACATTGTGAGAGCGAGGTGTCGGTGCACTCGGGGGTGAATTTTTTGAACTCTGCAGGCGTGCGCTTGAAGTACGCAGGCCCGTGACTGCCCATCTGGTGCATCACCACCACAGTGCCGCGAGCGCGGCGCTCGGCGGGGAGTTTGGCCAGCTCGGCGTCAATGCGGGCGAGCATCACGGTGTCACGGCATTCATCGCCCTCGCAGTATTCGGGCAGTTTCAGGTCGGACGTGTTCACGTAGGGCACACGCGCACATTGACCTTTGCAGCCCGATTGGTTGTCCATCCACAGCACGGCCAAGCCCGCACGTTGCAACACATCCAGCATGTTTTCAAACTCGTGGCTGCGTTTGGCGAAATCAGTGCGACCCAAGTGCGAGAACATGCAAGGCAGAGACTCTGCCGTGCTGGTGCCGCATGAGCTGACGTGGGTGAAGCTGGTCACATTCTCGCGAGCCAGCAAGGGGTTGGTGTTGCGCGAGTAACCATTGAGCGAGAAGCTCTGGCTGCGTGCTGTTTCGCCCAACACAAACACCAGCAAGGGCGGCTGCTGTGGGGTGCTGTTTGCGCTTGTTGCGATGTGGGCATCTTGACCCAAAGGCTGCATGGGGCCTCGTGGTTGCTCAGACGGAATGACCGTCATGTCCAGCACCGCATAGACGCTGTTGAGTGGGTTGATGAGGTAGCGCATTTCGGTGTAGTTGCGCATCAACGAAGAGAAGTCTTGAAACACAAGTTGTGTTGTGCCAAAAGCCAGCACCAGCCCGCCCGCCAACAGGCCTGCATTGCGCAGCATTTGTTGCGCCAACGGCGGTGTGGACACAGGTTGTCGCCACAACCACACCAGCGGCAGCACGGCCAGACCGACAACCGTCGCGAGCAATCGCCAGCTCAATTGGTCACGTGCTTCCCGTGTGTCGGTTTGCAGCACATTCACGAGCATGGGGGTGTCCACCACGACGCCGTACATCAGCATGTAGTGCGTGGCGAAAGCCGCCAACAGCAACAGCACAGTGATCGCAGGTTTGAGCGTGAATCGCCAAGCGAGCAATGACAGCAGCACGACCACAAGGCACGCAATGATGATCGCAAAGGCCGCGCCGAACAGCACCCCATGCCAGCCCGTGAGGTCAGGCACAAGGAGCAGTGTTCTCCAAAGTGCCAAGTTACCCAAGATCGCCAGCCAGAGGCTGGCCGCAATGACCAAAGTCGTGGCCGAGCGGGTAGGGCGGACGGGCGGAGCTAAAAACATGGTGCGCATAAGTGGCGTTCACATACAGGGTTCAAGTAGGCCATGTGCTGCCGTGTTCCGGCACCACGGCGCGCCAGCATAGCTCGCGCTCAATGCGTTGACGCATGGCGTCTGCCGCGTCCGGTTCACCATGCACCACATAGACTTGGCTAGGTGCATGTTTCATGTGCTTGAGCCAGTCGATCAGCTGAGTGGCATCGGCATGTGCCGAGGAAGATTGCAACTGGACCACTTCAGCTCGTATCGCCACATCTTGACCGTGAATGCGGACCGTGGCACTGCCGTTGGCCAAGGTATCCCCGCGTGTGCCCGGCGCTTGGTAGCCGGTGAGGATGACCATGTTGCGATGGTCCGGCAGGTAATGCGCCAAATGGTGTAGTACCCGCCCGCCGGTCGCCATGCCACTGGCGGACAAGATCACCATCGGACCATGACGCTTGGCCAAAGCCTTGGATTGCTCGGGCGTCTCCACCATGGTGGCGACGTGCTTCATGCGTTGCAAGGCGTGTGCATCCAGTCGGTGTGCGTCTGGGTGTCGCGGCAGCAGCTCCGTGGTGTGAACCGCCATGGGACTGTCCAAGAAGATGGGCAAGCTGCTCGCAATCTCACCACGTTCTTTGAGCAACGAAATCGCGTAGAGCAGGGCTTGTGCACGGCCCACTGCAAACACCGGCACCACAGCGACCCCACCACGCGAGGCCACGCGTTTCAAGGCTGGGGCTAATTCGGCCAGCACATCCTCTATCGGGTGGGTGCGGTTGCCGTAGGTGGACTCAATCAAGACGGTGTCTGCATCGGGGGGCAAGTCGGGTGGGATCATCACCAGATCATCAGGGCGACCTAAATCACCGCTGAAAAAAATTCGACGCCCCGCCACTTCCAACAAGATGCTGGCGGCACCGAGGATGTGCCCCGCGGATGAAAACGTCGCCTTCCAACCCGGTATGGGGCAGAAGGTTTGACCGATCACTTCGGGGTGTAGCAAGTTCAAGCTCACGATGGCATCGTGCTTGCTGTAGAGAGGCAGCGCGGGCGTGTGCTTGGCGTAGCCGTGACGATTCAAAAAGTCCGCATCCTCCTCTTGGATGTGACCGCTGTCTGGCAACAAAATCGCGCACAAGTCGCAGGTCGCGGGCGTTGCATGGATGCGACCTCGAAACCCTTGACGGTAAAGCAGGGGCAAGTAACCGCTGTGGTCTAAGTGGGCGTGGGTCAGCAGCACGGCATCCACGTCAGCGGCTTCGACAGGCATGGGGTTCCAGTTGCGCAAGCGCAGCTGTTTGTAGCCTTGAAACAAGCCGCAGTCGACCAGCAATTGCTTGCCGTCGTGCTGCACCAAGTATTTAGAGCCGGTGACGGTGCCGGTGCCGCCCAAGAATGTGATGTTGACGCTCATGGGCGAAGTATCCTCCAACGCGGGGTGATACCTCGCGTGGCTCAGTTGAAAAAGCGCTTGAGCTTATCGGCCCATCCACCTTCGACGGGTGAATGTTTGGCGCCGCCCTTTTTCAGTGACTCGTCCAGTTCCTTGAACAGCTTGCGTTGGTGCTCCGTGAGCTTGACGGGCGTCTCTACCGAGATGTGGCAATACAAGTCGCCAGGAAAGCTCGAGCGAATGCCCTTCAAGCCCTTGCCCCGTAAACGGAATTGCTTGTCGTGCTGCGTGCCTTCTGGAATGTCAATGGCGGCTTCGCCCGCCAAGGTGGGCACACGAATTTCGCCGCCCAGTGCGGCGGTGGTGATGCTGATCGGCACTGAGCAGTGCAGGTCGTCGCCATCGCGCTCGAAGATGTCGTGTTTCTTGACGCGAATTTCGATGAACAAGTCGCCAGGCGGGCCACCGTTGGTGCCGGGTTCGCCATTGCCCGTGCTGCGAATGCGCATGCCGTCGTCAATGCCTGCAGGAATTTTGACTTCGAGTGTTTTTTGCTTCTTGATCTTGCCTTGGCCGTGACAGCTGGTGCATGGATCGGGAATGATCTTGCCCGAGCCGCGGCAATGCGGACAGGTTTGCTGCACACTGAAAAAACCTTGGCGCATTTGCACCTGACCGTTGCCGTGGCAAGTGGTGCAAGTCTTGGCCGAGGTGCCGGGTTTGGCGCCCGTGCCATCACAGGTTTCGCACTCGTCCCAGCCCGGAATTTTGAGCTGCGCGTCTTTGCCATTGGCCGCTTCTTCCAGCGTGATTTCCATGGCGTAACTCAAGTCGTTGCCACGGTAGACCTGACGGCCGCCTGCGCCACGACGTTGCTGACCAAAGATGTCACCAAAAATATCGCCAAAGGCTTCCCCAAAACCCGCGCTGCCAAACCCACCGGGACCACCGGGGCCGCCACGCATATTGGGGTCCACGCCGGCGTGACCATACTGGTCATAGGCCGCGCGCTTGTCGGGGTCCGACAACATTTCGTAGGCCTCTTTGACCTCTTTGAACTGTGCCTCCGCCTCCTTGGCTTTGTCGCCTTGGTTGCGGTCAGGGTGATGCTTCATCGCGAGTTTGCGATAAGCCTTTTTGATCTCGTCGTCGCTCGCGCCTTTGGCAAGGCCGAGCACTTCATAAAAATCGCGTTTGGACATGGTGGGCGTGCCGTTTTTTTTGTGGGGCTTCATCAAGACTTCGCCGCGTGTTCACCTTGTCAGGTGAAACGCGGCGAGGTCTGCTCAGTCGAGACGGAAGGGTTTAGCCTTTTTTGACTTCTTTCACTTCCGCGTCGACCACGTTGTCGTCGGCTGGTTTGGCTTCTGTGCCTGCCGCAGCACCGCCTGCGGCTTGCGCAGCTTGCATGTCAGCGTAGACTTTTTCACCGAGCTTTTGTGACGCGGTCATCAAGGCTTCGGTCTTGGCATCGATGGCGGCTTTGTCTTCGCCCTTCAACGCTTCTTCGACTTCTTTGATGGCGGCTTCGATGGCTTCTTTTTCGCCTGCATCGAGCTTGTCGCCGTGCTCGCCCAAGCTCTTCTTCACGCTGTGCACCGCAGCGTCGGCTTGGTTGCGTGACTGCACGATTTCGAGCTTCTTCTTGTCTTCGGCGGCATTCAACTCGGCGTCTTTCACCATTTGTTGAATTTCGTCTTCGCTCAAGCCCGAGTTGGCCTTGATCGTGATTTTGTTTTCTTTGCCGGTGGCTTTGTCCTTGGCGCCCACATGCAAGATGCCGTTGGCGTCAATGTCAAACGACACTTCAATTTGAGGGGTGCCGCGTGCCGCAGGTGCAATGCCCTCGAGGTTGAACTCGCCCAAGCTCTTGTTGCCAGACGCCATTTCGCGCTCGCCTTGGTAGACCTTGATGGTCACGGCAGGTTGGTTGTCATCGGCGGTTGAGAAGGTTTGTGCAAACTTGGTGGGGATGGTCGTGTTCTTGGCGATCATCTTGGTCATCACGCCGCCCAAGGTTTCGATACCCAAAGACAGCGGTGTCACGTCCAACAACAACACGTCGGTGCGGTCGCCAGACAAGACTTGACCTTGAATCGCAGCGCCCACGGCCACGGCTTCGTCAGGGTTCACGTCACGACGTGGCTCTTTGCCGAAAAACTCTTTGACCTTGTCTTGCACCTTGGGCATGCGGCTCATACCACCGACCAAGATCACGTCGTCAATGTCGCTCACCGACACGCCTGCGTCTTTGATGGCGGTGCGGCAAGGTGCGATGGTGCGCTCGATCAGCTCGTCCACCAGTTGTTCCAACTTGGCGCGGTTGAGTTTGATGTTCAAGTGCTTGGGGCCTGAAGCATCCGCTGTGATGTAAGGCAAGTTGATGTCGGTCGAGGCAGACGACGACAACTCGATCTTGGCTTTTTCGGCGGCTTCTTTGAGTCGTTGCAAAGCCAGCACGTCTTTGGACAAATCCACGCCAGATTCTTTCTTGAACTCGGCAATGATGAAGTCGATGATGCGTTGGTCGAAGTCTTCGCCGCCCAAGAAGGTGTCGCCATTGGTCGACAACACTTCAAATTGTTTTTCGCCATCGACGTCGGCGATTTCGATGATGGACACGTCAAACGTGCCGCCGCCCAAGTCATACACCGCAATCTTGCGGTCGCCTTTTTCGATTTTATCCAAACCAAAGGCCAAGGCAGCCGCGGTGGGTTCGTTGATGATGCGCTTGACATCCAAGCCCGCGATGCGGCCTGCATCTTTGGTGGCTTGGCGTTGGGCGTCATTGAAGTAAGCGGGCACCGTGATGACGGCTTCGGTCACTTCTTCGCCGAGGTAGTCTTCGGCGGTTTTCTTCATCTTGCGCAGAATTTCAGCGCTGATTTGAGGCGGGGCCAACTTGTTGCCGCGCACTTCCACCCATGCGTCGCCGTTGTCGGCTTTGGCAATGGTGTAGGGCATCAGGTCGATGTCTTTTTGAACTTCTTTTTCTGCAAACTTGCGACCGATCAAACGCTTGACCGCGTACAGCGTGTTGCGTGGGTTCGTCACCGCTTGGCGCTTGGCCGATGCGCCGACCAAAATTTCGCCGTCTTCTTGGTACGCAATGATGGACGGTGTGGTGCGCGCGCCTTCGGCGTTTTCGATCACTTTGGTTGTGTTGCCTTCCATGATGGCCACGCACGAGTTGGTGGTGCCCAAGTCAATACCGATGATTTTTCCCATGTGTAACTCCAGTAACTTTTTAAAAATTCAGATGTGGCGTAGGTGTGGATAACTTCGCCAATTTCAAGTGTTTATTTCGGTGCAGACACTGTGACGAGTGCAGGGCGCAACACGCGCTCGGCGATCAAGTAACCCTTTTGCAGTACGGTGACCACGGTGTTGGCTTCTTGCTCGGCAGGCACCACGCTGATCGCTTGGTGTTGTGCAGGGTCAAACTTCGCACCAGCCGCAGGGTCGATGGCCACAATTTTGTTGCGCTCCATGGCGCTTTTGAGCTGACGCAACGTGGCTTCAGCGCCTTCGCGGATTTGTTCAGGCGTGGCGGTTTGCACGGCCAAACCCGCTTCGAGGCTGTCAAGCACAGGCAGCAAGCTGTCGGCAAAGCTCTCGAGCGCGAATTTGCGGGCTTTGGAGACTTCGTCGTCGGCGCGGCGGCGGGCGTTTTGAACTTCGGCTTGGCCGCGCACATATTGGTCTTGCAACTCGGCGACTTTGGCTTGCAAGGTGACGACTTCGGCTTGCGCGGCGGCCAAGGGGTCGAGTTGCGCGGTGGAGTCTGCTGCGGCGGCGGTGTCCGCGGCAGGCGCCATGCTGGCCATGTGCGACGCCAAATGCTCAGCAGCTGAAGGGGCGGCTGGGGTGTCTTTGTTTTCTGTAGGTTCTGACATGCTTTGTGAGGCTTGTTGGAGGAGGATTCAGCAGAGCTGAGGGCATCCCACCTTATTTCAAGTGGGGTGATGTGAAAAATTTGAACGCCACAAAACAAAGCGGGGCCTTGCCCCGCTGGTCATTGGCTGCTTGACAGCGGCCGTTGGGCTGTTTTATTCGACGCCGAGCAACTCGACGTCAAACTTCAAGGTGGCGTTGGGCGGGATCACGCCGCCCGCGCCGCGTGCGCCGTATCCCAGCTCTGGCGCGATGATGAGGGTGCGTTGACCGCCAATCTTCATGCCTTGCACGCCTTCGTCCCAGCCTTTGATGACCATGCCTGCGCCCAAGGGGAAGTCAAATGGGTCATTGCGATCGCGGCTGGAATCGAACTTAGCGCCTTGCTCACCGTCTTGGTAAAGCCAGCCGGTGTAATGCACGGTGACGTGCTGGCCTGCTGCGGCCTCGGCGCCATCGCCCACCACGTTGTCGATGTATTGCAGGCCGGAAGGGGTCGTGTTCATGGCAAATCCTTGAATAGAGGTCTAATGAAAAGCGAAGCCCTAGAGTGTACTGACCTGCTGCTTGTCCAATGAGAAAGCCCCGATGCGGGTCACATCGATTTTTTGAAGACGGTTGACTTTGACGATCTAAGACAATCGACACATTCCTTCCCATTTTGGAGATGTGTCATGCAGGGTCGTCGTTGTGTGTTGTTTCGGTTTGCGGTCATTGCAGCCACCGGTTTTTTTAGCTTGGGTGGCTTGGACGTGGCGAATGCTCAGTCCTACCCCAACAAGCCTTTGCGCATCGTGGTGCCGTTTGGCGCAGGCGGTGTGGCAGACCTCACGGCACGCACCGTCGCACAAAAAATGTCCGAGGGCTTGGGTCAGTCGGTCATCATTGACAACCGTCCGGGCGCGGGCGGCATTGTGGCGGCCGAGATGGTGGCGAAGTCTGAGCCGGATGGTTACACCCTGCTGCTGATGTCCAACGCCAATGCGGTGAGCGTTGGCTTGTTCAAATCATTGCCGTTTGACCCTGTGAAAGACTTCAATCCGGTGTCGCTGATGGGGACTTTTGATTTGGGGCTCATCACCAGCGCCGACTCACGCTTTCAGTCCTTGCCCGAGTTGTTGGCTTGGGCCAAAGCCAATCCGGGCAAGCTCAACATTGGCAGCATCAACATTGGAAGCACGCAGCACCTAACGGCCGAGTTGTTCAAGTCAGCCGCGGGCTTGGATGCGCAAGTGGTGCCTTTCAATGGCACGCCTGCTGTGATGACCGCGCTGCGGGGTGGTCAGATTGATGTGGCGGTTGAAGTGCTGAGCCCGATGCTGCCGCAAATCAAAGGCGGTGCGTTGCGTGCATTGGCCGTGACAGGACAAAAACGCAACCTGGCATTGCCACAAGTGCCCACGGCCAAAGAGGGGGGTGTCCCGAATTTGATCTCGACGTCATGGAATGGTTTGGGAGTTCCCACCAAAACACCGCAGGCCGTGGTGGACCGCTTGAACAAAGAAGTGAACGTGGCTTTGCAAAGCCCTGCAGTGCGCCAAAAGTTGCTGGACTTGAATGTGGAGCCACACCCCAGCACCGTGGTGCAAGCGCATGATTGGCTGCAAACAGAAATCAAGCGTTGGGGTGATGTGATCCAACGCGCTGGGATTCAAAAGCAATAAAAAGCAGACCACCATGTTGAACATTCTCTCCATCATTGGGCCCATTTATCTGTCGATTGCGCTGGGTTTTGTCGCCACTCGCCAAGGCATGTTCAGCAAAGTCGATGGCCAAGTCTTAGGGCGCTTTGTGCTGAACTTTGCCTTGCCTGCCATGCTGTTCAACACACTTTCCCAGCGTGATTTTGCAGAGGTGATGAACCCGCACTACTTGGTGGCTTACGGTGTGGGCTCGATGTTCTCGTTTGCGGTGGGCTTTGGCGTCTGGCGCTTTGGGCGTCAGCGGTCGATGACTGAAAGTGGCTTGGTTGCCTTGGGCGTGAGCTCGTCCAACAGCGGCTATGTGGGCTACCCCATCTTGTTGCAACTCCTCGGTCCTGTGGCGGGTGTCGGCTTGGCGCTGACGGTGCTGGTTGAAAACCTGTTGACGATTCCACTGGGTCTAGCGATTGCCGAAAGCGGGGAGACCCAGCACCTGTCTTGGCAGCGCACCGTTTTTCAAAGTCTCAAGCGGATGGCTCAACTGCCAATGATGCAAGCCATTGTGTTGGGCTTTGTGTTCTCTGTCTTGGGTGTGCGCTTGCCCGAGGTGCTGTCAAAAACAGTGAATCTTTTCGCCGCTTCAACGGCAGCGATTGCGCTGTTTGTGAATGGGGGCTCTTTGGTTGGGATGCGTGTGTTGGGCCTGATTCAAGATGTGCGTTGGATTGCGATGGGCAAATTGGTGCTGCATCCTTTGGCTGTCGGCCTCATGTTGTTGTGGCTTGGGCCCACGACGCCGAGTCTCAAAATCACAGCGGTGTTGTTAGCGGGCATGCCCATGCTGGGCATTTATCCGCTGTTGGCGCATCGCCATGGCAAAGAGGGATTCTGTGCGGCTGCGTTGTTGGTGACCACTGTGGCGTCGTTCTTCACGATCAGTTTGATTTTGTGGGCGATGGGTGAGTTACCGGGCTGGCATGTGTAGAGCGCAGCATGCAAATTAAAGAATCAGAAGTTGAGGTCACGGCCATCCGCGCTCAAGGTGCGGGGGGGCAAAACGTCAACAAGGTTTCGAGTGCCATCCATTTGCGCTTTGATGTGACGGCCTCGTCTTTGCCCGAGGATGTCAAAGCGCGTTTGCTCGCCTTGTCGGATCAACGCATCACCAACGAGGGCGTGGTGGTGATCAAGTCGCAAGAGCACCGAAGCCAAGACATGAACCGCATCGAAGCCTTTGCGCGCTTGCTAGAGCTGGTGCAATGCGTCGCGAAGCCACCCAAGAAGCGCAAACCCACCAAGCCCACTTATGCGTCAAAGCTGCGTCGCTTAGACAGCAAAAAAAAGACCTCGGCGATCAAATCAAACCGAGGTCGGGTGTTGTAAGCGTCTTGTGGATTTAAGCTTTGCGCAAATAGCAGGCTTTGAGCATGTAGTTGCCGACATCCATCTTGCAGTCCACCTCGTGGTCCCCACCGACCAAGCGGATGCTTTTGACTTTGGTGCCCATTTTCAAGGTGGTGGATGAGCCTTTGACTTTCAGGTCCTTGATCAGCACGACAGCATCACCGTCTTTCAAGATGTTGCCATTGGCGTCTTTCACCACGGCATCGTCTTCATCGTCAGCGGCCACTGGCGCGGCCATTGGCCATTCATAAGCACAGTCGGCGCACACGTAGTTGTCGCCATCTTGGTAGGTGTTTTCTTGGCCGCACTGTGGGCAGGCTGGAATAGAGGACATTTTTTCTTTCTCAAAGAGTTTGTATCAATGGATACGGTCAGCGAACATGCAGTTTGACAGCGTCAGTGGATGCTGCTGCCGTGATCTCGCCGATTTCAGCGGCGTTGGCAAATCCATGTTTTTGAAAGATCGCCATGACCTCGTTGACAGCCTCGGGTGCGCAGGCCACCAACAAACCGCCACTGGTTTGGGGGTCGCTCAGCAAGGCTTGGTCGATGGCGTCGCATTCAGGAGCAAGCGCAATTTCGTGTCCATAAGCAGACCAATTGCGGCCTGATGCGCCCGTGATCATGCCTTGCTGGGCCAGTGCGCGTACCTCGGGCAACAAGGGAATTTGACGCATGTTCAATTGCACGGTGTGTTGGCTGCCACGAGCCATCTCAAGCGCATGACCCGCCAAGCCAAAGCCCGTGACATCGGTCATGGCATGCACCCCCGTCAAGGCAGACAAGGCTGCACCCGGTGTGTTGAGTTGGGTGGTGTTGGCGATCATGTGCGCGTAGCCCTCGGTACTGAGTGCGTTCTTTTTCAGGGCCGCAGAAAGTACGCCAACGCCCAAGGGCTTGCCCAAGATCAAGCGATCACCCACACGTGCATTGGCATTGCGCTTGATACGTTTTGGATGGACCAAACCCAGCACGACCAAGCCGTAAATGGGTTCCACCGAATCAATGGTGTGACCACCGGCAATCGGAATGCCCGCTTCACGACAGATGCTTTGCCCGCCATCCAAGATTTTGCCAATCGTTTCTGGCGATAAGACGTTGATGGGCATACCGACCAAGGCCAAAGCCATGATGGGTGTGCCGCCCATGGCATACACATCACTGATGGCGTTGGTCGCAGCGATGCGACCAAAGTCAAACGGGTCATCAACGATGGGCATGAAGAAGTCGGTGGTGGCAATCAAGGCCTGCTCGTCGTTGAGCTGATAGACCGCTGCGTCATCTGCCGTTTCAATGCCCACCAACAACTGCGGCGGGATGGGCATGGCCTGTGTGCTTTTGAGAATCTCGCTCAAGACACCGGGGGCGATCTTGCAGCCGCAACCACCGCCATGGGACAAACTGGTCAAGCGCGGGGATGTGTGTGTGGAGGGCGTGTGGGTCGCTGTGATCATAAGAGGCTTGTGTTGCGTGAGACTAGATTTTGCCAGCAGCGCATGCACAGACCCTCAAATGAAGCCATCACTCTGATTTCTTCATGCAGTTTTCTGTTGTGAGTTTGAAGACATCAGATGACTTTGAGCGTGATGTTCGGTAGTCCATCAATGTGACCTTCCATCGTGTCGCCTTTGACAACAGGGCCTACGTTTTCTGGCGTGCCTGCGTAAATGATGTCACCTGGCATGAGTTCAAACGCTGCAGATAGCTGGCTAATTTGCTCGGCAACAGACCAGATCATTTGCGCCAAATTGGCTTCTTGCTTGATGACTCCGTTGACCTTTAACCAAATCGCACCTTCTTTGAAATGGCCAAATTTTTCAACGGGGTGAATAGGGCCAATCGGTGCTGACTGGTCAAAACTTTTCCCAATTTCCCACGGCTTTTTTTGATCACCCATGGCGCGCTGCAAATCACGACGTGTCATGTCCAGCCCTATGGCGTATCCATAGACACACTCAAGTGCTTTGTCGACTGGAATATTTCGCCCACCTTTGGCCAGTGCTGCGACCAGTTCAATTTCGTGGTGGTAGTTTTTTGTGAGGGGCGGGTAGGGGTGGTGGACGGTTTGCCCGACAGGCACAAGTTGAATGGCGTCAGTCGGTTTTTGAAAGAAAAACGGAGGCTCACGTGTCGGATCCGAGCCCATTTCAAGGGCGTGTGCGGCGTAGTTTCTACCGATGCAATAAATACGACGGACTGGAAAAACTTTGTGTGAACCAACAATAGGTATGGTGGTTGTCGCGACTTTGAATAGCGTTTTAGCTGCGCTGTCCGCCATGACAGTTGGTGTGTAGCCAGCGAATGCGCTCAATCCAACTGCGCCTGCTTTTGTGAACAGGCCTCTCTTTTCAGCATCCATGGTTTCTTCCTTTTTTGCAATGACGACGCATGCTATGAGTGCGGTTCATTCCCCATGAGAGTGAAAACCCTTGCGCACAGCCCAAATTCGCTAGGGTGCAAGCACGGCGCCTTCAATTTTGTGGCGGAGCAAACTCTCGCGGACAAAGCCATTGGATTTCATTTCAGCAATGAAGTTTGTTAATGCCTCTTTCGCGAGCGCAGAGCTGTTTTTCGGTTGCCCCATGGCTTGTTCAATCCACATGAAGTGTCCAGGTAACAAGCGCAGACCTTCTGTTTTTTGTGCGTCGGATTCAAGTTGTTGCTTGACCCCAGCAGCAACGTCATACGAGCCGTCCATGAAGAAAGAAACGACTTGCGGTGAGGTGGGCGCGCGAACCAATTGGGCTTGTTTGAGTTCCCGAGTTAGAAATAAATCGTATGCACTGCCTTTGCCGACCACCACTTGGTGCTGCGCTTGATCGACTTGCTCGTTGCGCATCAAGGGTGAATTTTTTTTCACCAAATAACTTCCTTCGATCACGACATAGGGCGGGCTGAATGAAATGCCTTGCCCACGCACAGGATCGATGGCAAAAAAACCAAGGTCTGCGTTGCCTTGCGTCACCGCCTCGACAGATTTCGCGGCGGAGTTTACCGGTATGAGTTTCAGCGGTAGGTTGAATTTTTGAGCGAGGGCTTGGGCCAAATCGACGGACACACCCACGGGCTCACCTGTGGATGGGTCCGTCCGCGCAAGAATGGGATTGCCAAGGTTGATCACGGCGCGCAATGTACCGGTAGGCGCCATGTGTTTCCCAATCTCTGTGGTCGTTTGCGCCCAAGCCAGCGGGTGTGACAGGGCGATCAAAGTCAGCCCCGCCAACACCGCTTTCAGCCTTGCCTTCATCTCGGTTTAAAACTCAAGCGTTTGGCCTTCCGTCATTGGCACAACCTTGACGGAGCTGCCTTTCATGGCTTTTTGAAATTCTTCCAACGTGCCTTTGGCCAAGGGATTGGAGTTGTAATGGATTGGGATCACCATCTTGGGCTTGATCCACTGACGTGCGGCATAGGCAGCGTCTTCGGGGTCCATCGTGAAGTTGCCACCAATGGGCATCAACACCAAATCAGGTTTGTAGCGTTCAGAGATGAACTTCATGTCACCAAAGAGCCCAGTATCACCCATGTGCCAAATTTTGAAGCCATTTTCCAACTCAATGATGTAGCCCACCGCTTCGCCCGCAGGGTGTGACTCGAGTTTCTCAGTGGCTGGGTTTTTCCAAACATACAGGGACGAGTGTTCAGCTTGTACCGCGGTGACTTTGATGCCGGGAAGTGGTTTGACGCTGCCCGACTTGTTGAAGCGATGCGTCAACTCAGCAGGCATGACGCCCAGAGTAACCAAAGGCGTGATCATGTCGGCAGGCCCGTACAGCACAGTTTTGTGCAGCTTGGCCAAAGCCGGTGCATCGCCGATGTGATCGACGTGCGCGTGCGTCACCAACAGCAGGTCTACCTTGCCTAGGGCGGCAATGTCAGTTTTATAAGGCGCGGGTGTTTTGGGGCCACCTGTGAGCCAAGGGTCCACCACGATGGTTTGGCCACCGGGCGACTTGATACGAAAACCAGCTTGTCCCAACCAAAGAACTTCTGTTTTGGCCTGAACAGCGCTGGTTGTGGTTTGAGCCAAGCTGCTGGTGATCCCGATGGCAGCGAAGCTCAACAGCATGCAAGCCTTGATCCGCATGGCATGCAACCGACTGATTTGAGATGACATGGTGTGTTCCTTATTCATTAAATTCAACACGCACATTTGAATCGAGTGAGGTCTAGGGATAACCCTTTTTTTTGTGTCTGCGCAAAAAAAGGAGTCGCATGTTGGACACCTGGCCCTTACTTGTCGCGAGCGAGGTGGGCTACAGAATGCACGTGCTATTGGATACGGACCGCAAGCGGGGTCATCGCAGGGTATCGCTTGAATCGAAAACTAATGAGGTCTAGGAATCACTTGATAAGACATCATTTTCCCGTTGGGATCCACTTTCGCTAGAACCATCTCACCTGAGGCAATGTTTTCGCCCATGAACGCATGAATGTTGACATGGTGCGTGACCAAGATGAGTGCCTTGTCGCCCTTGGTTTTGAGCTTTTGAGAAATGAATTGCTGAAGCGCTTGTGTTCTTTCATTGGCTTTTTGCATGTCATCAAAAAAAGAGGCCAACGAGGGTTCAACTTGAAATCCCTTGAAATTGATCAATTCAGCCGTGTCCTTGCACCGACACCAAGCGCTGGATTGCACATCGGCAGTTTGGATGTTTTGCTTCTTGAGCCAGTCACCGATCCGCCGCGCTTGTTGACGACCTTCGGCACTGAGGTTGCGTTGCGTTTTGCAATCCTCCAGCACGTAATGAGCGGGGTCACCGATGCCAGGTGCGCGGGTGTGCCGCATCAATAAAACATACTCAGATGATTGAAGCTTGTCGGATAAATCACTGGCATGACAAAGTGCGCAAGCAAGCAACCAGAGTGCCGTTGTCGTGATTTTTTTCAGAACCATGCCGACTCCAGAGGGGCATGCGTCAGCTGCGCAGAACCGAACATGGGTCATGCCCTTTTGGTGAAAGATAGCGTGACATCACCCAAGTGAATACCCAATTTGGTCATGCGCGCCTTGTTGAGCATGACGCGCTCGTTCATCAGGTACATCCAATCGTCCATTTGCACGTTCAAGATCCTGCCGTCCACGGGAAGGGCGAGGGTATAGCCCCAGTTGAAGGCGTTGCCTTTGGCTTGTCCCTGCGCAGTGCCCACCACATCACCTGCGGTCCCTGTGAACTGGCCGTGACCGAGGTCAGTCAGCGTCCATATTCTTTTCTCTTGCGTGCCATCGGAATACGAAAAGTCCTCATCCAAGGTGCCGATGTCTTTGTTCCAGTGGCATTTCATTTCAACGGTGAAACGTTTCACAACTTTGCCATTGCGATCCGTGAAGATGCCCCAAGCATCGATGACGCCATTGAAGTAGGTGCGCAAATCTAGTTCGGGCTTTTGTCCTGCGTAATCTTCAATCGTCGGTGTTGCACATCCTGTCAGACCGAGGGTTGTGGTGGCCACGCCACCCCATAAAAGCATTCGACGATTCATCATGGCAGTCCTTGTGGGCGGTTGGATATGAGTTTGGCTAAATAGACCGTGGCTGGCATCACCAACAACCAGCTCAACGCCAGCATGGTCGTGTGAGTGAGTGTGCCATCAAAGGCCGCAGCGCCTAGCTTGGCACCAGCCAGGTAGGTGAGTGGGCCCAAGATCAGACCCGCGACTGCGGCGAGCGCCAAAGATTTGTGTTGGAGAAAGTCCAACGATGTGTTGAGTGTCATCCCAAACAATACCCACAGCATCCACAGCCAAAAAGGGCTGAGTGGGCCGAATGCCCATCCATAAAAATGAATCACTGAAAAGTATTGAAGCAGTGAGTCCATCACCACGCCAAGCAGCCAGACGATGGCCACAAGTCTGATTTCTGTGGTGCGCTTGTCTGAAAGAGTTAAATGCGCACACACCAATGCTGTGCAAAACAACAAGGCTGGAATTTCCAATCCCAGCCCGACGCTGGCAACGCAGGCCCACCAACCCACTTGAAAACCGAGAGCGTTGATGAGGCGATTCATGCGCCGATTTTAGGAAGAGGGGTTGACCTTTGAATGCCTCTGGGTATCCGCGTCAGGGACCAAATGCTGATGGCGTTGCCATCGCCCCTGCTCAGCCAGCCTGCGCAGCCACTTAGCCGCCCACGATGGCCTTGACTGCCAAATAAAGGACAGACGGGCCCATGAGGCAACCCAGACCTGTGTGAAATGTGGCAACCAATGCGCCATAGGGGACTAAACGTCTATCCGTCGCAGCAAGGCCGGCTGAAACGCCGCTGACTGTGCCAGCTAAACCGCCGAAGACCATGGCTGAGCGTGGGTTGTTGAGCCCCATGAACTTGGCCAGCACTGGTGTGAAAACCATCACCATGATGGCTTTCACAACACCTGTCGCAATGGATAAAGCCATGATGTCTGAGCTAGCGCCAATGGCTGCGCCCGTGACAGGTCCGACGATGTAAGTCACCGCACCCGCACCAATGGTGGTCATGTCAATTGCACTTGTGTAACCCATGGCGTAGGCAACACTTGCGCCAAAGATGAACGGAATGATGGTTCCCAAAAACAAAGAAACGACACCGATGATGCCTGCCTTGCGGGCTTGCATGACATTGACCTCAAAGGCCGTTGCCACAATGGCGAAGTCACGCATCATGGCGCCCCCCATCAAACCGATGCCTGCGAAAATTTTCACATCAGCAATCCCTTTTGTGCCGCCTGTTTGCAGTCCCCCCCAATAGGCCAATCCAAGTCCGATCAGGATGGCAATGGCTGAGCCGTGAACACGCCCAAATGTGAGATAGCGCGACAACTTGACAGACAGCAGCATGACCAATCCGACAACAGCAAAGGCGAAGACCAAGCTGTTGCTGTTAATTGCATTTTCGAGTTCGTGCATTTTTTTTCCAAAGTATTCGTTTAATTACTGGGGTGTCTCTGACTTGGCAATGTCTTTCCAAGACTCGTCATGGTCTTGCGGTCCGACTCTGTTGATCAACGCGATGGTTGCCGCGCACAGAAGCACCGAGCCCAACGCCGCAATCAGCGCTACAGGGCCACCACGGAGTGCGGCCATGACGTTTTGCTGGGCAGCCATGGCGACCACGACGGGGATGTACATCAGTGACCAAAACTCAACACCTGCTTCCGTCGTTTTTGGCATCAACCCGTGCTTGTGCATCCAGATACGGACTGCGATGAGCAAGATCATTGCGATACCTACACCTCCAACGTTTGCCTTGACGCCAATCGCCATGCCTAGCAAGTCACCGATGTAGGCGCCCATCAAATGGCAGGCTGCTAAAAGGGCTGTTCCGTAAATGATCATTTGAGCTCCACGTATCTAAAAAATTGTTGTAATGTCAAAGACATGATTATAATTATCCGTAATTACACGTTATTAGGGGTAATTACCAATGTCTATCGACGACAAATTCAAGTCGTTACATCACGAGGTGGCTGATCGTTTGCGCGAGCAAATCTTCAGCGGCACGCTGGTGGCGGGAGATTTCCTTGATGAAAGCAAGCTGTGTCAAGCGCTTTCAATTTCTCGTACACCCCTAAGAGAAGCCTTGAAAGTGCTCACCGCCGAGGGGCTGTTACGGCATGAACCTCGGCGCGGTTGTTTTGTTAACCAAGTCACGGAGCAAGATCTCGATGAGATTTTTCCTGTGCTGGCATTGCTTGAAGGTCGTTGTGCTTATGAGGCCACGAACAGGGCGACTGACGCAGACCTGTCAACCTTAGAAGGAATGCACCAGCAACTTCAAAAGCTCGCCAATACCGAGCAACTGAATGAGTATTACGAACTCAATTTCCAAATTCATGAGGCGTTCATCGTGCTCGCTGCCAATCGTTGGCTGACCCAGATGATTGGGGACTTGCGAAAGCTTTTAAAGCTGTCGCGCCAGCAGCAGCTGCGCTTGCCCGGTCGTTTGAACGACAGTCTCAAAGAACATCAACAGATCTTCAATGCGATGAAAAACCGCAACCCTGAAGCGGCTGAAAAAACCATGCGACATCACATTGAAAGCCAGCGTGAGGCATTGAAGCAACTGAAGAATTCGGCGCTGAATTCTTCGATTCATCTTTTTGAAAGAAATGGAAGGTCGATATGAACACCTCAACTTGGATTGGCCGTGGCGTGACAAAGTTCCTTCCTGCAGCCAAAGGGATGGTTGGGCACAAAGACACAGCGAATTCGCATGGCGAAGTTGCCGTGCTCAAGGGGAGCCATGTTGCCGCCCCAGCGAAGGGGCAACGCTCGTGTGCTGAACGTATGGACGCAACCTTTAGTTTGAAAACAGAGGCAATGTCTCCGCGTATGTTGCGACGCACCTATGAGTTACTCAAGGCCATCATTGATCCGCGTGTCAGCGAGGTAGAGGGGGGGAGGCGCGCCGAGGCATTTGCAGCACTGTACAAAGACGCAACCATTGATCGTCGCAAGGATGTATGGCTGCTGATGAGTGAAATGTTTGTGGCTGATCAGAAAAAAGTGAAAGAGGCGCAGGCTAAATTAGCCGCCGCTTTGGGCACGGCAGATGAAGCCGTTGCGGAAGTTCACTTCAGACGTGAGACTGTTTCTCCCCGTCGACGATTGCTCCAACGTTTCAGTGTGTATCCAGAGGGCGTGCAATTTTTGGTTGACTTACGTGCCGAGCTACAAGCTGCATTGAAGACTGACAAGCGACTTCAAGCACTTGATGTCGAAATGGAATACATGTTTTCAACATGGTTCGATGTGGGCTTCTTGGAGCTGCGTCGTATGAGTTGGAACTCGCCCGCGTCACTGATTGAGAGGCTGATTCAATACGAAGCGGTTCACGACATCAAAAGCTGGGCGGATGTCAAAAACAGACTCGACAGCGACAGACGTTGTTATGGCTTCTTTCACCCACGCTTGCCTGAAATTCCTTTGATTTTTGTGGAAGTGGCGTTGGTCGACGAAATTGCAAGTGACATCGTTCCATTGCTCGATGAGCTCGGTGCCGAGGCAGATTTACAAAAAGCCACAACTGCTATTTTTTACTCCATCAGTAACACGCAGGTCGGCTTACGCGGGGTGAGTTTTGGTGACTCTCTCATCAAAGCTGTTGTGGAGAAATTGAAAAAAGAATTCCCCAGACTCAAAGTGTTTGCGACGCTTTCGCCGATTCCTGGTTACCGAACTTGGCTTGAGAAAAACATTGCGACGCTGCTTGAAAAGCTTGAGCCTAAAGAACGTCAGGCTTTGGGACGCGCTGTTGGTTTTGAGCCTCCCGCTGCAACCCATTTTTTGTCCGCATTAGATGCACCTTTGCAGCTGTCGGAAAAATCTTTGGTGCGGCATTACTTGATGCGTTTTGCCGCCGAGTACTTAGGTCGTTTGAACGCAAAAGGCCACCCAACAGATCCCGTGGCCAGGTTTCATCTGGGCAATGGTGCGCGTGTCGACCGACTGAACTGGGCGGGCGATCCTTCGTCCAAAGGCGTGAAGCAGTCTTACGGATTGATGGTGAACTATTTGTATGACCTCAAGCGCTTAGACAAAAACAGAGCGTTGTTGGCCGATGGCGAAGTGCCAGTTTCAAGTGGCATTGAAGATCTGATGTTCAAGAGCTGAAATAAAACTAACGAGAGAGAAAAAACATGACCAATCAAAAAGAAAACTTCAATTTGTTCAGCGCCATTCGTGCAGCTTTTCCTGAGGATTTAAGTGCTGTTGCGGTAGAGGCCGACAACGGCAAAAACTACAGCTGGTCGGACCTAGACCAAAAATCCGCGCAGATGGCTAACCTTCTGGCTTCATTGAATTTGCCAAAGGGTGCTTGTGTTGCCGTGCAGGTTGAAAAGTCTGTTGAGGCCATGATGTTGTACCTTGCCACATTGCGGGCTGGGCTGGTCTTTTTGCCGCTCAATACGGCCTATCAAAGTGCTGAAATGTCTTATTTCTTAGGCAATGCCGAGCCGGGTGTCGTTGTTTGCACGCCTAAAAACCTGGAATGGATCACGGAGTTGGCCAAGGCTGCTGGCACGCAGCATGTTTGGACTTTGGATGAACATCAAGGTGGCACATTGATGCGTCTTTCGGAATCGATGAGTCCAGAACACGAAGCAATGACCAGTTCCTCCCAAGACTTGGCTGCTATTTTGTACACCAGTGGCACCACCGGGCGTAGCAAAGGTGCGATGTTGAGTCACGGCAATTTACTCAGCAATGCGCAAACATTGAAAAAGTATTGGGGTTGGAAAGATGGGGATGTGCTCATTCACGCTTTACCTATCTTTCATGTTCACGGGCTGTTTGTCGCCATCCATGGGGCATTGCTCAACGGCAGCAAAATGATTTGGATGTCAAAGTTTGACCCCAAATCAGTCTTGACGCAGATGCCTCGTGCCACAGTGTTCATGGGTGTTCCCACCCTCTATGTGCGTCTGCTTGGCGAGACTGGTCTGACGCGTGAAGTGACTAAAAATATGCGTCTGTTCGTCGCTGGGTCGGCCCCGCTGTTGACAGAAACATTCAAAGAATGGCAGGACCGAACGGGTCATACCATTTTGGAGCGCTACGGCATGAGTGAGACAGGCATGTTGACCTCAAACCCATATGAGCTTGACACCCGTTACGCCGAGTCAGAGCGTCGAGGCGGCACGGTCGGGTTTCCGTTGCCGGGCGTATCGCTTCGGGTGCAAGATGACGAGGGTGCCACGCTGGCTGTCGACGAAATTGGAGGCATCCAAGTCAAAGGGCCTAACGTATTTCAAGGCTACTGGCGCATGCCCGAGAAAACAGCCGAGGAGTTCACCTTGGATGGTTATTTCAAAACAGGTGACGTGGGTAAGGTCGACGCTCGGGGTTACGTGCAAATTGTGGGGCGCGCCAAGGATTTAATTATCAGTGGGGGCTACAACGTTTATCCCGCTGAAATTGAAAGCTATATGAACGACATGCCAGGCGTGGCCGAGAGTGCGCTGGTGGGCGTTCCTCACCCAGATTTTGGTGAAGTGGGCGTGGCTGTCGTGATTCCTAAGCTGGATGCCCAAATTGAGGCGGATCAGCTGATCGCCATGCTCAAAACCCAGGTCGCCAACTTCAAGGTTCCTAAGAAATGTTTCGTGCTCAATGAGTTGCCTAGAAATGCAATGGGCAAGGTACAGAAAAATCTTTTGCGTGATCAATACAAAGCGCTTTTCAACGCTTGATTCAAAAAATCGAACATGTGTGGAGACCCATGAATATCAATGCTGATTACCGTCAGAGGGTCGTGGTCAACCATCATGACTTGCCGTGGGTTTCAAGTCCCGAATCAGGTGTAGAGCGACGCATGCTCGAACGCCAAGGCAATGAGGTGGCCAAAGCAACTTCGATTGTTCGCTATCAACCAGGATCTAAGTTCCAAGCGCATTCTCATGAACTAGGCGAAGAAATATTAGTTTTGGATGGTGTGTTCAGTGATGAAACTGGTCACTATCCAGCTGGTACGTACATCATGAATCCCCCAGGCTCTTGCCATGCGCCATTCAGTGAGTCTGGCTGTACGCTCTTTGTCAAGTTACGACATCTTGGGCCAGATCAAGTGGCCAGAGAGATCATTGACACCACCACTGCCCCTTGGTATCAAGGCATGGTGCCTGGTCTGCGTGTGATGCCGCTGATGCAGCAGGGCAGTGGTTCGGCTTTGGTTCAATGGGCCCCGCAAACATTTTTCAATCCGCATCGCCACTATGGTGGGGAGGAAATTTTTGTCGTGAAAGGCGTGTTTGAAGATGAGCACGGCCGATATCCAGACGGGTCTTGGATCCGAAGTCCGCACATGAGCCAGCATCAACCTTTTAGCAAAGAGGGTTGCACTATCTTTGTCAAGACTGGGCATCTGCTGAATTAGCCTCGCCTTATGTTTCGTTCGCCAGGTTATTCAAAATTGCCAGCAAAACCTTGCGCGTGGTTTTGATTTCTGAAGCACTCACGCCTTGGATGCTCACGCGGTTGGCATCTTGGGCCAATGGAATGAGCTTCTTCTTGAGTGAGCGACCCAAGGGCGTGAGGTGAACATACATGTTCTTTTTGTTGTCGACCAGTTGCCGGCGTTCGATGTAGCCTAAGGCCTCCATGTTTTTGATGGCGGAGTAAGTCGTAGGCTCCATCACACCGGCTCGATCGCTCAACTCACGCTGTGTGATGCCATCGGATTCCCACAAGATACGAAGAAATGTCCAGTGACCAAATGGCACATCGTGTTTGGCCAGCCTGACTTGCAATGCACGCGTGTATGCGCGACCTGCATCTCGAACCAAGTGCGCTAATCGGTCATTGGGAACCGCCTCTTGCCAGTGGCGCAAGATATGGCGCGTTTCATCCGCTTTGATCTGCTTCATTTAATGCTCGGGTGTGATTTGGTGTGCCGGCCTTTGAATTTGTCCTGTTTGCGCTGCGGTGAGCAAAGCCAAACTCACAGCCGTGGTGGCACGCGCCCAAGCACCACTGTGCAGCACTGGCTTGTCATGAACGATGGCGTTGTAAAACTCATCGACGACTTCTTGACGCGGCAGGGTGGGACTTTGAAGCGACTTTTGCATCACCTCGAAGTCACCATCAATCCAAATGCCCAGTGGTGTAGGACGCAAATCTGCCCCATCGCAACTCACGATGAGAGGACCAAAGTGCTGGTGTTGCATGGCCGTGGGGGGGCGTTTGGATCCCGACCACTGCTGCGCGCCATAGTTTCGTGCGGCTTTTAGATTGGCCTCGTCATCAGCGGTGTGGGTAGCTAAAAGTCGCCTGCGTGCTGCACCCTGCAAATGCTTGCCTTTTACTTCTCCGAGTTCGCTGATGTCATTCATCCATAGGTCACTGTCAAAGTGGCCATAGCCGCTGTAGTTCAGACTGGCAAAGTGGCCATCGGCGAATCCCAACAAAGCGCTGTAAGCACCTTCGGTCGGGCGTTGTGGGTCCCACGCGCCTGTGTGCGCCATCACCGTGTTGACCAAGCCTCCACCCAGCAAGCGAACGATGTCAATTTGGTGTGCGGATTGGTTGAAAACGACACCCCCACCTGCCTGCGTGTTCAATTCTTCTGGACGGCGTGGTCGGTATAAAAAATCTGTGTAATTCAGAGAATGAATCATTCGTACAGATCCGTATTTGCCGCTACGAATCAATCCATACGTTTGAAGTATCGGGGCATTGAAGCTGTGGCTGTGTCCCACCATCAGTACCACACCAGCACGCGTCGTTGCCTCGATCATGCGCGTGCAATCGTCAAGCGTGAGTGCCATAGGTTTTTCAACCATGACATGTTTACCGTAGGCCGCAGCCATCGCTACTTGATCGGCATGCAAGTGATGTGGCGTTGCGATGTAGATGGCTTGCACTTCAGGGTTGCAGCAAAGGGCCTCAAAATTTGGTTCGCATGCCACACCAAAATCACGTTCGAATTGAGCACAGGCCACAGCTTGTGGATCAGTGGCGGCGACCAGTTGCAGACGTGGGTCGTTGGCCAAGGTGGGCAGCATCAGCGTGAAGGCCCGTCCTAAACCGGCAACGCCGAGTTTGATGCTTGTTGGATTCATAAATCGAGTATCAGCTCTTGGGACTTTGCGCGCGAGACACAGACCATGATTTGATGGGCCTGCTCATCAGGCCGCAATACCATGTCGCGGTGATCGGCCTCACCAGCGATCAAGTTCGTCCGGCAACACCCGCAGCAACCACTCTCGCACGAGCTGGGTATCGTGTGACCGCACATGCGCAAGACCTCCAAAATGCTTTGATGCGCAGGAATGGTGATGCGTTCACCCGTTTGTTGAAGTACCACATCGAAGGCTTGGTCATTGGCCGAGGTCGCGGTGGATGCACCAAAACTCTCAAAGTGAATTTGTTCACTCGGCCAATGGCCTGTCATGTCACGCACTGAGTCCATCAAGCCTTGGGGACCGCAGCAATACACATGTGCTTTGTCAGGGCGTTCAAAAATAGGCCACAAATCCAGAGCTTGATTCAAGTCCCCTTCGTCGTGGTGCAAGGTGACGTTGGCTTGGATGTCTGTGCCTTGCAATTCGTCTATGAATGCGGTGCTGTCTTTGTCGCGGGTGCAGTAGTACAGCTTGAAATCGTGGCGACCTTGTCTGCGCAATGCGTGGATCATGGACAAGATGGGTGTGATGCCAATGCCCCCCGCAATAAAGATGAAGGCGGGCGCTTTGGTCTGCAGTTCAAACAAATTGTTCCAAGGCGACGCCATGAGTAAATCGCCTGCTTGGACATCGTCCACCATGCTGATGGAGCCGCCGCGTCCTTGTGCATCACGTTTGACGGCGATTTGCCAAGTGCGGGTGTCGTCAGGGGGGCTGCACAGAGAGTAGCTGCGGCGACTGCCTGCGGGGGTCTGAACCACGATGTGCGCACCGGGCGTGAAGACAGGTAATGGCAAACCCTCGGGATGCTGCAATTCAAACAGCGTGATGTCAGATGTGAGTGATTGTTTGCGCTTGACGCGTAAGGGTTGAAATGTGTCGCTCATGATGTGCTTTGTGTGACAGATGTGCAATTGACAGAAATCGATTGCTCAAATAACCTTAGTGTTCTAACTATTTCTTGACAAGTTTAATTTATGTTGAGCACTGAAGAAAACGATTTGTTATGCCGTGTGGAGGGGACGGCACCGATGGGGCAGTTGATGCGTCGCCATTGGCAGGCCGTTTGTTTGACGGAGGAAGTTAACGAGCCGGATGGCAAACCTATTCGTGCGCGTGTCTTGGGAGAAGACTTGGTCGTCTTTCGTAACACCGAAGGTCAAGTAGGGGTGATGGACGAGTTTTGTCCGCACCGCCGCGCATCGTTGGTCTATGGGCGCAATGAAAACTGTGGCCTACGCTGTCTCTATCACGGATGGAAAATGGATGTTGAAGGCCACGTTGTGGAGATGAACTCCGAACCCGTGGCGAGTGGCTTGGTAGGAAAAGTCAATCACAAGGCCTATCCCGTCAAAGAGTGGGGTGGTTTTGTGTGGGCTTACATGGGGCCGCGAGAGACGATGACTGAGTTTGAGCCACCAGCTTGGGCTCCCACAGAAGCGGTGCGGGTATCGATTGCCAAAATCATCATCCCCTGCAACTGGGCGCAAATTCTTGAGGGACAAATTGACTCGGCACACAGCTCGAGTCTGCATTCATCGGACATGGTGCCTGCACGTGTTGATGGCGCGAAGGCCACCGATACCAACTGGCTAAGGCCCTCCACGGACAAGGCGCCTCGCATGCAAACCCAGCGCGAGAGCTATGGTTTCAGATACGCCGCAATTCGACGGCCGATTCATCAGGCGGCGACACATGAGTATGTGAGGTCTACTGTTTTCGTCGCACCTGCTTCTGCTTTGATTCCACCCAACGATCTCTACAACGTTGCCAACATCAACACAGCGATTGATGACACGCACACGGCGTTTCACTTCATCGCTTGGGGTAACCCATCGACCACGCCAGACACACAGACGTGGCGCAAGTTCTTGTCTGCGCAAGTGGGCGAGGACGTGGACGCGCAGTTCAACCCACTGCGCACTGTGGCAAATGACTTTCTACAAGATCGGCAATCCATGAAAGATGGAAATTTCACGGGCATCACCGGGATTCCAAACCAAGATATGGCGATGTGGATCACGATGGGGCCAATTGCGGATCGCACCCACGACCGTTTAGGTGCAAGCGATTTGGCAATCGTGGAGTTTCGTCGCCAGATGGTGGATGCCGTTCAAAGTTTCATGAAAGGCGCAGAGCCCATTGGGGTCGGTTCGCATCGGATTCCGCGTGGCTTGTGTTCTTATCAAGCCGTTATTCCTAAAGAGGTGGACTGGCGTGCTTACCCAGCCAATCCTGTCGCTTAATTTTGGAGGCAAGAAATGTTTCATTCAAAGCGTGAGTCTCGTCGGCAGTTGCTTGTGTCCGCTGCCTTGTGTGCGTTGATGGCGTGTCTTGCCACCAACTCGTTCGCGCAGAGTTACCCGAACCGAAGTATCAAATTCATCGTGCCTTACTCTGCGGGCGGTTTGCCTGATACGGTGGCTCGCATTTATGCGCAACGCCTGAGCGATCGATTGGGGCAACCCGTGGTGGTGGATAACAAACCAGGGGCGAACGGTGTCGTAGCGGCTCAGGCCATGGCGGCTTCCCCCAAGGATGGCTATACATTCTTGGTCACGGATGGTTCGATGTTTTCGATCAATCCCATGCTCTACAAGTCGATCAGCTACGACTACAAGCGCGATTTCGTACCGGTTTCACTGGCCGCGCGTGCACCTTTGTATTTGGCTGTTCATCCCAAAATTGCCGCAAACAATTTGCGCGAATTGATTGACCTGATCAAAAGCAAACCCGGCATGCTGACCTACGGCTCATCGGGTATTGGCAGCACGCACCACTTGAGCATGGAAGCCTTCAAAGCCGCCATGTCCTTGAATATCACCCACGTGCCGTACAAAGGAACTGGACAGTCTGTGCCGGCCTTGATTGGCGGACAAGTAGACATGCTTTTTTCTGCCTTGCCTTCTTTGTCGGGTTTTGTCAAAAGTGGTCAAGTGCGCTTGATCGCCAGCAACGCAGGCAAGCGCTCCAGCCAAGAGCCTAACGTGCCCGCAATTGCCGAGCTCATTCCCGGTTTTGACTTTGCGCCGATCGTGGGTGTCTTGGCGTCAACCGGTACGCCGCAGGCAGCCATGGACCGACTCAGCGCAGAGATGGCGCTGGTGGCCAAACAGCCTGACACCATTCAAATCTTGAGCAACGCTGGCATCGATGCGATTGGCGGAAGTGGCGCCGAGTATGCGCGTGCCATTGCAGAAGAAAACGAACGTTTTGGCAAAGCTGTGCACGCAGCTGGCATCAAACAACAGGAGTAAAACGTGGGCCGATTGAATTTAAGTTTTGCGTGTTGGAACTATGACCGCACACGCGCGTTGATGGATGGATCGGTGTCGATTGACGGCATTGATTTGAACTACCTCAACCTTCCTGTCGAAGAAACATTTTTTCGCATGGCGAGGTTCCAAGAATTTGACGTCGCAGAAATGTCCCTGTCGTCTTATTGTTTGACGCTTTCTCGGCCAGATCGACCTTTTGTGGCTTTGCCAATTTTTCCATCTCGTTTTTTCAGACATTCTTGTATTTACGTGAACGCAGAAAGTGGCATTCACGAGCCCAAGGATTTGATTGGCAAGCGCATTGCCAGTCCCGAGTACCAAATGACTGCACCGGTCTGGATTCGTGGCATCTTGGCAGATCACTATGGCGTGCCTGTGGATGCCCAGCCGTATCTGTTTGGAGGGGAAGAAGAGCCCGGTCGCATCGAAAAGATGAAGTTGCAGTTGCCTTCAAATTTCCAAGTCAACGCCATTGGTCCCACGCAAACCCTCTCCCAGATGCTCCATGCTGGCGAGTTGGATGCGCTCTACACCGCCCGCATGCCGTCCACCTTTTTGAAAAACGATGGCAAAGTCAAACGGTTGTTTGAAAACTATATGGATGTGGAGCGTGCGTATTACCGCCAAACAGGTATTTTTCCCATCATGCATACCGTGGTGATTCGCCGTGAAGTTTATGAAGCCAATCGATGGATTGCGCAATCACTCACGAAGGCCTTTGTAGAAGCCCAGCGTCGCACCTATGAGGATCTGTATGAAACAGCAGCGCTCAAAGCCATGTTGCCTTGGTTGACTGCGCATGTGGAAGATGCACGCCGCGAATTCGGTGATGACTGGTGGGCTTATGGACTAGAGAAAAACCACACAACGCTCGACACATTTACCCGCTATCACCACGAACAAGGCCTGTCACCTCGCAAGCTTGATGTGACCGAATTGTTTGCCCCCGAATCGTTAGAAACTTTTAAGATTTAACAATGCCAGCTAACCCAACTCAACAACGCCTGATTGAAGCAGGCTTGATCATCGACCATCACGACCTTGGCGACATGACGCGAGGCCATGTCTCGATTCGTATGCCTGATGATCCTGAACATTTCTACATCAAGCCCCACAGCGTCGGTTTTGACGAGATCACGCCAGAGAACATGGTGATTTGCAACATGCAAGGCGAAAAAGTGGGGGGGACAGGCCGCAAGCACAGTGAAGTCTTTATTCACTCTGAGATTTATAAAACCAGGCCTGATGTGAACAGCATTATTCATGCGCATCCGACTTATGCCGTGGCCTTTTCAGCCACAGGTCAGGCTCTGCAACCTGTGAGTCAACCCAGTGTTGCCTTCGCGGATGGATTGCCTTACTTTGATGAAGCCATTGACCTCATTCGTACCCCTGCGCTTGGCGTGGGCGTTGCGAATGCATTAGGACAATGCAAAGCCGTGTTGATGCGCAATCACGGTGTCACGGTCGTCGGATCGTCGGTGGAGGAGAGCACCATTTTGCTGATCATGTTGGAAAACGCATGCCAAATACAGTTGGCGGCTATGTCTGCGGGTGTTGGCGCGACTTTTGATGCGCCGCAAATTCAGAAGTTGCACCACGACATCACACGCCCTGAGCAATTCACGATCAACTTTGATTACTTGGTCAGGAAAATTCGCAGATTGAATCAACGGAGTTGAGATGCCAAGCCTGCTTCACCACGCCTCTCGCTGTTTGTGTCTTCTTGGCTTTTTGCTTACTTCTGTTTTCGCTCAAGACTATCCGCAAAAGACCGTGCGTTTGATCTCGCCCATCCCAGCAGGTGGCGCGCCAGATCTGATTGCACGTGCTGTTGGGCATCGGTTGGCGCAAATTTGGCCTCAACCCGTGGTGGTCGAAAACAAGATTGGCTCGAACGGGCAATTGGCCGCTGACTATGTGACGCATGCGCAACCAGATGGCTATACCTTGTTGGTTGGCATGGATAGCCTGTTTGTCATCAACCCTTATTTGTACAAACAAAGCGCTGTCGATGTGAACAAAGATTTGATTCCCATTGCCACCTTGGGGGCCAACCAATTCGTTCTGTCGATCAACGCCAATTTGCCGGTTAAAACCCTGCCTGAATTTGTGGAGTATGCGAAGAAATCAAAACCTGCTTTGGCGTATGCGTCTGGGGGGAATGGCAGTCAACATCATCTGACGATGGAGTTGCTGAAGTCCCGCGCTGGCATGGATTTAATGCACGTGCCCTACAAAGGAGGAACGGCTGCAACCACTGCCACGATTGGTGGTGAAACTGTCGCCATGTTTTCTGGCACATCAAATTCCGCACTGCTCAAGGCGGGAAAGATGCGTGCCATTGCGGTCAGTGGCGCCAACCGATCGAAAGTTTTGCCGGATGTGCCAACAGTCTCTGAGTTTTATCCAGGCTTTGACAACACGATTTGGATTGGTTTGTTCGCACCCCGTGGGACACCTGACGCCATCGTTCAACGTTTGCGCCGAGACGTGACTCGTATCTTGAACACACCCGAATTGATCGATGCGTTTGCCAATGCTGGCGGCATTGAGCCTTTTGTGACGACGCCTGAGGAAATGCAGCGCTTGATCAAACGTGATCAGGCCAAATACAGCAAATTGATCAGCGAGCTCAAGCTCAAAATCGATTGAAATAACAGCTAGAACTTGGGCGCTGTTCGGCCCAGACAACGTCTTGGCATTGAGGACGCAACTGTGGCTGAGTTACCGCCTGTCACCTAGGTGCCGCTTCAAAGGGAAAACGCTAGGCATGCAAAATGCCGTTCGTCCATAGCATCTCTCCAGTTTTCTGAGACTTCCTCATTTTTCTAGGAGAGGCCATGCCTAATTATTCGCTCAATGTGGACGGCGTCCAGCAGACCGTACAAGCCGAACTTGATGAGCCCTTGCTCTATGCCTTGACCGACAAACTCAAACTCAAAGGTCCTAAGTTTGGCTGCGGCTTGGCCCAGTGTGGCACTTGTACGGTGCTGGTAGCTGGCAGGCCGGTCCGTTCTTGCGTTACACCGACCAGTGCCGTGGTGGATCAACCGATTCGCACACTGGATGGGTTGGCTACAAATGGCCAACTCCATCCAGTTCAAGAGGCTTTTGTTCACGAGCAAGCCGCGCAATGTGGTTATTGCTCTAACGGTTGGATCATGCACAGCGTGGCTTTGCTCGAAAAAACACCTAAGCCAACGCCCGAGCAAATAAAACAAGCGTTTGCCAACGTGCAATGCCGCTGCGGCACGCAGATTGCCATCATGCGTGCTGTCAAACGTGCCAGCGAAACCATGGCACCCACTGCCAAAGCCTGAAGGAGCCACCATGAATACCCCCAAGCTTTCTCGCCGTGAATTTATCCAGACCCAAGGTGCGCTCATGGTGGGCGCGACAGGCTCCGTGTTCGTTGGCGATGCGTTAGCCCAAGATGCAGCACCTGTGGTGGTGGGTCCTCAGCCCACAGCGCTTGATACTTGGATTCGCATTGCGACCAATGGTCACGTCACCGCCAACTTTGGCAAGATGGATTGTGGTCAAGGACTCGATACGGCAATCGCCCAAATTGTGGCGGAAGAGTTAGACGTGTCGATGGATGCTGTGACGGTTGTGATGGGCGACACCCGCCTCACACCGAACCAAGGCGGCGGAAGCGGTAGCACCGGCTTGCGCATGGGCTCCAACCCCTTGCGTAATGCTGCGGCTGAAGCACGCCGCTTATTGGTCGAGGCGGCGTCAGCACGGTTGGGCGTTTCTGCCAACGGTCTGTCGACAGAAAACGGGCGCGTATTTGTGAAAGCCAACCCCGCCGTCAGCGTGAGCTACGCTGATCTGATTGGCGGCAAGGACTTTGGTACGTCCTTGAAGTGGAACAACGCCATCGGCAATGGCATGAATGCCCAAGGCATGGCCAAGCCCAAAGATGTGTCGCAGTACAAGATCGTGGGTCAAGGCATCAAGCGCAAAGACATTGCTGACAAAGTTGGAGCCAAAGAGCATTACACCGCTCACATTCGACCTGAAAATTTATTGCATGCGCGCGCCGTTCGCCCACCCATCGCAGGGGCAATGCCTGTGACTGTCGACGCTTCGTCGATTGCGAACATTGCAGGGGCCAAGCACTTTGTCAAAGGTGGTTTTGTCGCAGTCGTGGCAGACACCGAGTGGAATGCCGTGCGTGCATCGCGACAACTCAAGGTGACATGGTCCAACGTAGAGGGGCCTCTTGGAGGCGGAGAGACGGCGGTGTTTGACCACATCCGTTCGGCACCTGTGACCTCATCCAACGCGATTCCAATTTTCGGGGGTAAAAAAGCTTATGACCCCCAACCCACACTGAATGCACTGGCAGCCTCCAAGCGCGTGATACAGGCTGAATACGAGTGCGCCTTTCAATCGCATGCACGTATCTCTGCATCATGTGGTGTGGCGGATGTCAAAGGCGATCAGGTGCAGATATGGGCCGATGTTCAAAAGCCGCATTATTTGCGCGAAGGTATCGCTAAGTTTTTGGGCTTGCCACAAGAAAACGTTCAAGTGAAGTGGATGCATGGTGCCGGCTCTTATGGTCGAAGTGATGCGGATGAAGCGCCCTATGAGGCCGCTTTGCTTTCCAAAGAGTTTGGTCGTCCCGTTCGCATGCAGTGGTCACGCGAAGAGGGGATTGCTTGGGACCCCAAAGCACCGGCTGCTGTGATCACCATGAAAGCCGGCTTGGACGAGTCGAACAACGTCACGGGGTGGTTACTCAAGGCCAAAGGCTTCAATGGCTGGGATGTCAAATTCAACGCCGAGAGCCCTGAGCACACGCTGGTAGGGATGCAAACAGGACACAAAAAATGGAATTCCTATAACTTCAATGTGCCTGAGGAAAGCTATAAGTTCAACAACCATGTGCACTGGTGGGAGACGATTCCACCCTATTTGGAGCAGGCCTCGCCCATGCGCACAGCGCACATGCGTGCCCCACAAGAAATGCAAACACACTTTGGTCAAGAGTGCTTCATTGACGAGGTGGCGCACGCAGCAGGCATGGATCCGATTGAATTTCGCATGAAGCACATGCAAGACCCACGTGAAGTTGATGTGGTCAAAGCTGCATCCGAAAAGCTAGGCTGGAAGCCTCGCGACAAAGCCCGCCGTCAATCTACGGCCAAGGTGATGACGGGTCGAGGCATCGCATTGCATGCGGGGTATCAGTCATACGCGGCTGTTGCATGTGAGGTTCAAGTGCATCGCGATACAGGACGCATTTGGGTGAAGAGATTGGTGATTGCCAACGATTGCGGCCTGGTCGTCAACCCTATTGGTGTGCGTGCTGCGATGGAGGGGCAAATCATGCAAGGCATCAGCCGAGCCTTGTATGAGGAAGTGCACTTTGATAAGAACCGTGTCAACAGTGTGGACTGGAACAGCTACCGCATTGCTAATTTGGATGACATACCTGGTCAAGTTGAAATCGTGTTGTTGAACCGACCCGATAAACCCATTGGAGGGGCAGGCGAGCCCGCCATCGTCTGTTTCCCCGCAGCGATTGCCAACGCGGTCTTCGATGCGACGGGTGTTCGAATTCGTCGCTATCCGATGGTGCCAGCGCGTGTGAAAAAAGCCTTAACGACTTGAGGTGTTTACCATCTCATGCCGATTCGTTGATCAAGAGGTTTGAGACGAAGTTGGGTGATGTTCGGCCAAGTCGTTCCAAACATCTTGTCTGGCAAGTTTGCCATCCACAACTTCAAAGCGATCGATGAATCGGATGTTGTCAAACCCTGCGCCGTTGGGCCAAACACCGTTCAAGTTGCCAGCGCAATAGACCACGGTACGGTCGCCTTGCCATGACTCGTCAAAGTGCGTGAAGGTTTTTTCTACGCGTTGGTAACGCTTTGCGGCCCAAGCCATGATTTCTTCTAGGCGATGGAAAATTTGTCCACCTGGAAACACCATTTGAAAGCTGGCATCCAAGTGAGTTTGTGCTTGCGCCAAGTCGCGCGCTTGCATCGCGACGAGAAAGCTTTTCACAACTTCGGTGGCGCTGCTGAGTGCGACATTACCTTGGTCGAAAAATCGACCGTCACGTTGGTAGGCCACCACCTCCTGAATGAATGTTGTGGTCCCCGCCTCTGGGGCTGGTATGACGGATCGCACCGCTTTAGATACATGATCGACCAAGCGCTGATGCGTTTGCAGCGCATAGCCTCTGAGGAGTGTGATTTGTGTAACGGGCACGGGCTTAGATCCTTCTTGTTGGCTTATGACCTGGCTTAGGAAAACCCCAAACTAATTTTTGACTATCACAGCGCAGGCAAGTCTTGGACCTGAGTTGCCTGTCGGTTGTGTGGTGTAGTCGTCAGGATCTCGGTGAACGATCAGACCACGTCCGACAACACTTGCAGTTCCTCCTTCCACGCTGATGCTGGACGTTTCGAAATTCAATTTCGCAACACCATTTGCATCAGCAACAAGCGAAGGCAGATCGCCTGCATGGTGACTTGCAGACCCATGCGCACCGTGGGATTGTGTGGTTGGGTTGAAGTGCCCACCGGTGCTCATTCCGTCACCGCTTGAGCAATCTCCCTTTTCATGGATATGAAATCCATGTTGGGCATTTGGTTGAAGTCCCCGAATTTCTCCCACAACAAACACCTTGCTGCCAGATTGCGTCAAAGTGACCAATCCGCTCGCAATGTTTCCTTTGGTGGGTACAAGTTGGGCACTCGCCGAGGGCCCTGTGTTTTGTGACGCGCATGCGCACAGTAGACACAAAGAGAATATGCAAAGTAATTTAGTCATGTAGGTGCTTTCAAGGTTTCGGTTGAGCTCTCATTTCGCCGCTGGTGTGACTCGCGCTGTGGCCGTTGACATGCAAAGCTTCAGATGGCGATGTGATGCTTTTGATCTACCTTCGATTATCGCTTCACCATAGCCAAGTCTGGCATCACCAAAAAATCAAATGTGCGGCTGGTGTCAGCAGTAGCACCTGAGTCCCTAGGTTGGATGCTCGCACGCTGTGTGTTTTTTCTTCTTTCAGTCGATCGAACTGTTTCATCCCTTGGTGCTCAGTAACTTCTATAAGGTCATTCGCCTGTCGCTGAGTTCGTCAATCGCGATTCACAATAAAATCAAAAAATGAAGTTGCAACGTGTTTCTGTTTTGGTTTTAGTGATGTTCTTGGCATGTTGCGCAACGCCTGGCCCCGATCATGCTCAGCTGACTCAGCGAAAGCCCGACTCATTGGGTCTAAGTGATACTCGCATGGAGCTGGTGCCTGCCCAATGGTGGCAGTCTTTTGAAGATGCCGAGTTAGACAAGGTAGTGACCACGGCCTTGGCAGATCAGCCTAGCTTAGAAGTTGCTCGTGCGCGGATTGCGCGCATGTTAGCGATGGTGGATGTGAGTCGATCCACTTCGTTCCCTCAAGTCTCAACTGGTGTAGCCGCTACACGTCAGCGTTACACAGCGAATGGTTTATATCCGGCGCCCATTGCTGGCAACACATACAACAGCGGCGCTGCGCAAATAGGCGTCGCTTGGGTGCCAGATTTATTTGGACAACAGACTGCGGAAATTGCATCCACTTTGAACCAAGTGCAAGCCGCGCAAGCTGATGCGCAGGCTGCGGCAGTGAGTTTGGCCGCGCAGGTGTGTCGTGGTTACATCACGTTGGCGCGTTTGATGGCGCAGCGCGATGTCGTGCAAGACGTGTTGGAGCACCATCAACACTATTTAGAACTTACTTTGTCGCGTGTGAAAGCTGGGTTGGACACGCAGATCGAACAGCATCAAGCCGAAACCTTGCTGTCCCAAGCACGCAGCCAAGCTGAGGGCGTTGATGAGCAAATCAGTTTGGTCCGTCACCAGTTGACAGCCCTTGCTGGGCAGCGCATCGACGCTTATGACCATTTGAGTCCGAACTTGAGCCAGCTGAAGTTAGAAGCAATGCCACTCACACTGGGTGCTGATTTGCTTGGACGTCGAGCAGACGTGGTCGCAGCGCGTTGGCGTGTCGAAGCTGCTATGCAAGATGTGAAAGTGGCCCGTACCCAGTTTTATCCCAACATCAATCTGTCGGCCTTTGTTGGTGTGAGTGCGATTGGTGCAAGCCGAGTGTTTGAAGGCAGTAGCCGTGAATCTGCCATCAATCCTGCAATTCGTTTGCCCTTGTTTGACGGGGGGCGCTTGCGGGCGCAGCTCAAAGGACGTCAAGGCGAGTTAGACATTGCGATTGGCTCATACAACAGCGTACTGTTGGAGGCTGTCAAAGAGGCCAGTGACGCGATCAGTAGCACCCAATCTTTGCAGCGACAGCAGCAAGAAGAAAGCAAAGCCTTGGCTTCTGCACGTGCTGCTTATGACATTCATGCGGCGCGTTACAGCGCAGGGCTGATCAATCAGCAGGTGGTTTTGAGTGCGCAAAACCAATGGTTGGCTGAGCGCCGTACCGCCATTGATTTGCGCGCTCGTGAATTAGATGGTCGTGTGGCTTTGATGAAGTCTTTGGGTGGTGGCTGGCGTGATGTACGTTGAGAAGCAAAGAAAGATTGGTGATGACTGAATTGACCTCTATCGAAATTACAGAGAAGCGCCGACGCGGTTTGACTTTGATTGCCTGTGCTGTCAGTGCAGCGGCTTTGGTGTGGGGTGGTTTCCATTGGTTTGTCGGACGACATCACATCGATACCGACAATGCTTATGTGGTGGGTAACGTCCTCCAGATCACACCGCAAGTCAATGGCACTGTGTTGTCGATTCAAGCAGATGAAACAGATTTTGTGCACGCTGGACAGTCCCTGGTCAAGCTCGATGAAGTAGATGCGCGTGTCGCTCTAGAACAAGCCCAAGCGCAACTTGCGCAATCAGTTCGCGAATCACGTTCTTTGTTTGCCAACAGTGCTTCCTTGATCGCGCAGATGAGCTTGCGCCAAGCGGATGTCAAGCGTGCTCAAGACGATGTGAATCGACGTGCACCCTTGGTGAGTAGCGGTGCTGTGAGTCAAGAAGAGTTTGATCACGCCAACGCTCAATTGGCAATCGCTCAGTCGGCACTGACGGTTGCCAAAGAGCAATTGAATGCCGCACAAACGCAAACAGAAGGCACGACGGTAGAAACGCATCCTGGCGTTCTTCGTTCGGCTGCCAAGTTGCGTGAGGCCTATTTAGCTTTGCAGCGTGTGGATGTGAAAGCCCCCATTGATGGGCATGTGGCCAAACGCAGCGTGCAAGTGGGGCAACGCGTGCAATTGGGTACTCCCTTGATGACGATGGTGGCGTTGAATCAATTGTGGGTTGATGCCAACTTCAAAGAAAGTCAGCTGAAAGAATTGCGCATTGGCCAACCCGCCGAACTTCAGGCGGATGTGTACGGGAAAAACATTGTTTTTCATGGCAAAGTTTTGGGCCTTGGCGCTGGGACAGGCGCAGCGTTTTCGCTTTTGCCCTCGCAAAATGCCACGGGCAATTGGATCAAGGTGGTGCAGCGCGTGCCAGTTCGTATTGCCCTAGACCCACAAGAATTGGCAGCTCATCCTTTGCGCGTTGGGTTGTCGATGGATGTGATGGTGGATACATCGGATCAATCAGGAAAAATATTGTCCGACGTGATCCATGAAGGCAACGTCGCAGCTACTGGTATTTACGAATCCCAACAAGTTGCAGCTGATGCAGAAGTCGCACGCATCATTGCCGCTCATCTCGGCTCGACCGTCACGCCTGCTGCGAAACGTCAGTGACATGAGCGAACCTGCTGCGGCGCCTCCCAGACCAGAGCCACTGCGTGGCTTGACGCTGTTGTTGGGCGCACTGTCGCTCGCTTTAGCGACATTCATGAATGTGCTCGACACCTCCATTGCAAACGTTTCGATCCCTGCGATTGCAGGTGATTTAGGCGTGAGTCCCAATCAAGGGACTTGGGTGATCACCAGCTTTGGCGTTGCCAATGCGATTTCTGTGCCCCTGACAGGTTGGTTGACCATGCGCTTTGGTGCGGTGAGGTTGATCACAGCCAGCATTTCATTGTTTGTCTTGTCCAGCTGGTTATGTGGCTTTGCCTCATCTTTTGAAATGTTAGTTTTGTTTCGGGTTGTGCAGGGCTTGGTCGCTGGTCCGATGATTCCGATGTCGCAGACCTTATTGCTTTCCAGCTTTCCGGCTGCCAAAGCAGGCATGGCTTTAGCCTTATGGGGCATCACCACCTTGGTCGCCCCGGTCGTGGGGCCTTTGTTGGGGGGGTGGATTACCGACAATCTCTCATGGCCTTGGATTTTTTATATCAACGTACCTGTGGGTTTGTTGTCAGCGGCAATCACTTGGGGCATTTATCGCAAGCGCGAAACCCCTATTCGAAAACTACCCATCGACACAGTGGGTCTGACACTGCTGGTCTTGTGGGTCGGGTCTTTACAGCTGATGCTCGACAAAGGCAAAGAGTTGGATTGGTTTGCTTCGAATGAGATTGTGACCTTGGGTCTGGTGGCTTTGGTGTCGTTTGCTGTCTTTGTCGTTTGGGAGCTGACCGATAAACACCCTGTGGTGGATTTACGTTTGTTCAAAGGCCGCAACTTCACCTTCGGCGCGTTGGCATTGTCTGTGGCCTATGGCTTGTTCTTTGGCAATGTGGTGTTGTTGCCTTTGTGGTTGCAGCAATGGATGAGTTACACCGCCACTTCAGCAGGCATGGCGGTCGCACCGGTGGGGCTATTTGCGATTTTGTTGACCCCCTTGGTCGGAAAAAAAGTAGGACAGTGGGACCCTCGCTTCATGGCAACTGCGGCATTTGTTATCTTTGCTGTTGTTTTATGGATGCGTTCACAGTTCAACACTCAAACAGACTTTCAACACATTTTGTGGCCCACGTTGTTCCAAGGGGCTGCGATGGCCTTGTTCTTCATTCCCTTGACTACGCTCACCTTGTCAGGTCAACCTCCAGAGCGGATTCCGGCGGCCGCAGGCTTGAGTAATTTTGTTCGGATCATGGCAGGCGCAATGGGAACGTCGATTGCCACGACGATTTGGGAAAGTCGGGCTGCGCTGCACCATGCGCATTTGACGGAGTCACTGACGGCGACCAACCCTATTTTTATTTCAGCGCTAGACGGCCTGAAGGCCTCTGGCATGACCAATGAACAAGCCTTGCTGCAAGTCAATCGTTTGATTGATCAACAAGCTTTCACCCGAGCTGCAGACGATGTATTTATAGCCTCGTCCATGATGTTCATGGTTTTGATTGGCCTCATTTGGTTCACGCGCCGACCCGCACAACTCGCTGGCAGTATTTCAAAAGATGCGGGTGGAGCGCATTAACCCGTCGTTGTTAAATTTTTATCAAAGCAACGGTATCGCTGCCAACCGCAGGTCGCAGTCCTGTGCAATATTTCACACTTCGCAGGCTGTTGATTTCTAAGCTTGAGTTCAATGAGAGAGCAGGGGCGAGTTGATCAGCAGTTGCATGACAGCCCATAAACCGCCAGCCCACATTTGACGAGACTGGTTATTTGTACAGTATTATAGATTTTATGGAATCAGTGTCATTTTTACCGAATCAACCCATCCCGATTGAGTCAAGCCCGCTTTGGCTAGATGTGTGTGGCTGGGTCGTGCCAGCAGGCTTTCCGTCGCCTGCAGCAGACCACACGGAAGAGCGGATTGACCTGAACAAACAACTCATCCGTAACAAAGCGGCGACGTACATCTTCAGAGTCAGGGGCGACTCCATGACGGGCGTGGGCATCTACGAAGGCGACGCATTGTTGGTCGACCGCAGCATCGACCCCAAGCACAACCACATCGTGGTCGCGCAATTGAACAACGAGTTCACGGTGAAGCGTTTGTATCGACGGGGTGGGGTGGTCAAGCTCATCGCAGAGAACCCCATCTACCCACCTAGACTCATCAAAGAAGAAGACGACTTCTTGGTCTGGGGTGTTGTGACCAACAACATTCATAAGCTGTGTTGAACGATGGCGCGCACAGAGTCTCTTGAGCACAAGATAGACCCAGAGAGTCTTGCTGCGTTACCGCGCACCTCGGGGGTTTACATCTTCAAAGGCGAGGGGACCTTGCCGCTCTACATTGGCAAGAGCGTCGACATTCGCAGTCGGGTGATGAGTCACCTCAGAGCGCCAGACGAAGCCAGCATGATGGCCCAGACTCGGCGCATCGACTTCATCGAGACCGCGGGAGAGATAGGAGCGCTGCTGCTTGAGTCGCGCATGATCAAAGAGCAAAGTCCCTTGTTCAATCAGCGACTGCGACGCGTTCGTACCTTGTGTTCCATCCGTTTAGCCCCAACAGATCAGGGTGTTATTCCAGAGGTGGTGGACAGCAAATCAGTCAATCTAGGCGCAACGCCTGACCTCTATGGGCTGTTCTCATCTACCCATGCGGCCAATGCCAAGCTAAAAGAACTGGCACAACAGCACATGCTTTGTCTATCGGTTCTGGGTTTGGAGAAGACCTCGAAGCGAGGTTGCTTTGGCTTGCAAATCAAAACATGTCTAGGTGCATGCGTGGGCAGGGAAGACCGACAAGCCCATGATGCGCGGCTGTTCTCGGCTTTGGTGGATTCGCAGGTCGAGGTCTGGCCGTTTGCTGGCCCAGTCGATCTCATCGAACAATCAGAGGATTGGATTCAACGCCACAGGGTGAACAACTGGTGCTACTTGGGAACGCAGTGTTCGAAGACAGGAGGCAAGAGCCTATGGTTGGATTTGACGCAGCAAGACTTTGACCTTGATAGCTACAAGATTCTGGTCAAGCCCATCATGCTCAAAACCGTGAAAGTCGAAGCCGTTGACCTATGACGCCGCAGATTGCTTTGGTGGATTGCAACAACTTCTATGTCAGTTGCGAAAGGGTCTTCCGTCCTGATTTGAAAAACGTCCCCGTTGTGGTGCTGTCAAACAACGATGGGTGTGTCGTGTCACGCGCCAACGAAGCCAAGGCTTTGGGTATCAAGATGGGACAACCTTGGTTTGAATGCAAGGCGCTGGCACAAGAGCACGGCATCCTTGCCTTGAGCTCTAACTACGCCTTGTATGCCGACTTATCCAATCGGGTCATGTCGATCTTGAGTGACTATTCGCCAAGGCATGAGGTGTATTCGATTGACGAGTGCTTTGTCGACCTCACTGGGACACCCAAGCTTCGAGACGTGAGCTATGCCATGCGTGAGCGCGTCATCGCTTGGACGGGTATTCCCGTGTGCGTTGGCATTGGTCCTACCAAGACGCTGGCGAAGTTGGCGAACCACATCGCCAAGAAGCACCCGAGGTCAAAGGGTGTTTTTAACTACAACGATCTCACACCGCAGCAACAAGATCGGTTACTCAGTCAGATGGCGGTGGGGGAAGTCTGGGGCGTCGGCCGCAGGATTTCGGCTCGACTGGCGGAGCACGGGATTCACACGGTTCAAGATTTGCGCATGGCTCACCCTCCCACCTTGCGAGCCGAGTTCGGCGTGGTGATGGAAAAAACACAACGTGAACTTCAAGGCGTCGCCTGCATCGATTTGCAAGAGGCGATTCCCGATAAAAAACAAATCGTGAGTAGTCGCTCTTTTGGTCAGACGGTGCGCGACATCGAGGTCTTGAAAGACGCCATGCGTACCTTTGTGGCCAATGCTTGTGCCAAATTGCGGGCGCAAGGTTCTCACGCCTCATTGGTACAGGTGTCGTTGTACACCAATCGATTCAGGAAAGACTTACCCCAATACAACCCATCGTTCACCCTGCCGCTGCCACAACCTACAAACGACAGCCTCGTCGTCAATCGTTGGGCTGATGACCTGGTAGGAAGGCTGTTCAAACCTGAGTACGGCTACAAGAAGGCGGGGATCATGCTGGGTGAGATAACCCCAGTGGGGCAATACCAAGCTGATTGGTTAGAACCAACGCAAGCAACAGATTCGCGATTAATGGACGCGCTTGATGGGTTGAACAAGAGGTTTGGTCGAGGGACTGTGAAGATTTCAACGCAAGGTGCTTTGACAGGCTGGCAGATGAGGCAAGAGCGCAAGTCGCCAAGTTACACAACGGATTGGGGATCTATCCCCTATGCATGAATATTGCCAATATTGCGTTTCAATTCATTGCTGCCTGTGTGTTCGTAAGTGCTAGTTATTGCCTAGAAATATTTTCTGCCAAACTATCGTGTCAAAGACAAAAATAACGAGGAGACTTCGCTTGACTACCCATTCCGAAACAACCGTTGTACGCACATCGAAAGACGGTGACCTGCTGGTCGTCACGATTGACCATCCCCCAGTCAACGCTATCAGCGTTGATGTGCGTCGCGGCTTGATCGCTGCGATAGATCAAGCAGAGGCGGATGCAAGTGTCAAAGCTGTGCTGCTGCTGGGGGCGGGGCGTGCGTTCATCGCGGGGGCGGATATCCGTGAGTTTGGTCGCCCGCCCATGCACCCCATCTTGCCTGAGGTGTGCAACCGCATGGAAGCCTGCACCAAGCCTGTGATCGCGGCCATTCATGGTCCCGCATTGGGAGGTGGGTTAGAGGTGGCGATGGCCGCTCACTACCGCTTGGCTATGCCCGACGCCAAGCTGGGACTACCCGAAGTACAACTCGGCCTGTTGCCAGGCTCTGGCGGTACGCAGCGTGCGCCACGTTTGATGGGCGTGGAAGCGGCCGTGAATTTAATGCTCAGTGGCCGACACATGCAAGCCCAAGAAGCCCTGCAATGCGAGCTGGTGGATCAGTTGGGCGAAGGGACGGATGTGCTTCAAGCTGGTTTGACCTTCGCACGCGAGTTGCTGGCACGCGCTGCACCCGTTCGACGCACCCGTGATTTGAATGCCATCCAGGTGGGTGGCGACCATCCCATGGAAGTGCTCGCCAAAATTCAGAAAGAGGTCGAAACCAAATCGCGCGGCTTGTTCTCGCCGCTGAAGGTGATTGAGGCGGTGCGTGCTGGTTTGCAAATGCCGTTTGATGAAGCACTGGCCAACGAACGCCAATTGTTCTTGCAGTGCATTGACAGTCCACAACGCGCAGGTTTGATTCACGCCTTCTTTGCAGAGCGTGAAGTATTGAAAGTGCCAGAGGTCAAAAACGTCGCCCCACGCGCGGTGACCCGCGTGGGCGTGATTGGTGGCGGCACCATGGGCGCGGGCATTGCGGTGTCCGTGCTCGATGCTGGCTTGCCAGTGACGATGATCGAACGTGATGACGAGGCGCTGGCCAGAGGCCGACTCAACGTGGAAAAGGTTTACAACGGATTGATCACCAAGGGTCGTATGACCGAGCAAGCCAAAGCGCAAGTGATGGCGCGTTTCAGTACCAGCACAAACTACGACGCCTTGGCGCAAGCCGACTTGGTGATAGAAGCGGTGTTTGAAGAAATATCGGTCAAGAAGGCCGTGTTTGCAGAGTTAGACCGCGTGTGCAAACCTCATGCGGTGATTGCGACCAACACGTCGTACTTGGATATCAACGAAATTGCCAACAGTGTGTCGCGCCCGCAAGACGTGATTGGCCTGCACTTTTTCTCACCAGCCAACATCATGAAGCTGCTTGAAATCGTGGTGCCCGAGAAAGTGAGCGCAGATGTGGTGGCCACGGCGTTTAGCTTGGCCACACAGCTCAAAAAAGTACCCGTGCGCGCGGGTGTGTGCGATGGTTTCATCGGCAACCGCATCTTGGCGGTGTACCGCGCCGCTGTAGACCACATGATGGAGGACGGTTGCTCACCATACGAGATTGATGCCGCCCTCCGTGAATTTGGTTACCCCATGGGCCCATTCCAAGTGTCCGATCTGGCCGGTGGTGACATTGGCTGGGCCACCCGTAAACGCCGTGCAGTCACGCGTGACCCCAAAGCGCGTTATGTGCAAATTGCCGATCGCATTTGCGAACGCGGCTGGTTTGGTCAAAAAACGGGTCGCGGTTATTACCTCTACCCCCAAGGTTCACGCGCAGGTGTGCCCGACCCCGAGGTGTTGCAGATCATTGATGCTGAACGCGTTCGCGCCAACATTCAACCGCATGCGTTGTCGCCAGATTTGATTGTTCGCAAATACATGGCGGCCATGGTCAACGAGGGGGCGAATGTGGTGCACCAAGGCATTGCCTTGCGCCCCTTAGATGTGGACGTGACGTTCGTGCATGGCTACGGATTTCCGCGCTATCGTGGTGGCCCCATGAAATACGCCGACATGGTGGGCTTAGAAAAAATATTGGCTGATATTCATGAGTTTGCTAAGCAAGACCCCGTGTTTTGGCAAGCCTCGCCACTGTTGGTGCAGTTGGTGAAAGACGGCAAAAACTTTGACAGTTTGAACCGCTGATTAGAAATTCATTGAAGGAATATGCATGCGTGAAGCGGTTATTGTTTCCACGGCTCGTACACCACTGACGAAGTCGCACCGTGGTGAGTTCAACGCGATCTCTGGGGCTGAGTTGGCGTCGCTCGCTGTCAAGGCTGCGGTGACGCGTTCAGGCGTGGACCCCCAGTTCATTGAAGACGTGGTGTTGGGTTGCGGTTATCCCGAGGGGCGTCTAGGGCGCAATGTGGCTCGCGCCAGTGTGATTCGCGCTGGCTTGCCCTTGCAAATTGCAGGCGCAACCGTCAGCCGTTTTTGTGCCTCGGGTTTGCAAGCCATTGCCATGGCGGCAGGGCGCATCGTGGTGGACGGCGCGCCGGTGATGGTGGCGGGTGGTCTAGAGAGTATTTCTGGTTTGCGTCGCAGCTCAGGCACGACCATCGATGACGGCATTGACCCGTGGATTGCGCAACACAAACCTGACTTGTACTTGCCCATGATCGAGACCGCGGACATCGTGGCCCAGCGCTACAACATCAGTCGCGAAGACCAAGATCGATTTTCAGTTGAAAGCCAACGCAAGACAGCCGAGGCGCAAGTGGCTGGTCGTTACAAAGATGAAATTATTTCGGTCACCACCACCATGGCTGTGACGGATAAAGCCACCAACGAAGTGACTTATCAAGAAGTGACCGTCGACCACGACACCAGCAACCGCCCAGGCACCAGCTACGAGTCGCTGGCGAAGTTACAGCCAGTGCGTGGGGAGGGGCAATTCATCACTGCGGGAAATGCCTCACAACTCTCAGATGGTGCATCCGCCTGCGTGATGATGGATGCCAAGCTGGCTTCTCAGTTGGGCGTGCAACCCTTGGGTGCATTTCGTGGCATGGCACTGGCGGGCTGCGAGCCTGACGAGATGGGCATTGGTCCGGTGTATGCCGTGCCCAAGCTATTGGCACGTCATGGCTTGACGGTGGAGGACATTGACTTGTGGGAACTCAACGAAGCCTTTGCATCTCAATCCATTTATTGCCAAAAGACCTTGGGCATTCCAAGTGAGCGCCTGAATGTGAATGGTGGCGCGATTTCTTTAGGGCATCCGTTTGGCATGACAGGTGCCCGCTTGGCGGGACACATTTTGCTTGAGGGCCAACGCCGTAAAGCCAAGTGGGGCGTGGTTACCATGTGCATCGCGGGTGGCATGGGTGCCGCAGGCTTGTTCGAAATTTTCTGACCAGGGATCAATATGGATTTGAACTTTACGCCGCAAGAAGAGGCATTTCGCGACGAGGTGCGTGCCTTTTTGGCGCAGAACCTGTTTCCTGAGTTGTCTGCCAAAGTGCGTGCAGGCGAACATTTGACGAAAGCCGAGATGGAAGGCTGGCATGCCAAGCTTCATGCGCGCGGCTGGCTGGCCAATCATTGGCCCAAAGAGTGGGGTGGCCCAGGTTGGCACGCGGTTGAAAAATTCATTTTTGAAAACGAATGTGCCTTGGCGCATGCGCCTCGCATTGTGCCGTTTGGCGTGAGCATGCTCGGACCGGTGTTGATGAAGTACGGCAGCGAAACGCAAAAAGCGTACTGGCTCCCACGCATCTTGGATGGCTCGGATTGGTGGTGTCAAGGCTACTCAGAGCCAGGGTCTGGTTCTGATTTGGCGTCTATCAAAACCTCCGCTGTGCGTGCGGGTGATCACTACATCGTCAATGGCCAAAAAACATGGACGACGCTGGGCCAATACGCCAACATGATTTTCTGCCTCGTGCGCACAGACCGCGAAGCCAAGTCGCAATCGGGTATCAGCTTCTTGTTGGTGGACATGCACTCGCCTGGCATCGAGGTACGCCCCATCATCACCTTGGATGGGGCGCATGAAGTGAACGAAGTTTTTTTCACCGACGTCCAAGTGCCTGTGGCCAACTTGGTGGGCGAAGAAAACAAAGGCTGGACTTACGCCAAATATTTGCTCACCTATGAGCGCACCAACATTGCGGGTGTGGGCTTCTCCGTGGCGGGTTTAGAAAAACTCAAAGTGGTGGCAGAGCGTGTGCGCTGCAATGGCAAGCCTTTGTCGCAAGACCCGCTGTTTGCCGCACGCATGGCCAAGGTTGAGATTGACTTAGAGAACATGAAGACTACCAATATGCGTGTCATCGCTGCCGTGGCAGGCGGTGGTGCGCCAGGCGCTGAGAGTTCAATGCTGAAAATTCGCGGCACTGAAATTCGCCAAGAGATTTTGTCACTGACGCGTCGCGCCATGGGGCCTTATGCCGCACCTTATGCGTACGAGCAGAGCGACAACGAGGAGCCATTGGGGGATGAGGCGGCTGCTCAGGCGGCTTCGTCTTATTTCAACAACCGCAAGTTGTCGATCTTTGGTGGCTCGAATGAGATTCAGAAAAACATCATTTCCAAAATGATCTTGGGCCTGTGATGGCTGGCAGCGTGTGAAAGGAAGAACCCATGGATTTTGAACATACACAAGACCGCCGCATGCTGAGGGACAGCTTGAACCGTTTTGTTTCAGAGCAATACGGGGCAGACGTACGCAACCAGATCGCCTACGGTGCACAAGGGCATAGCCCCAAGTTGTACGCACAGTTGGCTGAGTTGGGAACCATCGGCGCGTTGTTTCCAGAGGAGGTTGGCGGCTTTGCAGGCGCGGGCTTTGACATCAGTGTGGTGTTTGAGTGCTTGGGTCGAGGCATCGTGCCTGAACCTTTGTTGGGCGCTTTACTCGTGGGACGTGCACTGATGTTGGTCGGCACTGATGCTCAAAAAGAACAGCTGCAGAGTTTGATGGACGGCACGGCCATTGCTGCTTTGGCCCATGACGAGCCAGGCGCACACCATGAGTTGAGCCATGTGGCCACAACCGCCAAACGTGAGGGCGCACATTGGGTGCTCAACGGCGTGAAGGGTTTGGTGAGTTTTGGGGAGAAGGCCGATTGCTTATTGGTGTCCGCGCGCACCTCAGGGGGCACTGACAGCGATTCAGGCATCAGCTTGTTCCTTGTCGCAGGCCAAGCGTCAGGCATCACACGTCGATCGTTCAACCGTATTGATGGTGGTCGCGCTTCTGAGTTGGTGTTTGATCACGTTCAAGTACCGGCCGATGCTTTGCTGGGATCAGAGGGCGCAGCTTACAGCGTGCTCGAACGTGTGCGTGGCTACGCTTTGCTGGCCTTGTGTGCAGAAGCCTTGGGTGCGATGGATGTGGCCAAGGATCAAACCTTGGAATACCTGCGCACACGCAAACAATTTGGCGCCCCCATTGGTAGCTTTCAGGCCTTGCAACATCGCATGGTCGATGTGTTGCTAGAAGTGGAGCAAGCGCGTTCAGCTGTCATCAATGCCGCAGCCGTTATTGACACGCAAGATCGTGTGGTGCGAGAAAAAGCCTTGTCTGCTGCGAAGTACAGCATCGGCCGCATCGGCACATGGGTGGCCGAGGAAAGCATCCAATTGCACGGCGGCATTGGCATGACTTGGGAGTTACCCCTGTCCCACTACGCCAAGCGCTTGGTGATGATTGACCATGAGTTTGGTGACGAAGACCATCACTTGGCACGTTTCATCGCGTTGAGCCAAACGCACTGAGCAAGGAAGCCCATGTCACCCGTATTAGTAACCCGCCGAGAAGGCGCTGTGTTGGTTTTGTCTAACAACAATGTGGCAGCGCGCAATGCCCTGAGCCTTGCGTTCTACGCCGCCGTGACCGATGCGTTGCGTGATGCCGCCTGTGACGCCTCCGTGGGGGCCATTGTTCTCACGGGCGAGGGAGGGCACTTTTGTTCGGGCGGTGACTTGCGTCAACTGGCCAAGCGCCGTGACCTGTCTGTGCAGGAGCGGCGTGTGCGGCTCGAAGGCTTGCATGATTTGATTCGTGCGGTGCGTGACTGCCCCAAGCCTGTGATCGCGGCCGTTGAAGGCGCAGCAGCAGGGGCAGGGCTGTCACTGGCCATGGCATGCGATATGTTGGTGGCTGCGAAAGATGCAAAGTTCACCGTGGCTTATGTGAAGGTGGGTTTGACGCCCGATGGCGGTGCGACCGCATTCCTTGCCGAGTTTGTGTCACGTCAAGTGTTGACGGAGTTGTGTTTGACGGGCGCGGCTCTCAGCGGTGAGCGCATGCATGCTTTGGGCGCAGTCAATCGACTGGTCGAGTCTGGACATGCCCTGTCAACAGCCATTGAATTGGCGGCTGAAATTTCTACTGGCCCACAGCATGCCATGAGCCGCATCAAAACCTTGTGCCACCAAGCGATGCGCAATTCTTTAGGTGATCAATTAGAGCTCGAGGCACAGTTCATGGTCGAGGCCATGGGCACGGATGAGTCGAAAGAGGGCATTGAAGCCTTTCTGAGCAAACGTTCACCCAACTACACCCAGCTACGTCAGGCCAGCGAATGAGTACAACTGCTTCACATTCAGAAGATGATTTTCCTTTGGCAGGCATTCGTGTGTTGGACCTGTCACGTGTGTTTGCAGGTCCCATGTGTGGCATGGTCTTAGGTGACTTTGGTGCGGAAGTCATCAAGGTAGAGCACCCAGGCCGCGGCGACGATACCCGCGATTGGGGGATTCGCATTGGCAAGACCGAGACGACTTACTACAACAGCATGAACCGCAACAAGCGGTCCATCACCGTCGATCTTCAATCGAGCGAGGGTTTGAAAATCATTCACGACTTGGTCGCGCAGTGCGATGTGGTCATTCACAACTTCAAAACAGGTGGCGCTGAAAAACTTGGCATCGGCTACGCACAACTCAAAGCCATCAAGCCGGATTTGATTTATTGCGCAGTGGCTGGCTACGACACCAGTGGCCCCGAAGCGCGTCGCCCCGGTTACGACTTGGTGATTCAAGCCGAAGCTGGCTTGATGGCGCTCAATGGCGATGCCCACATGCCTCCGCTCAAGTTTGGCGTGGCGGTGGTCGATTTGATGACGGGGATGTATTCGGCGCAAGCGATTTTGGCGGCGCTGTTGCGTCGTGAGCGTCGCGGTGTGGGCCAGCTCATTGAGATGGCTTTGTATGACTGTGGTTTGTCTGTCTCGGGCTATTACGGCTTGGACGCCTTGCAACTCGGTCGTGACCCCGAACGCTATGGCAATGCGCACCCTTCGATCGTGCCCTATGGCATGTACGAGGCGGCAGACGGCCCACTCATCATTGCCGTGGGCAATAACGCGCAGTTCGACAAGTTTTGTCGGCAAGTCATCTTGCGTCCAGATATCGTCGAAAACCCGCTGTTTGCCACCAATGTCGAGCGAGCCAAAAATCGCAAAGAGTTGGGCCCCATGCTCAAGGCCTTGATTCAATCGTTCCCGCGTGAAGTTTTGCTAGAGCGTTTGACGGCGGCTGGCATTCCTTGTGGCAAAGTGGCTGGCTTGCACGAGGCGCTGACGAGTGAGCGAACCCGACGAGGCCACCTGATACAGGACATGCCGCATCCGCTGGTGGGCACCACGCCTGTGTTTGCTCCGCCTTACCGCTTAGATGGACAACGCTTGCCGATACGCAACGCACCGCCCACCTTGGGCGAAGGCACACGCGCTGTCTTGCAAGAACTTTTGGCGATGAGCGACAGCCAGCTTGAGGCATTGCAGGCGTCGGGTGTGCTGACCTTGCCAAACAAGTGATGGCGCTAATGACTGGAGATGTCTATGTTTTCTAAACACACACGGCCTTGTATGTTGCGCTGGGTCTTGATGATGGCTTTATTCGGGGGGCTTGCCAGTGGTGTGCAAGCGCAGCAGGGCAGCACGCCGGATAGAACCATCAAACTGGTTGTGCCATTCCCAGCAGGTGGTCCGACAGACACTGCCTCGCGCATCGTGGGGCAACGCTTGGCTGAACGACTCAAACAAACAGTCGTGGTTGAAAACCGAGCCGGTGCTTCTGGCGCGATTGCCGCCGCACAAGTGGCCAAAAGCACACCAGACGGCACTACCTTGATGATGTTGGCCACCCCCACCATGCTGGCCCCGCACTTCAATAAGGCAGCAGGCTATGACACCACCAAAGACTTCATGCCGGTTGCCACCGTGTATGACTTGCCCATCGTCATTGTGGTCAACCCCACGCTGTTACCAGATGTGACTGATTTGGCGAAGCTCATCGCTTACGCCAAGGCGCAGCCCAAGCCGATGAACTACACCAGTTCAGGCGTAGGCAGTTTTGGACACCTCAGCATGGAGTTGTTGCAACAGCTGGCAGGCTTTGAAATGCAGCACGTGCCCTACAAAGGTGGTGTGCCAGCCATCACTGACACGATCGGGGGCGTGGTGCCTGTCATGTATTCGGATTTGGTCGCAGCGCTGCCACACATCAAGTCGGGCAAGCTGCGTGCGATTGCCATTGGGTCACCCCAACGCGTGAACGTCGTGCCCGATGTCAAGACCATTTCGGAGCAGGGCATCAAAGGCTATGACGCTGTGTCTTGGGGTGGCTTGCTCGTCGCCAAAGGCACGCTGAAAGTCATGGTTGATAAATTAGCCAGCGAAGTTCAAGCCATCTTGTTGGACAAAGAAGTGCAAGACCGATTGCGTGATGCCGGATGTCTTGCGAACTTTGAGGGCCCCGCTCAAATGGGGCAGCGGATTCAGAATGACTACGCCAAATGGGGGCGTGTGATTCGAGATCGAAGCGTGACAAATGATTGATAAAAAGCTGGAGACAAACCATCATGAAAAATAAACCACGCCGTCAAGTGCTGTCTGCTGCAGCCATCGTATGGATGACCCTGTGTGTCAGCCCATGTGCGCACGCACAAACCTACCCCGCCAAGCCCATCAAGTTGATCGTGCCCTATGCCCCGGGTGGTGCCACAGACATCATTGCGCGTACCTTGGCAGAAAAACTCTCCGACCGCTTGGGTCAGCCTGTGTTGATCGACAACCGAGCAGGCGCAGGTGGTGTGACGGGCACGGATGCCGCAGCCAAGGCTGCGCCCGATGGTTACACCTTCTTGGTGACTTTGGGCACCACCGTGTTGATCAACCAGTTTTTGTATGAAAAGCTGCCCTACAACCCAGGCCGAGATTTTTCATTGGTGTCGCAACTGGCATTGGCTCCTGTCACTTTGTTAGTGAACCCCAACGCTGGCATCAACAACGCCAATGATTTGAAGACGCGAATTCTGAAAAACCCGAGCAAGTTGTCTTATGGTTCATGGGGCATGGGCTCATACGCGCACCTTGCTGGCGCTTACCTCAGTCAAAATTTGAATGCAGATATGACCCATGCCGCCTACAAGGGCGAAGCGCCCATGTTGCAAGACTTGGTGGGTGGGCAGATTGACTTTGCTTTTGCCAGTGCACAAACGGCCAAGCCCTACATTGACGGCGGCAAACTCCGCGCCATCGCCGTGACGGGTGAGCAGCGCATGAGTGTCTTGCCTAGCGTTCCTACGATGCGTGAGCAAGGCTTCAAAGACGACATCTTCCGGGTGACCGGTTGGATTGCGATGGTTGCACCAGCCAAAACACCTAACGATGTGGTGCAACGTGTGTCTGCTGAAGTACGAGCCATTGTCGCGTTGCCTGAAACGCAAGAGCGCATCAGCAAGATGGGCTTCATGCCTGTGGGTAACACCCCCGAGCAGTTCGCTGCTGTTTATAAAAACGAATTTCCAGTTTGGGAGCGCGTGGTTAAGCTGTCAGGCGCTAAGTTAGATTAATTCATTCACTTTCGAAATCTTGCGCTCCAAAATAAAAACCCCTTGTAATGATTCAAACACTGAAAACTCTGAAGCTCCACGGTATGGCACAGGCCGTGGGAGAGCTGGCATCGCAAGGCTCACCGGCGTATCAGGGGGCTGAAGGGATCTTGGATAGCTTGTTAAAAGCTGAAGTTGCTGAGCGAGA
>CAISMH010000005.1 GCA_903886485.1 uncultured Burkholderiales bacterium
AGTTCGACTCAAAGCAACAAGGAGGGAAAACAGAGAAAATCAAAACAGGAGCTCTAAAAAGCTCGAATCGGGTGGGTCAATATTCGATGCAAATCCCGGGTCAGATTTGGATGCAATTCAACAATACGGGCTATCCATGAAAACGAAATCGAATTTATCGCCGGAATTTTCTCCCTTGGCAATGCTGGTGAGCATGTAGAACCTATCAATCTCTTTTTTATTTGGCTCTGTACCAAAGCTAGATTTGCTAGCGCCAGCAGCCCCAGTTTTTGGGCAAAAAAAGACCCGCCAGTCGTTTAAATACTGCGGGTCATTCACGTCAATTTGGGGCCGGCTTGAGCAATGTCAGGCAAAGTATGCCGCACCGTTTTCAAGAACTTTTGCGCCTGCCATGTGCGCTGAGTTTAAACCTAAGGTACGCTTTTTTCAATCCGCTGCTCTACCAACTGAGCTACCGGGCCGAGAGCGACAATTGTAACACTGTCTCACAGAGACTTTAAGATTGTGACGCACGAAAAATCACATGCGCATCACACAGCCCAAGCCTATTTCACATGCCTGCTGAACAAAGTCGTCGCCAAAATTTAAGCATCCTCACATGGGTTGTTTCAACGGGCTTTTTATATTTCGTAATGCACATCGTCAACAGCTGGTTATTCAGCAAGCTGGAGATCAGTGAGCACATTAGCTTTGTTTATTTACCTAGTTTTTTACGTTTAGCCAATGTGCTGTTACTCGGACTCTTGTGGGGAACAGTGGGGACCGCTTTGGGTGGCGCACTGCTATTTTTTTGGATGTCCGATAGCTTGCTGTTAAGCATCTACAACACCTCTGTCTCAGCAGGTAGTGCGGCGCTGGCAGTTGTGTTGATGCGGTTGATGCAACACCGCTCACTCTCACTCACGCGCATGAGTGATCTGCTTCAACTCGCTTTGTTTTATGCCTTGCTCAACGCGTTGATACACCACCTGCTTTGGTCGATATTGGATCCATCGCAACTGATCGACCCTAACCAACTGATCTACATGGTGATAGGTGATGTGAATGGTGCGATTCTTGGCGCACTGGCCTTGCGATGGCTGGTGGCACATACGCAACTCAAACACTTGATACGCCAAAAAGCGACGCAAACGCCACCGCCTGACGCCAAACGCTAAGACCTCAAGCTGCTTTCTTGGCTTTAGAGAGGTCCACGCCAAGCTGCTTGAGCTTGCGATAAAGGTGTGTGCGCTCTAAGCCCGTTTTATCTGCCACACGAGTCATAGAACCACTCTCTTGCGTGAGGTGGTATTCGAAGTAAGCACGCTCAAACGCGTCACGCGCGTCACGCAGAGGCTGCTCCAAGTCAAAACTTTGGTGCGTGGGGGGCAACAACACGGCTTGTGGTGCATCGTATGCCGTGGGCACTTCTTTGTTCGCAACTTGTGCAACACCTTTGACAAATGTCGCAGCAACAGGCTTACGCGCCAAGCCTTGCTCAACCGCTTTGAGCAACTTTTGCAAAGTGATTGGCTTTTCCAAAAAGGCTTGTGCGCCAATTCGGGTAGCCTCCACGGCGGTATCGATCGTGGCATGGCCACTCATCATGATGACGGGCATGTTCAACAGTCCAGCGCCTGCCCATTCTTTGAGTAACGTAACCCCATCGGTGTCAGGCATCCAAATATCCAACAAGACCAAATCTGGTCGCGCCTTTTGGCGAGCCAAGCGCGCTTGTGCGGCGTTCTCTGCGACTTCTACTGCATGACCTTCGTCATTGAGGATCTCAAACAGGAGGTCCCGAATGCCTAACTCGTCATCCACCACCAAAATGTTTGCCATGTCTAAACGTGTCTCGTTGAATTAAAGAAGCTGGTTTTGTTGCGATTCTGCAACTTGGAATGATAACGATACTTGCGCACCCACCACATGCCCCTCTGATTCACGATTTTTGAGATCAATTCGCGCCGAATGCTCATCGGCAATTTTCTTCACCACGGCCAAGCCCAAGCCTGTGCCGCGAGATTTGGTCGTGACGTAGGGCTCGAATGCACGGTTCAAAATTTTGGGGGGGAAACCAGGTCCGTTGTCCCGCACCACCAAGCGCACACGACCAGATGTGGACACCCATTGGGTCGACAACAGCACCATGGGATGGGGCTGTCCTTGGGTGGCATCTTGTGCGTTTTGTAACAAGTTGTGCACCACCTGCCGGAGCTGTTGCGCATCGCCTTGAATGATGGGGCAATCGGGGTCTAACTCCGCATGGACAGGCACAGCGGCATTTTCTGCCCCGTATAACTGCATCACGTCTTGCACCAAGGTGTTGAGATCTAACGGTTTGAGTTCGGCCATCGGCAGGCGTGCGTAATCGCGAAACTCATTCACCAATCGCTTCATGGCATCGACCTGCTCCACGATGGTTTTCACAGACTTGTTCAAAATCAATTGCTCTGGCTCTTGCAGCTTGCCTGTGAGCTTCATCTCTAAGCGTTCGGCAGACAACTGAATGGGTGTCAACGGGTTTTTGATTTCGTGCGCCAAGCGACGCGCCACCTCGCCCCAAGCCTGCGCACGCTGTGCTGAAACGATTTCAGAAATATCGTCAAACACCAGCAAACGCCCATTGTTGGGTAGCGCCGCACCACGCGCCAGCAACGTGATGTGCTGTAACTTGTCGTCTGTCAACTGGACAGCAGGACTGATGGTGGTGGCATGCAACTCAAAGGATTGTTGCCAGTGGTCTAGACCATGCTGGCTGCGTTCGCCCAAGAATCCCTCAAACTCCCGTTGCACATGCTGCGCAAACTCAGCAAGGCCGTCGATATCACTGAGCGAACGACCTTCCCATGCGGCCAGCGGCACACGCAAGATACGGGTCGCGCCCGGATTGGACGATTTGATCAAGCCTTCGTCCGACATCACGATGACGCCTGCGGTGAGGTTGTCGAGGATGGTTTGCAAATTGGCGCGCGAGGTGTGGACCTGCAACATACTTCGGTCCACAGCAGCTCGGGCATCTGCCAGTTGCTGGGTCATCTGCGCAAAGGAACGTGTCAGGCCGCCCAACTCATCACGCCCTTGCAAGGCGGGCTTGGGGCTCAAATCACCCGCGGCAACATCACGCACACCTTCGGCCAACATCAGCAAAGGACGCGCCAGTTGGTTGCCCAGCAAGACAGCCAACAAGACCGCACCAAAAACGGCCAAAAACAAACTCAGGGTCAAGGTGCCGATGTACATGCTGCGTAGGCCGTCGCGTCCAAGGGCACGCTCTTGATATTCTCGGTAGGCCACTTCAACGGCCAACGCATTGCTCACCAAAGTAGGTGGCAAGGCTTTGGTCACTTGCAACACACGCGGGTCAACAAGCAAACCCAAGCCAGACGGCGTGACTTGCACCAAGACGCGAATACGCGCTTTGGCTGTGCCTTGCACATCGGCCTCATCCAAACCATCTACAGCCGTGACCACACTTTGCGTTCTCACGAGGCGCAGCTCCGCAGGCGTGGGTCGATCTGGATTGATTTTGTAACGTGAGTCCCCCGCGCTCGCCAAGGCTTGGCCCGCTGCGTTCCAAAGGATCACATCATCAGCGCCCAACTGGTCTTTCATGCGATCCAAGGCCACGCCAACAGAGGCATCAGGCAAGTCATTGATTTGGGCGCTGGCTGCTTTTGTTTTTTGTCCGAGGTCATTGGCCAAGGTATCTAGGGTGGTTCGCCCCAAACTCAAGCCTGCATCTAACGCGCCTTCGACCTTCACATCAAACCAACTTTCGATGGAACGTGAGACAAACTGGTAAGACACGCTGTAGATCAACAAGCCCGGCACAAACCCCACCAGCGCAAAGGTGGCCGCGATTTTGAGCAATAAGCGGCTACCAAATTTGCCCTGACGCAAGCGCAACAACAAACGCACAGACAGCCACGCAATCACAGCCATCAACAGTGTGGCAACCACCACGTTCAAGCCGAAGAGTTGGCGATAGTTGCGTTCGTACAGATCACGGTTATCTGTCGCTTGCGTGAGCAAGAACAGCAACACAAGGCCCAGCCCTAGGACCACCGTGGCACTGATCACCAACAACCACCTCAATTGGAAACCTGAAAGGTGTACGCGCTTTTCAGCCCGCTCATTCATGGCGTCAACTCCAACCGCTGTGATTTGCTGAACCCAATGTTCCAGTCACTCTGCCCCGTTGCCCCAATTTGCAAAGGTCTGGGCAGTTGTTTGAGATCCAATTTGAAATTAATGCTGATGGTTTGCTTGGCTTCTAAATGCACGTCCGACGCATTTGCGATGCGCCATTGCACGATGCGCCGCACAGCAGACCAAGCTTCATCGGCCGTGTCATAACTCTGTCCAAGGCTCATCCCCAAACCACCCACATTGAAAGGCTGCGGAGAAATATTGACACGCCAGCGGCGCGTCAGGGGTTGATAAAACAACCGCACATGGCGCTCGGCATGCGATACGTTCTGGTTGTACACGTACCAACGCTCTTGGTTGATGTCTACCTCAGTCACAAAATAAAGTGTGATGCCTTTGAGCAGGGCGTCTTCCAATGCGGGTGGTAACTCAAAATGCCATTGCCCAGACATGTAGAGCGCAGCGTCTTGGCGCTCTAATTTGAAATCCTGCAACTCCACCCAAGTGTCCGCCTGCGCGGCACCCATGCACAGGGTGGTCAGCAACGCGAGGCAAAGCGAACGCGTACGCCTGATGTGGCCCGCCAGGGACACCTCAGGGTGCAGGAATTTTCTCCAACAGTGCGTAATAAAAGCCGTCATGATCACCCGGTAGATTGTCGGTGAGCATGCCCGTAGTTGCGCGGGTTTGAGGTCTTAAATGGCCCAGAGAGGGCAGCAAACGAGCATCGGTGTTGTGTTCAACAAACGTTTTGACCTGGTTCTCGCCCTCCGCCCTGAAAACGGAACATGTGCAGTACAACAAGCGTCCCCCCGGTTTGACCAAGGGCCAGAGCTGTTTGAGTAAGTTTTTCTGAATGGCGGCGAGTTTGTCGATGTCCGTCTCACGGCGCAACCACCGCACATCCGGGTGACGCCGCACAATGCCCGAAGCAGTGCATGGCGCATCCAAAAGAATGGCGTCAAAGAGCTGTCCATCCCACCACGTTTTGGTCAACGCTGCATCGGCAGCCATGATCTTGGCAGTACGGCCGATGCGTTGCAAATTTTGCGCAATGCGCTCGCAACGTTGTGCGTCGATGTCCAACGCCGTGACTTCGGACTTGTCGTCCAGCAATTCCAGCAAATGCGCAGTTTTGCCACCCGGTGCGGCACAGGCATCAAGGATGCGCAGTGACTTGTGAGGCGCAACCAAGCCGTCCAACAAAAGTTGCGCCGCGCATTGGGCCGCGGCGTCTTGCACCGAGCAAAGCCCCTCAGCAAAACCAGGAATGTCGCGCACCCCGTGCGCCTGTGCCAACGACAAACCTTGCTGACCGACTGGGAAGGACGCCATGCCATGATTTTCCCAATCCGCTTGCAAAGCCTCTCGGCTGGTTCGTGCCGTGTTCACACGCCACGTCATGGGGGCTGCTTGGTTATTAGCCCGCAAGATGTCTTGCCAGTGGTCTGGGTGGTCTTTTTGCAAGCGCGTGACCCACCACTCGGGGTGGTTCCACTGGGCAAGGACGTTGCCATTTGTGGCCTCCACCAAGGCATCACGCTCGCGCAAAAAACGTCTCAAACAAGCATTGAGAAAATTTGCCTGCATTTGCAAACTGCGCGTGTTCTTGGCCGCCTCCACCGCTTGGTTGACCAGCGTGTGTGGTTCATACGGCGCATTGACTGGGTCCCAAGCCAAGGCCAAAGCCGTGCATAACAGTGCGTCAGGCAAAGGCGCTGGCGTGCGCGAGGCCAACATCGCACGCAGAGCTTGCGCACGGCCCAGCTGCCTCAGCGCTTGAAACAGCAACGCTTGCACGCCTGGGCGCAACGCAGAAGGGACAGCTTCCAGTGCTGGAGTGCCTGAAACACCACGCCGCACTTGCGCCAAGGCTTGAGCCACCGCTTGCAACTGTTGCCACAGCGGGACAGAAGTATTTTTGTGCTCGGTCATCCCAGAACGCGTCCGGGCTTGAACTTGAACAGACGCGCCATCAAGGTTGCGGGAAACATCGCAATGGCCTCGTTGTAATGCGTCACCGCTTGATTGAAGCGCTGCAAATCCGGTTGGATCGAAATGCCCAACTCGGCCCAACGCTGCGTCAACTCGGCGGGCACAGAGACGTAATACACATCCGGATGCGTGAGCGCCTCCCATGCATCTTGTAAATCACGGCTGGTAGCGACCAGGGCGATTGAAGAGGATGGATCCAGCGGATGCTCTTGCATGCGCGCCAAGGCCATGGCGGACAAATTTGCCGCCACTTGTAATCGCGTCCAATGGCTGGCCCCCAACTCTGGCGACGCAGCAGTTTGCCAGCCCGAGGGGGAAGTCACTGCGGCTGTCGTGGCCTCTTGCACCAGTGCTTGGTAGCGCAGCATCAACTCTTCAAGCACAGCAAATTGCTTGTTCACGGCTGTGCGCAGGCCGACCAAACGGCGGTATGCACCCACGCTCCAAAACAACATCACGGCTATGAACAGCCAAAACCACCACGCATCAAGCATGTTGAACTCCTCGTGCTTTCAAACCACTTTGCCCATAACAACAAAGGCCCTTTCGGGCCTTTGTTGAGGGGGTCGTTTTACGCTTCTTCACCCGCGCCGTGATCGACCTGAGCTTCTTCGTCAGAAGATTCTCCGGCCAACTCAGCCGCTTCGGCTTCCGCAATGGCGCGGCGCTCGGCGTCGTCCATCGCATCTTTGACCTTGCGCGCCTTGTGATACGCCAAGCCAGTACCTGCGGGGATCAGGCGACCGACGATGACGTTTTCTTTCAAGCCGCGCAACTCGTCGCGTTTGCCCATGATGGCCGCTTCGGTCAACACACGTGTGGTTTCTTGGCACGAAGCCGCAGAGATGAACGAGTCGGGCGACAAGGACGCTTTGGTGATACCCAGCAACAAGTTGGTGAACGTGGCTGGAATTTTTCCATCACGTTGCAGTGCTTCGTTGGTGTTGAGAATCTCCGAACGCTCCACTTGTTCGCCAGCGATGTAGTTGGAGTCACCCACGCTTTCGACCACGACGCGACGCAGCATTTGACGCACGATCACTTCAATGTGTTTGTCGTTGATCTTCACGCCTTGCAAGCGGTAAACGTCTTGCACTTCGTCCACGATGTAGCGTGCCAACTCTTCCATGCCGAGCAAACGCAAGATGTCTTGTGGGTCGGCTGGGCCGTCCACCACGCTCTCGCCTTTGTTGACCACTTGGCCTTCGTGAACCAAGATGTTTTTCTCTTTAGGAATGAGTTCGTCCCACACTTTGCCTTCTGGGTCCGTGATCTGCAAACGCACCTTGCCTTTGGTTTCTTTACCAAACGACACGGTACCGGTCATCTCAGCCAACATGCCCTTGTCTTTGGGGCTGCGTGCTTCGAACAGTTCGGCCACACGTGGCAAACCACCGGTAATGTCGCGGGTCTTTTGACCTTCCACAGGGATACGTGCCAAGACTTCGCCTGGGCCCACATCCATGCCATCGCGCACTTGAATCAAGGCGCCGATTTGGAAGCCAATCGTCACCGCGTGGTCTGTGCCAGGAATCTTCACTTCTTTGCCAGAGGCATCGATCAGCTTGACCTGTGGACGCACCACTTTGGTTGAGCCGCGACGTTTCGGATCAATCACCACCAAGGTGGACAAGCCTGTGACTTCGTCCAATTGCTTGGCCACGGTGAGGCCTTCTTCCACGTTCTCGAATTGCACCTTACCGGCGAATTCCGTGATGATGGGACGCGTCAACGGATCCCAGTTCGCCAAGATGACGCCCGCCTTGATGGCTTGGTCTGGCTTGATCGACAGAATCGCACCGTATGGCACTTTGTGACGCTCACGCTCGCGACCGTGTTCGTCGTGGATGATGATTTCGCCGGAGCGAGAAATCACCACCAACTCACCCTTGGTGTTGGACACATAGCGCATGGTGGAGTTGAAACCAATCACACCATTGGACTTGGCTTCCACGCTAGACGCGACAGCCGCACGCGAAGCCGCACCACCGATGTGGAAGGTACGCATGGTCAGCTGTGTCCCGGGTTCACCGATGGACTGCGCAGCGATCACACCAACGGCTTCACCGTTGTTGACCAAACCGCCGCGACCCAAGTCACGGCCGTAGCACATGGCGCACAAGCCGAAGCGTGTTTCGCAGTTCAAGGCGGTGCGCACTTTGACTTCGTCAACGCCAGCGGCTTCGATTTCGTCAATGATGTCTTCGTCCAGCATGACGCCAGCCTTGACCAACACCGCACGTGTTTCGGGGTTCAACACATCTTCCACGGCTGTACGACCCAAGATACGGTCGCGCAGTGATTCGATGACTTCACCACCTTCAACGATGGCGCGCATCAGTTGACCGTTGGTGGTGCCGCAATCGTGCTCTGTGACCACCAAGTCTTGGGTCACGTCCACCAAGCGGCGTGTCAAGTAACCGGAGTTCGCAGTCTTCAACGCCGTGTCGGCCAGACCTTTACGCGCACCGTGGGTGGAAATAAAGTACTGCAACACGTTCAGGCCTTCACGGAAGTTCGCCGTGATCGGGGTCTCAATGATGGAGCCGTCAGGCTTGGCCATCAAACCGCGCATACCCGCCAACTGACGAATCTGAGCCGCAGAACCGCGAGCGCCTGAGTCGGCCATCATGTAGATGGAGTTGAACGACTCTTGCTCAACTTCTTTGCCGTGGCGGTCAATGGTCTTCTCTTTGCGGAGTTGGTCCATCATCACCTTCGACACAGCGTCGCCCGCCTTACCCCAGATGTCCACCACCTTGTTGTAACGCTCGCCAGAAGTCACCAGACCGGACACGTATTGCTGTTCGATGTCTTTGACTTCTTTTTCCGAAGCACTGATGATGGCGCCTTTTTCTGGCGGCACCAACATGTCGTCGATGGCAATCGAGATGCCTGCGCGTGTGGCCAAACGGAAACCGTTTTGCAACAACTTGTCAGCGAACACCACGGTTTCTTTCAAACCGCACTTGCGGAATGACACGTTGATGAGTTTAGAAATTTCTTTCTTCTTCAACGACTTGTTGATGTTCGAGAAAGGCAAGCCCTTGGGCAAGATTTCGGACAACAAAGCACGGCCCACGGTCGTATCCACCAAGCTGGTGCTTGGTGTGAATTCGCCGGTTTCTTTGTCTTTGTTCCACTCGGTCAAACGCACGGCCACTTTGGCGGTCAACTCGACCACGCCAGCGTCCAAAGCGCGTTGCACTTCGGTGAGGTTGGCAAACACCAAGCCTTCGCCTTTGCCGTTGATACGGTCACGGGTGGCGTAGTACAAGCCCAACACCACGTCTTGTGAAGGAACGATGGATGGCTCGCCGTTGGCAGGGAACAAGATGTTGTTCGACGCCAGCATCAAGGTACGGGCTTCCATCTGCGCTTCCACAGACAAAGGCACGTGAACGGCCATTTGGTCACCGTCGAAGTCAGCGTTGAACGCTGAACACACGAGTGGGTGCAATTGAATGGCTTTGCCTTCGATCAAGATCGGTTCGAACGCTTGAATGCCCAAGCGGTGCAGCGTCGGCGCACGGTTCAACATGACGGGGTGCTCTTTGATCACCTCTTCCAAGATGTCCCACACCACGGCAGAGCCGGATTCCACTTCTTTCTTCGCAGCCTTGATGGTGGTCGCAATGCCCATGGCTTCGAGACGCGAGAAGATGAAGGGCTTGAACAACTCGAGCGCCATCAACTTGGGCAAACCGCACTGGTGCAGTTTCAAAGTTGGGCCCACGGTGATCACGGAACGCCCTGAGTAGTCGACGCGCTTGCCCAACAAGTTTTGACGGAAACGACCGCTCTTGCCTTTGATCATGTCGGCCAAAGACTTCAAGGCGCGCTTGTTGGCGCCTGTCATAGCCTTGCCGCGACGGCCGTTGTCCAGCAAGCTGTCCACGGCTTCTTGCAACATGCGTTTTTCGTTGCGTGCAATGATCTCAGGCGCCTTGAGTTCGAGCAAACGACGAAGGCGGCTGTTACGGTTGATCACGCGACGGTACAAGTCGTTCAAGTCGGAAGTCGCAAAGCGACCGCCGTCCAACGGCACCAAAGGACGCAGATCGGGTGGCAACACGGGCAAGACGGTCAACACCATCCACTCGGGCTTGATGCCAGACTTCTTGAACGCTTCCATCAATTTCAAACGCTTGGCGTTTTTCTTGATCTTGATTTCAGAACCGGTCAAATCATTGCGCAGCTTCTCGATTTCGATATCGAGGTCGAGGCCTTCGAGTAAATCCTTGATGCCTTCAGCGCCCATCTTGGCGATGAATTCGTCACCGTACTCCACCACTTTGGCTTCGTAGTCGTCTTCCGACATGATGGCGAATTTCTTCAAAGGTGTCATGCCGGGGTCGGTCACGACATAAGCTTCAAAGTACAACACACGCTCGATATCACGCAGGGTCATGTCGAGCACGAGGCCCAAACGTGAAGGCAAGGACTTCAAGAACCAAATGTGGGCGCAAGGCGCGGCCAGGTCGATGTGACCCATACGCTCACGACGCACTTTGGTTTGCGTGACTTCAACGCCGCACTTTTCGCAAATCACACCACGGTGCTTGAGGCGTTTGTACTTGCCGCACAAGCATTCGTAGTCTTTGATAGGACCAAAAATTTTGGCGCAGAACAAGCCGTCGCGCTCGGGCTTGAAGGTGCGGTAGTTGATGGTTTCTGGTTTTTTCACTTCGCCGAAAGACCACGAACGGATCTTCTCGGGCGAAGCCATGCCGATTTTGATGGCATCGAAATGCTCATCGGGCGTGAACTGCTTGAACAGGTCGAGTAATGATTTCATGTTTTAAATCCTTATGTCGTCAAACCGCTTAGGCGCGGTCCAACTCAATGTCGATGCCCAATGAACGAATTTCTTTGACCAGCACGTTGAACGACTCGGGCATGCCCGCTTCGATGGAGTGCTCGCCTTTGACAATGCTCTCGTACACCTTGGTACGGCCTTGCACGTCGTCGGACTTGACGGTGAGCATTTCTTGCAGGGTGTAAGAGGCACCGTAGGCTTCCAAAGCCCACACTTCCATCTCACCGAAACGCTGACCACCGAACTGCGCCTTACCACCCAGCGGCTGCTGTGTGACCAAGCTGTAGGGGCCGGTTGAACGCGCGTGCATCTTGTCGTCGACCAAGTGGTGGAGTTTCAAGAAGTGCATGTAGCCGATGGTGGTGGGACGCTCGAAAGCCTCGCCGGTACGACCATCAAACAAGTGCGCCTGTGTGCGTGTGGCCGTCAAACCTTTCGCCTGGGCGATGTCGTCTGGGTAAGCCAACTTCAACATCGTGCGAATGTCTTCTTCTGCGGCGCCGTCAAACACGGGGGTTGCAAAAGGCACGCCATTGGTCAAGTTGCCTGCCATCTCGACGATTTGGGCGTCGTTGAGCTTGCTCAGGTCTTCTTTGCGACCCGAACCGTTGTACAACTCTTCCATGAAAGCGCGGATCTCAGCAGCTTTGGCTTGCTCTTGGAGCATGTTGCCAATGCGTTGACCGATACCTTTACCGGCCCATCCCAAGTGAACTTCCAACACCTGACCCACGTTCATCCGTGAAGGAACGCCCAAGGGGTTCAACACGATGTCGCAAGGTGTGCCGTCGGCCATGTAAGGCATGTCTTCGACCGGAACGATCTTGGAGACCACACCTTTGTTACCGTGGCGGCCGGCCATCTTGTCACCCGGCTGCAAGCGACGCTTGACGGCCAAGTAGACCTTGACCATCTTCAACACGCCTGCTGGCAACTCGTCGCCTTGCGTCAACTTCTTGCGCTTCTCTTCGAAGGCCAAGTCAAAGCTGTGACGGGTTTGCTCCATCGCGTTCTTGATGCTCTCCAACTGGCTCGCCACATCTTCGTCCGCTGGACGGATGTCAAACCAGTGGAACTTCTCGACAGAAGCCAAATAGGCCTTGTCGATCTTGCTGCCCTTGGCCAACTTGTTGGGGCCGCCGTTGGCAGTTTTGCCGCTCAAGAGTTTTTCGATACGGTCAAACGCGTCAGCTTCCACAATGCGGAGTTGGTCGTTCAAGTCGAGACGGAAACGCTTGAGTTCGTCGTCAATGATTTGCTGGGCGCGCTTGTCGCGCTGGATGCCTTCACGGGTGAAGACTTGCACGTCGATGACGGTACCTTGCGAACCTTGGCTCACGCGCAGTGATGTGTCTTTCACATCGCTGGCTTTTTCACCAAAGATGGCGCGCAACAGTTTTTCTTCTGGCGTGAGTGTGGTTTCGCCCTTCGGTGTGACCTTGCCGACCAGTGTGTCGCCAGGCTGCACTTCTGCACCCACGTAAATGATGCCGGAGTCATCCAAACGGTTGAGTTGTTGCTCTGCCAAGTTAGGGATGTCGCGTGTGATTTCTTCGGCACCCAACTTGGTGTCGCGTGCCATCACCACGAGTTCTTCGATGTGGATCGAGGTGTAGCGGTCTTCAGCCACCACGCGCTCGCTGATCAAGATCGAGTCTTCGAAGTTGTAGCCGTTCCATGGCATGAAAGCAATCAACATGTTTTGACCGATGGCGATTTCGCCGAGGTCTGTCGATGCACCGTCAGCCACCACATCACCCTTGGCAATCTTGTCGCCGCGCTTGACGATAGGACGCTGGTGGATGTTGGTGTTTTGGTTGGAACGTTGGTACTTGATGAGGTTGTAGATGTCCACGCCCACTTCACCCGCTTGGGCTTCGGCGTCGTTCACGCGAACCACCACGCGAGTGGCGTCCACATAATCGACCACACCGCCGCGAGTCGCGGTCACCACCGTGCCTGAGTCGACCGCGGCAACGCGCTCGATACCGGTACCGACCATGGGTTTTTCTGGACGCAACACAGGCACGGCTTGGCGTGACATGTTGGCACCCATCAACGCGCGGTTCGCGTCATCGTGCTCCAAGAACGGCACCAACGAGGCCGCCACAGACACGATCTGCGCGGGAGACACGTCCATGTACTGGATGCGCTCTGCGCCGCACAAAATGGATTCGCCGTTTTCACGGGCAGACACCAAGTCGCCGGTCAACTTGCCGTCTTTGTCCAAAGCCGCGTTGGCCTGCGCAATGACGTATTTGCCTTCTTCGATGGCGGACAAGTAATCGATGTCCATCGTGACCTTGCCATCCACCACGCGACGGTAAGGGGTTTCAATGAAACCGTACTCGTTCAAGCGGGCGTACAAGGCCAAAGAGTTGATCAAACCAATGTTTGGACCTTCGGGTGTTTCGATGGGACACACACGACCGTAGTGGGTCACGTGCACGTCACGCACTTCAAAGCCTGCGCGTTCGCGCGTCAAACCGCCTGGGCCCAAGGCTGAGACGCGACGCTTGTGCGTGATCTCGGCCAATGGGTTGGTTTGGTCCATGAACTGTGACAACTGTGATGCACCAAAGAACTCTTTGAGCGCAGCAGAGATGGGCTTGGAGTTGATCAAGTCGTGGGGCATGAGCGGCTCTTGCTCGGCTTGGCCCAAACGCTCTTTCACGGCTTTTTCGATACGTGCCAAGCCTGTGCGGTATTGGTTTTCGGCCAATTCGCCCACGCAACGCACGCGACGGTTACCCAAGTGGTCGATGTCATCGACTTCGCCACGACCGTTGCGCAAGTCCACCAAAATCTTCACCACCGACAAGATGTCGTCGTTGGTCAAAACCATGGGGCCTGTGGATTCGGGTGTGCCCACTTTGGCGTTGAATTTCATACGACCCACGCGCGACAAATCGTACGTGTCTGGGTTGTAGAACAAACGTTGGAACAAGGCTTGCACCGCGTCTTCTGTCGGCGGCTCGCCAGGACGCATCATGCGGTAGATGGCCACGCGTGCAGCGAACTCGTCTACGGTTTCGTCCGTGCGCAAGGTTTGCGAAATGTACGCGCCTTGGTCGAGTTCGTTGGTGTAGATGCATTGCAGCTCTTGCACACCGGCTTCGCGCAATTTCTTGAGCAAGGCTTCGGTCAATTCATCGTTGGCACGGGCAATCAACTCGCCGGTGTCGCTGTCGATGATGTTCTTGGCCAGCACACGACCAATGAGGAAGTCTTCGGGCACGCTGATGTGTGTGGTTTTGCTCTCGTCCAACTCACGGGTGTGACGAACCGTCACGCGCTTGTCTTTGGCGACGATCACTTTGCCGGATTTGTCTGTGATGTCAAAACGGGCCACTTCGCCGCGCAGACGTTCGGCCACAAATTCCATTTGTGCGCCGCTGTCCATCAAGCGGAAGTTGTCGTTCACGAAGAAGTTCGCGAGGATGGTTTCTGGTGTCAGGCCAATGGCCTTCAACAAGATCGAGACTGGCATCTTGCGGCGACGGTCGACGCGGAAGTACAGCAAGTCTTTGGGGTCGAATTCGAAATCGAGCCATGAACCGCGGTAAGGAATGATGCGCGCGCTGAACAACAATTTGCCAGAGCTGTGGGTTTTGCCCTTGTCGTGCTCGAAGAACACGCCAGGTGAACGGTGCAACTGAGACACGATCACGCGCTCCGTACCGTTGATGATGAACGAACCTTTGTCGGTCATCAAAGGCACTTCGCCCATGTAGACCTCTTGCTCTTTCACTTCTTTGACCACTTTGGACTGTGGTGTCGAAGACTCACGGTCATAAATGATGAGTTGCACGCGAGCGCGTACAGCCGAAGAGAAAGTCAAACCACGGGTTTGGCACTCACGCACATCAAAGGCGGGCTTGGCCAAGTTGTATTCGAGATACTTCATCTCGACAAAACCGTTGTGCGACACGATGGGGAATGCAGCTTCAAAAGCAGCTTGCAGGCCTTCGTTGGTACGCTTTTTAGGTGGGACGTCAGCTTGCAAAAACGCGGTGTACGCGTCTTTTTGCATTTGCAACAAATATGGAATTTCCAGCACGCTGTCGCGGCTGCCGAAACTCTTGCGAATACGCTTGCGTTCGGTGTATGAGTAGGCCATGAGATCTCCGGGCTTGATCTTTCAGAACTGTTTTTCCGCATGAGACATCACGTCCCATACATCAGGCTTGGCGGCTGGCCTCTACCAGCGTTGGCGGACGGTTGCGCATTGCACGCAACCCGAACCAAGGCATCTTCTGCAGTTGGGGTCAGAAGACACTCAAAAGAAGGTTGATTTCAACCCGCTTGTGGGTGCGCTCTGTAAGCACAGAAGGCTGGAGGCCCTTGACGGGACACTCCAGCCTCGAAGGAGAACCGAATTACTTCAATTCAACCTTAGCACCAGCTTCTTCGAGCTTCTTCTTAGCGGCTTCAGCGTCAGCCTTAGACACGCCTTCTTTCACAGCCTTGGGTGCGCCGTCAACCATGTCTTTGGCTTCTTTCAAGCCCAGACCGGTGATTTCGCGAACTGCTTTAATCACGGACACTTTGTTGGCGCCTGCTTCAGTCAACACAACGTTGAATTCTGTTTTCTCTTCAGCAGCTGCACCACCGCCACCGCCGCCAGCAGCAGGAGCGGCCATAGCGGCAGCGCTCACACCAAATTTCTCTTCGATGGCTTTCACCAAGTCGTTGAGTTCCAAGACCGTCATGCTGTCGAGCGCGGTCAAAAATGCGTCTTTATCGAATGCCATTTTTATTTCCTAACAATTGGTTAAAACACGAATGCTGGCCTTAAGCGGCAACAGCTTCGCCTTCGCCTTTTTTGGCCGCCAAAGCGCCCAACACCACTGCGGTGCGAGACATAGGCGACATCAACAAGCCACACAACTGAGCCAACAACACTTCTTTCGAAGGGATGCTTGCCAATTGCTTAACGCCGTTCGCGTCCAAAGCTTTACCACCGTAAACGCCTGCACGAATCACCAACTTGTCGTTGGTTTTCGCGAATTCAGCCACCACCTTAGCGGCAGCAATAGCGTCAACAGAGAAGCCATAGATCAGCGGACCGGTCATCTGGTCGGCGACAACTTCAAACGAGCTACCAGCGACAGCACGGCGTGCGAGTGTGTTTTTCAACACGCTCAGGGTCACACCTGTGCTGCGCGCTTTGTTGCGCAGTTTGGTCATGTCGGCGACCGTGATGCCGCGGTATTCCGCAATCACCAGCGTTTGAGCTTGGGCGGCGAGCGTGGTCACTTCTGAAATGACCGCTTCTTTCTCACTGCGATTAAGACTCAAGGTCTACTCCTTTAAATGTGCTGTCAGGCCTTGCTCTTTGCATTCGCCCTTCAACACGCCACTTTTGCAGCGACCTAACTGTCAGGAAAAAATCCGTCTAGCGGGATCGCCATCTGCGTTGGTCATTCGATTAAGTGGGGTCAAACCCCACACCAACGGTCTTGGATGGCCTGTGCAAATCCGAAGATTTGCATCAGCCCACCACTCTGGGCAGCACTTGCGTGCCACCCAAATTTTTCAACGCTATTAAGCGCCGAGCGTTTGCACGTCGACGCGTACGCCCACACCCATGGTGGAGGAGACGGCGACTTTACGCAGGTAAACACCTTTGCTTGAGGCAGGCTTGGCCTTGTTCAAAGCTTCGACCAATGCGGCCAAGTTGCCCTGCAACTTGTCAGCATCAAAGGAACGACGACCAATCGTGCTGTGCACGATACCGGCCTTGTCAACGCGGAACTGCACTTGACCAGCTTTGGCGTTACGCACAGCGGTTGCGACGTCTGGCGTTACCGTACCGACCTTGGGGTTAGGCATCAAGCCGCGTGGGCCCAAGATTTGACCCAACGTACCGACAACGCGCATGGCGTCAGGTGCAGCGATGACCACGTCAAAAGGCATGTCACCGGCTTTGACCATGGCGGCCAAGTCATCCATACCCACCACGTCCGCACCAGCGGCTTTGGCTTCTTCAGCCTTAGCGCCTTGAGCGAACACAGCGACGCGAGCAGTTTTACCCGTACCGTTCGGCAAGACCACGGCGCCACGCACCACTTGGTCAGATTTCTTGGCATCGATACCGAGTTGCACGGCCACGTCGATAGATTCGTCGAACTTGGCAGTCGCGCATTCTTTGACGATACCCAAGGCATCCGACAAGGCATACAACTTGGTGCTGTCAACTTTGCCTTCAAAGGCTTTTTGTTTTTTAGTCAACTTGGACATTTACACGCCCTCCACAGTCACGCCCATCGAACGGGCAGAGCCGGCGATGATGCGAACAGCTGCATCTAAGTCGGCAGCATTCAAGTCTTCCATCTTGGTTTTGGCGATCTCTTCGAGCTGAGCGCGCGTGATCTTGCCAACTTTGTCGACGTGAGGACGGGCAGAGCCCTTGTCCAACTTGATGGCCTTCTTGATCAAGGTGGTCGCTGGAGGTGTCTTGATGATGAAGGTGAAAGATTTATCTGCAAACGCAGTGATGACCACTGGCAATGGCAGACCGGGCTCAACGCCTTGGGTCTGGGCGTTGAACGCCTTGCAGAATTCCATGATGTTCAAACCACGTTGACCCAATGCTGGGCCAATCGGTGGCGATGGATTGGCTTTACCTGCTGGAACTTGCAGCTTGATAAAACCGACGATTTTTTTCGCCATGCTTTTCTCCTTGCGGGTGCAAACGTTCTTGCGAACTCCCCGGGGTTAACGACTCACTTCAATTGTTTGGCACCGAGTCGGGAAGCACCAAACCACAAAACTTTGAACCAGATTAAGTTTTCTCGATCTGGCCGAATTCCAATTCCACAGGCGTTGCACGACCAAAGATGGTGACCGAGACGCGCACTTTGCTTTTCTCGTAGTTGACTTCTTCGACTGAGCCATTGAAGTCAGTGAACGGGCCTTCTTTGACACGCACCAACTCACCCACCATGAACTCCACTTTGTGACGGGGCTTGTCTGCACCGTCTTGCATTTGGCTCACGATTTTCTGGACTTCCGCCTCAGAAATAGGGGCGGGGCGGTTCTTAGCGCCACCCACAAACCCTGTCACTTTGTTGGTGTGCTTGACCAAGTGCCACGTGTCGTCATCCATCACCATTTCAACGAACACATAGCCGGGGAAAAACTTACGCTCAGCCGTACGACGCTGGCCATTCTTCATTTCCACCACTTCTTCGGTAGGCACCAAGATGCGCCCGAATTTGGTGTCCATGCCCGCGCGTGCAATGCTTTCGCGAATGTTGCGCTCAACAGCCTTCTCCATGCCCGAGTAGGCATGAACGACATACCAACGCAAATCAGGATTCACGTAAGCAGGCGGGGTTGCGGCCGCATCTGCTGCGGCGTTGTCGATGATGTCGGTCATTATTTTTTCCACCCCAGAATCAGGTCGTAAAACACCCACTCGAGGGTCTTATCGGTCAACCACAAGAACAGCGCCATGATCACCACGAAGGCAAACACATACAAAGTCATTTGGGTGGACTCTTTGCGAGTGGGCCACACCACCTTGTTGACTTCACGCCAAGCATCGTTACCAAAAGCCACCAACTGGCGGCCTGGCAACGACAACAAGAACACAACCACGGCAGCCACCAAACCACCCACCAGCGTCAACCACTGGACGATGGGCCCCTGAGGAGCCAATGTATAAAACCCGGCCAAAGCAGCCACGACCAACAGCGCCACCAAGACGAGCTTGGCCTTGTCGGCGAAAGTCGAGACGTTTTCAATATTTGCTGCAGACATGGATAAGGGTTTTCCTGTACCGTTTTTTTATGCGTTATTTAAGACACCGAAGCCCGCCATCATGGCGGGCTTGGTAAACCACCGAGCTATCAAAGCTTGAGTGGCAGGGGCGGAGGGAATCGAACCCCCATCGACGGTTTTGGAAACCGCAACTTTACCACTAAGCTACGCCCCTAGATCTAGCGCTCTGATTTGTTAATTAGGCAATGATCTTGGCAACCACACCAGCGCCAACTGTCTTACCGCCTTCGCGGATGGCGAAGCGCAAGCCTTCTTCCATCGCGATGGGGTGGATCAACTTCACAGTGATCGACACGTTG
>CAISMH010000006.1 GCA_903886485.1 uncultured Burkholderiales bacterium
TGGAATCCTTGTATGCCCACTTGGCCAATATGGCGGTCAAGGTTGGCGACAAAGTGACGAATGAATCTGTGGTGGGCAATATTGGCAGCACAGGTGCTTCATCCACTGGTAAACACCTTCATTTGGAAATCCTGATCGGCGGGTATCCAGTCAATCCTCAAAAAGTTATTCGGACGGCACAATATGTTCAACAAATCCAAAACCAGCAACATTAATCTCCCTGCTGAGACCGTTTCTGGTCCTGACGTGGACGACGACAACGTGCAGGACGAGGTTCAATCGGTTTCTCCCCCCCCCGCAGTCTCTGCACCAACTCAGCGAAACAGCATGATGGACATGATCTCCGCCACCGCCAACAAGCCCTCTATTTTGAGCGAGGGCTTCTCCTTCCGTGGTGAGATTGCTGCCAAAGGCGCAATCCATGTGGAAGGCTCCTTGAACGGTCAAATTCAAGTCGATGAACTCACCATTGGCGCACGTGGTCAAGTTGAAGGCGTGGTCACTTGCAGCAGCTTGCACATCAAAGGCAAGTTCTCGGGCACCGCGACATGCAATGAGTTGATCGTGACCTCATCGGCCTCGGTCGATGGCCATGTGGTGTATCAAACCCTGTCGGTTCAAAAGGGCGCGTCTATCAAGGGCGAGCTTTTGTTGGTCAAGTAATTTTTTGGCCTGATTGCTCTCCGTCATGCATCAAGAATTGCCTACGATCAACGGCGAGTTGCTGCGTTTACGCCGCGAAACACGTGGTTGGGCCTTGAGTGATTTGGCGACGCGCGCATGCATGTCGATCAAGCAAATTCGACAGCTGGAAGAGGGCGGATCCAGTGCGTTCTACAGCGACACCATCAAATGGACATCTGCTAAAAAAGTAGGCAGTTTGTTGGGCATGCAGCCTGAAGAGGTGTTTGTACAAGTTGCACCCGCAGTGGTGTCGACGCCACCTGTCGATGCTGCCGATGTGGCCACAAACGAGGCGACAGCTGTGATTGACTCGGTCGCAGCACCTGCGTCTGCTGAATCTGATCATGCGCGCCAAGATGACTTGGTTGATGTGGCCACAGACGCTTCGGTGGAGGCTACCGCAAGCCTTGAAACTTCCCAAGTCACGAAGACTCCGGTGTTGGCCTTGGCGGCGTTGTTTGTTGCTGCGTTGGCGGTGGCCGCATGGATGCGTCCTGAACCGGAAGCGGTGACAGAGCCGGCGCCTCCTGTGTTGCAAAACATGGCCACTGAACCCGGTGACGCCACCAGCGCACCCTCTGTGACACCTGCTCAAAAACCTGCGTCTACAACGCTGGTTGGAACTGCCGCAGCGCCGGCGTCTGCCACAGCCTCTGTGGCAGCGGCTTCAGCGAGCGTCCCTCGTGCGGTGACGCCTGCTGCAAGTGCTGCGTCTGCAGCGGTCGTCAAACCTGCCAATGCTGTGCAGGCACCTGCAGCTGCCGCCTCCGTGGCGAGCAAGCCGCTTTAATTTTTCTCTGTATTTTTTACGCTTTTAACGCGTGGCACCTAAGGCCAA
>CAISMH010000007.1 GCA_903886485.1 uncultured Burkholderiales bacterium
CGCCTGATCACACTTAATAACGCCACGTTGATCACTCCTGTGTCTCCTGCTCAATGCTGAGCAGGACAGTTTGACTACGTGGGTCAAATTTGGATGCAAATACCTAGGTTTAGTGGCTCACTATTGGATGCAATTCAACACACACATACGAAACAACTTTATGCACCCCAAATCAGTAGCCAACTTCCCCATCAAAGCCATCGTCTTGCTGCTGTGTGTTTTGGCCGTGGTCAAGAGGAAGTACGACCGCTTGGTAGGTATGGGCTATGAATAAAAAATGCCCTAGGAACCAAAAAGGTCGCTAGGGCACATGAATGTTGGGATGGCTGATGGGGCTCAACCATAGGCGTGATGTCACCACCAACGCTTCATTGATTCGTAAATAGCCATTTACGTGGATAAATCAGTCGTACATCCGCCCTTACATGGGGTCAGAAAGAGAAGCGCCCTAGAAACCAAAAAGGTCGCTAGGGCGCATGAATGTTGGGGTGGCTGATGGGGCTCGAACCCACGACAACAGGAATCATAAACCTATTTGATTAAAGGGTTATCAGCCGTCCTACGATCTCAATTGCACACGGATTGCACACAAAACTCTTGAAACCCGCATGGATACTAGTTAATCAAGCCTATCCATCATGGGGGCCACGGAGGTGCGCCAGAGCGAGGCATCGGGAAAATTCATGGCTCAATTATCCCGACTTCTTCGGTCCCCCCTGTCTCAGCGCGTCCAGCGGATTCAGGCGTGGTGTTGGCTCAGCCCGCGAATGCCGCGCGCAACGATTGCGTGGCCACGTCTTCGAGCCAGCCCAAGTCCATGTGCTGGTGCGCTTCGCAAATGAACCAAGGTTCACGCGAGTCGGGCTCGAGCATGACCCCACGTGCAATGAGTTCCCACGCAAACTTTCGGTACAGCTCGCTGTTGGTGAGGCGCCAATCGCGATAGTTGGTGGGCACGGTGGCACTGAAGTGAATGCCAAACATCGCAGGCGGACCGGCAAAGGCGTGCTCTAGCCCTGCGGCTGTGAACACGCGGCCCAACACCGCTTGGATGTTTTCACCCGCGCGGTTGATGGTTTGCTGCGCATTCGTCTCAGCCAAAATTTTGAGCGTAGCGTGTGCGGCGCTGAGTGCGACAAGATTGGCCGTGTAGGTGCCGCCATGCACCACGCCACCGGCGTGTGAGCCCACCACATCCATCACGGCGGACTTGCCACCAAACGCGGCCACGGGATAACCGTTGCCCATGGCTTTGGCATAGGTGGTGAGGTCGGCATGGATGCCATACAGCTCTTGCGCCCCGCCCTTGGCCACGCGAAAGCCAGATTTCACTTCGTCAATGATGAGCACCGTGCCGTGTTGCGTACACAGGTCGCGCAAACGCTGCAGCCATTCTTGGCTGGCGGCCACGCTGCCCGCATTGCCAATGATGGGCTCGATCACCACACAGGCCAAGGTGTCACCTTGCGTGGCAAACAGGTTTTCTAAATCTTCAAAGTCGTTGTGGCTGATGATGCTCAGCAACTCACGGCTGCGCTGTGGAATGCCACCGCCGAAGGGAATGACGTTGGGCGCGTCATGGCTGCCCGGCTGCCAATGCTCGATGTCGGACTTCCACATCATCTCGTCGTACAAGCCGTGGAACGAGCCTTCCACAATCGCCACGCGGTCGCGTCTGGTGTAGCCGCGTGCGGTGCGCACCGCGCCCATGACAGCCTCAGTGCCAGAGTTGGCAAACCGCATCTTGTCGATGTTGGGGCAGATGGCCTTGATTTGCTTGACCACCGTGGTGTCCAGCTCGGTCGAAAAACCAGACAGCGTGCCGCGCTGGGTGATTTGCTCAATCACCGCGTTGTCCACGCGTTCGTCACGGTAGCCCAAGATGATGGGGCCGTAGCCTAAGCGAAAGTCCACATAGGTTTTGCCGTCCACATCGGTGAGCGTGCAGCCTTTGGCGCTGGCAATGAACACCGTGTCTTTTTCGCCCCAGTAACGGTAGTTCTCTGCCACGCCTTGTGGCATGTGCAAATGGGCTTCGGCGAGTAAACGGGATTGGTGGGTCATGGTCGCAGCAGGTGTCCTACACGCTCTTCTAAAAGTTTCACCACATGCAGCTCGGCAGCATCCGGGCCGTAAGTGGCCATGGCTTGTTGAAACAACTGTTGCGCCATGCCACCCATGGGCAAGTCGTAACCTTGTGATTTGGCAATGCCGTTGATGAGGCCCAAATCTTTGCAGCACAGGGCCAACGAGAAACTGGGGTCATAGTGACCCGCAAAGATGGAGGGCACATCGTGCTCAGCCACCCAACTGTTGCCCGCGCTGGACTTGATGGCTTCCCACACGGTGTGCAACGGAATGCCCGCCTTGGCGCCCAGCATTAAGCCTTCGCCAATCGCAGCAGCGCTGACAAACCACAGCAGGTTGGTTAAGAGCTTGATGGTGGCGCCGTTGCCGGGCTCGCCCACGTGGAAGATTTTTTCGCCGATGACCTCGAAGATGGGTTTGTGTTTTTCGTAAGTGGCTTGGTCGCCCCCCACAAAAATAGACAAGCGCCCCAAGGCGGCCATGTCCACCGCATTGGTCACAGGGGCTTCCAAAAAGTCCACGCCTTTGGTTGCGGCCAAGGCCACCAATTCGCGCACCAATTCCACCGCACTGGTGGAGGTGTCAATCACAGTGGCTCCCGCTTTGACATGCGCCAACACGCCCTGCTCACCCAACATCACGTCACGCACTTGTGCGGGGCCTGGCAAAGAAGCCATGACCGCGTCGGCTTGCGCAGCACCTTCGGCCAAGCTGTTGACCCACGTGGCGCCCAAAGCGATCAAGTTCTCGGCCTTGGCCCGCGACACATCAAACACGGTGACGGGATAGCCAGCCTTCACCAAGTTGACTGCCATGGGATTGCCCATGTTGCCCACACCGATGAAAAACAATTTCGGTTTGGCAGCGTGCATCACTTGACTTTCTTGAACTGCAAAAACAGTTGATTGGCGTCCCTCTCAGCCACGTATTCAAAGCCATAGGCGCCCATCAAAGCCTGCGCCTCAGCAAAGGTGTAGGTGCGGTAGTGCACGGTTTGGTCCATCACCTTATGGTCACCGTCTTGGAGGTAGTAGTGCTTGGTAAAGCCAATGTCTGTGGGGTCAATTTTTTGCGAATACGTCATGCCGTTTGAAATGACTGTCTCGTAGTCATGGTGGGGGCCTTGAATACCAAGCAGCAGAGTGCCGCCTACAGCAATGTGTTTGGCCAGATGCTCAAAGCCCAAGTGGTTGGCTTTTTCATCGGCGATGTGACTGACCATGAAAGGCTCTTGGTCACCGTCGATCACGAAATACCAAACACCGCCGTAAGAAAACGCCAGTTCGTGTTTTTCATCCAATCGCAGCTCAGTGATGTTTTGCTGAGACAGCGACACCGTCGAAAACGGTGCCAAACGCTTTTGCGCAATTGACAGCATGGGGGCTGTTAAATCAATGCCGGTGATCGGTAGTTTGGGTTGACGCTTGGCTAACTCTTCCAAAATCAAACCCGTGCCACAACCAATTTCTAAAACATTGCGCTGGGGATGGTGCGACACAAGGCTGTCCACAATCTTTGCGTAGTCGTAGTACCCAGAAGTCATGATGACATCGTAGTAACCCGCCATGTTGGTGTAATCGCCCATATCGTCAAAACAGCAAATTTGCCAAAGTTATTAATAAAGGTGACTTTAGCAAATTAATGTTGAGGGTTTTTACTGCAATGCCCGCAAACAACAAAGCCGCAGAGAAATCTGCGGCTTTGTCACAAGATTCAAAACGCGGATGCGTTTGCGTCTTAGCCCATGTGCAAACCACCGTTTACCGCAAAGTCAGCACCGGTGGTGTAGCCACCATCTTCACTGGCCATCCAAGCAATGATGGACGCGATTTCAGAGGGCTTGCCCAAACGCTTGACGGGCACTGTGGCCACGATTTTTTCTAACACGTCTGGACGAATGGCATTGACCATGTCAGTCCCGATATAACCCGGCGACACCGTGTTGACCGTCACGCCTTTGGTGGCCAGCTCTTGGGCCAAAGCCATAGAGAAACCGTGCATGCCAGCCTTGGCGGCTGAGTAGTTGGTTTGACCAGCTTGGCCTTTTTCGCCATTGACGGAGGAAATATTGATGATGCGGCCCCAGCCGCGCTCCACCATGTCGGGCACGACTTGTTTGGTGACGTTGAACATGGAGTCGAGGTTGGTGCTCATCACCGCACTCCAATCTTCGCGTGTCATTTTCAAAAACATGCGGTCCTTGGTGATGCCTGCGTTGTTGACCAGCACATCAATGGGGCCGTGCTCGGCCTTGGCCTTGGTGAAGGCCTCGACCGTGGAATCCCAATCGCCCACGTTACCGACCGAGGCGTAGAAGGTGTAACCCAAAGCTTTTTGCTCGTCCAACCACTTGACGAAGTCACGTGTGGGGCCGCAGCCCGCGATGACTTTGAAACCTTCTTTGTGAAGGCGTTGGCAAATGGCAGTACCGATACCACCCATACCCCCTGTGACGTACGCTACTTTTTGGCTCATTTTTTGTCTCCTGATTTATGAGTTTTTAGTGAATGAAATTTGAATTAACGCTTGATCAGCGCTTTTTATGAACGTTCAAGTGCCAACGACACGCCCATGCCGCCACCGATACACAAAGCTGCCAAGCCCTTCTTGGCGTTGCGGCGCTGCATTTCATGCAACAAAGTCACCAAGATGCGGCAGCCGGATGCGCCAATGGGGTGACCGATGGCAATCGCGCCACCGTTGACGTTGACTTTGGCGGGGTCGAGGTCGAGTTGTTGATTCACAGCACAGGCTTGCGCAGCAAAAGCTTCATTGAGTTCGAACAAGTCAATATCGGAAGCCTTCCAGCCAGCTCGCTCCAAAGCTTTGCGAGATGCAGACACGGGCCCCATGCCCATGATTTTTGGGTCTAAGCCACTGGTGCCAAAAGCGGCAATGCGTGCCAAGGGCGTGAGGCCCAACGCGGCCGCCTTTTTAGCCGTCATCACCACCACCGCAGCAGCGCCATCGTTGATGCCTGATGCGTTACCCGCTGTCACCGAGCCTGCTTTGTCAAAGGCTGGACGCAAGCCGGCCAAAGCTTCAGCCGTGGTTTTTTTGTTGATGAATTCGTCCGTGTTGAACACCACAGGATCGCCTTTGCGCTGTGGAATGTTGACCGACACGATTTCATCTTTGAATTTGCCCGCATCTTGCGCAGCCGAGGCTTTTTGTTGGCTGCCCAAGGCCAAGGCATCTTGCATGTCACGGGTGATGTGAAATTCTTTGGCCACGTTTTCAGCCGTGATGCCCATGTGGTACTGGTTGTAGACGTCCCATAGGCCGTCCACGATCATGGTGTCCACCATGTTCCAGTTGCCCATGCGTTGACCATCACGCGAGCCCAAGAGCACATGGCCTGATGCGCTCATGTTTTCTTGACCGCCCGCCACCACAATGTCGCTGTCGCCATAAGCCACGGCTTGCGCCGCCAACATGACCGACTTGAGGCCGGAGCCGCACACCGCATTGATGGTCAAAGCGGGGACCGTGTTGGGGATGCCCGACTTCAACAACGCTTGGCGCGCTGGGTTTTGACCCGCACCCGCAGCCAAGACTTGGCCCATGATGACTTCGCCGACCTGCGAGGGGTCGACCTTGGCGCGGGCCAAGGCCTCGCGAATGACGATAGAGCCCAGCTCAGTGGCGGCAATTTTGGCGAGTGATCCCCCAAACTTGCCCACTGCGGTGCGTGCGGCTGAAACGATGACGATGTCTTCCATGAAGGTCTCCACTATTTATTTAAGAGGTTTAAAAAATCAATTGCTTGCGCGTTGTTTGACATAGCGACCGGGGGCGTCTTCGATCGCTTTGTATTTGCCTTTGCCATATGTTTTAGGTGCGGCGATTTGCTTTCCTGCGTGCGACTTGAGCCAGTTTGACCAATCGGTCCACCAGCTTCCTGGATGCTCTTTGGCTTTTGAAATCCACTGGTTGACGTCTTTGGGGAAAGTCGTCTCGCTGCCTGTCCAAAAGCAGCGTTTGTTGGCTGCGGGTGGATTGATCACACCGGCAATGTGGCCTGATGCACCCATGACAAAACGTTTCTTCCCCGGGAACACTTGCGTGGTGGCGTAAGCACCGCCAATGGGAACGATGTGGTCTTCACGTGAGCCGTAGATGTACAAGGGGACATCGACTTGACGGAAATCAATCTTCTCGCCACACACTTTGGCTTTGCCCGGTTTGACGAGGTTGTTCTCAAGGTAGGTGTTGCGCAAGTACCAGGCATACATGGGGCCGGGCAAGTTGGTGGAATCGCTGTTCCAGTACAACAAGTCAAACGGCGGTGGTGTTTCGCCTTTGAGGTAATTGCCCACCACATAGTTCCACACCAAATCATTGGGACGCAAGAAGCTGAAGGTCGACGCCATGTCTTTGCCCTTCATCAAGCCTCCATTGGCAAACTGACCTTCGCGGTACTTCACAAAACCTTCGTCGATGAAGACATCCAACACGCCAGTGTCTGTGAAGTCAATCAAGGTTGTGAGGAAGGTGGCGCTGGCCACTGGCTTTTCACCACGCGCAGCCAAGACGGCCATCGCATTAGAGAGGATGGTGCCCCCCACGCAGAAACCGAGCGCATTGATTTGCTTCGTGGCGCCAATTTCTTGGACGATGGAGATTGCCTTGATCGCCACTTGCTCCACATAGTCGTCCCAGGTGGTGTGCTTCAGCGACTCATCGGGGTTACGCCAACTAACCACAAAGGTGCGGTGGCCTTGGCTGACGGCATAACGAATGAGTGAGTTTTCGGGCTGCAAATCAAGGATGTAAAACTTGTTGATGCAAGGGGGAATCAACAAGAACGGACGTTCGTAGACTTTGGCCGTCAAAGGCTTGTATTCCAGCAACTGGAAGAAATCATTTTCGAACACCACCTTCCCTTGGGTGGTCGCCACGTTTTTACCGACTTCAAACAAGCTTTCGTCGGTCATCGACACATGGCCTTGTTGCATGTCGTGCAACAAGTTTTGAATGCCTTTGGAAATGCTCTCGCCTTTGGTCTCGATGGCTTTTTGCTGGGCTTCTGCATTCAAAGCCAAATAGTTGCTAGGCGCAGAGGCCGCGGCCCATTGCTCAACGGCGAATTGGATACGGGCTTTGGTTTTCGCATCGGTCTCGGCGGCATCGGTGAGCGCCATCATCGTGCGGGTGTTGAGCAAGTAAGCGGCTGCGGCGTAGGCGGCCATCGGGTTGTGGGACCATGCATCGCCGGAGAAACGACGGTCTTTCACCTTGGGAGTGCCGTGCAGACTTTGATTCCACAGCTCGGTGGCTTCCTCCATGTATTGTTTTTGCAAGGCTTCGAGTTTGTCGGGTGAAAAGCTGAGTGAGGGTGTCTTTGTATCCCCGCCACCTATTGTCTGAAATGAGGCCAAAGCTTTGAGCCAGCTATCCCCTAGGCTCTTGAGGGCCGCATTCTGATCCATCACATATCTCCTATACAGTCGCTGTTGTCATTTTCACTGTCACCAGTATGTCAGTGAAATCCCTTCGAATTTCTGACAGATATCAAACTCAAGCGAAAACCCCTAGATGTATTTAGTTCTGATCGCGTGGATTTACGTGGCTTTCATGATGGCCGTCGCCGAAGCCACCAGCCCTGTGGGCTCTTTGTTAGGAGCCGTTTTTACTTTTTTGCTTTACGGTGTGTTGCCCATGAGTGTCGTGGGCTACATCATGGGCACGCCTGCGAGAAGGCGCGCGATCAAAGCCCAAGATGCGGCGCAGCGTGAGCACACCCCCAGACGCCAACGGGATACAAGCCCTCCCGTCAACGACGCCAAATGCAAACGGCGAAACGGCCCGTGACGCCATCGCGCCGGTACGAAAAGAGCCTTGAGGGCTGAGACACGGTGCACCACTCGAGACTGCTGTCGTTGCCCGACAGCGAAGTGACGCCCAATGCGTGCAAACGCAAGCGAGCCAAGCCAGCGAGGTCAGCCAGCCATTTGTGGCGATGGGTTGGATGCGGCTTGAAATAACGCATGGTCAGCGATGCGTCAGAGGGTGAGGTCGAGATGAAGGCCTCGCGCACCTCGTCTCCCACCTCAAAGGCTTCGGGGCCAATGCAAGGCCCCAACCAAACACGAACTTGTGCAGGGCTGACACCCGCTGCCGCACAAACCGCTCGCATGGTGTTCTCTACGACACCGCCAGCCAAACCCCGCCAGCCCGCATGGGCTGCGGCCACGACACGACCTGCGTCGTCCGTCAAAAGCAAAGGCAAGCAGTCGGCCACCATGATCGTGCAGGCCACCAACGGCGCCGTGGTCACGCCAGCGTCAGCAGCGGCACCCTCGTTGCTTGAGGTGCTGAGCGCCACAACATCCACACCGTGCACCTGCTTTAAAATCACAGGCCGTGCGCCGCCCAACTCGGCTTGCAACAAGGCTCGGTTCCTAGCCACGGCTTGCGGATCATCCCCTACATGGTCACCAAAATTCAGGGCATCGAACGGTGCTTGCGATACGCCGCCAACTCGCGTGGTGCACAAAGCCGACACGCCCTCTGGCAAAGCCCAATGCATGGGCCACAACAACGGTGAGGATGGGTTAGGCGCAGCGTGGTTCATGGTGGCCTAAGGATATCCCGAACGCGCCAGCTTGATGCTGCGGCGGGACGGTAGACTCAAGCCTCATTTCAACTCGCAGCAACTAGACCATGATTCTCGAACTCGCCGATATCCGTATTCAGGCCGGCCAACAAGCCGCCTTCGATGCAGCCATTCAACATGGCGTTGAAACCGTCATCTCCAAAGCCAAAGGTTTTGAAGGCTACAAAGTCAATCGTGGCATTGAGTCACCCGAGCGCTATGTGCTGCAAATTTTCTGGACGACGCTTGAAAACCACACGGTGGACTTCAGACAATCCCCTGCCTTCAGCGAATGGCGCGCCATCGTCGGCCCCTTCTTCGCACAACCGCCGGTGGTGGAGCACTTTGAGCTTGTCTCTAAATCACACGACTAAGCCTTTGCCTCGGAGACCTACATGCTTTATTTGTTTGAACCCACACCCGTTGTCTCAGTGCCAGTCGTCGGTCACGCTGAACACTACCCAGTGCACCGCATTTACTGCGTGGGCCGTAACTATGAAGAACACGCCAAAGAGATGGGCTTCACGGGTCGCGAGCCACCCTTTTTCTTCATGAAGCCTGCTGACAGCTTGGTCGTGGTCAACGCCGGTGAAACTGGCCACATGCCCTACCCCAGCCTGACCCAAAATTTGCACCATGAAATTGAGTTGGTCGTGGCCATTGGCAAAGGCGGCAAGAACATCCAAGCAGCAGATGCCTTGAGCCACATCTACGGCTATGCCGTCGGCTTGGACATGACACGTCGTGACCTGCAAAACGAAATGAAAAAACAGGGCCGTCCTTGGTGCATTGGCAAAGCTTTTGACCACAGCGCCCCCATTGGCCCCATCACCCCCGCAGCTCAAGCGGGTGACGTGGCTAACGCCGAGATTTTTGTGCAAGTCAACGGACAAGACCGCCAGCGCAGCAACGTCAGCCAACTGATTTGGAACATCTCAGAGACCATTGAGCACTTGTCAGCGGCTTGGGAACTGCAGCCCGGCGACTTGATTTACACCGGCACCCCAGCAGGCGTGGGTGCTGTGGTGTCTGGTGACACCATGCTGGGCGCCATCGCTGGCTTGGGTGAGCTTCTAGTTCAAGTAGCCTGAACGCATGTGGCACCGCCCGCTTATTCAACATTGCAAATCGTGCGGCAGCGCGGTCACTTATCGCATCCCTGATGACGGTGACACGCGTGAGCGTGCGGTGTGCAACACCTGTCACACCATCCACTACGAAAACCCACTCAATGTTGTGGGCACTGTGCCCGTGTGGGGCGACAAGGTGCTGCTGTGCAAACGCAACATCGAGCCCCGCTTGGGTAAGTGGACTCTGCCCGCTGGCTTCATGGAATTGAACGAAACGGTGGCACAAGGCGCGGCTCGTGAAACAACTGAAGAAACAGGTGCCGAGTTTGAAATGCAGGACTTGTTCACGATAATGAATGTCACCCGCGTCGGCCAAGTGCATTTTTTCTACCGCGCACAACTCACCAGCGATCAGTTCGATCCCGGCCACGAAACGCAAGAAGCACGTCTATTTGCGGAACACGAAATACCTTGGGACGAGATTGCTTTTCGAACCGTGAAAGAAACCTTGCAACACTACTTTGCCGATGCCAAAAAAGGCCTGTTTGAGTTGCACCACGTTGACATTGTTTGATCACCACTCGCGAAATAACTCGCCACAGAAAAGACAAAAGGGCTAGCAATTCACATTGCTAGCCCTTGGTCATTTTGGTCGGTGTGAAAGGATTCGAACCTTCGACCCCTTGCACCCCATGCAAGTGCGCTACCAGGCTGCGCCACACACCGAATCAGGCTGAAATTATAACGTCACTCAGTGCTGCTCCGAGAGCAGATCTCGAATTTGTGTGAGTTCTTTTCTTAAGGTTTGCAGTGCTTCGTCACTGCTGCTCAATGCAAGCGGCGAGGGCGCATGGTCATCGTTGAGGTCTGTATCGAGGTCATCATCAAGACCATCATCATCGGACAAATCCACATCGATCAATTCACCGCTTAGACGGCGTCGCTCACGCTCGGATGCCACCAACTCTTGCAACTTGTTGCGCGCACCGGTAATCGTGAAACCTTGGTCATACAAGAGGTCACGGATACGGCGAATCATCAGCACTTCGTGGCGTTGGTAGTAGCGGCGATTACCGCGACGCTTCATGGGACGCAATTGCGTGAACTCCTGCTCCCAATAGCGCAGCACGTGCGGCTTGACGCCGCACAACTCACTCACTTCACCGATGGTGAAGTAGCGTTTGGCTGGAATGGGAGGGAGGGATTTCTCCATGAAAATCAGTAGCTTGTGAACGGGAGCGCAGAGGTTACACGAAGATCGACTCGAGAACACATCACATGACAGTTTTGACAAAAAAAAGAGGCCTAGGTGGCCTCGTTTTCAATCAGGTGTCAACTTTTAGATTACTGGTTCCCTGAATTTGTTCTTTTAATTTGTGACTGGCATGAAACGTCACAGCCCTCCTCGCCTCAATCGGAATGGATTCACCCGTGCGTGGGTTGCGTCCGGGTCGAGGAGCTTTGGTGCGAATTTGAAAATTGCCAAAGCTTGAAATTTTCACATCCGTGCCATTGACCAAGCTCTGCGCAATCAGGTCAAAGAAGGCATCAATCATGTCTTTGGACTCGCGCTTGTTCAAACCGATTTGTTCAAACAACAAATCAGCCAACTGCGCTTTGGTCAACGCGGGCGTTTCTAGGCTCTCAAAAGAAAGTTCCATACGGTTCTCTTTTTTTAATGTGTGAACATCAAGCGCGTAAACGCGCAGACACTTGGGCCGCCAACTCGGCCAGCACGGCTTGCACGACGCCTTCGATTTGGGCTTCGTTCAAGGTCGCGTCATCGCTGTTGAGCGTCAGACGCACGGCCAAACTCTTTTCGTCCATCGCCATGGCGGCACTTTCAGCCTTGGGGCGATACACGTCAAACAACACGGCGTTGCGCAGCAGGCCTTGTGTTTTGGCGGCGTGCACAGCAGCCATCAACTGGGCGTGCGTGACGCTGTCTTTGACGATGACTGCAATGTCGCGTTCCACATTCGGGAACTTGGCCACGCCGGTGGACTTGGGCACATCGCGGTGCAACACGGCATCAAGCGCGAGTTCAAACATCACAGGCGCTTGGGTCAAGTCCCAGCTTTGGCGCCAGCGTGGGTGCAACTCACCGATATGACCCACGGCTTGACCATGGACCAAGACCTTGGCACAACGGCCCGGGTGCATGGCCGGATGCTCGGCAGCTTCGAACTGCGGCACAGCGGGTGCCAACAAAGCTTCGACATCGGCTTTCACGTCAAAGAAGTCTGCCGCTTGTTCTTTCGTGCCCCACTGCAAAGGCGCGGCGCTACCAAAGGCCACGCCTGCCACGTGCATCGGTTGGTCAAAGCCTTGCACGGTGGTGTCTGTGTTTTGCACGGACGCGTCTTTGTGGAACACGCGGCCCAATTCAAACACGCGCACGCGTGAGGCTTTGCGGTCGACGTTGAACTTCACCACGTTGAGTAACGAGCCCAGCAAGGTCGAGCGCATCACACCCATGTGGCTGGCGATCGGGTTGAGCAATTTGATGGGGTTGGCATTGCCTGCCAACTCATGCTCCCAGCGCTCATCCACAAAGCTGTAGTTGATGGTTTCTTGGTAACCCAAAGCTGCCAAGTGGTGACGCAAAGCATGTGGGCTGCGCTGCGTTTCTTGGCACATGCTGGCCGTGATGGGGGCCAAAGGCGGCGTGGTGGGCAAGTTGTTGTAACCCACCATGCGGGCCACTTCTTCAATCAGGTCTTCTTCGATTTGCAAATCGAAACGGAAAGAGGGTGGCTCAACAGTCACCGTGCCCTCGCCTTCAATCACAGGCAAACCCAAGCCACGCAAAGCATCTGCCACGCGTTGTTGGGTCAATGGCATACCTATGACCTTCTCAGCACGTGCGACGCGCAAGGTGACAGGTTGGGCCACCGGCATGTTCACGCGCTGGTCGTCAATCGGGCCCACCGTCGTGTGGGGCGTGCCGCAAATGTCGATCACCAACTGGGTGATGCGCTCAATGTGCTCCACGGTGAACTCAGGGTCGACCCCCCGTTCAAAGCGGTGACCTGCATCGGTGCTGAAGTTGAAACGACGTGAACGCCCTGCAATCGCTGAGGGCCACCAAAAAGCGGCTTCGATGTAGATGTTTTGCGTGTCGTCGCTCACCGCCGTGGCGTCGCCACCCATGATGCCGGCGAGGGACTCGACTTGATGCGCGTCAGCGATGACGCCCACCTTGTCGTCGACGGTGACGGTGTTGCCATTCAAGAGCTTGAGTTGTTCGCCGGCGTTGCCCCAGCGCACGTCCAAGCCCCCCTGAATTTTGTCGAGATCAAAGATGTGTGAGGGACGGCCCAGCTCGAACATGACGTAGTTCGAAATGTCCACCAAGGGGCTCACGCTGCGTTGGCCGCAACGGGCCAAATGATTCACCATCCATGCAGGTGTTTGTGCTTGTGTGTTCACACCACGCACCACCCGACCAGAGAAGCGGCCACACAAATCGGGCGCACTGATTTTCACGGCCAAGGTGTCTTGGTTGGTCGCGGCCACGGTTGGGAATGTGGGCGCTTTCAAGGGCGCGCCAGTGAGGGCGGATACTTCGCGGGCAATGCCGTACACGCTCAAACAATGCGCCAAGTTGGGCGTGAGTTTCAACGTCATCAAGGTGTCGTCGAGGTTCAGGTAGTCGCGGATGTTTTGCCCCAAGGGCGCATCGGCAGGCAGCTCAAGCAGACCACCGTGGTCGTCCGCAATTTTGAGTTCTTTGGCCGAACACAACATGCCTTGGCTCTCCACGCCACGAAGTTTGCCCACTTTGATTTTGAAGGGCTTGCCGTCTTCGCCCGGGGGCAACTCTGCACCTACCGTGGCGCATGGAATTTTGATGCCCACACGAGCATTGGGTGCGCCGCACACGATGTTGAGCAACGCGCCCTGCCCCACGTCGACTTGGCAAATGCGCAAGCGGTCCGCGTCGGGGTGCTGCACCGCTTCTTTGATTTCACCCACCACGATGCCTGTGAAAGGCGGTGCCACGGGTTGGAGTTCTTCCACTTCCAAACCGGCCATGGTCAAGGTGTCGGCCAGCTCTTGGGTGGTAAGTGAGGGGTTGCAGAATTCGCGCAACCAGGATTCGGGGAATTGCATGATGAATCTCGTGTGTGCGTGACGTTATTGGAATTGGCTCAAGAAGCGAATGTCGCCATCGAAGAACAAGCGCAAATCATTCACGCCATAACGCAGCATGGTGAAACGGTCCATGCCCATGCCAAAGGCAAAGCCAATGAAACGCTCAGGGTCGAGGCCCATGTTGCGCACCACGTTTGGGTGCACTTGGCCTGAGCCGCCCACTTCGAGCCACCGGCCCGCCAAAGCGCCGCTTTGGAACTGAATGTCAATCTCGGCACTGGGTTCAGTGAAGGGGAAGAAACTGGGACGGAACCGCAACACCAAGTCGTCGCTCTCAAAATAGGTACGACAGAAATCGGTGATGACCACTTTGAGGTCTTTGAAGCTCACGTTCTCGCCAATCCACAGGCCTTCGCATTGATGGAACATGGGCGAGTGCGTGGCATCGCTGTCCACACGGTAGGTGCGGCCGGGCGCGATGACACGAATTTCGGGCATGCCTTGACCGGCATCCAAACGCGCTTGGTAGCGTTTGACATGTTGCACAGCGTAGCGCACTTGCATGGGGCTGGTGTGGGTGCGCAGCAAGTTGGGTGCATCGGCACTGCCACCTTCTACATAGAAGGTGTCGTGCATGGAGCGCGCTGGATGGTCTTCGGGCGTGTTGAGTGCGGTGAAGTTAAACCAGTCGGTTTCAATCTCGGGACCTTGGGCCACTTCAAACCCCATCGAGCCAAAAATAGCTTCGACGCGTTCGAGCGTGATGGTCACAGGGTGCAATCCGCCAGCCATGCGGGCGCGACCAGGCAAGGTCACATCGAGGGCTTCGGCTTTGAGTTGGGTCTCGAGTTCGGCATCGGCCAAGGCTTGGCGGCGGGCCGTGAGCGCAGCTTCAATCGCTTGCTTGGCGACGTTGATCGCGGCACCCGTCGATTTCTTTTCTTCCACACTCAAAGCGGCCATACCCTTCATCATCTCGGTGATGCGGCCTGACTTGCCCAAGAACTGGGCTTTGGCGTTTTCAAGATCAGCCGGTGTGGTGCTTTGCGCAAACAGGGCCTGAGCACTGGCGACCAGAGAGTCCAACTCGTTCATAAGAATTTGGGGAGAGGAGAAAACAAAAAAGGGATTGAAGCTGTGTAGCCCCAACCCCTTTACTCGTGGGTGGTTAACCCTTGACTATCAAGCAGCCAATTTGGCTTTGACTTGATTCACGATGCTGGTGAAAGCAGCCATGTCGTGAACGGCCAAGTCGGCCAACATCTTGCGGTCGATTTCGATCGCTGCCTTTTTGAGGCCGTTGGCGAATTGGCTGTAGGTCAAGCCGCATTGACGTGCGGCCGCATTGATACGCGCGATCCACAGCTGACGGAACACACGCTTTTTCGTGCGGCGGTCGCGGTAAGCATATTGACCAGCCTTCATCACCGCTTGTTTGGCGATGCGGAAGACATTACCGCGGCGACCGCGGAAACCTTTGGCTAAAGCCAGAACTTTTTTGTGACGGGCACGGGCCGTAACACCACGTTTAACGCGAGGCATAGTTTTTCTCCTTGTTCGTCAGTTAATTACAGGCCGCACTTGGGCAGCATTTGCGCCATGTGACCCATGTTGGTCTCATGCACATTCACTGCACCACGTAAGTGACGCTTGTTCTTGGTCGTCTTCTTAGTCAAGATGTGACGTTTGAAGGCTTGACCGCGTTTCACGGTGCCGCCTGGACGAACGCGGAAGCGCTTTTTAGCGCTGCTTTTGGTCTTCATTTTGGGCATTTAGATGCTCCTTTATTTGTGCTCGTGAGGCGCCTACACACCGATGTGTAGTCTTGTTAGCCCCGAGACACGAATTCGCTTACCTTCAAAGCGCGGCAGCACGCCGCGCTGCCAATTTAGGCAGAAACAGCCGGAGCAGCTTCTGCAACGGGTTTGGCGGCGCCACCCGATTTCTTCTTGCCAGGCGCGATCATCATGATCATCTGACGCCCTTCGAGTTTGGGGAACTGCTCAACCACGATCAGGTCCGCCAACTCATCACGGATGCGCTGCAACAGCGCCATACCGATTTCTTGATGCGTGATCTCGCGGCCACGAAAGCGCAGCGTGATCTTGCATTTATCACCGTCATCCAAGAAGCGCTTGATGTTGCGCATCTTGATGTTGTAGTCACCATCATCGGTACCGGGACGGAACTTGATTTCCTTGACCTCGATGACCTTTTGCTTGGACTTCGCTTCCGCAGCCTTCTTTTGCTCTTGGTACTTGAACTTACCGTAGTCCATCAATCGGCACACAGGCGGCACCGCCGTGGCGGCGATTTCAACCAAATCAACATCGATTTCACCGGCCATGCGCAAGGCATCAGCCAAGCTCACAATACCAAGTGGTTCGTTGTCGGGGCCTGAGAGGCGGACTTCCGGGGCCATGATTTCCCGGTTAAGGCGGTGTTTGCGTTCCTCGCGCTGGCGGCGATCGCGAAATTCTGTAGCGATGGTGACTATCCTTAAAAATCAAAAATAAACCGACACACGTGTGCGACGCACAACTCTTGGCAATTCCTGAATGAAATTAGCTTTTGAGGGCAATGTCAGAAGCAATCTTTTCACAGAAGGCTTCGAGGGACATCACGCCGAGGTCTTGATTGCCTCGGGCACGCACTGCGACGGCGCCAGCTTCCTTTTCTTTGTCGCCTACGACCAAGATGTAGGGAAGCTTTTGCATTGAATGCTCGCGTATTTTATACGTGATTTTCTCATTGCGGAGGTCTAAATCGACCCTAAGCCCTTGATTTCGCAGCGTTTTCGCAACTTCTTGGGCATATTCGGTCTGTGAATCGGTGATATTGAGCACTGAAACCTGAATTGGCGCTAACCAAGTGGGCAAGGCGCCAGCGTGTTGTTCGATCAAAATTCCGATGAAACGCTCGAGACTGCCCACGATGGCGCGGTGCAACATAATGGGACGATGGCGCGAGCCATCTTCACCCACAAACTCTGCGTCCAAGCGCTCAGGCAAGTTGGGATCAACCTGAATCGTGCCGCATTGCCACTCACGACCAATCGCATCTTTCAGGGTGTATTCGATTTTCGGACCATAAAACGCCCCCTCACCCGGCAAGTATGAAAACTCGCAACCGGAAGCCAGTAAACCATCAGCCAGCGCATTTTCGGCACGGTCCCAGCTTTCTTCGGTGCCAATGCGTTTTTCAGGACGGGTCGAGAGTTTGTAGATGATGTCGGTGAAGCCAAAGTCTCTGTAGACCTTTTGTAGCAAGGTGGTGAAAGCGACCACCTCGGCTTGAATTTGATCTTCGGTACAAAAAATATGACCGTCGTCTTGGGTGAACGCGCGCACACGCATGATGCCGTGCAAACCACCTGAAGGCTCATTGCGGTGACATTGCCCAAACTCACCGAAACGCAGCGGCAAGTCGCGGTAACTCTTAATGCCCTGCTTGAAAATGATGATGTGCCCGGGACAGTTCATCGGCTTCAAGGCGTAGTCGCGCTTTTCCGATTCCGTGACAAACATGTTGTCGCGGTATTTGTCCCAATGTCCTGTTTTTTCCCACAAGCTTTGGTCCAGGATTTGAGGACCTTTGACTTCGAGGTAACCGTTATCACGGTAAACGCGGCGCATGTATTGCTCCACCTCTTGCCAAACAGTCCAACCCTTGGGGTGCCAAAACACCGTACCGGGAGAATGCTCGTCGATGTGGAACAAATCCAACTCACGCCCCAACTTGCGGTGGTCGCGTTTCTCAGCTTCTTCTAAGCGGATGAGGTATTGCTGCAAATCATCTTTGCTGGCCCAAGCTGTGCCGTAAATGCGTTGCAGCATTTCATTTTTATGGTCACCGCGCCAGTAGGCGCCGGCTACTTTCATCAGCTTGAAATGTTTGAGCTTACCGGTGCTGGGCACGTGCGGACCACGGCACAAGTCTTCGAAATTACCTTCACGATACAGGCTCACGTCTTCATTGCTAGGAATGCTCGCAATGATTTCTGCTTTGTAGTGCTCGCCCAGACTCTTGAAATACGCGACGGCCTCGTCGCGAGGCAACACACGGCGCACCACGGGCTCGTCTTTGTTGGCCAACTCAGTCATACGCTTTTCAATAGCTACCAAATCTTCAGGCGTGAAACTGCGTGTGAAGGAGAAGTCATAAAAGAAGCCGTTGTCAATGACGGGGCCAATGGTCACTTGCGCTTGTGGAAACAGTTCTTTCACGGCATAAGCCAACAAATGCGCGGTGGAATGACGGATCACCTCCAAGCCCTCGGCATCCTTGGCTGTGATGATGGCCAAGTTTGCATGGCTGCTCATGGTGTGGCTGGTGTCCACCACCTTGCCATCGACCTTGCCGGCCAAAGCGGCCTTGGCCAAGCCTGCGCCAATTGACGCAGCCACTTCGGCCACAGTCACAGGGCCTGTAAATTCACGTTGCGAGCCGTCGGGAAGAGTAATCTGAACCATTTTTTTTCAATAAAAAAAGCGCGGCAAAGGCCGCGCTTGGAATGAGTGCCTAAACGCTAGGTCGGATTTTACGCCGCCTAGCATCAAGCGCCCCTCATCGATCAATGAAACTGTTCCTCTTCCGTAGAACCTGTGAGGGCTTTCACGGAGGAAGTGCCGCCTTGGATCACGGTGGTCACGTCGTCGAAGTAGCCTGCGCCCACTTCTTGTTGGTGTGATACGAAGGTGTAACCCTTGTCGCGAGCGGCGAACTCAGGCTCTTGCACCATGTTGACGTAGTGCTTCATACCTTCGCCGTTGGCGTATGCATTGGCGAACTGGAAAGTGTTGTACCAGTTGATATGAATGCCAGCCAATGTGATGAACTGGTACTTGTAGCCCAATGCGGACAAGTCTTCTTGGAACGATGCGATTTGGCTGTCGTTGAGGTTTTTCTTCCAGTTGAAAGAAGGCGAGCAGTTGTAAGACAACAGCTTACCTGGGCACGCGGCATGCACGGCTTGGGCAAATTCGCGCGCAAAGCCGATGTCTGGCACGCCGGTTTCGCACCACACCAAGTCAGCATAGGGCGCGTAGGCCACGCCGCGGCTGATGGCTTGCTCCAAACCATTTTTGACGCGGTAAAAACCCTCTTGTGTGCGCTCGCCTGTCAAGAAAGGTTTGTCATTCGCATCGTGATCAGACGTGATCAAGTTAGCGGCTTCGGCATCGGTACGGGCCAACACAATGGTGGATGTACCCATGACGTCAGCCGCAAAGCGTGCAGAGATCAATTTTTCGCAAGCTTCTTGGGTGGGCACCAACACTTTTCCGCCCATGTGGCCGCATTTCTTCACAGCCGCCAATTGGTCTTCGAAGTGAACACCCGCAGCGCCCGCCGAGATCATGTTCTTCATCAATTCGAAAGCATTCAACACGCCACCGAAACCAGCTTCTGCATCGGCCACGATGGGCAAGAAGTAGTCGATGAACTCTTTGTCACCTGGATTAACGCCACGGCCCCACTGAATTTCATCAGCACGCTTGAAGGTGTTGTTGATGCGACGCACCATGGTAGGCACTGAGTCATACGCGTAGAGCGATTGGTCTGGATACATGGTCTCCGAAGTATTGCCGTCCGCAGCGACTTGCCAGCCAGACAAATACACCGCCTCCAAACCCGCTTTGGCTTGTTGCATGGCTTGACCTGCAGAGATCGCGCCGAATGCATTCACGTAGCCCTTCTTGGCACCGCCATTGACTTTTTCCCAGAGCTTTTCTGCACCGCGCTTGGCGAGTGTGTGCTCGATGGGCATGCTGCCGCGCAGACGCACCACATCAGCAGCGGAGTAGCCACGCTTGACGCCCTTCCAGCGTGGGTTGGTTGCCCAGTCTTTTTCGAGGGCAGCAATTTGTTGTTCGCGGCTGAGTTGTTCGTTCAGTGATTGGGGCATGGTTCACTCCTAGAAGTTAAGTGGTTGACGATGGATCAACTATAGGTCTTCTACAAGAGTTGACAACCATCTTATGTCTTATATAAGAATTTATTTTTTCCAAATGAAAACAACAACTTGAAAAACATTTTTCGAATGGTGATATCCGCTTTCTCATATCAAGAAAAAATATTGCGGTGCAGCACGATCAAATATCACAATATAAAAACCACTTTCGCAAACATAAGCACGCACTGTCCTCGTAACAAGTTGTGCAGATGCGCATCCACACAAATTCCCCCTAACCACATTCGCAAAAAACAACATCCTCCAATGAAAAAAGTCGTTTTTAGCTTGGAAAGACGTGCGTTCTCAATTAGCATCCGCATTGCTTCAGAGCGATATCTCTGAGGCTTGATAACAAACACTTCTAGAAGGAAATCAACCATGGCAACTGCAAAAAAAGCTCCGGCTAAAAAAGTAACGGCAAAGAAAGCTGCTCCCGCTAAGAAAGTAGCCGCTAAAAAAGCTGCTCCTGCTAAAAAGGTCGCAGCAAAGAAAGCTGCTCCAGCTAAAAAAGTTGCGGCGAAGAAAGCACCCGCCAAAAAAGTAGCCGCTAAAAAGGCACCCGCTAAAAAGCGCACGCCCAATGCAGCGTTCATGAAGCCCCTCACACCAAGCGCCGCTTTGGCCGCCGTGATCGGCAATACACCCGTGCCACGCACCGAAGTCGTCAGCAAGATGTGGACTTACATCAAAAAGCATGGCCTGCAAGACAGCGTGAACAAGCGCAACATCAATGCCGACGACAAGCTCAAAGCTGTGTTCGGCAAAGCTCAAGTCACCATGTTTGAGTTGGCTGGCTTGATCGGCAAACACTTGAAGTAATTCAGTATTTGCTGAAACAAAAAAGGGACCTCACGGTCCCTTTTTTATTGCGCATCCAAAACTCAAGCGTGCACCGTCCTTCGGCCCACACCCAAAGCCACCACCACACTCAACAGCAGCACGCAAGCCGCGCCCAATAAGGTCGCGCCATACCAACCATGGTCCATGAACACACCAAAGATCAGCGGTGAAATGGCAAAGCCCGTGTCCAAGCCCGAATACACCATGCCATACACACGGCCAGTCGCGCCTTTGGGTGTGGCCTTCTTGATCATCATGTCGCGTGAAGGCCCGCCTACGCCAACCGCCAAACCTGTGGCCGCCAAAATAGCCATGGTCAGTTCTGCACCAAACAATCCACTGCCACACAGGGCCATGAACAAAGCGCCAACAGCCATGCAACTGGCAACAACTTTGTCACTGTGACGAGGCCAACGCGCAGCCACAAAGCCTCCGACAAACATGCCTGCAGCAGCACACAACATATAGGCAGTCAGCGTGATCGTTGCTGCTTCAAATGTGACATGGTGCATCGCTTGGAGGATAGACACAGCAAAACTCTGGACCACCGCCAAGGTCATGGTCGAGAGCAAGAAAAAGCTAAAGCACCACCACACCACAGGGATCTTCAAAAAAGCCAAGCTGCCACCACTGCTTGCCACTTGCTTGTGACTCACGACATCCGCCTGCAACAAATCGCGCTGCCAAACTAACAACACAAAAATAGCGACAAAAAGCGAAGCGGCTCCCATGTAGGCCACTCGCCAATCAAATGCGGCGCTCAACCCCACCATGAACACTGGCGCCAATGCCCAACCCAGATTACCCGTCAGACCGTGAGCGCTAAAGGCATAGCCCAATCGAGGTGCGGATACTTTTTGATTGAGGATGGTGAAGTCGACGGGGTGAAATGAGCAATTGCCAAAGCCTAGCAAGGCCGCCCCGAGCATCAGTCCGCTGTAACTATGGGCCACAGAAACCACCATGCAGCCCGCAGCCAACAGAAACACAGCACCAAACAACACCGGTCTAGCCCCAAAGCGATCCACCACAAAACCCGCCGAAGCCTGTCCGACGCCCGAAACCACAAAGAACACGGTCATTAAAAAACCGAGCTCGGAATAGCTCAAACCAAAAGTGCTCATGAACACGGGGAACATGAGTGGCAGCAAGAGGTGCGAAAAGTGCGAACTGGCGTGTGCAATACCGACCAGGCCAATGACAGCTGCGTCATCGCGCCAAGGATTGGAAACAGGGGTGAGTGTGGTCATAAAAAAGCGCAGCAAAGAAGAATGGACGTCATCCTAACTGCTGCGCTTTTGAAATGCCGTCGGGTCAGCGACAAGACCCCTCGCCTGTGAAAGTTAAGTCTCGACTTTGGTGAAGCCAAACTCGCCAGGGGCACGCACAGGATCCACACTGACCGCAATCGTGTCTTTGGGCAAAAACTTGCCTTCCAACAACAACTTAGACAAGGGATTTTCAATGCGCTGCTGAATGGCTCGCTTCAAAGGCCGCGCACCAAACACAGGGTCAAAACCCACTTTGGCCAACTCTGCCAAAGCAGCGGGCGATACCTCCAGCGTTAAGTCCATCTTGGTCAAACGAGCGCCCAAAATCTTGAGTTGAATCCCCGCGATGCTTGCGATGTGCTGGGCATCCAAGGCATGGAACACCACCGTTTCGTCAATGCGGTTCAAAAACTCGGGGCGGAAATGAGATTTCAACTCATCCCACACCGCGTCTTTGATGTCTTGCGCGTCTTGGCCGACCATGCTTTGGATGATGGGCGAGCCAATGTTGGACGTCATCACGATCACTGTATTTTTAAAATCTACGGTACGGCCTTGGCCATCGGTCAAACGACCGTCATCCAGCACTTGCAGCAAGATGTTGAACACATCGGGATGCGCCTTCTCCACCTCGTCCAAGAGCAACACGCTGTAGGGGTTGCGACGAACGGCCTCGGTCAAATACCCCCCCTCGTCATAGCCTACATAGCCCGGAGGGGCACCCACCAAACGACTGACCGAATGCTTCTCCATGAACTCGCTCATGTCGATGCGAATCATGTGGTCTTCGCTGTCAAACAAGAAGCCCGCCAGTGCCTTGCACAGCTCTGTCTTGCCCACGCCCGTAGGGCCGAGAAACAAGAACGAGCCGGTAGGACGATTGGGGTCACCCAAGCCGGCCCGTGAGCGGCGAATGGCATTGGCCACCGCAGTGATCGCCTCTTCTTGGCCCACCACGCGGTCGTGTAGCTTGTCTTCCATTTGCAAAAGTTTGTCGCGCTCGCCTTGCATCAACTTGGACACAGGAATGCCTGTGGCACGTGCCACGACTTCGGCAATTTCTTCAGCCCCGACTTGGGTGCGCAGCAAGCGGTTACCCCCTGCCGCATTGGCCTTGCCACTCTCGCGCGCATTCGCCTCTTTCATGCGCTTTTCTAACTCGGGCAATTTGCCGTATTGCAACTCGGCCACTTTGTTGAAATCGCCCTTGCGGGTGAGTTCTTCAATTTGATGGCGCAAGCGGTCAATCTCTTCTTTGAGTTGCGCGCCGCCGTGGGCCGACGACTTCTCGGACTTCCAAATTTCATCGAGATCGGCGTACTCTTTGCCGATTTTTTCAATCTCTTCTTCCAACAACTCCATGCGCTTTTGCGAGGCTTCGTCTTTTTCTTTGCGCACGGCTTCACGCTCAATTTTGAGCTGAATCAAGCGACGGTCCAGCTTGTCCATCACCTCGGGTTTGGAGTCAATTTCAATTTTGATTTTGGCCGCTGCCTCGTCGATCAAATCAATCGCTTTGTCAGGCAAGAAGCGGTCCGTGATGTAGCGGTGTGACAGCTCTGCCGCCGCGACAATGGCTGGGTCGGTGATTTCCACGCCATGGTGCACTTCGTACTTCTCTTGCAAGCCACGCAAAATGGCAATCGTGGCCTCCACCGAAGGTTCGCCCACCATGATTTTTTGAAAACGACGCTCTAAGGCGGCATCCTTTTCGATGTACTTACGGTATTCGTCCAAGGTGGTGGCACCCACGCAATGCAACTCGCCACGCGCCAAGGCGGGCTTGAGCATATTGCCCGCATCCATCGCGCCCTCGGCTTTACCCGCGCCCACCATGGTGTGCAACTCGTCGATGAACACAATGGTTTGACCTTCGTCTTGTGCCAACTCTTTGAGCACGCTTTTCAAGCGCTCTTCAAACTCACCACGGTATTTCGCACCGGCTAGCAAAGAAGCCATGTCGAGTGACAACACGCGTTTGCCTTTGAGTGAATCAGGCACCTCCCCTGCCACGATGCGTTGCGCCAACCCCTCGACGATGGCGGTCTTGCCCACACCGGGCTCGCCAATGAGGACAGGGTTGTTTTTGCTGCGGCGTTGCAGCACTTGAATGGCCCGACGAATTTCATCGTCACGCCCAATCACCGGATCGAGCTTGCCTTGACGCGCACGTTCAGTCAGGTCCAGACAATATTTTTTGAGAGACTCGCGTTGTCCTTCGCTGTCAGCGTTGTCCACTTTTTGCCCCCCTCGCACCGCGGTCACCGCGGCTTCCAAGGACTTGCGACTCAAGCCGTTTTGCGTGGCGAGCTTGCCCCAGTTGCCCTTGTTATCGCACATCGCGAGCAAAAACAATTCACTGGCCACAAACTGATCGCCACGTTTGATGGCTTCTTTTTCCGCGGCTTGAATCAGAGAAACGGTGTCACGCCCGACTTGCACTTGTTCTTGGCCTTCGACCTTGGGCAAACGGTTCATCACCTCTTCGGCGGACGACAACAAGCCCGACACATTGGCGCCTGCGCGCTGCAACAGCGACTTCGGGCCATCGTCTTGGCGCAACATGGCCACCAACACATGGGACGGTTCGATGTAGGCATGGTCGCCCCCGAGCGCGAGCGACTGTGCGTCGCCCAAGGCCTCTTGGAACTTGGTGGTGAGTTTGTCAATCCGCATGGAAACTCCGAGCAAATGGTTGAATTAGGTACTACTTGAGGTTGTTGTCTGCGATTTCAAGTCGCAGCGAGACTGGCCCGTTTGACATGGGTCAAGACTTCATAGATTCGAACACGTACGCACCTTCAGGTCGGTGCGCTGGCGCACGCCCTTATTGCGGCGTGGTATTGGTCGCCTCAATGCCCCAGCGGGCCAAGGCTTGGTCGTCACTCACACGGGCGTCCACCCAACGTGCGCCTTCGGGCGTGACTTCTTTTTTCCAAAACGGCGCTTGGGTTTTGAGATAGTCCATCAAAAACTCGCAGGCCTTAAAACTCTCACCACGGTGCGGCGACGTGACCGCGACAAACACAATTTGGTCTTCGGGGTGAAGCAAGCCGACGCGATGAATCACGCGGGCGGCAAAGATGTCAAAACGCTGCTTGGCCTCGTTCATCATGGCGCTGATAGATTTCTCAGTCATGCCCGAGTAATGCTCGAGTTCCATGCTGGCCACAGAATTACCGTCGTTGCGCTCACGCACCGTGCCGACAAACGAACAGACCGCACCCACACGCGCATCACCCGCACGCAAGGCCGCAAGCTCTTGACTCACATCAAAGTCTTGGGTTTGTATGCTGACGGTGAAAGACATGTCTTGCCTCTTGGTTTAACCGCCCGTGACCGGCGGGAAGAAGGCCACTTCGCAGCCTTCGCTCAACGTGGCAGATGCATCACACAGGTCTTGGTTCAAAGCCATGCGTACCGCACGACCGTGGGCCAGTGCTTGGGCATACGCTCCACCGCGTGCGATCAACTCATCACGCAATGCTTGAAGCGTGGCCGCTTGCGTCGTCACGCTTTCGCCGCCCTGCCCGATGGTTTCACGAATAGACGCAAAGTATTTGAGGTTGACCTTCATGCCAGCCACTCCGCAAAGGAAATAAAACGAACGGTATCGCCTTTGGCAATGGTTTGCCCAGCGGGGTTATCCACCACGCCGTCGCCCCACACAGCAGATGTGAGCACCCCAGAGCTTTGATTGGGGAACAAATCCAAACCACCTTGGGCGTTGCGTTTGACGCGCAAAAACTCGCGGCGCTTGTCGGCACGGGGCCAATCGAAATGGGCCGTCATCTCGGTACGCGCAATGTCAGTCTGTGTCGCACCTTGCAAGGCCAACACAAACGGACGCACCAACAACAAAAAGGTCACAAAACTAGACACGGGGTTGCCGGGCAAGCCCATGAAGTGGCATGCATTGCCGCCTGCCTCACGGTTGACCTTGCCGAAGGCAAAGGGCTTACCGGGCTTGATGGCCAACTGCCAAAGGTTCAACGCCCCCAAGCTCTCGACCGCTGGTTTGATGTGATCTTCTTCGCCCACCGACACGCCGCCGCTGGTGAGAATCAAATCGTGGTACTGGGCTGCATCGCGCAAAGCAGCCAGGGTGGCCTCGCGTTTGTCAGGCACGATGCCCAGGTCGGTCACCTCGCACCCCAAGCGCTGCAACATGGCACGCAGGAAGAAACGGTTGGAGTTGTAAATTGCCCCTGCTGGCATGGCATCAGGGGCGACGTCGCCGGGCATGACCAACTCATCCCCAGTGGAGAACAACGCCACACGTGGCCGTGCAGACACTTGTAGCTGCGCCAAGCCAATGCTGGCGGCCAAGCCCAATTCAGCGGGTGTCAAACGTGTGCCTTTGTTCAGCACGGTGGCGCCACGTGTGACGTCTTCACCCGAGCGGCGAATCCATTGACCAGCGGGCACTGCTTTGTTCACTTTGACGTGGTCGCCCTCTAAGGCTTCGCAGTCTTCTTGCATCACGACGGCATCTGCACCGGGTGGGATAGGTGCGCCAGTGAAAATACGTGCGGCTTCACCACCGTTGAGCTGCGTGCCGTGTGTGCCCGCGGGAATGCGTTGCGTCACGCGTAACACCGCTCCCGCGTGCGCACAATCGGCCGTTCGCAAGGCATAGCCGTCCATTGAACTGTTGTCTTGTGGCGGCACTTGCAAGGCTGAGGTCACATCGTGCGCGAGTACCCGACCATCGGCCTCAAAAGTGGAAACCGATTGTGACGTCGCCAAGGCATAGGCTTGCGCCAGCAATTGCGGCAACGCGTCATCGAGTGAAAGCAAAGCAGGACGGGTCATAGCAACGGTGGGTTGTAGTCGAAACGGTCTTCATGGGCCACCAGCCATTCGGTGATGGCATAGGCATCGTTCAGGTCAAGCACAGGGCGTTGCGTGGCTTCTGGTAGGTCGTGCGGGGAATCGGTGGCAATGGCCACCACAAAGTCATCCTCGGGGTAGCGCACGGGCTGCTCAGAGGCTTTGCGCCACACTTCCACCTTGAGCAAATCGCTTTTCTTAAAACCCTCAACCAGAACCCAGTCCACGCCGTCGTAAACCTCGGCCAACAGGTGATGCACTGAGAGTTGCGCAGGTTGCTCAAACTGTCGCTGCAACACCAAACGCTGGTTAGACGCCACCAAGACCTCAAACGCCCCGGCTTCGCGGTGTCGCCAACTGTCTTTGCCGGGCTTGTCAATGTCAAAGTTATGGTGCGCGTGCTTGACCACAGAGACACGCAAACCCCGCATGCGTAGGCAGCCGATCAGTTGCTCCACCAAAGTGGTTTTTCCTGAGCCGGAATAGCCCGCAAAGGCAACGACCTTCATGCGCGGTCGCAATGCTGGGCAATGTAAGCCTTGATTTGGGCCACATCTGCCTTCATCACTTGCACGCGTTTGGGCAAGGCTTCAATGCCTTCAAACTTGACGGGGCGGCTGGGCTCTTGACCCAAGGCTTCCACAATGGTGGCCGCAAACTTGATGGGCAAGGCAGTCTCCAACACGATCATCGGCACACCGGCTTTGACATGTTCACGCGCCACTTTCACGCCGTCTGCCGTGTGGGTATCGATCATTTCGCCAAAGCGCTTGTACACATCTTGGATGGTGGCCAAACGGTTGGCGTGCGTGCTCTTGCCGCTGGCAAAACCATAGTGCGTCGCCGCTTGGGCAAAGTGCGGGTCGCCGCTCAAGTCGAACTTACCGTTTTTCGAAATTTGCGCGCCAAACAAGTCTTTGGTCAGCGCGGCATCGCGGCCGAGCAAGTCGAACACAAAGCGTTCGAAATTGCTGGCTTTGGAAATGTCCATCGACGGGCTGGACGTCTCGTGCGTGTCCGCACTGCCGCGTACGCGGTACACGCCGGTGCGGAAGAACTCGTCAAGCACATCGTTCTCGTTGGTGGCTGCCACCAAGGTGTCCACGGGCAAACCCATCATGCGGGCCACATGGCCCGCACACACATTGCCGAAGTTGCCGCTGGGCACGGTGAAGCTCACCTTTTGATGGTTCGCCGTGGTCGCTTGGAAATAGCCTGCAAAGTAGTACACCACTTGCGCCAACAAACGCGCCCAATTGATGGAGTTAACGGTGCCAATCTTGTATTGGGTTTTGAACTCCAAATCGTTGGACACGGCTTTGACCAAGTCCTGGCAATCGTCAAACACGCCTTCAATCGCAATGTTGTGGATGTTCTCGTCCATCAAGCTGAACATTTGCGCTTGCTGGAACGGACTCATGCGCCCGTGTGGGCTGGTCATGAACACGCGCACACCTTTTTTGCCACGCATGGCGTATTCGGCAGCGCTGCCGGTGTCGCCACTGGTGGCACCAAAAATATTCAGCTCTTCGCCACGACGCGCCAGCTCGTATTCAAACAAGTTGCCAAGCAATTGCATGGCCATGTCTTTGAAGGCGAGCGTGGGGCCGTTGGACAGCGCTTCGACGAACAAGCCGTCTTCCAAAGCACGCACCGGCACGATGGCTTCAGTGCCGTACACCGCTTTGGTGTACGTCTTCACGCACAAGGCTTTCAAGTCAGCCGCAGGAATGTCGTCGATGTAGAGCGAGAGCACCTCAAACGCCAATGCGGCATAGCCTTGGGTTTGGAAGGTGGTGCGCAAACGGGTCAGTGCTGCATCGTCTACTTGTGGGTAGTGCTCGGGCAAATACAAGCCGCCATCGGGCGCCAAGCCCTCAAGAAGAATTTCACAAAAACGCTTGCGCTCGGCGTGGCCGCGCGTGGACAAATACAGCATCAGTTCAACTCTTCTTTGCGGATGCGGGTGATTGGGGCCAGCACCGTGCTGAGTTGTTGCATCTCAGCAAGGGCTTGGTTCATCTTGGCTTCCACACAGTCGTGGGTCAGGATGATGAGGTCGGTGTGGCTCTCGCCCTCACCGGCTTCACGCTGCAACACGGCATCAATGCTGATGTCGGCATTCGCCAAAATGCCTGTGACTTTCGCCAACACGCCCGCTTGGTCGGCCACGCGCAAACGCAGGTAGTAGCTGGTGACCACTTGGGCCATCGGCAAAATCGGCAAGTTGCTCATGGCATCGGGCTGGAAGGCCAAATGCGGTACGCGGTTGAGTGGGTCTGCGGTGTGCAAACGGGTGATATCCACCAAGTCGGCAATCACCGCACTCGCGGTGGGCTCACTGCCCGCGCCTTTGCCGTAATACAGCGTAGTGCCCACGGCATCCGCTTGCACCATGACGGCGTTCATCGCACCTTCGACATTGGCAATCAAGCGCTTGGCTGGCACCAAGCAAGGATGCACGCGCAGTTCGATCCCTGCAGCCGTGCGCTTAGAGATACCCAAGAGCTTGATGCGGTAGCCCAATTGTTCGGCGTACTTGATGTCTTGCGATTCGAGTTTGGTGATGCCTTCGACATAGGCCTTGTCAAATTGCACAGGAATGCCAAACGCAATGGCCGACATGATGGTGGCTTTGTGCGCCGCATCCACGCCTTCAATGTCGAAGGTCGGGTCAGCTTCGGCGTAGCCCAAAGCTTGGGCTTGCTTGAGGACGTCGCCAAAGGTCAGGCCCTTGTCGCGCATCTCAGACAAGATGAAGTTGGTCGTGCCATTGATGATGCCTGCCAGCCACTGAATACGGTTCGCCGTGAGACCTTCGCGCAAAGCCTTGATGATGGGGATGCCACCCGCCACGGCCGCTTCAAACGCCACCATCACGCCTTTTTTGTGGGCAGCTGCAAAGATTTCTGTGCCGTGCACGGCGAGCAGTGCTTTGTTGGCGGTGACCACATGCTTGCCCGCCTCAATGGCTTCGAGCACGAGTTGTTTGGCAATCCCGTAACCACCAATGAGTTCAACCACGATGTCGATCTCGGGGTTGGCGATGACCTTGCGCGCATCGTCCACCACTTGCACCTTCGTACCCACGATGCTTTTGGCACGTGCGACGTCAAGGTCTGCCACCATCGCGACTTCAATGCCGCGACCGGCACGACGTTGAATTTCTTCTTGGTTGCGTTGGAGCACTTCAAACGTGCCGCTGCCTACAGTGCCAATGCCTAAGAGGCCTACTTGAATCGGTTTCATGCTTTTCTATTTCGGTAGTTTTCTAAGAATTTTGCGATGCGTGAAATGGCCTCGCGCAAGTCGTCTTCATGGGGCAAGAACACGATGCGGAAGTGGTCCGTTGTCTTCCAGTTAAAGCCCGTGCCCTGCACCAGCATGACTTTGGTTTCTTGGAGCAGCTGCAAGAAAAACTGCTGGTCGTCTTGGATGGGGTAGACCTTGGGGTCCAAGCGGGGAAACATGTAGAGCGCCGCTTGCGGCTTGACACACGTCACACCGGGAATGGCGGTGATGAGTTCATAGGCCAAGTCGCGTTGCTTGCGCAAACGGCCGCCCTCGCCCACCAAGTCATTGATGCTTTGGTAGCCGCCCAAAGCAGTTTGAATCGCCCACTGGCCTGGCACGTTGGCGCACAGGCGCATGTTCGAGAGCATGTTGAGGCCCTCGATGTAATCGGCTGCGGGCTTCTTATCGCCCGACACCACCAACCAACCCGCGCGATAACCGCAAGAGCGATAACTTTTAGACAGAGAGTTGAAAGTGAGTGTCAACACATCGTCACTCAAACTGCCGATCGGCGTGTGCTTGACGCCGTCATACAAGACCTTGTCGTACACCTCGTCGGCAAAGATGATCAAGCCATGCTTGCGCGCGAGTTCGACAATTTGCAACAGCAATTCATCGGAATACAAAGCACCCGTCGGGTTATTGGGGTTGATGACCACAATGCCCTTGGTGTGCTGGGTGATTTTTGAGCGAATGTCGTCGATGTTAGGCATCCACCCGTTGTCTTCGTCACACACGTAATGCACGGGCGTGCCGCCCGACAAACTGACGGCCGCCGTCCATAGCGGGTAGTCAGGGGCTGGCAACAGCAACTCGTCACCGTTGTTGAGCAAGCCATTGGTGGCCATGACGATGAGCTCACTCGCACCGTTGCCCAGATAGATGTCATCTAGCGTGACGCCTTTGATGCCTTGCTTTTGCGTTTCGTGCATCACCGCTTTGCGGGCGCCAAAAATGCCTTTGCTGTCCGAGTAACCGGCCGAGGCGGGCAGATTGCGGATCATGTCTTGCTGAATTTCTTCAGGTGCGTCAAAGCCAAACACGGCCAAGTTGCCAATGTTGAGTTTGATGATCTTGTGGCCTTCCTCCTCCATTTGACGCGCGCGATCCATGATGGGACCACGAATGTCATAACAGACGTTGGACAGCTTGTTGGATTTTTGGATTTTCTTCAAAGTCCCTCCGTGGGCTCTTTTACAGGGTGAAACCTATAATTTGACCACAGTTCTCAAGGCATTTATGAAATTACAACCCGATCGCATCGAGACCCAGTCCGTCACCGCCTATGGCGCGGGGTGGGTCGCCATTCAAGGCGAAAAGATCACGCATAGCGTGGTCATCACCTCGGAGGGCTTGCGGCTGGATTGGCAATGCCAGCGCTTTGAGGATTTAGGCCCGCAGCACTTTGCGCAGTTGGCGGCGCTCGAGGTCGAATTGGTCGTCTTTGGCAGCGGTGAGCGTCTGCGCTTTGTGCCACCTCAATGGCAAGCCGAATTGATGGCGCGACGAATCGGCCTAGAAACCATGGACACACAGGCCGCTTGCCGCACTTACAACATCTTGGCAGGAGAGGGACGCAAGGTGGCAGCGGCCCTGCTGATTGAACCCGTCGCCATTAAGAATTAAGCACACGCTTGACGCGGCATTGGGTGAATGCGCTGAGACAAACGGGCGAGTTGGTTTCTAAGTTAAAATAATGGGTTGCCGGAAGGGGGCTATCTCGACAGTCGCCTCCTTCATCCGGCCATCTGAACTGTCACACCTGATTGAGCGCTATGGCAATTGTTGTCAACAAACCCCTCCCCGAATTTGAAGCCAATGCAACAGGTGGCATCAAGGTTACCAACAACTCCCACACAGGCCAAATGATGGTCTTGTACTTCTATCCCAAGGACAACACGCCCGGTTGCACCACCGAAGCGATGCAGTTTCGCGACAAGTACAAAGACTTTGTAAAAGCTGGCGCTTTGGTGTTTGGTGTGTCGCGCGACAACATGAAATCCCACGATGACTTCAAAGCCAAACTGGAATTGCCATTTGAGTTGATTGCCGATACCGAAGAAAAAATGTGCCACATGTTTGGCGTTGTGAAGAACAAGATCATGTACGGCAAGAAAGTCAAAGGGATTGAGCGCAGCACCTTTTTGATTGGCGCCGATGGCTTGCTGAAAGAAGAATGGCGTGGACTCAAAGTGCCCGGTCACGTCGATGACGTGCTCAAAGCAGTCAAGGCTTTGAAGAAAGCCTCCACCTAAAACAGTTCACCTCAAGTGTCACAGAGCTCGGGTATAGTGGCTCCATGACATTGACAGAAGCGAACACGTTTCACACGACAAGCCGCCTTGGCCTCCAGGCGGCTTTTTCGCTTTTTGCACCTACCTTTTGCGTTTCAACTCTTTAAATTCCATCTATGCCACTGCCTCCTGCCCCCGCCAAACGTGCTGCTTTATTAAATACTGAGAAATTAGATACGGCCCCAGCCAAATCACGCAGTGCACGCAAATCAGCATCGCGCCACGAAGATCGAATCGCACAAGAACAAGCACCCATCAAAGCGCGGGAGACCTCGCCGGTAGCAACGCACGACAAGCATGAAGGTATACCGGCCTACAAAGGTGAACGCAAAGTGACACCCGCACGTTCAGCTGCACCAAAGAAGGCCAAGCACACCGGACCCGCCAAGCTGTTTGTGCTCGACACCAATGTGCTGATGCATGACCCCATGTGCTTGTTCCGCTTCGAAGAACACGATGTGTTTCTGCCCATGATCGTGCTCGAAGAGCTGGATGGTCACAAAAAGGGGATGACCGAAGTGGCGCGCAATGCGCGTCAAACCAGCCGATCTCTCGATGCTTTGGTTGCCTCCCACAACGCTGACATCCTGACCGGCATCAAACTCGATGGGACGGGTCATATCGAGGTGGGGGGGCGTTTGTTCTTCCAAACCGAACCTCTTGATTTCACGCTGCCATCGAGCCTGCCACAAGGCAAGGCTGACAACCAAATTCTCGGCGTCGTCGAGGCCTTGCGCGTCAAACACGCGCCACGCGAGGTGGTGCTGGTGTCTAAGGACATCAACATGCGCGTGAAAGCGCGAGCCTTAGGTTTGGCCGCAGAGGACTACCAAAATGACAAAACATTGGAAGACGGCGATCTGCTCTACTCAGGCGCTTTGGCACTGCCCGAAGATTTTTGGATCAAGCATGCCAAGTCCGTCGAAAGCTGGCAAAGCGGCAGCAGTACCTTTTATCGTTTGAGCGGCCCACTCGTGCCCGACCTGCACATCAACCAGTTTGTGTATCACGAGTCCGCCGGTGAGCCGAGCCTGTATGCCCGTGTGACCGAAATTCGTGGCAAAACCGTGGTGCTGAAAACACTCAAAGACTTCACCCATCTTAAAAATGCTGTGTGGGGTGTGAGCACCCGAAACCGCGAACAAAACTTCGCGATGAACTTGCTCACCGACCCTGAAATTGATTTCGTCACTCTGACTGGCACTGCAGGTACAGGCAAAACGCTCATGGCTTTGGCAGCGGGCCTGACTCAAGTGCTGGATGACCGCCGTTACACCGAAATCATCATGACCCGCGCCACCGTCAGCGTGGGCGATGACATCGGATTTTTGCCTGGCACAGAGGAGGAAAAAATGGGCCCCTGGATGGGCGCTTTAGATGACAACCTCGAAGTGCTGGCAAAAACAGAAACCAATGCTGGGGAATGGGGGCGCGCAGCTACCAACGATTTGATTCGCAGCCGTATCAAGATCAAAAGCCTGAACTTCATGCGCGGGCGCACCTTCTTGAACAAATACCTCATCATCGATGAAGCACAGAACTTGACGCCCAAGCAAATGAAAACGCTCATCACACGCGCAGGTCCCGGCACCAAAATTGTGTGCATGGGCAACTTGGCACAGATTGACACGCCCTACCTCACCGAAGGCTCATCGGGCTTGACGTATGCGGTAGACCGCTTCAAAGGCTGGCCACACGGTGGACACATCACCTTAGCCCGTGGCGAACGCTCGCGACTGGCGGACTTTGCCAGCGAAGTGCTCTAGAACTTAATAATCGCCACTGTTGTACCCACTGGCCAAGCTTTCGAACTTGGTGAGTGGCTTCAAGAATGCGAGTTTGACGGTACCCGTTGGGCCGTTACGCTGCTTGCCAATGATGACCTCGGCCACACCTGGCTCTTTGGACTCTTTGTTGTAGTAGTCGTCGCGGTAAATGAACATGATCACGTCCGCGTCTTGCTCAATCGCCCCTGACTCTCGCAAGTCACTCATCATGGGGCGTTTATCTGTTCGCTGCTCCACACTTCGGTTGAGCTGCGACAAGGCAATCACGGGGCACTGCAGTTCTTTGGCGAGCATCTTCAAGCCGCGAGAAATTTCACCAATCTCTGTGGCGCGGTTATCGCCTCCACTGCTGCTGGAGCCACTCATCAGCTGCAAATAGTCGACCACGATCAAGCCCAACTTGCCGCATTGTCGGGACAAGCGACGGGCGTTGGCGCGCAACTCGCTGGGTGTGAGGCCTGGCGTTTCATCAATGTGCAACGACACATTGCGCAGCTTCTCAATCGCTTCCGTCAGGCGCGGCCACTCGTCATCCGTCAATTTACCAGTGCGTAAATGACCTTGGTCGACCCGTCCGATCGAACCCACAATACGAACGGCCAGCTGTGAGGCGCCCATCTCCATCGAGAACACGGCCACAGGCAAACCTTCATTCAAGGCAACATGTTCGGCAATATTGATGGCCAGCGCCGTTTTACCCATCGAAGGACGTGCGGCCAACACAATCAGATCGCCGGGCTGCAAACCAGAAGTCATGCGATCAAAGTCCACGAAGCCTGTCGGCACACCCGTGATGTCATTTTGGTTGTCAGCCATCTCTTGCACACGGTCGAGCAGCTCCACCACCAACTGCGGCATGGCTTGAAAGCCCTGCTTCATGCGCGAGCCTTCTTCACCGATGTTGAAGATTTTTTGCTCGGCTTCATCCAAGATTTGCGCCACGGCCCTGCCCTGTGTGTTGAAGGCATTGGTGGCAATTTCATCACTGGCCGTCACCAGCTTGCGCAGAATCGCGCGCTCACGCACGATCTCGGCATAACGGCGAATGTTGCTAGCGCTCGGGACATATTGAGCCAAAGCGTTGAGGTAGCCCAAGCCGCCGATTTCTTCGGCCTTGCCGAGGGCCTGCAAGTGTTCGTATACCGTGATCACGTCAGCCGGACGGCTGGCATTGACCAAGGCGCCAATAGCTGCGTAGACCTGCTTGTGTTCGTAGCGGTAGAAGTCCCCATCGACCAACAAATCACCGACACGATCCCAAGCCCCGTTATCCAACAACAAACCGCCCAACACGCTGGACTCGGCCTCGATGGAGTGAGGTGGAATGCGCAGTTGTGCAATTTGCTGGTCGTGAGAAAAGCTTTCATCAAAGCTGGGCGATGCGGAAGACATAGAGATCCTGTAAAACACACATCCTAAGCCCAGAGCCATCTAACACTCGGGATAACTCTGTGGATAAGGGGTGGGTTAGCTGGGGAAATGCAAAGGACAAATAAAAAAGCCGCCCCGAAGAGCGGCTTTTGTGAAGCGCAGAAACTTAGGCAGTTTCGCCGTACACAGAAACGGTGATGTCAACGATCACGTCGGTATGCAAAGCCACGCCAACGGTGGTGTCGCCCACCACTTTGATGGGGCCGTGAGGCATACGGATTTGTGCTTTGGCAACAGGGAAGCCTTCCTTCGTCAACGCTTCCGCGATGTCGTGGTTGGTCACAGAGCCGAACAAACGACCGTCCACACCCGATTTTTGGCTGATCTTGACAGCTTTACCTGTCAACTTCTCACCTTGAACTTGTGCTGCAGCCAGCTTTTCAGCCGCAGCTTTTTCGAGTTCAGCGCGGCGCACTTCGAATTCTTTGATCGCAGTTTCAGTGGCGCGACGTGCGCGACCTGAGGGGATCAAAAAGTTGCGGGCGTAACCATCTTTCACACGGACGATTTCGCCGAGGTTGCCGAGGTTCACGACCTTGTCGAGCAGAATAATTTGCATGGTCGGTCTCCTTAGATTTTGTGCTGGTCGCTGTAAGGCACCAAGGCCAAGAAGCGTGCGCGCTTGATGGCAGTGTTCAGCTGACGTTGATAAATAGCGCGTGTGCCAGTCAGGCGTGCGGGAATGATCTTGCCGTTTTCGGCAATGAAGTCACGCAATGTGTCGACGTCTTTGTAGTCGATTTCTTCAACGCCAGTGACGGTGAAGCGGCAGAAGCGCTTGCGCTTGAAAAGCAATGATTGCGTGTTGCGCTTTGGGCGCTTGTCTTTGTTGAATTTCTTGAACGTGGCCATGATCTGGGCCTCCTATGAAATTTGCTGAAAATCTTGAATATGGAAAACGACGTTTTTGCTGTGACGAGGTGAGGCTAAAAAACCGCTGAATTGCCAAAGGCTACCGAGGGGAAGCTGAGCCAAACGCTCTGCCATGGTTCCCAAGGCGACTGTTTTGACGGTTGCTTTGACTTGTCGCTTTTGCCCTGCTTCTTGAATTTCAGACTCGTGTTCGAGACTCAAATCAATGGCGGGTAACCCGGCTGGGGTGTATCGCAGGGCCGAGGCCTCTACAACACAAGCATTCAAAACAACGTGATTCAAACCTTGTCAAAAATCAGCAATTAGCCCGCGAACTCAGCTTGCTGGTTCTTGCGAGCCTCTTCGCGCTCGACGGTCTTCATCATGATGGAAGGCGCAGTGTCGGCCTTCTTACGCAAGACCGTCATGTGGCGCAACACAGCATCGTTGAACTTGAACGCGTGTTCGAGTTCAGACATCACGGCTTGGCTAGCTTCGATGTTCAAGCAAATGTAGTGAGCTTTGGCAAGCTTGTTGATCATGTAGGCCAACTGGCGGCGACCCCAGTCTTCCGTACGATGAATGGCACCACCACCGGCGGTGATCATGCCTTTGTAACGCTCCAGCATGGCTGGAACTTGTTCGCTTTGATCCGGGTGGATCAACAAAATGATTTCGTAATGACGCATGGACACTCCTTGTGGATATGAAGCTGCCTGCGGCGTCTGACGCTGGCAGCAAGGGAAAAGCCCACGATTATAGTCAATTTTTAACGCGATAAAGCCTACTCACCCCAACACCCACGCACAAACCCACCGGAACGCCAAAAACACCCGAGCAAACGGGGTCCAAGCCCCACCACAAGGTTTGCGCCGCTTGGAGGTGAAAGTGCATCTGAACCCAAGCGTGGTTGGAAGCGATGTAGTACAAGCTCACGGCCAAGCCTGACACCATGGCCGCAATAGCGCCGATGCGCGTCATGCCCCGCCAATAAATGCCCAGCAACATCACGGGGAAGAAGGTTGACGCGGCCAAAGAAAAAGCACAGGTGACCCAAAACAAAATACTGACTGGGCGGTTGGTGGCAAACCATGCAGCCAGCAAGGCCACCACCATCAACAAAATTTTGGACAACATGACGCGCCGCAACGGCGACGCATTCGGGTCCGCTGTCTGAAAATACAAATCCTGCGCCAAGGCGCTAGAGATGGTGAGCAACAGGCTGTCAGCCGTCGAAAGCGCCGCAGCCAGAGCCCCCGCAGCCAACAAGCCTGTGAACACAGGTGAAATGTGCGTGATCTCCGGCACACCCAACACAAGGTAGTCATTGAACAAACGAATGTCTGCAAATTGAACAATGCCATCTAGGTTGTGATCTTGAATGCTCAACAGGGCCAGCTTGCGCAATTTCAAACGATCGGCCCAGTCGGGGAGCTGGTCTAAATGTGCACCGACCAACTCGGTCAACACAAATGACTTGAGCAACACCGCCAACGACGATGCGCACAGATACACAAGCACAATGATAAAAAGCGCCCACACGATCGAGCGCTGCGCATCCGCTGGCGTTGTTGTCGTGTAAGAGCGCACCAGCACATGCGGCAATGCAGCGGTGCCGAGCATCAAACAAAAGACCAGGGCCAGGCTGTTGAACCAACCCTGATTCCACCCCTCTAAGTTAGGCGCTTGAAACCCCACAGGTCGGCTGATCGCTTGCGCCAACACCTCGCGCTCTGACTGCCAAGCACCGACCAAACGATCCAGCGAGGACTCGCGCCATGCAGGGTTCGCTTCTAAATGCTGAATTTCACGCAGCGGCGCATTCTCGGCTTTGGCCTTCGCCACTTGACGCATCACCATTTGGCGTTCGACTTCACGCGCATACACAGGGTCAGCAATCTTTGCGTCTAATTGACTCATACGCAAACGGATGACTTCGCGCGTTGATTGCTCGGCGGGATCGGCTTCAATTTGTTTGGCGCGCGCTTCAATCTGTGGCAAGGACTGCGCGGCCGCCAAAGAAACAAAAGGATGGCCTTGTGTTTTGAATGAGACTGCCATGCTCAACACCACCATGGAGACCACGATCACCACACACTGCACGCCTTGAGTCCACGTCACGGCACGCATGCCCCCTAAGAACGAGCACAACAGCACGCCACCCAAGGCCAAGAAAACGCCCAACTCGAACGTGAGCCCCGACAGCATGGAAGCCACCAAGCCGATGCCATAAATTTGCGCCACCAAATAAATGCTGGAGCACAAAATAGCACCCCATGCGGCCAACCAACGCACCGCAACGCTGTTGAAGCGACGCCCCAAAAACTCCGGGATGGTGAGGGCTTGCGACACATTCAGTTTGGCCGCGAATAAAAATCCTAAAAGGCAAAAACCACCGGTCCATCCCAGAAGATAGGCCAAGCCCCCCGGATGATGGCCATCGCCTACCAAGCCATCGGACAGCAGCAACCCCGTCAAACCAAGAAAAGAAGCCGCAGAAATCCAATCAGCGGCGGTGGCCATGCCATTCAAAGGCGCACTGATACGCCGTCCAGCCACAAAATATTCTTCAGGAATCGTGGTCCGACAAAACATGCCGATCACGGCATACCCGATGATCGACAGCACTAAGAAAAAGCCGTTGACCAACGCACGAGGAACGCCCGCTAAGTCAGCCAACAGCAAAAGCAGCGTGAGCAGGACCAAGCCTGCAAAGCCACCCAGCAATAAACGCCACGGCCAAGACTTAAGACGCATGGTCATTTGAAGCAGGCACTTGCGTGCCCCACCACGCCAAAAGAAAGTAAAGGATCGGCACGGCTTGCGCGACCCACAAAAAATGCAGCATCGTCAGGTTGGGCCACACCCAAGCCAGCGCCAAAGAACCCACCGTCAAGACCACCAATCCCAGCAAACCCCACCATCCACGAACAGGCAAATCTGCTGAACTTGCACGTTCTTGAGATGGAGAAACCTCTGCGTCAGAGGCTGCTGGTGACTGCTGCATCCGGGCTTTGTTACTTGGCCAAAGACTTCCACGTGTCAATCACGCTGTCTGGGTTGAGCGAGATCGAGCTGATGCCCTCGTCGGCCAACCAATGCGCAAAGTCGGGGTGGTCGCTAGGGCCTTGGCCACAGATACCCACGTACTTGCCTTGCGCCAAACATGCGGCAATCGCTTTGCTGAGCAAGGCTTTCACTGCAGGGTCACGCTCGTCAAAGTCGGCCGCCAACAACTCCAAGCCAGAGTCACGGTCAAGACCCAAGGTGAGCTGGGTCAAGTCGTTCGATCCGATCGAGAAACCGTCGAAGAACTTCAAGAAGTCATCGGCGAGGATGGCGTTGCTGGGCACTTCGCACATCATGATGACCTTGAGGTCGTTTTCACCGCGCTTCAAACCATGCTCGGCCAACAAGTTGGTCACACGTTCGGCTTGGCCCAAGGTACGGACAAAGGGCACCATGACTTGCACGTTGGTCAGGCCCATGTCCTCGCGCACACGGCGCATGGCTTCGCACTCCATGGCAAAGGCTTCGCCGAAGTCTTCGCTGATGTAACGCGCTGCACCACGGAAGCCCAGCATGGGGTTCTCTTCCTCCGGCTCGTAGCGGCTGCCGCCAATGAGTTTGCGGTATTCGTTGGACTTGAAGTCCGACATGCGCACGATGACGGGCTTGGGATAGAACGCCGCAGCAATGGTCGCAATGCCTTCGGCCACTTTGTCCACATAGAAAGCGCGGGGTGACGCATGACCACGGGCCACGGACTCCACCGCTTTCTTCAAATCGGCATCCACATTGGGATAGTCAAGAATCGCTTTGGGGTGCACGCCAATGTTGTTGTTGATGATGAATTCCAAGCGGGCCAAGCCCACACCGTCGTTGGGCAACTGGCAGAAGTCAAAGGCCAACTGGGGGTTACCCACGTTCATCATGATCTTGGTTTTGATTGGGGGCATTTCACCGCGTTGCACTTCGGTCACTTCGGTCTCTAACAAACCGTCGTAAATCATGCCGGTATCGCCTTCAGAGCAACTCACGGTCACCAAGGTGCCGTCTTTGAGGCGCTCGGTGGCGTCCCCGCAGCCCACCACCGCAGGGATGCCCAATTCACGCGCAATGATGGCGGCGTGGCAGGTGCGGCCACCACGGTTGGTCACGATGGCGCTGGCGCGCTTCATCACGGGTTCCCAGTTGGGGTCGGTCATGTCGGTCACCAACACATCACCAGGCTGAACCTTGTCCATCTCGCTGATGTTGTGCACCAAGCGCACAGGACCGGTACCAATCTTTTGTCCAATCGCGCGGCCTTCGGCCAACACGGTGCTGTGGCCTTTGAGCTTGTAGCGCAACTCGGCTTGGCCTTTGGCTTGGCTCTTCACAGTCTCTGGACGGGCTTGCAAGATGTAGAGCTGGCCGTCTGTGCCGTCTTTGCCCCACTCAATGTCCATCGGACGGCCGTAATGGGCCTCGATCACCATGGCGTAGTGCGCCAATTGCTCCACATCGGCGTCGGTCAATGAGTAGCGGTTGCGCAGCTCAGTGGGCACATCCACGGTCTTAACCAATTTGCCTGTGGCTTTTTTCTCTTCGGCGGTGGAGAACACCATTTCAATCAGTTTAGAGCCCAAGTTGCGGCGAATCACAGCACGCTTGCCCGCTTTCAGCGTTGGCTTGTGCACATAGAACTCGTCGGGGTTCACCGCGCCTTGCACCACGGTTTCACCGAGACCATAGCTCGAGGTGATGAACACCACATCTTCAAAACCAGATTCAGTGTCGATGGTGAACATCACGCCTGCTGCGCCCGTGTCGGAGCGCACCATGCGTTGCACGCCCGCAGACAAGGCCACATCGGCGTGGGCAAAGCCTTTGTGGACGCGGTAGCTGATGGCGCGGTCGTTGTACAAGGAGGCAAACACCTCCTTCATCTTGTGCAGCACTTCGTCGATGCCGTGCACGTTCAAGAAGGTTTCTTGTTGGCCTGCGAACGACGCGTCGGGCAGGTCTTCAGCCGTTGCGGAGGAACGCACCGCGAATGTGGCAGCGGCATTGCCTTCAGACAAGGTCGCAAACGCTTCTGTGATGGCTTTTTGCAAATCCGCAGGGAAAGGCTGGGCCTCGACCATCGAGCGAATTTCGGCGCCAGCTTCGGCCAAGGCACGCACGTCTTCGGTGTCGAGTTTGTCCAAACGGGCGTTGATTTTGTCGGCCAAACCGTCATAAGCCAAGAACTCGCGAAAGGCGTGGGCCGTGGTGGCAAAGCCCGTGGGGACGCGAACTCCTGTGGGCAATTGCGAAATCATTTCGCCGAGGCTGGCGTTTTTACCGCCCACCGACTCGACGTCTGTCATTCGAAGTTTTTCAAAAGGAACCACCAAGGCGGTTGGGCTGAACAGTGCAGTCATAGACAAGCTCCAAAAGTTAAAACGGGGACGGTCATGCAGCGCGGCGACTTAGGTGTTGTTTGAATGGGTCGAACAGTCTGCGTGGCGAAATTCGGATAATGGGGCATTGTAGGTGGCCGACCACACGGCACTCCACCCCGTCTCGTGATTCCTTTTGAAAGTTTTTCATGCCCCACCCCACCGTTTTCTTTGTGTCTGACGGCACTGGCATCACCGCTGAAACCTTTGGTAACGCCATCTTGGCGCAGTTCGAAGTCAAATTCCGCCACATCCGGATTCCATTTGTCGATTCGGTCGACAAAGCACATCAAGCCGTGCGTCAAATCATCCATACAGGAGAGGTTGAGAACCGCAAGCCCATTGTCTTTACCACCTTGGTCAACATGGAAGTACTCGGCGTGATTCAAGACGGCTGCCAAGGCAAAAGCATGTTGATGGACATGTTCGGCACCTTTGTGAATCCACTGGAGCAAGAGCTGGGTATCAAATCCAACCACCGCGTGGGACGTTTCTCAGACCCGAGCAAAAGCAAGGAATACCACGACCGCATTGAAGCCATCAACTTCAGCCTCGCCCATGACGACGGGCAACTCAACCGCGACTTGGAGTCGTCTGACGTGATCTTGGTCGGTGTGAGCCGCAGCGGCAAAACACCAACCAGTCTTTATTTGGCCATGCAGCACGGCCTGAAAGCCTCGAACTACCCGCTCATCCCCGAGGACTTCGAACGCCGCCAGCTCCCTCCGGCCTTGATGCCTCATAAAAAGAAGATTTTTGGTTTAACCATCCAACCCGAGCGATTGAGTGAGATTCGCAACGAGCGCCGACCCAACTCCAAGTACGCCAGCTTGCAAAACTGCCGTCATGAAGTCGCCGAGGCCGAGGCCATGATGCGCCGCGCAGACATCCGTTGGTTGTCCACCACCAACAAGAGCATTGAAGAAATTGCCACCACCATCTTGCAAGAAATCAACCCCGAACGTTTGATTTACTGATTGCAAGCGCGCACAAAAAATCCCCGCAACGCCAAAACGCTGCGGGGATTTGTGTTTCAAGCCGCGATGACTTACAGACCGATAGCGGCAATGCCCGCCTTGGCAATTTGCGCATCTTCGTTGGACTTCACGCCACTCACGCCCACCGCACCGATGCATTGGCCATCTTTCATGATGGGCACGCCACCTTCGAGCATGCCCTTCACCTCAGGGACGCTCAAGAAAGAAGTGCGGCCACCGTTGATGACGTCTTCATAAATCTTGCTTTCGCGACGACCCAACGCAGCCGTGTGGGCTTTGGCTGGTGCGATGTGTGAGGAAATCGGTGCTGCACCGTCCATGCGCTGCAGGGATAGCAACTGGCCGCCGTCATCCACGATGGCAATCGTCACTGGCCAATTGTTTTTCAAAGCCTCTGCTTCAGCGGCTGCGGCAATAGCTTTGACGTCTGCGGATTCGAGAAAGTGTTTGGTTTTCATAAGTAACAAGTTGGAAGAGTCATAAAACCCCAAGCATACCGACTCTGCAAGTCCCACTACCCTCGCCCAACACAAAAGAAACCTCAAAAAAAGTAAGCGATAGCCCTTGCGCACTTGAAACCTTTAGAATGCGCCTCATCTGAATCATCAGGTTTTACTGGAGAGCTAAACATGAATGAACACATCCAAGACATCAACTACTACGTCTTGCCCACAGAAGCACGCAATCGCGTGGTGCGCAACACTTATTGGTTACTCGCACTGAGCATGCTGCCCACCGTCTTAGGGGCATGGGTTGGCGTCGCCACGGGCATCAGCTACGCCATCTCTGGCGTGATGGGCATGGTGTTGATGATGGTTGGTGCTTTTGGCTTCATTTACGCCATTGAGCGCACCAAAGAAAGCGCCACCGGCGTCTACGTGCTCTTGGGCTTCACCTTTTTCATGGGCCTGATGCTCTCGCGCATGATTGCCATGGTGCTGGGCTTCAAAAATGGAGCGGAACTGGTCATGACGGCGTTCGCAGGCACGGCGGGCGTGTTTTTTGTCATGGCGAGCTTGGCCACCGTCATCAAACGCGACCTATCTGGCCTGGGAAAATGGCTCATGGTTGGCGTGGTGGTGTTGATGATCGGCAGCATCATCAACATGTTTGTGGGCTCCTCTGCGGGCATGATGGTGATTTCCATGCTGTCCATGGCCATCTTCAGCGCCTTCATGTTGTATGACCTCAAACAAGTCATGGACGGCGGCGAAACCAACTACATCAGCGCCACATTGACCTTGTACTTGGATGTCATCAACGTGTTCCAAAGCCTGTTGGCCTTGTTGGGCATCTTTGGTGGCGAGCGCGAATAAACGCTTTGAGAAAGACATGAAAAAGGGACCGCGAGGTCCCTTTTTTTTCGTCCCTGCTTGTCAGCACAAATCAAACACCGCCATGCTCTCGACATGGGCTGTATGCGGAAACATGTTCACAGCGCCTGCAAACGACATGCGATAGCCAGCTGAGTTGACCAACACACCGGCGTCACGCGCCAAAGTAGACGGGTTGCAGCTCACGTACACAATGCGATGCGGTGGCGTCCAGCCTTGGGCTTGCTCAGGTTGTTGATGCAACTCCGCCAAGGCCTGCACCAGCGAGAACGCACCTTCACGCGGCGGATCGACCAGCCATTTGTCGGCAGCGCCATCTTGGCGCAGCAACGCGGGTGTCATCTCGAACAAATTGCGGGCCACAAAGCGAGTGGGCGCCAAAGGTTGGTCGCGCTTGGATTGGTTCAAGGCATAGTTTTCACCAGAGCGCGCGACCAGAGCCTCACTCCCCTCAATACCTAGCACTTCACGGGCCAGTGTCGCCAAGGGCAAGGTGAAGTTGCCCAGACCGCAGAACCAGTCGATCACGCGCTCATGCGGCTGCACATCCAGCAAACGCAACGCACGCGTCACCAAGACGCGGTTGATGTGCGGATTCACTTGTGTGAAATCCGTTGGCTTGAACGGCATCGTGATGCCAAACTCAGGCAAGGCATAAGACAGTTGCTCGCCTAAGGCCCCATCCATTAAGCAAACGGTGTCCGGCCCTTTAGATTGCAACCACCATTGCACCTGGTACTTGTCGGCAAAGGCGCGCAAGGCAGCCATGTCACCCTCACTCAAGGGCTCCATGTGGCGCAGCACCATCGCGGTCACGTGGTCACCGCAAGCCAATTCAATTTGCGGCAAGGTTTCGCGAGCCTCCATGCGTCCAATGAGTTGGCGCAGCGGTATCAGCATGGCATTGACGTGGGCCGGCAGAATGGGACATTCGCGCATATCGGCGACATAGCGACTCTTGCGCTCATGAAAGCCCACCAGCACCTCGCCCTTCTTCACCACATAGCGCACGGACAAGCGAGCGCGGTAGCGGTAGCCCCATGAAGGCCCTTGGATAGGACGCAGCATAGTTTCAGGCTTGACCTTACCCAAATGCCAAAGGTTGTCCTCTAGCGCCCGTTGTTTCACCGCAATTTGCGCCGATGCGTCCAAGTGCTGCATCTTGCAGCCACCACACGCACCTGCGTGTAAACCAAAGTGGGGGCAGCCGGGCGTGACGCGCTGTGAGGACTCTTGCAGCACTTCCAACAAAGAGGCTTTTTCCCAGTTGTCTTTTTTACGGTGCACATTGGCACGGACGACTTCAAAAGGCAACGCGCCATCCACAAACACCACTTTGCCGTCAGGACGGTGCGCCACGCCCTGCGCTTCGAGGTCCATCGATTCAATGGTCAGCGCTGGATCTGGCCATTTTTTTTCTGTCGTGATCTCAGTCATCAGTTGCCTGGCAAATATTTGGCAGGGTCAACTGGTTTGCCTTGACGTCGAATCTCAAAATGCAGCTTCACTTGATCTGCATCGCTGTTGCCCATCTCCGCAATCTTTTGACCGCGCTTGATGGTTTGATCTTCTTTCACCAGCAAGGTTTGGTTGTGTGCATAAGCCGTGAGGAACGTGTTGTTGTGCTTCAAGATGATGAGGTTGCCATAACCACGCAGGCCAGCACCCGCATAGACCACACGCCCATCCGCTGAAGCAAGCACGGGGTCTCCGGCTTTGCCGCCGATGTCCAAGCCTTTGTTTTTAGACTCGTCAAAGCCAGATATCAAATTGCCACGCACAGGCCATTGAAAATTGAGCGCATCCTCTGGCGCATCTGCAGTCGCTACAGGCGTTGCGGGTGCAGGTTCTGCTGGCTTGGCAGGTGTGGCAGAAGGCGGCGTCACAGGACGTGGTACCGCCACGACGTCGGCGGGGGGCGGCGCCACGCGCAACACTTGTCCTGTTTCGATCAAGTTGGGGTTGTCCAATTTGTTCCAACGAATGATGTCGCGCCAGCTTTGCCCGTTGTCCATGCCAATGCGAATCAGCGTGTCGCCGGGCTTGACGGTGTAGTAGCCGGGCTTGCCTGCGTTCTCGGCACCTGGCAGCGCGCGTGAAGCGCCACCATAAGCACCACCGATTGAGTGATCATCCACAGGCGCGAGGCGGCCTTTGTTGGCGCAACCCGACAGTGCAGCCACCGTCATCAGGGCAGCAAGACCCCACATACCAGCACGAACCATGCGTATTTCTCCCAATCAAGCAATGCCTGATTTTAGAGGCACGAAGTTCACGGCTTCTAAAAGCATTTGCTGCAAACCTTGCGGCGTCTTGTCAATCACCACCAAGGCCTGTGTCCCCGTGCTTGTCTGCGTTGGCGCTACCAAACGCCCCCCCATCGCCAACTGATCAATCCATGCTTGAGGGACCGCGTCCCCGCCCGCGGCAGAGATGATCGCGCTATACGGCGCACCTGGCGCGTAGCCCAACATCCCATCCCCAAAAATCATGTGCACATTGGGCAAACGCAAAGGACGCAAGTTCTCCCGCGCTTTGTCATGAAGCCCGCGCAAGCGCTCGATGCTGTAGACCTCGCGTGCCACACAAGACAACACCGCCGCTTGGTAGCCGCAACCCGTCCCAATCTCCAGCACGCGCCCCATCAACGGCTCACCTTTGAAGCCGGGTGCTTCACGCAGCAAAGCAATCATGCGCGCCACCACATTCGGCTTGGAGATGGTTTGACCCAAACCAATGGGCAAACTGGTGTCCTCATAGGCTTGGTTCACCAAGGCACTGTCCACAAACCGGTGACGTTCCACACGACCCATGGCCTCTAGCACCACCGCATCGTCAATGCCCTGCTCTGCCAACTTTTGCACCATACGGGCACGGATGGTGGATGAGTCCAAGCCAACGCCCGTGGGGCTGGCCATGCTCAAGGGCTGAGTTCGCGTCTTCAACTGCGGGGTCACCACCCGCGTGGCCCCCAACAATGTTTTGGGCGTCGCTTGTGGCTTGCCTGAATCTAAGCGCGCAGGAAAGCTGGGGCGCTGCTTCATGCGCGCATTCCATGCAAACGCTGCGACCAGTCAGGCAAACTGGCATGTTCGGTCAAGTCCACGTGCAGTGGTGTCACCGACACATGGCCTTCGAAGGTGGCGTGAAAGTCGGTGCCATCGCTGTCGTCTTTGGCTGCGCCTGCACTGCCAATCCAGTACATGGTTTCACCGCGTGGACTGGTTTGTGTGATGACACGCTCGGCTGAATGTCGCCGCCCCAAGCGCGTCACGCGCAGAGGTTTGATTTGCGCCAGCGGGTGATTGGGAATGTTCACATTCAACAACCAAGGCTCAGCTTGCGCCTGATTTTTTTGCATCATGTGCTGCACCAACTCACGGGCTTTGGCAGCGGCGGCATCGATGTGCCCCCAGCCTTTCTCTACTTGTGAAAAGGCCATGGCAGGCACGCCAAACAAATACCCTTCCATGGCGGCACCGACAGTGCCAGAGTAAATCGTGTCATCACCCATGTTGGCGCCATTGTTGATACCGGAGACCACCAGATCGGGCTTGTAATCCAACAAGCCCGTGAGCGCGATGTGAACGCAATCAGCAGGGGTGCCATTCACGTAACGAAAGCCATTGCTGGCTTGGTTCACATACAACGGGGAATGCAATGTCAATGCATTGGACTTGGCGCTGTTGTTGTGCTCGGGTGCGACCACCTCGACACGGCCTAAATCTTTGAGCGCTTCGTAGAGGGCTACGATGCCAGGGGCTTGGAAGCCATCGTCATTGGAAATCAGAATATTCATGATGCCTTAGGGTTGCATCCGAATTGTAGATTCGCACGAGAACCGCCCCCGTGGCTAGGGGTTCGCGCGAAACACGCCATAGGCCAGCATCAGCAAGGTGCCCGTGAGCAAGGCCGGGACGAGACGGCGATGCGGATGCGACACCATCACCGCCAAACTCAAAACACAAATCAGCACTCGCAAGAGCAAGGGCACAGTGGCAAGCAAACCCAAGGGCATGACAACCATGCGAATGGTGAGAGCAGCCACCATGGCATAGGTCACGGCGGAGAGCCAGCGAAACACCTCGCTGTCTTGGTGAATATGACCAGACAACTTCACACCCATCGCACGGCAGATGTAGGTGCCGATGCAGGCCGCACTCAGTGCCAACCAAACACCCCAGCCTTGCATGTCGACGTTCATCGCGCCACCTCTGTGGGTGCGGGGCGCAACCAACGACGGTCAGCCACATAAGCCAACGAACCTGCCACCAAACCATTCAACAACAAACTGCTGTCCGCATCCAACACATAAAAGGCCGGACCGAACACGCAACCCAAACCAATCGCGATGCGATTGACCCACGGTTTGACCTCGGTGAATGTGAGCAGAAAAAACAAAGGGTTGATGAACACCAAACCCAGCGTGACCGCAGCGGGCACCCAGCCCGCCACGACATAGCCCAGCACCGTACCTATCGGCGCGATCAACCAACACGGCAAGGCCAAGCCAATGAAGTAATTCAAACGGTGCTTGGGTGACATGCGTGGAAACTCACGCATCGACACCGCCCATGCCGTCATGGCCAGCATATGGACCCACAGGTACAGCAGTGGGTTTCGGTCGCGTCGGTGGAGTTGGGGAAACAGCGTCACCACCATGGTGATGAAACGGGTGGAGGTCAAGGTCACAGCAAAGCCAATGGCCAGCAAGGAGGAGCCAGAGATGAACATCTCCAGCATCACCACTTGGCCCGGCAAGGCAAACATCAGCAGACTGGTCAGGCCCGTCATCCACGCATCAAAGCCGTGGCTGCGCCCCATGGCGCCAAAGCCGACCATGCCTGCAAACAAGACTAAAACGGGAGCGCCAAGGGCATCGCGGATGCCCTGCCAAAAGGCTTGGCGCCGATTGGCAAATCGGTTCAGAGTCAACACTCAGAACCGATTATTTTTGGTTCATATTGCCTTTGAATTTACCGCCGCGTTGAATTTCCAACTCGTGGTATTCCAAGGTGCCAGACACTTTGCCCGTGCTGTGAATCAGCAGGTGGTCTTTGCAGACGATGTCTTCGTTGAGTTCGCCGTGCACATCAATTTCACGAGCGCGCACCGTGCCAGTCACTTGACCTTTGGTGCCAATCAGCAAGTCATCCGCTGTCAATTCGCCGGTGACGTTGCCATTGATCACGGCTTTGCCAGGCGCAGAGATAGAGCCCTTGAAAGTGACGCCCTCACCGATGACGAGGTTGTTGTTGGTTGGATTGATATCAGCCATGCTGTGCTCCTTTGAAGAGCGCATCATACCTAAGCCAACACCAACCAAGCCAAGCCATAGAAATCCGACAGCCAGCGCTCATGCATCGACGCCTCGCATCCACTCACTGAAAGCCATTTCGTTTGTCGCATATGATTTGAAAACCTTCGGCAACGCCCTCCCCTCGAGTAGTTCATTTCACATATGCCTCGCATTCAACTCGGTGTCTCACTTTCGGAAAAGCTGGCTCAGACACTGGAGACAAGCATTCGCGAGAGAAAGCTCGCAGCGGGTGAAAAACTCCCCACGGAAAACGCCTTGGTCGAGAAATATGGCGTCAGCAGAACCGTGGTGCGAGAGGCCTTTTCTCGCTTAAAGACTCTAGGGCTCATTGAGACCCGTCAAGGCTCTGGCGCCTTCGTCAAAAAGCTGCCCCCGCCCGATGCGGGAAAACTCAAACTCATCCCAGACGGCTCCGTCGACGCCGTCTTGAAGGTCGTCGAGGTCAGGCGCGCACTCGAAGCAGAATCAGCCGCGCTTGCAGCCGAACGCAGAACGCCTCAGTCGCTCCAAAAAATCAAGCAAGCCATGCGCGCACTCGACAAAGCGGTGGCCAGCGGAGGCGATGGCGTGAGTGAGGATGTGGCCTTCCATGCAGCCATTGCCCAAGCGGCCAACAACCCGTTTCTCTTAGACACCCTGTCGTACCTGAATCAATTCTTGGAAAAAGCCACCCGCGTGACCCGCGCGAATGAGGCGACGCGCGCAGACCTAGAAGACGCCGTGCGAAACGAGCATCTCGCCATCTTGCAAGCCATTGAAAAAGGTGATGCCAAGGCAGCGCGCATGGCAGGGACCAAGCACATGCTCAACGCGGCAAAACGCATTGACAATGCGGACCCTGTTTTCTGGACTTCGCAAGGCCTCGCGCTGGCCAAGCGATTGCGTACACCACTCGCGCTCAAGTCGGCCAAAAAGCGCGCCAGCACTGCAAAAGCCTGAGCCAATCACACGGGTTACTCCCTAGTGAAAGGTCCGATTACTTCCTGATAATTTGTCATACAACCTGACAGCATCTGTGCTTTTTGGGTTGCGGCACTTAACTATCAGGAGACACGATGTCAAAGACTTTCATCAGCAAAAAATGGGGGGCCATCCTCGCCACCACAGCCGCATTTGCTGCGTTCCCCACGCAAGCACAAACCGTCTTGAAAATGGGCCATGTGTTGGCCAAAGGATCGCACTACGACATTGGCGCCAATGTGTTCTGCGAGAACTTAGACAAAAACACCCAAGGCCGCTACAAATGTCAGGTCTACCCTGCCAGCGCCCTAGGCGGCGAACGTGAACAAGTCGAAGCGGTGCAGATTGGCACACAAGACCTCGTCATCACCTCCACCGGCCCTGTGGGTAACTTTGTGCCAGAGATGAAAATTGTGGACGTGCCCTTTTTGTTCCGTGACTACGACCACGCACGCAAAGTGTTGGACGGCAAGATCGGCCAAGACATGCTGGCCAAGTTCCCAGACCACGGCTTGGTGGCTTTGGCATGGAGTGAGAACGGCTTTCGCCATATGACCAACAACAAGCGCCCCATCGTCAGCGCAGCAGATGCCAGCGGCTTGAAGATGCGCACCATGGAAAACAAAGTTCACATGGAAGGCTACCGCGCCTTCGGCATTCAACCCACACCGATGGCGTTCCCAGAAGTGTTCGGCGCCTTGCAACAAGGTGTGGTGGATGGCCAAGAAAACCCCATCCCTGTGATCTTGGCTTCCAAGTTCTCTCAAGTGCAAAAGTATTTGTCGTTGACAGGTCACGTCTACTCACCTGGACTCATCCTGACGTCACCACGCATCATGAACAAACTCAGCGATGCTGACAAAAAAGCGTTCTATGACGCCGCCGCCAAGAGCGTGGCCGCCACCCGCAAGAAGGTGAACGACGACGAAGCCAACGGCATCGCTCAACTCGAGCGTGAAGGCATGCAAGTGGTCAAAAAGGTCAACAGCGCGAGCTTTAGCGATGCCCTCAAAGGCCCTTATGCCAATTACGCCAAAGAGTTTGGCGCTGACAAGCTCGCAGCCATCCAAGCTGTGAAGTAATCCTCATTTCATTCATCCTTGGACAAGCCAGTGCGCTGGCTTGTCCAACATGGGACTCACCATGAAATCTTTCGAAAAATATTTGATGATCGCCAACCGAGGTGTCCTGATTGCTTTGCTCGCTGCAATGGCCATCATCATTTTCGCGAACGTGGTCTTGCGCTACTCCACCAACCAATCCATCGAATGGGCCGAAGAAGTGGCTCGTTACATGATGGTGTGGCTCACCTTCTTAGGCGCTGGCCCCGTGTTGCGGTATGGCGGCCACATCGCTGTTGAAAACCTACAAGACAGCCTGCCCATCGCTTGGGCCCGCGCCATTCGTGTCTTCATTGCTGTGATGCTCACAGGCTTTTTCATCTTCATCATTTGGTATGGCCTCATCTATGTGAACCGCGTTCAATACCAAATGACGCCCACCACCCAAATCTCCATGTCATGGGTCTACGGGGCCATGCCTGCTGGCGGCGTGTTGCTGCTCGCCCATTGGTTGCTCATTGTTCGCGACTACGTGCTCACGCGCACCTTCGCATCCGATTCACATTTCGACGCCACTGCGAGCGCATCCCTATGAGTCTGAGTGTCATCCTTCTTCTGAGCTGTTGCTTTTATTTGGCGATTGGTTTTCCCGTGGCGTTTGCCTTGGGCTTTTCAACACTCACCGCGCTGGTGTTTGGTGCTGACTTTCCGCTGTTCGTCTTACTCAAGCAAACCTACGAAGGTGTGGACAGCTTCCCCCTCATGGCGGTGCCGTTCTTCATCTTGGCCGCAGAACTCATGAGTGGCGGCTCCCTCACCGAAGTGCTGCTCAAATTTGCCGCCCAATTTGTCGGCCACAAGCGCGGCGGCTTGGGCTACACCAACGTGGTGTCGCTCACCTTCTTCTCTGGCATCTCCGGCTCGGCCTTGGCTGACGCCGCAGGCCCGGGCTCGATGATGATTCGCATGATGGACAAAGCGGGCTACGACAAGTCGTATGCCGCAGCCCTGACAGCCGCCACCGCGATTGTGGGCCCCATCATTCCGCCCTCCATCATCATGATCATCTATGCCTTGCAGGATGATCGCGTGTCAGTCGGCGCTCTGTTTATTGCGGGCTTCATCCCCGGCATCTTGATTGCTGGCGGCATGGCGGTGGTCAACTGGTATGTGTCCAAGCAACGCAACTACAAGGGCATTTCCGGCAACGAAACGTTTGCCGAAAAAATGCTCGTCACATGGAAAGCCATCCCTGCACTCATGTTGCCGGTGATTATTTTGGGCGGCATGCGCGCGGGTTGGTTCACCCCGACTGAAGCCTCCGTGGTCGCCGTGTTCTATGCCTTGGTCTGCGGCAAATGGATTTACCGCACCTTGGAATGGAAAGCCGTGCCCGACATCTTGTCGCGCTCGGCGCTGATGACGGCTTCGGTCCTCATCATCATCGGCACGTCGAATGCCTTTGCTTGGATTTTGACCATCGATGGTTTGCCCATCAAACTGGCCGAATGGATGGGCGCACAAGACATGTCCGCGTTCACCTTCTTGATTGCGGTCAACATCTTCTTGTTGATCTTTGGCATCTTCATTGAACCGCTGCCGGGCGTGATGGTCTTGGTGCCGATCTTGGCCCCAGTCGCCGCCAAGCTCGGCATTGACCCGATTCACTTTGCCATGGTGGTCATCTTCAACTTGACGCTGGGCATGATCACACCGCCCGTCGGCGGGCTGCTGTTCGTCACCTCCAACGTGGCCAAAGTTCCGCTGGATGCACTCACCCGAGAACTCAAACCCTTCTTGATTGCACACGCACTGATTTTGGTCATGCTGACCTTCATCCCCGCCTTGAGCACTTGGGCTCCGCATGCCTTCGGTTTTCAATAAACACGGAATTCATTGATGACAACAGACAACCCAACCGTACGCTCGATCGGCGTGATTGGCCTTGGGGCCATGGGCTCGGGCATGGCCAGCTCGCTGCGCCGTGCCGGTCACCAACTCCATGTGTGTGATGTGCGTTATGAAGCGGCACAAGCCTTTGCCAACGAAGGCGGCACCGCCTGCAAAACACCGGCAGAGTTAGCTCAATCAGTGGACATCATCGTCAGCGTCGTCGTCAACGCCGAGCAAACCGAACAAGTCTTGTTCGGCAAGGACGGTGCTGCCGCACAGATGAAGCCCGGCACTTTGTTCATCATGTGCTCCACGGTGGACCCCAACTGGTCGGTTGCACTTGAACAACGTTTGAACGACCTGGGCCTCTTGTACCTTGATGCTCCCATTTCTGGGGGTGCCGCCAAAGCGGCATCGGGCCAAATGACCATGATGACCTCCGGTCACGCCGACGCTTACGCCCAAGCGGGTCACGTCTTGGAATGCATGGCCGCGAACGTCTACAAACTGGGAGACCGCGCAGGCTACGGCAGCAAAGTCAAAATCATCAACCAACTGCTGGCGGGTGTGCACATTGCCGCCGCCGCAGAAGCCATGGCCTTGGGTCTGCGCGAAGGCGTGGCTGCGGATGCGCTCTATGAAGTCATCACGCACAGCGCGGGCAACAGTTGGATGTTTGAAAACCGCATGGCCCACGTCTTGAAGGGCGACTACACCCCACTGTCCGCCGTTGATATTTTTGTGAAAGATTTGGGGCTCGTGCTCGACACGGCACGCGCCACCAAATTCCCACTCCCCTTGTCTGCCACCGCACACCAAATGTTCATGCAAGCCTCCACCGCAGGCCATGGTCGTGAGGACGATGCCGCCGTCATCAAAATCTTTCCTGGCATCACGTTGCCACCCGCTCACTGAGTCAGAGGTCAAGTTATGCGCATTCTCATCACGGGCGGCAGTGGCTTTTTGGGCGCCAGCCTCGCACGCGAGTTACTCCAGCTGCCCGCCATTCACCTCGAAGGCAAAGGCACGGGTCCTGTCACGGAGGTGGTCTTGACCGACCTCGTCGCCCCACCCGCCGACTTGCAACAAGACCGCCGCGTGCGCACTGTGGTGGGAGACCTGAGCCAGCTGCTGCACACCCAAGCCCTGCAACTCAAGGGCATCGATGCGGTGGTGCACTTGGCCGCCGCCGTCAGCGGCGAATGCGAAGCCAATTTGGATTTGGGTTTGCAAAGCAATTTGCAAACTTCTCTCAACTTGCTGCAAGCGGCACGTCACCAAGCCCAGCAGCCCGTCTTTGTGTTTGCCAGCTCCGTGGCCGTCTTTGGCGCACCCGCTGGACAGTCACTGCCAGACAGCATCTCCGACACCCACCAGCCCATCCCCCAAAGCAGTTACGGCATTCAAAAATTCATGGTCGAGCAGCTGGTGACTGACTTCACGCGCAAAGGCTTGGTCCACGGCCGCAATGTGCGCTTGATGACGGTGTCTGTTCGTCCGGGTAAGCCCAACGGCGCGGCCTCCAGTTTCTTGAGCGGCATGTTCCGTGAACCCCTAGCGGGTCAAGCATGCACGGTCCCCATCCCTGCGCATACCCGTGTGGCACTTGCCTCCACAGACAAAACCATGCAAGGTTTGCTGTGTGCCCTCAGCACACCCACAGCGCAATGGGGCCCATCCACGGCGGTCAACTTACCGGCACTCACCACCACCGTGGGAGACATGGCGCAAGCCTTGAAAGAAGTGGCTGGCAGCGATGTGGCCGCGCTGCTCGATTGGCAAGTCGATCCCAAAGTCCAAGCCATCGTCAGCGGCTGGCCCAGCCAATTTGACAACGACCGTGCCAAAAGTTTGGGACTGGTGGCAGACACCTCCGTCAAGAGCCTCATCCAGTCGTATGCCACGCGCCATCCACACGCCATCACCTGCACGCTGACGTTTTGAACACACGCATGACTCAAGCCACCTCAAAGCCCTTGCTGGGCTGTATTGCCGACGACTTCACGGGTGCCACAGACCTGGCCAACAACTTGGTGCGTGCTGGCATGCGCACGGTGCAAACCATTGGCGTCCCTTCGGACCACCAAGCCATCGAGGCTGACGCCATCGTGGTCGCACTCAAGTCCCGCACCATCGCCGCCCAAGACGCCATCGCCCAATCGCTGCAAGCCTATGCGTGGCTCAAGGCACAAGGCGTCCAGCAGATTTACTTCAAATACTGCTCCACGTTTGACTCCACCCCCGACGGCAACATCGGTCCTGTGACCGAGGCCTTGATGGATGCCATCTTTGGACACGGCCAAGGCTTCACCATCGCCTGCCCTGCCTTTCCCGAAAACAACCGCACCCTCTTCAAAGGCCATTTGTTCGTGGGCGATGTGCTGCTCTCAGACAGCGGCATGCGCCACCATCCTTTGACGCCCATGACCGATGCCAATCTGGTGCGCGTCATGCAGTCCCAAACACAACGCAAGGTCGGGCTGGTCGAACACGCTTGCGTGGCAGCTGGCCCCGATGCCATTCGGGCACGCTTTCAAGCCTTGCAAGCCGAGGGCGTGGGGGTGGCGATCGTGGATGCCATCAGCAACCAAGACCTGCTCAACATGGGACAAGCCTTGGCCGATGTACCGCTGGTCACGGCGGGCTCTGGCGTGGCGATGGGTTTGCCGCAGAACTGGCAAGCACGTGGGCTTTTATCCACCGATCTCCAAGCCGATACCCTGCCCCAGGCCAGCGGCTACCAAGCGGTGGTGTCTGGCAGTTGCTCCGTGGCCACCAATGACCAAGTTCGCCACTGGCAGCAAGCAGGCCAGCCCGCATTTGCCGTCGACCCGTTGGCCATCGCTGCGGGCACTGACGTGGTGCAACAAGCCCTCGATTGGGCCGTACCACAACTCCCACACGGGCCGGTGTTGATCTATGCCACCGCAGAACCCGACGCCGTCAAAGCCATTCAGCACCAATTGGGCGTCGCCCATGCGGGCGAATTGGTGGAGCGCACCTTGTCCTGCATCGCCAAAGGCTTGGTGCAAGCCGGGGTGCGTCAACTCGTGGTGGCGGGTGGCGAAACCTCAGGCGCGGTGGTGCAAGCTTTAGACGTCGAACGCATGGTGATTGGCCCACAAATTGACCCCGGTGTGCCGTGGACATCGGTGCGTTCGAGCGTTGGCCATGGCGATACAGTGCACATCACTTTGAAATCAGGAAATTTCGGCACGCATGATTTTTTTACAAAAGCCTTTGCGTTGCTGAAAGCCATAGGCACATGAACGAACTCGAATCTCGCCAAGAAATTTGCCGCATCGGCGCGTCACTCTATGCACTTGGCTATGTGCATGCCAGCGCCGGCAACATCAGCGTCAAGCTGGAAGACGGCAGCTTTTTAATCACGCCCACCGATGCTTGCCTCGGTCATTTGGTGGCCAGCGAGTTGGCCCATGTCAGCGCCGAGGGTGTGCAACTCAGCGGTGCGCGTGCCTCCAAAACACTGACGCTGCACCGAAGTATTTACGCCGCAGCGCCCCACGCACGCTGCGTCATTCACACCCATGCCACGCATCTGGTCAGCCTCACCCTCCAAGGCGTCTGGCACAAGGCCGACATCGTCCCCCCCATCACGCCCTATTACGTGATGAAAGTCGGGCATGTGCCCTTGGTGTCCTACCAACGCCCCGGCGCAGCCACTGTGGCCACAGAAGTCACCGCACACATCCGCAACAGCACCGCACAGCACAAACCCATTCGTGCCGTGATGCTGGAGCGTCTCGGCCCTGTCGTGTGGCACCAAACCCCCGCAGACGCCAGCGCAGTCCTCGAAGAACTCGAAGAAACCGCCAAGCTCTGGCTCATGTCAGACCGCCAAGCCAGCGCCTTGACGCACGAGCAAATTGACGAACTTCGAGAGACCTTTGGCGCGCTTTGGTAAACCCTTCTTTTATTCAACACACCCATGCCACGTTTTGCCGCCAACCTCAGCATGCTCTACAACGAGCACGAATTTCTAGACCGCTTCGCCGCTGCTGCCCAAGACGGGTTTCAAGCGGTCGAATATTTATTTCCTTATGCGTTTGATGCCCAAGCCTTGCGCCAGCGCCTCCACGACAACGGCTTGCAGCAAGTGCTCTTCAATGCCCCGCCCGGTGACTGGGATGCAGGCGAGCGCGGCTTGGCTTGCTTGCCTGGACGCGAAAACGAATTTCAGACCGGCTTTTTGAAAGCCTTGGACTACGCCGAGGTGTTGAATTGCCCACGCATTCACGTCATGGCAGGTTTGAAACCCAGCGATGCAGACCACGCCACGCTGGAGAAAACCTATATCCAGAACCTCGCTTGGGCCGCGACTGAGGCCCAAAAAGCAGGCCGTGATGTGCTGATCGAGCCCATCAACACCCGTGACATTCCCGGCTTCTTCTTGAACTATCAGAGCCAAGCCCATGCCATCGTTGAGCGCCTCGGCTCATCGCATGTGAAAGTGCAGATGGACCTCTACCACTGCCAAATCATGGAGGGCGACATCGCCGCCAAGATTCGCCACTACCTGCCCACCGGTCGCGTGGGGCATTTCCAAATCGCGGGGGTGCCGCTGCGTCATGAGCCGGACTTGGGCGAACTCCACCACCCTTACCTGTTCGAGGTGATTGACGAAGTGTCTGCCGCGTGCGGCTGGGAAGGTTGGATTGGCTGTGAATATCGACCCGCTCGGGGTGCTGTGCCCCATGGCACACGCGATGGTTTGGGCTGGTTACCACCACACGCGTGAGCGATGATGAACAAATTTCTCACGCTGTGTGTGGCTGTGTGGATCTTCTGGCAAAGTCCTACCGTGATGGCTCAAACATTCCCTCAGCAAACAACGGACGTCTGGATTGCCAAAGACTTTCGCTTTCACACGGGCGAAATTGCGCCCGCCCTGAACATCGGCTACACCACACTCGGCAACCCTGCGGGTGAGGTGGTGGTGATTCTTCATGGCACCGCTGGCACTGGCGCGGGCATGCTCAACCCCGCCTTTGGCGGGGAGCTGTTCGGCCCCGGCCAACCCTTGGATGCCGCGAAATATTTCATCGTCTTGCCAGACGCGATCGGCACGGGTCAATCCAGCAAACCCTCGGACGGGCTGCGCACCCGATTCCCTCAATACAACTACGACGACATGGTGTCCGCGCAATACCGTTTGCTCACAGAAGGTCTGCGTCTGAAACATGTGCGCATGATTTTGGGCAACTCCATGGGCGGCATGCAAACTTGGTTGTGGGGTATCGAGCACCCAGACTTCATGGACATCTTGGTGCCCATGGCGTCTATGCCCTCTGAGATGTCCGGTAGAAACTGGTTGATGCGTCGCCTCATCATTGACGCGATACGCCATGACCCCGACTGGATGAACGGCAACTACACGCAGCAACCACGCAGCCTTCAATTTGCATCCGTCTTCTATGCCATCGGCACCAACGGTGGTCACCAAGGTTTGCAACGCCTCGCGCCCACCCGAGAAAAAGCGGACCAGTTGCTCAAGCAGCGGCTGAGTGCGCCGTTTGTTGGCGATGCCAATGACCACCTCTACCAATGGGAGGCCTCTCGGGACTACAACCCACTCGATCAACTCGAAAAAATCACAGCCATCTTGCTGGCCATCAACTCTGCGGATGATGAGCGCAACCTGCCTGAGCTCAACGTCATGCCCAAGGCCTTGTCCAGAATCCCCAACGCACGCTGGTTACTCATCCCCGCCAGCGATCAAACCGCGGGACACGGCACCACTGGGCAAGCCAAGTGGTGGAAAAACGAAGTGGGTGCCTTGCTTCAAACAGCACCACGCCGATAGGCCTTCACGCCACGCGCTCTAAGCACCTCACTTCAGCAGGGTTGTTTGATGCGTTCCGCGCCAGCCTTGGCCATGGCCTCAAAGCTTCTGCTCAAATGGTTTTTGATGAAGTACTCAATCACGGGCTTGGGCATCATCGAATCGGGCTCCGACTCCGCGCGGTACCTGAACACGGTTCCCGTCCCCTCGCTCTCTAAGCGCCAAGCGCCTTTGTAGAACTTGGCCTCGCCGCTGACTTGCACAAAGTCAGTGCCTTGGTTGGGCAACTCCGTCATCTCCAGCACCATGCGCATGTGGATCGGGAAAAACAAAATGCGCTCTTGCAAGTCACGCTCGACGCGCGCTTTGCGTGGCTCCAAGCGTGTGGTGGCGGAACTCACCACGCCGGGGATGCGGGTGGCAGCGTCGTAATCGGTGAGGTAGCGATAGGACTGACACACGCTCAACGGCAAATAAAAACTCGCTTGCGTTTGAAACACCGAGCCTTGCTGGGTGACATCGACCTTGATTTTGTAATCCTCTGCATCTGCCGCACACGCCAAGCCCGCAAACGCGATCCAAGCTACACACCACCACTGCCTCATTCGATGTCCCCTGTTTTGGCGGGTCATATTAACGGAGGTTCAAACACCAGCGCTTGAAAAGGCAAAAATACGCCCCACTTAGTTGGCATCGTCTGTACTTTATTAAGCGATCGCGCTTTTTTACTCTTTCACGCTTCTCAGAAATCAAACATGACCACGCCTCAACTTTTCCAACCTACCCGTATCGGCGACATCGAAGTGGCCAACCGCATTGTGATGGCCCCACTCACCCGCTGCCGTGCCGACGAAGCCCAAGGCGACCTGCCAGGCAGCACCATGAACGTCGATTACTACCGCCAACGCAGCACGGCGGGCCTCATCATCAGCGAAGGCACGCAAGTCTCCCCTGTTGGCAAAGGCTACATGGCCACACCCGGCATTTATTCAGACGCCCAAGTGGAAGGCTGGAAACCCATCACCCAAGCCGTGCATGACGCAGGCTCGAAAATCATCGCGCAAATCTGGCATGTGGGCCGTATCACGCACCCTGATCTGACCGGTGGGGCACACCCCGTGGCCCCTTCGGCCATTCAACCCAAGGTGGTCGCCTACACCCACAACGGCAAAGTCGATGTGCCGGTGCCCCATGCACTCTCCACTGCTGAAATCAAAGACGTGGTGCAGCAATTCCGCCAAGCCGCAGCCAACGCCCTGCGTGCCGGCTTTGACGGTGTGGAAATCCACGGGGCCAATGGCTACTTGGTGGATCAGTTCATCCGCGACGGGGCCAACCAACGCAGCGACGAATACGGTGGCTCCATCGAAAACCGTTGCCGCTTTGCCTTGGAAGTGGTGGATGCGTGCATCGCAGAAATCGGCGCTGGCCGTGTCGGCATCCGCTTGTCACCGCTGACACCGTTCAATGATTTGGCCGACAGCCACCCACAAGCGGTGTTTGGCTACTTGGTAGAAGCGCTCAACCAGCGCGGCATTGCCTTCATTCACTTCATCGAAGGCGCCACTGGCGGCCCACGTGATGTGCCGGGCTTTGATTACGCGTGGGCACGCCAAGCATTCAAAGGCTGCTACATCGCCAACAACGGCTACAACCGTCAAATGGCCATCGATGCGGTTGAAACTGGCAAGGTCGATGCGGTCGCGTTTGGTCGCTTGTTCATCGCCAACCCCGACTTGGTTGAGCGCTTGAAGCGCGATGCGGCCTTGAACGAAGCCAATCCCAGCACCTTCTACACGCCTGGGCCTGTGGGCTATACCGACTACCCCGCGCTCTGAACAAAGCCCCACCATGAAATACCTACACACCATGGTGCGCGTGACCGACTTAGATGCATCGCTGCGCTTTTACCGCGATGCCCTCGGTCTGCAAGTGCTGCGCACCCACGAGTCCCCACAAGGCCGCTTCACCCTCGTCTACCTCGCTGCCCCCGGTGACGAAGAGGCGCAGGTGGAACTGACCTACAACTGGGACCCCGAGGTCTACACAGGGGGGCGCAACTTCGGTCACTTGGCCTATGCGGTCGACAACCTCTACGCCACCTGCGCGCAATTGCAATCGCATGGCGTCACGATCCTTCGCCCACCTCGCGATGGCCGCATGGCCTTCGTGCGCTCGCCCGACGACATCTCGATTGAGTTGCTGCAAAAAGGCGAGGCCCTTGCGCCACAAGCACCGTGGGTAGACATGCCCAACGTGGGCAGCTGGTAACAGCCAGCTCGTTTTTGTGGCCTGATTGTTGAATTGCATCCGAATCTGACCCGGGATTTGCATCGAATATTGACCCACCCGATTTGAGCTTTTTAGAGCTCCTGTTTTGATTTTCTCTGTTTTCCCTCCTTGTTGCTTTGTGTCGAACTGTTCCTGAACCGGTAGCTTTCGTTTCCCGTCTCAACGATGTGGCAGTGATGCGTTA
>CAISMH010000008.1 GCA_903886485.1 uncultured Burkholderiales bacterium
GAAGCCTCCATGGGCGAAGAGCGCGCCAAGCTGATGGAAACCCTCAAAGAAGGCTCCATCGTTCAAGGCGTGGTCAAGAACATCACCGAATACGGTGCGTTCGTGGACTTGGGCGGCATCGACGGCTTGCTGCACATCACCGACATGGCATGGCGCCGTGTCCGTCACCCATCCGAAGTGGTCACTGCTGGTCAGGAAATCACTGCCAAGATCCTCAAGTTCGACACCGAGAAAAACCGCGTGTCCTTGGGTCTGAAGCAAATGGGCGACGACCCATGGATGGGCGTGAACCGCCGCTACCCCACGGCCACGCGCATGTTCGGCAAGATCACCAACATCGCCGACTACGGCGCATTTGTGGAACTCGAACCCGGCATCGAAGGCCTGGTGCACGTGTCCGAAATGGACTGGACCAACAAGAACATCGCTCCGAGCAAGCTCGTGTCGCTGGGCGACGAAGTCGAAGTCATGGTCCTCGAGATCGACGAAGACAAGCGCCGCATCAGCCTTGGCATGAAGCAATGCAAAGCCAACCCTTGGCAAGACTTTGCACAAAACACCAAGCGCGGCGACCGCGTGAAGGGCCCGATCAAATCGATCACCGACTTCGGCGTGTTCGTGGGCTTGGCTGCCGGCATCGACGGTTTGGTTCACTTGTCTGACTTGTCTTGGAACGAAACCGGCGAAAACGCCGTGCGCGAATACAAGAAGGGTCAAGAAGTCGAGGCCTTGGTCTTGGCTGTGGACGTGGACCGCGAGCGCATCAGCTTGGGCATCAAACAACTCGACTCCGATCCTTTCACCACCTTCGTGTCGATCAACGACAAAGGCCAAACCGTCACCGGCAAGGTCAAGACGGTGGATGCCAAGGGCGCTGAAATCGACCTCGGCGAAGACATCATCGGCTACTTGCGCGTCAGCGAAATCTCGCGTGACCGCGTGGAAGATGCGAGCCACGTGTTGAAAGTGGGCGACGAAGTGACCGCTGTGGTGGTGAACGTGGATCGCAAGACCCGCAACATCCAGTTGTCCATCAAAGCCAAAGACGCGGTGGACCAACAAGAAGCCATGGCTTCCTTGTCACAACAGTCCAAGAGCGAAAACGCTGGCACCACCAGCTTGGGCGCTTTGTTGCGCGCAAAGCTCGATAACAACTGATGACCCGTTCGGACCTGGTCGAAGAACTGGCTGCCCGCTTTGGGCAGCTCACGCACCGCGACGCCGAGTTCGCTGTCAAGACGCTTCTTGACGCGATGAGCGACGCGCTGGTGCGCGGGCACCGCATTGAGTTGCGGGGCTTTGGTAGTTTTTCGATCAACCGTCGCCCGCCTCGCATGGGACGCAACCCGCGTTCCGGCGAAAGCGTGGCGATTCCTGAAAAACGTGTGCCGCATTTCAAGCCGGGCAAAGCCCTGCGCGAAGCGGTGGACACACGCACACAGGAATTGTTGGCGGGGTCTGCACCCAAAGCTTAGTTGGTACGTCTTTTCAAGGGCCTGCAAGGCTAAAATGGACCTCGTCACAGAGGAGCCATCTTGAAAAAACTCATGTGGCTGCTTCAGTTGGTTCTGAAGGCAGCCATTTTTTTTACCCTGTTCGCTTTTGCACTGAACAACCAGCACGATGCCGTGGTCCATTTCTTTTTTGGCACCACGTGGAACGCGCCGTTGGTCTTGGTGCTGTTGACCGTTTTCGTCATGGGCGTGGCAGTGGGCGTGATGGGCATGGTGCCGCGTTGGTGGAAGCACCGCCGCTTGGCGCACATGGCAACACCTGCCTCATCCCTCAGCGCAACCACCGCCACCACTTCTGCGGACCCCACCCATGGAATTTGATCTCAGCTGGATTTTGCTGGGCTTGCCCTTGGCCTTCATCTTGGGATGGCTCGCCTCGCGCATGGACTTGCGCCAGCTGCGCCTTGAAAACCGTCAAACACCCAAGGCGTATTTCAAAGGTTTGAACTACTTGCTCAACGAGCAACAAGACCAAGCCATTGATGCCTTCATCGAGGCCGTCCAGCTCGACCCCGATACCTCTGAGCTGCACTTTGCCTTGGGCAATTTGTTTCGCCGCCGTGGCGAATATGAGCGTGCGGTGCGCGTGCACCAGCACTTGTTGTCACGCGGTGATCTGAGCCAAACCGACCGCGACCGTGCCCAATATGCCCTCGCTCAGGACTATCTGAAAGCAGGTTTGCTCGACCGCGCCGAAGCTGCCCTCACCAAGCTCGAAGGCACGGCCCACCAAACACAAGCCCACTTGGCGTTGCTGAGTATTTACGAGCGTTCACGCGATTGGCCCAAAGCCTCTGTAATTGCCCAAAAATTGGGCGACAGCGGCCAAGGCAGCTTTCAAGGTCGCTTGGCCCATTACCTGTGCGAAGAGGCCGAAAGCTTGGACCTCACCCAGCATGCCGACCAAGTGATGGCGTTGTTGAACCAAGCAATCGACGCCGCACCGCAAGCCGCCCGCGCACGCATGGCTTTGGCCAACACGTTTGAGAAAACAAGTCGCCCACAAGACGCCTATGCCACGCTCGAAGGCTTGGCTTCTCAAGTGCCCTCGGCCCTGCCCTTGATCGCGTCCAAACTCGCGGCTTTGGCCCCTGCCTTGAACCGCACACACGATGCGCTCGCCTTGCTCGAAGCCAGCTACGCCAAAACCACCTCGCTGGACGTGCTCAACGCCATCGTCGCACTGCACAAAGCCCAAGGCGAGGCCAACACCACCCATTGGTACGCCCAACACTTGGAGCGTGAGCCCTCGCTGGTAGCCGCCACGCAATGGGTGGCCAACGAAACGTTTGCGCACGACCCATTTCCCCCGCAAGTGCAACGGGCCTTAGAGCGTGCCGCCAAACCGCTGCAACGCTACCGCTGTGCCGCTTGCGGCTTTGAAGCCACCCAACACTTTTGGCAATGTCCGGGCTGCCAAGCTTGGGACAGCTACCCTGCCAGACGCGTGGAGGAACTATGACCCCCAGCACCCCAATCACCCCACAACAACTTAGCCAAGCCCACGTCTTGGTCGTCGGCGATGTGATGCTGGACCGCTATTGGTATGGCGCTGTCGACCGCATCAGCCCCGAAGCACCCGTGCCCGTGGTGCGCATCACGCGCGAAGAAAACCGCTTAGGCGGCTGCGCCAACGTGGCCTACAACGTGGTCAGCTTGGGGGCCAAAGCCTCTTTGTTGTCCGTGGTGGGCGATGACGATGCCAGCCACTTGCTGGAAGACTTGGTGGCCAAGACCGGCATCACGCCCCACTTGGGCCGCGACAGCCAACTCAAAACCACCGTCAAGCTGCGCGTGATTGGCCGTCAACAACAACTGCTGCGTGTGGACTTTGAAAACACGCCACAAACCGAAGTGCTGGCCTCGCAAACCGATCAGTTCATGCAGCTGCTGCCCGCGCACCACGTGGTGCTGTTCTCGGACTACGGCAAAGGCGGCTTGGCCCACGTGGCAGAAATGATCTCGGCTGCGCGTGCCGCTGGCAAAGCCGTGCTGATTGACCCCAAAGGGAGCGACTACTCCCGCTACGCAGGCGCCACCTGCATCACGCCCAACCGTGCAGAGTTGGAGCAAGTCATTGGCAAATGGCAGAGCGAGGCCGAGCTGAGACAAAAAGCCCATGCGCTGCGTCAACAACTCAAGCTCGATACCCTGCTGCTGACCCGCAGTGAAGAAGGCATGACCTTGTTTGATGCCCAAGGGGAGTTGCATGTCTCCGCGCAAGCGCGCGAAGTGTTTGATGTCACGGGTGCAGGTGACACCGTGATCGCCACCCTCGCCTCTTTGGTCGCAGCAGGTTTGAGCCTGCGCGACGCCATGCCCTTGGCCAACAAAGCCGGTGGTGTGGTCGTGGGTAAATTTGGCACTGCCACCGTTAGTTTTGAGGAATTATTCGCATGACCAAAATCGTCGTCACTGGTGCAGCCGGATTCATCGGCAGCAACATCATCAAGGGCTTGAATGCCCGTGGTATCACCAACATCATCGCGGTCGACGACCTGACCGAAGGCGACAAGTTCCGCAACATCGCCGACTTGGCGATTGCCGACTACCTCGACAAAGACGTGTTCTATGAACTCTTTGCCGAGAACGCATTTGGCAAAGTCGAAGCCGTGTTCCACGAAGGCGCTTGCAGCGACACGATGGAGAGCGACGGCAAATACATGATGGACAACAACTACACGCTCTCGTGCGGTTTGTTCAACGCGTGCCAACAAAGTGGCACACGCTTGCTCTACGCCTCATCCGCTGCCACCTACGGCGGCAGCGATACCTTTGTTGAATCGCCTGAATACGAACTGCCACTCAACGTGTACGGCTACTCCAAATTGCTGTTTGACCAACGCATGCGCTTGGAGTGCAACAACAACTTCAAGAAGTTCAAACGCCAAGTGGTGGGCTTTCGCTACTTCAACGTCTACGGCCCGCGCGAGCAACACAAAGGTCGCATGGCCAGTGTGGCGTTCCACCAGTTCCACCAGTTCAACGCTGAAGGCAAAGTCAAGCTGTTTGGCGAATACGGCGGCTATGCGCCAGGCGCGCAAATGCGCGACTTCGTCTTCATTGACGATGTGGTGGCCGTGAACCTGTGGTTCTTAGACAACCCCGACAAGTCAGGCATCTTCAACCTCGGCTCGGGTCGCGCACAGCCTTTCAACGATGTGGCTTTGTCGGTGGTCAACGCCATGCGGGCCAAAAAAGGTGAAGCGGCCTTGGATTTGGCAGGCGCTGCCCAAGCGGGCTTGATTGAATACGTGCCCTTCCCCGATGCACTGCGTGGCAAATACCAGTGCTACACACAGGCAGACCTGACCCACCTGCGCGCCAGCGGCTGTGACCACGCATTTGCCGATGTGCAAAGCGGTGTCACGCAATACATGGCGACCTTGAGCAAGTAAAGCCTGATGCGGCCTTGGCTTGTTTGGGTTGGCATGGCGGTGCTGTGTATCAGCCAGACCGCACACGCCTTAGAGATCAACCAAGCCAATGAAGCCGAACTCGACAGCGTCAAAGGCATGGGCCCGTCCTTGAGTGCCAAGGTGTTGAACGCCCGCGCCCTAGGGCTATTCACGAGTTGGCGCGACCTCATGCAGCGTGTCGCCGGTATTCGCCACAACAAAGCCACGCAATTTTCTGCACAAGGCTTGACCGTGAATGGCCAAGCCTTTGACACGACCCAGCCTTGAGCCTTCATCGCGATGAAGTGCTAGCCGCCTCTAGTGCCTGCAACGCCTCCTCGCGCCAGAACGCAGCGGCAGCGAAAAAACCTTCCCACACACAACCATGACAACCGCGGCCACAGCAAGTGGTGGGTTGCGGTGGTGGCTCACGTAACGCAACATCCCATTGCGCAGCCTGCGACTGAACCTTCAAAAATAAGGCCTGTGCGCTGGGCCCATCTGTCAAAGGCATACGGGCTAAGTCTTCAATGCTCATGCGCGAATGCTAGCCGCTGCGACACCTGTTACTTGTTGGCGTTCGGGAAGAACAATGGCTCACCACCGATTCTGTAAGCCTTGATCGACGCCTGACCCGCAGGCGAAATCACCCAATCGACAAACTTTTGGGCCAACTCCACTTTGACATGCGGATGCTTGGCAGGGTTGACCACCATCACACCGTATTGGTTGAACAAGCGGTTGTCGCCCTCGACCAGCACTTGCAGGTCTTGGCGGTTTTTAAAGTTCAGCCAAGTACCTCGGTCCGTCAAGGCATAAGCCCCCGTCGATGAGGCGATGTTCAAGGCAGGGCCCATGCCACAGCCACACTCTTTGTAGCCCGCCCCTTTGTTGTCTAAGCCAGCCAGTTTCCAGTAACGCAGCTCGGCAGCGTGTGTGCCGCTCTTGTCGCCACGCGACACAAAACTGGCTTGTGTGCTGGCTATTTTTTGCAAGGCAGCGACGATGTCTTTGCCGCGCGTTTTGGAAGGATCGTTGGCGGGGCCGACCAAGACAAAGTCGTTGTACATGACGGGATAACGTTTGACGCCAAAACCTTCGGCGACGAACTTTTCCTCTGCCGCTGTGTCATGCACAAACAACACATCGGCATCTCCGCGGCGGCCTGCATCTAAGGCTTGCCCTGTGCCCAAAGCCACCACTTGGATGTCAATGCCTGTGGCTTGCTTGAAGGCTGGCAAAAGATGCGCGAACAAACCTGACTGTTCGGTCGAGGTGGTCGACGCCATCACAAGACTCGGCGTTTGTGCTTGCGCGACGCTGCTGCACAAGCTCACAGCCACCACCCAAAAACCAGCCAACGCGAACAAGTGCGTGCGACGTGTCATCCCAACTCCCCTTTTAAAAACAAATGCGCCTCGGGGTGGCTCTCACCCAAAGGTTGGTTGAAAAATTCATGGACGGGCAAGTCAGCCAACACACGTCCTGCCTCCAAATAAATCACTCGTGTGGCCAAACGTTTGACTTGGCCCAAGTTGTGACTGCTGAACAGCAAACTCACACCGGACATCGCCACCCACTCAGCCAACAAGCGCTCCACCTCACGTTTGGCATGGGGGTCCAGACTGGAGGTGGGCTCGTCCAACAACACGAAGTTCGCTTGCAACGCCCATGCACGCGCCAAGGCCAAGCGCTGTTGTTGCCCCCCCGATAAGGTGCGGGCAGAGCGCTCTGCCAAATCTTGCAAACCCATACGCGTCAGTGCTTGCAGGGCGGGGACGCGGGCATCACGCCACGACATGCCCTGCAACCACAAGCCCCACATCACAAAACGCAGCACCGAGCTGCGCAACATGTGCGGCCGCTGAAACACCATCGCTTGACGCACCTCAGGCGCCATCGCCATGTGACCGCCAGACAAGGGCAGCAGGCCATGCGCCACACGCAGCAAGGTACTTTTGCCACAGCCATTCGCCCCCACCAATGCCACGCGCTCGCCCGCTTGCATCTGCAAATTGACGCCGTGCAAAGCCAAGTGTGTGCCGAACTGCACCGACACCGCTTCGAGCTTCAAGATGGCACTCATCGCAACAAGCCCTGCACAGGGTCCGCCCCCGAACCATCGATGCGTTGGCGCCAGCGACGCAGAGCCGAAATACACACGTTGAGCACCAGCACCACACCCATCAAGACAAAACCCAGCGCCAAAGCCAACGGCAAATCGCCTTTGCTGGTTTCAAGGGCAATCGCGGTGGTCATCACGCGTGTGAAGCCTTCGATATTGCCGCCCACCACCATCACCGCACCGACCTCAGAAATCGCGCGACCAAACGCCGCAATCAGCACCGTCAGCAAGGTGTAGCGTTCGTCCCAAGCCAGCAGCACGCTGCGCAACCAAGCGTGGGCCCCCAGCGACTGCAACTGCTCGCCGTGGCTACGCTCCGCATCTTCCACGCATTGACGCGTCAGCGCGGTGACCACGGGCAACACCAACACGGCCTGCGCCAACACCATCGCCTTGAGGCTGAACAACCAACCCCACGCCCCCAACGGACCGCTGCGCGACAACAGCAAATACACCACCAAGCCCACCACCACCGAAGGCAGGGCCAACAAGGTGTTGAGCACCGTCAGCAGCACATCGCGTCCCACAAATCGTGCCACGCCCAGCCAAGCGCCCAACACCACGCCAAGACCACAAGCCACGGCTGTCGCCAGCACGCTCACCCACAGAGAGCGGCCAACGATGGACCAAAGCACGGGATCAAATTCGGTAAGAAGATGTAAGGCCGCTAGGGCTGTATCGGTGAGCGTCGTCATAAACCATAAAAACTTCAGTTATCGTAGTCGGCTACCTAAAACCTCACCATATGTTCAGCCGTGCATAGCATTCACCTCCACTACACACTGGGTCACCGCAGCGAGACGGAGGGCATGGCTGGCAAAGAGCCGGCCTTACTCAGCCATCCGCTCATGGCCCTGCTGCAAGCCGTGGCAGAACAAGGGTCTATTTCAGCCGCAGCGCGACAACTCAGCTTGTCATACCGCCATGTGTGGGGTGAACTCAAACGTTGGGAAGATGTGCTGGGCCATGAACTGATCGTTTGGGAGAAAGGTCAATCGGCACGCCTGACCGAGTTTGGCGACAAGCTCATGTGGGCTGAACGCTTGACCCAAGCGCGTCTGGCACCGCAGCTCGAAGCCCTGCGTGCCGACCTTGAGCGCACCTTCGCCGTGGCGTTCGATCCACAGGCCCATGTCCTCACGCTTTATGCCAGCCATGACGATGCGCTACCGCGCTTGCGCGAACATGCAGCCAGCACAGGCTTGCACCTCGACATCCGTTTTTGCGGCAGCGTGGACGCCATTCGTGCCTTGAACGAAGGGCGTTGCACCTTGGCAGGGTTTCACACACAAACACACCCGAACTCAAACTCGCACACAGCCAAGGCCTATCGCGATTTGCTACAGCCGGGCTTGCACAAGATCATTGGCTTTGCCACGCGCACGCAAGGCCTCATCACGGCGAGCGGTAACCCCAAAAATCTCCACAGCTTGATGGATGTCGCCCACACCCAAGCCCGCTTTGTGCAGCGCAGCCCCGGCACAGGCACCCGCGTGCTGCTGGATGATCTGCTGGCCAACGACCAACTCACCGCCCATGACCTGAACAATGGGCCAGACGAAGAACCCTCGCACACGGCTTTGGCAGAAGCCATTGCTTCCGGCCGCGCTGACGTGGGCTTGGGGCTAGAGAGCGCCGCACGCGCACGCGGACTGCACTTTGAACCCTTGGTGCAGGAGCAGTTCCATTTGGTCTGCCTGAAATCGGCCCTTGACACGCCAGCCACACTCGCACTGCGCCAACTGCTCAAGGAATCGGCGTGGTGCGACACACTCAACACCTTGCCGGGCTACCAAGCCCGAGACAGCGGGCAAGTTCAATCCTTGCGAGAACAGCTGCCTTGGTGGACCTTTCGACGCGCCAAAAAAACCAGTTAATCCCCTGTATTTGCCTTGAACTAATTTCAAACGGCACCTGAAAACTTCAATCGCGACAGGGCTGCCAAAGACTTTGTCTTGTTACCATCTCGGGTTAGCAAAAAATGGAGGCACACTGTGTCAAAACTTCTTAAATTTGCATTGGGCGTTGACCGTGTCAGTGAACAGTTGGGGCACATAGCCGCCTTCGGCGTGTTGGCCGCCGCCGTCATCTCTGCAGGCAATGCGTTCATTCGTTACGGCTTTGACATCAGCTCCAACGGTTGGCTCGAAATCCAGTGGTACTTGTTCGCTGCCACCGTCATGCTGGGGGCGCCGCTGGTGCTCAAACTCAACGAACACGTCCGCGTGGATTTGCTCTACGGCAAGCTCAAAGGCAACGGCCCTGTGTATGTCGACTTGGTTGGTTTGGTGGTGTTCTTGCTGCCTGTGATGGGCATGTTGGCGTGGTTGAGCTTTCCGCTTTTCGTCAAGATGCTGGTGACGGGCGAGATGTCCAGCAACGCTGGTGGCCTGATTCGCTGGCCCGCCATGCTGCTCCTCCCCTTGGGCTTTGCTTGGGTTTTCCTGCAAGGCGTGAGCGAAATCATCAAGCGCGTGGCTTACTTGCAAGGCAAGTTTGAAATGGACACGCACTACGAAAAGCCCGTGCAATAAGGACCCACCACCATGGAAATGCAAAACTTCGCACCCATCATGTTCGGCGGCCTTGTGCTGACGATGCTCATTGGCTTCCCCGTCGCGTTCTCGCTGGCGTTTTTAGGCTTGGCTTGTGGCCTCTTTGCCATCAGCATGGACTGGTTCCCCGTGAGCTTCATGTCCAACTTGCCCCTGAACATCTTTGGCATTCTCAGCAACGACTTGTTGCTGGCCATTCCCTTCTTCACCTTTATGGGGGCCATTCTTGAAAAGTGCGGCCTCGCCGAAGACATGCTCGACTCGATGGGTCAGTTGTTCGGCACCGTCAAAGGTGGTTTGGGTTATTCGGTCATCATCGTGGGCTTCATCTTGGGCGCCATCACCGGAACGGTGGCGGGTCAAGTGATTGCCATGGCCTTGATCTCATTGCCAGTGATGATCCGCTACGGCTACAACATGCGCTACGCCACAGGCGTGCTGGCGGCCTCGGGCACCATCACCCAGTTGGTGCCACCGTCCCTCGTGCTGGTGGTGATGGCAGACCAACTCGGCCGCTCCGTGGGTGACATGTACAAAGGCGCTTGGGGCCCTTCGCTCTTGCAAGTCGGCATCTTTGCGCTCTACACCTTTGGCCTCGGTCTGGTCAAGCCAGACCACGTGCCGGGCATTCCCAAAGAAGCACGCACCGCCGACGGTTTGCACCTGTGGATGAAATGCTTGCGCGGCATCATCCCTTCTGCCTTCTTGATCTTTGCTGTGCTGGGCTCGATGGGCGGCTTGCCCGGCATCAACACCGCGATTGCCACCCCGACGGAGGCCGGTGCGATGGGCTGCGTGGGTGCGTTGATTTTGGCCGCCATGCACAAGCGTTTGGACAAAGCCCTGATTTGGGAAGCCATGCACGGCACGATGCGCCTCACGGCCATGGTGGTGTTCATCTTGATTGGTTCACGCGTGTTCTCGATGGTGTTCCAAGGCGTGGATGGTGCCAAGTGGGTGGAGCATTTGCTGACGAGCTTGCCAGGAGGCCAAGTGGGCTTCCTCGTGGTGGTCAACATCTTCATATTCTTCTTGGCGTTCTTCCTCGACTTCTTTGAAATCGCCTTCATCATCTTGCCCATGCTCGGCCCCGTGGCAGACAAGATGGGCATCGACATGGTGTGGTTTGGTGTGCTCTTGTGCGTGAACATGCAAACCAGCTTCATGCATCCGCCTTTCGGCTTTGCGCTGTTTTACTTGCGCGGCATTGCAGACACGCTGTTCAAAGAGGGCCGCATTGAAAAACCAGTGAAGTCCAACGACATCTACATGGGCGCGATTCCTTGGGTCATCATGCAATTGATCTTGGTGGTGATCGTGATCTTCGTGCCTCAGACCGTGACCATGTTCTTGGACAAGGAAGAAAAGGTGGACCTCGACAAAGTGGTCATCGAAATGCCCACCGAGCAAGAAGCGCCAGAGGCTGAACTCAAACTCGATGGCGCCAAACCTTCTGCCGGTGAAAACGCGGCCGAAGAGCAAAAACGCATGGAAGACTTGTTCAAAAAATAAGCTTCGCTCTGACGATCAGCCCCTCCGGTTCAACTGTGAGGGGCTTTTTCTTGCCAGTCCTCACACGCCCCTCCCATGACCACACCCGAACAAACCATCCCCACTGCGTTAGGCCCAACTCCCTTTGTGTTTCATCCGTCGGGCCAGACGTGTATCGAAGGCCCCGCCTTCTCGCGCGCATTCCAAGCCATCACATGGACCACGCTGCTGGGTTCAGGCTATTGGCTTCTCACCCTGTGGCAGCAAGGCAAGTTTGGTGGCGACACCGGCTTCAATGGCTTGCGTGCAGCAGGTTGGTTTGTGTTGGGCTGGGCCTTGCTGGCATGGACCACATGGCACGTCATGCACAGCCGTGCAAGATTGGATGAAACAGGGATTCACCAAACATGGATGTGGGACAAGCACATGGCGTATGAGGAGTTGGCCTACGCCAAGCTGATCCGCATTCGTGGGCTGGAGTGGTTCATGGCGCCACGCTTTTATGTGCGCACCCTGATGGGTAAATTTGCCGTGTTCTATGTGAGCAGTGACCATGTGCAACGCGAGTGCGAACGCTTAAGCGCTGAGTTGGCAGCATTTCGCGAGTTTTAAAAGCTCGCGCACATCGCCATCAAAAAACCGCACCGAAGCGCGGTTTTTGCTGTCTCAACAAAGTCTCAGATCAGAGTTTTTGTTTCTGCATGAACGAGTCGAACTTGGCTTCCGTGAACTGAAACCACAGGTTTTGTTCTGCACGGAACTTGGCGAAGTCGGCGTAGACTTTTTTCCAGCTGGGGTTCTTGGCACTCACCTCTTCGTAGAAAGCCATGGACTCTTTGAAAGCCGCTGCCATCACGTCTTTGGGGAACTCACGCAATTTGGTGCCAGAACCCACCAACTGCTTCAGTGCGGCGGGGTTACGCGCATCGTATTTGGCTTGCATATCAATGTGCGCCTGAGCAGAAGCGGCTTCGATGATGGCTTTGTTTTCAGACGACAGCGCTGCATAGGCTTTGTCGTTGACGTAGAAATCCAATTGCGGACCGCCTTCCCAAAAACCAGGGTAGTAGTAGAAGGGTGCAACTTTGCTGAAACCTAATTTCAGGTCGTCATAGGGTCCGATCCACTCGGCAGAATCAATCGTTCCCTTTTCCAGTGCAGGATAAATGTCGCCTCCTGGAATGTTTTGCGGCACAACACCCAGACGTTCCATCACCTTGCCGCCAAAACCACCCATGCGGAACTTGAGGCCTTTGAGGTCTGCCACCGACTTGATCTCTTTTCGGAACCATCCGCCCATTTGGGCACCTGTGTTGCCACCTAAGAAATTCACAATGTTGTACTTGGCGTAAAACTCGCGCATGAGCTTCATGCCATTGCCTTCGTACATCCATGCGGTCATTTGGCGACTATTCAAACCAAAGGGAATGGCACAACCCAAGGCAAAAGTCTCATCTTTACCAAAAAAGTAATAAGGGGCCGTGTGGGCTATTTCAATGGATCCCTGTTGCACGCCATCGACCACGCCAAAGGCCGGCATGATTTCACCAGCCGCGTGAACGGAGATTTCAAATTTGCCACCCGACATGGTTTTCACAGCTTTGGCGAACACTTCAGACGCGCCATGGATGGTGTCGAGGGATTTCGGAAAACTAGAGGCCAAGCGCCAGCGAATCGCAGCTTGCGCATGCACGGCAGGGGCTGCACCAGCAGCCAAAATGCCAGCAATACCTGCGTTTTTAATAACGGAACGACGATCCATGAATGACTCCCTTGAGTGGTTGAAACAATCTGACCGCTGGGTATTACAGGTCACCCAAGGTGTCAGAGTTGAGGCATTGTATGTATTTGTGAAAGCGTCACTGTGCGCGGGTTTTCCCCCGTCAACAGCACGCGTCCCAGCGCAGGTTCACTTGGCAAACAGGGGAAATCTTTTTTCGATGGCGCGTTGAATACCGTCGGCATCCAATCCCAACTCAGCCAGTAATTTGACGGGATCCCCATGCTCTGTGAATTCATCAGGGATGCCAAGCACCAACACGGGTTTGGTTTGCTGTAGCGTTTGCAAGGCCTCCAACACGGCAGAGCCAGCACCACCCATGATGGCCCCCTCCTCCACAGTCACCAAGGCCTCGTGGGTGACGGCAATTTCGGCCAGCAGCTCGGTATCGAGCGGTTTGGCCCAACGCATGTTCACCACGGTTGCGTTGAGGGCCTCGCCCACTTGCATGGCAGGATAAAGCAACGTGCCAAATGCCAAGATGGCCAACCCTTGACCTTTGCGCCGCACTTCTGCCTTTCCAAAGGGCAGTTCGTGCAAGCCAGCTTGAACAGGCACGCCCACACCCGCGCCACGGGGATAGCGCACGGCCACGCAGTGGTCTTGGTGATAGGCGGTGGTCAAGAGTTGGCGGCACTCGTTCTCGTCCGCAGGACAGGCCACGCTGACATTGGGAATGCAGCGCAGGAAGGGAATGTCGTACAAGCCTGCATGCGTGGCACCATCGGCCCCGACGATGCCCGCACGGTCCAACGCCAGCACCATAGGTAGCTTTTGCAAAGCCACGTCATGGATCACTTGGTCATAGGCACGTTGCAAGAAAGTGGAGTAAATCGCCACCACAGGTTTGACGCCCTCACAGGCCAAGCCTGCAGCAAAGGTGATGGCGTGTTGCTCGGCAATGCCCACGTCGTGATAACGCTCAGGAAAACGTTGGTGAAACGCCACCATGCCGGAGCCCTCGCGCATGGCGGGTGTGATGCCCACCAGCAAAGGGTCGGCTTCGGCCATGTCACACAACCACTGACCAAACACTTGGGTAAAGGTGGTTTTGCTCGGCGTGGTGGCAGGCACCAAACCCACGGCGGGGTCGAACTTGCCGGGGCCGTGATAAGCCACAGGATCGGCCTCGGCCAGTTTGTAGCCCTGACCTTTTTTGGTCACCACATGCAGGAACTGCGGGCCTTCCAGATGCTTGATATTTTCAAGCGTGGGAATGAGCGACTCGAGGTCATGCCCATCGATGGGCCCGATGTAGTTGAAGCCAAATTTTTCAAACAAGGTCGCAGGCACCACCATGCCCTTGGCGTGTTCCTCAAACCGCTTGGCCAACTCAAACAAAGGCGGTGCGCCTTTGAGCACTTGCTTGCCCACCTCTTTGGCGGTGGCGTAAAACTTGCCACTCATCAGCTGTGCCAAGTAGCGGTTGAGCGCGCCCACGGGGGGGCTGATGGACATGTCGTTGTCGTTCAAGATGACGAGCAACTTGGCGGTGGCCACCCCGCCATTGTTCAAGGCTTCAAAGGCCATGCCTGCCGTCATGGCCCCGTCACCGATCACGGCGATGGCATGGCGCTGTTCGCCCTTTTGCTGGGCCGCAATGGCCATGCCCAACGCAGCTGAGATGCTGGTGGAAGAATGGGCAGTGCCGAAGGCGTCGTACTCGCTCTCATCACGGCGCGGAAAGCCGCTCAACCCTTGGCGCTGGCGCAGCGTGCTCATGGCCTCACGGCGGCCCGTCAAAATTTTGTGTGGGTAGGTTTGGTGACCCACATCCCAGACGATGCGGTCATGCGGGGTGTTGAACACGTAGTGCAAAGCCACGGTCAATTCAACGGTGCCAAGGTTGGAGCTGAGGTGCCCGCCCGTTTTGGCCACACTTTGAATCAGGTACGAACGCAACTCATCGGCCAACGCAGGCAATTGGTGGCGCGGCAGCTGCCGCAAATCGGCGGGTGAGTCGAGGGTCTGCAACAAATTAGGCATGGCTGATGTGACTCGGTTTAGGTAGTTCGGTTCACCACGCGCTGGGCCAAAGCGGCCAGCATGTGGGTGTGCGTCAAGCCGGTGCTGTGCAAAGCGTCCAACGCCTCACCCAACAGGGACTGCGCGTAAGTCGTCGCTTCGGCTAACCCCAGCAGGGACACATACGTGGGTTTGTCGTTCGCCGCATCCTTGCCAGCGGTTTTGCCCAGCGTGATGGAATCGGCCGTCACGTCCAAGATGTCGTCCACCACTTGGAAAGCCAAGCCAAGGGCTTGGCCGTAGCGTTGCAAGCCCGTCCATGCTTGCGGGCTAGCATCGCCACACGCGGCGCCCATCATGACGCTGGCCTCCAACAAGGCCCCGGTTTTCAGGCGATGCATCTGACGCAACTGGTCTTCGGTCAGCGCCACGCCCACGCTGGCGAGGTCAATGGCTTGCCCCCCCGCCATGCCCGCATGACCCGCTGAAGTGGCCAACAAACGGCACAAACGTGCTTGCACGCGATCGGGAATATTGGAAGGCGCAGGCGTGAGGAACTCAAACGCCAAGGCCTGCAACGCATCGCCAGCGAGCAAGGCTTGGGCTTCGCCAAACTGCACGTGAACGGTGGGCTTGCCACGGCGCAACACATCGTTGTCCATGCAAGGCATGTCGTCATGGACCAGCGAGTAGGCGTGGATCAGCTCCACCGCGCAGGCTGCGCGCAAAGCGGCTTCGTCGAGTGCGGCATCGGCCATGCCATGGGCCATCGCCTCGCGCGCCGCCAACACCAGCAGAGGACGCAAGCGTTTGCCGCCGTCGAGCACGGCATAGCGCATGGCCACCCCCAAACCCGCAGGGGCTTGGGGGCTGATCCAGCGTGACAAGGCATCTTCCACAATCGCCAGCCAATGGTCGCTCCAGCGGTCGAGTTCGGCAGAGGTGTGTGAGGCGTTCACGTCGGTGTCCACGATTTCATCGCGCCGTTGTCTAACACTTTGATTTGTTGCTCCACCGCATCCAATTGCGCGCGGCAGTAGCCCAAAAGTGCTGCGCCACGTTGATAGCCCGACAACAAGTCAGCCAAGGGCAATTGACCGGACTCCATTTGCTGCACCAAGCCTTCAAGCTCTTTCAAAGCAGCCTCATAGCTGGTAGGCGCAGTGTCTGCGTCGCTTGGGGTGTGTTTAGCCTGAGCCATGTTTGTGCGCAATCCAGTGTTGAGGTGGGTCAAATAGCCTGTCATTTTAGGCCGCACACGGGTCAAAGTTGCCCCCTTGGGTACAATGGGCATCCTTCAATCGACCTTCGGGCCGATTTATTTTTTTCACTTATCTCCCTGTGGGGGGTCTTTAGGTCAGGTCACCCATGTCTGATTTAAGTCTTCAACTGCAGCAGGCGCAAGCCCAACTACCAGTTACCAGTTACTTTGACGAGGCGCTCTTTCAGCGCGAACTGGAGACCATCTTTCAGCGTGGCCCACGTTATGTGGGTCATCAGCTTGCCGTGCCCCATGTGGGCGACTACTACGCTTTGCCGCATGAAGGCGAAGGGCGTGCGCTTGTGCGTTCGGCCAAGGGTGTCGAGTTGATCTCCAACGTGTGCCGCCACCGCCAGGCGGTGATGCTCAAAGGCCGCGGCTCACTCCAGACGCAAGCGCCGGGCTCGGCTGGCGGCAACATCGTGTGCCCCCTGCACCGTTGGACTTACGCCCCTTCGGGAGAATTACTGGGTGCGCCGCACTTTTCGCACGACCCGTGCTTGAACCTCAACAACTACAAACTCCGTGAATGGAATGGCTTGCTGTTTGAGGACAACGGCGTAGACATTGAAGCCGACTTGGCCAACATGGGGCCTCGCGCGGCCTTGGACTTCAACGGCTTTGCCCTTGATCGCGTCGAACTGCACGAATGCAACTACAACTGGAAGACCTTCATCGAGGTCTACCTAGAGGACTACCACGTGGGCCCGTTCCACCCGGGCCTGGGCCAGTTCGTCACCTGTGATGACTTGAGCTGGGAGTTCAAAGCCAACTACTCGGTGCAAACCGTGGGTGTGTCGCAAGGCTTTGGCAAACCCGGCTCGCCCACCTACCAAACATGGCACGACATGCTGCTGAAGTACCGCAATGGCGAGTTGCCAGAGCGCGGCGCCATTTGGCTCACCTACTACCCACACATCATGGTGGAGTGGTATCCGCATGTGCTGACCGTCTCCACCCTACACCCCATCAGCCCCACCAAGACGCTGAACATGGTGGAGTTCTATTACCCCGAAGAAATCGTGGCGTTCGAGCGCGAATTTGTCGAGGCCCAGCAAGCCGCCTACATGGAGACCTGCATCGAGGACGACGAAATTGCCGAGCGCATGGACGCTGGCCGCAAAGCCCTGATGCAGCGTGGTGACAACGAAGTCGGCCCCTACCAAAGCCCTATGGAAGACGGCATGCAGCACTTTCACGAGTGGTATCGCGGCAAACTCAACTTCACACAACGCTGACGCGGCCGCACATGCAAGCTCTGTGGATGCTGCTTGGCGCCGCCTTCTTTGCAACCATGGGGGTCTGCGTCAAATTCGGCTCTGCGCATTTCAACTCGGCGGAGTTGGTGTTCTACCGTGGCATCGTCGGCTTGGTGTTTTTGGGTGTCATCGCCAAGCAGCAAAACGTCTCCTTGCGTACACAGTACATCGGCATGCATGTGTGGCGCTCGGCCATTGGCGTGTTATCGCTGAGTGCTTGGTTTTACGCGATTGCCCATTTGCCACTCGCCACCGCCATGACGCTCAATTACATGAGCAGCGTTTGGGTCGCTGCATTTTTGGTGGGCGGTGCCCTCATCAACTGGAACCCACAAGACGGACGCAGCCCTTGGTCGCAGGGGCCACTCGCCTTGAGCGTCATGGCAGGCTTCGCGGGGGTGGTGATGATGTTGCGCCCCACGCTTGAACAGAACCAAATCTTTGCCGGTCTCATTGGGTTGATGTCGGGCTTTGTGGCCGCCTTTGCCTACATGCAGGTCATGGCACTGGGGCGCATCGGCGAACCCGAAACCCGCACCGTCTTTTACTTTGCGATAGGCACCACGATTGCGGGGCTCATGGGCATGGGCTTTGCCGGCGTGTCTGAATGGAACTGGCAGCACGCCGTATGGCTGCTGCCCGTGGGCATCTTTGCGTCGTTGGGCCAACTGTGCATGACCCGCGCCTACAGCCAAGGAGCCACCTTGGTGGTAGCCAACTTGCAATACTCAGGCATTGTGTTTGCGGCGCTCTACAGCCTGCTGCTGTTTGGCGACGACATCCCCCTGATTGGTTGGGCTGGCATGGCCCTCATTGTGGGCAGCGGCATGAGCGCCACCTTGCTTCGTGCCCGTGCAGCACCCAACGCCCCTGCGGAAGAACACTGAAAGAACCCCATGTACACCACCCTCATCAGCGTCACCCAACTCCAAGCCTTACAAGCCAACGGCACACCGTTGCAAGTGTTTGATTGCACTTTTGATTTGATGAACCCACCAGCCGGTCGCGCCCTGTATGTGGAGCAACACATCGCAGGCGCGTTGCATGCGGATCTCGACCAACACTTGGCCACACATGATGCGACCCAACGCGTCAACGCAGGCCGTCACCCTCTGCCGCAACGCGAGGTGTTCGCGGCTTGGCTGCGAAGCATGGGCGTCCACCAAGACACCCAAGTGGTGGTGTACGACCGCAATGGCATGAACTACTGTGGCCGTTTGTGGTGGATGCTCAAGTGGTGCGGCCATGAAGCCGTGGCCGTGCTCGATGGTGGTTTGCAAGCTTGGGCATTGGCCAGCGGCGCCATGGCATCGGGTGACGCAACGGTGCCCGCCACTGGCAACTTTGTGTTGCGTGAGCCTTGCGTGCAACTGGTGGACACGGCCAGCGTGGCAGCACATTTGAACGATGGCACACAAACCCTCATCGATGCACGGGGCGCACCGCGCTATCGCGGCGAGGTGGAGCCACTGGACCCCGTCGCGGGTCATATCCCCGGCGCGTTAAACCGCCCCTTCAACACCAACCTCAATGCGCAAGGCTTCTTCAAAAGTGCGGATGAATTGCGTGCTGAATTTACAGCCCTGCTGGGTCACGCCAAGCCCGCCACGGTGGTGCACCACTGCGGCAGTGGTGTGAGTGCTGTGCCGAATGTGTTGGCGATGGAAGTGGCGGGCCTCGGTCGCACCGCGCTCTACGCTGGCAGTTGGAGCGAGTGGTGCAACACGCCCGGCTTGCCCTGCGAAAAATCCTAAATCAATGCTGGGCCCACTCGCCCAGAGCCGCGACCAACGCAATGCCTGCGAGCAGCCACGCCACTTGGGCGGCTGTCTCTCGGGGCAAGAGGCGTTTTTGCAGTTGTGGGATCAAGTCAGCCAGCGCCACATAAATAAAGCTGCTGGCAGCCACCACCAAGAAGAAGGGCAAGTACTCGTGCAGTGCGCCCACCAGCAAGTAGCCCACGAGGCCGCCAATCACAGTGACGCCTCCGGCCAACGAGAGCTTGACCAAAGCAGCGCGGGGGTCGTTCAGGGTTTGGCGCAGCACCACCAGATCCCCGACATGATGGGGCACCTCATGGGCCATCACCGCCAAGGCAGCGGCAACACCTAAACGTGGATCGGCCACAAAGGCCGCGGCAATCATGATGCCGTCACCAAACGCATGCACGCTGTCGCCCAGCAACACGGCCCACCCACCGCTGAGGTGATCGTGTGCGTGGTGCTGATGCGTGTCATGCGCATGTGAATGGCCGTGCTCATGTGAATGGCCGTGCTCATGCGTGTGGTGCGCCTGCGCTTGAGCCGCATCGGCGTGGTCATGACCATGCTCATGGCCGTGGTGCCACAACTCGGCCTTATCCAGCAAAAAGAAAAATACCAAGCCCACCAACAGCGCCGCAAACAAGGCGTGCGCGGAGACGCCAGTTGCAGCAGACAGCTCAAACGCCTCGGGCAGCAAACGCGTGAACGCTGTCGCCAATAAGGCGCCCGCCGCCAGACTGAGCAAATGTTGGGTGAAGCGCGACAGCAGCGCATAAGCCAGCAAGGCTGCCAGCCAAACGCTGCCCATGCCCGCCACCAAGGTACCGACAAGAATTGAAATCAAGGTCATGGGCTGATTATCCCGTGCCCAAGAGCGGCTTCTTTCAGACGCGCTCAACAATCAGCGCGATGCCTTGCCCCACGCCAATGCACATGGTGCACAGCGCGTAGCGCCCGCCTGTGGTGTGCAAGCGGTTCAGGGCCGTGGTCACCAAGCGTGCGCCCGAAGCCCCCAGCGGATGACCCAACGCAATCGCGCCACCCCAAGCGTTCACACGAGCGTCATCGTCTTTGAGGCCCAACAGGCGCAGCACAGCCAGCCCTTGGGCCGCAAAGGCTTCGTTCAACTCGATCACGTCCATTTGGTCCAGACGCAAGCCTGTTTGCGCCAATACTTTTTGGGTGGCCGGTGCAGGGCCAATGCCCATCACACGCGGGGCCACGCCGGCGGTCGCCATGCCGACCACGCGCGCTTTGGGGGTCAGGCTGTATTGTTTGACGCTCGCCTCGTTGGCCAGCAGCAAGGCACAGGCCCCATCGTTGACACCACTGGCGTTGCCCGCCGTCACGCTGCCCTCGGGGCGCACCACACCTTTGAGTTTGGCCAAGGCTTCTAGGCTGGTGTCACGCGGGTGTTCGTCTTGGCTCACCACCAAGGGCTCGCCTTTTTTCTGGGGGATGGTCACCGCGCAAATTTCGCGGGCGAAGTGACCGGCTTGCATGGCAGCCAAGGCATTGCGTTGGCTGCGCAATGCCATGTGGTCTTGGGCCTCGCGTTCAATCTTGTAATCCACCGCCACGTTCTCTGCCGTTTCGGGCATGCTGTCGACGCCGTATTGCGCTTTCATGAGCTTGTTCACAAAGCGCCAGCCAATGGTGGTGTCGTACACCGCGTTGTGGCGGCTGAAAGCACTCTCGGCTTTGGGCATGACAAACGGTGCGCGGCTCATGCTCTCCACCCCACCGGCAATCATCAAACTGGCTTCACCCGCTTTGATCGCGCGTGCGGCCGTCCCCACGGCGTCCAAGCCCGAACCGCACAAGCGGTTGATGGTGCCCCCTGGCACCTCCTGCGGCAAGCCCGCTAACAAAGCGGCCATGCGGGCCACGTTGCGGTTGTCTTCACCAGCTTGGTTGGCGCAGCCGTACAGCACATCCGCCACGTGTGACCAATCGACTTGGGGGTTGCGCGCCATCAGCGCCTTGATGGGCAGAGCCGCCAAATCATCGGCGCGCACGCTGCTGAGTGCGCCGCCATAACGGCCAAAGGGGGTACGGATGGCATCGCAAATAAAGGCTTGGGTCATGGGGTTGAAATCAATGAACGGTTTAGAAAAGTTTGAACAAACTGGTGGCTTCAAGGTCGAGCACTTCGGTGTCTGCCGCGTTGTGCAGTTGCCAGCGCCAACGCAAGAGACCAAGGCTCGGGTTGCTTTGCGATACGCGCGTCTCCAGCACCGTGACACGCAAGTGCAACACATCATTCGGACGCACGGGGTGCGGCCAGCGGATGTAGGCCAAGCCCGGCGAAGCATACGATTCAGAGCCTGCCAAAAACGCATCGGCAGCCAAACGCATCGCGATGCCACAGGTGTGCCATCCACTTGCAATCAAGCCGTCAAACGGGCCATGCGCGGCGGCTTCAGGGTCGGTGTGAAACCATTGCGGGTCCCACTGCTTGGCAAAGTCCAACACCTCGGCTTCGCTCACGCGGTAAGGCCCTGCATGCAGCACTTGGCCTGCTTGGAACTCAACAAATTTCACCGAACATCTCCTCGTTACAACAGCGGCCTGACACGCCCACATGCACCGCCGTAGCGCGTATCAATACGTCTCTAGATGCAAGCGACCTTCTTGTTTGAGCGACTGGCCCACACTGTCCCAGTTCATCCCAGCCTGTGTGACGACATCGCGCAGAGCCAGCACCACGCCTTCTTCCATGCTCTTGAGGCCGCACACATAAATGAAGGTATTGGCGTCTTTGAGCAGAGCGGCCAAATCGGCGCTGCGCTCACGCACCAAGTCTTGCACGTAACGTTTGGGCTGGCCTTGCTCACGTGAAAACGCAAAGTTGATGTCAATGAAATCTTTGGGCAATTTTTGCAATGGCCCGAAGTAAGGCAGTTCTTGGGGCGTACGCGCACCAAAGAACAACATGAGTTTGCCCCCTTCGAACTTGCCACTTTGACGCAAGCGTCGACGCCACTCGGTCATCGCTCGCATGGGTGCACTGCCGGTACCTGTACAAATCATCACGATGTTCGACTTGGGATGGTTGGGCATCAAAAAGCTGCTGCCAAACGGCCCAATGACTTGCACGGTGTCGCCTGTTTTCAGGTCACACAAATAGTTGGAAGCGATGCCTTTGACGGGCTGACCTTGGTGGTCTTCCACCACACGCTTCACCGTGATGGATAAATTGTTGTAGCCGGGGCGCTCGCCGTTACGAGGGCTGGCGATCGAATATTGACGTGCGTGGTGCGGCTTGCCGGATGCATCAAAGCCGGGCGGGACGATGCCAATCGACTGGCCTTCCAGCACCGGAAAAGGCATGTTGCCAAAGTCAAGCACGATGTGGTGTGTTTCATTGGCGGTGCCTGCGTCATTGACTTGCGCATTGCCCACCACGGTTGCCGTGATCGGCGCCTTAGGCCCGTGCAAATTGGTGTAAGGATGCGCAGCAGACCAAGGCGGCAAGGTAGCGCCGAAGGCTGCCGAATTGAACACATCGCTGTGACTAGTCGAAGCCACCGCCGATGCAGTTGAAGCCTCGGCCACAGCCGTCGCCACAGAGGCCGCGTCAGCGCCCAACGCCATCAACTCGCTGTCAGACAAGACAGCAGGCAAATCGTCCCATGAGAGCTGCTCTTCCACGGTGTAGGCCGCAGACTTGGGGCGCATGTGCCAGTTGTCAATCGAACCCGTGGGGCACGGTGGCACGCAAGCCATGCAGAAATTGCATTTATCAGCCAGCACCACATAGTTGCGGCTGTCATGCGTGATGGCACCCACCGGACAGGTGGCCTCGCAGGTGTTGCACCGGATACAAATTTCCGGGTCAATCAAATGCTGGTTAAAGAGTTCGGCAGGTGCATTCATGGCGTTGACGACTTATGGATGATCAGTTGAAACGAACGTAGTCAAAGTTCACTGGCTGGCGGTTGATGCCCATGACAGGAGGTGCAATCCAGTTGGCGAATTTACCTGGTTCGACCACACGGCCCATCAGACTCGCCACATAAGCACGGTCTTCGTTGGTCGGCAACCACTCGCCCACTTTGGCCATCCACTGTTCATCTGTCACGACTTGGCCGTCTGGCGTGATCTTGGCGCCCGACAAAGAACCAATGTTGCGGTGGAAAGCTTTGTGAGGAGCGGTGAGCTTGAAGGGTATGCCCGCCTTTTCGATCACGCGATTCCAGCGATCAATGCCGCCTTTGGAGTCGGTGATGTAGTCGTCGCGCAGCACTTCGTTCAAGGCATTGAGCATGGGCACTTCTTTTTCCACCAGCTTGCCGTCTTCGACCGACAGAATTTTGTAGCTGTTGCCCTTGAGCACATGGTCATCCGCGCGTTTGCCTTCTTCGTAACGCCCTTTGAGGCCCGAGCTGTAGAAAGTAGCCGCATTAGACGATTGGTCGGCGCCGAACAAGTCAATGGTCACAGAAAAATGGAAATTGATGTAGCGCTGGATGGTGGGCAAATCAATGACACCAGCGGCACGCAGTTTGGCCACATCATCGGTTTTGAGTTCATTCATCACATCCACCGTGCGTTGGATGGTGCGACTCACACCCGACTCGCCCACAAACATGTGGTGCGCTTCTTCGGTCAGCATGAACTTGGTGGTGCGGGCCAGTGGATCAAACGCAGACTCGGCCAAGGCGCACAACTGGAACTTGCCATCACGGTCGGTGAAGTAAGTGAACATGAAGAACGACAGCCAGTCAGGGGTCTTCTCGTTGAAGGCCTGCAAGATACGTGGGTTGTCTTCGTTGCCGCTGTTGCGCTGGAGCAAAGCATCGGCTTCTTCACGGCCATCTTTGCCGAAGTATTTGTGCAGCAGGTAAACCATGGCCCACAAGTGGCGGCCTTCTTCGACGTTGATTTGGAACAAGTTGCGCAAGTCGTACATGCTAGGCGCAGTCAGCCCCAAGTGGCGCTGCTGCTCGACCGACGCTGGCTCGGTGTCACCTTGCGTCACGATGATGCGACGCAAGTTGGCGCGGTGTTCGCCAGGCACGTCTTGCCAAGCTTTTTCACCGATGTGATCCCCAAAATGAATCTTGCGGTCTTGTTCGCCTGGGTTCAAGAAAACACCCCAGCGGTAGTCGCGCATTTTCACGTGGCCGAATTGCGCCCAGCCTTGTGGGTCCACGCTCACGGCGGTACGCAAATACACATCCATGTCGGTGGAGCCTTCGGGGCCCATGTCGTCCCACCAGTTGATGAAGTTGGGTTGCCATTGCTCCAGCGCACGTTGCAAGGTGCGGTCTTCGCTCAAGTTCACGTTGTTAGGAATTTTTTCGCTGTAGTTGATACCGGACATGAGAGTCTCCAGAAATTAAAGCAACGGTGGGGTCAAATTTCGGTTGCAGCAGGCACCACCGGGAAGCCTGCTGCACAACGCAGAACATCAAACGCGGTTCAAATCAAAAGCCGCTTTTTCGCCTTTGCCATACACCTTCAACGCGCCCTTTTCGCCCACGGCATTGGGGCGGTTGAAGATCCAGTTTTGCCAAGCAGACAAGCGACCAAAAATGCGTGTTTCCATGCTTTCCTTTTGGCAAAAACGCAGGTTAGCTTCCAACCCCGTCAAGCTGTCAGGCGACATGGCGACACGCTCTTCCACTGCCAAACGAATTTCGTCGGCCCAATCAATGTCGTCAGGTGCCGCCGTCACCAAACCCAATGCCAATGCTTTTTGTGCGTCGAGCCATTGACCGACCACCGCACGCGCACCTTCGAGAGGACCCACTTCTTCGTAGAAGCGACGTTGCAAACGGGACTGGTGGTTGACCATGGGAAAGTAGCCAAAGTTCATTTCGCTCAAAGCGATATGCGGTGCTTTTTCTGGGCTGTCGGGCAGGTCCAGCATGTAAGCGCGATCGGCTGCAAATGCCAACTCTGCCAAGGTGCCGACAAAGCAAGAGCCTTCGTCAATCAAGGCAAACAAAGAGCGCGAGGTCACATCCACACGGGCCAAGGTGCGGCGCAACAAACCAATGGTTTCGTTGACCAACCAGTGGTCTTGGTTCTGGGCCAAGATGGCATCGCTTTGCAAAGCCAACTTGGCGTCACCGGCGGTCTTGAGCAACCAAGTGCCGATGTCGAGTTCGTTGGTACGCAAGTTCAAAATGGCATCGTCCAACTCACGGGCCATTTGCAGCGGGTACCAATGGGCACCTGCGGCTTGGATGGCCGCAACTGTGGTGGGCAACGCAGCCTTCGGCGCATGCACGGTCAGGGTGGCTGTGCGCTTGGCGCGGTCGATGTCCACCTGAACGTATTCATAAGCCATGCGGTCGGTGCTCATCACACGCTGGAGCGGCGTCAGCACCACGCCTTGGCCCGCTGCGGCAGCACCGGGACGCTTGCAGTTGGCTGCTGGTTGACTGGCACGTTTGTGCACGGCGGCTGCAAATTGCGCAGGCTTGGCAATTTCGTCCACCAAGCGCCAATCCACGGCTTTTTGACCACGCACACCTTCGACACTCGTGCAAAAGAGGTCGGCATGGTCGTGGCGCACTTTGCGCTTGTCGGTCACACGTGTCAGGCCACCCGTTCCGGGCAAAACACCCAGCAAAGGCACCTCGGGCAATGACACAGAGGATGAGCGGTCATCAACCAACACAATTTCGTCACAAGCCAGCGCCATCTCATAGCCGCCGCCGGCACATGCGCCGTTGACAGCGGCCACAAACTTCAAACCACTGTGGCGGCTGCTGTCTTCAATGCCGTTGCGTGTTTCGTTGGTGAATTTACAGAAATTCACCTTCCATGCGTGGGTAGAGACACCGAGCATGAAAATGTTGGCGCCCGAACAGAAGATGCGATCCTTCAAGCTGGTCACCACCACGCTTTTGACTTCTGGATGCTCAAAACGAATGCGGTTGAGCGCGTCATAAAACTCAATGTCCACACCCAAGTCGTAACTGTTGAGCTTGAGTTTGTAGCCAGGGCGAATGCCACCGTCTTCGTTGATGTTGAGTTGCAAGGTGGCGATCTCACCTTCATATTTCACGGACCAGTGTTTGTAATGGCTCGGGTCGATCTGATAGTTGACCGTGGTGGGTTGGCTCATGTCTGGGTCTCCAAGTTAAATCTGGCTGATTGGCGGCGCATGCGCAGAGTTTGCTCACCGCTTTGATGCAGTATATTGCACCAACCAGAATAAAACATGCATTTTTATTCATTCAAGGGAAAACACCTAAGCGAGCTGAGGGCCTCCGCCCACTTAGAGCGCGGCAACGAATGACTAAAGCGGCAGATTGATCACTGCGCGAAGCCGCGCGCGCAGCAATTGAAAGCTCTCTTCCAGCGGTTGGGCGCTGGTGTCAAAGGTCATATCCGCCTTGGCATAGAAAGCGGAGCGGCCTTCCAAAATCAACTTCAAATCCTCGATGGCCTCTGCACTGCCCGCCATGGGGCGCATATCGCCTTGCGCTGCCACGCGCGACAAATGCTCCTCCGGCTTGGCTTGCAGCCACACGGTGTAGCAATGCGAGAGCATTTCGTTCAAGGTGGCCGAGTCCGACACCAAACCACCGGGTGTGGCAATGATCACTTCGGGATAAATCTGTATCGCCTCTTCCAAAGCACGACGTTCGTAGCGGCGATAGGCATTGGTGCCATACAGGTTGTGAATCTCGGAGATGCTGCAGCCTGCGAACTTTTCGATCTCGCGGCTCAACTCAATGAAGGCATAACCCAAGTCTTTGGCTAAACGCTGACCCAGCGTGGTCTTGCCCGCCCCGCGCAAGCCAATGAGCGCAATGCGATTGGTTCGCGCCGCTTCTTGGGTGGTGCCAAACAAGACCGAGACTTGCTCGCGCACACGGCGCAAATCGGCATCGCTGCGCGTACTCAGCATTTCGCGCAGCAGCAACCATTCGGGCGAACTGGTGGTCACATCACCGATCAACTCGGTCAAACTGCATTGGAGCGCGCCTGCGACTTGCAACAAAACCAAGATGGAGGCATTGCCCTCGCCATATTCCAAGCTCGCCAAATGACGCTCTGACACATTGGCAGCCACGGCAACCGCCTTGCGCGTGAGGCCGCGGCGCGCGCGCAGTCCGCGCACGCGCTCACCCAGCGCAATCAAGAACGGGTTTTTTGCCTCCACCACCTCAGTCATCGATTGTTTCCTGTCTATCAACGCTAGGACTAACCCTAGAACATGCAATATAGTGCTAGACGTGCGGTTTATCGCATGTTAGTCTTCGTGCAAGCATAATAATTCATGTTGGAGCGTATGACAAGCACCCCAGTCTCAGCCGATGCGATGGCACAGGCTCAATCCCATTTCAAAACTCGTCTTGCGGCGGTGACTGCACAGATTCACACACGTGCGCTCGACAGCGCCCTGGACGTTTGGCTCAACACCCACTTAGGCGTGGACACACCGACTTACCGCGAACTCCAGCAATCGTGCGAAGAAGGTGTGGCCCAAGGTTGGCTGTGCAAATACGAAGGTGGTGGGCTGCGCTATGGGTGCATCTTCAAACCCTCGGACGACTTACACGGTTTCTCCGTCGACGTGGTGGACATGGAAAACGTGGCCGGTCCCCACCACGTGCATCCGCAAGGCGAAATCGACCTCATCATGCCCATTGAAGGCCAAGCCACATTCGATGGCCGCACCGCAGGCTGGCTGGTCTGCCCGCCCGGCAGCGCCCACCGCCCCACGGTCAGCCAAGGCCGCGCCTTGGTTTTGTATTTGTTGCCCAAGGGCGAAATTGAATTCACCAAATAAAGAAAGTCCCCATGACCGAACTTCTCTCCAACTACATCAGCGGCCAGTGGCTCAACGGTCAAGGTGCAGGTACGACCTTGCACGACCCCGTGCTGGGCACAGCGCTGGTGCGCGTCGACGCATCAGGCCTCGACTTGGCTGCGGCCTTTGCCTTTGCGCGACACCACGGTGGCGCGGCGCTGCGCGCGCTGACTTACGCGCAACGTGCGGCCATGCTGGGTGCTGCGGCCAAAGTGTTGCAAGCCAACCGCGATACCTATTACGACATCTCTACCGCCAACAGCGGCACGGTGAAAAACGACACGGCGGTGGACGTGGACGGCGGCATCTACACCTTGAGCACTTACGCCAAGCTCGGTGAGAGCTTGGGTGATGCCCACTTCATGCGCGACGGCGATCCTGCTCGTTTGGCCAAAGACCCGCTGTTTCAATCACAGCACGTGCTCACCCCCACGCGTGGCTTGGCCTTGTTCATCAACGCCTTCAATTTCCCATCATGGGGCTTGTGGGAAAAAGCTGCGCCGGCGTTACTTTCAGGCGTGCCAGTCATCATCAAGCCAGCCACGACCACTGCATGGTTGACCCAACGGATGGTCAAGGACGTGGTGGATGCAGGCATCCTCCCTGCGGGTGCACTGTCGGTGATCTGCGGCAGTTCAGCCGGATTGATGGACCAACTCGAACCGTTCGACGTGGTGTCCTTCACGGGCTCTGCCGATACCGCCGCCATCATCCGCTCGCACCCTGCGGTGACCCAAAAATCTGTGCGTGTGAACATCGAAGCCGACAGCGTGAACTCTGCCCTGCTCTTGCCAGGTGAAGCCGTGGGCAGCGAAGCCATTGACCTGCTGGTCAAAGAAGTGGCCCGCGAAATGACGGTCAAGTCTGGCCAAAAATGCACCGCCATTCGACGTGTGCTCATTCCAGAGAGCCTGTACGACAGTGTGGCGCAAGCCCTGTCTGCACGCTTGGCAAAGACCACAGTGGGTAACCCACGCAATGAAAGCGTGCGCATGGGCGCTGTGGTCAACCGCGAACAGTTCAAGGCCGTGCATGATGGCTTGGCTTATTTGAAAGCACAAACCACGGTGCTGCACGATGGCAGCAGCCACGCCTTGGTCGATGCGGAGACGTCCATCGCCTGCTGCGTTGGCCCCACGCTCTTGGGCACAGGGAACGCCGCTGGCAGCGATGCCGCCGATCGCGTGCATGACACCGAAGTGTTTGGCCCCGTCGCCACACTGGTGCCTTACCGCAACCACGATCTCGACCATGCGCTGCAACTCATCCGTCGCGGCCAAGGCTCACTGGTGGCCTCCGTGTACGGCAGCGACCCTGAAGCACTGGGCAAAGCCATCCCCGAACTCACCGACAGCCACGGTCGCATCCACGTCATCTCCCCCGATGTCGCCGCGCTGCACACAGGCCATGGCAACGTGATGCCGCAATCGCTGCACGGTGGCCCCGGTCGCGCCGGAGGTGGCGAAGAACTCGGTGGTCTGCGGGCTCTGAACTTCTACCACCGACGAGCCGCCATACAAGCCAGTACCGCTGTGTTGACACAACTCAAATAACACCACACAGCATCGACTTGGAGGAGACAACATGACAACACACCAAGAACCCACCCAAGAAGTCGCAGCCCCACCCGAGCATTTCAACTTCGCGCACTACCTGCTCGAATGCAATGCCGAACGCGGCGAGCGTCCCGCCTTTATCGACGACAACAGCACCCTCACCTATGGTGATTTGTCACAACGCGTGCGCAGTTTGGCTGCCGGCTTGCGCGGCATGGGACTGCGCCGCGAAGAGCGTGTGCTGCTGCTGATGCACGACTGCAACGATTGGCCTGTGAGCTTCTTAGGTGCCATGTATGCAGGTCTGGTACCCGTGGCGGTGAACACCTTGCTCACCGCCGATGACTACGCCTACATGCTGGAAAACTCACGGGCGCAAGCCGTGTTGGTCTCTGGGGCCTTGCTGCCCATACTCACAGCGGCCATGACCAAGTCGGACCACGAAGTCACCAAGGTCATCGTGTCTAAACCAGCGGCTCCCTTGCATCCTGCGGAAGTGGCGTTTGAAACGTTCCTCCAAGCACACCCACCCATGGTCAAAGCGGCCGCCACCAAAGCGGATGACCCCGGCTTTTGGTTGTACTCATCAGGCTCCACAGGGCGCCCGAAGGGCACGGTGCATTCGCATGCCAACCCCTATTGGACGTCCATGTTGTATGGCAAGAACGTGCTCGAGATCACCGAGCAGGATGTCTGCTTCTCTGCAGCCAAGCTGTTTTTTGCCTACGGCTTGGGCAACGGCCTGACCTTTCCGATGGCCGTTGGCGCGTGTGCGATTTTGATGGCCGAACGCCCCACACCTGACGCCACATTCAAACGCATGACGGGGGGTGTGGGCGGTGTCAAACCCACGTTATTCTTTGGCACACCCACAGGCTTTGCTGGCATGTTGGCACACCCCAACTTGCCGCCAAAAGACCAGGTCGCGATGCGCTTGGTGTCCTCTGCAGGCGAAGCCTTGCCGGCGGAATTAGGCGAGCGCTTCACACAACACTTTGGCGTCAACATCGTCGATGGCATTGGCTCCACCGAGATGCTGCACATCTTCTTGTCAAACAAACCCAACGACGTGCGCTACGGCACCACAGGTTGGCCCGTCCCCGGCTACGACATTGAGTTGCGTGGTGACGATGGCAACGCCGTCGCCGACGGTGAGCCTGGTGACCTCTATATCAAAGGCCCCTCTGCAGCACTCATGTACTGGGGCAACCGTGAGAAAAGTCGCGAGACCTTCCAAGGCGGCTGGACCAAGAGTGGTGACAAATATGTGCGCAACACCGACGGCACCTACACCTACGGTGGACGCAGCGATGACATGCTCAAAGTCAGCGGCATTTATGTCAGCCCGTTCGAAGTCGAAGCCACCCTCATTCAGCACCCAGCCGTTCTTGAAGCGGCTGTGATTGGCGTCAACGACTGCGAAGGTTTGACCAAAACCAAAGCCTTTGTAGTGCTCAAAGAAGGGGCGGCCGTGAGCGATGAAGAACTCAAAGCCTTCGTCAAAGACAAGCTCGCGCCCTATAAATACCCACGCATGATTGAGTTCTTGAACGAACTGCCCAAAACAGCGACGGGCAAAATTCAGCGTTTCAAACTGCGCGCCCAAGAAGCCCAAGGTTCATGAACACCGCTTGGGTCAGCCTAGACTGGCACGGTCGCGCCCTTCGCATTGAGCATCAATGGCTCAATGCGCACCTGACCGATGCACCACTGCTTGTGTTCTTGCACGAAGGCTTGGGCTCGGTCGCCATGTGGCGTGACTACCCCCAAAAGCTCTGCGATGCACTGGGGGTGAGGGGCTTGGTGTACTCGCGTCCTGGCTACGGTCAGTCCACCCCACGTGATGCCAACGAGCGCTGGACACCTGACTTCATGCACCGCCAAGCCCACGACGTGCTGCCCGCCTTGCTCAAAGCACTCGATGTCACGCAAGCGCCTTGGCTCTTTGGTCATAGCGATGGTGGCTCCATCGCGCTGCTCTTCGCCGCACGCTATCCCACAGCAGGTGTGATAGTCGTCGCGCCACATATCATGGTGGAAGAGATCTCGGTGAGCAGCATTGCATCAGCCAAAGAGGCTTATGAAAACACTGATTTACGTCAACGCCTCGCTCGCTACCATGCCGATGTGGACTCTGCATTTGGAGGCTGGAATCAAATTTGGCTCGCACCCGAGTTTCGCGACTGGTCTATCGAAAAAGACATGGTCACCATCACCTGCCCTGTGTTGGCCATTCAGGGCGTCAACGACGAGTACGGCACTTTGGCGCAGATCCGAGACATTCAACGCCATGTACCGCACACCCAATTGCTGGAACTCGACAACTGCGGCCACTCGCCCCACCGCGATCAACCGCAAGCACTCACACAAGCCTGTGTGCGCTTTTTTCAGACCCAAGTTTCACCGACCGCGCAACCTTAAATAAAACCAGGAGACAACCATGCAAAAAAGAACCGTTCTACTTTCCGCCGCTGCATTTGCTGTGCTTGCCGCAACCACCCACACGTGGGCGCAAGCGCAACCCAAACTCAAAGTGGGTTTCATGCTGCCTGCCACGGGCACCTTTGCCTCGTTGGGGACGGCCATCGACAACGGCTTTCGTTTGTACGTGGCTGAACAAGGCGGAAAAATTGCAGGCCGTGAAGTCGAATACGTGCGCGTGGACGATGAGAGCGATCCATCCAAAGCCACGGACAACGTGAACAAACTCATCAAGCGCGACAACGTGGATGTGATCGTGGGCACCGTCCACAGCGGCGTAGCCATGGCCATGGCCAAAGCGGCCAAGGAGTCAGGGACGTTGTTGATCGTGCCCAACGCCGGCGCTGCCGCCATCACTGGCCCCATGTGTGCCCCCAACATCTTTCGCTCCAGCTTCACCATGTGGCAGTCTGGATATGCGATGGGCGAAGTCGCCGCCAAGAAGGGACACAAGAAAGTCGTGACCATCACCTGGAAATATGCAGCCGGTGACGAAAACATCAAAGGCTTCAAAGAGAGCTTTGAGAAAAACGGTGGCACGGTGGTGAAAGAACTCAGCCTGCCTTTTCCCAACGTCGAGTTTCAAGCTTTGCTGACAGAAATTGCGGCGACCAAGCCGGATGCGGTGTTCACTTTCTTTGCTGGCGGGGGCGCCGTGAAGTTTGTCAAAGACTACGCGGCAGCTGGTTTGAAAAAAACGATTCCACTCTACGGCTCCGGCTTCTTGACCGATGGCACCTTGGACGCACAAGGCAATGATGCGGCGGATTTATTCACAACGCTTCACTACGCCGACAACCTCAATAGCAAGCGCGACCAAAACTTCCGCTTGGCTTATGCCAAGACCTACAAACTGCAACCCGACGTGTACGCCGTTCAAGGCTATGACGCCGGTCAAATTTTGGGAATCGGTTTGAACGCCACAAAGGGTGACGCGAAAAATATCCAAGGTTTTGCACAAGCCGTGCGCATGGCCAAAATCGACAGCCCACGGGGAACCTTCACGATGTCCAAGAGCCACAACCCCGTGCAGGACATTTACTTGCGCAAAGTGGTGGGCAAAGAAAACGTGATGGACAGCATCGCCTCTAAAGCACTCGCCGATCCAGGTCTTGGCTGCAAGATGTAACTGAGTACCTTGATGGACTTGGCGACTTTTTTAATCCAGTGCCTCAACGCAGTCCAATACGGACTGCTGTTGTTTTTGGTGGCATCGGGCCTGACCTTGATCTTCGGCATCATGGGTGTCATCAACTTGGCTCACGGCAGCTTCTACATGATCGGGGCCTACATGGCCTACGGTTTAGCGCCTGCGGTGTCAGCTATTTTTGGTGGAGGGTTTTTCAGCGCTTTGGCGGTGGGGGTGGTCTTGTCAATCATCCTTGGCTATGTGCTGGAGTGGGTTTTTTTCAGCTACCTCTACGAGCGCGAACATTTGCAACAAGTGCTCATGACCTATGGCTTGATTTTGGTGTTTGAAGAAGTGCGCAGCATGCTCGTCGGTGACGACGTTCATGGGGTGACAGTGCCCGAGTGGTTAAACGGTGCCCTCTCGCTCAACGAGGTGATGACCTACCCCGTCTACCGCCTTTTCATGAGTGGCGTGTGTTTGCTGTTGGCTGGGGCGATGTGGTTTGTGTTCACTCGCACACGGCTGGGCATGATGATTCGTGCAGGCACATCGAACCGTGAAATGGTGCAAAGCCTTGGCATCGACATCACACTGCTGTACCGCATTGTGTTTGCCATCGGCGTCGCGCTGGCCGTGTTTGCAGGGATGATCGCGGCGCCCGTCTCTAGCGTCTACCCGGGCATGGGCAACTCAGTGCTCATCATTTGCTTTGTGGTCGTGGTCATTGGTGGCATTGGCTCCATCAAGGGTGCGTTGATGGCAGCGTTGCTGATTGGCTTGGTCGATACGTTTGGCAAAGTGCTGCTACCGCAAGCTGCGGGTGTGTTGGTGTATGTGTTGATGGCGCTGATTTTGTTGTGGCGTCCCCATGGTTTATTCAAGGACTGAGGACAAGCCCATGCGTCATCCAACTTCTTTTGTCCTTGCTTTTTTTGGCCTGCTCGCACTCTGGCCTGTCATGTCAGGCTCTTACGGTGCCGACTTGGTCGCCAAGATCATGATTTACGCCTTGTTGGCTTTAAGCCTTGAGCTATTAGTGGGCAGCACCGGCTTGGTGTGTTTTGGTCAAGCCGCGTTTTTTGGCATTGGGGCGTATGCAGCCATCTTGTTGTCACCGACCGACGGCAGCGCGCCATCGCTTTGGCTGTCTTTGCTCTGTGCTGTCGTGCTGGCGGCGGTGTATGCCTTAGCGGTCGGTGCCTTGTCGCTGCGCACCCAAGGTGTGTACTTCATCATGGTCACGCTGGCGTTTTCGCAAATGGCTTATTACGTGGTGCACGACACGCCCTTAGGGGGCGGCACCGACGGCATTTACATGTACGTCAAACCCACCTGGGGCTGGATTGATTTAGACAAACCGACACACATGTATGGGCTGATTTGGCTCAGTTTGCTGTTGGGATTTTTGTTTTTATCGCAACTGCTGCGCTCGCCGTTTGGCCGCGCTCTGGCAGGCATCCGTGTGAATGAGCAACGCATGAAAGCCACTGGCTTTTCGGTCTACCCCTACAAGCTCGCCGCCTTCACGCTGTCCGGTGCGATGGCCGGTTGGGCGGGCTATTTGTTTGCCATCAAAGATGGGTTTGTGAACCCTGAGTTGTTGAGCTGGCACCTCAGTGGTTCGGTCTTGGTGATGATTATTTTGGGTGGCTTGGGCCATATGCGTGGCGCACTGTTGGGAGCCTTTGCATTTGCACTGCTTCAAGAGCTGTTTCAAGCCGAAGCGATATTTGGCAGTTACGCCAAACACTGGCACTTGAGTTTGGGCTTGACCATCATGGCGTGCGTGGCGTTCATGCCGCACGGATTGGTGGCGCTGCCAGCGCAATTGCGCGAGCGGCTATCAGGGCGCAACACGCCCAAAGCCGCAACCACGGCGCTGGAGGAACACGCATGACACGCGAGGTCCTGTTGCAAGGCATCAATCTCACACGTCGCTGGGGTGGTCTGGTGGCTGTGAACAATGTGTCTATCTCGCTCACGCGCGGCAGTGTGCATGCAGTCATTGGCACCAATGGCGCCGGCAAGTCCACGCTCATCAACTTGCTCTCAGGTGAGTTTCCACCTTCATCGGGTCAGGTGGAATGGCGAGGGCAAGATGTCTCGCACTGGACGCAGTCGCGCCGTGCACGTGCAGGTTTGGGTCGCAGCTACCAGCGCAACACCATCTTCCCCAGCTTCAGCGTCCTAGAGAACTGTCGGCTCTGTGCGCAAGCACAGCAACAACACGCATGGGCCATTTGGCGTAACGCGCAGATCGATGCCGCCACACTTCGCGTGGCACACGATGTCGCGACCCGCGTTGGCTTGGGTGATGCCCTCGATCGCCATGCAGGCTTTTTAAGCCATGGCCAAAAAAGGCAACTAGAAATTGCCATGTGCTTGGCCACTGCACCGCAAGTGCTGCTGCTAGATGAACCCTTGGCAGGCATGGGGGCAGAAGAAACTGAACGCATGCTCACGCTCTTGCAAGAACTCAAACAAGACCATGCCATCTTGCTGGTCGAGCACGACATGGATGCGGTGTTTCGCATCGCAGATCTCATCACGGTCATGGTCAATGGTGTTGTGATTGCCACAGGCACACCCGATGACGTGCGCAACAACCCCGACGTTCGCAGCGCTTATTTGGGAGACCATTGATGTCTGTCAGCTCTGAAATTATTTTGCAGGCCCAAGACATTCATGCTTGGTACGACAGCAGCCATGTGTTGCACGGTGTGAGTCTAGACATTCGCAAAGGGGAAACCGTCGGCTTGTTGGGGCGCAATGGCATGGGAAAAAGCACCCTCATTCGCAGCTTGCTCGGCCATGTGCGTCAACGCGATGGACACATCAGTTGGTTGGGTCACGACATCTCCAAAGCACGCCCCCATGAGGTGGCACGTCAGGGGGTGGCTTATGTGCCAGAAGGTCGTGGTGTGTTTGGCAACTTGACTGTGCGCGAAAACTTGGTCATGGCCTCGCGCCCCGGCCGTGATGATCGCAACGACTGGACACTGGCGCGCGTGCTGCACACCTTTCCGCGCTTGGCCGAACGCCTGGGCAATTTAGGCGTCCAGTTGTCTGGTGGCGAACAGCAAATGTTGTCGATTGGTCGTGCCTTGATGACGCATCCCGACCTCATCATCTTGGACGAAGCCACCGAGGGGTTGGCCCCGCTCATCGTCACTGAAATTTGGCGAGTGGTTGACGAAATCAAAGCCAGCGGCATGGCTGTGCTCATCGTCGACCGCGACTGGCACAAAGTGCTGTCTCGCAGCAACCGCGCCTTGGTCCTTCAAAAAGGCTTGGTGGTGTTGCACGGCGATGCCCATGATTTGCTGCAAGACCCCGAGCTGCCCAACTACCTAGGGGTGTGATGAAAGCGATTTACATGGATGGCCACGGCGGCAACGACGTCGTGCACGTGGGGGAGCGACCCATGCCCCGCAGACACAAGGGCGAGGTGCTGATTCGCATGCAAGCCAGCACACTCAACCAAGTCGACCTCTACATGCGTAACAGTGGTGCAGGAATCACCCACCAACTCCCGCAAAACATGGGCATCGAAGGCTTTGGACAGGTGACCGAGTGTGATGCTGACAGCGGCCTTCATGTGGGCGATGCGGTGGTGGTTCATCCAGGCATCAGCTGCGGCCAATGCGAGTTTTGTCAGCGTGGTGATGATGTTTTATGCACCAGCATTGCGCTGATCGGAGAACACCGTGATGGCGCTTGGTCCGAATACTTGGTGATGCCTGCACGCAACGTCCTCCCCGCCCCAATCTACCTCAGCGCCTTCGAAGCTGCGGCCTTGGCGGTGACACACCTCACGGCTTGGCGCATGGTCGTCACACAAGGTCAACTCAAGGCTGGGCAAACGGTGTTGGTGTTTGGCATTGGTGGGGGCGTGTCGGTCGCTGCACTGCAGATTGCACATGCCATGGGCGCACGCGTCATCGTCACATCGCGTCAAGCACACAAATTAAAACGTGCCAAGGAAATGGGCGCTGTCCTCGGTATTCACACACCCAACGAAGAAGTGACAAAAAGCGTCATGGCCTTCACAGCCAAACGCGGGGTGGACTTGGTGATTGAAAACGTGGGCGAAGCCGTCTGGGGCGACGCCATGAAGTCCCTCGTGCGTGGTGGGCGTTTGGTCACCTGTGGTGCGACCAGCGGCGATCAACCGCCAGCCGACCTGCGCCGCATATTTATTCGTCAATTGCAAATCTTCGGCTCTACTTTGGGCAATCTGCAAGAGTTCAAAGACTTGTTGATATTTTGTGAGCGACACCAAATTCGGCCTGTGATTGACCACGTGTATTCGATGGATCAAGTCCACCAAGCTTTGGATGTCATGTCGCGCGCCGACCAGTTTGGCAAGCTGGCGTTGGACTTGCAGAGCTAAACCCCAAAAAATCGCCGCACGAGGTCAGCTCAACAGCTTTGGCTCCGTCAACAGCCAAGCCCACTCTAGGGAAAGTCCTAGGCGTCGATTTCGGTTCACGCTCTCACAATAACGTTATAAAAAATAACCTTATAAACAGATTGAACGGAACCGATATGACCACGACTCACCATCCTTCGATTGAACGTGCGCGCACGACTGGCGTCTCGCTGGAGATGCAAGGCGCTGTCGCGGTTGTTCGGCTGTGTCGTCCAAGTAAGCGCAACGCGCTGAGTGATGCCTTGATTGAAGCGCTGCGCGATGTGTTTCAAAACTTACCGCCTGAAGCTCGCGCTGCTGTCATCCATGGTGAGGGTGAGCACTTCTGTGCTGGCTTGGATTTGTCGGAACTCAAAGAGCGCGATGCAGGCGAAGGCGTCCACCACTCTCGCAGTTGGCATGTGGCCTTGGAAGCCTTGCAATATGGCCGCGTGCCTGTGATCGCCGCCTTGCATGGCGCTGTCGTAGGTGGGGGTTTAGAACTGGCTTCAGCCACCCACATTCGTGTCGCGGACGACAGCACTTTCTATGCATTGCCTGAGGGAACGCGTGGCATCTTTGTGGGGGGCGGTGGCTCAGTCCGCGTCCCCAAACTGATTGGTGTGGCACGCATGACAGACATGATGCTCACTGGTCGTGTTTACAACGCGCAAGACGGTGAGCGTTTGGGATTTGCCCAATACCTCGTTCCGGCAGGTGAATCGTTGGCCAAGGCCATCGCGTTGGCCGAGCGCATTGCCACCAATGCCCCACTGACCAACTACGCACTCATCCACGCGCTGCCGCGCATTGCCGAGCAGCCCGCAGACCACGGCTTCTTGACCGAGGCCTTGATGTCATCCATCGCGCAATCAGCGCCCGAAGCCAAAGCGCGAGTCCGCGCCTTCTTGGAGGGCAAGGCCCCCAAGGTCAGCAAAGACTGACGCTGAACCCTACACCTCTAAAAAAAATTGCCACTGAGCAAACGAGGAGACAAACACATGCACTCAGCCAAATTTCGTCCGTTGAAGTTTGGTGTCACACGCGTCAGCTTGCGTGATGGCCCCCAAGGCACTCATTACCTCAAGGCAGATCAAGCCTTGCAAGATTTCCCAGATCGGTTGAGCGACCGCTTGCGTCACTGGGCGCAAGCAGCGCCCGAACGCACCTTGTTTGCACGTCGTGTCAAACAAACCGATGGCAGCCTTGGGGATTGGCGTCACATCAGCTATCAAGAAGCTTGGTTGAACGCGCGCAACATAGCCCAAGGCTTGTTGGACCGCGGCTTGAACGCCGAGCGTCCAGTCGCCATCCTGAGCGAAAACAGCTTAGAGCATGCCTTGTTGGCATTGGGCTGCATGCTGGCGGGCGTACCCTTTGTTCCAACGTCGCCTCCTTACTCATTGGTGAGCGTGGACTACGACAAGCTCAAGCATGTGCTGAAGACGGTCACGCCAGGCCTGATATTTGCGCAAGACGCGCGCTATGCCAAAGCCATTCAAGCCACTGTGGGACATGACACCGAAGTGGTCTTGCATGAGGGGCACATCGCAGACCGAGCGACCACCCGTTTTTCCCAACTCTGTGCCACCGCTGCAAGCGATGCGGTCGACAAAGCCATGGCTGCGACAGGCCCCGACACCATCGTTAAATTTCTGTTCACCAGCGGCTCGACCAAACTGCCCAAAGCAGTGATCAACACCAACCGTCTGTGGTGTGCCAATCAGCAGCAAATGAGCCAATCCATGCCCGTGCTTTCAGAACCCCCGTTGGTGCTGGTGGACTGGCTGCCATGGAACCACACATTTGGTGGCAATCACAACTTCGGCATGGTGCTATTTCACGGCGGCACGCTCTACATCGACGACGGCAAACCCACCCCAGCCCTCATTCATGAAACCTTGCGCAATTTGCGCGACGTCGCGCCCACCGTTTACTTCAATGTGCCCACCGGCTACGAGGCGATTGCCAACGCCATGAAGACCGATGACGCATTGCGTCAAAACTTTTTGTCACGCGTGAAGATGTTTTTTTACGCAGGTGCGGCATTGGCTCAACCTGTGTGGGACAGCTTATATGAAAGCGAAGAACGCGAAATCGGCGAACGCATTGTGATGACCTCGGGTCTTGGCATGACCGAATCTGGCCCCTTTGGTTTGTTCGTCACCAGCCCCCATGTGCGCGCTGGCGACTTGGGCGTGCCAACACCCGGCATGGAGCTCAAACTGGTGGACAGCGACGGCAAAACCGAGGTGCGCTACCGCGGCCCCAACATCACACCCGGCTACTGGCGCGCCCCCAAAGAAACCGCAGAGGCCTTTGATGAAGAAGGCTTCTTCAAAACAGGCGATGCGGTGAAATGGATCGACGAAACCGATGTGCATTTGGGTCTGAAGTTCGATGGGCGGATTGCCGAAGACTTCAAACTCGCCACCGGCACATTTGTCAGCGTAGGGCCCCTGCGCAGCAAGATCATTGCGGCAGGCGCGCCCTACATACAAGACGTGGTGCTCACAGGCATCAACCTCAAAGAGGTGGGCGCCATGGTCTTCACCACCCCCAAGGTACGCGAGCTCTCAGGGTTGCCTGAGCAAGCGCCTTTGGCTGATGTATTGGCCACGCCCGTTGTACTGGCTAAGTTTCAACAAGTGATCAACGCGCTATCAGCCAGCAGCACCGGCAGCGCCAACCGCATTGCCCGCATGTGCTTGTTGAGCGAACCGCCCACCATTGACAAGGGTGAGATCACGGACAAAGGCTCCATCAACCAACGCTCTGTGTTGCATCACCGTGCCGACACTGTCGCTGCCTTGCATGAAGATCGCTTGCACTACATCCTCAAACCACAGGCTTAAAGAAAGAAGAACATGGCTTCCAAAGGATTTTTCAACGCATTTGCCGATGTCTGGATGCACGAAGGTGTGCGCACCCCCATGGTGGACTATTGCGGTGCACTCGGCCACATTTCGCCCACAGATCTCGGCATCAAAGCCGCACGTGAAGCCTTGAAGCGCGCGGGCATTGCCCCCACGGAGATCGACTCAGTCATCACGGGCAACATGGCGCCCGGTGACTTTGACCAGTTCTTCTTGCCACGTCACATCGGTCTGTATGCCGGTGTCCCGCAAGAAGTGCCGGCCATCATGGCGCAGCGCATTTGCGGCACGGGCTTTGAGTTGTTTCGCCAAGCGGGTGAGCAAATTGAAGCAGGGGTCTGTGATGCGGCGTTGGTGGTAGGCACCGAAAGCATGACGCGTAACCCCATCGCCTCCTTTGAGCACCGCAGCGGCTTCAAACTCGGCGCACCTGTGGGTTTCAAAGACTACATGTGGGAAGCCCTCAAAGACCCAGCCGCTGGCATCAACATGATTCAGACGGCCGAGAATTTGGCGAAGAAATACAACATCACCCGTGAAGAAGTTGACCAATTTGCCTCGGACTCATTTGCCAAAGCAGTGGCGGCTCAGGAGGCTGGTTTTCATGCGGGTGAGATCGTGCCCGTGGTCACAGAAAAATTTGAGCTCGAGGGCTACAAATCCCGTGGCATCAAACTGCAAGGCAAGGTCACAGAAGTGCATGCAGATACACATGCCCGCATCTCACCACCAGAAGTGCTGGCCAAACTCAAGCCGGTGTATGAAGGCGGCGTGCAAACGGGCGGCAACAGCGCAGCCTTGGTGGATGCGGCAGCGGCCTGTGTGGTGACGTCTGGCGCCTATGCCAAAGCTCACGGCAAGAAGCCCATGGCACGGGTGGTGGCTGCTGCGTCGGTGGGTGTCCCCCCTGAGGTCATGGGCATTGGCCCAGCTCCTGCCATACGCTTGCTTTTAGAACGTACAGGGTTGCAACTGTCGGACATTGATCGCTTTGAAATCAACGAGGCTCAAGGTGCACAGACCTTGGCGGTCGCGCGTGAGCTGGGTCTTAACTTGTCCAAACTCAACGTCAACGGCGGTGCCATCGCGTTGGGTCACCCACTGGCCTGCACAGGCGTGCGGTTGACCATCACACTGGCGCGCGAACTCCAACGCAGCGGTCTGCGCTACGGCATCTCCAGCGCCTGCGTGGGGGGTGGACAAGGCATTGCGCTGCTGATCGAAAACCCACAAGGGTCTCGTGGCAACGCGTAGGGGTTTCGTAAAAACCCCGAGCTTGGCTAAGCAGGTAGACATCCACAATCATTCAAAGAAATCTTTATGAACATTCAAGGACAAGCAGCATTGGTGACGGGCGCAGGCTCCGGCCTCGGTGAAGCCACCGCACGCGAACTGGCCCGCTTGGGCGCGAAGGTCGGCGTACTCGACCTCCACCTAGACAACGCACAGCGCGTGGCCAACGACTTGTGCGCGCTTTATGGCAAAGGCGCTGCGGTGGCTGTGTCGTGCAATGTGTCTGATCCAGACAGCATGGCCCAGGCCATCGACACAGCGGCAGCGGCACACGGCCCTGCGCGAATCTTGATGCAAATCGCCGGCATCGGCACCTCCAAACGCGTGGTGGGCAAAGACGGCAACGCTGCCCCCTTAGAAGACTTCATTCAAGTGATCAACGTCAACTTGGTGGGCACCTACAACGCAGCACGTTTGTTTGCAGCGGCAGCAGCCAAGCTCGACCCCCTCGAAGACGGCGAGCGTGGTGTGATGGTGTGGACGGCATCCGTGGCTGCCTTTGACGGGCAAGTGGGTCAACAAGCCTACAGCGCCTCCAAAGCTGGCGTGGTTGGCATGACGCTGCCCATGGCGCGTGATTTGGCAAAACACGGCATCCGCGTCTGCACCATCGCACCAGGTTTGTTTGCCACGCCCCTCATGAAAACGCTACCCGAGCCTGTGCAAGCGTCGCTGGCTGCGAGCATTCCATTTCCGACACGGTTGGGTAAGCCCGAGGAATTTGCGCAACTCGCAGCACACATCGTGAGCAACACACACCTCAATGGCGAAGTGATCCGCTTAGACGGCGCACTGCGCATGGCGCCTCGCTGAAAAAATCATGAACACCCATCTTCATCACCTGATGCACGCCCTGTCTAACGATGGGGCGCGGCCTTCTTCAGATCAGTTCTACGGAGCACAGCCATGACCAAAACAGTGGTTTACGAAGTTGAAATCATGTTCGGTGACTGCGATCCAGCAGGCATCGTCTTCTTCCCCAATTACTCCAAATGGATGGACGCTTCATCGCTGAACTTCTTTGTGAAGTGCGGTGTACCGACTTGGCGCGAGTTGGTCAAAACCACCGGCATCATCGGCACACCCCTGCTGGAGATCAACACCAAATTCATGCGCCCTGCCACCTACGGTGAACGCATTCAAATTCACACCAGCATTCATGAGTGGCGTGAAAAAGTTGTGATCCAAAAGCATGTGGTCATGCGTGGCGACACCGTGCTGTGCGAAGGGTTTGAAACCCGCGCGTTCTGTATCAAGCACCCGGACGACCCTGACCGTATCAAAGCCATTCCTGTGCCTGCGGACATCCAAGCTTTGTGTTCTTAATTTTCCCTGCAACCTTTCCAACGATAACTAGGAGACAACCATGAACTTCAAGAAGACTCTCGTGACCCTCGCCGCCACCGTGGCGTGCTCTGCCGCATTGGCTGACATCAACATCGGTGTCATCTTGCCGCTGACAGGCCCAGCCTCTGGTTTGGGCATTCCAGCAAAAAACCAAATTGCGCTGTGGCCCACCAGCATTGCCGGTGAAAAACTCAACGTCACCGTGTTGGACGATGCGACTGACCCCACCAACGGTGTGAAGAATGCACGTCGTTTCGTGACCGAAGACAAGGTGGATTTGCTCGTTGGCTCAGTGGCGACCCCCGTGGGTGTGGCCATTGCAGATGTGGCCTTGGAGACCAAAACACCACAACTGGCGCTCACACCCATTGGCTTGCCTGCGGGCAAAGACGCCTACACCTTTCGCATGCCTCAATCCAACGGCGTGATGGCCACGGCCATCGTCAACCACATGCAAAAGCTGGGTGTGAAAACCGTGGGTTTCTTGGGCTACACAGACGCTTATGGTGAGCAATGGTTGCAAGCCTTCACCCCCTTGGCCGAAAAAGCAGGCATCAAAATCGTGGGTGTAGAGCGCTTTGCACGCACCGACACCAGCGTGACGGGCCAAGCCCTCAAACTCGTCTCGGCGAATCCCGATGCGGTGCTCATCGTGGCCTCTGGTAGCGGGGCTGCCATGCCACACAAAGGCATTGTGGAACGTAACTTCAAAGGGAAGATTTACCAAACCCATGGTGCAGCCTCTAAAGACTTGATGCGCGTGGGTGGCAAAGACGTGGAAGGCGCCTTTGTTGTGGGCGGTCCCGTGATTGTTCCTTACCAATTGCCTGACAGCAATCCATCTAAAAAAATTGCCATTGCCTTTGCTGACAAATACGACAAGGCCTATGGCGTTGGCACGCATAACCAATTCGCGGGTCACGCACACGATGTGATCGTGGTGCTGGAAAAAGCCATTCCTCTGGCTTTGAAAAAGGCCAAACCAGGGACTCCCGAATTTCGCACTGCGCTGCGTGATGCTTTAGAAACCATGGGTCGCACCGTGGTGGCGCACGGCACACTGAATTGGACCAAAGAAGACCACTGGGGTTACACGCCAGACACCGGCGTGATGCTCAAAGTGGTGGATGGTCAATTCACCGTCGCACCTTAATCACGTTTGCGAGCCCCAACGCTCAACAGGGTTGACCTGTTGAGCGTTTTGTAAAAAGAGAGACGACATGGACTTTTCAATCGCCAGCATTTTGATGTTGGACGGAATGACAAACGGTGCGATTTATGCCCTCTTGGGTTTAGCCACTGTTTTGGTGTTTACCGTCACACGCGTCATCTTTATTCCACAGGGCGAGTTTGTAGCTTTTGGTGCGTTGACCATGGCCATGCTGCAAGCAGGGCTGGTGCCGGGCACGGTGTGGTTGCTCATGCTGCTGTCTGTCCTTGCTGCCTTGATGGAATGCTGGAGTCGTTGGAGCCATGATCGCAATTTGATACACGGCATGAAGTCCGCGCTCATCATGGCGACACCGTCTTTGTTGATTGCCTGTGTCACGGTATGGGCTGCGCCGCAAAATTTTCCCATGCCCGTGCAAGCACTCCTGAGCATCGCGGTGGTCGCCGCGTTTGGGCCGTTGGTCTATCGCATCGCCTATCAGTCGTTAGAGTCAGCCACGCCACTGGTGTTGCTCATCGTGTCAGTGGGCGTGCATTTCGCGATGACAGGCTTGGGTTTGTTGTTCTTTGGTGCGGAAGGTTTTCGCAACCCCAGTTTCTTGAATGAGAGTTGGGCCATGGGCCCCATCCACATCACAGGCCAAGTGGTCATCATCTTCACCACGGCACTGTTGCTCATCGCAGCGTTGTGGATGTTTTTTGAACGCACCTTGTTTGGCAAGGCCTTGCGGGCCACGGCGGTCAACCGCACTGGCGCGCGCTTGATGGGCATTTCTACCCACACAGCAGGTCAGTTCACCTTCTTATTGGCCGCAGGCATTGGTGCGGTGTCGGGCTTGTTGATTGGCCCCACCACCACCGTCTTTTACGACTCTGGTTTTTTGATTGGTCTCAAAGGCTTTGTAGCTGCCGTGGTGGCAGGTTTGTCTAGCTACCCAGGCGCTTTGATCGGCGCTTTGTTCGTCGGTGTTGTGGAATCGTTTGGCTCATTCTGGGCCAGCGCTTTCAAAGAGGTGATTGTGTTCACCTTGATCTTGCCTGTGTTGCTGTGGCGTTCGCTCACGAGTGGCCATTCTGATGAGGAGCATTGAAATGCGCCGCTGGTTATTGATCTTCGCCTTGGTCCCTTTGGTGGCTGCGTTGCCTCTGCCTGACTTTTGGATTTTTCAACTCAACTACATCGGCCTTTACGCCATGACATGTATGGGCTTGGTCTTGCTCACAGGCGTGTCGGGTTTGACGTCGTTTGGCCAAGCTGCTTTTGTTGGCATTGGCGCCTACACCAGCGCATGGCTCACGCTCAACATGGGTTGGTCGCCTTGGCTGACCCTGTGGGTGGGCTTAGGCCTGACCTTTGTGAGCGCTTTGCTGGTGGGCCTGATCACGCTGCGCATGTCGGGGCACTATCTGCCGTTGGCCACCATTGCTTGGGGTTTGTCGCTGTATTACCTCATGGGCAATATGGACGCTTTGGGCAAATATGACGGTCTGCTGGGCGTTCAAACCCTCTCACTCTTTGGCTTCGACTTGGGCCAAGGTCGTCCCTTCTTCATGCTGACTTGGTTCATCTTGTTTGCCTCAGCGTTGTGCATGACCCAGTTGCTTGACTCGCGCGCTGGCCGTGCGATTCGCTCACTCAAAAATGGCACGCAAATGGCTGAAGCGATGGGCATCAACACTTTTCGCTACAAAGTCACCGCATTTGTCATGGCTGCCTTGTTCGCGTCCGTGGCGGGTTGGTTGTTGGCTCACTTCCAACGCACGGTGAACCCATCGGCTTTCGGTTTGAAGATGGGCATTGAGTACTTGTTCATGGCCGTGGTCGGCGGTGTGGGGCACGTCTGGGGTGCTGTTGTCGGTGCAGGGTTGATCAAATTGATGGATGACTATTTGCAAGTCATGTTGCCCAAACTCATTGGCACCAGCGGCAGCTACGAAATGATTGTGTTTGGCATTTTGTTGGTACTCGTGCTGAAGTACTTGCCAGATGGTCTTTGGTCTCTGGTCGCGCGCTACATGCCTCGACGTGACCGTGAAGTCAACTGGGCCAACGCTGGTCAACTGCCAGAAACGCACAAGCCTCAGCACGGCGAACTCTTGCTCGACGTACAAGACATTCGTAAACAGTTTGGCGGCTTGGTGGCGGTCAACGACATTCGCTTTCAAATCAAGGCGGGCGAAATCGTAGGTTTGATCGGCCCCAATGGCGCAGGCAAATCGACCACCTTCAATCTCATCACTGGCGTATTGCCTCTGACATCAGGGGTGGTGAAGTTCCGTCAAGACACCATCAGCGGCTTGCCCTCACGGGAAATTTTGCGCAAGGGCATGGCACGCACCTTCCAACACGTGAAGATGATTCCCGACATGACCGTGCTGGAAAACGTGGCCATCGGCGGCTACAGCCGCGGTCACACCGGTGTGTGGTCCGGCATGCTGGGCACCAACCAAGAAGAAGAGAAACGACTCTTCAAACTGGCCCAACAGCAGCTAGAACGTGTGGGCATGGGGCATACCCTGCACGAAGCCGCTGGCAACTTGGCCATGGGCCAACAACGCCTGATGGAAATTGCCCGCGCCTTGTGTGCCGACCCCACCTTGCTGCTGCTCGATGAACCTGCGGCTGGTTTACGCCACAAAGAAAAACAAGGTCTCGCCGATGTGCTGCGTCAGCTGCAAGGCGAAGGCGTGAGCATCTTGCTGGTGGAACACGACATGGATTTGGTCATGCAAGTTTGCGACAAATTGGTGGTGATGGAGTTCGGCACCTTGCTGCTCGAAGGCACGCCCCAAGAAATTCAAGAAAGCCCCGTAGTGCGCGCCGCCTACTTGGGTACCGAACACTAAGGACAAGGCCATGACCACGCCCCTTCTCGACATACGAGACCTCCACGCCGGATACGGCAAAGCCGAAGTGCTGCACGGCATCCATCTGCACGCGAATGCCAGCCAAGTGATCACCGTGATTGGCCCCAATGGCGCAGGCAAGACGACCCTGCTCAACACCTTGATGGGTCTGCTGCCAACCAAAGGGCACATGTTTTACCGTGGCGAAGACATCAGTGGCTGCACACTGGAAGAGCGCGTGATGCTTGGCATTGCCTTGGTCCCCGAAAAACGGGAGCTGTTTGGCACCATGACCGTGGAGGACAACCTTGAGCTTGGCGGCTTTCGCCAAATGCGCAAGGGCAATTTGCAATGGCGCCAACGCATGGATGATGTGTATGACATCTTCCCTCGCCTCAAAGAACGTCGCTTGCAACAAGCGGGCACGCTTTCGGGCGGTGAACGCCAAATGTTGGCCGTTGGCCGTGCCATGATGTCGCGCCCCGATGTGTTGATGTTGGACGAGCCGAGCCTCGGCTTGGCGCCACTCATCGTGAAAGAAATTTTCTCCATCATCGAAACCCTGCGCAAAACTGGCGTGACCATCGTGCTGGTCGAGCAAAACGCACGCGCAGCTCTGGCTGTGGCCGACTTCGGCTATGTGCTCGAAATGGGAGAAGTCAGCTTGTATGGTCCCGCTACCGAGTTGGCACAAGACAACCGTGTGATCGACACCTACTTGGGCGCCACGCGCAAGGATTGAAAACTATGCACAACTACCAACCGCAATTGGACGATGTTCAATTTGTTCTGCACAACGTGTTGCACGCGCCAAAGCGTATTGCAGCACTCAGCCCCTACCGCGAAGTCGACGCCGACTTGATGCATCAAATTCTGGAAGAAAGCGGCAAGTTCATCGCTGAACAAATTGCCCCACTCAACCCGGTGGGCGATCATGTCGGTGCGCACTTCAAGGACGGTGCTGTCACCATGCCACCCGGTTTCAAGGATGCGTACCAAGCGTTTTGGCAAGCTGGTTGGGCATCGCTGTGCACCGCCACTGACGATGGCGGACAAGGTTTGCCCGCGGTGCTGGAGAGTGTGCTCTACGAATGGCTGTCGGCTGCCAACCATGGCTGGACCATGGCCCCCGGTTTGTTGCATGGTGCGTATGAGTGCATCAAGCATCACGCCAGTGACGCCCTCAAAGCGCAATACCTCCACAAAGTAGGCACCGGCGAGTGGCTGGCCACCATGTGCTTGACCGAACCTCATGCGGGCAGCGATTTGGGGCTCGCTTCCACCAAAGCGGTGCCGCAAACCGATGGTGCGTATTTGATTTCAGGCACCAAGATTTTCATCAGCGGTGGTGAACACGACTTGACCGACAACATCGTTCACCTCGTCCTGGCCCGATTGCCGGATGCACCGGCTGGCCCCAAAGGTTTGTCACTCTTTTTAGTGCCCAAGTTTTACGCCGACGGCTCGCGCAGTGCGGTGTACTGCGACCGCATTGAAGAAAAAATGGGCATCCACGCCAGCCCCACCTGTGTGATGCGGTTCGACGAGGCACGCGCATGGTTGGTGGGTGACCTAGGTCGCGGATTGAATGCCATGTTTGTGATGATGAATGCCGCCCGCTTGCATGTGGCCTTGCAGGGCGTGGGCTTGCTTGACGCGGCTTGGCAAAAAGCCAACGCCTACGCACATGAACGTCGTCAAATGCGAGCGCCGCGCTCAAAAGTCGCTTCTCCCAATGAGAACCAAGGAAAAGGATCTGCCCCCGCAGACCTCATCATTGAACACCCTGCCGTGCGCCGCATCTTGGACACGCAACGCGCGTGGATCGATGGTGCACGCGTTCTAGCCTACGAAACAGGCTTGGCTCTCGACGAAGCCAAGCACCACCCAGACGAGTCGCAACGCGAAGCGGCGCAACGATGGTGCGCACTCATCACGCCCATCCTCAAAGCCTCTTGCACGGACCAAGGCTTTCATGGCGCGAGCGAATGCTTGCAGGTGTTTGGAGGCCACGGCTATGTGAGCGAATGGGGTGTTGAACAAAACGTGCGCGATGCGCGCATTGCCATGATTTATGAAGGCACCAACGAAATCCAAGCCGTTGACTTATTGATGCGAAAAGTAGTGAGCGATGGCGGTATGGCCTTGAATGCCATGCTGGACTCACTCGCGCAGCACTTGTCGGAGACCAAACCCCATGAAGCGCAAGTGTTGCATCTGTTCAAACGACTCAAAGCCACGACGCAAATGTGCGTGACTTGCGCACCACAAGCAGATGGTCATGTGCGATTGAGTTGGATTGCAGGCGACTTTCTGCGATTGGCTACTTTGGCTTTGCTCGCTTGGAGTTGGACGCGCATTGAATCCGCCAATGGCAGCGACACACTGCGTTGGCAAGCCCCTGCAAACGCTTTGCGTGCTTGGGTCTTGCCAGAGTTCGACATGCGCTCTGGCATGATTGAGACTCAGCTCGGACAGTGATTCGAGATCCGTTTCAAAATTTTTCATCACCTCCATGAGTACCCCAGCCGTTCGTCGAGTTTGCGCCTCGCGTCAAACCACTGAATCACCCCCAGATGCTTCAAATGAAGCAAGTGGAACCGCCTATCTAGAGACTTTGCTCGGCTACAACGCCAGTCGTGCGTCGCACACCTTGATCTCGCATTTCATTCGAGGCGTGGGCTCGTTTGATTTGCGTACCGTGGACTTCTCAGTGCTGTCTGTGATTGGGCATCGCCCCGGTGTGACTTCTCGCCAACTGTGTCAACAGCTCAATGTGCTGCCGCCCAACATGGTGGTGTTGCTGCGTGAGCTCGACAAACGCGGCCTGATTGAACGCCAGCCCCACCCGACAGACAAACGCGCAGTGGGCTTGCTGCTCAGCACGCGTGGCAAGGCCTTGATGAAAAAAGCAGAGAAAGCGGCCAGTGCAGCCGATTTAGAAGGTTCGGCGAACCTCAGCCCTGCGGAGCGCAAAACTCTGACGCGCTTGCTGCAAAAAATCTACGTTGTCGCGGCTTGAATTGGCCGCGACAACCCAAGGCGCAATTACCGCAGAACGCCTGCAAAGAAAGCAGACAACGCATTGAAGCCATCCAATGGCAAAACATGCGCCACATACTGATCAGGGCGCACCACCACCATGCAACCCGTCTCACGGTTGATGCCACGCATGTCAAAAATATCGCCCACGCCTTTGTGGTCCACGCAGAAAGTCTTTCCGTGATCTTGTAGACCCAGCTTGCCGGTTTTTGGCTTCAGCAGCGATGGCATGTGTTCGTAAGCGAGTTGATCAAAGGTTTGCTGAAAGACAGCACGCAAGTCGATCACTGCATCCACGTCTTCGCCCTTGCGCGTGTGCTTGACGATGGGCGAATTGGGGTTGGTTTCGAGCCAGTCGGCCAGTTTGTGAATCGCCGAACCGGGGGTCGAGCTGTCGGCCTTGCCGGCAAATGCGTAAATGCGCCAGCGTGCGTCGGCCTGCGCCACATGGCCCAGTTGCATTTGTTTGGCGTCTGACACGCGCACCACGGGTGCGGAGTGGAAGCGTCGGCCAATCTCTTCGCCTTTGGCCAGTGCTTGGTGAGCACTGGAGGCAAACAAATACGAGGTGTCGTATTTCACGGCGGTACCACCTGTGAACTCGAGGTTTTCTTTGAACTGACGAATGATGCGCGGCTCTTCTGTGCCATCGCGCTCCGCTTGTGTGGTGGGCGCCGACATGACGCGTGACCACTTGTGGTCGGTCTCGACCAAACGCTTGGCTTCAGTCAACCGCTCTTTGGTGTAGCTGCGCAACAGGCTGGCATCGGCGCGGCCTTGGAGCACATGCACCAGTTTCCAGCCGAGGTTGAAGGTGTCTTGCATCGACACGTTCATGCCCTGTCCGGCTTTGGGCGAATGTGTGTGGCACGCATCGCCTGCAATGAACACACGTGGGTTGCGGTCCACGCCTTCGGGCACATCGTCAAACCGGTCGGTGATGCTGTGGCCAATGTCATAGATGGACCACCACACCACTTCTTTCACATCAATCGAATAAGGTTGGATGATGCGGTTCGCAGCCGCAATCATGTCGACTTGGGTGAGCTTGCGCTGTGAGGCTTTTTCGTCTGGACGCAGTTTGTCGAGCTCGACATACATTCGGAATACATAGCCACCTTCGCGGGGCAAAATTAACAAGTTGCCTTCGCTGGCTGAAGAGATCAAGCACTTCTGTCGCACATCTGGGAAATCGGTGTTGGCCAAAATATCCATGACACCCCAAGCTTGGTTCGCAGCATCCCCATGCAACTCCCCGCCAATCGCTTTACGCACAGCTGAGTGGGCGCCATCACAGCCCACCACGTAGTTGGCACGCACGGTGCGCGTCGCACCCCAGTTCACGCCGCTGGCGTCGCGCAAGGTGACCGTCACAGGATGATCGTCGGTGGTGGGGTCGATGGTGAGCCCCTGCACTTCCCAGCTGTAGTCGGGCTCTAAGCGAGAGGGTGAGTTTTTCATCACTTCCAAAAACAACTCATGCAGCCGCGCTTGGTTGATCAAGATGTGCGGCATTTCTGAACTGTCGTCAGCCACGTCTTGCACGCGGCCTACGCGTTTGATGTACTTGGGGTTCTTGGGGTCGGGCATCCAAAAAGCGGTTTGGTTGACCCAATAGGTTTCGCGCTTCACCTTGTCTGCAAACCCAAACGCTTGGAACATTTCCATGGTGCGCGTGTTGATGCCGTCAGCCTTGCCTTTGATGATGTTGCTGGACATGCGTTCGATGATCATCGTCTCGATCTCTGGGAACTGCGACAGTTGAGCGGCCAAACACAAGCCGGCAGGCCCAGTTCCAGAAATCAGGACATCCACTTTTTCGGGCAAGGGTTCGTTGATGCCGCGATTTCGGCGGTTCGGTGCAGCCTCCTTGATGTCAGGGCTACCACCACGAAAACCATTTTTGTAGAACTGCATGTTTTGTCTCCAGCCATTGAAAAAACGCCGAAAGTTCGGCACTGGACAAATGATAACTATGCTTATTATTTTTTGTCAAGACAGTATGTATGATTACTAAATCAGATTATCTTGGAGCAATAGGCATGGTCATCCACGACATGGCGGGGCACTTGATACGTCGCCTGCAACAACAGTCCACCCAAATCTTTGCGCAGCGCACCCAAGCTGCTGGCTATGACCTGACCTCGGTGCAATACGCGGCGCTAGACGCAATCGCCAACAACCCGCATGTTGACCAAGCGACCGTGGCCGAAATCATTGGCTACGACCGCGCCACCATTGGCGGTGTGATTGAACGCTTAGACACCAAGGGTTGGGTGCACCGTGTGGTGAGCGAACAAGACCGTCGTTCGCGTGAGCTGTCGCTCACAGCCAAGGGCAACAAAATTTACTTGGCCCTTCAGCCCATCGTGCATGAACTGCAAGCAGACATTCTTCACCCCTTGAGTGCGACCGAACAAGAACGCTTCATCAAGCTGGCCCGCCAAGTGGTGTGGCACGACAAATCGGCTGACGAGGCCTAAGAGATAAAAATCAAACGTGCGCCAAGGCCGCAAAAAATAACGCCGGCCAAGCGGTCAAACCACAGCGCCACCAGCGGCCAGCGTGCAAACCACTGCCCCACCGTTCCCGCAAAGTAACCCAGCACGCCAAACAGCAATGCCGCTTGCACCGTAAACGCCACGCCCAGCTGTGCCAACTGCCAAGGCACATCGCCACGCGCCGCCTGCACAAACTGGGGCAAGAAAGCCAAGAAAAACAACATCACTTTGGGGTTGATGGCATTGGCAAACACGCCGCGCCACAACAATTGCATGGCTGACTGATTGGGCACCTCGGAGGCATGAGCGGGGACGCTGGCCCCACCTCGGCTACGCAAAGCCTGCACACCCAACCAAAACAAATACGCCCCTCCGCCTATGCGCAAGGCCGCAAACGCCACAGGCGACGCCACCAACAACGAACTCACCCCCACCACGGCCAACAAGGTGTGACTTAGACAGCCCAGCGCGCAACCCAAACCAAACGCCATGCCCTGCTTGCGCCCACGCGACATGCCAAGGCTGAGCACCATCAGGTTGTCGGGGCCAGGGGACAGGGTGATGAGGCTGGCGGCTAGCAAAAAGCCTAGTAACTGGTCGAGGGTGAGCATTGCGCTATTTTCTCTTGCGCTTTAATGCGCCTTGTCCCAGTTCGGTCCAACGCCAACTTCTGCGAGCAAAGGCACTTTGAGCTGCGCCACGTCCGCCATCAGGCGTGGCACTTCGGTGCGCACCCACGCCACCTCTGACTCGGGCACTTCAAACACCAGTTCATCGTGCACTTGCATGATGACTTTGGTTTGGCGTTGTTGATCGTCAATGGCTTTTTGCACAGCCACCATGCTCATCTTGATGAGGTCAGCCGCTGTGCCTTGCATGGGCGCGTTGATGGCGGCGCGCTCTGCGCCTGCGCGACGTGGGCCGTTGGGGCTGTTGATTTCGGGTAAATACAAACGACGACCAAACACGGTTTGCACATAGCCTTGTGCTTTGGCTTGTTCGCGTGTGTCGTCCATGTAGCGCTTGACGCCTGCGAAGCGTTCGAAATAACGGGTGATGTAATTTTTCGCCGCAGTGTTGTCGATACCCAAGGCCTTGGCCAAACCAAACGCACTCATGCCATAGATGAGGCCGAAGTTAATCACCTTGGCATAGCGGCGCTGCTCGTTGCTCACCTCACTCACGCCCACACCAAACACTTCAGAGGCGGTGGCGCGGTGAACATCGAGGCCTTCGTGAAAAGCTTTGACCAAGGCCTCGTCACCACTGATGTGCGCCATGATGCGCAGCTCAATTTGGCTGTAGTCGGCACTGGCAATCACGCAACCCGCAGGGGCCACGAAGGCCTCGCGCACTTTGCGGCCTTCGGCAGTGCGGATGGGGATGTTCTGCAAGTTGGGGTCGTTGCTGGACAAGCGGCCCGTCACGGCCACGGCTTGCGCATAGTGCGTGTGGACGCGGCCCGTGCGTGGCACAGCCATGTGTGCGAGCTTGTCGGTGTAAGTGCCTTTGAGTTTGCTGAGACTGCGGTGTTCCAAAATTTTGGCGGGCAGTGGGTAGTCCTCAGCCAACTTCTCCAACACTTCTTCGTCGGTGCTGCGCGCGCCAGTGGCAGTTTTTTTGATGACGGGCAAGCCCAGTTTGTCAAAAAAGATTTCGCCCAGTTGCTTGGGGCTGGCCAAGTTAAACGGTTGGCCTGCAATTTCATACGCCTCGGTTTCGAGCTGCACGATGCGTTGGCCCAGAGCGTGGCTTTGTGCGGCGAGTGTGGGTGCGTCAATCAACACGCCATTGCGCTCGATGCGGTACAAGGCTTCGCTACTGTCGATCTCTAACTGATAGATGAAGCGCAGCTTGTCGTCGGCTTGCAAACGCGGCCACAACACGTGGTGCACATCCAAGGTCATATCCGAGTCTTCGCACGAATACTCGGTGGCACGCGCCACGTCGACTTGTGAGAACGGAATTTGGTGCGCGCCTTTGCCGCACAGGTCTTCGTAGTTCAAACCTTTGCGGCCCACATGACGCTCGGCCAAGCTGGCAAGGCCGTGGGGTTTGTGCACTTCCAGCACATAGCTTTGCAGTAGGGTGTCGTGCGCGTAGCCCTTCACCTCAATGCCGTGGTTGGCCATGACGTGGCGGTCGTACTTGATGTGTTGGCCCAGCTTCTGGATGGCTGGGTTTTCAAACCACGGCTTGAGTTTGGCCAACACCTCGTTGATGGGCAGTTGCGTGGGCGCGTCGCCATAGCTGTGCGCGAGCGGGATGTAACAGGCCTCGCCGGGGGTGACTGAAAAACTCAGGCCCACTATCTCGGCGCGCATGGCGTCGAGTGAGGTGGTTTCCGTGTCAAACGCCACCAGCTCAGCCGCATGGAGTTTGGCCAGCCATGTGTCAAACATGGCCCAGTCCAGCACGCAGTCGTAATGTTTGGCGGTGACGGCAGACACCGTGGGTTCGGGTTCGTCAAACAGGCTGGGGTTGGGTTCAAACTTCGATCTCGCTTCTTTGTGGCCCGCCGAGCTGTCTGAGTCCGTGCCTTCGCTGATGGCGCGGGCCAAACCTTTGAAGCCATAGGTTTCATAAAAGGTTTTCAAGCCCGCTTTGTCAGGCTCAGCCAAGTGCAGCGCGTCAAGTGCAGGCAGGTTGGGAACGTAGGCCGACAAATCACAATCGGTTTTCATCGTCACGAGCTGGCGGCCCATGGGCAGCCAATCCACAGCTTGGCGCAAGTTCTCGCCCGCCACGCCTTTGATGGCGCTGGCGTTTTGCAGCAAGTTGTCGAGCGAGCCGAATTCCATCAGCCACTTGGCCGCGGTCTTGGGACCCACCTTGGCGACGCCGGGCACGTTGTCTACGGTGTCGCCCACCAAGGTTTGGTAGTCGATCATCAGCGCGGGCGGAACGCCAAACTCAGCAGTCACGCCAGCCACATCGCGTTTTTTGCCGTTCATGGTGTCCATGATGGTGATGTGCTCGTTGACCAATTGGCTCAAGTCTTTGTCACCACTTGACACCACCACCGTCACGCCTTGTTTGGCCGCGGTGACGGCCAAGGTGGCAATCACGTCGTCGGCCTCGACGCCCGGCACATCGAGCACAGTCCAGCCCAGCATGCGCACCATGGCATGGATGGGTTCGATTTGCGCGCGCAAATCATCAGGCATGGGCGAGCGATTGGCTTTGTACGCGGGGTACATCTCGTCGCGAAAGGTGGGGCCTTTGGCGTCAAACACGCAAGCGGCCAACTGGGTGGGCACTTCTTTGCGCAGGGCTTGCATCATGTTGATCATGCAGCGAATGGCCCCGGTGGCGGGGCTGGTCGGGTCACCCGGCACGGCGCGCAGATCGGGCATGGCATGGAAGGCGCGGTAGAGGTAGCTGGAGCCGTCAACCAGCAGCAATGTTTTGGATTCACTCATAACGGTGGATTGTGCCTTGTGTGTTTTTTGTTGCTGGGCTCGCTGGACGCGGCGGGCAGGCGTCGCTGCTTCATGCTGGCGTACCAGAAATCATGGCGACGCCCACCCGCCACGCCCAGTCTGCGGCCTAGGTCTTGGCACAAGAACAACCCCCAAGCGAGCCCAGCACACAAAGCCAAAGAAGCAAAAGCGCCAACTACAATGTGCGAACTTTCTAACCCCTTGGCAGTCATGGCAGTTTTTACAGAAGTTTCAGAGTCCTCCGCGCAAGAACTGCTGACCCAACTCAAACTCGGCGAGTTGGTCGAACTCAAAGGCATCCAAGGTGGCATTGAGAACACCAATTACTTTCTCACCAGCAGCGAGGGCCCCTACGTCCTCACCCTGTTTGAACGCCTCACCCACGCGCAGCTGCCGTTTTATCTGTACCTGATGAAGCACTTGGCGCAAGGCGGCATTCCTGTGCCAGACCCCGTGTCCAACCCAGACGGTGACATCTTGCTCACCGTTGAGGGCAAGCCCGCTGCCGTGGTCAACCGCTTGCGAGGTAAAAGCGAACTCAACCCCACCCCCGCCCATTGCGCCGCTGTGGGCGACATGCTGGCCCGCATGCACTTGGCGGGTCGCGACTACAAACGCCAACAACCCAACCTGCGTGGCCTTGCATGGTGGAACGAAACCGTGCCCGTGGTGCTACCGTATTTGGACGCGGCACAAGCCACGCTCATTCAAACCGAGCTGGCTTACCAAAACCACATCGCCGCGTCATCGGCCTACACCGCCCTGCCCCGTGGCCCGATTCATGCCGACTTGTTCCGCGACAACGTGATGTTTGATGGCAGCGCGCAAGCGCCCGAGTTGAGTGGCTTCTTCGACTTTTACTTTGCGGGCGTGGACACGTGGCTGTTTGATGTGGCCGTGTGTTTGAACGACTGGTGCACCCAACACACCGACGACCTCCATGCCGATGGCACGCACGATGCGGCCAAAGCCAAGGCCTTCATCAAGGCCTACCAAGCCGTGCGCCCCTTCACCCCCGCTGAACGCCAGTTGCTCAATCCCATGTTGCGCGCAGGTGCCTTGCGTTTTTGGACCTCGCGCTTGTGGGACTTCTACCTGCCGCGCGAAGCCAGCATGTTGCAACCCCACGACCCCACGCACTTTGAACGTGTGCTGCGCCAACGTGTGGCTCATCCTGTCACACTCTGAGCCATGAAACTCATCGTCGTCCCTGCTAAAACTGGCTCCCTCTGGGTGCGCCAAGGTATCCGCGCTTTCTGGAGACAGCCGCTGGCACTGACGGGCTTGTTCTTCATGTTCATGGCCAGCATGTCCATCGTCTCCATCGTGCCTGTGCTGGGTGGCTTTTTGGCGCTGATGCTGTTGCCCGCTGCGTCACTGGGCTTGATGGCCGCCACGCGTGAGGTGGATTTGGGCAAGTTCCCCATGCCTGTGATCTTGGCAGTTGGGTTTCGCAACGGCGCAGATGGCAAGCGCAACATGTTGGTACTGGGCGTGCTCTACGCCTGCGGCTTCGTCGGTGTGATGGCGTTGTCAGCGCTGGTAGACGGTGGTGACTTTGCCAAGCTTTATTTGGTGGGGGGTTCGCTCGACATGGACACGCTCGTCAAACCTGAGTTTCAAAATGCCATGTGGCTGTCGCTGCTGTTGTACATGCCTTTGTCGATGGTGTTTTGGCATGCCCCTGCCCTGACCCATTGGCATGGCGTGCCTGTGATGAAAAGCTTGTTCTTCAGCACCGTGGCGTGCCTCAGCAACTGGCGCGCATTCTTGGTGTTTGGGCTGATGTGGTCGTTGATTTTCTTAGGCACGACCTTGGGCATCACCCTGGTCGCCAGTTTGTTGGACGACGCGGACTTTGCCGCCATGGCCTTGCTGCCCGCCATGCTGATGCTAGCGGCCATGTTTTTTTGCTCCACGTATTACAGCTTCAAAGACTGCTTCACGTCCGACGTGATTTACGCTTGAAGCGCATCACACCTGCGTGAGCTTGGCCACACTCAGCGCCAACCACTTGGTGCCGTGACGCGGGAAGTTCACTTGCGCACGGGCATCGTCGCCCACGCCCTCAATACTCACCACCGTGCCCTCACCAAACTTGGTGTGAAACACCTGCACACCGCTGCGCACCCATGCATTGGGGCCGCTGGTCACAGGCGCAGCGCGTTGCGGCACGGGCTTAGGTGCAACGGCCGTAGCCGCACCGCCACCCCAAGCGTTGTTTTGCCAGCCGTTGTTGTTTTGCCAAGCATCACGGCACGTGGGCATCGCATCTGCAAACGCTGAACGTGCAGGTGTGATCCACTTCATCGTGTGCTCTGGCAACTCCTCAAAGAAACGGCTTTTCAGGTTGTAGCGCGTTTGGCCATGCAGCATGCGGGTTTGCGAATGGCTGAGGTACAAACGCTTGCGCGCCCGCGTGATGGCCACATACATGAGGCGGCGTTCTTCTTCAAGACCATCAAAGTCGTTCATCGAGTTCTCGTGGGGGAACAAGCCCTCTTCCATGCCCGTGATGAACACACAATCAAACTCCAAACCTTTGGAGGCATGCACCGTCATCAGCTGAATCGCGTCTTGTCCCGCTTGCGCTTGGTTGTCACCCGACTCGAGCGCAGCGTGCGTAAGAAAAGCGGCCAAGGGCGACAAGGTTTCGCCAGTGTCGGCGTTGATCAGGGTTTGTGGTGTGGCAGGTGTGTTGCCGTTCGTGGCCACAGGCTCGCCGTGCTCGTCGATCGGCAAAGCCACGGCATCGCGGCCAAAGCCTTCTTGCGTGACAAAGCTCTCGGCAGCGTTGACCAATTCCTGCAAGTTTTCAATGCGGTCTTGGCCTTCGCGCTCACCTTGGTAATGCGTGATCAAGCCTGAGTGATCGAGCAACAACTCAATGATTTGGCGCAAGTTTTGGCCTTGGGTTTGCTCGCGCAGCACATCAATCTTGGCCACAAAGGCGCTGAGGTTGGCCCCTGCTTTGCCTGCCACAGCGGTGACGGCATCGCTCATGGCGCAACCCATCGCACGCGAGGCATCTTGCAACTGCTCGATGCTGCGCGCGCCAATGCCACGCGGCGGGAAATTGACCACGCGCATGAAGCTGGTGTCGTCGCGTGGGTTTTCGAGCAAACGCAAATAGGCCAAGGCGTGTTTGATTTCGGCGCGTTCAAAAAAGCGCAAACCGCCGTACACGCGGTAGGGCATGGCGGCGTTGAACAGCGCGGTTTCAATCACGCGGCTTTGGGCGTTGCTGCGGTAGAGCACCGCAATTTCGCTGCGGTGTTGCACGCCATTGGCCCCATCACCATTTTGGCCATCGCGCAACAACTGCTTCATCTCTTCCACCATCCATAGCGCTTCGGCAAAGTCGGTGGGGGATTCATACACACGCACCGGCTCGCCCGCGCCCTGCGTGGTGTGCAGGTTTTTACCCAAGCGGCCTTTGTTGTGACTGATGAGGTGGTTGGCACTGTCCAAAATATTGCTGAAGCTGCGGTAGTTTTGCTCGAGCTTGATCTGGTGCGTCACGCTGTACTCGCGCACAAAGTCGGCCATGTTGCCCACGCGGGCGCCACGAAACGCGTAAATGCTTTGGTCATCGTCGCCCACCGCCAAGATGGCACCGCCGCCTTGCCCCACAGGGCCTGCGAGTTGCTTCAGCCATGCGTATTGCAGCTTGTTGGTGTCTTGAAACTCATCCACCAAGATGTGCTGAAAGCGACGGCGGTAGTGCTCGCGCAACGGGTCGTTGTCGCGCAGCAGCTCGTAGGAGCGCAGCATGAGTTCACCAAAGTCCACCACACCCTCGCGTTGGCATTGGGCTTCGTACAACTCGTACAGCTCGACGCGTTTGCGGTCGTCGGGGTCGCGGGCCACCACGTCTTTGGGACGCAAGCCGTCTTCTTTGCAACCCGCGATGAAGCGCATGGTTTCTTTGGGCGGAAAACGCTCGTCATCCACGTTGAACTGTTTGCTCAAACGCTTGATGGCACTGAGCTGGTCTTGGGTGTCCAAAATTTGAAACGACTGGGGCAAGTTGGCCAGTTTCCAGTGCGCGCGCAAAAAGCGGTTGCAGAGCCCGTGGAAGGTGCCGACCCACATGCCACGCACACTCACAGGCAGCATGGCCGACAAACGCGTCAGCATTTCTTTGGCCGCCTTGTTGGTAAACGTCACCGCCAAGATGCCACCCGGCGACACCTGCCCCGTTTGCATGAGCCACGCAATGCGCGTGGTCAGCACGCGAGTCTTGCCCGAGCCCGCGCCCGCCAAGATGAGTGCATGCGTTTGCGGCAAGGTCACTGCCGCCGCTTGCTCATTGTTGAGGCCTTGGAGCAAGGGGGATGTGTGGGGTGTGACCGAAGCCGGTTGGGTGTCAAACCCGTCAAAAGAATGCATGGGGCAATTTTAGGGTTTAGAATCAGCCACCGGGCCCAAGATTCTTGCGCTCGGTTTTAGTTCCGGCATCACAAACCCTTCGGGTAATTGTTAGCCTTCACTGAAACCTCTCTTCGAGAGGTTTTTTTACGAACTAATTCCGGCCAAGCCAAGCGCTCAATCTTCGAACGTTTTATTCTGGAGCTTGGGAAATGGAAATATTTGATTACGACAACATCTTGTTGCTGCCACGCAAGTGCCGCGTGGAAAGTCGCTCAGAGTGCGATGCAGGTGTTGAACTCGGTGGCCGCAAGTTTCGCTTGCCTGTTGTGCCTGCCAATATGAAAACCGTGGTGGATGAAAGCATCTGCTTGTGGATGGCGCAAAACAATTACTTCTATGTCATGCACCGCTTCGATTTGGACAATGTCCAATTCGTGAAAGACATGCATGCCAAAGGTGTGTATGCGTCTATCTCTTTGGGCGTGAAAGCCCCAGACCGTGCCACAGTGGACACCCTCGCCGCAGCAGGCATGACGCCCGAATACATCACCATCGACATTGCACACGGCCACGCCGACAGCGTGCGCGACATGATTGGCTACATCAAGGCGAAGTTGCCTAAGAGCTTCATCATCGCAGGCAATGTGGCCACGCCTGAAGCCGTGATTGACTTGGAAAACTGGGGCGCGGACGCCACCAAAGTGGGTGTGGGTCCGGGCAAGGTTTGCATTACCAAACTCAAGACTGGTTTTGGCACTGGCGGTTGGCAGTTGTCGGCGGTGAAGTGGTGCGCGCGCGTGGCGACCAAGCCCATCATTGCCGACGGCGGCATTCGCAGCCACGGTGACATTGCCAAGAGCATCCGCTTTGGCGCGAGCATGGTGATGATTGGCTCGCTGTTTGCAGGCCATGAAGAGTCGCCCGGCAAGACAGTGGAAGTGGACGGCGAGTTGTTCAAAGAGTATTACGGTTCGGCCTCTGACTTCAACAAAGGCGAATACAAGCACGTGGAAGGCAAACGCATTCTCGAGCCTGTCAAAGGCAAGCTCGCGGACACCTTGATTGAAATGGAACAAGATGTGCAAAGCTCCATCAGTTATGCCGGCGGCACCAAGCTGATGGATGTGCGCAAAGTGAACTACGTGACCTTGGGTGGCGACAACGCGGGCGAACATCTGTTGATGTAAGCCGAGCGCTTTCATAAAAAAAGCCTGTCGTGCGGTAAACAAACAGGCTTTTTTGTGGCACCTTGTTTTATTGGCGCAGCAGCTCCAGCGCCAGCGTGTGAAGGCGACTGCCTGAGTGGGTCATCGACTCTACAATGCTGAAGTGCTGCAAGCCCTCCAACGATTCCGCCACAGGCACACGGTCTTTGCCCCACGACTGCTGAATGAGGAAGTTGTGACGCAAAAACTCTTCGCTCTCAATGCCACCGGCCACGCTATAGAGCGTGCCCCGCTTGGGTGCTGGCATCCAGGCGGGGCTGTTGCGCAGCACCACGTCATCGCTCAAGCGCAAGCTGTCCTTGAGATACGGCGTGGCCTGCACAGACGCCAGCTCATACAAACCTGAAATCGACAAGGCTTTGGTCACCAAATTCGCGGGCAAATCGGGGGCATACGCGGCCCAGTCACAAGCGAGGAGCATGGTGACCAAATGCCCCCCAGCCGAGTGACCCACCAAGGTGATGCGACTAGGGTCACCGCCAAAACGATGGATGTTGCGCCACACCCAAGCGACGCACTTGACCATTTGCATCGTGATGTCAGACACCGTCACAGCTGGGCACAGCGCGTAGTTGGGCACCACCACATGCGCGCCTTGCGCCGTGAACGTGGGTGCGATGAAAGAATGGTCCGCCTTGTCGAGCGAGCGCCAATAACCCCCGTGGATGAAGACCACCACAGGCGCTTGATCTGAGGCAGTGTCGCTTGGAAAAATATCCAAGGTTTCATTCAAGCCACGGCCATAGGACACATCTTGAAAACAACGCTGTGTGGCACGTGCGTGGCTTGACGCCTGACGCCAGTACTCGAAGTGAGCGGCATGCTCGGGCACCAAGGCACGGTTGTTGTACATGCGGTCATACCAAGCGCCATCGCGTTGCGTCATAGTTTTTTCTCCAGAAGGATTTGTACATTGGTCCAGCTGCGGTTTTGGGTGTTGCTGGTTTCAAGCAAGCCTGCGCCAGTGTAGGTGCTGCCGGTGTTGTAGCTGCGTGGATCAAGGTTGCTCAAGGTCAAGCGCCAAGCGGTGCTGCCATCGACGCGCCACAAACCATACACATCCATCACGCGTTTTTGCGACACCGTGAGCAACTGCTCCGTACTCATGCGGGTGCTGTAGCCGGGGTTGTAGTTGACATTGCCCCCCACAGTGAGCGGCACCACACGCAAGCGATAGTCCGCACCTAGGTTGGCGGTCATGTCCGGCTGTTGGTCTAGTCGGTTGTTCGGGCCATCAATGCTGAGAACACGTGAGCGGTAAAAGCTCACGTTGCTGCGCAAGTCCACACGGGGCGCGGTATCAATCCACTGATCCATGCGGAACTTGGCTTCTAGCTCGATGCCTTGGGTGATGGCTTCGCTGATGTTCTCAGGACGAGACAGCCAACGACCTTGCACGTCTTGCGCTGGGGCGACCAGCGTGTTTCGCACCAAATTTTGAACACGTCGGTGAAACACAGCGGCGCTCAAGACGCCGCCTTGGGGTAAGTAGCGCTCAAGGGCCACATCCAAGCCTGTGGCAATTTCAGGTTTGAGGTTGGGGTTGCCAGACACGTCAGGGTTCGTGGCGCTGTTTTCAGCATCGCGGGTATAGGTACGGCGAGCCAAAAGAGTTGGCATGGAGGGTGTTTTAAAACTGCGTGTGAGGCTCGTGCGGACTTGGTCACGGCTGTCTGGGTCGGGCCGCCACAGAGCGTGCAACAAGGGGGTGAAGACACTGTTGTGATTGGTGACATCGCCTTGTGCGTTGTTACCTGCCGTCGTCAGTGCCTCGTAACGTGCGCCCAAGTGTGTGGCCCAGTGAGGCGTGAGCTGCCACTCATCTTGCGAGTAGACGGCATAGCGCAGGGTGCTGGCTTTGTAGTCGGCATCACCTTGGGTGGTTTGATACGCCCCTGCGATGGCTTGTGTACGTTGCACGGATTCGACCTCTGTCCCACTGACCCACTGGTGGCCTCCGCCCATGATGTTGGTGTACTTGCCCCCCATGTTGGCGGATCGGTCTTGGACGTGAGAGTTGTCTGTGATGGAAGGCAGGTAGCTGCTCACGCTCGTGGCTGTTTGCTGGTACTGGTTGTGGCTGTTCCAACCGCCAGCGCTGAATTTCCACTCGACATTGCTGTCGGTCGACAGCTTGCGCTTCCATTGCCCGTTCAATCGTGCGATGGCAAATGAATTTTTGTTCTCTGTGGCCGCCGCTGCAGGCGACATGTTTGGCAACGTTTGATCAATCTCAATCGCACCCGGTGATCTGCCTTGAGAGAGCGCCATAAAAGGCATCAGCGTGAGCGTCTCACCCGCGCCAGCTTTGAGTTGCATCCGTGACGTGACGTTCATGCCTTCACGGACATAGTGGCTGTCGGTGACACGATGGCGCTGCGTGGTGGCGCCATTCAGTGTTTGGGCGTAGTCGTTCTCACTGTGATCGGGGGCTGCATAACGGTTGACCGACAAGGTGTAGTTGGCAGTCCATTTCTCTGCGTCGTGGTACTTGACCAACGAGGCGGTGGGTGAGACGTAACCACCCTGAAATGAGGAGCCGACTTTGAGCTCCGTCGGCATGCCACGTCGCCCCTCACGCGTGATGATGTTGATGGTGCCTGCAATCGCTTGCGCCCCAGTTTCTGCGGTGGGCGCACGGTAAATTTCCACACGTTCAATCATCTCTGGGGTGAGTGATTCCACCGAAAAACCGGGCGGCACGCGCTCACCATCCAGCAAAATTTGTGTGTAGCCTTGACTCAGACCGCGCATACGAATGCCGCTACCCCGCCCTGGCACGCCGCCCAACGTGATGCCAGGCATGCGCTTCAAAATTTCACCTAAGTTGGAGTCGCCTTGGCGTTCAATTTCTTCTCGACCGATCACAATTTTGCTGGCGGTTGATTCGCGTCGTTGCTGCGTGTCATTGTCACGACTGCTGGTGACTTCAATCCGACCCATATCCGACGTTTGAGCAGCAGGTGCGGTAGCTTGCTGTGCAAAAGCAGTCACGGCGCTCAAAGCAAAAGGGGTTAAAACCGAAAGCGCAATAAATTTAAGATGCATTAGGAAAAGTTTACCGAGGTATCCATACCCTTGCCGTGTAAAGTGCGGGTTTTATTTTTGACGCAGACGCCATGAGCCAAACCAGCACGCCACACGCCTATGAAATCAAAAGTGCCTCCTTGCCCTTGGTGTCTTTTTTAATTAAAAATTCTGACACCTCAGCTTTGCAGGCCGATATGACACGCCGCTTGGGCGCAACCCCCGGTTTCTTTGACAACGACCCTGTCGTGATTGACCTCAGCAGCCTAGAAGACCCGCACAACTTGCTGGACCTCCCGTCGATTTGCCTCTTGTTGCGCACCCACCAAATGCTGCCTGTGGCTGTGCGCGGTGCCAATGAACAGCAATTGGTCCAGGCACGCAAAGCAGGACTGTTTGAAGCTCGCGACCTGAGCATCCAAGCCCCAAGCGCACCCCGCGTTGAAACCGTGGTGCAAGAAGTGATCCGTGAGGTGGAAGTCGTGCGCGAAGTGCAAAGCGGCAGTGGCGCAGCAATGGTCATTGATAAGCCCCTGCGTTCAGGCCAACACGTGTATGCCAAAGGGCGGGACTTGATCGTGCTCGCCATGGTCAACCCCGGTGCAGAAATCATGGCCGATGGTCATATTCATGTCTACGCCCCATTGCGTGGCAAGGCCATTGCCGGCGCTCGCGGTGATGAGCAAGCGCGGATCTTCACCTCATGCCTCGAAGCCGAGTTACTCTCGATTGCCGGAACCTACCGCACCAGCGACTCCCCATTACCTGCCGAGGTGGCCGGAAAACGGGCGCAAATTAGCCTTCAAGGTGATAAGTTGGTCATGCAGGCGCTGTAAAATTGCCAATTACTTTTAGAACTACTTAAGGCTTTCTACATGACAAAAATCGTGGTGGTGACTTCTGGCAAAGGCGGCGTAGGCAAGACCACGACCAGCGCCAGTTTTTCCTCTGGCTTGGCTTTGCGCGGCTTTAAAACAGTGGTCATTGACTTTGATGTGGGTCTGCGTAACCTGGACCTCATCATGGGCTGCGAGCGTCGTGTGGTGTACGACTTCATCAACGTCATCAATGGCGAGGCCTCGCTGAACCAAGCACTGATCAAAGACAAGCAATGCGACAACTTGTTCGTGCTGGCGGCCTCACAAACACGCGACAAAGACGCCCTCACCAAAGAAGGTGTGGAACGTGTATTGAACGAACTCAAGGGAATGAAGTTCGATTACATCGTGTGCGACTCGCCTGCAGGTATTGAAGTCGGCGCCATGATGGCCATGCACTTTGCCGACGAAGCCTTGGTCGTCACGAACCCTGAAGTGTCCTCGGTGCGTGACTCGGACCGTATCTTGGGCATGCTCAGCAGCAAGACACAACGTGCGATTGACGGCGACACACCGATCAAAGAGCACTTGCTGATCACGCGCTACAACCCAAGCCGCGTAGAAGAAGGCCACATGCTGTCTTTGGAAGATATTCAAGACATCTTGCGCATCCCATTGATCGGCGTGATTCCTGAATCAGAAACGGTACTCACCGCTTCCAACCAAGGCTTGCCCGCTGTGCATTTGGAGAACACCGATGTGTCCGAAGCCTACAAAGACGTGATCAGTCGCTTCTTGGGTGAGGATGTTCCGATGCGCTTCACAGAGCACGTCAAGCCAGGTTTGCTCCAACGCATTTTTGGTGGGAAGTAAGGACATGTCGTTGCTCTCTCTTTTACTTGGCGAGAAGAAAAAAACGGCCAATGTTGCGAAGGAACGTTTGCAGTTCATCCTGACGCATGAGCGCTCTGGTCGCAACGCGCAACCCGATTACTTACCCGCGCTTCAACGCGACTTGGTGGCTGTGCTGTCCAAATACGTCAAGATCAATCCTGATGACATCAAAGTCAATCTGGAACGTCACGACAACCTCGAGGTGCTCGAAGTCAAAATCGAACTCCCTGAGTAACGCCTTTAAAAAGCACCCAAATAAAAAGCGACCCGAAGGTCGCTTTTTATTTGGCTTTCACAAGCAAGAGGTGGGGTTAACCGCCTTTGTTTGAACGCTTGCCAGGGTTCTTTTTGCTACGTGTCGCAACACCGCGCTCCAGACTCACACGTTGACCACGACCGCCTGTGCGAAGCACAGTGCCTGGCAGTGGGATTGGTTTTGGTGCGCGTTTGCGGTCGGCTTCAGTGACGATTTTGTTTCCCATGAAATTTTCCAAGTAAAAAGTTACAGCCCCTAATTAGGCCACAGGTTCGGGGTATTTTCGCACGTAACCACCCATAATCTAGCGAAACAAGGTCATTTATGAATCCAAAAATCAGTGAACTGCTCGCTCGTATCCAACGCATGGAGTTGGAAATAGAGCAAGAGATGAAGCACCGACGCGCTGAATTACAAGCCGATTTTGAGCAAACACGCGTTCGTTTTGAGCACGAGGTGCTGGAGCAGCAACGCCGCTTTAAAACAGGCGTTGTGCAATACATGTTGTCGGCGAACCTGCTCAGTGTGGTGACTGCGCCCGTGATTTACGCCGTCTTGCTGCCGATGCTGGTGCTCGATTTGTTCATCACGGTGTACCAACACATTTGCTTCAGAGCCTATGGGATTGCGCGGGTCAAACGCAGTGATTATTTTGTGTATGACCGTGCTCATCTGGCTTACTTGAACTTGATTGAAAAAATCAACTGTGCCTACTGCTCTTATGGCAACGGTCTGATGGCTTATGGCCGTGAAGTGGTCGCTCGAACCGAGCAATATTGGTGCCCGATCAAACACGCACGCAAAATCATGGCCGCACACCCCTACTACACAGGCTTCGTAGATTTTGGTGATGCTGAAAGCTACCAACGCGAACTAGAACATCTGCGCAGCCAACTGACCGAATTGAATCAACCCGGCGAATAACCCACAAGCACACATGCCACTTACAAATATTGATGAACGCTTGATGAACTTGGAAATCAAAGCCAGCTTCACCGAAGACTTGGTCGAGCAACTCAACCAAATCATTTTTCGACAACAGCAACAAATTGATGCGCTACTGCGCGAAGTCAGCCAACTTCGCCAGCAAACACCAGATGGTGGCTCTGGTGGGTTTCAGAGTCTGCGTGACGAATTACCACCGCACTACTGACCTATGCAAGAACTTTCGACAAACGATCTCGGCGAGCTGGCCCTGTGTCTGTTGTATCGGTTTAGCGCTTACGCCGTTATTAACTTGATTGATGATGCCGCCATGCTATCCATCGTGTTCATTTGAAATTTCAACAGGAGTATTCATGCCCAAAACAATTCAGTATTACTTTGCTCCGCAGAGCCCTTGGTCGTATTTAGGACACCAACGATTGCTCGACATTGCTCAAACAACAGGGGCTGACGTGCAGGTGATGCCGATAGATTTGGGTCAGGTATTCCCCATCTCTGGGGGTTTGCCACTGGGCAAGCGTGCGTCACAACGCCAGGCTTATCGCTTGGTGGAGCTGGCACGCTTTAGCAAGGCCTTGAACTTACCCCTGAACCTACACCCCCAGTTTTTTCCTGTCGCAGGTGACCCCGCTGCGCGGCTCATCATCGCTGTGGATATGCATCACGGCAAGGATGCGGCACTGCGCATGACAGGTGCTGTGCTGTCCGGTGTGTGGCACGAAGAACGCGACATTGCAGACGCAAGCACTTTGGCCGCCATGCTCAATGAACTCCAGCTGGATGCAGCTTGTCTGGCCCTCTCCAACACACCTGAGGTGCAAGCGCGCTACGACCGTTACACGCAAAGTGCGATCGACGCGCAGGTATTTGGTGCACCCAGCTATGTGGTGGATGGCGAGCTGTTCTGGGGCCAAGACCGTTTGGACTTTGTGGCGCAAAAGCTCAAGGCCTGATCAAGACCCACAAACAATTCAGCCACCGCAACTGCACACAGGGTGCAGCGCGGTGGCTGAATGTCGTCTAGCGAGGGGCTAATTAACGGGGGGTGCGTGGCTTGGGCGCACGTTTCTTCGCATCAAAGCCGCCACCAAACGATTTGCCACCAGCCGCTGAACGGGCAGGCTTGTCAAACGGTGTGCGACCAGCCTCAAACGGGGCACGTGGGCCTCGTGCTGGGGCACGGTCATCAAAGCTGCGTGGTGCACGATCTTCGAAGCTACGTGGTGCCCCAAAGTTGCCGCGTGGTGCGCCGTGGCCTTCGCCAAAGTTACCGCGCGGTGCGCCTTGACGTGGCTCGAAGCTGTTGCTACGAGGCGCCTCAAAACGGTTGTTGTCTGGACGACCTTCAAAACGGCCTTCCGAACGTGGTTCGAAGCGGCCTTGGCCGTTGCCTTCAAAGCGTCCACCGCCGCCGCCAAACTTGTTGCCACCGCCGAAGCCGCCACGGCCACCACCGCCACCAAACTTGCCGCCGCCTTTGCGGTCGTAGTCACGGCCGCCACCGCCACGTTGTTCAAGGCGCTGTGTGGGCTCCATGCCTGGAATCACTTCCGCAGTGAACTGCTGGCGTGTGTAGGCTTCGATGTCGAAAATTTTGCGCTTGTCGCGGAATTCGGCCAAAGTCACAGCCAAACCATCACGGCCCGCACGACCGGTACGGCCAATGCGGTGGGTGTAGTCCTCAGACTTCATGGGCAAGCCGAAGTTGAACACGTGGGTGATGGTGGGCACGTCAATGCCGCGCGCGGCGACGTCTGTGGCCACCAAGAACTGCACTTGGCCTTGACGCAAAGCCATCAAGCGGCGGTTGCGCAAACCTTGGCTCAACGCGCCGTGCAATGCCACGGCAGAGAAGCCTTCTTGTTGCAAGTCATTAGCCAAGCCGTCGCACTCGATTTGGGTGCTGGCGAAGATGATGGCTTGGTTGATGGTGGTGTCGCGCAAGAGGTGGTCTAACAAACGACGCTTGTGTTGCGCGTTGTCCGCCCAATGCAGCACTTGGCGAATGTTGTTGTGCTTTTCTTGAGGTGAGTCAATCTGCACGCGTTGGGGTTGACGCATCACGCGTGTGGCCAACTGTTGAATGCGCGGCGCAAACGTGGCGCTGAACATCATGGTTTGTTTGCGGTCAATGGTGAGTTGGTTAATTTCAGCCAAGTCATCGGCAAAGCCCAAGTCGAGCATACGATCGGCTTCGTCCACCACCAAGAATTGAACCTTGTCCAACTTGATTTGCATGGAGCGTTGCAAGTCGAGCAAGCGGCCAGGTGTGGCCACCACCAAGTCAGCGTTTTGCAGTTTGGCGATTTGCAACTGGTAAGGCATGCCGCCCACCACGTTGGCCACGCGCAAACCACGGCAGTGCTTGACCAAGTCGATGGCGTCGTGCGCCACTTGTTGTGCCAATTCGCGGGTTGGGCACACGATCAAGGCACCAGGGGTTGGGGCTTTGAAGTTGCGTTGGCTGGTGGGGTCTTTGCGCTTGGCGCGCTTGGGTGGCTCTTCGCCATTGGCCGCAGCGTCAGCCACGAGTTTGTCCCAAGCCGCTTTGTCAGCGGCTTCGGCTTGGGCTTGTTGTTGAATCAAGGTGTGCAACACAGGCAACAAGAAGGCCGCGGTTTTACCGCTACCCGTTTGGCTCGACACCATCAAGTCGATGAAGCCTGCTTTCGCGTCTGCGTTGGCCGATGGCAAAGCCAAAGGAATAGTTTTGAGCTGAACTGTGGTGGGTTGTGTGTAGCCAAGGTCGGCCACCGCTTGCACCAGCTCACGGGCCAAGCCCAGTTCGACGAAGCCGTTGGGCACGTCCGCTTGCGCTACTTCGGCGGTGTGAGCGCTTTCGGTAGAGACAGCGTCTTGCGCGGCAATAGAAATAGTTTCGGCAGGCGCAAATTCGCCTGTCACATTCAAAGTGTCAGTCATGATTTTTTCTCGCACGTGAGCGCCGCAAGTTGTGCGACTGCTCCGTTCTAGGTTAAAAAACATCAACCATCAAACGGAACCTGCTCTGACCCGCTGAGGGGTTTATTCAGTGCTTGGGGCTCATTTCGCGAGCCCGGTGAATGAAGGGAGATGTACAAATTCGCTACGGCTTTGTAGCGAAGACCGCAATTATGGCACGGATTCGGGTTTTTACCTAATCACAGTTTCAAAAAGTGTTCGCGGTAGTGAATCATCTCGTCAATGGATTCATGCACATCGGCCAGCGCCGTGTGTTTCTGGGCTTTTTTGAAGGCATTCAACACCTCGGGCTTCCAGCGGCGCGACAGCTCTTTGAGTGTGCTCACATCCACATTGCGGTAATGGAACCACGCTTCGAGCTTGGGCATGTACTTGTTCAAGAAGCGACGGTCTTGGCCAATGGTGTTACCACACATGGGCGAGGCACCCTTAGACACGAACTGCTTCATGAAGGCAATGAGCTGCTCTTGCGCTTGCTCTTCGGTCACGGTGGAGGCTTTGACTTTGTCAATCAAGCCACTCTTGCCGTGGGTGCCTTTGTTCCAGGCGTCCATCTTGCTCAGCAATTCGTCGCTTTGGTGGATCACAAACACAGGACCTTCAATGCGCACCGACAAATCGGGGTTGGTGACGATGACTGCTATTTCAAGCAAGCGCTCGCGCTCAGGGTCAAGGCCCGACATTTCGCAGTCGAGCCACACCAAGTTCAGGTCAGACTTAGCAAGTTTGGGGGCCGCAGAGGGGACAGGTGGAGTAGCAACTTCAGACATGGGCCTGATTGTCGCCCATGGCAGATCGGCCGCTTCATCTAAACTCACCCACCATGATGAATCCCTCTCTCGCGATGACGCTGACACTGGCTGCCGTATTGGTTGGCAACCTGCTTACCAAACTGTGGCTCAACAGCCGTCAAGTGCGTCATGTGGCAAAGCACCGCGCACAAGTGCCCACCGCCTTTGCGCACACCATCAGCTTGGAGGCCCATCACAAAGCAGCGGATTACACGCTGGCCAAAGCACGCGTGGGCGTGATGGATTTGGGCTTGGATGCGCTGACCTTGATAGGCTGGACTCTGCTAGGCGGCTTGGATGCCTTGAATCAAGTGACTTTGGATTGGCTGGGTCACGGCATGACCCAGCAAGTCGCCTTGGTGGTGAGCTTCACCTTGATCGGGGCGTTGATTGGCCTGCCGCTGTCCCTGTATCAAACCTTTGGGATTGAACAACGTTTTGGCTTCAACCACACCACGCCAAAGCTCTGGGTGAGCGACATGCTCAAGGGTTTGCTCGTGGGCATGGTGTTGGGTTTGCCAATCTTGTGGTTGGTGCTCTGGTTGATGGCGGCGGGTGGGCCGATGTGGTGGCTCTACACATGGGCCGCATTGGTGGCATACCAGTTGTTTGTGATGTGGATTGCACCCAACGTCATCATGCCGTTGTTCAACAAATTCACGCCTCTTGAAGATGCCACGCTCAAAGAGCGGGTGACCGCGCTGATGAAGCGCTCAGGCTTCACGGCGAAAGGTTTTTTCGTGATGGATGGCAGTCGCCGCTCCGCGCATTCGAACGCATTTTTCACGGGTTTTGGCGCGGCCAAACGGGTGGTCTTTTTTGACACGCTACTCGCCCAACTCAATGGCGATGAAATGGAGGCCGTGCTAGCGCATGAGCTAGGTCATTTCAAGCATCGCCACATTTTGAAAATGATGCTGACCAGCTTTGCCACCAGTTTGGTTGGACTGGCTTTGCTGGGATGGGTATCGCAGCAAATTTGGTTTTATACGGGCCTAGGCGTGATGCCTAATTTGGATGGCAACAACAGTGCATTGGCTTTGCTGCTGTTCATGTTGGCGCTGCCCTTGTTCACGTTCTTTGTGTCACCTTTGTCGGCTCACCGCTCACGTCAATTTGAGTTTGAAGCGGATGCGTATGCGGTGGCGAATAGCGATGGCCAAGCCCTTGCCAACGCGCTGCTCAAGCTCTACCAAGACAACGCTTCGACGCTCACGCCAGATCCTTGGTATGTGGCGTTTTATTACTCACACCCACCCGCTTCCCAGCGCTTGGCGCGGATGGCCGCATGAAGCAAACCGGCTTGGTGGTGGCCAGCCACGGACGACACTGCGTGGTGGAGACACCCGATGGTGCGCGTCGCATTTGCCATCCGCGCGGTAAGAAAAGCCAAGTCGTGGTGGGCGACCGTGTGCAATGGCTGGCCAGCACTGATGAAGGCACGATAGAAAAGGTCGAGCCGCGCCACAATTTGTTTTACCGGCAGGATGAAATTCGTACCAAGTCATTTGCAGCGAATCTAGACCAAGTGTTGATCTTGCTCGCAGCTGAACCGGAGTTCTCTGAGATGCAGTTGACGCGTGCTTTGATTGCCGCAGAGGCCGAGCACATCAAACCCATCATTGCGCTGAACAAACGTGATTTGGCCGAGCCATTTGCACGAGCACTCGCGCGTCTCGCGCCTTACGTGAAGATGGGCTACACCGTGCTGCAAGGCGCGTTCAAAACTGGTGATTTGGCAGATTTACCAGAACGTTTGAAGCACAAGACGACCTTGGTCCTTGGTCCATCGGGCACTGGTAAAAGCACACTCATCAATGCGCTGGTGCCCAATGCGAATGTGGCCACGGCTGAGATCTCTCAAGCCCTGAACTCTGGCAAACACACCACCACTTCGACCACGTGGCACTGGGTGGATGCAGAGCGAAAAACAGGTTTGATCGATTCGCCTGGATTTCAAGAATTCGGCGTGCATCACATTGATGCCATGCAACTGGCGGCCTACATGCCAGACTTCAAACCACATGTGGTGAACTGCAAGTTCTACAACTGCACGCATTTGCACGAGCCTTCGTGCGGCGTGCAAGATGCAGTCAGTGCTGGTGAAATCAGCCCCTCTCGGTACAAGTTGTACGGCATGTTGTTTGCCGAGTTGACACAGCCTGTGAACTACTGATGCTGCAGCTTCGGATTGTTAGCCGAGCAAACGGGCCAGTGTGAGCAACGCCAGCAACACCATCCAAAGCACAACACTGCGCCAGACCAAGCCCACGACGCTGGTCAAATGGGCCAACTCTGGCGTACGGCCTGGCGTACTCTCGCTGTCTTGTGCCTCATCGTTGGGCTGAGCACGCAAAGCCTCACCCCCTAAGCGCACATTCAACGCACCGGCTGTAGAAGCCAGCACCACGCCATCGTTGTCATCTGGGAAACGTTGTGCATGGTGGCGCCAGCAATCAATGGCCTCTTCAAAATTTCCGACGACGGCAAACGCCACAGCCGTCAAACGTGCAGGCAACCAATCAACTCGGCGCCACGCATCGCGTGCAGCATTTTGCAAAGCTTCACTGACCCAACCTTTGGACGATTTGGGAGAGGCTTGCCAAGCGCGCGAGACCATCTCACTCATGCGGTAAATCACAGCCCCAGCAGGCCCAAAACCCAAAGCGGCCAGAATTGAAAACCAAGCCAACACGCCAAACACATGGTGATGAGCTGAGAGCACCGAGTGCTCAATGACATGACGCAGCAATTCGCTACGCGGCAAGCTGCCAACTTCCACATGCTGCCATTCGGCTAAGAGTTCACGCGCGAGGCGTTCATCCCCCACGTCCAAAGCGTCACGAATATCGGTGAAGTGGTGGCTGAACTGGCGAAATCCCAAGGTGACATAGAGCACCGCAACACTCCAAACCATGGCAACTGGCCAACCAAATAATGCCATCAAGAGCCAATGCAATGCCACGGCCATGATGGCAGGTACACCGACGGCCAGTGACCACGTTGACCAGGCCAAACGGGAATGCCCCGCATCCAAGGTTTGACTGATCCATAAGACCCATGCACGCACGGTGCGATGCACCCAATTGCCGCGCATCAAAGGGCGGGCTTGTTCAATCAACAGTGCAAGGAGCAGGGAAAGAAAACTCATAAGGTGATGATAGCGGGACGTGCTGGGTGTTCTGCGACCTCAGGCACGCAAGAAACGGTAAAAGTTACGCAGCATCCCAGCGGTCGCTCCCCACACAAACCGCAACTGCTCGCCGTCTTGGTAGGGCATGGACAGCCATTCGCGGCTCTGGCCTTCGTGCACATGACGGTGCCAGCGGTGATGGGCAGGGTTCATCAAGAAAGCCAAGGGGACTTCAAAAGCAGCCGTCACTTCATGCGCATTGAGCCGCAAGGTCACATTGGGGGAAATCAAGGCCACCACGGGGGTGACATGGAATGCCGAGCCTGTGATGTATTCGGGCAAGGTGCCCAAGACCTGCACATGATGTGCGTCAAGTCCGACCTCCTCTTGCGCTTCACGCAGGGCGGTGGCGACGACATCGACATCCCCTTCGTCACATTTGCCACCAGCAAACGCGATTTGGCCCGGATGTGTCGTCATGTGGGCAGGCCTTTGGGTGAGTAGCACTGTGGGTTCATCGCGCATAACCACCCCCAACAACACAGCTGCCTGCGCGGGGCTACGGTCCATGAACTTGCGCTCTCGCACCAGCTCAGGCTGCCAAAGCGGAGGATGCGCAAACCGCGCTTGCAAAGCCTCCGGCGTTAAATGATGCGCAGGCACAGCCCCCAAGTGATCATCCACTCGGAACACCGGGACTTGTTGGGGATCAAAAACGGGCAGCTTGGACATGAAAAAGCCACCGCAAGTTTTCACTCGGGTGGCTTGTACGCTAAACAGTGTCAGCTTATTGGGCGGCGGCAGCTGCTTTAGAAGCGGCGGCTGATTTGCTGACCAATTTTTCTTTGATACGCGCAGACTTACCGCTGCGGTCACGCAAGTAGTACAACTTGGCACGACGCACATCACCGCGACGCTTGACTTCGATGCTGGCAATCAATGGGCTGTAAGTTTGGAACGTACGCTCCACGCCTTCGCCGCTAGAGATTTTGCGCACAGTGAAGCCGCTGTTGAGACCACGGTTGCGTTTGGCGATGACGACACCTTCGTAGGCCTGCACACGCTTGCGTGTGCCTTCAACCACGTTGACGCTCACAATGACTGTGTCGCCAGGTGCGAATTCGGGGATTGTTTTGCCGAGACGCGCAATTTCTTCTGCCTCGAGAGTTTGGATCAAGTTCATGTTTTCCTCTGAAGATCTTGGTCGCGCTACACAAAAGGCTTCTTGCAACAAAGGCACGAAGCGGCCGACCAGAGGATCGAAAAGCCCACCATTATAGCGATTTTTGAGCCTTCAACACCGCCTCGTCCTGGGGTGTCAGCTTGGCAGCGGCCCGAGCCGCATCAATCAGCTCTGGCCGCAGCTGGGCGGTCAGCAGCAAACGCTGGTCGCGACGCCAGCGCTCAATATTGATGTGATGACCCGACACCAGCGCCGTAGGCACCCCCTGCCCTTGCCATTGCTCTGGGCGGGTGTAGTGAGGGCAGTCCAGCAAACCGTCCAAAGCGGGATTGAAACTGTCCAACTGATGGCTGCCTTCGTCATTGAGCACACCAGGCTGTAAACGCGCCACCGCATCAAGCAAGGCCATGGCGGCGATTTCACCGCCTGACAACACAAAGTCACCCACACTGATTTGGGCATCCACATGGGTGTCGATGAAACGCTGGTCAATGCCTTCATAGCGACCACACAGCAACACCGCACCTTGGCTGTCTGACCAATGCTGCACAGCCGCATGACGCAAGGTTTCGCCAATGGGTGAAAACAGCACGAGAGGTGCTACGTCACGACCTTCACCTCGATCGGCACGAATGGCGGCCAAGCAAGTGGACAAGGGCTCGGCCATCATGACCATGCCGGGGCCTCCCCCAAACGGGCGGTCATCCACGCGGCGGTAGTTGCCTTCGGCGTAATCTCGGGGGTTCCACAAGCGCACATCCACCAAGCCTGCTTCGTAGGCACGGCGTGTGATGCCGATTTTCAAAAACGGCTCAAACAGCTCTGGAAACAGGGTGATGATGTCAAAACGCACGGCTAGCCTTGAGCGAGCGCTTCAGTAATCGGGTTGCCAATCGGCAGTGATGCGACGGCCCGCCAAGTCGACCGTGTCGATGTAGGCCGACACAAAGGGAATCATGCGCTCTTTGGCTTTGCCATCTTCCTCGTAAGCAAGCACTAACACGGTTTGTGGGCCGGTGTGCAGCAACTCGCGCACCGCGCCTAGCGCCACGCCTTCGCGGTTGACCACATCGAGGCCCATCAGGTCGACCCAGTAGTACTCATCGGTCTCGGGCGTTGGGAAGCTAGCACGCGAGACAAAGATGCGCGCGCCCTTGAGCAACTCTGCCGTGTTGCGGTCAGGCACCTCTTGGGCCGTGGCCACCACAGAATCGGAGTGTTCTTTGGCTTCTTTGACTTTGAGGAGCACGGTGCCAGAAAAGGTTTTGGCGCCACGTTCAGCGGGTTGTAAAAACCAACGCTTGGAAGAAAAAAGCGCTTCCGGAGAAGCGCTGTAGGGCAAGACCTTGAACCAGCCTTTGATGCCCCAAGCATCTGCAATGCGCCCGACTTCGATAGCGTCCGCAGGAAGTTCTGCGGACTCAAGGCCAAGCGTCATTGCCATGCCTTGGTCAATTAGGCAGCAGTTTTAGCAGCCGCTTGTTTGACCAAACGGGTCACAGTAGGTGAGCACTGAGCGCCCACACTGGTCCAGTGGGTCAAACGGTCATGCGCAACGCGCAAGCTTTCAGCTTGGCCTTTGGCGATAGGGTTGTAAAAACCAATGCGCTCGATGAAGCGGCCGTCGCGACGATCGCGCTTGTCGGCAACAACAATGTTAAAAAACGGACGGGCTTTAGAACCGCCGCGTGAAAGTCGGATGACGACCATGATGAATCCTTCGGGTGGAAATTTTTTCAACGTTTGAGACACGCGCTAAGCCACCCGGCCTGCGACACGCTGAAAAGCCTGTCATTATAGCGCCCTATGAAAAACAAAACCATCGCGGCCTGGCTGGCCTTCCTCGGGGGGCCTTTGGGGCTTCACCGTTTTTATTTATTTGGCCTGTGGGACACCATGGGCTGGCTGCTCCCTATCCCTACGGCATTGGGCATCTACGGCGTAGAGCGTGTGCAGCAATACGGAATGGACGATGTGTTGAGCTGGTGGTTCATCCCCATCGCAGGCTTCACATTTGCAGCCTGCGCCTTGAACGCCATTGTTTATGGGCTGATGACCCCAGAGGCTTGGAATGCCCGTTTCAACCCGACCGAGAACAACAATGCACCGGCTGGTCAGACCAACTGGTTGACCATCGGTGCGATTGCTTTGGCTTTGTTGATCGGCACCACGGTGCTCATGTCGAGCATCGTGTTTAGCTTTCAGCGCTACTTCGAGTACCAAATCGAAGAGGCGCGAAAGCTGTCCGAGTGATTAGAAGATCTGCAGGCTGATCCAGTAAGCCACGCCTGCGACAAAGGCACTGGCAGGGATGGTCAAAATCCAAGCCCACACGATGCCGCCCGCCACGCCCCAACGCACAGCACTGGCCCGTTGCGTTGAACCGACGCCCACAATAGCCCCCGTGATGGTGTGCGTAGTAGACACAGGAATGCCCAAAGCAGTGGCCAAGAACAAGGTCATCGCGCCGCCTGTCTCCGCACAAAAGCCACCCACAGGCTTGAGTTTGGTGATTCTTTGGCCCATGGTCTTGACGATGCGCCAGCCTCCAAACATGGTGCCCAAACCAATCGCCATGTAACAACAAACGATGGTCCAACTCGGCGGCGACGTGTCTTCTGCGGAGGCATAGCCCGTGGCCAACAACAGCATCCAAATGATGCCAATGGTTTTCTGTGCATCGTTGCCGCCGTGGCCCAAACTGTAGGCGCCCGCCGAAATCAACTGCAAACGACGAAACCATTTGTCCACACGTGAGGGGCGAAAGCTACGGAAAATCCAAGCCACCGCCACCATCATCAGTGAGCCAAGCATGAAGCCCAGCAAGGGCGAGACAAAGATGAAAGCCACCGTCTTCAAAATACCCGAAGCCACCAAGGCGCCTGAACCAGCTTTGGCAATCACAGCGCCCGAAATGCCACCAATCAAGGCATGAGACGAGCTGCTAGGAATGCCGTAGTACCACGTGATGACGTTCCATGTGATAGCACCCAACAAGGCACCAAACACCACGTGGGTGTCCACAATTCCCGGCTGAACAATGCCCTTGCCCACCGTGGCGGCCACGCTCAGATGAAAGATGAAAATCGCCACAAAGTTGAAAAAAGCAGCGAAAAGAACGGCTTGCGCGGGCTTCAACACACCGGTGGAGACCACCGTCGCAATCGAATTGGCCGCGTCGTGAAAGCCGTTCATGAAATCGAACAGCAAAGCCAACACGACCAGCAAGGCGACCACCCAAAAGGCAGTTTGTACGGTTTCCATACGGCGCTCGTATTTAAGAGTTTTCGAGGACGATGCCCTCGATCAGATTGGCCACGTCTTCACATTTATCTGTGATGGTTTCCAACAACTGATAGATGGCTTTGAGCTTGAGCACTTCACGCACATCGGGCTCTTCGCGGAACAGCTTGCTCATGGCACTGCGCATGACGCGGTCGGCGTCTGATTCGAGCTTGTCAATCTCTTCGCAAGTCTTGAGGGCGGCTTCGGCAGTGGCGTGGTCCGAAATTTTTTCCAGCAAATACACGGCATCGCGAACGCGCTCACAGCACTTCACGCTCAAGTCGGTCAAGCGCACGATTTCTTCGTTCATGACGCGCACGTCATACAGGGCCATGGTCTCGGCCGTGTCTTGAATCAAGTCAGCCACATCGTCCATGGTGTTGATCAGGGAGTGGATCTGCTCGCGGTCGATGGGGGTGATGAATGTTTTATGAATCGCAACATTGCATTCATGTGTCACACGGTCAGCGCCCCGCTCCGCGTTGTCAACTTCTTGGTTGTATTTGTCACGCAAAGCGGGATCGTTGTAGTTCGCAACCAAGCTTGAAAACGCATGCGCGGCCTCAACAATGCGGTCGGCGTGTTGGTTGAACATGACGAAAAAATTGCCTTCCGTGGGCAACAATTTTCCAAATAGCATGAGGCGCTCCTGTGGATGACTTATTTGTGACAGTTATATGACGCAGCGAAGTGTAATCGCAGCCCAACCATGCACATGGCCGACCAGCGACAGGCCCGCTTTGGCCTAGGCTGACCCGTGCAGGCGCTCAATAGCTTGGTCTTTGACCGCTGCAAGTTGCGCTGAACTGACCCGTTCGGGCCAAACCTCGGCCAGTGGTAACAAGACAAACGCACGTTCATGCCAACGTGGGTGTGGCAAGGTCAGTTCTGGCGTACTGAGTCGCACATCGCCGTAAAAAATCACATCCAAATCCAGCGTACGTGGGGCATTTTTATAAGGACGCTCGCGGCCACTTTGCAGCTCGATGGCCTGTAACGCATGCAAGAGCGCCAACGGACTGAGTTGCGTTTGTAGCAAGGCCACGGCATTGATGAAGTCCGGTCCTTGCGCCTCGTAAGGCGCGCTGCGGTACAGCGACGAAGCGCGCAGCAAATGCGTCGAAGGTAAGCCCCCCACATCGAGCAAGGCCTGCTGGACGGTGGCGACCGCATCGCCCAAATTGGCACCGAAGGCCACGCATGCCATGACAGAGGGCGCAGACATGGCGTGACTTCGCGTTTACTCAGCCACGTGGGTGCCGTCAGCAGCATCGCCTGGTTTGCGACGGCGACGACGGCGTTTCTTGGCGGGCGATGCAGCGCCCTCTTCGCCTTGCGGCTCAAGTTCACGAAAACGCGGGTCTTCTGCTGGTTTTTCTGCGCGACGCACCGAATGCACGCGCGGCGCGCGCTGTGCTTTTTGCTGTTCTTGACGTACTTGCTGCAGCAAGTCTTCACGCGTACTGTCGTCCGCGGTGCTGAACTCTTGCCACCAATCCGACAAGACTTCATCCACCTCACCGACATCGGCACGCAGACGCATGAAGTCAAAGCCGGCGCGAAAGCGAGCTTGCTCCACCAAGGTCCAAGGCGCACTGCCTGTGCGTTTTTCAAAACGGGGTTGCATCATCCAGATTTCACGCATGTCTGCGCCAAGCTTGCCGCGTCCCGACACATCGCCGATACGCGAGTCAAACACTTCGTCAATCGCATCTTGCAAAGCAGGGAAAGACGGCTGTTTGGCGCGACGTTGTGCCCACGTCTCGCGCACATCCGACCAGAGCACGCAAGCAAGCAAGAAGCTAGGCGCCACAGGCTTGCCCTCGCCCACGCGACGGTCGGTGTCACCCAGTGCGGTCTTGACGAACTCCTCCTCCGCACGCTCGACCACGATGTCGAGCAGCGGATAAATCCCTTTGGCCAAGCCTTGTTGCTTGAGCTGCGCCACGCTGGCCAGCGCATGGCCGGTTTGCAAGAGCTTGAGCATCTCGTCAAACAAACGGCTTTGCGGCACATCGGCCAGCAGCTTGGCGGCCTTCTTCAACGGCGCAGCTGTCTTGGGCTCCATCTTGAAGCCCAAGCCAGCGAGCTTGGCCGCAAAACGCACGGCGCGAATCACACGCACAGGGTCCTCGCGGTAGCGCGTGGCGGGGTCACCAATCATGCGGATGACTTTTTTCTTCGCGTCCGCAATGCCACCGTGGTAGTCAATCACGTTGCCCGTTTCGGGGTCGTAATACATGGCGTTGATGGTGAAGTCGCGGCGGGCAGCGTCTTGGTCTTGCGGACCCCACACGTTGTCGCGCAGCACACGGCCGCTGGCGTCCACCGCGTGCTTCATGTTGGCGAGTTCTTGCTTGCTGCTGCGCTCGTTGCCTTTGACTTGCTCGGCATCGGCGTTGTCTAGGTGCGCGCGGAAGGTCGACACCTCAATCACCTCATGCTCACGGCCTCGGCCATACACCACGTGCACGATGCGAAAACGCCGACCAATGATGAAGGCGCGTCGGAATGCCGCTTTCACTTGCTCGGGCGTGGCGTTAGTGGCCACGTCAAAGTCTTTGGGCTTGAGCCCCAGCAGCAAATCGCGCACCGCACCACCCACGATGTAGGCCTCAAAGCCACGGTCTTGCAGGGTGCGCACCACGTTGAGTGCGCGTTCGTCCACCCAGTCGACATTGATGCCGTACACCTTGGCGGGCACCACATGGCGCTTGCCTAAGTTGGGCAGTGTGCTGGCCGGCGATTTGCCCATCAGCTTGTTGATGAATTGTTTGATCATTGTTTTGGGAACAGTTCCAAAATCGGCCAGTCCTTTTCTAGGGCCACGGCGCGCAGTGTGTCGTCGGGGTTGGTCGCCACGGGGTGGTTGACGCGCTCCAACAGGGGCAAATCGTTGCGGGAATCGCTGTAGAAAGTGGCATCAACATCCGCCAAATCCAAGCCTTCACGCGTGAGCCATTGTTGCAGACGTTGAACTTTGCCCTCGCGCAGGCTCGGCACGCCGCTGATTTCATTGGTGAACCAGCCTTGGGCGTCACGCACCAGTTCCACCGCGATCAGCTCGTCCACGCTAAAAGCTTTGGCAATGGGGCGCGTCACAAACTCATTGGTGGCGGTGATGATGATGACGCGATCGCCCGCATCGCGGTGCTTTTGCACCAGCGCCAGCGCTTCGGGACGGATGGCGGGCCCAATCACCTCACGCATGAATTGCGCATGGGCTTGCGCCGCCACCTCGGGACCACGTTGGCAAAACGCCTCAGACGCAAAGCGCACGTAGTCGTGAATGTCCAAGGTGCCTGCTTGGTAATGCGCATAAAACTCGTCGTTGCGTTGGATGAACGCATCGCGCGCGTGCCAACCCAAACGCACCGTGAACTCGCCCCACGATTGGTCAGAGTCGATCGGCAGCAAGGTGTGGTCGAGGTCAAATAAGGCGAGTTTCATCACATGGCTTCCAGCATGGCTTTGATCAACGGGATGGTGATGGCGCGTTGCGTTTGCAGGGCATAGCCATCGAGTTGGTCAAGCAGTTGTATCAGGCTACTCAGGTCGCGGCTGAAGCGGTTGAGCATGAAGTCCATCACCTCATCGCTCAAGAACACGCCTCGGTCATCGGCTTGTTGACGCAGCACAGCACGGCGCTCCGGCTCGCTGAGTACCTGCAATTGAAAAATATGGCCCCAGCCCAAACGGGTGCGCAAGTCTTCGCGCAAGGCCAAGTCACTGGGCGGCACGCTGCCTGCGGCCAGCACCCATCGCTGCTGACCATCGCTGGGCGTGGTGGCGTTGACAAACCAGTTGAAAGCGGCGTGCTGCTGCACGGCGGTGTAGAGATGCACATCGTCCAAGATGACGACACGCCAAGTCTCATCAAATGCAGAGGGATCGGCTACCGAGGCATCCATCCACCCCACAGGGCAACTTTGCTCACGCAACGCGGCTTGCACCGCACGCAACAAATGGGTCTTCCCGCTACCGCCCTCACCCCACACATAGGTAGGGACGGGCGAGCGCATGTCGTTGCCCACCCACAACTGCAAGTGTTGCAAAGTGGCTTGGTTCGGACCTGCGAAGAAGTTGCTCAAACTTGGGCCAGGGGTGAGCCCAATGTCGAGTGCGATTTGCTTCATCTGCACTCAAACACCACGGTACAAAGCGCTGGCTTGGTACTGCGCACGCAAACGGCGAATGGCCACCAACAACACCGCGCTGGCAGGCAAAGCCACCAACACGCCGACAAAGCCAAACAACTGACCAAAGGCCATCAAGGCAAAAATCACATGCAGCGGATGCAGTCCAATGCGCTCGCCCACCAAGCGCGGCGTGAGCACAAAACTCTCTATGAGTTGACCCAAGCCATACACCACCGCCACCATCAGCAGCGCCTCCCTCGGCGCAAACTGCAACACGCCCGCCAACATCGCCAGCGCTAACCCCACGCCATAGCCCACATAGGGCACAAACACGGCCAAGCCTGTGAACACACCAATGGGCAACGCCAGTTCTAGGCCAAATGCCCACAACGCCACGCTGTAATACACCGCCAACAAAGCCATGACCGACAACTGCCCGCGCAGGTATTGGCCCAACACCTCGTCGCACTCGTTCACAAAACTGTCGTAAGCACCCCGTGCAGGCATGGGCACCAAAGCCTCCACGTGACGCACAAAGCGTTGCCAATCGACCAACAAATAAAACAACACCACAGGAATGAGCACCAAATTGCCCACCACCGCCAGTGCCACACTGCCACCAATGCGCAACGAGGTCAGGGCTTGCCTGAACCCATCGTCAAACGAGGTGCTGAAGGTTTGCAACACAAAGGCCTTGATGCTTGCGCCATCCAACATGACGGGGATGCCCTTGGCTCGCAGCCAAGGGGCAATGTCGGTTTGCAAACGCTCCACCAACACAGGCAACTGGTCACGCATACGTGGCAACTCATGCGCCAACACGGGGATCAGCAAGGTGAATAACGCCACCAACAACAGCAAAAACAAAACCTCCACCAGCACCACCGCCACCAAACGAGGCAAACGTCGGCCACAAACACGTTGCGCGCCGCGCACCAAAGGGCTAAGCACATAGGCCAACACGGCAGCCACCACAAACGGCATGAGCACAGGCCCCAGTAGCCACAACACAAGCGCCATCACGCCCGCGAGGCCAGTCCAAGCGAGGGCGTGTTGTTGGGCGGGCGTGAATTGCATACAGCGGGTTGAGGGGTTGGCTTTAAAATTACCGCTTGATTCTATCGGCGCACACCTTCACAGCGCCCCAGCACCTCTTCACTATGAACAAACCCCTCTCCTACAAAGACGCCGGCGTCGACATCGTCGCAGGCGATGCCTTGGTCGAACGCATCAAACCCCTGGCCAAAAAAACCATGCGCGAGGGCGTGTTGGCCGGCATCGGCGGCTTTGGCGCGCTGTTTGAAGTGCCCAAGCGCTACAAAGAACCCGTGCTGGTGAGTGGCACCGACGGCGTGGGCACCAAGCTCAAACTCGCGTTTGAATGGCAAATGCACGACACCGTGGGGATTGACTTGGTCGCCATGAGTGTGAACGACGTCTTGGTGCAAGGCGCTGAGCCCCTGTTCTTCCTCGATTACTTTGCCTGCGGCAAATTGCACATCGACACCGCCGCGGCGGTGGTGGGCGGCATTGCCAAAGGCTGCGAGTTGTCGGGCTGCGCGCTGATTGGCGGTGAAACCGCAGAAATGCCCGGCATGTACCCCGATGGCGAATACGACCTCGCGGGCTTCGCCGTGGGCGCAGTGGAAAAATCCAAAATCTTGACGGGCCAAAACGTCAAGCCCGGTGACGTGGTGTTGGGCTTGGCTTCGGCCGGCGTGCACTCCAACGGCTTCTCGCTGGTGCGCAAGGTCATTGAGCGCGCCGGTGCAAATGCCCCCACCACCTTGGACGGCAAGCCGTTCAAAGAAGCCATCATGGCGCCCACCCGCCTGTACGTGAAAAGCGTGTTGGCCGCCTTGGCCGAGACGCCCATCAAAGCCTTGGCCCACATCACGGGCGGCGGTTTGCTGGAAAACATCCCACGCGTGTTGCCCGAAGGCACAGCGGCCCACCTGAAAAAAGGCAGCTGGCCACAAACCGAGTTGTTTGCTTGGTTGCAAAACACCGCAGGCATTGACGACATTGAAATGAACCGCACCTTCAACAATGGCATCGGCATGGTGGTGGTCATTGACGCCGCCCAAGCTACTGCTTGTGCCGAGGTGCTGCGCGCCCACGGCGAACAAGTACACACCATTGGCGTGATTGCTGAGCTGGGTGATGGCCCAGCCGTGGTGGTGGTTTAAACCGGCAACAACACCATCAGCCGCTGTCGAACCAACATCAACCGCTCTGGGTCTTGGTGCGAGGTGTAGACCTCTTCCAAATTGCGCAACATGCGCGCCACGATTTCACGTGGCGTTGCCGCGCGCAAATAGTGCTTGAGCAGCTCGTCCGACACATGGCCCTCACGCAACAAGCCCGACTCGGCATGCAAGGGCACCAAGCGCTCTGACAACTCTTCTTTGCTGAGCGACTCGCCAGTGAACGGATCAATCACCACCTGCCCTTCGTTGGGGAATGGCAAGCGCACTTTCACCAAAAAGTGCCCCGGAAAACCCACCCCTTGCGCACGCAACCCAATGCTTTGCGCCAGTTCTAACCACAGCACGGCCAAGCTGATGGGAATGCCACGGCGCGTGCGCAGCATGACATGCAAATAGCTGTTGTCGGGGTCGTAATAGTTGTTGAGATTGCCGCCAAAACCGTGCTCTTCAAAAAAGAACTGATTGAGCAAACGCAGCTTTTGTAAAGCACCTGCATCGGCAGGCAGGCGTTGCTTCAAGCGGCTGCTGAGTTGATCCACAAGGTCTAACACCTCTTGAATATCGAGTTCAGGATATTCGTCTTGGGCCAAGCTGGCGGCGGCTTCGAGCAAAGGAAACTGCTCATCGCTTTGCACCAGCGAGGCAAAGTATTCCAAGGCGGTGGGTACTTCCAGTTTGAAATCCATGGCTCTGCCCCCTTCTTTTTTGGCTTATCGACGCAACAAAACGCGCAGCTTCAAACCAGTCATGGTGAGTGTGCCGAAGTACAGCAGTGCACTCACCGCCAAAACACCGGTCATCAAACCCACGCGCAGCAACGGTGTGGCATGCAACGCCGTCCAGTCCCAATACTGAGCCGACCACCACAACCACGCACCCAGCACCGCACACGCCACCGACACTTGCAGCACAAAGCGTAACCAGCCTGCGCTCATCACATACGTGCCGTTCTTGCGCAAGCCCCACAGCAGCCAAGCTGCGTTGACCAATGCGCCCAAACCAATCGACAAGGCCAAGCCCGCGTGTGCCAAATACGGCACCAACGCCACGTTGAACAACTGCGTGATGATCAGCACCGCCACCGCAATGCGCACCGGTGTGCGGATGTCTTGGCTCGCGTAATAGCCAGGTGCCAGCACCTTGATCGCGACCAAACCGAGCAACCCCACGCCATAGCCCATCAGGGCCAGCGTGGTTTGCTGCACATCGTGGGCACTGAAGGCGCCGTAGTTGTAAAGCACCGCCACCAAGGCTTTGGAGAACACCAGCAAGGCCAAAGCGCACGGCAACGCCAGCAGCAGCACCAAACGCAAGCCCCAATCCAGCATGTCTGAATATTTGGCAGTGTCATTGGCCGCTTTGGCTGCCGACAGCTGGGGCATCAACACCACACCCAACGCCACGCCCAACAAGGCGGTGGGGAACTCCATCAGGCGGTCGGCATAACTCAGCCAACTCACACTCCCTGGGGTGAGTTGTGAGGCAATTTGGGTATTGATCAGCAAAGAAATCTGCGCCACGCTCACGCCCAGCAAAGCCGGTGCCATGAGTTGCAAGATGCGCTTGGGGCCTTCGCCACCCCATGCCTCACGGAGCGCACGCAGGCTCAGGCCCACGCGAGGCAACATGCCTAAACGGCGCAGCGCCCACAGTTGCACACTGAGTTGCGCCACCCCTCCCAGCATCACGCCCGCAGCCAAGGCGTAAATCGGCGGCACCCCCAACGTACCAAACCACGGGCCACCCCACCAAGCGGCGGTGATCATGGAAACATTCAACAACACAGGTGTCGCCGCAGGCACGGCAAATCGCTTCCACGTATTGAGCACGCCAGCGGCCAAAGCCACCAGCGACATGAAGGCGATGTACGGGAACATCAAACGCGTCATCACCACCGCGACCTCAAAACCTTGGGCTGATTGGTTCAAGCCACTCGCCATCGCCCACACCAAAACAGGGGCGCCCGCCACGCCCAACACACTGGTCAACAGCAACGCCCAAATCAGCAAAGTAGCGACTTGGTTGATCAACACGTGCGTGGCTTCGTCGCCATGTTGCTGACGACTGGCCGCCAACACTGGCACAAAAGCTTGGCTGAACGCCCCCTCGGCAAACAAGCGGCGAAACAAATTAGGAATACGAAACGCCACATTGAAGGCGTCGGTCAGGGCGCTGGCCCCGAAAGTCGAGGCAATCAGCAGTTCGCGCATCAGGCCCGTGATGCGAGAAATCAGGGTCAAGCCCGAGACGATGGAAGCAGATTTGAACAATGACACCTTTGGAGTGTAGCGATTTGCTACAATCGCTAGCTTTGCTGACATCATCCTCAGACACTTAAGGAAACTATCATGGCTTCAGCCAAACCCAAGAAAAAGAACCCGCGCCTGGCATCAGGCCGTAAACGCGTCCGTCAGGACATCAAAATCAACGCTGCCAACACCTCGTTGCGTTCGAAGTACCGCACTGCGGTCAAGAACGTCGAGAAAGCTGTCTTGGCTGGCGACAAAACCAAAGCCACCGAACTGTTTGCCAAGATGCAAGCCGTTGTGGACACGATTGCTGACAAAGGCATCTTCCACAAAAACAAAGCAGCTCGCGATAAGAGCCGCTTGTCCACCAAGGTGAAAGCCTTGGCACTCGCCGCCTAATTCATTAGGCCACCAGCCCGGGCTGAACGTTCAGCCCGCCGTTTGTAACGGGTGCGCTGTCAGCAAAGAAAAAGCAAAAACCCGCTCTCGAGCGGGTTTTTTGTTGGGGCCTACGCTTGAGGCGGGTGCTCGGGCAACAAGCAAGCTTCGACCACTTGCAAGTTATTGTCCTTGGCAAAGTTCATGACGAAGTTCCATGCCATGGGCTCTTCATCGCGCAAGTCGGTGTGAACAATGACGCACTTGTTGTTGTCCAAAGTGTTGGGCACACACCAAGGCGAATAACTCAAATGACTGCCGGGGGTAGCACCACCCGGACGGAACTGGCTCATCACGCCCGCCAGACGTTCGGCCCAGTCGCTAGGGCGAAAGGTCCGTCCTTCTTGGGTAATTCCCAGAATAAAAACTTCTTTGGCGGAGTGTGAAACCATCGGGTAGATGCTGAAAACGGTTGCGTGGCGAACGGGGGATCTCCCTCAGTCGCTCGGTTCAAAGTATTCTATCTTATATAAGACTCACACCATGTGAATACCCCCGCGTGCCACGGATTTGTCACGTCAGAGCCTCTAAAATCACGCTTCAACGGCTCAACCTTCGTTGAGTCGTTTTTATTTTCAGGAGTTCACGCATGTCCGTTTTCATTGAAGCCGCCTCACCGCACACCATGAACACCTATGGCCGATTGCCGATTGCACTCAGCCAAGGTCAGGGTTGCCGAGTTTGGGACATCAATGGCAAACCCTACTTGGATGCCCTCGCAGGCATCGCTGTGAATACCCTTGGGCACAACCACCCAGAGTTCGCGCCCGCGCTGCAAGACCAAATTGGCAAGATCATCCACACCTGCAATTACTTCCATGTGCCGGATGCCGAAAAACTCGCCGCCAAGCTGGTCGAGTTGTCGGGCATGACCAATGTGTTTTTCTGCAATTCAGGCTTAGAAGCCAACGAGGCTGCGATCAAACTGGCCCGCAAATTCGGGCATGACAAGGGCATCACGAATCCCAAAATCGTTGTCTATGAAAAAGCTTTTCATGGACGCAGCATTGCCACCCTCAGCGCCACAGCCAATGTCAAGTTACAACAAGGCTTTGGGCCTTTGCTCGAAGGTTTCATTCGTGTTCCTCTCAACGACATCGAAGCGCTGAAAAACGCCACCATCAACGACCCCGATGTGGTGGCCGTGTTTTTTGAAACCATCCAAGGCGAAGGCGGCATCAACCCCATGCGCGCGGAGTACCTGCGCGAAGTGCGCGCCTTGTGCGACAAACAAGACTGGCTCTTGATGATCGACGAAGTGCAGTGTGGCATTGGTCGCACGGGCAAATGGTTTGCGCATCAATGGGCAGGTATCGTGCCTGACGTCATGCCACTGGCCAAGGGTCTAGGGTCTGGTGTGCCAATTGGCGCTGTGGTGGCGGGCCCTAAAGCCGCCCACATCTTCCAGCCCGGCAACCACGGCACCACCTTTGGCGGCAATCCATTGGCCATGCGTGCAGGTGTCGAAACCATTCGCATCATGGAAAAAGATGGCCTGCTAGAAAACGCCGCCCAACTGGGCGCGCATTTCCACCAACAACTGACCGCTGCGTTAGGCGGTCTCAAAGGCATCAAAGACATTCGTGGGCAAGGCCTGATGATTGGCATTGAGTTGGATCGCCCTTGCGGCGTGTTGCTCAAACAAGCGGCTGATGCGGGCCTCATCATCAACGTGACCGCCGACACCGTGGTGCGCCTCTTACCTCCCCTCATCATGACAACCGCTGAGGCAGATGAGGTATTGAGCATCCTCGTTCCGCTCATCCAAACATTCTTGGCAGAAGCTGCATGACTCACGCACTGAAACATTACCTGCAATTCACCTCGCTCACGGCCGACGAATATGCCTATTTGTTTCAACGTGCTGCGTTGATCAAAAAGAAATTCAAAGCCTACGAAAAGCACCACACACTGGCCGACCGCACGCTGGCCATGATTTTTGAAAAGGCGTCCACACGCACCCGTGTGAGCTTTGAAGCCGGCATGTACCAACTCGGCGGCTCTGTGGTGCACCTCACCACGGGCGACAGCCAACTGGGTCGCTCTGAGCCGATTGAAGACAGCGCCAAAGTCATCAGCCGCATGACCGACTTGGTGATGATTCGCACCTACGGCCAAGACAAGATCAACAGCTTTGCCGCCAACTCACGCGTGCCCGTGATCAACGGTTTGACCAACGAGTTTCACCCCTGCCAAATCATGGCGGACTTGTTCACGTTCATTGAACACCGTGGCTTGGCTGTGCACCCCCTTGAATGTTTGCAAGGCAAAGTCGTGGCGTGGGTGGGTGACGGCAACAACATGGCCAACACGTGGCTTCAAGCGGCCGACATGCTGGGCTTTACCGTGCATGTCAGCACACCCAGTGGCTACGAGGTCAACCCCGCCATTGCCGGGCTGCGTAACAACGATTGCTACAAAGTCTTTGACAACCCCATGCAAGCCTGCGAAGGCGCCGACCTCGTCACCACCGACGTGTGGACCAGCATGGGCTTCGAGGCGGAAAACGAAGCACGCAAAAAAGCCTTCGCCGATTGGTGCGTGGACAGCGAGATGATGGCTGTGGCCAAACCCAACGCCCTCTTCATGCACTGCTTGCCTGCGCACCGTGGCGAAGAAGTGTCGGCCGAGGTGATTGACGGACCCCAAAGCGTGGTGTGGGACGAAGCCGAGAACCGCATGCATGTGCAAAAAGCACTCATGGAGTACTTGCTGCTCGGTCGTCAGTGATGTCAGCCTGCACCACTTGCGGCGCATGTTGCGCCAGTTTTAGGGTGGACTTCAGCGTGGAAGAAATGGACACGCACGGCGGCTCGGTGCCCACAGGCTTAGGCCAAGCACTCACCGCCACGATGTGCCGCATGCGTGGCACCGATTACTCCCCCCCACGTTGCGCCGCACTCAGTGGCCAAGTGGGTCAGAAAGCCACCTGCGGCATTTACGAATGGCGCCCTTCCCCTTGCCGAGAGTTTGAAGAAGGCAGCGATGCGTGCCAGCGGGCGCGTATGCGCCAAGGTTTGCCTGCGCTTGACTGACATAAAAAAACCCCGCGTTGTTACTAACGCAGGGTTTTGAATTGCTAAACACTCAGCTGGCGAGGCCAGCTAGATGGTTAGAACTTGTATGACACGCCAAAACTAGCAACAGTTGAGCCTGTTTTCATGCTTGCAGAGTCTATATCTTTTGAGTTGTAAGCAATACGACCCGCTTCGACATTGGCGAACCAGTTACCAGTGATGTGCGTACGGATACCAACGCCATAGCCAATACCGTGACCTTCTTGGGTTCTGCCACCTCCGTCCAATCCATACTTAGCCGATTGGAGCGACAACTTAGCGAAAGCGAGAGTCTTGTCGTTCAACAACATGCCTGGGGCGACAAATAACGAGTAGTGATTACTTTCTTCCAGTGTCACAGATGCACCACCACCAGATGCTTTGGCAATTTGAGTTTTGTTTAAATCAAATTTAGCGCCAATCAAAGCAACAGATGTATCGCCGAGAGCAAAACCATAGTCACCAGATATGGTCCCAATGATGTTCTGAGAACCCAGACCTGAGAAGTTAGCACCACCACCGCTTACTTCGAGGGTCGTAGATTTGAAGTCAATGCCAGCGCCAACAGATGGGCCGGTGAAGTTGGAAACTTGCGCAAAAGCAGAACCAGCACAAATGGCCGAGACAAAGCCCAAAGCGACGATTTTTTTCATTTGAAATTCCTTGTAAAGAGCAAAAAATTTTGCTCAGGAATTTTAAATTTAAGTAAATATTAAGTTTTACTTTACGTAAAAAAATTAGCGCTTAAAAGTTTCATTTTGAGCCGTATAACCAAGGTAAATCCATTAAGGACGCGCCCATCAATCGCAAGCCAATGTCTCGCCCTAGCCGCATAGGCCCAGTGGCATGAAAAATTTTCCCGTTGCGCACCGCCCTCGCCTGCACACGCGCGTTGCGTTGCCAACGGGCTAGGGCAAACAGTTGCAACTGCTTGGGCGCGTTTTCTGGAGTGGCCCCTAACAACTGCACAGCCAACGCATCTGCATCTTCTATCGCCATGCCCGCGCCTTGCGCCAAGTACGGCAGCATGGGGTGTGCTGCATCACCAAGCAAGGCGACGCGGCCTTGCACATGCTCGTGTGCGCCTTGCATCACGCCCCTGCCACACAAGGGCCACAAGCGCCAATCGCGGCAAGCAGACATCAAATCGGTCAAAGGCGCACATGCGCCACGCAGGGCGTGATGAAGCTCGGTCAAGGTTCCCGCCTCAGACTTCTTCGCATTCCATGTCTGCAAGGCCTCTAAATGGTGGGCCTCGTCATCCAATAAACGGCCTTCGGCCAAACACACCACATTCAGGTCATCGCCACCGCGCACAGGGTAGCTCACCACATGGGCTTGCGCGCCCATCCACACCGACACATCTTGGCTGCGCAAGTGCTGGGGCAAGTCGGCTTGCGCGACCAAGGCGCGGTAAGCAATGTGGCCTGTGAAAGTGGGCCACCCGTCTTCTAACAATTGCTGGCGCAGCGGGCTCCAAATGCCGTCTGCCGCCACAACCAGCGCTGCTGTGTGTGATTGAACTTGGCTGTGTTGCATCACATCCAAGGCGACCGCCTCAGGGCTTTGATGCACGCGCTGCACCCGTGCATCGCTGTGGATGTGCACGCCCGCTTCTCGCGCGGCTTGTGTCAACAAGCCATGCAGATCTGCGCGGTGAAGGGTCACATAAGGTGCGCCGTAGCGCGCCGCTGTGTTCTGCAGAGACAAGGTGGCCAGCACTTGCCCCGTTGTCAGGCTGCGTGCATGCAAACTTTGCGGAAATGCAGCCACTTGTGCCAGCGCATCCCCCAAGCCCCAGGCTTGCAAAATGCGAGTCACATTCGGCCCTAGCTGAACGCCAGCGCCAATTTCCAAAAATTCCGGAGATCGCTCAAACACTGTCGCCTGCCAGTTTGCACGGGCCGCGCCGATGCCTGCGGCCATGCCAGCAATGCCCCCGCCTGCGATCAACACATTTCGATTCATATACGTGATTGTGCTATGCCCAAAGCACTTAAAAAGTCTGGCGTTCAACCTATGATTTGTGGCATTCAAACCTAGGAGCCTCGTCATGAAACGCCGCACCCTCATTCAAGCTGCCGCCAGCACCAGCTTGTTGCCACTGCTTGCACCCGCCCAAGACAAATATCCCAACCCCAGCAAAACCGTTATGTGGATTTGCCCCTATGCCGCAGGCGGCAACGCTGACAGCCGATCACGCCAAGTGGCCAAGGCCATGGGCACGATTCTGGGTCAGCCCATCATCATCGACAACAAAGCAGGTGCGGGCGGCAACATTGGCACCGAAGCCATCGCACGCGGCAAACCTGATGGCTATACCTTGGGCATGGGCAACTTCGCGCCCTTGGCGGTGAACCAAGCTTTGTTTAAAAAGCTCAACTTCGACCCGATCAATGACCTCACACCCATCTGCCTGATTGAACGCGGCCCCCTCATCCTGATGGTGCGCAACGACTCGCCCTACAAGACGGTGAAAGACCTCGTTGCTGCCGCCAAAGCCTCGCCCGGCAAACTCAGCTACGGCTCGGGCGGCATTGGTGGCTCGCACCACTTGAGTGGGGCTTTGTTTGAGCACGCGGCGGGCATCGACATGATTCACGCGCCCTACAAAAGCGGCTCTGCTGCTGCCACCGATTTGATGGGTGGCCAAGTCCACATGATGTTCGAGCAGATGTACGCCGCCATGCCTTCTATCCAAGGCGGCCGCATGCGTGCCTTGGCCATCACCAGCAAAAAGCGTTCACCCTTGCTGCCCAATGTTCCCACCATGGCCGAGCAAGGTTTCCCCGAAGTCGAAGTCCTCAATTGGCAAGGCCTGATTGGCCCCAAAGGCATGTCGCCTGAATTGATCAAGCAACTCAACACCGTGTGCAACCAAGCCCTGCAAACCGCCGAGGTGAAAGAAAAAATCTTGAGCCAAGGCAACGAAGTGGGCGGTGGGACGCCTGAGCAATTTGCGGCCCTCATCAAGGCAGAAGCCCCACGTTGGGCAAAAGTCGTGCGGGATGCGAAAATCGACCCTGAATGATTTTTTAGCTGCCCTGTCAGCAGCACACCTGTATGACCACACTCAAAGCCCCTGAGCTCCTGCTGCCCGCAGGTTCGCTCGACAAAATGCGCGCTGCGTATGACTTCGGCGCAGACGCCGTTTATGCGGGCCAGCCCCGCTACAGCTTGCGCGCACGCAACAACGAATTCCGTCTTGAGCAAATCGGCATCGGCATTGCTGAAGCGCATGCGCGTGGCAAAAAATTCTTTTTAACCAGCAACTTGCTGCCGCACAACGACAAGGTGCGCACCTACTTGCGTGACATCGAGCCCATCATTGCCATGAAGCCTGACGCGCTCATCATGGCCGACCCCGGCCTCATCATGATGGTGCGCGAGAAGTGGCCCGAGGTGGACATTCACCTCTCAGTACAAGCCAACACCGTCAACTGGGCGGCGGTGAAGTTTTGGCAACACGTGGGCGTCAAGCGCATCATCTTGTCGCGCGAACTCAGCTTTGACGAGATTGAAAAAATCCGCCAAGAGTGTCCAGACATGGAGCTGGAAGTGTTTGTGCACGGCGCGCTGTGCATTGCTTACTCGGGCCGCTGTTTGTTGTCGGGCTACTTCAACCGCCGCGACCCCAACCAAGGCACTTGCACCAACGCCTGCCGCTGGAGCTATGGCACCCAAGCCAGCGCCACCGACCCCAACACGGGCGAAGCCATGGCCATCCCCATGGAAGGCGACTTTGACTTTGCCAAGTCACAACAAGAAGCCGAGTCCAGCTTCTCGTCCTGCGGCAATGGCGAGCGCCACCCGGAGGCCGACAACATTTACTTGCTTGAAGAAAAGGGTCGCCCCGGCCAGCTCATGCCCATCATGGAAGACGAGCACGGCACCTACATCATGAACAGCAAAGACTTGCGTGCCGTGGAATACGTGGAGCGCCTCACCAAAATTGGCGTGGACTCCCTCAAGATTGAAGGCCGTACCAAATCGCTTTATTACGTGAGCCGCACTGCGCAGGTGTACCGCCGTGCCATTGACGACGCGGTAGCAGGCCGCCCCTTCAACCCCGAGCTCATCACCGAACTCGAAGGCTTGGCCAACCGTGGGTACACCGCAGGCTTGATGGACCGCCGCCCCGCCAACGACTACCAAAACTACGAGACGGGCCACTCCATCGCCCACCGCAGCCAGTTTGTGGGCGAGGTTCGTGCCGTGGCCGACGGCTGGGCCGAGATTGAAACCAAAAACAAGTTCTCGGTGGGCGACACGATTGAGATCATTCACCCCAGCGGCAACCGCAAGGTCAAGCTAGAGCAGATGAAAGACAAAAATGGCGCGTCCATCGACGTGGCTGCAGGCAGCCCCACGCATGTGTGGATTCCTGTAGATGGACCGGCTGAAGGCGGCTTGTTGGCGCGGATGTTCTAAGCCGCGTCTGCTCAAAAACAAAACCCCGCAAGGCTCGCGCTTTGCGGGGTTTTGTTTTGTCACCCAGCACCGAAGCACTGGGTGAAGACGCAGACAGCTTACGCGGTCACGCCTTTGGCCGTTTCAACGTACTCGTCGATCTGGTTGAAGTTCAAGTACTTGTAGATGGCTTCGCCATCTTTGTTCACCACGCCCATGGCTTCGTGGTACTCGGCCACGGTGGGGAACTTGCCCATCTTCGAGGTGATGGCCGCCAATTCAGCAGAGGCCAAGTACACATTGGTGTTCTTGCCCAAGCGGTTGGGGAAGTTACGTGTGGAGGTAGACACCACAGTCGCGCCTTCGCGCACTTGCGCTTGGTTGCCCATGCACAACGAGCAGCCGGGCATTTCGGTGCGCGCACCGGCAGTGCCAAACGCAGCGTAGTGACCTTCTTTGATCAACTCGCTCTCGTCCATCTTGGTTGGAGGTGCCACCCACAGCTTGACAGGAATGTCGCGTTGGCCGCCAAGCAACTTTGCGGCTGCACGGAAGTGGCCAATGTTGGTCATGCAAGAGCCGATGAAGGCTTCGTCGATCTTGGTGCCCGCCACTTCCGACAAGAACTTGGCGTCGTCTGGGTCGTTGGGGCAGCAGACGATGGGCTCTTTGATGTCGGCCAAGTCAATCTCGATGACGTGGGCGTACTCGGCGTCTTTGTCGGCTTCGAGCAGGTTAGGCGCAGCCAACCATTGTTCAACCTTCTCAATACGGCGAGCCAAAGTGCGTGCGTCGGCGTAGCCGTCTGCAATCATGTTCTTCATCAACACGACGTTGGACTTGAGGTATTCCTGCACAGGCTCTTTGTTGAGCTTGATGGTGCAACCCGCGGCAGAGCGCTCGGCCGATGCGTCTGACAACTCAAAGGCTTGTTCGACCTTGAGGTCTGGCAGGCCTTCGATTTCCAAAATGCGACCCGAGAACTCGTTGATCTTGCCAGCCTTGGCCACGGTCAACAGACCTTGCTTGATGGCAAACAAGGGGATGGCATGCACCAAGTCACGCAGCGTCACACCAGGTTGCATCTTGCCTTTGAAGCGCACCAAGATGGACTCGGGCATGTCCAAAGGCATCACGCCTGTGGCCGCACCGAAGGCGACCAAACCAGAACCGGCTGGGAAGCTGATACCGATGGGGAAACGTGTGTGCGAGTCGCCGCCGGTGCCGACGGTGTCAGGCAACAACAGGCGGTTCAACCACGAGTGAATCACACCGTCACCGGGACGCAATGCCACGCCGCCACGGTTGCTGATGAAGGCGGGCAATTCGCGGTGCGTTTTCACATCCACCGACTTGGGGTAAGCCGCGGTGTGGCAGAACGATTGCATGACCATGTCAGCCGAGAAACCCAAGCAAGCCAAGTCTTTCAACTCGTCGCGTGTCATGGGGCCGGTGGTGTCTTGTGAGCCCACGGTGGTCATCTTGGGTTCGCAGTAAGTGCCGGGGCGAACGCCTTGGCCTTCTGGCAAACCAACGGCACGACCGACCATTTTTTGCGCCAGCGTGAAGCCCGCTTTGGTGCTGATGGGCGCAGTAGGCAAACGGAACAAGGTGGATGCAGGCAGACCCAAGAACTCACGCGCCTTGGCGGTCAAGCTGCGACCGATGATGAGGTTGATACGACCACCGGCACGCACTTCGTCAAACAACACATCGCTCTTGAGTTTGAACTCAGTCACCGTCGCACCGTTTTTCACAATCTTGCCGTCGTAGGGCAAGATGTCGATGACGTCGCCCATTTCGAGTTGGGTCACGTCCACTTCGATGGGCAATGCGCCCGAGTCTTCTTGGGTGTTGAAGAAGATGGGGGCGATCTTGCCGCCCAAGGTCACACCACCGAAGCGTTTGTTAGGCACGAATGGAATGTCTTGGCCTGTAGCCCAGATCACGCTGTTGGTGGCCGACTTGCGGCTAGAACCTGTGCCCACCACGTCGCCCACATAAGCGACCAAATGACCTTTTTTCTTCAGGTCTTCGATGAACTGCATGGGGCCGCGCTTGCCGTCTTCTTCGGGCTTGAATGCGGCGCCTTCGCGGGTGTTTTTCAACATCGCCAAGTAGTGCAAGGGAATGTCAGGACGGCTCCAAGCGTCAGGGGCTGGCGACAGGTCGTCGGTGTTGGTTTCGCCCGGCACTTTGAAGACAGTGACGGTGATTTTTTTCTCGACTTCAGGACGTGTGGTGAACCACTCGCCATCGGCCCAGCTTTGCATGACTTCTTTGGCGCGTGGGTTGCCGGCCTTGGCTTTGTCGGCGACATCGTTGAAGAAGTCGAACATCAACAAAGTTTTCTTCAACGCTTGCGCAGCCACAGCGGCCACTTCAGCGTCGTCGAGTAACTCAATCAGCGGGTGCACGTTGTAGCCACCGACCATGGTGCCCAACAACTCTGTGGCTTTGGACTTGGAGATCAGGCCGACCTTGAGTTCACCGTGGGCCACAGCGGCCAAGAAAGAGGCCTTGACTTTGGCCGCATCGTCCACGCCGGGTGGCACGCGGTGGGTCAGCAAGTCCATCAAGAACGCTTCTTCACCAGCGACAGGCGCTTTGATCAACTCGATCAACTCAGCCGTTTGCTTGGCATCCAAAGGCAGTGGTGGGATACCCAGCGCAGCGCGCTCGGCTACGTGGTCACGGTAGGCTTTCAACATGGTTTTCTCCTGTCTTTCAAATCAAAAATGGATGGGGCTATTTTTTGGCAACGGTCGGGGCGTCGAGCAGGCTCGGTGGCGGGGATAGCTTCATGGCTTGCGCTACCGCCATTTGGTTGGGGCTTTGACATTCATCGGCCATGCGTTGACCGAGTTTGCTGTTCATCAGCATCGACTTGTTTTGTAGTTGCAACCACATGGCGCCTGCTTGTGTGTCTTCCAAGCGCACGGCGCCTGTGGTGGTTTCAACAGGCGACATGTAATACGTGTTCTTTTTCATCTGCACGATGAAGCGGGTGGACTGTTCAGGGTCAGGCGTGACGGTCACAAAGTTACCCAACTCACACACCATGCGACCGGTGTGAACGAGGTCAGCAATGATGTCTTGTTGCTTGGGGTCTGTGACCACCGCTGCAGCCTCGGGTGCAGCCACCACGGCAGCGGGTTTGGCCGCTTGTGCAATGCCCTTCTTAGGCAAGGTCTTTGCAGGCGTCTTCTTGGTGACATGGGTGGCGACAGGGGTGTCAGCCATCGCCCAACTCGACAGGGCCAAGCAAACAATGGCGGCAATTAACTTTTGCATGAGCATCTCCGATTAATCCTTGAAGAATAGCTGGACTTCAGCGGGAAGGCTACAACCCGTGCTGTGCGCACGCTCCAGCACTTGCCAAAAGAAGCGGTAACTGGCGCGGTCATGCAATTGGCCTTGGTGGCTGATGGGCGCCCACTGGGCGGCATGCGCAGCCAACACAATCTCACTGGCCACTTCAATAGCGGCCGCATCAGGGGCCATGGCCTCAAGAATGGGGCGAATTTGTGCAGGGTGGATGCTCCACATGCGGGTGTAGCCAAACTCATGCGCGGCACGCAGGGCTGCCGCGCGCATGGCCACGGTGTCATTGAATTCGGTCACCACGCAATGCGAAGGCACTTTGCCGTGGGCATGGCAGGCGCTGGCGATCTCTAGCTTGGCGCGTACCACCAACGGGTGGGTGAATTGGCCTTGACCGCTCATGCCGTGGGCAGGAATGGCACCGCCGTGGGCCGACACAAAGTCCATCAAACCAAAACTGAGGGACTGCACGCGTGGGTGCGCGGCAATGTCAAACGCACGGTGCACGGCAGCGGGCGACTCGATCAACACATGCAAAGCCAAATCTTTGGCACCAGCTTGCATCAAGGCTTGTTCGGCCAGTTGCACATCGGCCACCGACTCGACCTTGGGCACCATGATGTGCGTCAAACGGCTCGCAGCTTGGCCCGCAATGGTGGACATGTCGGCTTGAAAACTGGGGTGGTCGACGGGGTGCACGCGCACGGCCACACGGGCCTCAGGGGTGGCACTCAGCGCCAACTCGGTGACCAGCGCGGCATGCTCTGCCTCGCCGCCCACGGGAGCACCGTCTTCACAATCCAAGGTGACATCGAAGACGCAGGTGCCAAACTCTTGTGTCATCTCTGCTTGCAGCTGCAAGCTTTTGCGCATCCGCGCTTCGACACCGCTGTAATGGTCACAAACAGGTAGCTGAAAGCTACCTGCTTGCGAACCCAACAGAACGTCGCGCGGATGGCTCACTCTATTTCTCTGTTGAGACTTAGATCAAGTGGGCAACGCCAGCTTGCTCGTCGGTCAACTCTTTGAGAGTCTTGTCGATGCAACCTTGGCTGAATGCGTCGATTTCCAGACCTTCAACCACTTTGTATTGGCCGTTTTCGCAGGTCACGGGGAAGCCGAACATGACGTCTTTAGGAATGCCGTACCAGCCTTGAGATGGGATACCCATGGTCACCCACTTGCCGTGGGTGCCCAAAGCCCAATCGCGCATGTGGTCGATGGCGGCGTTGGCAGCCGAAGCGGCTGAAGACAGGCCACGTGCTTCAATGATGGCGGCACCGCGCTTGCCCACGGTGGGCAAGAACACGTTGGCGTTCCACTCTTGGTCGTTGATCATGGCCTTGACCGACTCGCCCTTGATGGTGGCAAAGCGGTAGTCCGCGTACATGGTGGGCGAGTGGTTGCCCCACACGCACAATTTTTCAATGTCAGCCACGGCTTTGCCAGTCTTGGCAGCGATTTGGGACAAGGCGCGGTTGTGGTCCAAACGCAGCATGGCGGTGAAGTTACCGGGCTTGAGGTCAGGCGCAGCCTTCATGGCGATGTAGGCGTTGGTGTTGGCAGGGTTGCCGACCACCAAAACTTTCACATCACGTGAAGCCACGGCGTTCAAAGCCTTGCCTTGGGCGGTGAAGATGGCACCGTTGATGGCGAGCAACTCAGCGCGCTCCATGCCGGGGCCGCGTGGGCGTGAACCAACCAACAAGGCGTAGTCCACATCTTTGAATGCGGTCATGGGGTCGCCATGGGCTTCCATGCCGGCCAACAAAGGGAACGCGCAATCTTCGAGTTCCATCATCACGCCCTTGAGGGCTTTTTGGGCTTTTTCGTCAGGGATTTCCAACAATTGCAAGATGACGGGCTGGTCTTTACCCAACATTTCGCCCGAGGCGATACGGAACAACAGGGCGTAACCAATTTGACCAGCTGCACCAGTGACGGCAACGCGAACAGGCTTCTTGCTCATGGGAAAAACTCCAAAAAGTGATTAAAAAAGAAATGGTGACAGAGTTTACCCGCGAAAACCGAGAAACAGTCTGTCTTATGTCTTATAGAAGATATGATACGAGCTTGACAACGAACTGACGCGCAGCGCGTCACCCCGATTTAAAAATGGCCACACACCCCGCGCCCTCTCCAGTAGCCCCCACCAACCCGACATTTGCGGGTGGTGATGCTTTGGGCGGCGCAGGTTCAACCCCCGCCTTCAGCCCGCTTTACCAACAGATCAAAGGACTGATCTTGCAGAGCCTGCAATCGGGCGAATGGAAGCCGGGCGAAGCCATCCCCAGCGAGATGGACCTCGCGGCCCGCTTTCGCGTCAGCCAAGGCACGGTGCGCAAAGCGATTGACGAACTCGCAGCCGAACACCTCGTTGTCCGCCGCCAAGGCAAGGGCACCTTTGTGGCCACCCATGCCGAACAGCATGTACAGTACCGCTTTTTGAAGCTTCAGCCCGACAACGGTGACATTCAAAGCGAAGGCCCCGCCGAGCGCACCATCATTGACTGCAAACGCCTGCGCGCCAGCGCCGAAATCGCACGTGCGTTGAGCCTGCGCAGTGGTGATCCCGTGCTGCAAGTGCGCCGAGTGCTGGCCTACGCAGGTGTGCCCACGATTCTTGAAGAGCTTTGGCTGCCCGGCGCGCCATTCAAAGGACTGACGGCCGAACGCTTAAGTAACTACAACGGCCCGATGTATGCGCTGTTTGAAACAGAGTTCGGCGTGCGCATGGTGCGTGCAGAAGAAAGCATTCGTGCCGTGAACCCGGACGAGGAACAATCCCAGCTGCTGAATGTGCCCATCAGCGCGCCGCTGTTGAGCGTGGAGCGGATTGCTTACACCTACAACGACACGCCCATGGAGCTGCGCCGTGGCTTGTACAGAACCGACACGCACCACTACCGTAATGCTTTGAGTTGACATGAAACCCTCACGTCAGTTTGGTGAAGTGAAATAGAATTTAAAGTTGTTTTGACATGCAGATAAACCCCAAGAAAGAGCCCACATGACCCAGCTTGCCAAAAAGCGGCCTGAGTTCCGCAACATCAACGCATTGACTGACCTGCCCACTTACCGCCTTCCAGCGGCTGGCATCGTGTCGATCTTGCACCGCATCAGCGGTTTGATCATGTTCTTGCTGTTGCCACTCATCGTTTGGATGTTCGACACCTCGGTGTCTTCGGAAATTTCCTTTGCCAAATTCAGTGCCGCCTTCAACGTCGGCTTGGGCTTTGTGCCTGCTGTGTTGGTGAAGGTGGTGGTGCTGGGCTTGATCTGGGCCTACTTGCACCACCTGATTGCGGGCGTTCGTCACGTCTACATGGACGCTCGCCACGCGGTGAGCAAAGAATTCGGCAAGTCTTCTGCTGTGGTCACCTTGGTGTTGAGCCTGGGTCTGACCGCCGCTTTGGGTGCCAAGCTGTTTGGCCTTTACTGATTTCCTAGGAGCTTCAACATGTCCGTGAATTACGGTTCCAAGCGCGTCGTCGTGGGCGCGCACTACGGTCTGCGTGACTGGCTGGCCCAGCGCATCACCGGTGTTTTGATGGTCTTGTTCACCTTGGCTGTTTTGGGCCAAGTGCTCTTGACCAGCGGCGAGATCGGCTATGACAAATGGGCTGGCATTTTCAGCACCCAATTCATGAAGGCCTTGACCTTCTCTGTCTTCATCGCCTTGACCCTCCATGTGTGGGTGGGCGTTCGCGACATTTGGATGGACTACGTCAAGCCCGTGGGCCTGCGTTTGGTTCTGCAAGTATTCACTTTGGTTTGGCTGGTGTCGTGTCTCGGCTGGGCCATTCAGGTTCTCTGGAGGCTCTAAGTCATGACCGTTAAAAGCTCTATCCCTCGTCGTAAGTTTGACGTGGTCATCGTCGGTGCCGGTGGCTCCGGCATGCGCGCTTCGTTGCAACTGGCTCGCGCTGGTTTGAACGTGGCTGTTTTGTCGAAAGTGTTTCCCACCCGCTCGCACACCGTGGCAGCACAAGGCGGCATTGGCGCCTCTTTGGGCAATATGAACGAAGACAACTGGCATTACCACTTCTACGACACCGTCAAAGGCTCCGACTGGCTCGGTGACCAAGACGCGATTGAATTCATGTGCCGCGAAGCCCCCAAAGTCGTGTACGACTTGGAGCACATGGGCATGCCGTTTGACCGCAACCCTGACGGCACGATTTATCAGCGCCCCTTCGGCGGCCACACCGCCAACTACGGCGAAAAGGCTGTCGAGCGCGCTTGTGCCGCGGCTGACCGTACCGGTCACGCCATGTTGCACACGCTGTACCAACAAAACGTCAAAGCCAAAACCAGCTTCTTTGTGGAGTGGATGGCCCTCGACCTGATTCGCGACGACGCGGGTGATGTGGTGGGTGTAACCGCCCTCGAGATGGAAACAGGCGAGCTCTACATCATGGAAGCCAAAACTGTGTTGTTGGCCACCGGTGGTGCAGGCCGCATTTTTGCTGCTTCGACCAACGCGTTCATCAACACCGGCGACGGCTTGGGTATGGCCGCTCGCGCTGGCATTCCTCTCGAAGACATGGAGTTCTGGCAATTCCACCCCACCGGCGTGGCCGGTGCTGGCGTGTTGTTGACCGAAGGCTGCCGTGGCGAAGGCGCGATTTTGCGTAACTGCAATGGCGAGCGCTTCATGGAGCGTTATGCCCCTGCCTACAAAGACTTGGCTCCACGCGACTACGTGTCACGCTGCATGGACCAAGAGATCAAAGAAGGTCGCGGCTGCGGTCCGAACAAGGACTACATCAACCTCGACATGACCCACTTGGGTGCCGAGACCATCATGAAGCGTTTGCCTTCGGTGTTCGAAATTGGCCACAACTTTGCCAACGTCGACATCACCAAAGAGCCAATTCCCGTGATCCCCACCATCCATTACCAAATGGGCGGCATCCCCACCAACATCAACGGCCAAGTGGTGACGCAAGACGCCAACAACCAAAGCGTGGTGGTCAACGGTTTGTACGCTGTGGGCGAATGCTCTTGCGTTTCGGTGCACGGCGCCAACCGCTTGGGCACCAACTCTTTGCTCGACTTGCTGGTGTTCGGCCGCGCGGCTGGCAACCACATCGTTGAATTCAACCAAAAGCACAAAGAGCACAAGCCACTGCCAGCCAACGCGGCTGACGTGTCCTTGGCGCGCTTGGCGCGCTTGGAAGCCAACAAGACAGGCGAATACGCCCAAGACGTGGCCAACGACATCCGCAACACCATGCAGTCACACGCCAGCGTGTTCCGCACACAGGCTTTGATGGACGAAGGTGTCAAGCAAATCGCGGCCCTGCGCGAGCGCGTGAACAACATCGGCTTGAAGGACAACTCCAAAGTCTTCAACACCGCGCGCATCGAAGCCTTGGAAGTGGAAAACTTGATCGAAGCAGCAGAGGCCACCATCGTCTCGGCTGCGGCGCGTAAAGAAAGCCGTGGCGCACACACCGTGAACGACTACGGTGACACGCCTGAGCATCCCAACGGCCGCAACGACCAAGACTGGCACAAGCACACCCTGTGGCACAAAGAAGGCAACAAGCTGACTTACAAGCCCGTGCAAATGAAGCCCTTGACCGTCGACAGCATCCCGCTGCAGACCCGTACTTTCTGATCAGGTAAACACCATGACAAAACGCACGTTCCAAATCTATCGCTACGACCCAGACACCGACGCCAAGCCCTACATGCAGACCATTGAGGTCGAACTGGACGGCAACGAGCGCATGCTCTTGGATGCTTTGATGAAACTCAAAGCGGTCGATCCCACCATTTCGTTCCGCCGCTCATGCCGCGAAGGCGTGTGCGGTTCTGACGCGATGAACATCAACGGCAAAAACGGCTTGGCCTGTTTGACCAACATGCGCACCCTCCCCGGTGTGATCGTGTTGAAGCCGCTGCCCGGTCTGCCCGTCATTCGCGACTTGATCGTGGACATGACCCAGTTCTTCAAGCAATACCACTCCATCAAGCCTTACTTGGTCAACGACACGCAAGTGCCTGAGAAAGAGCGCTTGCAGTCGCCCGAAGAGCGCGATGAGTTGAACGGCTTGTACGAGTGCATCTTGTGCGCGAGCTGCTCCACCAGCTGCCCCTCGTTTTGGTGGAACCCCGACAAGTTCGTGGGCCCTGCGGGTTTGTTGCAAGCCTATCGCTTCATTGCCGACAGCCGCGACGAAGACACCGCTGGCCGCTTGGACAACTTGGAAGACCCGTACCGCTTGTTCCGCTGCCACACCATCATGAACTGCGTCGACGTGTGCCCCAAGGGTTTGAACCCCACCAAGGCCATCGGCAAGATCAAAGAGTTGATGGTTCGTCGCGCCATTTAAGGCACGGCAAAACATCACACGGAGCACCAACATGGACGCGGACGCACCATTTCGCGACACCTCTGTGGGTGACCCAGCGCTGGGCGGCTTAGACGGCAAGCAAACGCTTGGCGTACGAGCCCTCAGCAAATTGCACTGGCGTAGCCGGCGCGGCCTACTCGAAAACGATTTGTTCATCCAAAAGTTTTTTGAGCGGCATGAATCTCGCTTAACTGTGGGTCACGCCAGAGGCATGTATGAATTGATGGACTTGTCTGACAACGATTTGCTCGACATCTTGTTGCAACGCAAAGAGTTACCAGACAAGCCCCTGACAAAAGAAGCACTCGAAGTGCTGAGTATGTTGAGACACTGAGCCGAACAACGCTTTTAAAAAGACATTTAGGAAGAACCATGAAACTTGCAGATAACAAAGCCACTCTGTCGTTCAGCAACGGCAGCCCCAGCATCGAAATGCCCGTCTACAGCGGCAGCGTGGGTCCTGACGTCATTGACATTCGTAAGTTGTACGGCCAAACAGGCATGTTCACTTATGACCCAGGCTTTTTGTCCACCGCATCTTGCCAATCGGGCATCACCTACATCGACGGCGACAAAGGTGAGTTGCTCTACCGTGGCTACCCCATTGAACAACTCGCTACCCACTGCGATTACCTCGAGACTTGTTTCTTGTTGCTCAAAGGCGAACTGCCCAACGCCGCTCAAAAAGCTGAATTCGAAAAGACCGTGACCAACCACACCATGGTCAACGAGCAGATGCAATTCTTCTTGCGTGGCTTCCGCCGCGATGCACACCCCATGGCTGTGTTGACTGGCTTGGTGGGCGCTTTGTCGGCCTTCTATCACGACAGCACCGACATCAACAACCCAGAGCACCGCGAAATCGCCGCCATCCGTTTGATCGCCAAGATGCCAACACTCGTGGCAATGGCTTACAAATACGGCGTGGGCCAGCCCTACATGTACCCACAGAATGACCTGAGCTACGCAGGCAACTTCTTGCGCATGATGTTCGGCACACCTTGTGAAGAGTACGTGGTCAACCCCGTGCTTGAGCGCGCCATGGACCGCATCTTCACCTTGCACGCAGACCACGAACAAAACGCGTCCACCTCGACCGTGCGTTTGTGCGGCTCGTCAGGCACCAACCCCTTCGCAGCCATCGCTGCGGGCGTGGCCTGCTTGTGGGGCCCTGCCCACGGCGGCGCCAACGAAGCTTGCTTGAACATGCTGGAAGAAATTCAAGCCATGGGCGGCGTCTCGAAAGTGGGCGAGTTCATGGAGAAGGTCAAAGACAAGAACTCTGGCGTCAAGCTCATGGGCTTTGGTCACCGCGTGTACAAAAACTATGACCCTCGCGCCAAGTTGATGCAAGAGACTTGCGACGAAGTGTTGAAAGAACTCGGCTTGGAGAACGACCCCTTGTTCAAGCTGGCCAAGGCCTTGGAGAAGATCGCGTTGGAAGACGAGTACTTCGTCAGCCGCAAGCTCTACCCCAACGTGGACTTCTACTCTGGCATCGTGCAACGCGCCATCGGCATTCCCGTGAACTTGTTCACCGGCATCTTCGCCTTGGCACGCACCGTGGGCTGGATTGCACAGTTGAACGAAATGATCAGCGACCCCGAGTACAAAATCGGCCGCCCACGTCAGTTGTTCACGGGCCATGCACACCGCAACGTCGAAGCTTTGGCCAAGCGCAAGTAATTGCGTTGTGCCTTGTCGCGATACCTTCGCGACATTAAAAAGCCCCGCACTGCGGGGCTTTTGCATTTCTGCGCTTTTGCATTGGCATGACAGTGGTAGGCTCATGCGCTATGAGTTCTGCCCCCTTCCTTCCTACACCCGATGCCCTGCGCCAACTGGCCAGCGAACCCCACATGCCTTGCCACTGCAGCTTGCAACACTGCGCAGGCTGGGAGAGCGTCAACGACACCGCATGGCCTGCGCAACAGATGCAACAGGTAGCCACCTTGCGCGACCCCGATGTGTATGAGCCCACATTTGAAGAGCACCACCCCGACGGCACGCGCTACGACTCAGCCGATGCGCCTGTGGCTTTGAAATTTTTTCCGTACAACCGCTGCGATGTGCACGCCTGCAGCAGCTGCCACCAGCACGTGCTGCGTTACACCGAATTTGGCGGCTACTACGTGGATCATCGCGCACGTCGCTTGAATGCAGACTTGATTACAGACTGAGCAGCATCAAAGGCCCTCGCCTGCTTTCGAGTTTTGAAGGTCAGCCCAGCGCCATCTCGCCGCCCAAGGCCTGAAGCAAGTCGGGTAACAGCTTGCGCAGCTCGCCTGTGGCAATGGCCACATCGGCATCAAAGCCTTCATCCTGCTCAGCCGATGTGCCTTCAAACACACCCTCCAAGAAAGTGATTTTTTTCAACTGCAAGGCTTCGGTCAGTGAGAACGACACACGTCCCTCCCACGTCAGTGCCAAGCGCGTGGGCAGTTTGCCGCCCTCGACATGGTGCTTCACCTCATCCGTATCGAGCGGGTGACGCACATAACGCACGACAGACTTTGACTCATCGGCCGCCTTCAATTCACACTCGCGGTCCACACTGAATGCAGCGGGCGACTCTTGGGTGATAAGCCATGAAGCCATCGCCGACTGCGGTGACATGTGGGTATTGATCAAGGTCAGACTCAAACCTGCAAACGATTTGACCAGCAGGGTCACCACTTCGTCAGCCTTGGCTTGGCTGCCGGCATCCATCACCAGCAAGTGTGTGGCTGGGTCTATCCACACCCACACCGACGACTCTTTGCTAAAGGCCATGGGCATCAAAGCCATCTTCACGTCCTCCTTGATGTCCTTCATCTCTTTCTTACCCGGCTTGCGGCCCTCCGTGGCTTCAATCACCGCGCTGCGCTCTTTGGCCTTGCGCGTAACGATGGCACCTGGCACACCCTTGGTCTCGATCTTGAGCTTCAACATACGCTGACCACTCACCGCCTCTACCAACGGGCCATGGGCTTCGCCACGTGGCTCGACCCAGCCAATGGCTTTTTCTTGGCTTGCGCCGCAAGGCACAAACCGCTCGGCGTCTAGCGCCTGTTCTATTTGCTCGAGGCTCGGGTGCCAGCCTTCGCCCAATCGATACACCATCACATTTTTAAACACGCGTCGCCTTTGCTTTTCGGCATGTGCCGAAATAAAAAAGCCAACCGCAAGAGTTGGCTTTGGATTGGCGTTGATTTTAACTTGTGGGACGCACAATTAAGCGCGGCGAACATGAAACGAACTGGAGAACACAGATGAGCACCCCTTACCTTCGCATCTTGCTATGGCTAGCCTGCCTCGTGGCCAGCGTCAGCGCAAACGCCCAACAAGGCGATTGCGGCTTCATTCAAAACCCAGACCGCCAAGCCTATTGCCGCGCTATCAGCGGGGGTGGCTCTAGCCAGTGCGGATTTATTCGCGACGGCGACCTGCAAGCACGATGCCGTGCCGAAACAGGTGGCGGCAGCAGCCAATGCGGCTTTATCCGTGACAACGACATGCAGGCTGCTTGTAGAGCCAGTGCAGACAGGGCCAGCGCGTCATCCAACAGCTCTAGCCAATGCGGCTTCATTCAAAACCCAGACAAGCAAGCGTATTGCCGCGCCACCACGGGCGGGGGCAGTAGCAAATGTGGCTTTATTCGAGACAGCGACCTACAAGCCATGTGCCGTGCCGAAACAGGTGGTGGCAGCAGCCAATGCGGCTTTATCCGCGACAACGACATGCAAGCGGCTTGCCGAGCCAAGGCTCGATAAGCACGTGCGCGCTAGCTAGAGCGTTTAAGCCCGTGTATCGACCAAATGCGTGCCGTCGGATACCTGTGCCCGTGATGGCTGCTGCGCAGGCGTGACATGAGCAACCAAAGGCGTGGCGTTGATGAACTTGGCTTTGATATCACGCACGATTTGCTGCGCCAAATACACACTCCCCGCCTCAAGCGCTTTGGACAAACGCACAAAGTGCGAATCAGTACCCAGAGCGTGATCGAAATTCATCAACATCTTCAAGGCGTGTTTGGAGGCGTCTAGGTCGCCATGCGCCACCGCATCAAACAGCGCCAGTATTTTTTGACGCCGTTGATGTTGCCGGTCTTGCGGCGCACTGCCGTGCCCACCATAGCTGCTGGGGTGGGCGTTGACTCGCACCATGTTTGCGGTTTCCATAGAAGGCTCCTTCCGAAGAATTCAGGTCATTCGATGTGTTCCTTGTTGCGGCAATTGGCTTGTCCAATTGGTGGCAAACATGCATAAGGCGTGCCAAAGCACCAGCGGCAATCGGTTGCCGATGTGTCATACCAGGGGAAATGGGGGGAGAAGAAAAAACGCGCCTCAAGGGGCGCGTTTTTATTGGGTATTTGGCGGAAGCGGTGTCCTTAGAACAACGTTGAATTCATTGGCTCGTATTACATAAAATCAGCTAATCCCATCATAAATACCATCAAAGAAACGCATGCACTAACGCAAGCAACTTCGCAAAAAATTCTTGAAAGTTACTTTGGCTTAGTTCTTACGTACTCAGCAACGGCCTGAGATAAATAGATTTCAGGATTATTCTCACAAATCTTCTTGACCGCTAACGCTGTTGCATTAACGTCCGGCGTTAATTGGCGAAGTCGAACTTTCTTTCCATCAACATACGTCTCACCTGATGAATTCACCCACCTAATTGCATTTACAAACCCGACTACCCATTGTGTATAGGCGGCAGCGTCCGTGAAATAAGTCTTACCTTCCATTTTTATTGCTGCAGTTGGGCGACTTTCGTTGAGAGCTAGGACATATGTGGCACATGATTCAACGCCAACACCAGATACTTCCATGGTGTTTTGTTTAGCGAGGGCAGTGTCCGCCCAAGACGTTGACATTGAGGCCCAAGCAATAGCAATAAAAAAGAAAATACGCATAGCTTTTCCAACATCTCCGTGTAAGGCATTCATTCACATGTCTAAAGTGAAACTTCTAGCCAAGGTTTACTTCATTACCGTAAAACCTTTTCGAATCCAACCAATCATAAAACCAATAAAGTAAATTGCGACCCAGCTACTCAGCAAGATAAATGCTGCAGATTTATAGGCTGAAATCAAACTAGAAACTCTATTGCTTTCTGCTTTTTGACTTGCTTTGATTTGGGCTTCCTCTACTTGCTGATCTGTGTATCTGTTATCCATCCAATGGGTAGTTCCATCCTTAAAGACAAATTGCTTTCTGTACTTAGGATCGAGAGCGATGATGACCGGATCGCAGTCATAGGGACTTGTTTTTACACAAGGGTATTCGGACAACTCTGGCAAATACTCATAGATGTTGACTTCGGTTTTATGATCAACAACAGCGTTCACAAATGCGAAGGCAAAAGCCGAGCTGAGCAGACACAAAAATACAAATAAACGCTGCCAACCATTCAAATCACTAAATGAAAAATTTCTCATAGAAACAAATTTAACTTTCCAACCAACTATCTAGAACACGAGCCACGTACTCTTTACCAAGCTCATGTCCAACTCCGCTAACGATATAAAAATTTGCACCGATTGAACTGGCGATTTTGAGAACATTTGCTGGACCACTTTGCCAATCTTCAGACCCAACATGTATTTCACAGCGTCTGGGAGCTGGATAGTTCCCACTCATGAAAACCTTCTGCAACTCATCTGCTCTAGGCGGGATGAAGTTTGCAAGCGTTTCTTCCCTTGAGGATTCACCAACTATGGGCGATAACAATAACACTTTGCCTTTGAAAGGAAGAGTTTGTGCTTGAGCATGAAGAAAAAAATAAGCACCAAAAGAATTAGCTACCAACAGAGAGTCGTCATTGCAGAAGTCAGTGAGCAGATCACTAGCAACGACATTGACCTGATCCGTAAATGAGAGCTTTTGAAAGGCTCCACTTATTTCTCGGCCAAAAACGCTATAGCCTCTTTCTTTCAAAGCCATCCCAAGCCCGCTTGTTAAGCGACCACCCCTGCCAGGAAGATAGTAGATAGTCTTTTGCATTAGCTTGGATTTGTCTTTCTGTCAGGAAATTAATTGCACCTAGTTCCGCCAAAACCGTCTGGAACGCACCGAGTTGTATTGCCATTTTGATCGGTGATTCTTGTGCCGCCAAAACCATCAGGTGTAACTCTTCTTGAGTTGCCGTTTTGATCGGTAATGCGCGAACCTCCAAAACCATCAGGTACTTGTCGCTGAATATCACCTGTTGGACTTGTGTAACGTTGCCCACCAAAGCCATCAGGCGTTACTCTGGTGGTGTTACCAGTTGAATCTGTGATTCGTGAACCACCAAACCCGTCAGGTGTGATTTTCGTTGCATTACCGTAACTATCAAAGCAACGCTGCCCTCCAAAACCATCAGGCGAACAACGAGTCTGAGCGAAAGCTAAACCGTTAGAAAAAAGCAAACCCA
>CAISMH010000009.1 GCA_903886485.1 uncultured Burkholderiales bacterium
CGAACAGCAAAAGGTTTTTGATGCTGAAACCTTGCCACGCGAACCCCACAACAGGGCTCGCATGGGCCAAGGCCCCGCCGGCAGATCCAATTAAATGTCGATGTTGGCCGCGCGCAGAGCATTGCTTTCAATGAAGTGGCGACGGGGCTCGACCTCATCACCCATGAGCATGGTGAACACGCGATCAGCCTCGATCGCGTCGTCGATTTGTACACGCAACAAACGACGCACATTCGGGTCCATAGTGGTTTCCCAAAGTTGCGCAGGGTTCATTTCACCCAAGCCCTTGTAACGCTGTCGTGCCGTTGCGTGCTCGGCCTGGGCAATCAACCAACGCATAGCTTGACGGAAATCGCTGACTTTTTCTTCTTTGGCTTTCTCGCCCTCACCACGCTGAACACGAGAGCCTTCGCTGAGCAAACCACGGAAGGTTTGGGCCGCTTCGGCCAAGGCAGCATAGTCGGCGCCATGCACAAAATCTTGTGTGATGACACTGCTCTTGACATTACCATGGTGACTGCGACTGATGCGCAAAATGGGTTTGTCCGTACGCGCATCAAATTCGCCGGAAGCCTCCGAGCCGCTGCCCAACTCACGCAACTTGGCTTGCATGGCCACGGCCGACGCCTCTGCTTGGGCCACTGTGTCCAAATTGACCGATACCCCGTCAGCCATGGCACGCAATGCCTCTGCATCCATGAAACCGCTCAGACGTGCGATGACTGCTTCTGCCAGTTGATGTTTGCGCGCCAATTCGGCCAATGTGTCACCACTCAAGGTTTGAGCATTGGCACCACCCGTGGTGATGCTCGCGTCTTTGAGCGCAATGCGCAACAAAAAGGTGTCCAGCGCAGGACCGTCTTTGAGGTATTGCTCTTCTTTTCCTACTTTGACTTTGTAAAGCGGTGGTTGGGCAATGTAGATGTGTCCGCGCTCTACCAACTCAGGCATCTGACGGTAAAAGAACGTCAGCAACAAGGTGCGAATATGAGCGCCGTCGACGTCAGCGTCGGTCATGATGATGATGCGGTGGTAGCGCAGTTTTTCAACGTTGAAATCATCGGTAGCTGACTTGCCGGATTCCGCACTCGCTTTGCCAATTCCAGTACCCAAAGCCGTGATAAGCGTCAAAATTTCATTGCTGGTCAACAGCTTTTCGTAACGTGCTTTTTCCACGTTCAAAATCTTGCCCCGCAAAGGCAAAATAGCTTGGAATTTGCGGTCACGTCCCTGCTTGGCAGAACCTCCTGCGGAGTCACCCTCAACGATGTAGATTTCGCACAAGGCTGGGTCTTTCTCCTGGCAATCGGCCAATTTGCCAGGTAAGCCCATGCCGTCCAAAACCCCTTTGCGACGTGTCATTTCTCTGGCTTTGCGTGCCGCTTCACGCGCACGCGCTGCGTCGACAATCTTGCCGCAAATGATCTTGGCGTCATTGGGTCGTTCTTGCAAATAATCCGTCAATGTCTTGGCGACGATGTCCTCAACCGGGGCACGCACCTCGCTGGAAACCAATTTGTCTTTGGTTTGGCTGCTGAATTTGGGCTCAGGCACTTTGACCGACAGCACACAGCACAAGCCTTCGCGCATGTCATCGCCAGAAACTTCAACTTTGGCCTTCTTGGCAAAGTCATGTTCTTCGATGTACTTGTTGATCACACGGGTCATGGCTGCACGCAAACCCGTCAAGTGGGTTCCACCGTCGCGTTGAGGAATGTTGTTGGTAAAGCAAAGCACGCTTTCGTTGTAACCATCATTCCATTGCATCGCCACTTCAACACCAATGCTGGTGCCAGGAATACCACCATAGCTCTCTGCAGGACGTTCACCTTCAGCATAAAAAGCATTGGGGTGCAAGACTTTTTTGCCCGAGTTGATGAAGTCCACAAAGCCTTTGACACCACCGGCACCCGAGAAATCGTCTTCCTTGCCACTGCGCTCATCTTTCAAACGGATACGCACACCGTTGTTCAAGAAGCTGAGTTCACGCAAACGCTTGCTCAAGATCTCATAA
>CAISMH010000010.1 GCA_903886485.1 uncultured Burkholderiales bacterium
CATAGAGAAATGGGATATCTATGACAAGTTCGCGATAGAGATCGGTAACTACAAGAGCCTGTAATGTCTCTTCTGAAAAACTTGGATGCTCTGTCAACAAAGTGCCGTCAAAATCACATGTCCAAATACCTTGTTCACTTATGCCTTTGGCAACTACATCAAGACTTTCCTTGTATTCGGAAAGTACGCTCAATAAATTTTTGAAATCAGTGGGTTGATCGGGCATAGTTTTTTGTGACACAAGGGGCTTCCAGTGTCACAAATGACAAGCTCCAATCGTTCCAGTAGGCCCCCAAACACACTGAAAGTCAAATATGGAACCCGAAATCCGACGTTTTTTGGAACAAACGACCAAAACAAATCTTTACCCTGTAGTCCCCACCGCCACGCTTGAAAACGACAAGAAAGGGACCATGTGTAGTCGTGAGAGGGCTATTTCGTTGGCTTCGTATGTCACTGTGGCCAAGGCTTCTAAGGTAATGGACGTACCTGAAAGTGTGATCAGGCGGAAGATCATCCAAGGTAAGTGGTTAGACGGACGTGAGTACCGACGGTCACCAGACGGCGGGATTTTCATTTCCATCAAGGGGTGCACGTCATGATTAGCTCACGACATGATGCCCAGACGAAGCCGATTCGCATCACCTTTACGCTCAACGGACAGCCCGAGCACCACTCGCTTGTGATTGATGGACTAACTCCAGTCCAAATTGAATCAGGCGAGACGGTGTTGAGCGAAGAATCTCAGATTACATCTGCACCCTACGTCACCATCGCAATGGCTGCGCAAATGACCGGGCTAACCCAGAAGGCGATCCGTAGAAAGATTGAAGAGGGAAAGTGGCTGGACGGGCGTGAGTACCGGCGCTCCTCTGATGGCGGGATTTACATATCTATTAAGGGGTACACATCATGGCTGGAACAGGGGTCGATGCACGAGCAAGATCAATTCGGATCACGTTCACGCTTGATGGCAAGCAAGAGCGGCACACGCTGATCATCAACGGGGTGGCAATGCTGCCCACCGCACCCAATCTCAGATACGCTGAGAGATTGGCTGCGGAAATTCGAGAAAAAGTTCGACTTGGCCAATTCAGCATGGCTGAGTATTTCCCGGTCAATGGGGACACCAAGACCGGCAACACAGTGGGAACCCAACTCGAAACTTGGATTTCCACGCAGCGGATCGAGGCTTCGACTCGGTCTGGCTACCAAGCTGCCATCAATTTCTGGAATTTGGCTCCGCGCGATAGTCGTGGGATCACGGTTGGCGCTACACCTTTGAATGCCCTCAAAGTCAGTCACCTAAAGACTGCAATTGCCAGTCGCCAGGACCTCAGCGGCAAAACGCTCAACAACTACACTTCCGTTTTGCGCGAGGCTTTGGCGCTGGCGAACGACGATGGGCTGATGAGCGACAACCCGATGGACAAAATTAAGGCCCTCGCCCATCAAAAAGACCCACCTGATCCATTCAGCCGCGACGAGCTGGAGCTCATCTTGGAAAAATTCCATGACCGCTACCCTGGCCAAGCCGCCAATTTCACTGAGTTTTGGATGTGGACCGGACTGAGAACCAGCGAAATCTCTGGTTTGACATGGGACAACGTCGACTTGGCAAATGGCTCAATCTTGATTTCTGAGGTGATGGTCAGAGGTGTTCGCAAGTCCAACACGAAAACCAACGTCACCCGAAACATCAAACTCAACAGTCGCGCATTGGCTGCCTTGCAATCACAGCGCCAGCACACGCAAATCAAGGGTAAAGAGGTTTTCCAGCACCCGTCCTATGAGACCCCTTGGGAAGATGAGCGCGCGTTTAGGCGCAGCTACTGGACACCAATCCTGAAACATCTTGGGATCAGGTACCGCCGCCCCTACAACATGCGCCACACCTACGCGACCAGCATGCTGATGGCTGGTATGAACCACTCTTTCTGCGCCAAACAAATGGGTCACTCTGTGGATCAGTTTCAACGAACCTACACAAAGTGGATCGATGGCGAACAAAATGATCGCGAGATGGATCTTTTGGAGAAGACTTTGGTCACCCAGAAGCGAAAAACTTCTGTCGGCTGATCCCGATTCACCATGAAAAAAGCCCGGCAGAACCGGGCTTTCTTTTTGACGTTTATCCCCGGGCTATCCCCAGAAACCTTCAAATCACACTAAGCTGTTGATTTGTAACGATAATTTTGGGGTGGCTGATGGGGCTCGAACCCACGACAACAGGAATCACAATCCTGGACTCTACCAACTGAGCTACAGCCACCGTAGAAGCCAATATTATAGCCGAGCTACTTTGATTTCTGCCTTAAATTTTTCTTTTAACAGCTTGTAATACGCCAAGCCTTCAGCCGATGCCCACCATTGGTTGTATTGCTCTCGCTCTCGGGCCAAGCCCGAAGCGTTGGATGCGGTATCGCGTGGCAACACTTTTTCAACTTTCACCACGGCGTAACCGCTGGCACCCAAGTCCACACCAACCCAAGCAGGCAGGGTCTGGGTACTGGCACGAAGAGCCGCTTCAATCAAAACCGAAGGCTGTGATTGTTTGGACTCACGTGACAACACCACAGAGGCAGGCAGCTTGGCGGAATCAGGGTTCGCTTTCCAATCGGCCAATTTGGCAATCCCTTCGGCATGCGCGCGATCAGCGGCTTGTTGCGCCACGACTTGCTCGCGCACACGGGATTTGACCTCATCCAACGGCAAGATTCGTGCAGGGCTATAGCTGGTGATGCGGGCTGCTGCCAAGACGTTGGGCCCCAACTCAACTGCTTCCGTGTTGCGTTTTTTCTCGATCGAGTCTGGCGAGAACACGGCGCTCAAGAGCTTGGGGTTGTTTGCCGCGGTATTGCCTGCCACGGCCTCACGGCCTAAGTTGCTCGCGTGTTGCACTTCTAGCTTCAGGCGATCAGCCGCAGGCTTGAGGCTATCGGATTGCTCGTAAACGATGTTGGTGAACTGCTCGGCAGCCTCGGCAAATTTACGCTGTGCCAGTTGCCCACGCACTTCCTGCTCTAACTTGGCGCGTTGTGATTCAAAACTCATTTGCTCCGGCACTTTGATGTCAGTTAAGCGAATGATGTGAAAACCAAATTCAGTTTTGACAACTCCGCTGACCTCACCCTTCTTGAGTGCGAAAGCAACATCTTCAAATGGTTTCACCATGGCACCACGACCAAAGAAGTCCAAGTCGCCACCTTTGGTGGCAGAGCCTGTATCTTGTGAATTTTTACGTGCTAACTCTGCAAACTGAGTAGGCGACTTTTGCACCTCCGCCAACAAAGCTTGTGCTTTGGAACGGGCAGCCTCGCGTTGCTCAGCAGAAGCGGACTTGTCCACACTGATCAGGATGTGGCTGGCACGGCGCTCCTCCATGCCAGCCAAACGCGCTGCATTTTGCTCGTAGTACGACTTGAGTTCAGCCTCGGGCACCACGATGCCTTTTTGTACTGCAGCCAAATCCAACACAACATAGTCGATGTCGGCGCGTTCAGCCGACTGAAACTTGTCTGTATTGGCCTTGTAGTAGGCCTCCAAAGCCTCATCACTGGGTTTGATTTCAGCCACGAAGTCAGCTGGAGCAAAACGTGCAACTTGCACTTGGCGCTGCTCATAAAAAGCGTTCAACGTCACATCGGCCAAGGCCACAGAACTGAAGCTGGTCACGCCAACACCAGACATCACTTGACGCGATGCCAAGTCACCGCGAACTTGCATCTCAAACGACTCGGGTGACATACCTTGGCTGGCCAACAGTTGGCGATAGCGTTCCATGTCCAAGGTGCCATCCGCACGACGCAAAGCCGCAATGCTCGGGTTTTGCTGCAACTCAGCAGCCAAGCGCGCATCGCTCACACCCAAGCGCAGTTTGGTGGCGGCCGCTTGCAACAAACGATCACGGACCAAACGTTCCAATGTGCTGTATTTCGCTTCTGGCGAGTCAAACAATTTCACATCCACCGTCGGCATGCTGCTGCGCATGCGTTCAACTTGACTGCGGTGTGCCGCATCCCATTCGGCTTGCGTGATGTCGTGACCGTCCACTGTCGCAACCGTAGCGCCACCTTCACGAAAGCGGTTGTAGCCCTCAAGGCCAAACAAAACAAAAGACGGAAAGATCAACAGGAACAGCAAAAACTGCATGACCCGTGTGTGCTTGCGAACAAAATCAAACATGAAGTGGACTCATCGTGATGTGTGAGAAGCCAAGAAAAAAGGCGAACTGTTGTGTTCGCCTTTTTCATGGGTGGTGGGTGCTGACGGGGTCGAACCGCCGACCTACTGCGTGTAAGGCAGCCGCTCTGCCAACTGAGCTAAGCACCCATCCTGAACCTTAGATCAGTTCAAGGCGTCCTTCAGGCCTTTGCCTGGACGGAACTTAGGCACCTTGGCTGCCTTGATCTTGATGGCTTCGCCAGTGCGTGGGTTACGACCTGTGCGAGCAGCACGTTTGCCAACTGCAAAAGTACCAAAACCCACCAAAGAAACCGTGCCACCTTTTTTCAACGTGGTCTTCACCGCGCCGATCGTGGACTCAAGTGCGCGAGTGGCAGCAGCCTTGGAAATATCCGCGTGCTTCGCAATGTGCTCAATCAGTTCTGTTTTATTCACAAAAATCCCCTCTCAATGAGATGTGATGTTGATCAATAGAAAGGGTTAGCTGAACTAACCCTTCTCGATGTAACGCTGCTGCGGGCCTATCACCCAATGACCAATGCCTCTTGTAAAGAAACACTCTGTATTTAACAGCATGGCGCAAATTCTAGTCGTTTTTTGAAGCGAAAAATTACACGGCATTCGCAATCGCTTGGCCAATGTCCGACGTATTCGCGTTACCCCCAATATCGGGCGTTTTGGGTGCGCCACTTTGAGGGTCCAACACTTTTTCAATCGCAGCCAGCACCGCATCGTGTGCATCTTTGTGCCCCAAGAACTCAAGCATCATCGCGCCGCACCAAATTTGACCAATGGGATTGGCAATACCTTGACCTGCAATGTCGGGCGCAGAGCCATGCACAGGTTCAAACAAGGAAGGAAATTTTCGATCTGGATTTAAGTTCGCACTCGGAGCAATGCCAATCGTGCCGGTACACGCGGGGCCCAAGTCACTCAAGATGTCGCCAAACAAATTACTGGCGACCACCACATCAAAGAAGTCGGGACGTTGCACAAAGTGCGCGGTCAAGATGTCGATGTGGAACTTGTCCACCTTCACTGCTGGGTACTGCTTGGCCATTTCAACCACACGCTCATCCCAATAGGGCATGGTGATGGCAATGCCGTTCGATTTGGTCGCACTGGTCAAATGCTTTTTCGGACGTGTCTGCGCCAGCTCAAACGCAAACTTCAAAACGCGATCGACGCCGATGCGTGACATCACCGTTTCTTGCATCACGATCTCGCGGTCCGTGCCTTGGAACATGCGCCCACCAATGCTGGAGTACTCGCCTTCGGTGTTCTCGCGCACGATGTACATGTCGATCTCACCCGGCTCGCGTGGCATGCCATCGCGACGCACCACTGGCGCGATGATGCCGGGCATCAAGCGTGCGGGCCGCAAATTGATGTACTGATCAAACTCGCGACGGAACATCAACAGCGAGCCCCACAGAGAAATATGGTCTGGGATTTTGTCGGGCCAACCCACCGCACCAAAGTAAATGGCATCGTGACCGCCGATTTGGTCTTTCCAATCATCGGGCAGCATCTGGCCGTGCTTCTCGAAATAGTCCCAGCTCGAAAAATCGAAATGGTCGAACTTCAAATCAATCCCAAATTTGCGTGCGGCCGCATCCATGACACGGATCCCCTCGGGCATCACCTCTTTGCCAATGCCGTCACCCGCGATCACTGCAATGCGTTTTTGACTCATCTTCAACCTTTAAAAATCAAGCGGCGATTCTAGGAGGGCGCACCACCAAGCTCACCCCAATCGCCGTCACAGCAATGCCTGCCAGTGTCACCAAGGTGATCGGCTCATTGAACAACACCCAAGCCATGACCGCCGTTGTGGGTGGCACCAAATACATCAGGCTGGTCACAGCAGCCGCTGCGCCGCGCTGAATCAAGATATAGAACAATGAGCTGCCGCCAAGGGTCAACGCCAACACAGACCACGCCAACGCCCAAGTCATCTCGGCGTTCCACAACGCAGGCTCAGTCTCCATCAAAGCCAGAGGCAAAGTCACCAAATACGCAGCCATCAACTGCACGGCATTGGCACTGCGCACATCACAGGCTTGCACAAATCGTTTTTGATACAAGGTCCCTGTGGTGATCGACACCAAGGCCATGACGATCATGGTCAAACTCCAAGGCGTCACCTCAACCCCACCTTCGAGCTTGCGCGACACCACCATCGCCAGTCCAACAAACCCCAAAGCCAAGCCCTGCCATTGACGACGTGACACATGACCACCACGCGCCGACAACCAAATCGCTGTGAGGACCGGCTGCAAACCCACGATCAAAGCCGTGAGACCTGCACCCATGCCGACCTTGACTGCGGCCCACACGCCGCCCAAATAACCTGCGTGCATCAACACGCCTGTGATCGCCAAATGCCCCCACTGCGCGCGGCCCTGCGGCCACGGCACACGCGCCCATTTGACCCACAGCACAAAACACAAAATAGAAAAGATGTAGCGCCACAACAAGAAGGTAAAGGGTGGCGAATTGGGCATGCCATAGCGCGCCACGATAAAGCCTGTGCTCCAAATCAGCACAAACAGCATGGGCATGGCAAGCAGCCATGCTTGATGGCGTGGGCTACTCATTACTTGGCGTGATCCACGATATCGGGCCACGCTTTTTGCAGGTAGTACACCATGGACCACACCGTCAACACACCCGCGGCCCAAATCAACACGGTGCCCCACAAGGCGGTGTCAATCAGCCCGAACAACTGGCCATCAAACAACAGGAAAGGAATCGCCACCATTTGCACGGTGGTCTTGAACTTACCCAACACATGAACGGCCACACTGCGCGATGCACCGATTTGAGCCATCCACTCGCGCAAGGCCGAGATCGCAATCTCACGGCCAATGATGATCAACGCCACCAACACATCTGCACGACCCAAGTGAACCAAGATCAGCAAACTGGCGCACACCAAAAACTTATCGGCCACCGGATCTAAAAACGCGCCGAAAGCCGACGACTGGTTGAGCTTGCGTGCCAAATACCCATCCAGCCAATCCGTCAACGCAAACACCACAAACATCACGGTTGCCCACAGATTGCGTTCAGCAACCTCGATGGGCAAGTAATACAAACCCACGATGAGTGGGATGGCCGCGATGCGAGCCAAAGTCATGAGCGTCGGAATGGTCCACATAAATAAGGTTACTCGTAAATGATTTGAGATTGCCCTTCGTGGGCCTGTGCCATCCAACTGGCCAGCGCAGCATCGCTGGGAAAAAATTTCGCCTGATCGCCCAACTGCACTTCAGCAGTCGCCCCATCGCGCAGCAGCTTGAATCGTACGCCCATGCCACGCACCAACTCGCCCTGCTCGGACTGTTCAATTTTTGCGGGGTGATCACGTAACAAACGTGCCAGGTCAGGCGCTGTGCCGTTGACTGTCACGCTCAGGTATTTACCAAAGCGGCAACGCGCTTGCTCTAGGCTCCACACCTGACTGATCGACAAACGCAAGCCACCCGAAAACCGGTCTGGTTGCGCCTTGCCCATGATGATGACCAACTCGTCGTCCTTCAAGGTGTTGCGGTACGTGTTGAGGGTGGCCTCATCGGCTGTCGCTTCAATCACAGCGGACTTGTCGTCGAGCTTGAAAATGGCCAGCTTGCCGCGCTGCCCGTTGATGACGCGCATGTCACTCACGATCCCAGCCAACAACTGCGGCTCGCGCGAATCCATCAAGTCTTCAATGCGGGTGCGTGCAAAGCGGCGCACCTCGCGCTCGACTTCGTCAAACAAATGGCCGGAGAGGTAAAAGCCCAAGGCCACCTTCTCGTGCGTGAGGCGCTCTTTCACACCCCAAGGCAAGACCTCGACATAGTCCGGCTCTTGCGTGCTGGAGCCGTGGGCATCCTCACCCATCATGTCAAACAAACCGCCTTGATTCGCGTTGGCCTCACTCGCAGAAGCGAAATCAAACGCGCGCTCCACACTGGCCAACAGCTCGGCACGGTTGAGGTGCAAGTTATCAAACGCGCCCGCCTTGATCAGGGCCTCCACCGTGCGCTTGTTCAAGCGGCTGCGGTCCACGCGACGACAAAAATCAAACAAACTGGTGAATGGACCACCTTCCTCACGAGCCGCCACGATGGCCTCGATCGCTTGTTGGCCCGAGCCCTTGATCGCACCTAAGCCATAGCGAATGACTTTGTCGGAGATGGGTTCAAAGCGGTAGTGCCCACGGTTGACATCCGGCGCCTCAAAGCTCAAGCCCATCTTGTGCGCATCTTCAAACAAGACCTTGAGCTTGTCCGTGTCGTCCATCTCCACCGTCATGTTGGCGCAGAAGAACTCCGCCGTGTAATGGACCTTCAACCAACCGGTGTGGTAAGCCAACAGCGAATAAGCCGCCGCGTGCGACTTGTTAAAGCCGTAGCCTGCGAACTTCTCCATCAAGTCAAAGATCTCGTCCGCTTTGTCTTGGCTGATGTTGTTCTTGGCCGCCCCTGCACGGAAGATTTCGCGGTGCTCGGCCATCTCCTCGGGCTTTTTCTTACCCATCGCACGGCGCAACATGTCGGCGCCACCGAGAGAGTAGCCGCCCAGAATCTGCGCCGTCTGCATCACCTGCTCTTGGTACACCATGATGCCGTAGGTCTCGGACAACATCTCAGCCACCATGGGGTGCGGATACTCAATCGTTTCGCGACCGTGCTTACGCGCCACGAAACTCGGAATCAGATCCATTGGGCCTGGGCGGTACAAGGCGTTCAGCGCAATCAAGTCTTCCAAGCGCGTGGGCCGCGCATCGCGCAACATGCCCTGCATGCCGCGACTTTCAAACTGGAACACCGCTTCTGTTTTGCCGTCTTGGAACAGTTCGTAGGTGCGTTTGTCGTCGAGCGGGATATTTTCGAAAGAAAAATTCTCTTGCCCCTTGTGGCGCTGGATGATGAAGTCGCGGGCAATCTCCAAGATCGTCAGCGTGGCCAGCCCCAAGAAGTCGAACTTCACCAGACCCGCCGCCTCCACGTCGTCCTTGTCAAACTGGCTCACCGCCGAGTCGCTGCCCGGCTGTTGGTACAAGGGACAAAAATCCGTCAGCTTGCCCGGTGCAATCAACACGCCACCCGCGTGCATGCCAATGTTGCGCGTCATGCCTTCGAGCTTTTGCGCCAACTCCAGCAGCATTTTGACCTCGTCCTCTTTGGCCAATCGGTCAGCCAAGATCGGCTCGGCCTCAATCGCCCCCGCAATGGTGATGTGTTGGCCGGGCTTATTCGGGATGAGCTTGCTGATGCCATCGCAAAAGGTGTAACTCATGTCCAGCACGCGGCCCACATCGCGAATCGCCGCACGCGCAGCCATCGTGCCAAACGTGGCGATTTGCGACACCGCATCGCGCCCGTACTTGTCTTTCACATAGTCAATCACGCGGTCGCGGTTGGTCTGGCAAAAGTCAATGTCAAAGTCGGGCATGGAGACCCGCTCTGGGTTCAAAAATCGCTCAAACAGCAAGTTGTATTGCAGCGGATCGAGGTCAGTGATCTTCAGCGCATACGCCACCAAGGAACCCGCGCCCGAACCACGACCGGGCCCGACCGGGCAACCGTTGGCCTTGGCCCATTGAATGAAGTCACCCACGATCAAGAAGTAGCCGGGGAACCCCATCTTCAAAATCGTGTTCAGCTCAAACTCCAAACGCTCGACATAGCGTGGGCGCTCTTGCTCTCGCTTGGCCTCGGCAGGATACAAGTGCTGCAAGCGCGCCTCTAAGCCCTCGTGCGACACGTGACGGAAGTAATCCTCGACCGACATCACCACACCGTTCACGGGCGGAATCGGGAAGTTGGGCAACTGCGGTTTGCCCAACACCAAGGTCAGGTTGCAACGCTTGGCAATCTCTGCGGTGTTGGCAATTGCGCTGGGCACATCGGCAAACAAAGCGCACATCTGGGCCGACGATTTGAAATACTGCTCACGCGTGAACTTCCGCACACGCCGCTGGTTACCCAAAATCTCGCCTTCCGAAATACATACACGCGCCTCGTGCGCCTCGTAATCATCAGGGAGCGTGAACTGCACAGGGTGCGTGGCTACCACGGGCAGGCTCAAACGCGCGGCCAATTGGACAGCCGCACTGACGTGGATCTCATCATCGGCACGGCCTGCTCGCTGCAACTCGATATAAAAGCGATGCGGAAAGATGCCAGCCAACAACAACGCCACCTCACCCGCGCGCGTGGTGTCGCCCTGCACCAAGGCTTGTCCCAATGCACCTGCTTGTGCGCCTGACAAAGCGATCAGTCCTTGCGACAGCTCCTTCAGCCATGCCAGCTTGATCACACCCACGGCCTTGTGGACGTTTTGTGTCCAGCCTCGGCTGATCAACTCGCACAAGTTCAGATAGCCCTGATGGTTTTGCACCAACAACACCATGCGCGAGGTCTGCGCTGCGTCTTGGGTCAGGCTCTCTAAATAAATCTCTGCACCGATGACGGGTTTGACGCCTTTGCCACGCGTCTCTTTGTAAAACTTGATCGCCCCGTACAGATTGTTGATGTCTGTGATGGCCAGCGCAGGCTGCTGATCGGCGGCAGCGGCTTTCACCACCTCGTCGAGACGGTTGGTCCCGTCAACGACAGAAAACTCAGAGTGAAGGCGCAGGTGAACAAACATGGCTTGGATTGTAGGGACACGCCGTTACATAGAATCCTCGTGTGAACCAAATCCTCAACATTTCTTGCTACAAATTCGTCGCCCTGCCCGACGCCCAAGACCTGCGCCAACCCTGTTTGGACAACGCCTTGGCGCGCCAGCTCAAAGGCACCATCCTGATAGCAGAAGAAGGCATTAATTTCTTCTTGGCAGGCGGTGCTGATGAGGTGCGCGGGTTTGTCGATTGGTTGCGCAGCGACGCTCGGCTGGCCGACCTCGCCCCCAAAGAAAGCTGGTCTGCCACGCAGCCATTTCGCAAGATGCTGGTGAAGGTGAAGAACGAAATCATCCGCATGAACCACCCCAGCATTCGCCCCGCAGAGGGGCGCGCACCTGCGGTCACACCCGAGACTGCCAAGCGCTGGTTAGACCAAGGCCATGACGACGAAGGCCGTCCCGTGGTCACCCTCGATACGCGCAACCAGTTTGAGGTAGACGCAGGCACGTTCAAAAACACCCTCAACTGGGGCATCACCAAGTTCACCGAATTTCCAGACGCGGTGCAAGCCCACTTGGCCGAACTGCAAGACAAAACCGTCATCAGTTTTTGCACCGGTGGCATTCGCTGCGAGAAAGCCGCCATCTACATGCGCAACGCGGGCCTGCCCCATGTGTATCAACTGGAAGGCGGCATCCTCAAATACTTTGAAGAAGTGGGCAACGCCCATTACGAAGGCGGCTGCTTTGTGTTTGACGAGCGTCGTGCGGTGGGCGCAGACCTGAGTGCCACAGGCCTCACCCCTGAGGGGAACTTTCCCCTCACTCCTGCAACAGTGCCAACACCTCAGACTTGAACTCACGGGTATACAAAATACCAGCCACCAGCATCGTCGCTAGCACAAACATCGTGGGCGAAAAAAACCAGCCCAATGCAGCGAACGAAAAATAATAAGCGCGCAACCCCCCGTTGAACGTCTCGGCAGCGAGGCCTGTCATCGCTGCGGCACGGTCGGCATAGTGCTGACGGTCTGACATGTCGCCACCTTCAAAACTTTGAGCCGGCGGCATCGCGCCAATCAACAAAGCCACAAAGGTGTACTGACGCATCGACCACGAAAAGCGAAAGAACGAGTACACAAAAATCACCACCAACACCAAGAGCTTGAATTCAAACACCAGCGTCGGTGTTTGCTCGGCAAACGGAATCTCGCGCACCAGCTCGGCGGCTTTGTCGGTGGTGCCCAGCAGGGCAAACAAGCCACCCAAAATCAAAATCGTGGTGGAGCAAAAAAATGCGGGCGTGGCCGACAAGGTTTGCGTGATGATGCCGTCCAACATGCGCGGGTCACGTGCGGTGGTTTGCATCATCCACAAATGGCGGTAGCGGTTGGTCATCGCCAAAATGGAATGCTGGCCGTCGCTCCAGTGTTTGGCAAACATGGCGTAGCCCACCCACACCAGAACAAAAAATCCGAGGGCGACCCAATCGGTCCAAGGCAACAGTTGAATGATTTTCATGGCTTGATGCTACCCAAAGAAAAAGGGCCGCCCTTACGAACGACCCTTTTATTTCGATGCCCGTGGCAACGGGCATGGACGCGTTAGCGCAGACTCAAGCGCGCAACTTAGCTGCCATCGCTGCCACGCGCTCGCCATAGGCTTTGGCGGTGTCCAAGTCACCCTGAGGAATGTCAGCGGCTGGGCTGGTGGGGCCGACTTGGGCCATCACGCCTGAGTTGGAACCAATGCGGTTGATCGTGCCGTCGTTCATCGCGGGCTGACCCACCCACACCATGCCTTGCTGCATGGCCAAGGTGATGAAGTATTGGATGGTCGAGAGCTTGTCGCCGCTGGGGCTGGCGGAAATGGTGAAGCCGCCCGCCACTTTGTCTTTCCAAGCACTGCTGAACCAACGCTTAGATGTGGCGTCGGCAAACTTCTTGAACTGCCAAGAGGCCATGCCCATGTAGGTGGGTGAGCCAAAGATGATGGCATCAGCCGCATCCAATGTTGCCCAATCGGCATCGGTGATGTTGCCGTCTGCATCAATGGCGATGACGGTGGCTTTGGCGCCTTCGGCGACAAACTGAGCCACGCGTTGTGTGTGGCCGTAGCCTGAGTGATAAACGACGACTGTTTGAGTCATGGTGTGCTTCCTTAATGCGGTTGAACGATGGGTTAAAAAACAGGGTGAATTATTGAGCTTCTTTTTTCGCGTCCAAGCTCCAAGCGCCAGCGCCTGAAGAAGCCAACACCAACAAGCCGCCAATCACGCCGATGTTCTTAAAGAACAACAACTGTTGCACAAAGGCTTGCTCAGGCGCTGCGGCCCAAAACGCGTGGAAGAAGACCGATGCGACCAATGTAAAAACAGCCAGCACAGCCGCTGCAATGCGGGTTTGGAAACCGATGATCAAAGCGATGGAGCCCAAGATTTCCACCACCAACGCTGCTGCCGCAGCGACCGTGGGCATAGGCAAGCTCACAGAGGCGATATAGCCGACGGTGCCTTCAAAGCCTGTCAATTTGGACAAGCCAGCGGGCAAAAAGAGAGCGGCCAACAAAAGACGGCCAATGAGGTTGAGTGCGTTGTTCATGAGAAGTTTCCTTTTTAAAAAATAAGTGCAGTGAAAAATTAAGCAGCCAAATCAAAGACCAACACCTCGGCATCTTGCCCGTGGGTCAAGTCAATGGTGGGTTCGTTGTCCAACAGTGCCGCGTCACCCGTGGCCAATGCCACACCGTTGACCTGCAAAGCACCGCGAATGAGATGCACATAGGCTTTACGGCCCGCGGCAATGGTCAGTGTGGCTGTCTCATCGCCATCAAACAAGCCAGCGTAAAGGGACGCATCGGCGTGAATCTTGACCACGCCACCTTCTGGCGCCGCAATACGACTGAGAGCGCCACGCTTGGATGCTGGCGGCACGGGTTGTTGCTCATAGCTGGCAGGAATGCCGCGCACATTGGGCTCAATCCAAATTTGGAAAAAGTGCGTGGTTTCGTCTGGCGCGTGGTTGAACTCGCTGTGTTGCACCCCACTGCCCGCGCTCATGCGTTGCACGTCACCCGGTGGAATGCCTTTGACATTGCCCATGCTGTCTTTGTGGGCCAAGTTGCCACGCAGCACATAGCTGATGATTTCCATGTCACGGTGGCCGTGTGTGCCAAACCCTGTTCCGGGGGCAATGCGGTCTTCGTTGATGACCCGCAAATTGCCCCAGCCCATGAACTCGGGGTCGTAGTAGTTGGCAAACGAAAAGCTGTGAAAGGACTTCAACCACCCGTGGTCGGCGTAGCCTCTGTCTTGTGATTTGCGAAGGGTCAACATGCCGTGTGCTCCTGTTTTGTCTTGACCTGAACTTTAGGCCGCGCAGAGGCTTTTGCCATGCATCGCATTTGATGGCATCATTCAAATTATTTGAACGCTCAAAGCCTAACTGCATGACTTCCCCCCGAGACGTCCTCACACCCGATTCGCTGTCCATGCTGCACGCGATTGAAAAAGCGGGCAGCTTTGCCGCGGCTGCACGTGCGCTAGGCCTCGTGCCCAGTGCTCTCACCTACCGTGTGCGCCAAATCGAAGACGCGCTCGATGTGCTGCTGTTTGACCGCAGTTCCCGACAAGCCAAGCTGACCGCCGCAGGCCACGAACTGCTGCGCGAGGGTGAGCGCCTGTTGGCCGACATGGACGCCATTGCCAACCGCGTGAAACGTGTGGCCACGGGCTGGGAAAGTCAGTTCACCATTGCGGTGGACGGCATCATCGACCGCACCACGGTGATGGAGTTGTGTGAAGCCTTCATGGCCTTGAACGCCCCAACACGCTTGAAGCTGCGCGACGAAACACTCACCGGCACACTGGAAGCCTTGACCAGCGGACAAGCCGATTTGGCATTGGGCATTGCCGGCTCATTCAGTGAAAGCGGCACAGCCTCTGGCATCCACAGCCATGTGCTTGGGGCCATGCATTTTGTGTTTGCCATCGCGCCGCACCATCCGCTGGCCCACGCGCCTGAGCCGCTGACAGATGAACTGATCGGCCAACACCGCGTGGTGGCCGTGGCTGACTCGGTGCAGCGTGGCGCAGGCATGAGCATTGGTTTGCTGCCGGGGCAAGATGTGTTCACCGTCCCCACCATGCACAGCAAGCTGGAAGCGCAAGTGCGCGGTCTGGGGGTGGGCTTTGTGCCAGAGTTGATGGCCAAGCCCTTCATCGAGCGAGGCGTGTTGGTGGTACGCCAGGTCGAACGTCCGCAACGTGTGGCACAACTCAGTTACGCTTGGCGCATCCCCGATGGCAGCGAGGGCGAGCGCGGTGGCCGCGCCTTGCAATGGTGGCTCAAGCAACTCAAGAGCACGGCCACGCGCTCCGCGCTATTGGTGAATCCTCGACAAAATCAAAAACCACAGAAAGTGTAGAGTGCACATATGACCCTGAACATCGCCATCATCGGTGCCGGCATTGCTGGCATCACCGCCGCCCGCACTTTGGCCAAAGCTGGCCACCATGTGCATGTGTTTGAAAAAAATCGTGGCGCAGGGGGGCGCATGTCGACACGTCTGAGTAACTTCGGCACCTTCGACCACGGTGCCCAATACTTCACGGTGCGCGACCCACGCTTCTCACTGGCCATTCAAGCCGTGCCCGGCACCACCGACATTTGTCGCCCGTGGAGCGCCAACGCCGTGCGCGTGCTCGACCCACTGGGTCATGTGTTTGAAGCCGCTCGCGCCACCCAAGACGCACACTTTGTGGCCAAGCCCGGCATGAACGCCTTGGTACGGCACTGGGCCGAACCGCTGGGCAAAGCCATCACCTACAACACCCAAGTCAACCGCTTGCAGCGCGGCGCCAAAGGCTTGTGGACCCTGCACGCCGTCAACAGCACCTCCGGCAAAGAAGTGGCACAAAAGCACAGCGGCTTTGACCATGTGTTGCTCGCCATCCCCTCGGTGCAAGCCGAGAACTTGCTCAAAGCCTCCGGCAAAGAAGCCATCAACACCCAATGGCTCAAAGCCATGGACGCCGTGGACGTGGCCCCTTGCTGGACCATGATGGTGGCCTTCCCCAACGCCACACAACCCAATCTGCACATCGGCCCACAGTGGAACGCAGCCCGCAGCATTCACCACCGCATTGCGTGGTTGGCGCGCGAGTCATCCAAGCCCGGTCGCGGTAAAGTGGAACGCTGGACGGTGCAAGCCAGCGCCGCATGGTCTGCCGAACACATCACCGACACCGAAGCCCGTGTCAAAGCCAAACTCTTGCGTGCGTTTGCCGAGCTCACAGGCATCCGTGCCGAGCCCGCACATGCTGAGTTGCACCGCTGGCTCTATGCCAAAACCATCACGCCTCTGGGCGTGTCGCACCAGTACAACCCAGCCAATGGCTTGGGCACCTGCGGCGACTGGCATTTGGGTCACCGCGTAGAAGACGCGTTTGTCTCAGGCCTTGAACTCGCTTTGGCTGTTTGCCAATCCGCCAAGCGTTTGTAAAACGGTTCACGCACGGGCGACGTGCGTGAAGTTCTTGTGCCCTACATCGGTCGATTTGCACCCTCCCCCACGGGCCCGCTGCATGCGGGCTCGCTCGTTGCTGCGCTTGCCAGTTGGCTTGACGCACGCGCACACGGCGGCCAGTGGCTGGTGCGTATCGAAGACGTGGACACGCCGCGCTGCATCCCGGGCGCTGACCCACTCATCCTGCAACAGCTCGCCACCTGCGGCCTCGTGCCTGATGCACCGGTGATGCGGCAATCGCAACGCGGCGAGGTCTACCAAGCCGCACTCGACACATTGATCGCCAAAGACTGGGCCTACCCCTGCGGCTGCTCGCGCAAAGACATTGAAGACGCCCAAGCCGCCATGGGCCACACCCGCGAACGCCACCAAGCTGCGGTGTACCCCGGCACCTGCCGCAATGGGTTGAAGGGCGAAGCTGCACGCGCTTGGCGTTTGAATGTGCAACGCGTCATCGACGATTTAAAACTGGCGAAGCCGTTGGTGTGGCATGACCGCTTGCTGGGCAAGCAACAACAAGACGTGGCCAAGGAGGTCGGCGACTTCGTGCTGCGCCGCGCCGACGGTCTGTGGGCTTATCAACTCGCCGTGGTGGTGGATGACGCTGCCCAAGGCATCACCCACATCGTGCGGGGTGCAGACCTGTGCGACAACACCGCACGCCAAATCGTGCTGCAACACGCGTTGGGCTTGCCCACCCCCCACTACCTGCACACACCGCTGGTGTTGGGTGAGAAAGGGGGAAAACTGAGCAAACAAAATGGGGCGGAGGCTTTGGATCTGAGTGATCCATTGCTCGCACTGCAAACAGCCGCACAGGCCTTGGGCCTGCCCAAGGCGGACGAGGGGGCACACATCACGCAAGCCCTTGCCACATGGACAGCAGCATGGCCGCCCACACCGCGATAATCATGGACTACTCAAAGACTTGCTGCCATGACCGCTGATACGCCCACCACTCCCGACACCCCAAAAATCGACGCCCCGTTCATGCGCGTCATCAAAACCTATGTGCTGCGTGCGGGTCGCATGGGTTCGGGCCAAGTGCGGGCGTTTGATCAATTTGGGCCGCAGTTTTTAGTGCCATACGCCCCTGAGCGTTTGGATGTGGCTGCTGCATTTGGCCGCACTGCCCCGCTGATTTTGGAAATTGGCTTTGGCATGGGCGACGCCACCGCCAAGATTGCGCACACGCGGCCTGACGATAATTTTTTGTGCTGCGAAGTTCACGCGCCTGGCGTGGGCGCGCTGCTCAAGCGTTGCGGTGAAGAAAGCATTGGCAACATCCGCATCGTGCAGCACGACGCGGTGGAGGTGATGGACCACATGCTAGGCGAGCGCAGCTTGGACGGCGTGCACATCTTCTTCCCCGACCCTTGGCACAAAAGCCGTCACCACAAGCGCCGCTTGATTCAAAGCGCGTTCGTCCATCGCCTGGCCCAACACATCAAGCCCGGCGGCTACCTGCACTTGGCGACGGACTGGGAGCCCTATGCCGAGCAAATGTTGCATGTGGTGTCTGCCGAGCCTTTGCTCAAAAACACCGCCACCGACCCCAGCGGTTTTGCCGAAAAACCAGCCTACCGCCCGCTCACCAAATTTGAAAACCGTGGCTTGAAGCTGGGCCACGGGGTGTGGGACTTGGTGTTCACCAAGGTCTGAGTTTGACGCGCATTCCCACGCGCCACGGCGTCGGCCCAAGCCGCGTGACGCTACCCGCTGGGCCTTGGGCCACGGTGCTGGATTTTTTGCTAGAACGCATGCCCGACATCTCGCGTGACGAGTGGCTGCACCGTTTTTCGCAAGGCTTGGTGCTCAACGAATCGGCCCAGCCCGTCGCAGCCACACAGGCCTACACACCACACACCCAGCTCTACTACTACCGCCACATCGCCAACGAGCCGGTGCTGCCCCAGCAAGCCCGCATCGTGTTTGAAGATGCGCACTTGATCGTGGCGGACAAACCGCACTTCATGCCGGTCACGCCCGCAGGCCGCTATGTGCAGCAAAGCCTGCTGGTGCAACTCAAGCACCTCACAGGCCTTGACGACCTTGTGCCACTGCACCGCATTGACCGCGAGACCGCAGGCTTGGTAATGTTTGGCAAACGCTTCGCTGACCGCGACGCCTACCACGCACTGTTTCGCGACAAGGCACTGCACAAGGTTTATGAGGCAGTGGCAGCGTACAACCCTTCACTTGAATTGCCACGCACACACACCAGCCGCCTGCAACCCGACACGCTTTTTTTCAGAACGCAAGAAGTGGCGGGCGAGCCCAACAGCGAAACACGCATCAGTCTGCTCAAAGTAGAAGACACACGTGCGCTGTACCAGCTAGAGCCCGTCAGCGGCAAACGCCACCAACTGCGTGTCCACATGATGGCGCTGGGTTTGCCACTGGAAGGCGACCAGTTTTATCCCACGGTGTTGCGCGGGCCAGATGCGGAGGAAGACTTCAGCCATCCCCTGCAACTGCTGGCCAAAAGCGTGGCTTTCACCGACCCCGTCACGGGTGAGGCGCGTGAATTTCAAAGCGCCTTGCGGTTGAGCATCACGCTTTGACAACCCACATCAAGCCTTGATTTCGCGTGCCGTGATTTGGTACTTGAAGGTGTCAGGCGCATAAGAATCGGCACGGCCTTCTGCGGTCTCTGCCACGGGGTACATCAAAAAGCCCAAGCGCGCTTCTTGGCTGCCGAGCAGCGCCACATCGTGCGCGGTGTTCCAGCCCAACCAGTTGCCTTCCCAGCCGCCAAACAAACGGTTGTAGACGGGCTGCACCACGGCGTTGTCGGTGCGCTTGATCCACTCAGGCGTTTCTAGGCGCATCACTTTGGCCACGTCAGCGGGGTCCATCGCCACCCAACCGTGGGCTTGCAAATACACCTCGGCGCGGCAGTGTTGTGCGCCTTTCAAGCTGGTGGGGTTGCCCGACAACTCTTTGTAGCCAAAGGCCGAGGGCACCAGTCGCAAGCCATACACATCGCGTGCGGGCACGCCCACCGAGCGGCACAGACCCACAAACAAGGCGTTGATGTCGGCGCATTTGCCGCCCAAATTGCCGGTCTCCAACATGGTTTTGATGTCGCCCTCGCCGCAACCACGTGTCTTGGGTTCGCGCCATGCATTGGCCACCACCCAGTCGTAAATGGCGCGGGCTTTTTGTGCATCGGTCTTCGCGCCTTGCGTGGCCTTGAGGGCCGTGGTGCGCACGATGCCGTCGGTGGGCAACAAATGCGTGGCGCGGGTGTAGTAGCGCAAGGTGTCTGCGTCTTCACGCGTGAAGGGGTGCGCGGTGGGCTGGGCAATGTCCACAAAGCGGTTTTGCGTTTGCACGCGGCTGGTGACTTCGACAAATGGGGTCACGCCCGCCACGAACTCGGTGTAGAGCATGCGCGCACCCTCGGTGCCGTCACTCACCATGCGTGAGGTGCCGTTCGATTGAAAGCTGCTCTCGAGCGAACGCTGCCAATCCGAGTTGATGCTGGGCACAGGCAACCACACACGGGCGGCGCCTTTTGCGTCGGCCAAGTCCACACGGGTGGTGACTTCAAACGTGCGCCAATGACCCGCTTGGGGTTCGAAGCGACGCACAGAAGTTGAGGGGCTGGTTTGGGCCAAGGCAAAGCTGGGCACACCGCTGAGGGCGCACGCGGCTGCTGCCCCCTTGAGAAGGGAACGACGCACGAGAGTCATGAAAGAGAGCTCCGAATAAATGAGGAGACCTGTCGGCACATGCGAGGCGCACACCATGTTGCGCCAATGCCCCGAAGGCAGGTCACATCGCGCAAAGTACGCGAGGCGCGTGAATTATCGCTTGGGGGTGACGGGCTTGAGCACCGTGTGGGTCAACGAAGTGTATTGACGTACATCGGCCAACCACGCATTGGCCTGCGCGCCGCTCCAATCCACATCGCCCACGATGCGCCAGCGCGCTTGGCCATCGGGCGCGATGAGGATGGTGGTGGGGTACACCGTCACGCCCCAGCGTTTGGCCAACTCGCCTTTGGCATCCGAAATCACGGGGAAGGTCATGCCCGTGCTTTGCATGTAACGCGCAGCGCGTGCGGCGGGCTCGCGCACGTTGATGGTCAACACCACGGTTTGGTTGTCGCTGATGTCATGCAGGGTTTGCAGCGTGGGCAATTCGTCTTTGCACGGCGCGCACCACGTGGCCCAAAAGTTGAGCACCACCACTTTGCCTGACAGCTCTGCGGGGTTCCATGCTTTGCCTTGTAAATCGATGGCGTCCATCTTGGGCGTGTCCACTTTGGTGGGCCATGCCGTTTTATCGAATTGCGCCCACGCTCGGGTCACGCACACGCTGGACACCAGCAAGCTCACAACAAACACAACAAAAAGGCCCAACACCTGTTGGGCCTTTGTTTGCAAGATGTTTGGGCTTGCTTGCGTGCGTGTGTGCAACCGTGCGTTCATGCGTGCGAACCAGCGCATCACACGCGCTCGGTCACCCAAGCTTGCACGCTGGCCAAAGCTTTGGGCAAAGCGGCAGCATCGGTGCCACCGGCCATTGCCATGTCTGGTTTGCCGCCGCCTTTGCCGCCCACTTGCTGGGCCACAAAGTTGGCCATCTCACCTGCTTTGACTTTGCCCACGTTGTCCGCGGTCACGCCTGCGGCGATGTTGACCTTCTCACCATCCACAGCGGCCAGCACGATGATGGCTGACTTCATCTTGTCTTTGAGCTTGTCCATGGTGTCGCGCAAGGTTTTGGCGTCGGCCCCTTCGAGCTTGGCCACCAAGAGCTTGGTACCTTTCACGTCCACCGCTTGCGTCAACAACTCATCGCTTTGCGCAGAAGCCACTTTGCCTTTGAGAGCCGACACTTCTTTCTCTAAGGTTTTGACTTGGTCCAACACTTGGGCCAAACGTGCATTCAGCTCGGTCGGTGGCGCTTTGAGCGCGCCAGCGGCTTGGGCCACAGAGTCTTCTAGCGATTGCAAATAAGCCAAAGCATTGGCGCCTGTCACCGCTTCAATGCGGCGCACGCCCGCGGCCACACCGCCTTCGGCCACCACTTTGAACAAACCAATGTCGCCCGTGGCTTTGACGTGGGTGCCACCGCACAACTCACGGCTAGAGCCAATGTCGAGCACGCGCACGGTCTCGCCGTATTTCTCGCCAAACAACATCATGGCGTCGGTTTTTTGTGCGGACTCGATGTCCATCACCCGCGCTTGCGCCGCAGCGTTAGCCAAAATTTCGGCGTTCACTTTGGCTTCAATCTCGCGAATCTGCGCATCGGTCACGGGCGCGTTGTGCGCAAAGTCAAAACGGGTGCGCTCGGCATTCACCAAGCTGCCTTTTTGTTGCACATGGTCGCCCAGCACTTCGCGCAAAGCTTTGTGCATCAAATGGGTGGCCGAGTGGTTGCGCACGGTGGCCGCGCGCACTTGCACGTCCACTTGGGCGTCCACATGGTCGCCCACGGCCAAGGTGCCTTGGGTCAAGGTGCCGTGGTGGCCGAACACATCGGCTTTGATTTTCAAGGTGTCTTCCACCGCAAAGCTGGCCGAGCCACTCACCAACACACCTGCGTCGCCCACTTGGCCGCCGCTCTCGGCGTAGAACGGTGTGGTGTCCAACACCACCACGCCGCTTTGACCGTGTTTGAGTTCGGCGACTGAGTTGCCATCCACATACACCGCCACCACTTTGGAGGTGGCTTTGAGCTCGTCGTAGCCCACAAAGGTGTTGCCTGCGCCGGTGTAGTCCAACGCCTTGTCCATCTTGAACTTGCCTGCGGCGCGGGCTTGGGATTTTTGTTTTTCCATGGCGGCGGCAAAGCCTGCTTCGTCCACGCTCAAGCCACGCTCGCGGCACACGTCGGCCGACAAGTCGAGTGGGAAGCCATAGGTGTCATGCAACTTGAAGGCCACTTCGCCTGGCAAGACTTTCGCGCCACCTTGCAAGGCGGCATCCAAAATTTGCATGCCGACTTCGAGGGTTTCGAAGAAGCGTTCTTCTTCGGCCTTCAACACCGACGCAATGCGCTCGGCTTGTGATGCCATATTCGGGTAGGCATCGCCCATGAGTTTGACCAAGTCGGGCACGAGTTTGTGGAAGAACGGTTTTTTCTGGCCCAGCAAATAGCCGTGACGAATGGCGCGGCGGATGATGCGGCGTTGCACATAGCCACGGCCTTCGTTGCTGGGCACCACGCCATCGCTCACTAAGAACGAGGTGGCGCGGATGTGGTCGGCAATCACGCGCAAGCTCTTGTGGCCCAAGTCTTTGCAGCCGGTTTCGCGGGCGGCGGCTTTGATGAGCGCGTCAAAGATGTCGATTTCGTAGTTGCTGTGCACGTGCTGCAAGATGGCAGCCAAACGCTCCAAGCCCATGCCCGTGTCCACGCACGGTGCGGGCAAGCGGGTGACCGCACCTGTTTCGTCCATGTTGAACTGCATGAACACGTTGTTCCAAATTTCGATGAAGCGGTCACCGTCTTCGTCAGGGCTGCCGGGTGGGCCGCCGGGGATGTGGTCGCCGTGGTCGTAGAAGATTTCAGAGCAAGGGCCGCAAGGACCGGTGTCGGCCATCATCCAGAAGTTGTCGCTTTTGTAGCGGCCCCCTTTGTTGTCGCCAATGCGAATCACGCGCTCGGGCGGCAGACCAATTTCTTTCGTCCAAATGTCGTAGGCCTCGTCATCCTCTTGATAGACAGTGGCGAGCAAACGGTCAGCGGGTAACTTGTAGACCTCGGTCAACAACTCCCAAGCCCACTTGAGGGACTCGCGTTTGAAGTAGTCACCGAAAGACCAGTTGCCCAGCATTTCAAAGAAGGTGTGGTGGCGCGCGGTGTAGCCCACGTTTTCCAAGTCGTTGTGTTTGCCACCGGCGCGCAAGCAGGCTTGCACCGAGGCCGCGCGCACATACGAGCGCTTGTCTTCGCCCAAAAACACGTCTTTGAACTGGACCATGCCCGAGTTGGTGAACATCAAGGTGGGGTCATTGCCCGGCACCAAGGGGCTGGAGGCCACCACGGTGTGGCCTTTGGACTCAAAGAAGTCCAGAAAAGTTTTGCGAATATCAGCGACGGTGAATTGGGGTGTAGTCATCCTCAAATTATAGGTTTGGGTGTCACCCCAGAGTCATTGCAGGCTCAGGGCCTGCGGGTATGCTCGCCGCATCGAATTTGGAGACCCTCATGGACATGAAGACCGCGCCCCTTTCTTTGCTCAACGACCCCAGCTTGCTCAAGACCGATGCCTTGATCAACGGCCATTGGGTCAAAGGCAGTCACCGTTTTGATGTGCATGACCCCGCCACCGGCCAAAAACTCGCCGATGTGGCGAACCTGGGGCCTGCAGATGCGCAAGCCGCCATTGACGCAGCCAACGCCGCTTGGCCCGCGTGGCGCAGCAAAACAGGCAAAGAGCGCAGCATCCTCTTGCGCAAGTGGTTTGACCTGCTCATGGCCAACCAAGAAGACCTCGGCCGCATCATGACGGCCGAGCAAGGCAAACCCTTTGCCGAAGCCAAAGGCGAGGTGGCTTATGGCGCGAGCTTTGTGGAGTGGTTTGCCGAAGAAGCCAAACGCGCCAATGGCGAAACCTTGCCCCAGTTTGACAACAACCGCCGTTTGATGGTGTTGAAGCAACCCATTGGCGTGTGTGCCGCCATCACACCTTGGAACTTCCCCTTGGCCATGATCACCCGCAAGGTGGCACCGGCTTTGGCGGCGGGCTGCCCTGTGGTCATCAAACCCGCCGAGCTCACCCCCCTCACCGCTTTGGCGGCGGCAGAGCTGGCCATTCGTGCCGGTATTCCTGCGGGCGTGGTCAACATCCTCACCGCCGACAGCGACAACAGCATTGCCATTGGCAAGGTGTTTTGCAGCAGCGACATCGTGCGCCACATCAGCTTCACAGGCTCCACCGAAGTGGGCCGCATCTTGATGGCGCAGTCGGCGCCCAGCATCAAGAAGCTGGCCTTAGAGCTGGGTGGCAACGCCCCCTTCATCGTGTTTGACGATGCCGACATTGACAGCGCCGTCGAAGGGGCGATGGCCAGCAAATACCGCAACGCCGGTCAAACCTGTGTGTGCGCCAACCGCCTCTATGTGCAAGACGCGGTGTACGACGAGTTTGTGCAAAAGTTCACCGCCAAAGTTAAAACACTCAAGGTGGGCAACGGCTTTGACGACGGCGTGGTGCAGGGCCCGCTGATTGAAGACGCTGCCATTGAAAAAGTGGCGCGCCATGTGCAAGACGCCATTGCCAAAGGCGGCAAGGTCATGGTGGGCGGCCACAAACTCGACGGCCAGTTCTTTGAACCCACCGTCATCGCTGACGCCCGCGCCGACATGCTGTGCGCGCGCGAAGAAACCTTTGGCCCCTTCGCCCCCGTGTTTCGCTTTCACCAAGAGCAAGAAGCGGTGGATGCCGCCAACAACACCGAGTTTGGCTTGGCCAGCTACTTCTACAGCCGCGACATCGGTCGCATCTACCGCGTGAGCGAAGCGCTGGAATACGGCATGGTGGGCATCAACGTGGGCATCATCGCCACCGAGCACGTGCCTTTTGGCGGTGTCAAGCAATCAGGCTTGGGTCGTGAAGGCTCCAGCCATGGCATGGATGAGTACTTGGAGATGAAATACCTGTGCTTGGGAGATATTCTCAAATAACGTGAAAGCCTTTAAATACGTGGCCTTACGTGATTTTACTAACTTTTTATCAAAATCTATGAATACAATATATTCATGACTTGCCTATGTAAAAAAGGGACATCCAGCCATGGACTCTAAACAAATTTATTTGCGTTTTCTGAACCTCATCCATGCATTGGATGGCGGCGAAGGCGCGCCAGCCATGGACTTGGATGCGAAAAAACTCTTGGAAGTCATTGCTGTGCGTCATGGTCAACAAAAGCCTCTGACTGTCACAGACGCCATGGCCTTGCACAGCATTGCCTCCCCCGCCACCATCCACCGCAAGCTCGACCAATTGCGTGAGTTGGGCATGATTGACACCGTTTTCGAGGGCAAAAACCGCCGCACCAAGTATTTGGTGCCGACCCAGACAGCTCAAGATTATTTTGATCAAGTCGGTCAAGTCATGCAGCAGGCCTTGGCTCAAGCCTGAACCTCTGTCACGCTCACCGCACAACAGCATCCCTAGCGGATGCTGTTTTCACATCTCTTTTTGATTTTGTCGGTGGCGATGCGGCGGCAGTATTTGATGTCGTTTTCCAGCTTACCCATGCACAGGTTCAGGGTGTCGTTGCTGCCAATTTTTTGGCAATAGGATTTCTCGTTGGTGGTGGTGGCGCGGCAGTAGTTGGCCTTGTCGTTGTCTTTGATGTCATCACAGGTCTGTGCCATCACACATAACGGAAACATCACAGCCACAAAGAGAGAAATTTTTGTCATTGTTTTCATGCGGTAAGCCTCAGATTCGCGAGCGACACAGCGTGAGTCTAGATCACAACGATACAATGCCACCAGTCCTGCGGGTGTCGTTCAATGGTAGGACTCTTGCTTCCCAAGCAAATAACGTGGGTTCGATTCCCATCACCCGCTCCAATTAAAAAAAGCCGCTCAGTTTGATGAACTGAGCGGCTTTTTCCTTCGCGAAGCGTTGAATTAAATCAAGCTCACGCCCGTCTTGCTTTGCAAGAACTCGCGGGTCACGCCTGGGGCCAGCTCAATCACTTTGAGGCCTTCAGGCACCACGTCCATCACGGCGAGGTCGGTGATGATGCGGTCCACCACACCCACGCCCGTCAAAGGCAAGGTGCAGTTTTTCAAGATTTTCAAATCTTCGGTGCCGTCTTTTTTCTTAGCCACGTGCTCCATCAAGATGATGACGCGCTTGACGCCAGCGACCAAGTCCATCGCACCGCCCATGCCTTTGATCATCTTGCCGGGGATCATCCAGTTGGCCAAATCGCCCTTCTCGCTCACTTGCATGGCGCCCAGAATGGAAAGGTTGATCTTGCCGCCGCGAATCATGGCAAACGATTGATCGCTGCCAAAAATCGCCGAGCCTTTGATGGTGGTCACGGTTTGTTTGCCTGCGTTGATGAGGTCAGCATCGACTTCATCTTCATAAGGAAACGGGCCAATGCCCAACATGCCGTTCTCGCTTTGCAGCCACACTTCCACGTGGTCTGGCACGTGGTTGGCCACCAAAGTGGGAATACCAATGCCAAGGTTCACATAAAAACCGTCTTGCAGTTCGCTTGCCGCACGTGCGGCCATTTCGTCTTGAGTCCAAGCCATGATGGTGTCCTTATTTACGGTCGCGGGTGGTGCGCTTTTCAATGCGCTTCTCGGGCGTGGGGTTGTGCACGATGCGGTGCACATAAATGCCGGGCAAGTGAATGTCGTCTGGGGCCAGTTCGCCTGTGGCCACAATGCGCTCGACTTCCACCACGCAAATTCGGCCAGCGGTGGCTGCGGCAGGGTTGAAGTTGCGTGCCGTCATGTTGAAGCGCAAGTTGCCTGAGCGGTCGGCCACATCGGCTTTGATGAGTGAAATTTCCGGCACGAGTGAGCGTTCCATCACATAGGTTTCGCCGTCAAATTCGCGCAGCTCTTTGCCCTCGGCCACCAAGGTGCCCACACCGGTTTTGGTGAAGAAAGCCGGAATGCCAGCACCACCTGCACGCAGCTTTTCAGCCAAGGTGCCTTGGGGCGTGAACTCCAGCTCCAACTCGCCTGAGAGGTATTGGCGCTCGAACTCTTTGTTCTCGCCCACATAGCTGGAAATCATTTTTTTGATTTGGCGGGTTTCCAGCAACTTGCCCAAACCAAAACCATCCACACCCGCGTTGTTGGAGATGACGGTCAGGTCTTTCACGCCGCTGTCGCGCAAGGCGTCAATCAGGGCTTCGGGAATGCCACACAAGCCAAAACCACCCACCGCCATCAGTTGGCCATCGGCCACGATGTCTTTGAGTGCTTCAGCAGCAGAAGGGAAAACTTTGTTCAAGGGATGCTCCAAAAAGTGCAACAGAGTGAGGCTACGATACTACGTAACCAACTACGTAGTTTTCCTTAAGCACAGACCCCCGACATGACGCTCGACTACCGCCAAGCCTTTGAACTCGCACCCGTGGGGCTGGTGCTCTCACGCAACCGCACCATGGTGGACTGCAATCAGCACGTGTGCGACATGTTCGGGGCCACACGTGAGCAGTTGATCGGCCAATCGTTCCAAGTGCTCTACCCCAGCGCCGACGAATACGAGCGCACGGGCGTGCGCATTGAACTGAGCCTGAACGCCAAAGGTTTGTATGCCGATGACCGGGTGATGAAGCGCATCGATGGTCGCTTCAAAGGCGAGCCGTTTTGGTGCCATGTCACGGGCCGCGCACTCAACCGCGCAGCCCCGCATGAGGCGGGTATTTGGAGCTTTGAAGATCTCAGCGCCACCCGCCCTGTCCGCACAGAGCTGACGGCACGTGAACGTGAGGTAGCGGCTTTTTTGATGGAGGGCATGACCTCCAAAGAAATTGGCAAAGCACTGGGCATCAGCCACCGCACGGTAGAGATTTACCGCGCCAAACTGATGCGCAAATACAAAGCCTCTACAACCGCCGACTTGGTGCACAAGCTGGTGGTGGGCTAGCGCAAGTGAATCCTTGGGGGGCGCCATGGGAACGCCTCAGGATGGAATGGGCGACAAGGATAATCGCTGAGGTCCATCACACACAGAGAACTCCGCATGAATCGCTACCCTCACCCCGAACTCAAAGACTTGCCCGACGACATGCGCGCCAAGATTTTGGAAGTGCAAGAAAAGGCGGGCTTTGTACCTAATGTGTTTTTGGCTTTGGCGCGTCGCCCTGCCGAGTGGCGCGCGTTCTTTGCGTATCACGATGCCTTGATGGTGCCCGAGTCGGTGGGCCGCGAGAGCAACCTCACCAAGGGCGACCGCGAGATGATCGTCACCACCACCAGTGCGGCCAACCACTGCTTGTATTGCGTGGTGGCACATGGCGCGATTTTGCGCATCTATGAGAAAAAACCTTTGGTGGCCGACCAAGTCGCGGTCAACTACCGCAAGGCCGACATCACACCGCGTCAACGCGCCATGCTCGACTTTGCCATGAAGGTCTGCCAGCACAGTGACTTGGTAGAAGACGCCGACTTCACCGCCTTGCACGCCCACGGCTTCAACGACGAAGACATCTGGGACATCGCCGCCATCACCGCCTTCTTTGGCCTGAGCAACCGCATGGCCAGCTTCAGCAACATGTCGCCTAACCCTGAGTTTTACACGCTGGGCCGCGTGCCCAAACAAAAATAAATGCAATGCCGCAGCGGTTGTGGCGCGTGTTGCATTGCCCCCTCCATCACCAGCGCCTTACCCGGCATGCCGCAAGGCAAACCGGCTGGCGTGCCCTGCGTGCAACTGCAACCCGACATGCGCTGCGCGGTGTTTGGCAAGCCTGAGCGCCCCGCGTTTTGCGGGAGCCTACAAGCCTCGGCAGAGATGTGCGGAGAAGACCGTCAGGCTGCACTGGTGTGGCTTACGCAATTGGAAACAGCAACCGCCCCAAGCGACCACTAAGGCGTGACGATCTCACGCAACCATGCCGGCAAATCCACTGCTTTTTGCTTGGGAAAATCCACCCAAATGGTGGTCGCCCCACCTGCCGCGTAAATCACACCGGGGTTGGCCGCTTGCTCCATCGTGGCCCAAGTTTCAAACGTGGTGCGTGCAGGGTCGCTGGCATACATCTTCACCAGCACGTCGCCCGGATACTCCAACTGTTTGTAGAAGTTGCAAAACGCATTCACGATGACGGGGCCATGACCCACGGGCTTGGGCTCAGCATTGAATTGACGCAGCCAGTCAACACGGGCAATCTCCAAATACCGAAAGTAGAGCGTGTTGTTCACATGGCCCATCGCATCCATGTCGCCCCAACGAATAGGCAGGGTGGTCTCGTAGACCAATTTCTTGCGCTCTGGAATTTCGTATCTCATACGGCAAACCCATCGTCAGCGGAGATGATGGCGCCATTGATGAATGAGCTCTCGGCACTGGCCAACAACACCAGCAAAGCATCCAAATCTTCAGGGTGCCCAATGCGCTTGCGCGGCAGCATGCTCACCAGCTTTTGACCTTGCTCGGTTTGCCAGTGGTGGTGGTTGATTTCGGTGTCGATGTAGCCCGGGCAAATCGCGTTGACGTTGATGCCAAAGCGCCCCCACTCCATGGCCAAGACCTTGGTCATTTGAATCACGGCGGCTTTGCTCATGCAATACGGCCCAATTTGTGGCAACACCCGCAAGCCCGCGACCGACGCGATGTTGATGATGCGTCCACCGGTATAACTGCCGGGTGCTGCCCCCTTGGCGCGTGCCAACATGCGCTTGCCCACCTCTTGGGCCACAAAGAACGAGCCCTTCACGTTGGTGTTGAAAGTAAAGTCAAAGTCTTCCTCGGTCACGTCTTGCACGCGCTGGGTGGTGCTCACGCCTGAGTTGTTCACCAAGATGTCAATGCTGCCCACCTCGGTCTCGACATGGGCCACCGCTGACTTGATACTGCCCAGTGTGGTCACATCCAAACTCACCACATGGGCGTCGCCGCCCTCCGACTGAATCTCGGCGCGCAGCTCTTTGAGCTTTTCAATGCGACGGCTGGCCAACACCACGGCAGCGCCTGCACGTGAGAGGGTTCTTGCAAACTGAGCCCCCAAACCACTCGATGCCCCTGTGACCAAAGCCACACGCCCCGATAAATCCATGCTGTACGCCATGCTGACCTCCAGATTGTTGAGTTATTTCATTATGACAAGTGCGTCTATTGCAGGCCCTAAAATCTGTCCCACCTCTGACAACAGACCGAGACAAGACACATGACACAAGAAGACATCCTCGCCCAATTTGGACCGCGCGAAGCCATGGAATACGACGTGGTCGTGGTGGGCGGCGGCCCCGGTGGCTTGGCCACGGCGATTCGCATCAAACAGCTCGCCGCTGAAAAAGGCCATGACGTCTCCGTCGTGGTGTTAGAAAAAGGCTCAGAGCCCGGCGCGCACATTTTGTCAGGCGCGGTGATGGACCCCAAGGCCATGACCGAGCTCATCCCCAACTGGCAAGAACTCGGCTGTCCGCTCAACCAAGAAGTCACGGGCGACGATGTGTTGTTCCTCAGTGAAACAGGCGCTCAGCGCACGCCCGATTGGCTGTTGCCGCGCAACCTCCACAACGATGGCTGCTATGTGGTGTCACTCAGCAACGTGGTGAAGTGGATGGCCGCACATGCCGAATCCATTGGCGTGGAAATTTTCCCGGGCTTCACCGCGGCTGAAGTTTTGTATGACGAACAAGGTGCAGTCAAAGGTGTGGGCACTGGCAACCTCGGCATTGGCAAAGACGGCGCGCCCACCGACAACTTCCAGCTCGGCATGGAGCTGCACGCCAAGTACACCATCTTCGCGGAAGGCGCACGTGGTCACTTGGGCAAACAAGTGATTGCCAAGTACAACTTGGCTGAAGGCCGCGACCCACAAAGCTATGCCATCGGCATCAAAGAGTTGTGGGAAGTCGACCCCGCCAAAGCCAAACCCGGCTTGGTGGTCCACACCTCTGGCTGGCCCATGCAAGACGACGCGTTTGGCGGCGGCTTTTTGTACCACTTGGAAGACAACAAAGTCACCCTCGGTTTTGTGCTCGGCCTCGACTACAAAAACCCGTGGCTCAGTCCGTTTGAAGAAATGCAGCGCTGGAAAACACACCCCGCCATTGCCGCCCATTTGGAAGGCGCCAAGCGCATTGGCTACGGCGCACGCGCCATCAACAATGGCACGCCACAGGCCTTGCCCAAAACCGTGCTCCCCGGTGGCGCACTGATTGGTTGCGATGCGGGTTACCTCAACGCCGCCCGCATCAAAGGCAGCCACGCCGCCATCAAGAGCGGCATGTTGGCTGCTGACGCCGCCTATGAAGCTGTATCTGCGGGACGCGCCAACGACGAGCTGAGCGCCTACCCTGCTGCGTTTGAAAAGAGCTGGTTGAGCCAAGAGCTGGACCAAACCCGTAACTTCAAACTGTGGTTCAAAAAAGGCATGCTGGTCGGCACCGTGATGACAGGCATCGAGCAATGGCTGATGCCCAAGTTAGGCATCACCACCCCACCTTGGACCCTGCACGGCCACAAGCCCGACCATGTGTGTCTGGAGCCAGCAGCGCAGCACACCCCTATCCACTACCCCAAGCCCGACGGCAAGTTGACGTTTGACCGCTTGAGCAGCGTGTTCATCAGCAACACCAACCACGAAGAAAACCAACCCGCGCACTTGACACTCAAAGATGCGTCGGTGCCCGTCAACATCAACCTCGCCACCTACGCAGGCCCCGAGAGCCGCTATTGCCCTGCCGGTGTGTATGAGTACGTGAAAAACGAAGACAACACCGACCGCTTGCAAATCAACGCGCAAAACTGCGTGCACTGCAAAACCTGCGACATCAAAGACCCGACCCAAAACATTGTGTGGGTCACGCCCGAAGGCGGTGGCGGCCCCAACTACAGCGGCATGTAAACACCATGAACAAATATCACGCAGAACACACCTGGGTGCGCATCGAAGGCGACACCGCCTTCGTGGGCATCACCCAACACGCCCAAGACACGCTGGGCGACATCGTCTTTGTGGACTTCGCAGACGTCGGCCAAACCTTTGCACAAGGCACCGTGGCCGGTGTGGTCGAGTCGGTGAAAGCCGCCGCCGATGTGCACATGCCCGCGAGTGTGGAAATCCTCGAACACAACGAAGCTCTTCGCGCTGACCCTTCATTGGCCAACAGCGACCCTGAGGGGGCGGGTTGGTTTTACAAAGTCAAACTCAGCAATGCGGCTGAGTTGGATGGGTTGATGGATGCTTCGGCTTATCAGGCCATCGCGGGCTAACTTTTATTGCCTTGACGAGGCACTGCGCGCCCCAAGCAGTTTCTTTAACGCTACGTTTTAAAGCGCTTGCCCCAATCGGGCTATGCCTTCTTTGATCTTCGCCACATCCGCTGTGGCAAAGCTCAATCGAATCGCTGTTGTGTCTGGATTGCTCGCAAAGAACGGCGCGCCCGGCACAAAGGCCACGCCTTTTTCAATCGCGCGTTTGGCGAGTTCGCTGCCATCTTTCAGTTTGCCGCCCGTGCCCGTGAGGTTGACCCAAAAGAACAAGCCGCCTTGCGGTTGGGTGAAGGTCAAAGCATCACCCAGCTCACGCTTTAGGGCATCGCCCATGGCGTGTGCACGCTCGGCGTACACGCTGCGCACATGCGCCAAGGTGGCGGGCATGCGGCCCGCTTTGAGGTAGTGCGCGGCGGTGGCTTGTGCAAAGGTGGAGGTGTGGGCATCGCTGAACTGCTTGCACATGGTGGCGCGGGCCAGCAGCTCAGGCGGGGCAATCATCCAGCCCACGCGCAGGCCGGGCGACAACACTTTGCTGAGTGAGCCGCAGTAAATCAGCCACTCACGGCTGCCCGGCACTTGGTCGCTCAGGGCTAGCAAGGAAGGCGGCGGCGCATCGCCAAAGTACAAGTCGCCATAAGGGTCGTCTTCCACCACCACGGTTTTGTATTTCACGGCAAGTTCCAGAACGCGCAAACGGCGCTCTAGGCTCAGGGTGGCACCGCTGGGGTTGCCAAAGGTGGGAATGAGGTAGACCAGCTTGGGCTTGTGTTGCACCATCATCTCTTCGAGCTTGTCCACTTGCACACCGTGCGCGTCAATGGGCACGCCCACCACCTGCGGGCCGTACAAACGGAAGCACTGGATGGTGGCCAAAAACGTGGGGCCTTCGACCAAGGCCACGTCATTGGGGTTGAGCAAGGTTTTGGCAATCAGGTCAAGCGCTTGCTGGCTGCCCGTGGTCACGATGAGGCCATTGGCGTCTAAGCCCTTCACACCCTTGGTCGCCATGAAGGCGGCGAGTTGTTCACGCAGTGGGTTGTAGCCTTCGGTGGCGCCGTATTGCAAGGCCGCGCCCGGCTCTTCGGTCAGGGCCGCGTTGCTGGCTTCGCGAATGCCTTCCACATCAAACATGGCGCTGTCAGGAAAACCGCCCGCAAAACTGATGATGCCGGGCTTGCCCAGCAGCTTGAACAGTTCACGAATGGCAGAGGTTTCAACGTTGTTGAGGCGGTCGGCAAATTGCATAAGAAGATAATTGGGTTCTGACCCTAATTGATTCGATGGAATATGAAAAAAGAGCACATTGAGCCATTTTTTGCGACGCTGAAAGCAGCCAATCCGCAGCCCAATACCGAATTGGAATATACCAGCGTGTTTGAGTTGCTCGCTGCGGTGTTGCTGAGTGCCCAAGCCACCGATGTGGGGGTGAACAAGGCGACGCGCAAGTTGTTTCCCGTGGCCCACACACCACAACAAATATTGGACCTCGGGCTCGACGGCCTAGAGCGTTACATCCGAACGATTGGCCTGTACCACAGCAAAGCCAAACACCTGATGCAAACCTGCCGCATCTTGGTTGAACAACATCAAGGCCAAGTGCCGCGCACCCGTGAAGCACTCGAAGCCCTGCCCGGCGTGGGCCGCAAAACCGCCAACGTGGTGTTGAACGTGGCGTTTGGCGAGCCCACGATGGCGGTGGACACGCACATCTTCCGCGTGGGCAACCGCACAGGTTTGGCCAAGGGCAAAACGCCTTTGGCGGTAGAGATGCAACTCATGAAACGCATCCCCGCTGACTACTTGGTGGACGCCCACCACTGGCTCATCTTGCATGGCCGCTATGTGTGTCAAGCGCGCAAGCCGCTGTGCTGGCAATGTGGCGTGTCCGCGTTTTGTAGCTTCAAGCCCAAGACAAGCAAGCCCTAAGGCTAGCCGCATTAGGCTTCTGGCAAGCCCAATCAAAAAGGCCACCCGAAGGTGGCCTTGATGCGTGAAGCAATGCGTCAGTCGGCTGACACGCCCGCTTTGCGGATGATCGGGCCCCATTTGTTGATTTCCAACTTGAGGTGGTCTTTCAGGCCTTCAGCTGTCATCTTGTCAGGCGCTGGAATGTCCGAACTCAACTCCACCATGCGTTGCTTGATGGTGGGGTCCGCCATGGCAAAGCGCAGCGCAGTGTTGATTTTTTGCAAAACAGGTTTCGGTGTGCCCTTGGGCGCATACATGCCGTGCCACACCTTGACTTCAAAGCCCTTCAAGCCTTGCTCATCCAGAGTCGGCACATTGGGCAATGCGGCCAAGCGCTTCAAGGTGGTCACGCCAAACACTTTGACGCGACCGTCTTTGATCATGGGCACGGTCTGCGTGGTTTGGTCACACAAGATGTCCACTTGCCCGCCCAGCAAATCATTCATCGCAGGGCCTGTCCCTTTGTAGGGAATGGTGTTGATGTTCACGCCAATCGCGCTTTTGAACATCAAGCCACACAGGTTGGACACCGCACCCAAGCCCGCATCGGCCAGCGACACTTTTTGCTCATTGGCTTTGATGTAGGCGATCAACTCTTGCAAGTTGTTGGCGGGAATGTCTTTGCGCGCCAACAAAGTCATGGGCACGTCTAGCACCTGACCGATGTATTCAAAGTCGGTGAGTGGATCAAAGTTGAGCTTGTTGTAGAGCGCCGGCGCGGTAGACATGCCCATGTGGTGCAGGAACAGTGTGTAGCCATTGGGCGCCGCGCGTGCCACCTTGGTGGCACCAATGGTGCCGCCAGCACCGTTGACGTTTTCCACAATCACAGGCTGGCCCAATGACTTGCCCATGGGGATCGCCATCATCCGCGCCACCACATCAGTGGGGCCACCCGCGGCGAAAGGCACCACCAAGGTGATGGACTTGTCTGGATAGTTTTTCACCTGCTCAGCACTGGGCGCTTGGGCATGTGCCAAGCTCATCGCCCAAAAGCCAATCAGTAGCCCAAGTTTTGGAATTGTTTTCAATGTTGTCTCCTGTATCAATCGAACACGATCAAGTCACGCATGGCCTCGCCCGTGTTCAAACGGTCAAAGCCTTCGTTGATTTGCTCTAGCTTCAAACGCTGGCCCATCAGCTTGTTGATGGGCAGCTTGCCTGCCAAATACAAATCCACATAGCGCGGTACATCACGTTCTGGGATGCATGAGCCCACATAACTGCCTTTGACAGTGCGCTCTTCAGCCACCAAGTTCACGTGCTGCAAGCCCCAAGCATCGCCGGGCGGCGGCAAACTGGCTGTCACCGTGGTGCCACCGCGACGCGTCATGCGATAGGCCGACTCCATGGCATGCACCGAACCTGCAAACTCAAACGCAAAGTCCACCCCACCTCGGGTCAGCGCTTTGATCTTGTCGAGCAACTCTGGATCTTTGGCATTGAACACCGCCGTGGCGCCTAGGCTTTTGGCCATTGCCAACTTGCTGTCATGCAAATCGACCGCAATCACTTGGCGCGCGCCCGACGCAATCGCGGCTAACACCGCACAAAAACCGACCCCGCCCAAACCCACGATGGCCGTGGTTTGACCGGCTCTCACGCCTGCGGTGTTGATCACCGCACCTGCACCCGTCAGCACGGCACAGCCAAACAAAGCGGCTTCAATCGGGTCAATGTCCGCTTCAATCTTCACGCATGAACGACGCGACACCACCGCATGGTCAGCAAACGCCGACACACCCACATGGTGATTCACAGGCTTGCCGCCAAAGCCGTACAAACGCCGAGCGCCACTGAGCAGCGTGCCTTCTGTGTTGGCCTTGGCACCCGGTTCGCACAAAGCGGGGCGCCCTTCCCCGCACATGGGACACGCGCCACAACTGGGCACAAACACCATCGCCACCAAGTCACCGACCTTCAAGTCGTGCACACCCTCGCCCAAACCCACCACCACCCCAGAGGCCTCATGGCCAAGGGCCATGGGCGTGGGGCGGGGTCGAACGCCCGTGATCACCGACAAATCCGAGTGACACAGCCCGGCGGCCTTGAGCTTGATCAAGACCTCGCCCGGGCCGGGGTCGCGTAACTCCAGCTCTTCAATGGTCAAGGGTTGACTCTTGGCAAATGGGGCTTGCGCCCCCATCGCATTCAGGACTGCGGCTCTGATTTTCATGATGATCTCGATTCCAAACGTTAGTTCGCAGAGTAGGTTTTCACCTTGGTCTGCAAGATGTCGGCCTTGATCGACTTGACCCACTCAGGCGACTTCTGACCCACAGGGGTGGTGGCCACATCGGCTGGGATGATCATCATTTGGTCCATCACAGGGAAGGGATATTTGGCGGTCTTTTTCGTCACGCCCAACAACTGGTCTTCCAAGCCTTGGCCATCGGCACGCATCTTGATGGGACGGCCAAAGCCTTTGAACTCGACGCTGTGCATCGCATCCGCCACCTCTTCGGTGCTGGGCCACTTGCCACCGTTGGCTTTCATGGCTGCCTCATAACCCGCCTTCAAACCAGCCACGGCTTGGACCATGTGGTAGACGGAGTAGATGGGGTAGCTGTCGGTTTTGGCTTTGAACTTTTGCACAAACTGTTTGTGCTTGGCATCGTCCTTGGTTTCGGGGTGCAAGAAGTAGTGGTCACCGCGCGCGCCCACGATGACGCCGTCAGGCAAGGTGGTGCCCAAACGCTCCAATGAGCTCTCGGCCAAAGGCAAGACAAACTTGGACTGCTTGAACAAACCACGTTGTGCCGATTGGCGCACAAAGGTGTCCAAGTCACCGCCCCACGAGGTGGACAAAATCACATCGGGCTTGAGCGCAGACAAACGAGACACCTCGGTCGAGAAGTCAGGTGCGCCGAACTTGGGGAAGAACTCGCCCACCACTTGCACGTCTGGCTTCAAAGTCAACAAGGTGTTGCGGAAGATTTCCCATGAGTCACGGCCCCATGCGTAGTCTTGGTTGACCACCGCGATGGTTTTGAAGTTGGGGTTGACTTTGAGCAAGTAAATCACCGTGGCCACCATCTCCGTGGTCGCGTTGGCTTGGGTGCGCACCACATAACGGAACTTCTTCTCTTCCAACAACTTTTCAGTGCCGCAGTCCCACATGAGGTTGAGCACCTTTAAGTCTTCGGCCACAGGCGCCACGATGTTGCAGCTGCCGCTGGAAATCGCCGAGAACATGGTGTGCACACCTTGGTCTTGCACCACGCGACGGTATTCAGACAACAGCTTGTCGCCGCCCAAACCTTCGTCAATGAACACGGGCGTGACTTTCACGCCGGCAATGCCACCTTGAGCATTGAGTTCGTCGATCAAGATTTCAGCCGCGGCTTTGGCTGGCACACCAAACACCGAGGCAGGCCCCGACATGAACGTGGTGATGCCCACCTTCAACTCAGCCGGTTTTTGTTGCGCCCACGCCATGCCTGCTAAGGCCAAGGCGCTGACCAACAGCGTTGCTTTTTTTGCGAATTTAAATGTCATGATTTGTCTCCTTTTGTCATTGCTATCTACACACACATCATCAAACAGTGCGGCCGCCATCCACGGGCAACTCCACACCGGTGAAGAACTCTGCTTCTGGGCTGGCCAAAAACAACGCGGCAGCGGCCACGTCGCTGGGCTGCGAAAAACGACCCAATGGAATCGAGGCCAAAAACTTGGCACGGTTTTCAGGCGTGTCTGGCAAACCCATGAATTGCGTGAACATGCCGGTCTCGCCCATGACGGGGCAAATGGCGTTGACACGAATCTTGTCTGGCCCCAACTCCACGGCCATCGACTTGGACAAAATATTCACAGCAGCTTTGGAGCCGTTGTACCAAGTCAAACCGGGACGTGGACGAATACCCGCCACCGAGCCCACATTCAAAATCACACCGCCCCCCACTTTGCGCATCAAAGGCACCACCGCATGGGCCATGTGAAAAATAGATTTCACATTGATGCTGTAGACGCGGTCAAACTCAGCCTCTGTGACATCAAGCATGGGCTTGTTCACATGCGTGACGCCTGCGTTGTTGACCACAATGTTCACCGCGCCAAATGTTTGGACGGTGTAGTCCACCAAGGCTTGCACGCTGGCCCCGTTGGCCACATCACACACAAAGGCGCTGGCGTTAGGGCCTAAGCGCTTGGCCACACTTTTGGCAGCGTCTTCGCGAATGTCTGCCACCACCACTTTGGCGCCCTCTTGCACATACAGCGCAGCAATGCCCTCGCCAAAACCGCCACCAGCGCCTGTGACGATGGCCACTTGATTGTTTAACTTACCCATGTTGTTCTCCTTGATTTATCCGTGATAGTTGATGACTGTTTTGGTGGTGCTCATTTCTTCCAGCGCCATGAAGCCTTTTTCTCGACCATGGCCGCTGCGCTTGACTCCCCCAAACGGCAGCTCCACGCCACCGCCTGCACCAAACCCGTTGATGTAGACCTGCCCCGCCTTGATGGCCTTGGACACCCGTTGTTGACGCCCGCCGTTTTCTGACCAGACAGCAGCCATCAGGCCGTAGGCGGTGCTGTTGGCCAAACGGATGCCCTCTTCTTCGGTGTCAAACGACATGGCCGCCAACACGGGTCCAAAAATTTCATCCTGCGCCACGCAATGCTGCGGTGGCACATCACCCAGCAGCGTCGGCGTCACGTAATAGCCGTCTGCGGGCAAGCCGCTGGCCAAGCTGCCTTGTGCCAACACTGGGATGCCAGACTTCTGTGCCTCGGCCAAGTAATGGCGCACGCGCTGTTGCTGTGCGAGGTTGACGACGGGGCCGCAGTCCAAATCCATCTCAGGGGTTCCCACTTTGATTTGGGAAAACTGTTTGGCCAAGCGTTCCATCATTTCGGGGTAGATGCGTTTTTGCACGATCAAGCGACTGCCCGCCGTGCACGTCTGCCCCGTGTTAGCAATGATGCCGCGGGTGATGATGGGCACGGCACGGTCGAGGTCGGTGTCGTCAAACACCACATGGGGTGACTTGCCACCCAACTCCAACACACACTTGATCACGTTCTTCGCTGCCGCTTGTTGCACCAGCACGCCCACCTCGTTGGAGCCCGTGAACGAAATGAAGTTGATGCCCGGGTGTTGCGACAAATGCGCGCCCGCCTCTTCCCCCAAACCGGTGACGATGTTGATCGCCCCCGGTGGGAACCCCACCTCACGCGCCAACTCAGCCACGCGAATGGGCGACAAGCACGCATCCTCTGCGGGCTTGACGACCACTGCATTGCCCATCGCCAAAGCGGGGGCAATGCTGCGGCCCAACATTTGTGCCGGGTAGTTCCAAGGAATGATGTGCGCGGTCACGCCCAAAGGCTCGCGCAGGACAGTCACGTTGTAGCCGTTCAAAAACGGGATCACGTGGCCGTGAATTTTGTCTGCCGCTGCACCGTAAAACTCAAAGTAGCGCGCCAGCACCGTGATGTCGGCGTTGGCCGTGGCCATGGGCTTGCCCGTGTCACGCGCTTCGAGTTGCGCCAACTCGGCGTGGTGCGCCAACACCTTCTCACCAAGTTTCATCAACAAGCGCCCACGCTCCAGTGCTGTCATCTTGCCCCATGCGCCGTCGAGTGCGGCGTGGGCGGCTTGCACCGCCAAGTCCACATCGGCTTTGTCACCGCGTGGAATGTCGTCAAACTTTTGGCCGTCCACAGGCGACAGCACATCGAGCACTTGTCCTGAAACAGCGTTCACGGACTCGCCGTGGATAAACATTTTTGCCATGCTAATTTCCTCTAGGTCGGTTCAATGGATCGGGGACTCGACGAAAGAGCCACGCTCAATCGTCAAAATTTGGTTGGGAATGTCGGTCAGCAACGCGGCGTTCGATTCGGTGATGATCACGGCCAAATCAGGGCGCGACTGGCGCAAGCGAGCCAAGGCCTCGGCGTACTGCTGGGCCAAGGCGGGCGCCAAGCCTTGAAAAGGCTCGTCCAACAAAACAAGGCTTTGGCCCACCATCAAGGCGCGCCCGAGCGCCACCATCTTTCCTTGACCGCCGGACAGCGCCGCACCTGAGCGTGGCAGCATGGGCTTGAGTTGAGGCACCACGTCCAGCACATGGCTCAAGCGCTCTTGCATGTCTGGCTCACGCAAGCCCAGCACCTCGCAGGGCAAGCGCAGGTTTTCTTCTACCGACAGGGTGGGGAATATCACGCGGTCTTCGGGCGCATACCCAATGTCCACACGTGTGCGCTCATACCCGGGGGACAAGGTGAGGTTGTGTTCATCCAAATGAATCACACCACTGCTCGGCGTGACCAGCCCCATGATGCTGCGCAGCAAGGTTGTTTTACCTGCACCGTTGCGCCCCACCACCGCGGTGGTAGTGCCCGCATGCACTTGCATGGACAAGGCGCGCAACACGGGCGAACCCGCCAAAGACACAGACAGGTTTTCAATCGTCAGCATGCGGTGTCTCCCAACACTTCTTTTTTGATTTGAGGGTTGTTCAGCACCTCGCTTGGCGAACCGTCGGCTGCAATCTGCCCTGAAATCCAAGCCGCCACACGTGTGGCGTATTGCGACACGATGTCCACGTCATGCTCAACAAACCAACTGGTGACTTGGCGCTCATCCAAGGCCTGCATGATGAGGGCCATCAAACCATGCTTGTCTTCGGACGACACGCCACTGGTGGGCTCATCCATGATGATGAGTTTGGGGCGCAGCATGAGTGCCATGGCCACATCCAACAGCTTTTTATGACCCTCGGGTAAGGCCCCCGAGATCTCATGCGCTTGGTCGCGCAAGCCCACCAATTCCATGGTTTCCAACACTTCGCGCTCAGACACCGACTTTGACAGTGACGTGAACCAAGACAAACGCCCACTGCGTGCCGCCGCCGCAATTTCTAAGCACTGCTGAACCGTGTGATCCACAAACAATTGCGGCAACTGGAAAGAACGGCCCATGCCTAAGCGCACGATGTTGCGTGGCGATTGGCCTGTGATCGCTTTGCCATTGAAATAAATCTGCCCCGAGTCGGGTTTGAGGTAGCCCGTACAGATGTTGATGAACGTGGTTTTACCGGCACCGTTTTGACCGATCACCGCCAGACGTTCGCCTTCGTGCAGTTCGAAATCAATGTGGTCAGCCGCGACGACGCCACCAAAGGACAAGCACACATCCTTCGCGCTCAAGATGGGTTGGCTCATGCTGGGTCTCCTTGTTTGTGTGACTTTCTTTTTTCCAGTGCGCCAATGATTCCTTCAGGCGCCACCACGATGACCACCAATAGCGTCACACCCAGCAACAACTGCCACACACCCGCCATGTAGGCCGAGGCAGCCAGCTTGACCAATTCAAAAATGCCGGCCCCGACAAAGGCGCCGAGGGCGTGGTTGATGCCGCCCAAAATCATGATGAACACAAACTCACCCGAGCGCATCCAAGACCCCATGTCTGGCGTGACCAAACCTTGAGCCAGCGCAAACACGGCACCGGCCAAGCTCAAGAAAAAGCCTGAAATGACGTAGCCCACCCACAACACTTTGTGCGCGGATAAACCCAAATATTCCAAACGGGTTTCATTGGTTTTGAGGCCAGACAGGGCCTCGCCCGATGCGGAGTGAATGAAGCGTTGGTAGAACCAACCGCAGCCCAAAGACACCACCAAGGTGAAGCCCAACAAAATGGTTTCAAACTCACTGCGCTCGGTGACCAAACCAAAAATGGTGGGACGGTCCACACGGATGCCGTCGGAACCGCCAGTGAGGGCGTAGAGCTTGCCCAGCAAGGCCACGATCACCATGCTCACCGCCAAATTCAGCATGCCAAAAAAGATGCCGCGATAACGCACCATGAACAAGCCCAACAAGGCGGCAAAGAGCGTGGCCATGGACACACTCAGCACGATGAGCATCACCCCATCCAATTGGGGAAACGCTTTGGCTGTGAACGCCACCGTGTAGGCCGCCACGCACGCAAACATGGCATGTCCAAACGACACCTGCCCTGCCCGCGCTGGCAAGGCCACGCCGAGAGACGCCAAGCCGTAGCACAAGCCCAGAATGCCGATGGTTTTCATCCAAGGAAAGAACAAGCCGATGGCCATCACGGCAGCGGCCAACATCACAGAAAAAATTCCAAGTCGCATCAAATTCTCCGTGCTTGCGCTACTGTGAACAAACCATTGGGACGCAGCAACAACACGCCCAACATGATGATGTAAGGCATGGCGACCTCAAATTCAGGGGCCACATACACGGCCATCGAACGGGCCAAGCCAATCATCAACGAGGTGATGAGCGCACCCGTCACCTGCCCCAAACCTGCGGTGGCCACGACGGTGAACGACACCACAATCATCTCGGCACCAATGCCGGGCGAGAGTGACGACACCGGCACGGCCAATGCCCCACCCAAGGCACCAAACATCGCCCCCATGACGAACACCAAGGTGGCGATTTTTTTGGCGTTGATGCCCAAGGCCGTCGCCACTTCGCGATGATGGGTCACGGCCACGGTTTGTTTGCCCAACGATGTCTTCTTCAAAAAGAAGTTCAACCCCAAATAGCTGATGAGCGCGATGCAGGGAATGACCACCACTTGGTAGGTGGTGTAAGTCACGTTGAACACTTCAATGGTTCCCAAGCGCGTGACCAACTCACCCGCCGAATACGGCGAGGTGCCCCAGATGAGTTTTTGCAGGTCTTCAAAAATCACAAAGGCGGCAAAGGTCACGAGCAACTGGAGCACCGGATCTTTCTTCTGAAAGTAGCGCAGCAAGCCCACTTCCAGCACCAAGCCCATCACTACCCCCACCACCACCGCGGCGATCAGCAGCACCACAAACAACATGGGCGTGCTGGCCAAGTCATGGCGCAACAAAAAGCTGGTCATGCTCGCCGCCGTGTAGCCACCAAAGGCATACAAGCTGCCGTGGGCGATGTTGAGCACACCCAACACACCAAAGATCAGGGTCAAGCCCAGCGACATGAGAAACAGCAGCCCAGCGTAGGACACGCCGTCTGCGACACCCAAAAGTAAGGTATCTAAATTCATTGCAAACCTGCCTTTTGAAGAACGAATTTGGCCAACATCACCACTGGGCGATCCACCATCTTTCCGTTGAGTTGCACCACACCGCCGTGGGCGGCCTTGTCAGCAGCGACCACCGCTTGGGCATAGTCAATCTCTTGCGCCGTGGGCTGAAAACCTTGGATCACCGCATCCACCTGCTTGGGGTGGATGCACAACTTGGCTTGAAAACCCAAGCGCTTGCCACGCAAGATGTCGGCTTGCAGTTGCGCATCCGACTCAATTTGCACGGTCACGCCATCAATGGGGGCGGCAATTTCAGCCAAGCGACTGGCCAACAAAATTTGATGCCGCACGGGCAACAACTCCAACTCATCGGGGCCGCACTGCAAACCAAAGCTGAATTGCAAATCGATGTTGCCCAAGGACAAACGCAAGGTGTTGGGATGCGCGGCAATCGCCTTGACCTGATCCACGCCTTTGGCGCTTTCAATCATCGGGATCAACACGGGCGAGAAAGACAAGGCATTCACCACCGACGACAACTGCGCGTCTGACTCGGCCTTGGGCAGCATGAGGTGGCGAATACCCAGCTCGTCCATCAAGCGCAAGTCGTCCTCTAAAAATGGTGTGCCACAGGCGTTCACGCGCACCACAATCCGCTCGGGGCATTGCTGCAACCAAGGTGCCAAGTCGCGACGAATGGCCTCACGTGCCGCTTCCTTTTCAGACAAGGGCACCGCATCTTCCAAATCCACAATCACCGCATGGGCGCGGGTTGCCAAGGATTTGGCAAACCGATCCGGACGATTGGCGGGCACAAACAAAAAAGCTTGGGCAAAAGACAGGGGATGTGTCATGCCAGCCATGCCTCCACGCGCGGCGCTTGGGCCACAGCCCACAGCTTGGCGATGACGGTGCGCATCTCAGCTTCGGTGGCCGATTGGCTATAGGTCGCCAAGCGAATCGCTTTGGCTTCAATTTCTGCGCGCGACAAGGTATTGCCGGGGTCGCCCTTGGGCTCATCCACACGACCGTGTAACACGCGCCCGTCGGTGGTGGTGACGGTGACTTTGCCAATCCAGCGTTGTGGGTAGGCGCTGTCGATTTCTGGGTCCAACGCCATCTCGACCTTGTCACGCAAGGCCACGATGGCCGCGTCTTTGAAATGCGCATCAAACTCAGACAAACCTGCGTGTTCGTACTGCGCCACCAAGGCCAGCACCGTGCCCATGCTGAATTTGCTTTGGTGCACGGTACTGGGGTCCACCACGGGGCCCAACACATCGATGGCACCTTGGTGCACATGGGTCACGACACGCGCAATGTCGCTCAACTTGAGTTGGTGGGTTTGCACCACTTGCAGCAAAGCATCGGCGGCAGGATGGGTGTGGCGGCAAGAGGCGTGGTATTTGAACGAGGTTTCCACCGTGGCCCAACGCGTGCCCAAGCCCTCTGTGAGTTTGCGCACATCCGCGTCGGTGGACATGCCCACCGCCATGCCTTGCGCACCTTCCAAAATACACTTGGCGCCCGTGAAACCTTGCTTGGCCAAATACGCCGACATCAGACCCGTGCCAGCGGCATGCGCGGTGTGGAGTTGCTTGGAGTCTGCGGCGTCGCGCAAGAACTCCCACAAACCTGCGGCTTGCGTGCCCGCTGAACCAAAGGCATGGTTCATTTGCTCGGGGGTGAGATTGAGCAAACGCCCCACGGTGGCAGCCGCCGCCACGCTGCCTGCAGTGCCGGTGGTGTGAAAAATTCGGTAATGTGAGCGTCCCAAGAATTCACCCACGCGAATGCCGACTTCATAGCCCACCACACAGGCCACCAAAAAGTCCTCGCCACTGGCACCGATCGCTTGCGCCACGGCCAAGGCGGGCGAAAACACCACGGTGGCGGGATGGAACACCGAGCCGTTGTGGACATCGTCTTGCTCGACCACATGCGACGCTGCGGCGTTGGCCATGGCAGCCATGTAGGGCGAGGTGAAGCGGCGGTTGAACAAGATTTCTGAAGGACCACGGCTTGGCCCCATGTCGAGCACGAACTGTGTCAGTGTCTCCACGGCACGTGCGCCCTTGCCGGCCACGGCTGAGCCCAACCAGTCCACCAGCAGGTCTTCTGTTTTGTGCAGCACATGCGCTGGAATATCTTGGGCTTGGAGCTTGGCTGCAAATTCAGCCAACGCCGCAGAGCCCTGTGAGGTGGTGAGCTTCATCGTGTCATCCCTAACTCTTTGAGAATGGCGTCGGTGTGCTGGCCGACCTGAGGGATCGGGTCCATGCGGTAGTCAAACGCGGTTTGTTGGCCGGGCGGCAACAGGGCGGGCAAGTCGCCAACGGGCGAGCCCACGGTGGTCCAGCGATGACGCGCCTTGAGCTGTGGGTGTGCCCACAAGTCGGCCATGGTGTTCATGCGGGCGTTGGCAATTGGGGCGGCATCTAAACGTGCCATCACTTGCGCCGAGGTGAGTTGGGCAAACGCCGCCAAGATCAAGGCTTCGAGTGCGTCGCGGTTTTGGTGGCGTTTGGCATTGCTGTCAAAGCGCGGGTCTTGGGCCAACTCGGGTTGCTGCAACACATTGGCACAGAAGTTCACCCACTCGCGTTCGTTTTGCAGCCCCAGCATGACGGTGCCGCCGTCGCCAGCAGCGAACGGGCCGTAAGGGTAAATCGTGGCATGTGCAGCAGCGTTGCGCGAAGGCGGCGAGGCGTTGTCCATCGCGTAGTACATGGGAAAGCCCATCCACTCGCCCAAGGCTTCGAGCATGGAGACATCGATGTGCGAGCCCTCGCCTGTTTTGTCGCGTTGAATCAGCGCCGACAAGATGTTGGTGTAGGCATACATGCCCGCAGCAATGTCCGCAATTGAATTGCCACTCTTGCTCGGATGCTCAGGCGTGCCGGTGATGCTGAGAAAACCCGCCTCGCTTTGAATCAACAAGTCATAGGCTTTTTTGTCACGGTAGGGACCATCGTTGCCGTAGCCGGAGATGTCGCAGACGATGAGGCGTGGGTGTTGCGCACGCAGGGTAGCGGCATCGAGCCCCATGCGGGCGGTCGCACCTGGCGCCAAGTTTTGCACCAGCACATCGGCTTTGGCGATGAGTTGTTGCAGCACGGCTAAGTCGTGCGGGTCTTTCAAATCCAGCGCCAAACTTTCTTTGGAGCGGTTCACCCACACAAAGTGCGATGACGCGCCACGGGCGCGTTGGTCGTAGGCGCGCGCAAAGTCGCCGACGCCGGGGCGCTCCACCTTGATGACACGCGCGCCCAAATCGGCCAATTGGCGGGTGCAAAAAGGGGCTGCAATCGCATGTTCCAAAGACACCACGGTGATGTGGTCGAGGGGTCGCGTGGTGTGAGTCGTCATCAGAAAGACCTCGGCAGGCCCAGCAAGTGCTCGGCCACATAGGAGTAAATCAAATTGGTCGAAATGGGGGCCACTTGGTAGAGGCGCGTTTCGCGGAATTTGCGCTCGACGTCGTACTCACAGGCAAAGCCAAAACCACCGTGGGTTTGCAAACACACGTTGGCCGCCTCCCAAGAAGCTTTGGCCGCCAAGTACTTGGCCATGTTCGCTTCAGCGCCACAGGGCTGGCCTGCATCAAATAATTCACAGGCCTTGAAGCGCATCAAGTTGGCGGCTTCTGTTTCGATGTAGCTGTCGGCAATCGGAAATTGAATGCCTTGGTTTTGACCAATCGGACGACCAAACACGGTGCGATCCCCCGCGTAGCGACGGGCACGGTCAATGAACCAATACGCGTCGCCAATGCACTCGGCGGCAATCAAGGTGCGCTCGGCATTGAGACCATCCAAGATGTACTTGAAACCTTTGCCCTCTTCGCCAATGAGGTTGTCTGCGGGAATTTCGAGGTTGTCGAAAAACACTTCATTCGTTTCGTGGTTGACCATGTTGCGAATGGGTTTGACGGTCATGCCGTGGCCGATGGCTTGCTTCAAATCGACGATGAAGATCGACATGCCTTCGCTTTTCTTGGTCACCTCGGCCAAGGGCGTGGTGCGTGCCAACAGAATCATCAAGTCGGAATGTTGAATGCGTGAAATCCAAACCTTTTGACCATTCACCACATAGCGATCACCTTTTTTGACGGCAGTGGTTTTGAGTTGCGTGGTGTCGGTGCCGGTGGTGGGTTCGGTCACGGCCATGGACTGCAAGCGCCATTCGCCCGTGGCGATCTTGGGCAGATACATGTCTTTTTGCGCTTGGGAGCCATGTCGCAACAAGGTGCCCATGTTGTACATCTGGCCGTGGCACGAGCCCGCATTGCCGCCTGCGAAATTGATCTCTTCCATGATGACGGAGGCCTCTGCCAGCCCCAAACCAGAGCCACCGTATTCGGTGGGAATCAACGCGGCCAGCCAGCCCGCTTCGGTCAAGGCCGTCACAAAGGCTTCGGGGTAGCCCCGTTCGTCATCGACTTTTTGCCAATACGAAGCGTCAAAACTGCCACACAAGGCGCGCAGCGCGTCGCGCATGTCTTGGTGCGCATCGGGGGTAGGGATTTGTGTTTTCATGAAGGGTTGCGTCAAGCGAGTTCAGCGGTGGCTTGCATGGTGAGCCAGCCTTCGGCATCTTGGGCCCACAGTTGCACCTGCGAACCATCGGCACTGGGTTGTCCACTCACACGCAATGCGCGGCCATCGGCGCACTCAAACGTGGGACGCAGGGCTTTGAAATCGAAACGTCGAATCGGACGATCGGTGTGGCGGCGTACCAAGTCCACCAACAGCGTGGCGATCAAGGGGCCGTGGACGATGAGGCCCGGATAGCCCTCGACTTCGGTTACATATTTGCGGTCGTAGTGAATGCGATGACCATTGAAGGTCAGCGCGGAGTAGCGAAACAACAGCACATCATCCGGTGTGATGTCACGCTGCCAAGCGGCAATCTGCGATGCGGCGACGGGTGCGGGCACAGGGTCACTGGCTTGTGCAGGGGGGCGGTAGACGATGTCGTGCGCTTCGCTCAGGCACAAGCCATGGGCGTTGTGAACTTCGTGTTGCACCAACACAAACAACAAGTCTCCGCTGCGACCGGCTTTGTGGGTGACCGAGGCAATGGTGGAGGTGCGCTTGACCTCATCACCCACGCGCAGCGGTGCATGCCACTGCAAGCGCCCACCCGCCCACATGCGACGCGGCAGTGGCACGGGCGGCAAGAAACCGCCCCGCTTGGCGTGCCCGTCTGGACCAATCTCGCTTTGGCGGTGGTGCGGCAAAAAGAACAACCAGTGCCATAGCGCTGGCAACTCGGTGCCCATCACAGGCGTCGGGTCATCACGATCCAAGGTCGCGCTCAGTGCGCGCAGAGGAGCGGGGGTGATCAGGTCTTCCAACACCTCGCTTTGGCCTTGCCAAGTTTGCAAGTGCGCGAGTGTGGGGGCATCAATGGTTGAGGTCATGTCAGTCGGTTTTTGAATGGACGCGATGTTCGGTGCATTTGCTCAGGTCGACAATCGGTATTTTTAGGACTGAGCCTTCTGTTTTTCCGAAGGCTTGGATTTTCAGAATAAGATCACGAGATGCATTTCGACCTCAATGACCTGCGCCTTTTCGTGCTCGCCGCCGATGAGGGAAGCCTCACCAAAGCGGCCGCTAAACATCACCTCTCACTGGCTGCCGCCAGTGCGCGCATCAAAGCGTTAGAAGCTCAGGCAGATCTACCACTTTTGTACAGAGAAGCACGCGGTGTACGCCTGTCACCACCGGGACAAGCGTTTTTGCACCATGCGCGTTTGATGCTGCACCAAGTCGAGCAAATGCGGGGGGATTTGCATGAGTACGGCGGGGGTTTACGCGGACACCTCAGGGTATACGCGAACACCACAGCGGTGACTGATTTTTTACCGGAAATCTTGCCGAGGTTTTTGGCAGAGAACCCGAAGATCAACATTGACCTTCAGGAAAAACCGAACGCTGAAATTGCCAAAGCGGTTCAGGATGGTCGTGTGGACATCGGCATCGTGTCGGGTCAAGTCGACACCTTGGGTTTGCAGAGCTTGCACTTCAGCACAGACCGACTGGTGCTGGCGACCTCACGTCAACACCGCTTTGCCAAACGCAAGCGCATTTCGTTCGCAGAGATCTTGGATGAAGATGCGGTCGGCATGCACCCAGCCAGCACGCTGCAAACTTTTTTGGGACAGGTCACCGAACGTTTGGGCAAACCACAAAAGCTGCGCATCCAGCTCACCAGCTTTGACGCCATGTGTCGCATGATCGGTGCAGGGGTGGGCGTGGGCATCGTGCCGGAGTCTGCCGCAAGGCGCAACCAAGCCACCATGAACCTTGCGCTGATTGAGTTGACCGAGCCTTGGAGTGTGCGCGAACGCTACATCCTCACGCGCGACCAAGCGGCCTTACCCAGCTACGCCCATTCGCTGATTGACCATCTGCGTCAGCACTACGAAACGCAAGCCAAGGCTTAAGCAATCAAACGACGTAAGACATCTGCGCTCATGTGTTGGTCGAGGAAATCGGCCAAGCCTTCGAACACGGTCTCTAGCGTCGGGGTTTGCGCACCAAACAAGGCGTGCAAGACCGTCGGGTCTTCAAACAAACCGTGCAAGTAGCACCCCATCACGTTGCCACTCGCGTTTTGCCATGCCAAACCTGGCATCACCTCATGCGCCACCTGCCCTGCGGCAGCCATGGCGGTATGCGCTTGGGTTTGTCCATGGTGGATTTCGTAGCCAGACACTTGCACGCCCGAGAGTGCGGACCATGCACCACGCAATGACCCTAGGGTGGCGGTGGTGCGCTGAACTGTTTTATCGGCCGCAAACTGTGTGACAACAGGCAACAGGCCCAAGCCCGCGGCGTTGCCATCAATGCCGTGTGTGTCTATCAAGGCCTCGCCCAGCATTTGCAAGCCACCACAAATGCCCAAGACGGCACCACCGCGAGCCGCGTGCTGGGTGATGGCTGCATCGAGGCCTTGGGTACGCAGCCATGCGAGGTCGCTGCTGGTGTGCTTGGAGCCGGGCAAGATGAGCCAATCACTCGCTTGCAAGCCTGCCAAATCTGCGGGACTGCGAGCCCAAAGCAAGCGCACATCAGGCACGTTCTTCAAGGGTTGGAATTCATCGAGGTTGCTGATGCGTGGGTAGGCGATGACCGCCACGGTTCTGACAGCAGTCCTTGTTGGGCCGCCGGACCGCCCCAAGGCGTCATGGAACAGTCCATCTTCTTCTGGCAGGCCGTGCTGCCACCACATGGGAAGCACCGCCACGGTGGGCACGCCTGTGCGCGCTTGCAACATCTGTGGCGCGGGTGCGAGCAAGGCTGCATCGCCGCGAAATTTGTTCAACACGAAGCCGCTGATGCGGGCTTGATCAAGGGGTGGCAGCAAGGCCCATGTGCCGTAGAGGTGGGCGAATGCGCCCCCACGATCTATGTCAGTCACCAACAAGCAACGGGCATCGGCATGACGTGCCACGCGCAGGTTGACGATGTCGCTGTCCATGAGGTTGATCTCTGCAGGTGAGCCTGCGCCTTCGATCACCACCACATCGTTTTCGGCGCGTAAGGCGTCGAGTGAGGCCGCAATGTGTGGCCATACTTTCTCGCTGCGATCACGCCAAGGCGTGTGGGTGAGTTCGTGGTTCACCTCACCGAGCAACACCACTTGGCTGTGGGTGTCGGCCTCCGGCTTGAGCAGCAAGGGGTTCATGCGCACATCGGGTTCGGCCTTGGCTGCGAGCGCTTGAAAGTATTGCGCGGAGCCCACCTCGCCGAGCCCGTTGTGAGAGGCCACCACGCGCGCGTTGTTGCTCATGTTCTGTGCTTTGAACGGCGCGACCTTGAAACCTTGGCGCGCATACCAACGACACAGGGCGGTCGTGAGCCAGCTTTTGCCAGCGCCACTGGACGTGCCCAACACCATGACGCAACGTGCGCGCTTCATAGGGCAGAGAGTTTGGGCACCGACACCCACTGCCCCGCCAAGGCGTGAATGGCAATGCGCCCCTGAAAGACTGCCTCGACCGCACGGTGCGTGGCAGCATCGGTGCATGCACCTTGGTGCGTCACACATCCGGCTTGCATGACGACCATGTCGTCGGCATGCAAGGCCATGCCGACTTCGTGCAACACGCTGATGACGGTGGTGTTTTGTGCGGTGAGGCAACGCACTTGTTCGAGCCAATCGACTTGATGCGGCGGATCAAGGTTGGCCAAGGGTTCGTCCATCAACATCACTTGCGCTTGCACCGCCATGGCGCGAGCCAGCAACACGCGCTGACGCTCGCCACCCGAGAGTTGCCCGAGGGAGCGCTCACGCCAATCCCACACTTGCGTGGCGCGTAATGCAGTTTCGACCACGGCATGGTCTATCGCGGTGGGTGCAGCCAGCCAAGCTTGATGCGGGATGCGCCCGAGCATGACCACATCCCACACCCGCAAGTCGTCCGAAGCAGATTCGTTTTGGCCCAACCACGACAACTGCTGGGCACGCTGCTGGCGGTTCATCGCCGTGAGTTCTTGGTCAAACAAGAAGATGCGCCCCGTCGTGGGCAACAGCCCAGCCAACGCTTTGAGCAAGGTAGATTTGCCTGCCCCGTTGGGGCCGACGATGCTGGTCCACCGACCCGCGACAAAGGACATGTCCACGCCATGCAAAACCTCTTGCCCAGCCAAGGACACATGCAGGTCGCGCACACGCAAAGCCATTGTTGGCAGCTTCATGGCGAGGTCCTTGTGGTTTGGCTGCGGTACATCAGCCACAGCAAATAACCGCCCCCCAACACAGCGGTCAACACACCCACGGGCATCTCTTGCGGGGCCCACAACAGGCGGGCCAGCAAGTCTGCCGCCAGCAGCAGCAAGCCGCCCATCAAAGCAGCCAGCACCACCATCCAGTGGTGCGAGGTCTTGACCCGCGAGCGCACCAAGTGCGGTGCAGCCAATCCGACAAAAGCCACCAAGCCCGTCTGCGCCACCGCAGCGCCTGTGGCCAACGCCAAGACACAGACCAAGGCCACACGCACAGGCGCGAGCGGCAGGCCCAAACTCAAGGCGGTGGATTCACCGAGGCTCAACGCATCGAGCACGCGACTCAAAACCACAGCCAACACCAAGCACACCGACAACACGCCCAACATCAACACACACGCGTTCCAACCTATAAAGCTGGTGGAGCCCAATAAAAATCCTTGCATGCCTTGCAGCACATCGGGCCGCATGAGGGTGATGAGCGAAGCCATGGCACCCAAGACCACGCCCACAATGACACCGGCCAGCAACAAGCGCAAAGTCTGCTGCACGCCACGCGCCAACACCAGTGTGAGCAACACGGCCAACACGGCGCCAACAAAAGCAGCACCCGTTAACCCCAAGCGCACCAAGAACTCCGTGGCAAACGGGTGAACGCCAAACAAGGCCAGCGCCACAGCCACGCCAAATGAGGCCCCTGAAGCACTGCCCAATAAGTACGGATCCGCCAATGGGTTGCGAAACAAACCTTGCGCCAAAGCGCCCGCTAAACCCAGCAAGGCACCCGCCGCACAAGCGCCTAGGCTACGAGGCAAACGAATGTCCCACACAATCTGCCATGCGATGTCGTCGTGCCATGCATGCCACCAACTCTCAAACCCTGTGCTACCCACAGCGCTGCCCAGCGCAATGCCGAGGGCACATAACACCCACAAACTCAAAGCAAGCCACAAGGGTGACCCGCGTGTCGGGTGCGACGTCATGGCGCCCCCTGCTTCATGTTTGCTTTGTCTGTCAAACACTGGGCCATCAAGCGAGCCGCCTCGGCCATGCGCGGGCCTGCGCGGACCAACACATCGGACTCGTCGGGTTTGAAATGGCACACGCGTTGCGTCCGCATGGCGCGCATGTTTGGCCAACCAGGCCGCGCGGCCATGTCAGCAAAATTGCTGTCACCCACCATGATGATGTCGGGCTGGGCACGCACCACAAACTCTGGATTGATTTGGGGAAACGGCCCCAAGGAGGCAGGCAAGATGTTGCGCGCACCCAAGCGTTGCAGCGTTTCGCCAATGAAGGACGACTCACTCGCACCATAAGGCGTGCGACTCACCTCAAAGTAAACGCGTTGACCTTTGGCCTGTGCAGGCATGGCTTGCGCAGCGGCATTGACTGCGGCATCGATATGACGCCACACGCGCTCACCCTCTTGCGGCGGCACACCCAGCGCTTGCGCGACAAGCTGCATAACGCGCTGCACATCGGCATGTGAACGGGGCTCCAAAGCCAGCACGGTCAGCCCGAGCGCGGTGAGACGTTCGGCGCCGCGTGCTGAAGTCGCCATCAAAACCAAATCAGGCTTGAGGGCGACCACGCTTTCGATGTTGGGGTCAAGGCCGCCGCCCATACGTGGCAGCTTGGCCAAGCTTTCGGGCCAGTTGGAATAACGGTCCACGCCGACCAATTTGTCACATTGCCCCAAAGCACACACGGTCTCGGTGAGTGAAGGCAGCAGGCTGACGATGCGCTGCGGTGGTTTGACAACGCTCACGGCCACTTGGCGGTCGTCACGCAAGACCACGGCCTGTGTCGTGATGACGAAGAAGCACAAAGCAGACAAGGCGACGATGCGCTTAAGCATAGGTCGCTGCCCAGCGTTGGAAGATGTGGTGTAACTGTGTCACGCCATCGGTCAAGGCCGCAGGGCCTGGCTGCAAGATGTCCGCAGACTTGATTTCAAAAACCTGTTGGTGGCGAACCGCTGGCACGTCTTGCCAACCGACACGTGCCATGGCATTTTCAGGGCGGAATTTTTTACCGCACAAAGACCCAATGATGATGTCTGGCGCACGCTCGATGATGGCTTGGCCGCTCGCAATGATGCGATCTTTGCCCATGGGCATACGCGCCAACTCTGGGAAACAGTCGTCACCACCGGCCACGCCAATCAGCTCAGACACCCAACGGATGGCACTGATGTGCGGCTCATCCCACTCTTCAAAATAAACCTTGGGCCGACGCTTGAACGCAGCGGCTGTGGCTTGGATGGCGTCGAGTTGTGAGCGCATGTGTTGCAGACGCTGCAAGCCCTGCTCGGCTTGACCCACCATCGCAGCGACTTGGTAGAGCATGGAAAAAATCTCATCCACACTGCGCTGGTTGAACACCGTCACTTGCACGCCTGCACGAATCAGCAGCGCAGCGATGTCGGCTTGCAAATCAGAAAAACCAAAGACGCAATCGGGCTTGAGTGCCAAGATCTTGTCTATCTTGGCACTCAAGAACGCGCTGACTTTGGGTTTCTCATCACGCGCACGGCGTGGGCGCACGGTGTAACCCGAGATGCCCACAATGCGCGCTTCTTCCCCCAGCATGTACAGCCACTCTGTCGTTTCCTCGGTGAGGCAGACGATGCGTTGAGGAAGGAAGGAAGTCAACATTGATGACGTTAAAAAATGAGCTTTAGATTGGCGAAGATGCCACGCCCATCTGCTGGATAGATGCCGTTGTAGGTCGCATAGTCATAGTAGGACTTGTTGAAAAAATTACGCACCCACATAGACCCAGACATGGTTTGAGAGAACTGCGTTCTCAGCCCCAAATCCACAATCGTACGAGAAGGTATTTGCGGATTCGTGCCGACCTGATCGCTAGCTTGCACCATGCCACTGCGATGATGCGCGGAAGACATCAATACATAGTTTTGCACTTTTTGCTCGTAAGTCACTCGTATGACTTGTTTGGGCGTCAAGGGAATTCGGTGGCCTGCGTTTGAACCTGTGGATATTGTTGCATCCACCACATCAAACCCGCCTTTTAAGGTTGAAGCCGAGTTAATTTTCCAATCCGACATGAGCGAAAAAATCGAGCGCTTGGTGTCGTAAAGATTGCTATTGCATGAGGCTGCAACGCCCCCCACAACACCACAGTCGTACTGATAAGCGATTTCGTCCGTTGCACTGATTTGACGGTAGTGCGCAGCAAACTTTCCAAATTGGTGGCGCTGTTCCAACTGCAAGAAATACTCACGCGTTGCCATAGGCTTTATGGCTGGATTAATTTCCAAAAGCGCATAGGTGTTTCTATCGAATGTGTACAACTCATCAGCATTTGGAAAGCGAAATCCCGTCAAGGCACCCGCACGCAATGTCGACATCTCAGTCAGTTGGGTCAGTACACCTAGAGAACCACCCGTTTTTTGGGCACTTGCAGTAGTCATCGTCGCGCCACTGGTTGTTTGGAAATTGCTGTCTGCTCTCTGAGAGCGAAGTCCTGCATCCACACTGGTTGATTTGGTGAATGGATGTATGACTTGCGCAAAAAGCGCCTGCGTTTGCTGTCCAACTTGCTTCTTTGTATCTGTATTGGCTTGTGCATCCGCAAACTCTCCACCCAAAAGCATCTGATTACCTAACCATGTTGTTCTGTACTCGGGGGTAATTGATGTTCTGGTGTTTGTGATCGTGTCGTAAGTCTTGCCTTTTGACTCTTGGTGAAAGGTGTCAACAGACACGAAATCGCCACTTTTGAGTGCGGTTTCATACTTCAAACCCGTCGAAATGCCCGAACGCTCAGTGTTCACAGGATAGGCACCGAGTTGTCTGGGATTCGAATCAAACTGAGCCTTGGTTAAGTAGCTTGGCAATTTCGCGTTTTCTTCATAGCCGCGAACAAAGAATGAAATCTTCCCCAACTCAGAGCCATTCACCAGCCTGACTTGGGCGCTGCGTTGGTCTGAATCACTGAATTGCCGATATCCGTCTGTCTTGGCATTCATCAATGAAACGCTACCTCGCACTTGATCCGTTTCAAAACCAAGGTAAGCATCTTGTTTTTGGTATCCATAGCTACCCAAATTCAAATCGACGCTTTTTGAAGCATCAGTGCGCGTGATGATATTGATCACACCACCCTGCGCACGATCTCCGTAAAGCACGCCACCATTTGCCTTACGGATTTCAATTTGTTGAATGGCGCTGATAGGCAATTGGGTAAATTGAGCCTCAGCCTGATCAATCGTATTCACTCTTTGACCGTCAATCAGGATCAAGACATTTTGAGAACCGGCTTGCCCCAAGTAGCCAATATCAACCGAGGCATCTACACCAGCGCGACCGTACAAACGATTCACAGTCATACCGCCAACTGAATCCAAGAATTCAGTGATGTTTGATGCGCCCGATTGTTCAATTTGCTGCCGAGTGATGACATCAACAACCACAGAAACTTCAGAGCTCGGTTGCGCCATACGCGTTGCGGAAACAACCACAGGATTCATTTCAATGTCCTGCGCTTGAACCGATGCAGCAACAGCCAAAGACAAAACAGAAAGCGCAGGCACAAACGCACGCGCACGCAGACGAATAGATTTATTCATGATGAAAGACCAACTTTATGTGCTCTCACCGCCTTCCCCGACAGTGCTTGAGCGATTTAGCGGTGCGTTTTTTAGGCGCACCACCACCTTGTTGGCCGGTATCCGGGCTGGCGGAGACAACCTCTGTCGCCTTCCCAAGCGCTTGTTCAAGGCGCTCAGTGGCTTGTGTGACAGAAGCGGAGCCTAAGGGCTCGTCCGCTTGACCGTTGCGGGGGCAGCGCAGGTTAGGTGTGGTCGAGCTTGTCGACGCGACCCTCCTGCTTCCCGTTGAACTGCAGCATGTGAACCACACCGCGAGCACCAACGCTCACAATTTTAACAACCAAGCTTGCACGCACCTTAAAATGCGCAGGCCATGTCACACACACCCCTGATTGATCAAATTGCCCAACGTGTCGAGCATTTGCTGCTGCGTCACGAGGAACTTCAACGCACCAATGCTTTGCTAGCTTCGCAATTGCAAGAACTCACGCAAGAGCGTGACTTGCTCAAGTCTCGCTTGGGCGCAGCTCGTCACAGGATTGATGCTTTGATTGATCGCCTACCGCAAGGCACTGAGGCTAAGGACAACGCATGAAACAAATCGAAGTTCAGATCATGGGTCAGGGTTACGTGTTGGGCTGCCCCGAAGGTGGCGAAACGCGTCTGAGCGAAGCGGTCAGCAAAGTCGACCAAGCCATGTGCAAGATTCGCGATGCGGGCAAGATCAAAGCGCGTGACCGTATCGCGGTATTGGCTGCTCTCAATTTGGCGTTCGACTTGACAGACCGCCCTGCCAATGCCACGGCGAATACGGACGACAAAACCCACAGCACCGATCTGCACAATTTGTTGCAGCGCATGGATGCGGTGCTCGCACGCGACAAGCAACTCATCTAACGCGCCCTACAATTAAGGCGTCTGCAAGTCCTTGGGGCTTTATATTTCCTTGAACCAATGCTCACAAGAGCTCGGGCTTGGAACATTGTTTGATGAGCGTGAGCGTCTCGCGTCAGATGAACCCAACGTCAAACTGACCTCGCCCACCTGAACCCCCGGTTCAGGATGACGGTCCCAGGGCTCCTTGCAGACACCTTTATTTTTTTCAAGGCCTGCGCTCTTATGGACCTCCAACCCCAACTGTTGATTGAACTCGCCACGCTTGGCATTTGCACGGGCTTCTTGGCTGGATTGCTGGGCATTGGCGGAGGCATGGTGATGGTGCCATTCATCACATTCATGCTGTCGCATCGGGGGGTAGATGCAGACTTGGCAGTCAAGATGGCGATTGCCACATCGATGGCCACAATCATTTTTACCTCGGTGTCAAGCGTGCGGGCACACCACCAACGTGGCGCAGTGCGTTGGGACTTGGTCAAGCGATTGGCCCCTGGCATCGTGCTGGGTAGCATGCTGGGTAGCTTGGGCGTGTTCGCCATACTCAAGGGCTCTTACTTGGCCATCTTTTTTGGTTTGTTTGTGGGCTTCTCAGCCACACAAATGTTTTTGGACAAAAAGCCCGCCCCCACACGCCAAGTGCCTGCCACTGCAGGCCTGCTGGGTGCAGGCGGAGTGATTGGTTTTATTTCTGGTTTGGTGGGTGCCGGCGGCGGCTTTATCAGCGTGCCATTCATGACATGGTGCAATGTGGCGATTCACAACGCAGTGGCGACGAGTGCGGCTTTGGGTTTTCCTATCGCTGTTGCCAACGTACTGGGCTACGTCATCAGTGGGATGTCAGTGCAAGGTTTGCCTGCTGATGCATTTGGTTTTATTTGGGTCCCTGCCTTGGTGGTGATTGCGGCTTGCAGTGTGTTCACAGCACCCTTGGGAGCCAAAGCCGCGCACATGTTGCCCGTGAAAAAACTCAAACGTGTGTTTGCCAGCGTGTTGTATGTGCTGGCCGTCTATATGTTTTACAAAGGCATCAGCAGTTAATCACTGAGGCACCAAGCACCAAGGCGCTTGGTATTCAACGAGGCCCATCCACAAGGCCCAGCCAGAGCTGATCGCCAGTGCAGCACCAGCCAAGCGCACGCCCCATGCGCCGCTACGACCGTCCACGGTTTGGACGCCACGCAAGCGCAACCATAACCACGGACCAATCGTCAGCACCACCGCGCTGCCCAGGGCGAACAAGGCCATCACGCCTGCGCCTTCGAGCGGACTGTTGCTGAGTGCGGCAACCAAGAGCGCGCCATACAACAAGCCGCAAGGCATCAAGGCCCACAAGACACCCAAAATGACAGCGCCACCGTTGCGCAACTTGAGGTGTGCCGTCATGGCCTGCACACGCCGCCAAATGCTGCGCCCCACACCCTCAAGCCAAATGGGCTGCTCACCACGCCACAGCAGGAGCAGACCCACCATGAAAGCCATGATGTGCAACAACGTCCACAGAGGACGGAAAACGGCAGACTGGGTACTGAGCCAACCCACGCCTTGCATGGTCGTGGCAGCCAACGCCCCTAAGACGCTGTAACCCACGATGCGGCCCAATTGAAACAAGAGCATGGCGGTCATGCCCTGCCCACCGGCTTGTTTTTGTGCGGCTCGACCAATGCCTGCACAGGCGGCACCGCACATGGCGAGGCAGTGCGGCCCGCCCGCCAATCCCATCAAGAGTGCGGTGAGCGCCAGAGTTTTGTTCATCAGATGATTTTAGAGAACCTTGCTCGGTTCTTGTCGACTTGCAGGTATTTGTCAAACACCATGGCCACGCCGCGGACAAAAAACCAGCCGAGTTCGGTCACATGGATGCCTGTGTCATCCATGGTGAGCAAGCCTTGTTCTTGCATGGTCCATAGAGCCTCTAGCTCTGTCGCAAAGTATTGTTTGAAGTCGATCAAGTGGGCCAGCTCAACCGATTCAAACAAGACACTGCCCTGACACATCAGGGCCATGATGACGGTGCGACGCACCAAGTCATCACGCGTCAGCGCCATGCCACGTGCAACAGGCAAACGACCTTGGTTGAGCAAGTCGTAGTATTCGTCGAGGGTTTTGACGTTTTGGCTGAAGGTGGGACCCACACGACCAATGGATGACACGCCTAGGGCAATGAGGTCGCAATCAGGCTGGGTGCTGTAGCCTTGGAAATTACGATGCAAGCGGCCTTGGCGCTTGGCTACCGCCAGCGCATCGGTGGGCAAAGCAAAGTGATCCATACCCACATAGACATAACCAGCCGCCATGAGCACCCGCATAGCGCTTGAAAGCATGACCAACTTTGATGCGGCAGGCGGCAGGTCTTGGGCATGAATACGACGCTGGGGCTTGAAGCGCTCGGGCAAATGTGCGTAGGCATACAAGGCGATGCGATCTGGGCGTAACTTGGCCACTTGATCAAGCGTGCGTTCAAACGTCTCTGGAGTTTGCATCGGCAGGCCATAAATCAAATCGACGTTGACCGAGTCAAAACCTAATTGACGCGAGGCGGCCACTAAGTCGAACACTTGTTCTGCCGGCTGGAGGCGATGCACTGCTTTTTGCACGGCGGGCTCAAAATCTTGCACGCCAAAGCTCAGTCGGTTAAAGCCTAAATCCGCCAAGCTCGCCAAACGATCTCGCGTGACGGTGCGGGGGTCAATTTCGACCGAATACTCACCACCGGGAACAAACTGAAAGTTGCGACGCAACATAGCCATCAACTGCTCTAACTCTGCATCACTCAAAAACGTAGGACTGCCACCGCCCAAGTGAAGCTGAGAGACCACTTGACCTTGACCGAGGTGCGCCACGTTGAGATCAACTTCACGCTCCAAATACCGAAGGTACTCTGCACCACGCTCATGATGCTTGGTGATGATTTTGTTGCACGCACAGTAATAACATAGCGATTCACAGAACGGAATGTGCACATACAACGACAAGGGATAGGCCTTAGCGCTTAAGCCATCACGTCGCTGCTCAAGCGCCTGAAGATAGTCGCCCTCACCAAACGCCTCTACAAAACGGTCAGCCGTCGGGTAAGAGGTGTAGCGAGGACCTGCGATGTCATAGCGGCGCAACAACGCTGGGTTGATAACAAGAGCGTTCATAAGTTATGCAGTTCAATTTGCGCTCCATAATAGGCGCGTAGTCACTTTGAAAAGTTGACCTGTATCAACACAAACGACAGTCTGCCCACATGAATTCCACCAGTATCAAAGTCGCCTGTTCCAACTGCAATTTGCGCGAGCTGTGCATGCCGCTAGGACTTAACGAAAGCGAAATGGAACGTGTCGATGAAGTGGTTGCGACGCGCCGAAAAATCAAGCGTGGCGACAATCTTTTTAGGAATGGTGACAAGTTCAATGCGCTCTTTGCCATTCGCACGGGCTTTTTTAAAACACGTATTTCTTCTGAGGATGGCCGAGACCAAGTCACGGGATTTCAAATGGCGGGTGAGATCATTGGGCTCGACGGCATCGTCAGCGATCACCACACCTGTGATGCTGTGGCTTTGGAAGATGCCGAGGTGTGTGTGATGCCTTTTGACCGAATTGAAGAGCTATCCCGCGAAATCATTTCTCTGCAACGCCATGTCCACAAAATCATGAGCCGCGAAATTGTGCGTGAAAACGGTGTCATGCTCTTGCTCGGTAGCATGCGCGCTGAAGAGCGCTTGGCTGCGTTTTTGCTGAATCTAGTGCAACGCCTGCATGCACGAGGCTTTTCTCAATCGGAGCTGGTTCTTCGCATGACGCGCGAAGAAATCGGCAGCTACTTAGGACTCAAGCTAGAGACAGTGAGTCGCACGTTTTCTAAGTTTGTGGAAGACGGGATCGTGGAAGTCAAGCAGCGCCACGTGCGCATCTTGGATCCCAATGCGCTCAAACTGATCGTGAACGCACAGAGTTGCCAACCCACTTAAGTGGTCAAAGTTAAGCGGTCAGAGGATCGCAACGAGTCTCTTGCTTGGGACAACCATCAGGGCGTTCGGTCGGCACCATCGGGCAGCGGTTCATCTCAAAAGGTGATACGGAGAGCAAGGTGGTCAACGCACTAGATGCCGTGGTCATCGCCCAGAAAACAAAAAATGACAAGGTATAGACGCCTTGTCGTGACAGCTCGATGGGTTGCCCCATCCATTGCATGTCTTGCGGATCGACGCATGCAAACACCAGCATTTCTAAAACACCCGCCATCAAGAAAGCAGGCCATGCAATCCACATCATTCGTTGAGCCAACATGCTGATTCTCCTGAGAAGCAATGAGCTCAGTTTAGGCCTCAACAACGAGAGAAAGTCATGGGGTTTTCGCGGGGGTCACAGACGGAGGGAGGGCTGAGCGCGGTGTCACCACATGATTGCGCGCCTGCATGGCCGGCATGAGTTGAAGATCTTTTTCAGCAGCCAGTGTTTTGTTGATATCCAAACCACGACGGTAGTAGTCTTCAGCAACCACGGGGTCAGGGATACGAATTGCAATCACCAAGGTGATGAAGCCCGCCACGACGACCACAGCTGGGCCTGCAATGATGAGCCAAACATGGCCGTATTGCCACCATGATTTGGTGTCTGTTGTGTCTTGATTCATGATGTATTACCTAGGAACGATGAAAACAGATTTCTCGATCACGAAGTTATCCGTGCCCAAAGCTTGAATCTCAAACATGATTTTGTGCGAACCACCTTCGACTGAGCCATAGGGCACGTCAGCGCGAAGGACAACCCACCGCGCTTGCGCTGGTTCTACCTTCACTTCAGTATCGGTGGTTATTTTCAAACCCGACAATCCTTTGACGGACAAACGATAGGTTTGCTCAGTCTCAGCGGCATTCATGATTTGCAAACGGTACACATTCTCTAAGGTGCCGTATTCTGTGATGCGCGACAAAGTGGACCGATCACGCACCACATCGACCTTGAACGGGGTCCGCAAACTCAGTGAGACAAGCAGGCCCACAGTGATGGCGACCAGGATCATCGTGTAAATCTGAATGCGCGGTCGCATCAGACGTTGCCAAATTTGCTGCGGCGTCCAATTGTTGTCCATCGCATTTTGTGTTGAATAACGGACCAAGCCGCGGGCGTAACCCATTTTGTCCATCACGGTGTCGCACACATCCGCACAGGCACCACAACCGATGCACTCGTATTGCAAACCATCGCGAATATCAATGCCCGTGGGACACACTTGAACACACAAGGTGCAATCCACACAGGCACCAAGATTCGAGGCCGCCACCTCTGATTTTTTGGAACGTGGGCCACGTGGCTCTCCACGTTCTGCGTCGTACGTGACGATGAGCGTGTCGTTGTCAAACATGGCGCTTTGAAAGCGCGCATAGGGGCACATGTATTTGCAGACTTGCTCACGCATGAAGCCCGCGTTGCCATACGTCGCAAAAGCGTAAAAAAGCACCCAGAAAAGTTCCCACGAGCTCATCTGAGTCAGAAAGAACTCCATGGCCAATTCGCGAATGGGGGTGAAGTAGCCCACGAAAGTAAAGCCCGTCCAGATCGATAGGAAGATCCAGATGATGTGCTTGTACCATTTCTTGACGAGTTTCTCCAATGAGAAATCGGCGTCATCCAAACGCATACGCGCAGAGCGATCGCCTTCGACTTTGCGCTCAATCCATAGGAAGATTTCGCTGTACACCGTCTGGGGACAGGCATAGCCGCACCATAGACGACCAGCCACAGCCGTGAACAAGAACAGCGCCAGCGCAGAAATGACCAGCAAGCCAGTGAGATAAATAAAGTCTTGCGGATACAAGACCAAACCAAAAATATAAAAGCGCCGTGAGGCTAAATCAAACAGTACAACCTGACGTGTGCCCCACTCAAACCAAGGTAAACCATAAAACACCAATTGCGTCAGGACGACCAGAATCCAGCGCCAATAAGCAAAGACACCCTCGACTGAGCGAGGGTAGATTTTTTTAGATGCAGCATAAAGAGAGACCATCACCTCGTCCGCAGAGCCCGAAGGCTCTGGAACAATGGGGATGGTCTTACGCTGCTTAGCGTCGTCAGCAGAATTCAAAACAATTTACTTTGTCACAGTTGGTTTGTTTGAGAAGCCCCAAACATAGGCAGTCAGCACATGAATTTGTGATTCAGTCAAACGACCTTCTTGCGCAGGCATTTGGTTAATTTTCCCGTTGTTGATCATCGCTGTGATGGCTTCTTCGCCCCAGCCATGCAACCAGATCTTGTCGGTCAAGTTGGCAGAACCCACAGCTTGCATACCTTTGCCGTCAGGTCCGTGGCAAGCTGCACATGCGCCGAACTTGGATTTGCCCAGAGCCGCACGCACAGAGTCGTGTGGACTGCCAGACAGGCTCAACACATAGTGGGACACATTGCGAATGTCGTCTGGCGTTCCAACCGCAGCAGCCATGGGAGGCATTTGACCAATACGACCTTTAGTGATGGTCTCTTTGATTTTGTCTGGGGTGCCGCCGTGCAACCAGTCGTTGTCGGTCAAGTTCGGAAAGCCTTTGGAGCCGCGCGCGTCAGAGCCATGGCACTGAGCACAGTTGTTCATGAACAAACGCTCCCCCACAGCCATGGCCTTGGGGTCTTGCGAGAGTTGCTCAGGCGCCTGCGCATTGAAGGCTGCATACAAGGGCTCAAGCTCCTGGTTTGCCTTAGCCACTTCGGCTTCGTATTGTCCTTTGGAGGTCCAACCCAACTTGCCTGCATAGCTACCCAAACCTGGATAAGCGATGCCATAGACCACCGCAAACACCATGGTGATGATGAACAGCCAAAGCCACCAACGTGGCAATGGGTTATTCATTTCGCGCAGGTCACCATCCCACACGTGGCCAGTTGTGCCATCGCCTGATTCATGTGAAGACACTTTGACTTTGGCAGAAAACCAAAGCAAAAAGGCGCAATACAAAACACCAAAGATGGAGATGCCCGCCACGAAGATGGACCAAAAATTACTTGTGAAATCACTCATGATTCGATTCCTTTACAAAGGCCTCTTGGCCTCAGTCTTGATCGAGGGGCAGCTTGGATGCTGCCTCAAAATCTTCTTTGTTACGTCGAGAAAAAGCCCACACCATGATGCCAATGAACAAGGCAAACGAAATCAACGTGGTCGCAATACGCAGATCATTGACATCCATTGGGTGTCTCCTTATTTGAGCGCGAGGCCCAGGGACTGGAGGAAAGCAATCACAGCTTCGATCTCGGTTTTACCCGCGACGTCTTCAGATGCCTTTGCGATTTCTTCATCCGTATAAGGCACGCCCACTGTGCGCAAGGCCTTCATGTGTGCAGGCATGGCGGCCGCATCGACCGTGTTCTTCGACAGCCATGGGTATTCAGGCATGTTGGATTCAGGCACCACATCGCGTGGATTGTTCAAGTGAACACGGTGCCATTCATCGCTGTACTTGCCACCGACACGAGCCAAGTCTGGACCGGTACGCTTACTGCCCCACTGGAAGGGGTGGTCATACACAGACTCACCCGCCACCGAGTAATGACCGTAGCGCAATGTTTCGGCGCGGAAGGGGCGAATCATTTGTGAGTGGCAGTTGTAGCAACCTTCACGCACATAGATATCACGACCAGCGAGTTGCAAAGCGGTCAAAGGCTTCACACCTGTGACAGGCTCAGTCGTCGATTTTTGAAAAAACAAAGGCATGATCTCAACCAAGCCACCGAAGGCGACCACAATCAAAATCAAAACGATCATCAAAAAGTTATTGGTCTCCACGCTTGCGTGGGAGAAGCCTTTGGCATTTTTATCAGACATTTAGTTCTCCTCAGGCGTGTGCAGGTGCAGGAATTGCAACGATCACGGTGTTGCCGCTGGTCGCAGTTTTGACCACGTTCCACAGCATGATGAGCATGCCTGACAGATACAACAAACCACCCGATACACGAATCACATAGAACGGATAGGTGGCTTTGACAGCCTCGACGAAGGTATAGGTCAATGTGCCGTCGGCATTGATGGCGCGCCACATCAGGCCTTGCATCACACCGGCAATCCACATCGCAGCGATGTACAACACGATACCAATCGTGGCCAACCAAAAGTGGACCTCAATGGCTTTGACGCTGAACATTTCCTTGCGGCCAAACAACTTGGGAATCAAGTAGTAAATGGAACCCATGGAGACCAACCCCACCCAACCCAAAGCACCGGAGTGCACGTGGCCAACAGTCCAGTCGGTGTAATGGCTCAAGGCATTCACTGTTTTGATGGCCATCATGGGGCCTTCGAAAGTGGACATGCCGTAGAACGACAACGACACGATCAAGAAACGCAAGATCGGGTCATCGCGCAATTTGTGCCATGCGCCAGACAAGGTCATGATGCCGTTGATCATGCCGCCCCAGCTCGGGGCCAACAACACCAGAGAGAACACCATGCCCACGGACTGGGTCCAGTCAGGCAAGGCGGTGTAATGCAAGTGGTGAGGACCTGCCCACATATATGTGAAGATCAAAGCCCAAAAGTGAACAATCGACAAGCGATACGAGTAGACAGGGCGACCAGCTTGCTTAGGGATGAAGTAATACATCATGCCCAAAAAGCCAGCTGTCAGGAAAAAGCCTACGGCATTGTGGCCGTACCACCACTGCACCATCGCGTCTTGCGCACCCGCGTAAGCAGAGTAAGACTTCATCATGCCCACAGGAATGGCAGCGCTGTTGACGATGTGCAGCAAAGCCACCGCAATGATGAACGCACCGTAGAACCAGTTAGCCACGTAAATGTGTTTGACCTTGCGCGTACCGACCGTGCCAAAGAACACAACGGCATAACAGACCCACACGACAGCGATCAAGATGTCAATCGGCCACTCCAGTTCGGCATATTCCTTCCCTTGGGTGAAACCCAAAGGCAAGCTGATGGCCGCTGCCAAGATCACCAACTGCCAACCCCAAAAAGTGAAGGCAGCCAGCTTAGGCAAGAACAAAGCGGTATGGCAGGTGCGCTGCACCACGTAGTAGCTGGTTGCAAACAACGCACAGCCACCGAACGCAAAAATCACTGCGTTGGTGTGCAGTGGACGCAAGCGGCCATAGGTCAACCAAGGGATGCCAAAGTTCAGTTCTGGCCAAGCGAGTTGAGCGGCGATGATCACGCCGACCAACATGCCAACCACACCCCAAACCACCGCCATGATGGAAAACTGCCGTACAACGGTATCGCTGTAAACGGCTTGCTCTGATGAGTTCATCGGTCACCTTTCATTTTTCAAAACCAGTATCCTCAAATAAACCTAACGGGTTATTGATTCAAATCAATCGTCTCGAAGAATACGCTCGCCTTCTTGCTCCACACTGTCAAATTGACCCTTGTGAATAGCCCACCAGAGGCCACCCAAAATACAAAGCACCAACAGCACCGACAGCGGGATCAACAAATACAAGATATCCATCAAAATCCTTTGGTGAGTCGTAAAGAATTCAATACAACCCACAACGAGCTCAACGCCATACCCAAGCCAGCCAGCCAAGCAGGCAACCAGCCCACCACAGCCAGTGGCACGCACAAAGCGTTGTAGGCCGCAGCCCACACCAAGTTTTGCCTGACCACCCTCAGGGTGTGTCGCGCTAACTGGATGCTTTGTGCCACCACCAACAAGCTGCCGCCCATCAATACCAAGTCCGACTTGGACTGCGCCAAGGGCACAGCGTTACCAAATGCCATCGACACATGCGCACCAGCGAGCACAGGACCATCATTGAGACCATCTCCGACCATCGCCACACGCGCCCCTTGGGACTGCGCAGCCTGCATGCGAGAGAGCTTGTCTTGCGGCGTACACACCCCAAATGCGTGGGTAATTCCTAGCTGCTGAGCGACTTGCTGCACAGACGCCACGCGGTCGCCAGAAAGCAACCAAACATCCAAATTCAAGCCTTTGAGAGCCTGTACCGTTTGCACAGCATCTGAACGAACGTCTTCCGACAATTGCCAGCTTGCTAACCACTCGTTTTCACGGCATAAGTGTACTTGGCAAACACCCGCTCTATCGGGTATTCCCTTAGTTTTTGGCGCACAAAACACCGCGGATCCCAATCGCAAAACGCCATCCAAGTGACCTTGCAAGCCCTGACCAATCATTTCGTTTACATCTTGCGCCTCCAAGACGAGTTCACTGCGCGAGTTCTGATGGGCTTGAACCAAAGCACGTGACAAAGGATGGAGGGAATGTTTGGCCAACGCAGCGGCCAAGGCCAGTGCAACGTCGGGCGATACACCTTCAGCGGTCATCACCTGCGTGATGCGCTGGCCGTCCTGCGTCAGCGTGCCCGTTTTGTCAAAGATCAAAGTATCGATTTCAGCCAAGGACTCCAAAGCCTGCAGTCGCCTCACCATCACGCCATGACGTGCCAAGTTGCCAGCCGCAGCCAACATGGCTGCGGGAGTCGCGAGCGACAGGGCACACGGACACGTCACCACCAACACGGCCACAGCCACCATCAAGGCATGCCCAGGGTTACTCGGCCACCACCATGCTGCGGACAACGCGGCCAACAACAACACGCCCACCAAAAACGGCTTGGCGATTCGGTCTGCCAATTGCGCCAAGCGCGGCTTTTGCAACGAAGCGTTCTCCATCAATGAGACGATTTGCGAAAACTGCGTCCCCTCCCCCACCTGCACCACACGCACCGTCACAATGCCGCTGAGGTTATGACTTCCCGCCACCACGGTGTCACCCACGCCTCGCACCTGCGGGCGGGACTCGCCCGTCAACAGCGCCTCATCGGCGAGGGTCTGCCCATGCACGATCACGCCATCGGCGGGAAAGCTCTCAGCGGGCGACACACGGATCACATCTCCCACCATCACACGACGCACCGCCACCCGTTCAAATGCACCACTGCTGAGCTGACGCTCTACGCTGTCGGGCAAGCGGTTCATCAAAGCCTCTAGGGCGCCTGCTGTGCGGTCGCGCACGCGCAACTCGAGCCAACGCCCCGTGAGCAAGAAAAACACAAACATGGTGAGCGAGTCGTAATACACCTCAGCGCCAAAAATACCGTTCGGCTCGAACGTGGCCACAGAACTGAGCAAGAAGGTGATGACCATGCCAAGCGCGACTGGCAAATCCATACTGATGCGGCGTGCGCGAATGTCACGCAGTGCATTGCCAAAGAATGGCCTGCACGAGAAAAGCACCACAGGCAAGGTCAACACCCAGGAGGCCCAGCGCAACAAAAACACCATGTCGGGCGTGATGTCACCGTCATGCGACACATAGGCGGGGTAGGCATACATCATGACTTGCATCATGCAAAAGCCAGCAACCAACCAACGCCACAATGCGCGGCGACCTTCTTCATGGCGGGCTTGGCGCAGGCTGCTGTCAGCCGCAGGCAAAGCACCGTAACCCGCTTTGACAATAGCGGCCATCCATGCCGAGGGTTTGACACGTGCAGCCGACCACACGACTTTGGCGCGATGCGTGGCGGCATTCACTTCTGCGGACTGCACACCAGGCACGGCCATGAGCGCCTCCTCCACTGTGAAAGCACAGGCTGCGCAGTGCATGCCTTGAATCACCACGTGGGAATCCCAGCAGTCGTCCGATGAAGGGGCGTTTGTGGCTTGGTGAGGTTGGCTAAAGCGCAACCACTCTTGGCGGTCATCCAGCAGCTCAACCATCGAAGAATCAGAATGCATAGGGGGTGTAGCCTAACGGCTTGAACTTGCGCATGCTTGACGTGTATCAACACAGAGCGCAAGACATGCGGTAAGCTTTGGGTGAAATTAATACAAGGAGCAGTTTATGTACAAACGAATTTTGGTAGCCACAGACGGATCTACTTTGTCTAAAAAAGCCATTGCAAGCGCCATTGAGCTGGCAGCTTTGAGCGGTGCAGAGTTGATTGCTGTGAAAGTCACACCGCGCTATCCACAAAGCTACTTTGAAGGCTCCTTGCCTTTGAGCGCCACCGAAGTTTCGAAAATTGAAAAGCAATGGTCGGACAACGCGCAAAAAGTATTGGACGCCGTGGTCAAACAAGCCAAAGCCAAAGGCGTGACCAGCAAAGCTGTGGTCGTGAAATCAGACATCGTGTCCGATGCGCTGATTGCCGCAGCCAAAAAACACAAAGCTGATTTGATTGTCATGGCCTCGCATGGTCGCCGTGGCATCAAGCGTCTGTTGTTGGGCAGCGAGACACAACAAGTGCTGACGCACGCCAGCGTGCCTGTTTTGGTTCTGCGCTGATCGCATCACGCCCCAAGTCAAAAGCCGCTCAACAGAGCGGCTTTTTTGTTTTCAACGCCAGCGCAGCAAGGCGTTACCCGACATGGATACGCTGCTTGGCCGCTTGATACTCGCGCGCCAAGCGCGCCACAAGTTCTGCAGCAGGCACCACGGCTTTCACAGCGCCAATGCCTTGTCCACACCCCCAGATGTCTTTCCACGCTTTTTGCGCGCCACCACCAAAGTTCATTTGGCTGGGGTCACTCTCGGGCAAATGTTCGGGGTCCAAGCCCGCCTTACGAATCGAGGGAGCCAAGTAATTGCCGTGTACGCCAGTGAACAAATTGCTCAACACGACGTCATCAGAGTTCCCCTCCACGACGGCTTGCTTGTACTCGTCTGCTGCTCTGGCTTCTTGCGTGGCGATGAAAGCAGAGCCGATGTAGGCCAAGTCTGCACCCATCGCTTGGGCGGCCAACACTGCGCCGCCCGTCGCAATGGCGCCACTCAAGGCCACTGGGCCATCAAACCATTCCCGAATTTCTTGTATCAAAGCAAACGGGCTTTTCACACCCGCATGACCGCCTGCACCAGCTGCTACGGCAATCAAACCGTCTGCGCCCTTTTCAATCGCTTTCTTTGCGAACTTGTTGTTGATCACATCGTGCAAGACGATGCCGCCATAGCTGTGCGCGGCTGTGTTGACCTCCTCGCGCGCACCCAATGAGGTGATGATGATAGGCACCTTGTATTTCACGCACAGCGCCATGTCGTGCATCAAGCGGTCATTGCTTTTGTGGACGATTTGATTGATGGCAAAGGGGGCCGCCGGTTGCTCTGGATGTTCGCGGTTATGGGCTGCCAATGCCTCGGTGATTTCAATCAACCAATCCTCCAACTGCTCCGCGGGACGTGCATTGAGCGCAGGCATTGAACCCACCACACCCGCCTTGCACTGTGCAATCACCAGTTGAGGGTTGCTGATGATGAACAGAGGTGAGGCAATGACAGGCAGCTTCAGCGAATCAAAAATAGCAGGCAGTTTGGACATAGGTCAGCTCTTTCAACAGGTGATGGCGCCTTGCGTAGGGCGCGCGAATTTTTAGAACGCGTCCAGTGCCAACTCCGTCACGCTGTCAGCCCCCTCGACGATGCTGTCGCGCATGCCCGGTACCTTGACCAAAATGTGGTCGGCATAGAAACGAGCCGTTGTGATTTTGGATTGCATGAACGCTGTGTCATGGCCTTTAGCCAATTCAGCCTTGGCCACCAACAAGGCGCGTGCCATTTGCCAGCCCGACACCAAATTGCCTGCGAGCATGAGGTAAGGCACGCTGCCGGCAAACACAGCATTGGGGCTGGCCTTAGCGCCTGCGACCACAAAGTCCACCACATTCAAGAAGGCCTCACGCGCCGCTTTCAAACGTGCGGCCACGGCCTTGGCATGGGCACTGCCGCTCTTGAGCAAATCGGCTTCGGTGTGGGCAATTTGCACCGCAATGCCTTTGGCGGTTTGGCCCCCATCGCGGCCTGTTTTACGGCCAATCAAATCATTGGCTTGAATCGCGGTGGTGCCTTCGTAAATCGTCAAGATTTTGGCGTCGCGGTAATACTGCGCGGCACCGGTTTCTTCGATGAAGCCCATGCCGCCGTGCACTTGTACGCCAAGGCTGGTGACCTCCAAGCTCATCTCGGTGCTGAAGCCTTTGACCAAGGGCACCAAGAACTCGTAGAACGCCAAGTTTTGTTTGCGCGTGTCGGCGTCAGGGTGGTGGTGCGAGGCGTCATACGCCGCCGCCGCCACCGTGGCCATGGCGCGGCAGCCTTCGGTGTAAGCGCGCATGGTCATCAACATGCGACGCACATCGGGGTGGTGAATGATGGGTGCGCTGGTTTTCATGCTGCCGTCCACAGGGCGGCTTTGCACGCGGTCACGCGAGAAGGCCACCGCTTTTTGGTACGCACGCTCGGCAATCGAGATGCCTTGCACGCCCACGGCGTAACGCGCCGCGTTCATCATGATGAACATGTATTCGAGGCCACGGTTTTCTTCGCCAACCAAGAAGCCAATCGCACCGCCGTTGTCGCCATATTGCAACACCGCCGTGGGGCTGGCTTTGATGCCCATCTTGTGTTCGATGCTCACGCAATGCACATCGTTGCGTGCACCGAGTGAACCGTCTTTGTTCACCAGGAACTTGGGGCAAACAAACAAGCTGATGCCCTTCACACCTTCGGGCGCGCCTTGCACGCGGGCCAACACCAAGTGAATGATGTTCTCGGCCATGTCGTGCTCACCGTAGGTGATGTAAATCTTGGTGCCAAACACTTTGTAGGTGCCGTCGGCTTGTGGCTCGGCGCGGGTGCGCACGGCGGCCAAGTCGGAGCCCGCTTGGGGCTCGGTCAAGTTCATGGTGCCGGTCCACTCACCCGAGATGAGCTTCTCAAGGTAGGTGGCTTTCAATTCGTCAGAGCCCGCGGTGAGCAAGGCCTCAATCGCGCCATCGGTCAACATGGGGCACAGGGCAAAACTCATGTTGGCGGAGTTGAGCATTTCGCCGCAGGCCGCCCCAATGGTCTTGGGCAAGCCTTGGCCACCAAAGTCGGCGGGGTGTTGCAGGCTTTGCCAGCCGCCTTCGCAATACTGCTGGTAGGCCTCCTTGAAGCCGGGCGTGGTGGTCACATGACCGTCTTTGAAGAACGAGGGGTTCTTGTCACCCTCCCAGTTCAAAGGCACCAGCACAGACTCGTTCAACTTCGCACATTCTTCCAGCACGGCTTGGGCCGTTTCTACGCCCATGTCTTCAAACGCAGGAATTTGGGCCACTTGTTCGAGGCCGGCCAAGTGTTCCATGTTGAACACCATGTCTTTGATGGGGGCGATGTAGCTCATGTCAGATGTCTCCAAAAATAGCTCAAGAAAAAAGCACCCCGTGGGGTGCTTTTCAAAGGGGGAGGGTTACAGCGCTGCCACCAATTCGGGCACAGCCACAAACAGGTCAGCCTCTAAGCCGAAGTCCGCCACGCTGAAGATCGGCGCCTCTGGGTCTTTGTTGATGGCCACGATGACCTTGCTGTCTTTCATGCCCGCCAAATGTTGAATGGCACCACTGATGCCGCACGCCACATACAACTGTGGCGCCACAATCTTGCCCGTCTGACCCACTTGCAAATCGTTGGCGGCATAGCCCGCGTCCACCGCAGCGCGGCTCGCACCAATCGCCGCACCCAGCTTGTCGGCCAAGGGAACCATGACTTCGTCAAACTTCTCTGAGCTGCCCAACGCGCGTCCACCCGAGACGATGATTTTGGCTGCGGTCAACTCAGGGCGATCGCTCTTGGTGACTTCGCGGCCCACAAAGCTGCTCTTGCCAGAGTCCGTAGCAGCGGTGGCCACTTCCACCGTGGCAGACCCACCGGTGGTCGCCGCAGCATCAAAGCCCGTCGTGCGCACCGTGATGACTTTGATGGCGTCGCTCGATTGCACGGTGGCAATGGCGTTGCCGGCGTAGATAGGACGCTCGAACGTGTCGGGGCTGTCCACCTTGGTGATGTCGCTGATTTGGCCCACGTCCAACTTGGCGGCCACACGCGGAGCCACGTTTTTGCCATTGGCAGTCGCAGGGAACAAGATGTGGGTGTAGTGGCTAGCAATGGCCAACACTTGGGCCGCTACGTTCTCGGCCAAGCCCGCTTCCAGCGTGGCGCCATCGGCGTGGATGACTTTGCTCACGCCAGCGATTTGCGCGGCGGCTGCGGCTGCGGCGGCAGCATTGTGGCCCGCCACCAGCACATGCACGTCTGCGCCAATGGCGACTGCGGCGGTGATGGTGTTCAAAGTGGCGCCTTTGATGGCGGCGTTGTCGTGTTCTGCAATCACAAGGGATGTCATGTTCGTATTTCCTTAGATAACTTTGGCCACGTTCTTGAGCTTGTCCACCAAGGTGGCGACATCGGGGACTTTGATGCCCGCGCTGCGCTTGGCAGGCTCCACCACTTTGAGGGTCTTGATGCGCGGGGCCACATCCACGCCGAGGTCTTCGGGCTTGAACACATCGAGTTGCTTTTTCTTGGCCTTCATGATGTTGGGCAAGGTCACATAACGGGGCTCGTTCAAACGCAAGTCGGTCGTGATGACTGCTGGCAAGTGGATGGAGAGCGTTTCCAAACCACCATCGACTTCGCGGGTCACGCTGGCTTTGCCGTCGGCCACTTCGACTTTGGACGCAAAGGTGGCTTGCGGCATGTCGGCCAAAGCCGCCAACATCTGACCGGTTTGGTTGCAGTCGTCGTCAATCGCTTGTTTGCCCAAGATCACCAGACCTGGCTGCTCTTTGTCGACCAAGGCCTTGAGGAGTTTGGCCACGGCGAGGGGCTGCAGTTCTTCGCTGGTTTCCACCAAGATGCCTCGGTCTGCGCCAATGGCCATGGCGGTGCGCAGGGTTTCTTGGCATTGGGTGACGCCGCAAGAGACGGCGATCACCTCGGTGACCACGCCCTTTTCTTTGAGGCGCACGGCTTCTTCCACCGCAATCTCATCAAACGGGTTCATGCTCATCTTGACGTTCGCAATGTCAACGCCCGAGTTGTCCGACTTGACGCGGACCTTGACGTTGTAGTCCACCACGCGTTTGACAGCGACCAAAACTTTCATGAGAAAAGCTCCAAAAATATGTAAAACAGATTGACGTTTACGTAAACGTCACATTGTAAGGACCAAAGCGCTATTTTCTAAGAAAGGCTCTGCGTTCTAGGGAAGTCCCTAGGGACTGCTCAGCCTCTCAGCTTGGTTGACGCAGCACCACCTCTTGTGGCGAATGCACCAGCATCACGCCCCCAGCACGCATGGCTCGCAGGGCTGCAATGTTGACACGTGAACGCGTCAAAGATTGGCCATTGACAGGGTCTTCCATCCAAAAGTTCACATTGAACCGCAAGCCTTGAGGGGCCACCTCCGCCAGTAAAGCCTGTGGCGCGGGCAAGGCCAACACCCATTCCAGACTCAGGGCCGCTTGCTCCAACAAACTTTGCACACGCGCGACATCGCTCTCTAAACCCACCCAGAAGGTGCAGGTTTGCAAGAGGTGCCGGCTCTCGAGGGATAAATTTTCCACACGCTGGGTGAGCAGCAACTCGTTGGGCACAACGGATTCGCTGCCATTGCTGGCACGCACCAAGGTGTAGCGAGTTTTGATGTCAGTCACACGGCCCTCAAAGCCATCGACTCGCACAAAGTCACCAATGCGCAGTGAGCGCTCAAGCAGGATCACAAACCCGCTGACATAGTTCGCTGCCAGCTTTTGCAGACCAAAGCCAATGCCGACGCCCAATGCACCGCCCAGCACCGACAACGCCGTGAGGTCAAACCCCAGCGAGGACAACGTCACCAAGGTTCCGATCACCAGCAACAACACACGTATGGCATTGGCCGCGACTTTGCGCATCGACAAATCTGCCAACGCGCGGTTGATCACACGTTCCTCGAGTGTGGCTGAGAGCCACAGGGCCAGCACCAACACAAAGCCAGAAGTAAAAATCACTTCGAGCACGTGCAACACACTCACCTGCGTCTTGCCGATCATGAACCGCAAGCCGTCGAGTTCGTCCATCATCGGGCCCCACAAACCAGTGACCCACAACACCACCAAACCCCAAGCCAGCCAAGACACCAATTGCTCGAGTAGGCGCGCGCCCCGTGAGTTCGGAAACACCGCCGCCAGCACCCGCGCGATCAAACGAATCAACACCAACGAGACCAACATAGGCAACGCAACTTTGAGCACCGGCACCCGCTGGCTCTTGAGCAAGACCAGTTTCAAACCGTACGTGAAGACAACGGCCAAAGCGGGAAACAACACACCATCTATGAGTTGGCGACCAAACAAAATCGAGCGCGCTGCCGTGGCTCGGCGGCCTAAGAGCCAACTCGCAAGCCAAGCCAAAGCCAAACAAGCCAAGAGACCTAGCAACTCCAACACGATGGCGGGACTTTGCAAGTCCAGCAACAGTTCTTGTAAATCGTTCATGGTTTAAATATCAGCCAACACACGCAAATGCGCTTCCACGCTGCGACCAAGGGCACTCAAGTCGTAGCCGCCTTCGAGACAAGACACGATGCGGCCTTGGGCATGGCGGCCAGCGATGTCACGCAAACGGTAGGTGATCCAGCTGTAATCTTGCTCGGTCAATCCCATCTGGCCCATGTCATCTTCTCGGTGAGCGTCAAAGCCAGCACTGATGAAAATCAGCTCAGGCTTGAAGGCCTCTAAGCGAGGGACCCAATAGGTTTCGATCAACTCGCGCACCTCCATCCCTTTGGTGTAGGCGGGCACAGGAATGTTCAACATATTCGAAGCTGGGTTGTCCGTGCCCGAGTGCGGATAGAAAGGATGCTGAAAAAAACTCACCATCAGCACACGGTCATCCCCACTCAAAATGTCTTCGGTGCCATTGCCGTGGTGCACGTCAAAGTCCACCACCGCCACGCGCTTCAAGCCATGACGCTCCAACGCATACTTGGCCGCAATGGCGATGTTGTTGAAAAAGCAAAAGCCCCCCGCCTTGTTACGCGAGGCATGGTGGCCGGGCGGGCGAATCGCACAAAACGCGTTGGCCAACTCGCCCGCAATCACTGCGTCGGTGGCAGCAATGGCCGCACCAGCACAGCGCAAGGCGGCCTTCCAAGTGAAACTGTTGATCGCGGTGTCTGCATCCATGTGCGCATAAGCGGGACCGCCGGCGGCCATGTCTTCGACCAACTGATCCGACAAACCGCGCAACGATGCGATGTACATGCGGTCATGGGCAAGCTCGATATCGGCCAAGGGTGCCTCGGGCGCTTCGATCTGGGTCAACCCCAAATCGACACCGCTGATGAGCAAGCGGTCTTGGATTGCGCTGAGTCGTTCTGGACATTCAGGATGCCCCTGCCCCATCTCATGCTTCAAACACATCGGGTGCGTGTAGTAGCCGGTTTTGCTCATCTCTGGTCTGCCTCAGTTTTTCTTCAAGTCAGCTTACCATGTAGACCTTGCTTTTTCCCTTGCCAATACAGCGTGAAGACACCTACATCCCCGTTTTATCGAGCTTTGCGCACAGGTTTTGCGTTGCGTCAAACACTGGCTGTGCTGTTGCTGCTGACAGCCGTGACCACCCCGCTTGAAGCCAAGCCACACCACCACACGCTTGTTCATCGGCATGTAGCCTCCACGCACGGGGTGATCTATGGCAAAAAACCGGAAGTGATGGCCTTGGCCGATGAGTTGGCACACCAATTCGCACTGCCCCAAGCCTGGGTGCGCGAGCAACTCAGCGCCGCACGCCAACTCAAAGGTGTGCCCCAGATGGTGCTGCCACCGCCTGTGAACGTTCCTAAAAATTGGCGCGCCTACCGCGAACGATTCATTGAGCCACGTCGCATCGAAGCTGCCACACAGTTTTGGCAAACTTATCAAAGCGCCCTCTCCCGTGCAGAGCTGACCTATGGCGTGCCCGCCGAAATGATTGTGGGCATCATTGGCGTAGAAACCTTTTACGGTCAAAACATGGGCAACTACCGCGTGCTCGATGCCTTGACCACGCTCAGCCTGAACTTTCCATCCTCACACCCTCGTGCGGCGGAACGCCAAGCATTCTTCAAATCTGAGCTGGGCTATTTCTTAGTCCAAGCCAAGCAGCAAGGGGATGTCAGTGCCACGGGCAGCTTTGCTGGTGCCATGGGCTGGCCTCAATTCATGCCGTCCAGCATCGCCAAATTCGCGGTGGACTTTGATGGTGATGGCCGGATCGACCTGCGCAACAGCCCCGTGGATGCAATTGGCTCTGTGGCCAATTACTTCAAAGCCTTTGGCTGGCAAACAGGCATGCCTACCCATTACGCCGTGAGCTTTGACGAAGCTCGGCTCGACAAAGCCACCTTGCTGGCCCCCGACATCCTGCCTTCGTTTAGTGTCAGCAGCTTCACCGCGAAAGGTGCCGTGCTGAATGAAGAGGGCCAAAAGCACCAAGGGTCCTTGGCCTTGGTTGAGTTATTCAACGGCGAGGAGCCGCCAAGTTATGTGGCAGGCACGGATAACTTTTATGTGGTAACCCGCTACAACTGGAGCAGCTATTACGCGATGGCGGTGATTGAGTTGGGGCAGGCGGTCAAAGCCAATCGGGCTTTGAATTCGGCTCAGTCCAACGCACGATAGACAGAGGCTGCTAAATACGCTTGCTCACAACAAACTAATTTGCGTAACAGCAAATACCACCCACATTACAAACAAGGTCAAGGAAGACGCAACGAATACATAAAACCGTGGCATCACTTGATTTGCTCCACATTGAATATAGCTATGGAGATACCTCAGACCTACGTATATCCACGCCAACGCCGCCAGAGCAAAAGAATTTACTTGAGTTGCAACGGTAAGAGCGCAAAGAAAATAGAACATGACGGGCATTTCAAATAAATGCTTAAAGTTATCCGATGCCCTGACGTCTTCCATAACGGCTGCACTTTGCAGCGATGTGGCAATTTTTTGTGGGTTAATTTTTCTTCTTTTGAGCTCACTCACGCGGCGATAAAACAAAACAACCCAAACAATAAAAGTCAATACAA
>CAISMH010000011.1 GCA_903886485.1 uncultured Burkholderiales bacterium
CAAGTAGTATCAACTCTCGCTCAATCCCTAACCAAAATTTTGCTACTACTGAATCTGGCAATAAAAACACAACCAGTGCTACAGAAAAAATAAACTGAAAACCTAGCCATGAAAAATAAACAACGTAATACATCGGGCCACGTTCGCGCTGCGCAATGAAAGTGTAAAACGCACTTGAACTACCAACATCTAGCAATGCACGAATAGCCCAAAAGCTACCTAATAAATATGCCAAATCCCCATATTCAGCAGGCCCTAAACCTCGAGCTATAAGTATACCAACAGCAAAGCTGACTACTGCTCGGCCAGCATTAGCTCCTATTGATATAAAAAATCTTTTCCTGAAATTAGTCAAAGGGTCGACAGATCTTAAATCGAAAAACCGTCATCAACAAACAAGTTTTGCCCAGTGATGAATTTAGACTCATCTGAGATTAGAAAAATCAATGCGCCTACCAAGTCTGCGGCTTCTAGCATCCCCTTAGAAGCGCAGTATTTTTTATACGACATTAAAAAATCTTCGGGCTGACCACCCAGAATACCGCCAGGACTTATACAGTTAGCACGTATGCCAGTGCCTTTAAAATATTGCGCAAAGTATAAAGTTAAATGTACTACAGCAGCTTTAATTGCGGCATATTCTACCGGCATTGTCATATGAGTACCCTCATATACATTAAATCGAGGAGCGACAGATCCATATATTGATGACATATTAATTATGTTACCACTGCCCTGCTTTACAAAAAGCTTGCTAAATTGCTGCGCAACAAGAAAGTAACCACCTAAATGGCTATCCACATTTTCACAAAAATCTGAATATTTAACATCCTCAAGTTTACGACCGTAATTTTTATTACGTGGGTATGCGTTATTTACTACTGCATCTATCTTTCCATAACGATTTACGACATTATCGATTAATTTCTGAATAGATTCTTGATTTGTAATGTCTAATGCTTCGGCATCAACTATCCCCAACTGTCCTGCCTTGCACTGCTCCGCAAATTGTGTTGCTGCATTTATATCAATATCAGCGGCAATTGCAACTCCACCACTTCTAGCTATAGACTCAATGAACGCTTTACCAATTACACCAGCGCCTCCAGTTACTACAACAACTTTTCCTTGCACTCTTTTGCTATTCATTTAGCACTTTCAATATTACGAATTATGCGCGCCGGATTTCCAGCAACAACAGTAGCTGGAGGTACATCTTTTGTTACAACAGACCCTGCCCCAACCACTGAATTATCGCCAATAGTTACGCCTGGAAGAATTATTACGCCAGCACCTATCCAACATCCAGATTTTAGTAAAACTGGTTGTGATGCGTCATGCCCTTGGTCAATAATTGGTAGGTTTGGATTTTCAAAGCTATGGTTTGCTACGTAAATCTGAACCGCAGATCCCAGCATCACATCATTTTCAATACAAATACCAGCTCCATCTTCTCGTGGATCAGCGAAAAACATACAGCCAGGCCTTATTATTACTCTGTCTCCTAAACTTATTTTTGAACAACAAACAGCATAGGCCCCAGGCCTGAACTCAGCATCATGCCCGAAGTGTTGAAATTTCTTTTCACATAAATCTCTCATCAGAGTTTTAAAGTGCAATCGCCAGTGTGTGGCTAGCATATCTGGACCAAGTCGATCAGCACGCCCGCAGAAAAGCCAGCGATTAAATATTTCCAATACCCAACCCACTAAATATCCTTTTTGCTTTTAAATAAAAACTCAACAAATTTGAAGTCTAGTTCACTATCTATGTCAATAGACCTTTCCTCTGGCATCTCATACAAACGTGTATCAGCATTAAATATAGTGGCATTAGTAAATAATGCATCATGCTGCCAAACATATACAGAAGCATTCATGTCATAACAAGGGGGGGCATCTTGTCTTCGAACCACTAATCCCTGCGGTGGCTTTGACAAACGGGCAACGTCATCAACTCCAACTTCTACCAAATTAAAATAAGGCGATCGACGCGCAGGCATTCCAGTAATCACATTACTAACGCCACGGTCTTCCAAAAGTTTAACTGCACCAATGATATCTTCAGGCAGTCGTAGAGGTGATGTTGCATCTAAATCAACGAGCGTATTAAATCTTATCCCTGTTTGCTTTTCAACTTCAGCTACACAGTGTTGAATAACAGGTAATTTAGCGGCCGTGTCTGTCGCCAACTCTTCTGGTCTTTTAATCAGTATATCTACACCGTTTGCTTTCGCAACTGCCAATATTTCATCAGAATCGCTGCTTACAGCGATTAACTCAAACAGGCCGCTTGCACGTGCCTGTTCAATACTGTGCGCTATTAAAGGCTTTCCTAATAAAGGACGAAAATTTTTTCCAACGACTCCTTTTGAGCCGCCTCTGGCGCAAATTGTGCATAAACGTTTCATTTTGTAATCCAGGTTTTATTTGTACTAGCTTTTTCGCAAGCAGAAATTAATTTCATCACATCTTGCGCATGATCAACTGTGCACAATTCCTCAAAAGAGCCCTTCAGTATCGCTTGATGCATATTCAAGTATGTTGAATCTCTATCGGACAAAAAATTTAAAATATTACCATTGTCATTAATAATATCTTTCGAAAAATCAGCCACTATCGTGCGATCTTTTGTATTTATAGTGATATTTCTTTGAGGTACACGATCAAGATAACTTACTTGTAACGCAATGGCTTGACACCGCTTTGACTGCATTAAAATTGCGAAATGATCATCGCTGTTAATTTCTAGTGGACTAAAATGACCACCAATTGCAGCAACCCGATTCCAAGTGCCTAGCAACATCCCCAAATAATCAAGTTCATGACTGAGATCACGCAAAACACCCCCGCCCAGCGCTATATCGGCTGAATATGATTTGCGATAATCAGTACCAGGTCGCCATTCCGGTAAGTACTGACCAACATATGCATGCGCTGATATCGCAGGTTCCTCATTTAGCCATTTTTTTAAATACTCGACAATAGGATGGAATCTCAAATTGTATCCAACCCATATGCCTGCAAAGTTATGCTTAGGCATCTCACACGCGATTGCAAAAATTGGTTTCTCAACCAACACATATCCCGCGTAACCCAAGTCAGCAAGTTGCTGCAAAGTAAATTGATGCTCTGCTGTAGCATTTGCAACTACTACATAGCTTGGGTTATGCTTGGTCAGCGCCGCCTCTAAATTATTAAAAACCAAAGGAAAATCTACTGACCTACTAGAGAATACTGCTACCTCGCAATCTAAAGAGCTAAGAATCCTAGCATGCCGCATGCCAATAGAACCATAGCCGATAACTAGCGCTTTCAAACCTTATCTCCAGATCCAATTTCTTTACGCGCACGCTGTAGATCTTCATCACGCCCAACATCTAGCCATGGCTCATGCATTGGATAAACAATCGTACGATTATTAGCTTCCTTCATACGCTCGAAAAGCGTAGGCATATCACAATGTGCCTTTTGTTCAAGATGATTTAATGCAATTGGGTCTAATACATAGACCCCTGCATTGATGTGTGTACGTGTGATAGGTTTTTCTTCAAAACCAATAATGTCTACACCTTGCGTTCGAACTACACCAAATGGATGCTGCCATTCATGTTGACGCACAGCCATGGTTGCTAGCGCTGCATTATGACAATGGAAGTCAAGCAATTCACCATAACGAATATCAGTCAACACATCGCCATTGCTCACGATGAAGGCCTCTGTTGGCATTTTTTTTAATAAACCAATTGCTCCTGCCGTACCCAATGGTTTTTCTTCACGTAAATATTCAATTTCTACACCAAAGCTAGATCCATCTCCAAAATATTCTTCGATCATGTACCCTAGGTAGTGAACAGCCAACACAATGCGCTTAAAGCCGTCATCTCGAACCCGGTTGATGATGTGCTCTAGCATCGGCTTTCCGCCAACGGGCAGTAAAGGTTTAGGGCAAGCCTCAGTATGAGGGCGCAAACGTACGCCCATGCCACCTGCCATGATCACAACTAAATTTGGACGCTCGCCAGGCGTCATCAGTTCATCCAACAAATGCAAGCCAACAATTCGTCGCTCCACATCGACAACGGGTAATTGGTGCAAATGATTAGCCTGCATTAGTTTGAGCACCGCCTCATGACTTAGGCCTGGATGCACCACTACTGGCGCTTCGTTTGCTAACCCGAGTACAGGACTATCTAAGTTGTAACCACGTAACAACCCTCGGCGAATATCACCATCAGTGAGCGTTCCTAACAAAGTACCATCTGAACTTGCAATTAATACGATTTGTGCAGTCGTATCATTCATATTTGCAATTGCATCTTTGAGAGTCACCTCTGATGACAATACCGATTTTTTCCAGCCGCTTGTTGTGTTAATTCCGTGTTCTGACATAGTTATTCACGCGTTCTCAGTAGCTCAAAGGCCTCCGCAGCTAAGTAACCAGCTGCAGCCCCACGCACTTTAGCCTGTGCACGTACGATATCAATGCTGCGTGGAAATGGAGGATCACCTAATTCGGATTTATAAATTGATAAAAGTTCTAATTTTCGCTCCAAATATTCTGTCACATCAATAAAGTAATTTGGACTAAAAGTTTCAGTACGGATTAGTCCGAAATCAGTTTCGGATAGTGTTTCATATGCAAGTACACGCTTGACCGTAGGATATCGAAACCACTTACTGCATGCAGCGGCAGCATCAAAGACTACACGATGGTCTGTATGAACATCTCCTCGATGAGGCACAAAAACTTCAGTTGGAGCGAATTCTTTAAAAACTTTTGAAAATTCAGATACTACTTGCGCCATTGGCAGTGCATCAAGCTCAGTCGGTGGTAATTTCAAATTTACAACCCGGTCAAAGCCTATTTCATTCGAAATCTTAGCAATTTCTGCTTGCCGCTCCTGAACACGTTTAGCCGGCCAACCCTTCTCTTCTTTTATATCAGTAACAATTAGCCAACAAAGTTCAGCGCCCTCCGCCTTTCGACGTAACAAAGCACCGCCACAACCCAAAACCTCATCATCTGGATGTGGCGCAATAACTAATGTTTTTATCATACAAGAAGATTTATTTTTTACGGTAAATTATTATCCAATGTCGAGCATCGATCCCGTCAAATCGATACATTAGCTCTCCTATCTCTAACTCTTGCCCTGGAAAACAACGTAAAAGTGCATCTTCATCTGGAATAAGCACTACGCAACCCTCTTGTCCATCAACTTCGGATTTATATAAGCTATCACCAAGAGGAGTCGACAACTTGTGCGTAATATCACCAGGAGCTTTTGTAGCTGCAATAAAAATACCGCCAGGCGCCAAAACTCTATCTAGCTCTTTTACTGCTATATTCCAACTTGTCCAATCGTTATAACAAAGTACTTGCCATGCAACAATTGCATCAAAATAATTATTAGGCCAAGGCAACTTTTGACCTGGAATGCCAACCTTCAAATCAGCCTGCAAGCCTAGGCTGTTTAAACGATTTCCAGTTATGTTCAGGGCATGCTCTGAAATCTCAAAGCCTGACATTTGCATTCCACGTTGCGCCAGATGAACAAGATTAGCACCAGTTCCACAGCCGTAGTCTAATACTGTACGAACCTTTTCATCTAAATAGCGGTAAGTGCATCGAACGAATACATCATTTGGATATCTAAGATCATTCTTACCTTGTGCATATAAGTCTTGCCATACTTTAGAATTTACTTCTAATGAATTTTTGTGTTTCTCACTCATTTCATCATCCTTTATTTTTTTACTTGGTTACTAGTGGATCTTCAACCTTTAAGCGATTAAGTCTAAAATCCTCGTCTAATAGTATTTTGAGTGCTCGCTTTGCGCTTTTTCCATCACCATACGGATTTACAAGGTCGAGGAGTGAATCGCGAAATTTTTTACTTTGCACATTGTCAATTGCGCTTTGAATTGAGCTTATGTCCCCATCAGAAAAGATTACATTTTTTCCAGCACGCCGCCCTCTTTGACGCAAACCTACATTTATTACTGGAATTGGAATAGAAGCCGCCTCCATAATGCCAGATGAAGAGTTTCCAATAATAAAACGTGCGCCTTTATATAAACCTATAAAATCATCCCGCGTTAAATTTTTATATATATGCACACGATCATTCCCACGGAAATTTTCAATTACATTTATGACATCTCTACTCGCGGGATCGCTGTTTGGGTAGCCAATGCAAACAAATACTCCTGAATTAATTGTTGCCTCAATAATATTTAACATATATTGACCTGCTACCGACTTCTCAGATGGATCAGGATGAAATAATGCAATTGCATAGCCAGTATCTGGCAAGTCTACTTTCAAACGCTTATTCAATATCGATATTGGCAATTGCTCTTTTTCAACAAAGTTGTCTAGCGCCAAACTCCCCGTTACAAAAATACGTTTTGAATCTTCGCCCATTGCTAACAGCCGCTCCTTGTGCTCCAAGGTGGCTACAAAATGAGCAGTAGAAAGTTTAGAAACAGCATGCCTTACGGGGTTATCAACATGACCTGTTATTGTGTGATCTCCTCCATAGAAATGCACGGTCGGAACTTCCAAGTAGGCGCCGAGTAAGGCCCCGATCCATACCTCCTCGCGATCTCCCGCATAAATAATAAGGTCTGGGCGCCAGTTGGCCACTGAGTCAATGACTCCTTGGAGCATGATGCTTGCAGTTTTTAATCTTGCTGCCGCACTATCGCCATCAATCAAACTTTCAACGCAAAGTAAAGTTTTAATTCCATCCGCCCTGATAAGATCAATAGAATGTCCATATGTCTGTGACATATGGGCCCCTCCCACAAGTAGCTGAAAATCCACACCAGGCTCTTTATTCAACATTCGATAAAGACTACTCATTAAATCGTAGTCGGATCGTATACCTGTAATTGCTAATATTTTTTTCATTGCAACCCCGAAGAAAAGCCCTGCTCAATTGCATTTTCAATATGTGCAACATCTATATTTGTTAATGCCATGTGAATGGGCAATGAAATTAGTTGAGTTACATTTTTCTTAAGATTGGGCATGTCAGATATATTTGGGAAATAATCGGCCATACAGTGGGAGAAAGACGATCTAGCATCAATATTGTGTTTCTGTAGATGCTTTATCCACCCAGTTGCCGATGAAGAAAAAAAATAGTAACGATAATTATTTGGCACACCCTCATCACAACATACTGGCATTTGAATATCGGGACAAGATTCAAGTGCGGCAGTATATCTATTTGCTATATACCTTCGCCTTTCTAGCATTAGATTAAACCGCTCTAATTGAGACAACCCCAATCCAGCTGCTAAATCAGAGAAACTTTGCCCATGCGTTGCAGTAAATCCAGATGATTCGTAATCTGAGACTTCCAGCTCTTGTTGCGAATGGCGCTGTGCACAATAAAAAAAATCTTTACCTGCGAATAGTGCACCACCACCGCCAGCAGTCATGAACTTTGTCGGTCCAAAAGACGTAATTGAAAAATCTCCATACGCCGTAAGCTCCTCACCCCGCCAAGTCGCTCCCAACGCTTGTGCACAATCAGATACAAGCGGAATATTTAATGACAAAAGATCATCAATCGGATCGCTACAGCCTCCGATATGCGTCATGACCACTGCTAGAGTTTTTTTAGTAATAACACGTTCAACTGCCACAGAATCTATGTTCATACTGCGCTTCTGAACGTCTACAAAAATAGGTTTTAATCCCTCACGCACGACTGCGCTCACAACAGTTGGGCAAATATAACCACTCAGTACAACTTCATTAGCACCAGGCTCACGCATTCGTAATACATGCAAACCGATTTCAATAGATGTAGCACCACTTCTTGTTAGTAAACATTTGGATCGCCGAAAACGATGCGCAAGTTCTGAAGAAAATTTATCACACAATTCACCTCGACCGACAAAGTTTTTTTCAGCGAGCTGGCTTATATAGCCAAAGTCATTTGCAACTACATGACTTGATGAATGCCTAATCACGAAGCAGCATCCATTTTCAGAAGATGTTTCGCCCCTGTAATTCCTAAATTAAATAATGCATCTAAGCTAGACAATCCCAAAACGAAGTCTGATGCGCCTTTTTGCTCGTAAACAGGATGATTAAAAATATCATATTCAAGCCTCATGCTTTGATTAAATTTCGTTTCATCTAGATACTCGCGAGCTCCACGTCCTGACAGATAAACATCAGCACCCGAGGCTTTAATTAAATCAATTACCAAATCGCCTTTACGTGACTTTTCGTCGTATTCCATTTGACTTTGAAATATCACTTGAGTGTTTATATCAAACATACTCATAGTGAGCCTCATTGAAGCAACGACGGCCTCACATAATGTTTCATAGTCAGACTCAAAAAAAAGATCAAGTTTAGGCATAACCTCAGAAAACCCTGGATGTTTTCGATAGTTATTTAAAATGAAATTTCGATGTTGCTGCCGCCACTCATCATCTGCAATTAATAATTCGCGAAATTTTTTATTCAAATATCCTTTCCTATCTACTGAAATAGTTAGGTATTTGACTTTCCCATTTGATGTCAAAAATATATTTCTATTCTGATAGGCGCTGTCTGATAGTTGCACATCATCCATCACCATATAGACATTACTCTTAGCAATTTTGTGCAATAAGCCAAGCCAAGGAAAATAACTAGGCTGATGAATTGAGAGCTTCATTAAAGAACGATCAACTCATCTGGTTGAAAATCCCGTACAGCTTGTCTGCCAATCACATCATCCCAGCTCATTGGTGAAATGCCTGAGCCTGGGCGCTTAGCCGTAATGTTGTCAGATGTGAATTTTTCGCCAGCTAGTATGACTTTAGAAGCTACTAGCGATTTCCGTGCTATCGGTTTATTTCTTTTCTCACTGAGAGTAGGCCGTTTCACGCCATCCCCCATAGCTAATTCAATATTTCGGATCGACCGAATCATATTTGCCAAATCTTTGGGTTCAATGCTTGCACGATGATCCGGACCAGAAAGGCTGCAGTCAAGCGTTAGGTGTTTTTCAATGACGCACGCACCAAGGGCAACGGCTGCAATCGCAATTTCAGTGCCTTCAGTATGGTCTGAGAAACCAACCTGAACACCAAAAGCCTGTGCAATCGACTGCATGGCCTTAAGATTAACTTCGTTCATGGGAGCAGGATATTCAGTATTGCAATGCAACACCACGATTTGGCTTCGAGGCGTGCCCGCCTGTTCAAGCACTTCTAGCGCGGCCTCTATATCTCCCAAGTTTGACATCCCTGTAGAAAGAATGACTTGTTTTGCAAAACTGCCAATACGGCGCAAGTAAGGTAAATTTGTAATTTCGCCGGAAGGGATTTTTATCCGCTTCATACCTAAGTTCATCAGGTAATCAAGGCTTTGCAAGTCGAAAGCCGTAGAGAAAAACTCAATGCCTCGACGTGCTGAATGCGCGATTAGCTCATCATGCATTTGATTAGTCAATTCCAAACGCTTGAGCATTTGATATTGAGACTCATTAGATCCTGTATTTGTTACTTGATAGTCTGCTTTTCGCGCTACTCCCGTAACCAATTTCTCTGCGACAAACGTCTGAAACTTAACAATATCAGCACCAGCATCGGCAGCCGCATCGATAAGCGCCTTGGCCATTTCTATGTCGCCGTTATGGTTGACTCCGGCTTCTGCAATGATGAGTGTTTTCAAGATGCGACCTTATGTAATGCTATCAAATGTTGTAAAGGCCTGCTTTGTAACGCGCAAGGTTTGATGGATCGGTGAACCATTTCGCAGTTTCCATTAAGCCCCGATTGAATCCATCCTTACCTCCGTAAGATGGACTCCAACCAAACAGTTCAAATGCTTTTTTGTTGTCTGCCCAAAGCCGTTCAACCTCACTCTTCTCAGGCCTCAACCTAATTTCATCTGTTTGAATCTCGACTTCCACGCCCATAACTTCCGCTATTGCTTTAACCGTGTCGCCAATTGAAATTTCAAAGTTCGAACCGAAGTTAACCACCTCGCCTAATCCCTTTTTACCCTTAAGTGCCGCAATAAACGCACTAACCGTGTCGGATACAAAGTTGAAGTCTCGTGTTGGGTGAATTGAGCCCAACTTGATGTGGCGCGAACCATTGGCAATTTGCGTGATGATGGTTGGAATTACTGCCCTTGCTGATTGCCGCGGCCCATAAGTGTTGAATGGCCGAGCAATGACCACAGGCAAGTCGAATGATGCAAAGAATGAATAGGCGAGTTGATCGGCCCCAATTTTTGAGGCGGAATATGGCGACTGCCCTTGCAATGGGTGATCTTCTGTAATAGGAACAAACTGAGCTGTTCCATACACTTCGCTGGTCGAGGTATGGATGACACGAGAAACCCCAAGATCTTTAGCTGCTTGCAAGATGTTCAGCGTTCCCTTGACGTTGGTATCTAAATAGGTATCTGGAGAGTGGTATGAGTAAGGAATGGCAATCAGCGCCGCCAAGTGCAATACAGCATCACACCCAGCCATTGCTGCGCGTACGCCATAAGGGTCTCGAATGTCACCTGCAAAAACATCGATCGATGCCTTGATCTCCTCAGGGACACTATCCAGCCAACCCCACGAACCAAAAGAGTTGTAAAGGACAAACGCCCTTACATCGTAGCCCTCACGCACAAGCGCCTCTGTCAAGTGAGAACCAATGAACCCATCTGCACCAGTTATTAATATTTTTTTCATGGTTTGCTTGCTACAAGTACATTTAACTCGATCTATTTTTACGAAACAAATCCAGCATCATCAATTTAATCGCTGCCAAACAAGTCCCGCGTAAAAATCTTCTCAGTAACATCATCAAGCTCAGCAGCACGCCTGTTGGCGACGATCACATCGCATTCACGCTTAAAGGCAGATAGATCCCTCTCAACCCTAGAACGATAGAACTCCTCGCCTGAAAACCCCGGCTCGTAGACGACTACCTCTACGCCCTTGGCCTTGATGCGCTTCATCACTCCTTGGACGGAGGATGCCCTAAAGTTATCGGAACCCGCCTTCATGACCAACCGATAAACGCCCACCACTTTGGGCTTGCGTTTGAGGATCTCATCCGCGACGAAGTCTTTCCTCGTCGAGTTAGAGTCCACGATCGCGCGCATGAGCGTCTGTGGCACGTCTTGGTAGTTAGCCAGCAGCTGCTTGGTGTCCTTGGGAAGGCAGTAGCCCCCATACCCAAACGAGGGGTTGTTGTAGTAGTCTCCGATGCGTGGGTCGAGGCACACCCCGTCTATGATCTGTCGCGTTTCGAGCCCATGAGTCGCCGCGTAGCTGTCTAGCTCGTTGAAGTAAGCCACACGCATGGCAAGGAAGGTGTTTGCGAACAGCTTGATGGCCTCAGCCTCCGTGCTGTTAGTGAGCAGGATCGGCACGTCGGCCTTGATGGCAGATTGACGGAGCAGCCCAGCAAAGACTTTGGCACGCTCCGAGACCTCACCTACAACGATTCTCGAGGGGTGCAGGTTGTCATATAGAGCGCGGCCCTCCCTCAAAAACTCAGGAGAGAAGATCAAGTTCTCAGCTCCCAACTCTCGCCTAGCCCTCACCGTGAACCCAACCGGCACGGTAGACTTGATCACCATCGTCGCGAGCGGGTTGAATGCAAGGACGTCACGCACTACCGACTCGATGGAGGCAGTATTGAAGTAGTTCGTCTCTGGGTCGTAGTCTGTGGGCGTGGCGATGACCACAAAGTCAGCCCCAACGTAGGCAAGCTTCTTGTCGACGGTGGCCGTGAAGTTCAAGCGCCCACTTTTTAAGTACGCCTCAACCTCAGGGTCTTCGATGGGCGACACCCTACGGTTGATTAGCTCGACTCGCTCCTCATCAAGGTCGAGCGCAACGACCTCGTTGTGCTGCGCCAGGAGCAGGGCGTTTGACAACCCAACGTAGCCGGCCCCAACGACTGCAATCTTCATAGTCTTATTTCGTTAATCGTAAATGCAAATGAGTCAACTATCCGGCGAACTCTTTAGTCTGCTCCGATGTCATACCAAATCGCCTAGTCCGCCGCGCGTACCAGCCCAGGGCCTTGACTAGCTCCTCGGCGTCGAAGTCTGGCCAATGGGTCTGCGTGAAGTAGAGCTCGGAATATGCGCACTGCCACAGCAAGAAGTTGCTGATGCGCTGCTCGCCCCCCGTACGAACCAGGAGGTCCACATCGGGCAACCCGGCGGTGCTGAGGTGCCCTGAGAGGGCAGCCTCAGTCAGATCCGCAACAGACTCTCCGGGGTTGACTGCCTGCCAGCGCTTGATGGCCTCAACGACGTCCCAGCGGCCGCCGTAGTTGGCCGCAACGCACAGCGTGATGCGTGTATTGTTCTCTGTGACACTCTGGGCAGCCTCAATCTTCTGCCGTAACTCGGGCTTGAAGCGAGCCACGTCACCGATGACCTTCAGCCGGACACCAGCATCCGAGAGTCCCCTTAACTCCTTCTCCAGGTAATGGACAAAGAGGCCCATCAGCGTGGAAACCTCGTCATCGGGGCGCCTCCAGTTCTCGGTGCTGAAGGCAAACAGTGTGAGGCACTCTATGCCAAGCTCCGCACACCGCTCGACCAAGACCCTGACCCCAGACGCCCCCTTGACGTGCCCCATGTTGCGTGGCAAGTGCCTCTGCTGCGCCCACCTACCATTTCCGTCCATGATGATGGCTACGTGCTGAGGGACTTTCGATATGTCTTTGACTGACATTTACTTCAATTTACTAATAATTTTTGGGCACGCTACCGCCACTCGCTCACTAGCAAAATGATTAATTATCCTCGTATAAGTCTATGTATTCATAATCAAACGTCATTTATTTCCGCCCCACGCACAACTCTCGACCGCGCAATAAACACCTACCCAACGGCCCTACTTTCTGCTACAAACCCGGCCGACCCAAACACACTGAAAAATGTAAGGCCAGGACAGCATGACCAACTCCTTCACCGAAACGCATGAAACTTCGCAGGTTACGCACAACGCAAAGGGCAACACACCAAAAAAAATAAACAGGCCCAGTGCACCCAAGCCTGCCCAGCAAGAAGAGCGCCTCAAGCGCCCACTCAACAGCAGGCGCACCGGCGGGCCCAACACCTCTGAGGGCAGGGCCCGCAGCTCGCTGAACGCTGTGAAGCACGGCGGCTACGTGACAGCCAAGACCGCCGGACTTGGCTACCAGCAGATACTGGACGAGCTCACACAGAGGATCAACCCTGTAGGCGCAGTCGAGGAGGGCTTGGTCGAGTCGATCGCCATCGAGCTCTTTCGCCTCTCAATGCTGGGCAAGCTGGAGGTCGAGCGACTTCAGTCCGCAGTCTGCGCCGAGGTCAGCACCATCGCGCTCGCCCAGGCGCTCGACTACCCCTGGGCGCAGACGCACCCCGACGAGCTGCGCAACCCGCCCCAGCTAGCCTCGCTCCGCAACCGCCTGGCCCCATTCATCGAGTCACAACTGGGTTCCCTGCAGGCGCAGTGCGGCGGCACCCCCTCAGACAGCGACTTGCGTACCATAGTGGCTCTAAGACATGCGGTGCTGGACATGTCCGAAGACACAAGCGTGGACGACGAGGACCCAGACAACACACACACGGAGCCCGCTTACATTGATGAGCTGGACCGACACATGCGTGCCGTCGCGAGCGGCCAAGACCTCCTACACAACGCCATGGCCGTCCCCGCTGATGTGCAGCACCTGGTGGACTACTGGCTTTACCGCAACCACCACCGCATCGTGGCAACGCGATGGGAACTGCAGGTCGCACAGATGCTGATGGTGCTCACCAGCGACGGCATCAGGCGCGCACGCAGCCACGCCATGCGCCAGCTCGACGACTGCATGCACCTGCTGGAGATCCTGCAGGGCGTGCCGCTCGATCTGGGCGAGACATCGCGCGATAGGCTCGCGGCACAGAGGAAGAAGGCTCGCCTCTCGAGGTAGTCCGGCACGCCTGCCCACTGGAATATCATCGGGCATGCTCGGTCAACGTCTGCGCCAACTTCGCAAGGGAAAGTCACTCACGCTCCAACATGTCGCCAACGAGCTCGGCGTCACACGCGCCTGCGTCTCCAAGTGGGAGACCGGCACCAGCAGCCCCGACCTCTCACGCTTAGACCGCCTGGCCGCCATCTTCGGGCTCGGCGCGAGGGACCTGCTGGGAGACGGCCCGACCATTGACGAGCCCACCCACCGCCCCGCCATCGACTACCCAGTGCTAACCCTCGAGAACGGCACGCCCATCTCGACCCTACTAGACAGGCACCGCGCAAGGCGCCACCCGAGCCCCCACCCGCTCCCACCCGACGCCTTCTTCGTCGCGCTGGGCGACTACATGACAGCACATTTCGGGCTAGACAAGGTCCCAAGGGACGCACTCCTCCTGGTCGACCCCCACGCGCTGCCCCACAGCGGCGACCTCGTGCTCGCACAAACCAAGCAGCTTGGCTACCAGGTCCTGGCCGTGCGTGACGGCCCCACCCGGCTCGAGTACCTCTCGCTCGGCATCAAGCTCGTCCACCTCGGCCCGCTCGAGGAAGTGACCGTGCACGGCGTGGTGATCGAGGCTGTCTCCGCCATCAATCTCAGGGGCTACGCCCTTCGCCATTCGCCGCAGCTTCTCTTTGCCTAGCGACACCAAAAGTTTCTTAATATTTTACACTGTATCTTTTTAAGATACAATCAGCCCCCGAGTAATAAATCAATGGAGGGGGAGCATGTCAACGCCATTCACAGCAAAAATGGGCGCGCCACGAACGCCCGACGGCCACGCCTCAGACGCCACGCCAGTGAAGGGCTGGCGGCCATGGGGAATCGGGGGGTCTGACGTCGGGGCAATCCTTGGGCTCTCGCCCTACCGGGGCCCGGTACAGGTGTGGGCAGAGAAGGTCCGCCAGGGCAAGGGGGCCCAGACAGCAGGGTCCCTGCCCATGCGCCTGGGCAGCTACCTCGAGCCCTTCGTCGTGAGCGAGTACGAAGCCCTCACGGGCAACACCACGCGCCATCTCCACGAGACGCTGCGCCACCCCGAGCACCCAGAGCTGTTTGGGCATATTGACCGATTAGCCACAGCAGTCTCGCACAAACACGGCACACTGAATGTGGTACTCGAGTGCAAGACCTGCAGCGCCTTCCGCGCCCACGAGTGGGGCCCCGCGTGGAGCGATCAGGTCCCGACAGAGTACCTCGCCCAGTGCCTTTGGTACCTCGGACTCACGCAGTGCAGCGAGGCCCACCTGGCCGTGCTGCTGGGGAACACAGACTTTCGGGTCTACCACATCAAGCGCGACGAGGAACTACAGATGCACTTGTTCGAAGCCGCGCACCGCTTCTGGGTCGGGCACGTGCTCAACAAGGTACCGCCGCCGGTGAGCACACGCGCCGAGGCCGAGGTCCTGTACCCGCACCACGAGGCGGGCTTTGCTCAGGAGGCCGTTGAAGAGACGCTCGAGGCCTTAAGGCTTCACTGGCAGCTTCAATCGCAGATAGACGAGCTGGAGGCACAGGCTGTGCAAGCGAAGGACCGCATCGCTTGCTACATGGGGCCCGCAGAGCGGTTGACCTGGCAGGGGCAGACCATCGCCACCTGGAAGCTAGGCAAGGAGACCTCGCTCCTGGATCTTGATAGGCTTAAGCGCGAGCGCCCAGACATCGTCGCGGGCTACACCTTAAGGAGGCAGGGCTCGCGAAGGCTCCAATTAGGCGCCGCTCACACAGGCAGGGTAACAAATGGGACACAGACATGAGAAACCACCAAGGCCAAGGCAGCACAGACGAACCATGCCACAAGAACATACCAGGCCAGGCTCACCTGCGCGCGGCTCAGCTGCCGTCGTTTCGAACGTGCCTCGCGCTCTCCGAGATGAGCGAGGAGGGCTTCGTGGGGGCGCTGACACAGACGTCCCTTTCAAGGCTCGACGCTTGGTGCCTAACCGACCTCGAGAGGCTACTCGCCGCGGCGCTGCGCTACGGCCTGAGCCCCACTGGCAACGAGCTGTTCATGGTCCCCGACCCCGGAGGATCCGTTCCCCTCCTTGTCGTGGGAGTGGACGGCTGGAGCCGCATACTAAACGCGCACGAGAAGTTCGCGGGCATTGAGTTCACTGAGTCACCGCAACTCGAGGACGGGCTGCCCGCGTGGGTCGAGTGCACCATCCACCGCTGGGACAGGCGGGTCCCGACCAAGGTACGCGAGCACCTGTGCGAAGTTCGGGGGACAAGCAGCGCTTGGATCACCCACCCGAGAAGGATGCTCAGGCACAAGGCAATGGTGCAGTGCGCACGCATCACGTTTGGGTTGGGCGACATCGTCGACCTAGACGAGGCACAGCGTGTCTTGCTGGCCAAGCAATGCAACCAGGCAGCACAAGGCGAGCTGGTCACGCCTCGAGCGGCACACGGAACGCGGCGGGGGCCAACGAGCGTGCAGGACCTAAGGCAAGCCCTTGGGGTTTAGCCTCGTGCAAAACGGACTGGTTCTCATCTTGAAAGCAAATCAATCAGACCCGATGGGCAGCTCAAACCACCCGAAGCGTCTCAACCGCCATGAGGAGTTTTTGTGGCCGCCCCAACAACTCGATCAGCACAAAAGCACGGGCCTCGCCGTCATGCGCAATGTACTTACCCTCTAAGCCCTGCAGCGGTCCGCTGGCCACGAGCACGTCGTCCCCGGGTGAAAACATACGCTCCAAGGTTTCAGGCGGCGCCTCTTTGAGCAGGTCAATAAATTCCGACGGAACCTTTGCCGGATGAGGTCCAAAGCTGACGAGCTTGCTCACGCCGAAGGTCGAGCGAATAGGCCCCCAGTTCTGAGTTTGATCGTCAAGCTGAATGAACAGGTACCGACTGAACATGGGCTCGGTGATGGTCTGCACCCTTTGGTTGCGCAGTTTTTGCACCTTTAGGGTGGGCAGGAAGCATTCAAAGCCTTGGTTTTGCAGGTTTTCAAGGGCGCGTACTTCTTGGCGGGGCTTGGTGTGGACCACGTACCAAGCGGTGTTGTTTGTCTCTGTCATTTCTCTACTCAGTGTTGGATGAGTCTAACTAAACTTCCTATGGTGTTTCGCGGCACACGGCGTTAAAGTGCAGTTTTATGTTTTGTTTGAAAGCTTGCACACATGTCTACCAAAAACCCTTTTGACCCTGCCGCCATGTCTGACAACGTGAAAGAACAAGCCCAGCAGATTTGGCTCGCGGGCCTCGGAGCATTCGCCAAGGCTCAAGAAGATGGCACCAAGGCGTTTGAAAAACTGGTGAGCGACGGCATCACCATGCAGCGCAAGGTTCACGCCACAGCCGAAGAGAAGTTGGCTGAGGCCACGCAAAAAGCAACACAAGCCGCACACACCCTGAGCGAGCGCGCCACGGGCCAATGGGGCAAGTTGGAAGGCATTTTCGAAGATCGCGTCGCCAAGGCGCTGCACAGCCTGGGCCTTCCTTCGGCCACGCAGATGGAGGCACTGCATGCACGTGTGGCTGCATTAGAAGCGCAACTGGGTCACGCAAAAACCAAAGCGACGACCAGCAACTCTGCTAAACCAAGCACCAAAACCGCTGCCAAGCCTGCCGCCAAAAAGGCGCCAGCCAAAAAAGCCGTCAAGAAATAATTCAGGGCTGCGCCCGATCTACGGTATGGCAAAAAAAGCGCCACGCAGAACAGCAGAGCGAATTTTGGAGGTCACGCTTGACCTCTTCAACCGCTTTGGTGAGCCCAATGTGTCGACCACGTTGATCTCCTCCGAGCTCAACATCAGCCCGGGCAACTTGTACTACCACTACCCCGCCAAAGAGGAGTTGGTGACGGCGCTCTACAACCGCTACGAAACCGCACTGGACGCGTTACTCGAGGCCGCCCCTGGTGTGCATGATGTGGAGGACGCATGGTTCTTCATGCACACGCTGTTTGAGTTGGTGTGGCAATACCGCTTTTTGTACCGAGACTTGAATGATCTGCTCAGTAAAAACCGTCGTTTAGAAACACACATCAAAGACGCACTGCTACACAAAACCACGGCATTTCGTACCTTGCTGGATAGCCTGGAGCACGATGGCGCACTGGCCATGACCGTCTCTGAGCGTGAAGCCACTGCCACGCATATGGTGGTGATGCTGACGTGGTGGTTGAGCTATGAGTATGTGCGTGATCCAAGGCATGCGCTCGAGCCAGAGAGTGCGCAATCCTCACTGCTGCGCGGCGCCAAGCACGTACTGAGTTTGTTGCTGCCTTATGCAACGCCCGAACACAAAGCACATTTGACGGCACTGCTCTCGGCCTACTGAAGGCGCTATTGAATGCGCAAAAGAATTGGGTTCTGACCCCAATTACTCAATTACTTCAAGTACGTTTCAACCAGCCTGACCCAATAGGTAGCGCCCAATGGAATGAGCGCATCGTTGAAATCGTAATTGGGGTTGTGCAAGGTGCAGGGGCCTTCGCCGTGTCCCATCTCGCGGTGCACGCCGTCGCCGTTACCGATGAAGCAATACGCACCGGGTTTGGCTTGCAACATGTACGAGAAGTCTTCTGCGCCCATGGTGGGTTCTTGGGCGACCACATTGGCTGACCCCACGATTTGCGCCATGACCTCACGAGCAAATGCGGTTTCCGCAGCGTGGTTGATGGTAGGTGGGTAGTTGCGCTCAAACTCAAAGGTACAGGTTGCACCAAAGGCGGCGCAGGTGTGTGCAGCCACATCGCGCATGCGTTGCTCAATCATGTCGAGCACGTCAAGGCTGAACGTACGCACCGTGCCTTGCAACTCGCAATGGTCTGGCACCACGTTGGTGGCTTCGCCGGTGTGAATCATGGTGACGGAAATCACACCCGCATCCACCGGTTTTTTGTTGCGACTGATGATGGTTTGAAAGGCCTGCACCATTTGACACGCGATGGTCACGGGGTCGATGCCGTTGTGCGGCAGTGCCGCGTGGCAGCCTTTGCCGTGGATGGTGATTTTGAATTCATTGCTCGACGCCATGACAGGCCCCGCGCTCAACGCAAACTGGCCTTCTTGCAGGCCCGGCCAGTTGTGCATGCCATACACCGCTTGCATGGGGAACTTGTCAAACAAGCCATCGCGCATCATTTCGCGAGCGCCACCACCGCCTTCTTCGGCGGGCTGGAAGATGAAGTACACCGTGCCATCAAAGTCTTTGTGCGCTGACAAGTGCTGCGCAGCGGCCAAGAGCATGGCCACATGACCGTCGTGTCCGCAGGCGTGCATCTTGCCCTTGTTCTGGCTGGCGTGTGCGAATTGGTTGAACTCCTGCATGGGCAGCGCGTCCATGTCGGCACGCAGGCCGATGGCACGGTCGCTGGTGCCGTTTTTCAAAATGCCCACTACGCCTGTCTTCCCCATGCCACGGTGAATGGGGATGCCCCATTCGGTGAGCTTTTGCGCCACCAGATCGGCGGTGCGAATTTCTTCAAAGCACAACTCAGGATGGGCATGAATGTCGCGGCGAACGGCCGCGATACCAGGGGCTTGCGTGACGATGGAATCGATGACTTTCATGACTCTGAGTCTAGCCGCTGACCTGCCCGTCTGTCACGCAGGGCTATCCCGCCCAAGCCCACCCATTCAGTACAAAGCGCGAGATGGCCACACAGGCGTGGGGTGGTCCAAACGTTGTTTGGCAATCTCTAGCAAGCCGTCAAAAATGAGCGAGTCCACCAACTCAAACTGCACGGACATGCTGGGGGCCATCTTCCAGCCCGCGCCGCCGGTCATATAGCAAGCGGGCTCGGCACCACAGTGTTGGCGCACGTGTTGCACCATGCGCTCGACCGCGCCCGCAATGGCGTAGGTGCCGCCGCTGGTGAGGGCGTCGCTGGTGTTGGTCGGAAACTCACACACCTCGCCCGTCGGCACGCGCAACCCCGCCGTGCCAGACTCCAAGGCACGCAACATGATGCCGTGGCCGGGCAAGATCAGTCCGCCCAAGAACTTGCCATTCGCATCAATCGCTTCCACCGTCACCGCAGTACCCACCATCACCACCACCATCGGGCGCAGAGCTTGACCTTGGGTTTGTTGCAACATGCGCGCATGGGCGCCAATCATGGCCACCCAGCGGTCTGCCCCCAACCGTGTGGGGTGGTCATAACCGTTGGTCATGCCCGCCTCGGCAGCCGAGGACACAGCCCAATGAGGCGTGATGTCCCACAGCTCCATTTGTGCCTCCACACGTCGGCGAATCGCCTCTCCGGCCACGATGCAGCCCAGCATGTGGGTGGGCTCGGGCAGCTCGCGCCAGTCTTCCTCAGCCAAGCGGTCGATGTTTTCTAAAAACACGGCACCATGGCCCAGCAGCTTGGCGCCGGGTGCGGGACTTTCGTACAGGCCCCACTTCAGGCGTGTGTTGCCCACATCGAGTGCAAGAAATGTCATAGGTGAATCAGTTTTGACGCCAAGGCAGGCCGCGCATGCGCCAGCCACCGGTTGCGCCGCGATGGCCAAGATCGTTGGCATCGCCCTCGAAACCTTCGAGGATGTTGTAGGCCTCTAAGCCCAATTCAGTGGCACGCTTGGCAGCGGCCACAGAGCGCACCCCACTGCGGCAGAGCAACACCAGCTTTTTGCCGTTGGAAGCAGCATGGATAGCCTCATCAAAGGCGGGGTTCAGCGCCATGCTCGGCCATTGCTTCCAAGCCACAGCCACGGCACCCGGGACAAAGCCCACCCACTCACGCTCGGCGTCTGTGCGCACATCCACCAGCACCGCGGCGCCAGACTGCACCCACTCATGCGCCGTTTCAGGCGTCACGTCGCCAGCGTAGCCATCAGCAGGATGGGCGTGCGAAGAGTGGGCGTGGGCAGACATGAATGAAAGAAGGGGCGTAAAAACGTAGGCAGTATAGAGACTGAACCCACGTTTTACGCCCCTTGCGGAGGAAAACCCTAGGAGGTTTTTGGTAAAGCCCTCAGTGGCTACCGCCCAGATAAGCGGCTTTGACAGCGGGGTCGTTCTTCAACTTGCTGGCTTCACCGTGTACCGAGATGCGCCCGTTTTCCATCACATAGCCATAGTCGGCCACGTTCAAAGCGGCTGCAGCGAACTGCTCCACCAAGAGCATGGTGACGCCTTGGCTCTTGAGGTTTTCGATGATTTTGAAAACTTCTTCGACCAAGATGGGTGCCAACCCCATCGATGGCTCGTCGAGCAACACCACTTCAGGGTTGAGCATCACCGCACGCGCCATGGCCAGCATTTGCTGCTCGCCACCCGACAATGTGCCCGCCAATTGGTTGCGTCGCTCTTTGAGGCGAGGGAACAAGTCCATCGCACGGTCCAAGTCGCCCGCCACATCGCCCTTGGGACGGCTGCCCGTCAAACGTGGGAAGGCCCCCAAGACCAAGTTGTCTGTCACGGTCATCGTGGCAAACACACGACGGCCTTCGGGCGAGTGCGCCAACCCACGTTTGGCGATGGAGAAAGACTCCATGCCGTCAATGCGTTCGCCGTTTAAGGTGATCTCACCCGCTGTCGGGGCGATCATGCCGCTGATGGCGCGCATGGTGGTGGTTTTGCCAGCACCGTTAGAACCGATCAAGGTCACCACTTTGCCTTTGGGCACTTCCAAAGAAATACCGTGCAACACGTGGACTTTGCCGTAACCGGCTTCGAGGTTTTTAATCGTCAACATCTCTTGTTCTCCGTGTGCGCTTAGGCTGCTGTGCCGCCGAGGTAGGCTTCAATCACCTTCTCATCAGCCTGCACTTGTGCGGGCAAACCTTCGGCAATTTTTTGACCGAAGTCGAGCACCGAGACCGTGTCGCAAACCCCCATCACCACATCCATGTGGTGCTCGATCAAGATCACCGTGATGCCGTGGTCGCGAATCTTGCGGATGATTTGAATCAACTCTTTGATGTCGGGCGCGGTCAGGCCTGCGGCAGGCTCGTCCAACAACAACAGTTGTGGGTCCAGCGCCAAAGCGCGGGCAATTTCAAGCAAGCGTTGTTTGCCGTAGGGCAAGTTACGCGCTTGCTCATCCGCCAACTCGGCCAAGCCCACAAAACTCAACAAGCCCATGGCGCGTTCGTTCGCGGCTGTGTCCTCGCTGACATAGCGTGAGGAGTTGAACGCCACGTCCACGAAGTTGCTGTGGAACGTGTGGTGCAAACCGACCAACACGTTTTGCAGTGCCGTCATCTCACCAAACAACTGCACGTTTTGGAAGGTCCGTGCAATGCCAGACAAGGCGATGTCGGACGACGTGCGGCCCACCACGGAGGTGCCTTCAAACTCAATGCTGCCAGCGGTGGGCACATAGATGCCGGTGAGCACGTTCATCATGGTGCTCTTGCCTGATCCGTTGGGGCCAATCAAACCGTGGATGGTGCCGCGTTTGATGCGCAGATCCACTTGGTTGATCGCCTTCAAGCCACCAAACTGCATGAGCACTTGGTTCGCCACCAACAGGTCTTCACCACCGCTCTTGGCGGCGCGAATGATGGGGTCGCCGCTGCTGGCCACATGCACCACATGGTGTGTGTCACCGCCTTGTTTGCGTTGGGCCCACAAGCTACGCACAAAGCCAACGATGCCGTCTTGCAAGTAGTACACAACAAACAAAATCATCAAACCAAAAATCGACAAGCGCCAATCGGTGATGTTGTCGAGCCAGAAGGCAAAAGCCGCCAAGGCCGCCGTTCCCACCACAGGCACCGCCATGGTCTGGAAGGTGGTGATCTTGCGAGCCACACCGATCAACGCACCCACCAACATACACAGGGCCAACACGCTGGCGACCATGCGGAACATTTCCAAGTCGTCCAACAACTTGGGCAACAACACGATGATGGTCGCGCCCAGCATCGAGCCGATGCGTGTTTTACGCCCGCCCATGATGACAGCCAACAAGAACATCACGGTGAGTTCGTTGTTGTACGTGTTGGGCGAAATGTACTGCTCAGAATAGGCGTACAAACAACCCGCCAAGCCCGCAAAACCCGCGCTGATGACGAAGGCATACACCTTGTAGCGATACACCGACACACCCATACAGTCAGACGCCACGGGGCTGCCACGCAAAGCCTCAAACGCACGGCCCAGCTGTGAGCGCAACACACGGTGCACCACCAACAAAGACAAGGCCAACAACGCCGTCACCACCCAGTAAAACGATTGCTCGTCAAACTTGTAGCCCGCCACCGTGGGCTTGGGGATTTTCAAACCCATGGGCCCCTCGGTGAGGAAGGTCATCTCATTGATCAAGATTTGGATGATGGTGCCAAACGCCAAGGTGACCATGGCCAAATAAGGGCCAGACACACGCAAAGCGGGCAAGGCCAGCAACGCGCCAAAGACCGCCGTGACAGCCACACTCGCTGGCACGATGACCCAAAAAGGCGCACCGAGTTTCATGAACAGCACGCCAGCGGTGTAAGCACCAATGCCAAACAAACCCGCATGGCCCAAGGACACTTGGCCGGTGTAGCCCACCACAATATCCAAGCCGAACAACAGAACGGCATAGATCATGATGGTTTCGACCAAGTGGATGTAATACGGGTTGTGCGTGAAGATGGGCACCAGTGCCAACAGCACGAAGCCCAACGCAGAAGCGATGAAATATTTGCGATGCATGTTCAGACCTTCTTGATCGCAGATTTACCAAACAGTCCGGCAGGCTTGACCGCCAAGACCAAGAGCAACAGGACCAAGCCGGGTACATCTTTGTAGCCGGTGGAAATGTAAAAACCTGTCGTTGTTTCGGCCACACCCAAAATGATGCCGCCCACGATGATGCCCATGCCGCTGGTCAAGCCACCAATGATGGCCACCGCAAACGCCTTGAGACCCAACACAGCCCCCATCGTGGCACCGGTCAACGTCAAGGGCGCAATCAGCACACCAGCAAACGAGGCCGTGAGTGACGACAAGGCATAAGAGAAAGTGATGACCAAACCTGTGTTGATGCCCATCAACTTCGCCGCATCACGGTCGTTGAAGGTCGCCACCACAGCTTTGCCATAAATGGTTTTGCGGTTGAAAAACTCCACCGCCAACATCATCACCAACGCGCCAGCAATCACCAACAATTCCATGGGCAGCACGTTGGCACCCAGCACCTTCATGGGCGCTTCAGGCAAGGGTGAAGGGAACTTCAAATCGTCGCGACCCCAAATGTTTTCGGCCACGTTTTTAAAAATAATGCCCAAGGCGATGGTGGACATGATCCAACCAAACTCGCTCTTGATTTTGATGGCGGGTCGAACGCCAATGCGCTCCACCAAAGCACCTTGCAGCAAACCAAAAGCGCCCACCACGGGGATGGCCAACCAATAATTGACCCCGAGGGTGTCCACCAACGTCAGGCCCACCAAGGCGCCCAACATCAAGGCCTCGCCTTGACCGAAGTTCAAGGTGTCAGAAGTCGCAAACGTCAACTGGTAGCCGAACGCGATCACCGCGTAAATCATGCCCAGCGCGATGCCACTGTAGATAAGTTGCAGCAGAATTTCCATAAGTGCGCTCTATTTCTTCTTCAATGCTCAATACAGAAAAAAGCACCGTACTTTTTGCAAATGCAACCCGTACGGTGCTGAGGTGCCTAGAAATTACTTCTTGGCGGGTTGCTTGGCAACCTTGGTGCGAATGTCAGAACCTTTCTTGCGGTCTTCTTCGTAGGCGTACACCACTTTGCTGCCTTTGACTTCACCGAACACAGGGATGTTGGCGGTGATGGCTTCGTGGTCGTCGTGTGTGAATGGCTTGTCGTACGTGGTCACAACGCCTTCAACCTTGGTTTGCAAGTTCTCCAAGGCTTCGCGCACCTTAGGACCTTCGGTGGTACCGGCTTGCTTGATGGCCGCGGCCAACAAGTAGACCGAGTCGTAGCCTTGAGCCGCCGACACAGGTGAGTCGATGCGGTTGTTCTTAGGCTTGAAGGTCTTCAAGTAGCTGTCGATGAAGGCCTTGCGCTTCATGGTGTTGGGCTCTTGGATGAAGGTTTGTGGCATGCGTGCGCCTTCACCGCCAGGGCCTGCGTTGTCAATGAAGTTAGCCATCGACAAAGTCCAGCTACCAATCATCGGGACTTTCCAGCCCAGCTTGGTCATGCCGTTGGCGATTTGCGCCAACTCTGGGCCAATCGCGTAAGTCAGAATCGCTTCAGCACCCGCCTCTTTGGCTTTGAGCAACTGAGCCGTCATGTCCACGTCTTTGATGTTGAACTTCTCAACTGCCACAGCTTTGACGCCTTTGGCTGCCAATGCTTTTTCCAAGTCATCACGACCCAATTGGCCGTAGTTGGTGGAGTCCGCCAAAATCGCGACCTTCTTGAAGCCACGACGTGTGATGGCCTCTTCCACAATCATTGGCGCTTGAATGCTGTCGTGCGCGGCGTTGCGGAAGATGTAGTTGTCTGGAAACTCTGGCGCTTTGAACTGCTGCGTCACGATAGAGCCGGTCGCGACGTTATTGAACACTGGAATCTTGGCCTCTTGGTAGAAGCGCTGTGAAGCCAATGACACACCCGTGTTGATGAAACCCAGCGTGGCCACCACTTGCTCTTTGTTGATCAACTCTTGGGCAATTTGCACGCCGCGTTCGTTCTTCGCTTCGTCATCACGCTCCACGAGTTGGAGTTGTTTACCCAACACACCGCCCGCTTTGTTGATCTCAGCCGTGGCCAAGCGCACGCCATCGCGCATGCTCACACCCATGGAGGATGAGCCGCCGGTGTAGGGGCCCGTCACGCCCACTTTGATAGTGTCTGCGGCACTGGCCAAACCAGCGGCAAAGATCAGCGATGCAATCGCGGTCAATTTCAAGGTACGAATCATGGTGTCTCCTAAACGTGAATGATTTCAAAAATGCACACGCAATTCTCATCGTCTTAGACAGCGACCGCCATTCTTATCTGTACGTAAAAACACGATTTAGTCACGCGGGAGACTGGTGCAAACCCTAGGATTGGCGCGGTTCGCGGCGGTTTTTATCGAAAATTCATGAAGCCTCGCTATGATTGACGTTTACGTAAACGTAAACTCGTGCTTTGCCGTTTCATCTCCCGTTTTTCGGAGCTCCCCCCATGTCTGAACTTTCCGCCGAATTCCAAGCCCTCGCCAACTACAAGCCCACGCAAAAAGTGCGCTTCGTCACCGCGGCCTCTTTGTTTGACGGTCACGACGCCGCCATCAACATCATGCGTCGCATCTTGCAAGGCATGGGCGCCGAGGTGATTCACTTGGGCCACAACCGATCGGTGGACGAAGTGGTCACCGCCGCGCTGCAAGAAGACGTGCAAGGCATCGCCATCAGCTCCTACCAAGGCGGTCATGTGGAGTACTTCAAATACATGGTGGATTTGTTGCGCGCACGCGGCGGCGAACACATCCAAGTGTTTGGCGGCGGCGGCGGCGTGATCGTGCCCCCAGAAATTCGCGAACTGCAAGCCTACGGCGTGACCCGCATTTACAGCCCAGAAGACGGCCAAAAAATGGGCTTGCAAGGCATGATTGGCGAAATGATCATGCGCTGCGACAAAGACTTGTCGGCCTACGCCCCAAAGGCGGTGAAAGAGATTCAAGGCCATGACGAGATGGCTTGGCGCAAATTGGCGCAACTCATCACTGCCTTAGAGAACGAGAAGGCTGATCCCAAGCTGGTCGAAGCTGTGCGCAAGGAATCTTTGAACCACAAAGTACCCGTGCTCGGCATCACCGGCACGGGCGGTGCGGGCAAGTCGTCCCTCACCGACGAGTTGGTGCGCCGCATCCGCTTGGACCAAGGCGACGCCTTGCGCATTGCTGTCATCTCCATCGACCCGTCACGCCGCAAGAGCGGTGGCGCCTTGCTGGGTGACCGCATTCGCATGAATGCCATTGGGCCTTGGCGCAATGGCCAGCGCGTGTTCATGCGCTCCCTCGCCACACGCGACTTCGGCAGCGAAATCAGTGCCGCCTTGCCCGACGTCTTGGCCGCCACCAAGTGCGCCGGCTTTGACCTCATCATTGTGGAAACCTCGGGCATTGGCCAAGGTGACGCTGCCATCGTGCCGCACGTGGACGTGCCCATGTATGTGATGACGCCCGAGTTTGGCGCCGCCAGCCAGCTGGAAAAAATTGACATGTTGGACTTTGCCGAGTTCATCGCCATCAACAAATTCGACCGCAAAGGCGCCAGCGACGCGCTGCGCGATGTAGCCAAACAAGTGCAGCGCAACAAAGAAGCGTGGCACACACCCACCGAGCAAATGCCCGTGTTCGGCACCATGGCTGCGCGCTTCAACGACGACGGCGTCACTGCCCTCTACCAAGCACTCAAAGGCCGCTTGAGTGAGCTCGGCCTGACCTTCAAAGAAGGTCGCTTGCCTTTGGTGGACGTGCGCCACAGCAGCAACCAAACCCCCGTGGTGCCTGGGGCCCGCGTACGCTACTTGGCAGAAATCACCGACACCGTGCGTGGCTACAAAAAACGCGCGCGCACCCAAGCCAAACTGGCCCGCGAAATTCAACAACTGCGCGAAGCCGCACGCATGCTGTCCGAAGACAAACCTGGCCGCGCCAAAGCCTCTGAAGCCGCCATCGACTTGGCCATCAAACGCGAAGAACACCTAGGCAACGCCGAGCGCAAACTGTTGGCCCAATGGCCCGACATGCAAGCCGCCTATGCAGGTGACGAGTACGTGGTGAAAATTCGCGACAAAGAAATTCGCACCGCACTCACCACCAAGTCCCTCAGCGGCACCGTGATTCGCAAAGTGGCTTTGCCCACGTACGAAGACCATGGCGAAATCTTGAAGTGGCTCATGCTCGACAACGTGCCCGGCAGCTACCCCTACACCGCGGGCACCTTTGCCTTCAAACGCGAGGGCGAAGACCCCACCCGCATGTTTGCCGGCGAAGGCGACCCTTTCCGCACCAACCGCCGCTTCAAGCTGGTGAGTGAGGGCATGGATGCCAAGCGCCTCTCCACCGCGTTTGATTCGGTCACGCTCTACGGCAACGACCCAGACCCACGCCCCGATATTTACGGCAAGGTCGGCAACTCTGGCGTGAACGTGGCGACGCTGGACGACATGAAAGTCTTGTACGACGGGTTCGATTTGTGCAACCCCACCACCAGCGTGTCCATGACCATCAACGGTCCTGCGCCATCGATTCTTGCGATGTTCATGAACACCGCCATCGACCAAAACATTGAGAAGTTCAAACAGGACAACGGTCGCGATCCAACCGAAACCGAAACGGCCAAGATCAAAGCGTGGGTGATGCAAAACGTGCGTGGCACGGTACAAGCCGACATCTTGAAAGAAGACCAAGGTCAGAACACGTGTTTGTTCAGCACCGAATTTTCATTGAAGGTGATGGGTGACATCGCCCAGTACTTTGTGCACAACCAAGTGCGCAACTTCTACAGCGTGTCCATCAGCGGCTATCACATCGCCGAGGCCGGTGCCAACCCGATTTCGCAATTGGCATTCACCTTGTCCAACGGCTTCACATTTGTAGAAGCTTATTTGGCGCGCGGCATGCACATTGACGACTTCGCGCCCAACTTAAGCTTCTTCTTCAGCAACGGCATGGACCCCGAATACACCGTGATGGGCCGCGTGGCACGCCGCATCTGGGCCGTGGCGATGAAAGAGAAATACGGCGCGAACGAACGCAGTCAAAAACTCAAGTACCACATCCAAACCTCGGGCCGCTCGCTGCACGCGCAAGAGATTCAGTTCAACGACATCCGCACCACCCTGCAAGCGCTGATTGCGATTTACGACAACTGCAACAGCTTGCACACCAACGCGTTTGACGAAGCCATCACCACGCCCACCGAAGACTCGGTGCGCCGCGCCATGGCGATTCAGCTCATCATCAACCGCGAGTGGGGCTTGGCCAAAAACGAAAACCCCAACCAAGGCGCCTTCATCATCGAAGAACTCACCGAGCTGGTGGAAGAAGCCGTGCTGGCCGAGTTCGAGCGCATCGCCGAGCGCGGTGGCGTGCTGGGTGCCATGGAAACCGGCTACCAACGCGGCAAGATTCAAGACGAATCCATGACCTACGAAATGCTCAAGCACACCGGCGAGCTGCCCATCATCGGCGTCAACACTTTCCGCAACCCGCATGGCGAGCAAGTGATGGACAAGCTCGAGTTAGCCCGCTCCACCGAAGAGGAAAAGCAAAGTCAGCTCCAGCGCTTGCAAGACTTCCACACCCGCCACAAGGCTGAAGCAGAGGTACAACTCAAGCGCCTGCAACAAGCCGTCATCGACAACGCCAACGTGTTCGAGGTGCTCATGGATGCCGTGCGTGTGTGTTCACTCGGTCAAATCACACATGCCTTGTTTGAGGTGGGTGGGCAATACCGCCGCAATATGTAGTCGGTAATATCGGGGCATGAGTATTCGCCCCCCTTTCACCGCCCCCACCCGTCACACCGACGCCGACAGTGCCCTCGCCCAAGTGCAGGCGCTGTACCAAACCAGCCTCGACCACTTGCGCCAAGCCATGCGCGAATTTGTAGGTGGCAAACATTTTGAGCAACGTGTGCGCGCGTTCTATCCCTTTGTGCGCATCCACACCAAAACCGGTGCACTGCAAACAAGCAGCAATGCCGCCCACCTGAGCTACGGCTTTGTGGCCGAGCCGGGCCGCTACGACACCACGCTCACGCGCCCCGATTTGTTCGCCGCGTATTACCGCGAGCAGTTCAGCTTGCTGCTGCAAAACCACGGCGGCACGCTAGAGGTGGGCGTGAGCCACCAGCCCATTCCGGTTCACTTCTCGTTCGCTGACCATGACCATGTGGAAGGTGAGATGAGTGCGCAGCGGCGCCAACTCATGCGCGAGGTGTTTGACCTGCCCGACCTCACCGCCATGGACGACGGCATTGCCAATGGCACGTTTGAGGCGAAAGCGGGTGAACCACAACCCTTGTCGCTGTTCACGGCCGCACGCATGGACTATTCGCTGCAACGCCTGCGTCACTACAGCGGCACCAGCCCTGAACATTTTCAGAACTATGTGTTGTTCACCAACTACCAGTTCTACATCGACGAGTTTGTGCGCTTAGGGCTTGAGGCCATGCAAGACCCGCACAGCGAGTTCATTGCGTTTGTGGAGCCGGGCAACGTGGTCACACGCCGTGTTGGCCTGCCTGCACAAGCCAATGACACCTTGGGAAAAGTGCCACCACGCTTGCCGCAAATGCCCGGCTACCACTTGGTGCGCCCAGACCACACCGGCATCACCATGGTCAACATTGGCGTGGGCCCCGCCAACGCCAAAAACATCACCGACCACATCGCTGTGCTGCGCCCACACGCGTGGCTCATGCTGGGCCACTGTGCGGGCTTGCGCAACACACAACAACTGGGCGACTATGTGTTGGCCCACGGCTATGTGCGCGAAGACCATGTGCTGGATGAAGAACTGCCGCTGTGGGTGCCCATTCCTGCCCTCGCAGAAATCCAAGTGGCGCTAGAGCAAGCCGTGAAAGACGTGACGCAATGCCAAGGTGCCGAGCTCAAACGCATCTTGCGCACGGGCACCGTGGCCAGCACCGACAACCGCAACTGGGAGCTGTTGCCCGACAACACGCCCCAACGCCGCTTCAGCCAAAGCCGCGCGGTGGCACTGGACATGGAAAGCGCCACCATTGCCGCGAACGGCTTTCGGTTCCGTGTGCCCTACGGCACGTTGCTGTGCGTGAGCGACAAACCGCTGCACGGCGAAATCAAACTGCCGGGCATGGCCAACCACTTTTACCGCGAGCGTGTGGACCAGCACCTGCGCATTGGCATGCGCGCCATTGAGCTGCTGCGCCAGCAGGGACCTGCGCAGTTGCACAGTCGCAAGTTGCGCAGCTTTGCAGAAGTTGCATTCCAATAACCAAAAAGAAACCGCCTCAACAGAGGCGGTTTTCACGTGTGCAAGGCGCTGTAGTTACGCGTGCACGGCATCACCCATCTTCTCGCCCAAGCGCACGCCTTGTGCGGCTTGCCAAGCCGGGTTGAGTGCAATGGTGTGCTTTGGCCACAACAACACCACGGTGGAGCCCAACAAGAAGCGCCCCATTTCGTCGCCTTGGCGCAAGCTCAGGTCTTGGTCGTCATACGTCCACTCTCGCACGGTGCCGGGGCGCGGTGGGTTGACCACGCCATGCCACGGTGTGGCCATGCTGCCCACGATGGTGGCACCGACGAGCACCAACACGTATTGCTGAGGTGTTTCACCTGTGGCAACAGGCATGTCAAACACGCACACCACGCGCTCGTTGCGCGCAAACAAGCCGGGCACGCCACGGGCCGTGGCAGGGTTGACCGAGAACAGATCACCCGGCACATGGATCATGCGGCGCAAACGACCGTTGCTGGGCATGTGGATGCGGTGGTAGTCCTTGGGGCTGAGGTAAATCGTGGCGAACTCACCGTCTTCAAACTGTGCCGCCAAGCTGGCATCGCCGCCCACCAAAGCTTGCGTGCTGTAACTGTGGCCTTTGGCTTGGAACACTTGGTCGCCGTCAATGTGGCCTAACTGACTGATGGCCCCGTCCACGGGACACACAAACGCCGCATCGGCCAAGGGGCGAGCGCCGGGCTTCAAGGCGCGGGTGAAGAAGTCGTTGAAACAGGCGTAATGCGTGATGTCGGGCTGGGCCGCCTCGTCCATGTTGACTTGGTACTTGCCCACAAACCAGCGAATGAGTGCATGGGTCCAACGGCCACCACGCGCACGCGCCACGAGGCCTGCAAATTGTGTGATTGCCTGTTTAGGCAAGATGTGTTGCAAAGCCACAAAGGTTGTTTCATTCATAAGGAAGATTTTAGGCGGGCACAATCCAGTCCATGCGTACACCACTTTTTGAATGCAACCACCTCCTCAAACGCTACGGTGACAACACCGTGGTGAACGATGTGTCGTTCAGCCTCGCACCCGGCGAATGCTTGGGCGTCATTGGCCCCAACGGCGCCGGCAAAACCACCACGCTGCGCATGTGCCTCGGCCTCGCGCAGCCTGACGGTGGCCGCATCCACGCCTTTGGCTTGTCCATGCCGGATGACGCCTTGGCCATCAAAGCACGCCTAGGTGTAGTGAGCCAGTTCGACACACTCGACCCCGACTTCACCTGCGCCGAAAACCTGATGGTGTTTGGCCGTTACTTTGGGATGAAGAAGGCCGACATTCAAGCGCGTATTCCGCAGCTGCTGGAGTTTGCGGCGCTCTCACACAAAGCCAACGCCAAGCCCGGCGAGTTGTCGGGCGGCATGAAGCGCCGACTCAGCCTCGCCCGCGCCCTCATCAACAACCCTGACTTGCTGCTGCTGGATGAGCCCACCACCGGCCTCGACCCGCAAGCGCGACACCTCATGTGGGAGCGATTGCAACAACTGTTGCAACAAGGCAAATCGATTTTGCTGACCACCCACTTCATGGACGAGGCCGAGCGTTTATGCAATCGCTTACTCGTGCTCGACCACGGCAAAAAAATTGCCGAAGGCACACCGCGTGATTTGATTGCGCAACACTTAGAACCCGACGTGGTCGAGGTGTATGGCCACGGTGCGTTAGCCTTGGTGGACAGCCCTATCGCCACACTTGCCCAACGCGTCGAGACCAGCGGCGAGACGGTGTTTTTCTACACCCAAGATGCGGCGCCGTTGCTGCAAGCGCTCAGTGCCCACGCAGGCCTGCGCACACTGCACCGCCCTGCCAACTTGGAAGATTTGTTTTTGAAAATGACCGGACGCCAAATCCGCGAGGAAGGCTAAAACGATGCACACCTATTTCCGTTTCTGGCCCGTCTTTTTGCGCAACCTCTTGGTGTGGCGCAAGCTCGCCATTCCTAGCCTCGTGGCCAACATTGCCGAGCCTTTGATGTGGCTGGTGGCCTTTGGCTACGGCTTGGGCGCACTGGTGGGCGAAGTGCGCTTAGGCGAAGACAAAGTCCCGTACATCCTGTTCTTGGCCAGTGGCTCCATTTGCATGAGCGCCATGAACGCTGCCACGTTTGAGGCGCTGTACTCGGCCTTCTCGCGCATGCATGTGCAAAAAACATGGGACGGCATTTTGAACGCGCCCATGCGTTTGGACGATGTGCTGTTGGCCGAAATGCTGTGGGCCGCCTTCAAAGCCCTGTTCACCATCACCGCCATCTTGGGTGTGATGTGTGCGCTGGGCATCACCCAAAGCTGGAAGCTGCTGGCTGCCTGGCCCATCTTGCTGTTTGTGGGCATCACCTTCAGTTGCATTGCCCTCATCTTCAATGCGCTGGCCAAGGGCTATGACTTTTTCACTTACTACTTCACGCTGTTTCTCACGCCCATGATGTTCTTGAGCGGCGTGTTCTTTCCGCGCGACCAGCTGCCGGGCATCGTGCGCGAGATTTCGGCTTGGCTGCCGCTGACCCAAGCCATCGCCTTGGTGCGGCCCTTGTTTCTTGACCAATGGCCCACCGATGTGGCGCTGCATTTAGGCGTGTTGGCGGTGTACACCTTGGTCGCTTGGAAGATCGCCTTGCATCTGACCAAGAAACGCTTTCGCGCTTGACGCCCCGTCAGCCAACTGCAACCCTTCCCCCGCTAACATTGATTTTTTGATTCAACCGACAACACAAGGATTCCCAATGAGCATTCAAACCGTAGGCATCATCGGCGCTGGCACCATGGGCAATGGCATTGCACAAGCATGTGCGGTGTCTGGCGTGAACGTGGTGATGGTGGACATCTCTGACGCCGCCGTCGCCAAAGGCCTCGCCACCGTCGCAGGCAGCTTGGACCGCTTGATCAAGAAAGAAAAAATCACCGAAGCCGACAAAGCTGCGGCCTTGTCACGCATCAAAACCAGCACCAGCTACGACGACCTCAAAGCCGCGCAACTCGTCATCGAAGCCGCGACAGAGAACTACGACCTCAAAGTCAAAATCGTCAAACAACTCGACGGCATGTTGGCCCCAGAAGCCATCATCGCGTCCAACACCTCGTCCATCTCCATCACCAAACTGGCCGCCGTCACCACCCGTGCCGACCGCTTCATTGGCATGCACTTCTTCAACCCTGTGCCCATGATGGCCCTTGTAGAAATCATCCGTGGCTTGCAAACCTCCGATGCCACGCACGCCGCCGTGCATGACCTCTCTACCCGTTTGGGCAAGAGCCCCATCACCGTGAAGAACGCACCGGGCTTTGTGGTCAACCGCATCTTGGTGCCCATGATCAACGAAGCCTTCTTTGTGTTGGCCGAAGGTGTGGCCACCGCCGAGGACATTGATGCCGGCATGAAGCTGGGCTGTAACCAACCCATCGGCCCCTTGGCTTTAGCCGACATGATTGGCTTGGATGTGTGCGTGGCCGTGATGGACGTGTACTTGCAAGAATTTGGCGACAGCAAATACCGCGCTTGCCCCTTGCTCAAAGAGTTGGTGGCCGCAGGCCAGCTCGGTCGCAAAACCGGCAAAGGCGTTTACACCTACTAAGCGCCCAAGCTATGCGTGGCTATGAAATACGCCCTGCTCTCTGACATCCACAGCAACTTGCACGCGCTGGAAGCCTGTTTGGCGCACGCGCAAACGCAAGGGGCTGAACGCATCGCCATCTTGGGTGACTTGGTGAGTTACGGCGCATTTCCTGCCGAGGTGGTGGCACGCTGCCAAGCCTTGCAGCAAGAGGGGGCCATCGTGCTGCGTGGCAACCACGAAGAGTTGGTGCAAACGTACAACGTCAACACGCCCAACCCCAACGCCTCTTTGGGCAGCCAAACTGCCGAATGGACACATGACCAACTCTCGCCTGCGCAACGGTTTTGGCTCGAAATTTTGCCGCTCACTGCACAGGTAGATCAGATGTTGCTGGTCCACGCCAGCGCAGATGCGCCCGCACGTTGGCGCTATGTGGAAGACGAGCGCACCGCCAGCCTGAGCTTGGACGCCGCCTGCAAGCAAGGTGATGTGCGCTATGTGTTTGGGGGCCACGTCCACCACCAGTCCTTGTATTACCGCGGCACAGGACGCCAACTGATGGCATTCAAGCCCACCTCGGGCGTGCCCATCCCCACACCGAAGCATCGCCAATGGATTGCCACCATTGGCTCAGTCGGTCAACCGCGTGATGGCAACCCACGTGCCATGTATGCCATGTTTGACAACTCGGTGGGCAAGCTCACCTTTCACCGTGTGGCCTACGACCACCGCGCCGCGGCCCGCGCCGTGCGCGAAGCAGGTCTGCCTGAATACTTCGCGCAACGTTTGGAGACTGGCAAGTGAAACGCCTAGCAGCAGGCACCGAGCTGGACGGGTTCCGCATCGGCGCTTGTTTGCATGCCGGTGGCATGGCGCACATTTATGAGGTGACCTATGCGGACGACCGCCCCGCCCCGTTTGACATGGTGATGAAGGTGCCGCGCATGACGGCAGGCGATGGCGCAGAAAACATTGTGGGCTTTGAAGTCGAGCACCAAATTTTGCAAGTGCTGCAAGGCACGCATGTGCCGCGCTTTGTGGCGGCAGGTGATTTGGTGAACATGCCCTACTTGGTGATGGAGCATGTGCCGGGTCCAACTTTGCAGCAACGGCTGGATGCACACACACAGCAAGGCACACGCGCAACGGTGTCGGAGATCGCACAACTCGGTGCGGCCACAGCACGCGCGGCGCACAGCTTGCACCAGCAAAACACCTGTCACCTCGACATCAAACCCGCCAACGTGCTGTTGCACCCAGACGGCCACGCCGTGCTGCTGGACTTTGGTTTGTCCTGCCATGCCCACTACCCCGACTTGTTGGCCGAGGAGTTGCGCAAGGCCGTCGGCTCCCCTGCATGGATTGCGCCCGAGCAAGTGGTGGGCGTGCGCGGTGACCCACGCAGCGACATCTTTGCCATCGGCGTCATGCTCTATGAATTTGCCACGGGCGAGCTGCCCTTTGGCAACCCGCAAACCAACGGTGGTATGCGCCAGCGTTTGTGGATGGACCCTACCCCGCCGCGCCGTTTGCGCGAGGACTTGCCTGAATGGCTGCAAGAAGTGGTGTTGCGCTGCCTAGAACCCGAGGCTGCCAAGCGCTACCCTTCCGCCGCGCTTCTGGCCTTTGACTTGGAACACCCCGAACAAGTCCGCGTGACCAAGCGTGGCCAGCAATTGGTGGGCACGCCTTTTTTGACACACCTCAAGCGTTGGCTCAAAGCGGCGGGCATGCACTACCAGCCCAGCCCATTGCCCTCGCAGCAAATTGACGAAGTACCGATTTTGATGGTGGCCGTGCCGCCCCAAGACGCGAGTGACGCAACCTTGTATTCCTTGCGCCAAGCGGTGGCGCGCTCGCTAGGGATTCGCCCCGGCGCACGCTTGGCCGTGGTCACGGTGATCTCACCCCACCTCAGCAGCACCTCAGAGAGCGACAAAAGCGAAACCAGCTTGCACCGCCACTATCGCGCCCTGCTCCAGCAATGGGCGCAGCCCTTGGACTTAGACGATCACCAAACGTCCTACCATGTGCTCGAAGCCAGCGATGTCGCCCACGCCATCGTGCGCTATGCCGAAGGCAACAACGTGAGCATGATCGTCATGGGGGCGGCAACACGCGGCTTACACATGCAACGCTTTGTCGCCACAGTGCCCATCAAGGTCGCGATGGAGGCACCCTGCACAGTGATGCTGGTGAAATCAGCGCTGCCCTTCGAGCACCTCCACAGCCCAGACCATTTGCACGATCAGTCGGCGTAAACGCCGGCCGCCTGAATGATCGGGCCCCATTTCGCAATTTCAGAGAGCACAAATTTTTTGTGCTCTGCGCCATCGGTGCGCTTGTCCGTCACGATCACAGCACCCAAGCCTTGTTGCTTTTTGATGAACTCAGGGTCTTTCAGCGCCGCTTTCAACGCTTTGTTGATCTTGGCCGTCACGTCAGCGGGTGTGCCCTTGGGCGCGTACAAACCGTGCCAAATGGTGACTTCAAATCCTTTGAGGCCAGACTCGTCCAAGGTGGGCAAGTGCTTCAACGCAGGCGTGGTCAAACGCTTGGTGGTGGTGACGGCAAATGCTTTGACAGACTTGGCTTCAATTTGACTGGTGGTGTTGGTGGTCTGATCACACAGCAAATCGATTTGCCCGCCCATCAAGTCATTCATCGCAGGCGCCGTGCCTTTGTAGGGCACGGTGGTCATGTCGATCTTGAGCGCGTTTTGAAAAAGCAAACCGCACAGGTGTGAGGCCGCGCCCAAACCGGCATTGCCTAAGTTGACGGTGCCTTTGTTTTGCGTGATCCAAGCCTGCAACTCTTTGAAGTTGTTGGCAGGCAGTGTGGGGCGACCAATCAAGGTCATGGGCACTTCGTTGACCATGCCCAAATACTCAAAGTCGTCGGCGGTGTTGTAGGGCATCTTGCGATACAAAGCAGGCGATGTGGCCATGCCGATGTGGTGCAACAAAATGGTGTGTCCGTCTTGCGGGGCTTTGGCCACTTTGTTCGCGCCAATCGTGCCACCCGCACCTGCCACGTTCTCCACCACCACGTTCGCACCCAGAGGCCTGCGCAAGGCTTCTGCTAAATCACGTGCCACGCGGTCGGTGGGCCCCCCTGCGGTGAAGGGCACCACGATGGTGACGGGCTTGTCCTTGATGGGGAAATCAGCAGCGTTGGCACCCGTCAATGTGGCCACAGCCAGCAAGCTCAAAGCGAACAGTTTTTTCATGGAGTCTCCTCAATTGATGGCGCATGCTAAGACATTTATGCATGTTTTTTCATACCAGAGATCCCGTAGGGACTTCGCTTGATCTAGATCATTGGTAAGTGCGGGCGTCTTCAATGACCTTGCCATCATTGGGCAAACTGCCTGCCGCAACCAAGGCCACCTCGGCACGTAACTTGGTGATGTCGCGCACAGCTTCGCCAATTTTTGCGCTCAAGCCTTCAGCCTCGGCCGCTTCAACTTTCAAACACATTTGGTCGTTGGCCATTTCACCCGTCACCACCAAGCGGGCTCGTTTGATTTCGGGGAACCGCTTGACCACCTCCGCCACTTGACCCGGATGCACAAACATGCCGCGCACTTTGGTGGTTTGGTCAGCCCGTCCCATCCAGCCTTTGATGCGCACGTTGGTGCGCCCTGTGGGGCAATGCCCAGGCAACACCGCCGACAAGTCGCCGGTGCCAAAGCGAATGAGTGGGTAATCGGGGTTGAGCGATGTCACCACCAACTCACCCACCTCGCCTTCAGGCACGGGGTCGCCAGTACCAGGGCGCACGATTTCCACAATCACACCTTCATCCAGCACCAAGCCTTCACGCGCTTCGGTCTCGTACGCAATCAAGCCAAGGTCGGCGGTGGCATAGCACTGATAACCAGCAATGCCGCGCTCGGCCAACCAATCACGCAGACTGGGTGGGAAGGCTTCGCCCGACACCAAGGCCTTGGTGACGCTGGGCAACGCAACGCCCATCTCTGCCGCTTTTTCCACAATGATTTTTAGGAAGCTGGGCGTGCCGATGTAGCCCGCAGGCTTTAACTCAGCCATCGCGCCGACTTGTTGTTCGGTCTGTCCGGTGCCGCCTGCAAACACGGTGCAGCCAATCGCATGTGCGCCCGTCTCCATCATGGAGCCCGCAGGCGTGAAGTGGTAGCTGAAGCAGTTGTGGATGAGTTCGCCCGCACGAAAACCTGCGGCGTAAATGGCTCGGGCCATGCGCCAGTAATCAGCGCGCGCACCCTCGGGCTCGTAGATGGTGCCGGGGCTGGCAAACACACGCGGCATGGCCTTGCCAAACCCAATCGCAGAGAAACCACCAAACACATGGGTGGCGCGCTGTGCTTGTTGCTGCGCCAACAACTCGTATTTGCGGATCACGGGCAGCTTGGCCAGCGCTTCGCGACTGGTGATGCTGGCGGCGTTCACACCCGCCAACGATTGGGCAAAGGCAGGCGCGTGTTGTTGTGCGTGTGCGATTTGTACGGGCAACGCGGCCATGAGCGCGGCCTCGCGCTCGGCAGGGTTACGGGTTTCGAGTGCGTCGTAATGCATAGACATGCGCACCCCTTACGCCAACCAACGCTTGCGGCGCTTGTAGCTCTTGGCGTCTTTGAAGCTCTTGCGTTCACCGCCACCCATGCCCAGATAAAACTCTTTCACGTCTTCGTTGTTGGCCAAATCAGAAGCAGCGCCGTCCATCACGATGCGGCCCGACTCCATGATGTAGCCGTAGTCGGCGTACTTCAACGCCATGTTGGTGTTTTGTTCGGCAATGAGGAAGGTGACTTTTTCTTTCTGGTTCAAGTCTTTGACGATGTTGAACACCTCTTCCACGATTTGCGGCGCCAAGCCCATCGAGGGCTCGTCGAGCAACACCATGTTGGGGCTGGCCATGATGGCGCGACCAATCGCACACATTTGCTGTTCACCACCGGAGGTATAGGCCGCTTGCGAGGTGCGACGCGTTTTCAAACGGGGGAAGTAGTTGTAGACCTTCTCCAAGTTGGCTTCGATCTCGCCTTTGCTACTGCGGGTGTAGCTGCCGGTGAGCAAGTTTTCTTCGATGGTCAAATGGGCAAAGCAGTGACGGCCTTCCATCACTTGCAGCACGCCGCGCTTGACCAAATCGGCGGGTGTGAGGTTTTCGATGCGTTCGCCACGAAACTCAATGCTGCCCTTGGTCACCGCACCACGCTCGCCTTGCAGCAAGTTAGAAATCGCACGCAAGGTGGTGGTTTTGCCCGCGCCATTGCCGCCCAGCAGTGAGACGATGCGGCCTTCGGGCACTTGGAGTGACACGCCCTTGAGCACCAAGATGACGTGGTTGTAAATGACTTCAATGCCATTGACGTTGAGAATGATGTTTGAATCGTTCATGGATAACCTTTGTGAATCAACTGAAAAACGCGTCCGTGAGACGGGTCTTTCAGTTGATGGCTCACGCCGGAGCGTGAACCATCCAACAAAATCACTGCAAAGCGTGGGTCAAGATTAGCAATCTGAAGGAGCGCGGCGGGTCATCTTCTTATCCGACAAGTACTTGTCGGCAGCAGCCTTGATCATGGGCTTCAAGATTTGCTCGTCGGCTTGAATGAAGTCCGATGAGAAGCTCCATTTGCTGCCGTCCCATGTCTGTACACGCGCCGAGGTGGAGCCCATGTGGTCAGAACACGAGGTCGACAGTGGTTGCATGATGCCGGCGAAGCCCATGGCGTCGAGACGCTTTTGGTCGAGCGCCAAGTTCTCCATGCCCCAACGCACTTGATCGCCGGTCATGACTTTGCCTTTGCCAAAGCGCTCTTGCGCGCGGCGCACGGCTTCAACGCTGAGCATCGAAATGATCACGCCACGTGTGTAGAGCACTTGACCCACTTCGTCTTTGGGGCCAGAGCCTTGGTTCTTGCCGTGCACGTATTTCAAAATATCTTGAATAACTTTGGGCTGTGTGCCCGAGGTGTTCAAAGCCAAGGCGTTGTAGCCTTTGGCGCCTTCGCCCACGTCTTTGACGTCAGGCTCGGCACCGGCCCACCACACGCCATACATCTTCTCGCGGGGGTAGCCCGTGGCTTGCGCTTCTTTCAAAGCGGTCGAGTTCATCACGCCCCAACCCCACAGCATCACATAGTCAGGACGACTTTGACGCACTTGCAACCAAGCCGACTTCTGCTCAACGCCGGGCGCTGTGACGGGAATCAGCTGTAGCTCAAACCCATGCATCTTGGCGCGCTCTTGCAGCACAGGAATCGGTTCTTTGCCAAAGGGTGAGTCGTGGTAGACCAAGGCGATTTTCTTGCCTTTGAGCTTGTCGAGACCACCTTCTTTTTTACCCAAATGCTGCACCAAAATGTCAGCCCCAGTCCAGTAGCTGCCCATCAACGGGAAATTCCATTTGAAGGCCATGCCGTCTTGGGCAATCGATAAGCCGTAGCCCAAGGTGATCAACGGCACTTTGTCCACGGGCACTTTCTCTGTCAAAGCAAACGTGATGCCGGTGGCCTGTGGATCAAAAACGCTCACACCCGGACGACCTTTGAGACGCTCGTAACACTCCACACCACGGTCCGTGGCATAGCCTGTCTCACACTCTTCAAACGTGATCTTCACGCCGTTGATGCCCCCATCGCGCGCATTGATGAGCTTGAGGTAATCCTGTTTGCCGTTGGCCCACGGAATACCGTTGGGCGCGTAAGGACCCGTGCGGTAAGACAGCAGCGGGAAAAATTGTTCTTTGGCCTGCGCCTGAACGGGCGTCGACACCAGCGCTGATGCGGCGCCAGCCAAAGTGGCCACGGCCAAAATCAAATCACGTATCTTCATATTTGTCTCCTTGAAAAATCAACACTCATCTACCAACAAAAACCTTGAGCTGCATCAATGGGGGAAGGGCCACAGACGTAGCTTTTGTTTGGCAATCGCCCACAACTTGGCAAGGCCATGTGGCTCCACGATGAGAAACCACACGATCAAGCCGCCAAAAATCATCAGCTCGGCATGCGAGACACCGGCTGTGGAAATTTCAATCCCAACGAGGCTTGCCAAGCTGGGCAAGATTTGACTCAGTGCAATCGGCAACAACGTGATGAAGGCGGCCCCCAAAAAACCACCCAAGATAGAGCCCAACCCGCCAATGATCACCATGAAGAGCAAGCGAAAAGAAATGTCCACAGAGAACGCCGCAGGCTCCCAAGCACCCAAGTAAACAAAGGCCCACAGCGCACCGGCCACGCCCACGATGAAGGAGCTCACAGCAAATGCGCTCAGTTTGGCGTACATCGGGCGAATACCAATCACCGCCGCAGCCACGTCCATGTCGCGAATGGCCATCCACTCGCGCCCCACGACACTGCGGACCAAGTTTTTGGCGAGCAAGGCAATCACCATCAGCACGCCAAGACACAACCAGTATTTGCTCAAGGCGCTGTCAATGGGCAATCCAAACACCTGCAGTTCAGTCACCGACACCGAGCCCGAAGGCGAATCGTTGGTCAACCACTTGATGCGCAAAAACATCCAGTCGCTGAAGAACTGCGCGGCCAGTGTGGCCACCGCCAAGTACAAGCCCTTGACACGCAAACTGGGTAGGCCGAACAAGATACCGAATAGCGTGGCACACAAGCCGCCCAAGATGAGCGCAGGGATCAAAGGCAGACCGGGAATGCGCACAAAGAAGTTGTAAGCCCCGTAAGCCCCGACAGCCATGAAAGCGCCAGAGCCCAAAGAAATTTGACCGCAGTAGCCGACCAAAATATTCACGCCAAGCGCAGCCAAGGACATGATCAAAAATGGGATCAAGATGGCGCGAAAGAAATAGTCGGTCGCCAGCATAGGCACCACCGCAATGGCAAATACCAAGAGCAGCGCAATGACGATGCGGTCTTGCCGAATCGGCAAGATTTGTTGATCTGCTCGGTAAGAGGTTTTGAATTGACCGTTTTCTCTGTAAAACATGTTTTCCCCTTACACGCGGTCGATGATTTTTTCGCCAAACAAACCTTGCGGACGAATCAACAAGAAGCCCAGCGCCAACACATAAGCGAACCAGATCTCGATCCCTCCGCCGACAAATCCGCCGAGGTAGACCTCGGACAATTTTTCACCCACACCAATGATCAAGCCGCCGATGATGGCGCCAGGAACCGAGGTGAGTCCACCCAAAATCACGACAGGCAAGGCACGCAAAGCGATGGTGGCGAGCGAGAACTGCACCCCCAATTTGCTACCCCAAATCATGCCGGCGACCAAAGCCACCACCCCTGCCACACACCAAACAATCATCCAGATGCGGTTGAGCGGAATGCCAATCGACTGGGCCGCTTGGTGGTCATCTGCCACGGCACGCAAAGCCCGACCTGTGGTTGTTTTTTGAAAGAACACCGTCAACAAACCAACCAACGTTGCCGCAATGAGTGCCGCGTAAAAGTCTTCCTTGTTCACCAAGACACCGCCTTGGAACAAGTCTTCCAAAATGAAGACGGGGTCTTTGGGCATGCCTATGTCAATCTTGTAAATGCTGCTGCCAAACAAGGTCTGGCCCAGACCTTCTAGGAAGTAAGCAATGCCGAGTGTGGCCATCAACAAGGTGGCCCCTTCTTGGTTGACCAAGTGGCGCAACACCAAATACTCCACCGCCCACGCCACCACAAACATCACCACCGCCGCCATCGCGAAGGCCAGCACATTGGCCATGAGCAAGCTGTCCACGCCTGTCCACTGTGGAATCCATTCGGAAAAACGAGCCATCGACAAAGCGCCAAACAGCACCATGGCGCCTTGCGCAAAATTGAATACCCCCGACGCTTTGAAAATGAGGACAAAGCCCAAAGCCACCAGCGAATACAACATACCCGCCATCAAACCACCGAGCAGTGTTTCTAAAAAGAATGCCATCGTTAAATCCTTGTTCTTGCGCGTTGGTTCAATGCGAAGTGCCGAGGTAAGCGCTGATGACTTCCTCGTTGGTGCGCACCTCGTCAGGGGTGCCATCGCCAATCTTCTTGCCGTAGTCGAGCACGACCACACGGTCTGAGATGTCCATCACCACACCCATGTCGTGCTCGATCAACACGATGGTGGTGCCGAACTCTTCGTTCACATCCAAGATGAAGCGACACATGTCTTGTTTTTCTTCGACGTTCATGCCAGCCATGGGCTCATCGAGCAGCAAGACTTGTGGCTCCATCGCCAAGGCGCGGCCCAAGTCCACACGCTTTTGCAAGCCATAAGGCAATTGACCCACGGGGGTTTTGCGATGCGCTTGAATTTCAAGAAAGTCGATGATGCGCTCCACCTTTTCGCGGTGCTGAATTTCTTCCCGCTCGGCGGGGCCAATGCGCAAGGCCTGCATCAGGATGTTGCTCTTCATGTGCAGATTGCGCCCCGTCATGATGTTGTCGAGCACGCTCATGCCTTTGAACAGGGCCAAGTTTTGGAACGTGCGCGCAATGCCCATGGTGGCGACTTGGTGGCTGTCCATGTGATCAAAGGTTTGACCACGGAAGGTGATCGAACCTTCCTGGGGCGCGTACACGCCGTTGATGCAGTTGAGCATGGAGCTCTTGCCCGCACCGTTGGGGCCAATGATGGCGCGCACTTCGTGTTCGCGCACATTGAAGGAAATATCGGTCAGCGCCTTGACGCCACCAAAGCGCAAACTGATGTTTTTGACGTCGAGGATGACATCGCCAATTTTCTTGCTCATGCTGCTTTCCCCACGGGTGTGAAGGTTTTGGCGTCCGACAGTTTGAGCGTGGCGCTCACGCTGCCGGTGCGGCCGTCTTCGAACTTCACTTGGGTTTCAATGAATTGTTCCGTGGCGCCGTTGTACAGCGCGGTGACCAAGGCGTCGTATTTTTCAGCGATGAAGCCGCGACGCACTTTGTTGGTTCGTGTGAGTTCGCCGTCGTCGGCATCCAACTCTTTGTGCAGCACGAGGAAGCGGCTCACTTGGCTGCCGGCCAAGAGTTCGTCAGCGGCCAAATCGGCGTTGACTTTCTCGACGCATTCTTTGATCAACTGATACACCTCTGGCTTTTGCGCCAAGTCGGTGTAACCCGCGTAAGGCAAGTTGCGACGCTCGGCCCAGTTGCCCACGGCTTCCATGTCGATGTTGATCATCACGCACACTTTTTCGCGCTGATCGCCATAGGCCACGACCTCTTTGATGTGCGGGAAGAACTTGAGTTTGTTCTCCACATACTTGGGTGCAAACATGGCGCCATCGTTCGTGCCGCCTTTGATACGGCCCACGTCTTTCACGCGGTCAATGATTTTCAAGTGGCCGTGCGCATCCAAGAAGCCCGCATCACTGGTGTGGTACCAGCCGTCGGCGGTCAGAACTTCTGCGGTGGCCGCGTCGTTTTTGTAGTAGCCCTTGAGCAAGCCCGGCGACTTGACCAAGATCTCGCCGTTGTCTGCCACTTTGATTTCCACCCCAGCGCAGGGGATGCCCACGGTGTCGGCGCGCGCTTCGTGGTCCGGCTGCAAGCAGACGAACACGGCTGTTTCGGTAGAGCCATAGAGCTGCTTCAAGTTCACGCCAATGGAGCGGTAGAAGCTGAACAAGTCTGGGCCAATGGCTTCACCCGCGGTGTAGGCTACGCGCACGCGACTCATGCCGAGGTTGTTGCGCAGGGGGCCGTAAACCAAGAAGTTGCCGAGCGAGTAGAGCAAGCCGCCCACCACACCGATGGACTTGCCATCCATCTTGGTGGGGCCGTATTTGCGCGCTACGTCCATGAAGTAATGGAACATGCCGCGTTTGATCGCGCCCGCATCTTCCATGCGAATCATCACGCTGGTGAGCAAGCCCTCAAACACGCGCGGTGGGGCGAAGTAGTAAGTGGGGCCGATCTCTTTCAAGTCGATGGTGACGGTGGCGGCCGACTCGGGGCAGTTCACCACATAGCCACAGTACAACCACTGGGCATAGCTGAAGATGTTTTGACCAATCCAAGCGGGGGGCAGGTAAGCCAACACATCTTCGTGCGAAGTGAGTTTGTCGAAGATGGCGCCCGCTTCGGCACGGTTGATGAGTGAGTGGTGGGTGTGAACCACGCCTTTGGGATTGCCCGTGGTGCCTGAGGTGAAGAACATGGCGCCCACATCGTCGGTGTGCGCCTGCTCCACTTCGCTGACGAAAAAGTCTGGGTGTTGTTGGGCAAACACGGCGCCAGCAGCGAGCAACTCTTCGAGCGAGGCCAAGCCGGGCTCATCGTACTTACGCAGGCCACGTGGATCGTCAAAAAAGATATGGCTGATTTGGGGGCATTGCGCGCGAATCTCCAGCAGCTTGTCGACCTGCTCTTGGTCTTCCACCACACAGAAACGCACTTCGGCGTTGTTGAGTGAGAACACGCACTCGGGGCCCGCCGCATCTTGGTACAAGGGGATAGGAATCGCACCCAAGGATTGCGCGGCCAACATGGTGGCGTACAAGCGGGGACGGTTGGAGCCAATCACCACCAAGTGCTCGCCACGCGCCAAGCCTGCTTGGTGCAAGCCGCACGCCATGTGCGCCACCATCTTGGCCATGTCGGACCAAGAGGTGGTTTGCCAAATGCCGTATTCCTTCTCGCGCATGGCCGGCGCATCAGGGCGCTCGCTGGCATGTTTGAGTAACAGTCGTGGGAACGTGGTCTGCATTCCGAATCCTTGCTGTGTGTATGTCGACAAAAAATCATGAAGCGCAGGTCATGCACTTTGTGAGTTGGATGCGATAGTAGGAGTTGGTTTGACGCCAAGTTGTCGTTTCGACGACAATTTAGGGAAGACACCTACCAGTGATTACCCGAGTCAAACTTTTATATTGAAAGCAGATGGCACCAACACCCAGTGTTTACCAACGCCGCCGTGCGCCCACGGCGAATGAGTTGGTACAAATTCCATGGTTGGGGTTACTCACACCCAGCGAACGCAAGCGCATTGAGTCACAACTGGTGGTGAGTGACCCCATGCCCGGCGACTACGTGTGTCGCATGGGCCGTCAAGCCACGTATTGGTTTGGTGTGGTGGAAGGCTTGTTGAAGATGAGCACCGACAGCGCCAGTGGTCGCACCATCACGTACACGGGCGTTCCCCCTGGGGGGTGGTTTGGCGAGGGCACGGCGATCAAGCGTGAAACTTACCGCTACAACATCATGGCCTTGCGTCGCAGCGTGGTGGCCGGCTTGCCGATTGACACGTTTCATTGGTTACTGGACAACTCGATTGGCTTTAACCGTTTTGTGATGAACCAACTCAACGAGCGCTTGGCCCAGTTCATCGAAGCCCGCGAGATCGACCGCTCCAACGATCCAGATGTGCGCGTGGCACGCAACTTGGCCGCGCTGTTTAACCCCACCTTGTTTCCGGGGGTGGGTGAGATGCTGCGCATCACGCAGCAAGAGTTGGCTTATTTGGTGGGCCTGTCACGCCAACGCGTGAATGTGGCCCTCAACCGCCTAGAAGAACAAGGCGCCATTCGCATTGAATACGGTGGCATGCGCGTCCTGGACTTGGCGGCATTGCGCGCCAGCGGCACTTAGAATTCAGCCCCTTATGTCAGACACACCCACAGAACTCACACGCCTCAACAAACGCATGGCCGAACTCGGGCTTTGCTCACGCCGCGAGGCCGATGCGTGGATTGAGCAAGGCTGGGTGTTGGTCAATGGCCGCCCCGCCGAAATGGGCGTGAAAGTAGGCTCTAAGGACCGCGTTGAAGTGGACCCCCGCGCCAAAGGCCACCAAGACACACAAGTCACTGTTTTGCTGCACAAACCCATGGGCTACGTGAGTGGTCAAGCCGAAGATGGGCATGAGCCCGCGATCATGCTGATCAACCCTCGCACGCATTGGGCGGGTGACTCGTCCAAACGACGCTTCACGCCCACACAGTTGCGCAGCCTCGCCCCGTCGGGCCGACTCGACATCGATTCCACCGGCTTGTTGGTGTTGACACAAGACGGTCGCGTCGCCCGTCAGTTGATTGGCGAAGACTCGGAGATGGAAAAAGAATATTTGGTGCGCGTGACCTACACCGGCCACGAAAACACCGCCGCTGCCACTGCCGCATCGGCCACCTATGGCGGCAGAGCAAACCCACTCAGCGCCATTGGTGACCACGACCGCGTGACCAACAACGTGCAAGCGGTGTTTCCAAAGGCCCAACTCGAACGCTTGCGCCACGGTTTGAGTTTGGACGGCAAACCCCTCAAGCGTGCACAGGTGGAGTGGCAAAACCCAGAGCAACTTCGCTTTGTCTTGACCGAAGGAAAAAAGCGCCAAATTCGCCGCATGTGCGAACAAGTCGGCCTTCAGGTTGTGGGGCTCAAGCGCATTCGCATTGGACACGTCCAACTGGGGCAGCTGCCGCCAGGCCAGTGGCGGTATTTGGGTGCACACGAACGTTTTTAAGTCCCACATCGCCCAGCGGTTTGCCCCCCTTGAAATTGAGGCCAACGCCCCACACCTTGGGGCGTTGTTTTTTGTAATTTAGTTTTGAAACCATGACCAAACAAACCCACTCCTTCCAAGCCGAAGTCTCGCAACTGCTGCACCTTGTCACGCACTCGCTGTACTCAAACAAAGAAATTTTCTTACGCGAGCTGGTCTCTAACGCCTCTGACGCCTGCGACAAGCTGCGCTATGAAGGTCTGAACAACGATGCCTTGTTTGAAGGCCAGTCCGACCTCGAAGTGCGCGTGAGCTTTGACAAAGAGGCCAAGACCTTGACCATTGCCGACAACGGCATTGGCATGAGCCAAGAAGAAGCCATTGCCCACCTTGGCACGATTGCTAAAAGCGGCACCCGCGAGTTCATGGGCAAACTCAGCGGCGACCAAAAGACAGATGCCAAAGACCAAGGCGCCTTGATTGGCCAGTTTGGTGTGGGGTTTTATTCCGGCTATATCGTGGCCGACCGCATCACGGTGGAATCACGCCGTGTCGGCCTCCAGCCCAGTGAAGGCGTGCGTTGGAGCAGCGCAGGCACAGGTGATTTTGAGGTGGAGACCATCACCCAAACCGAACGCGGCACCAAGATCATCTTGCACCTGCGTGACGATGCCGAGGAGTACCTGAGCGCATGGAAACTCAAGTCAGTCATCAACAAATATTCGGACCACATCTCTTTGCCCATTCGCATGCGCAAAGAGGAATGGAAAGAGGGCGAAAACGATCAGCCCGGCGAAATGGTGTTGACCGATGAATGGGAAACCATCAACCAAGCGAATGCGCTGTGGGCTCGTCCCAAAAAAGAGGTGACGGACGAGCAACACGCCGAGTTCTACAAACACATCAGCCACGACTTCGAGCCACCTTTGGCTTGGAGCCACAACCGCGTGGAGGGCAGCACCGAGTACACACAGCTGCTGTACATCCCCGGCAAAGCGCCGATGGACTTGTTCAACCGCGACAAAAAGGCGGGCTTGAAGCTGTACGTCAAGCGCGTGTTCATCATGGACGACGCCGAGGCGCTGATGCCGTCTTACCTGCGCTTCATCAAGGGCGTGGTGGACTCCGCCGATTTACCCCTGAACGTGAGCCGCGAGTTGCTGCAAGAAAGCCGCGACGTCAAAGCCATTCGTGAAGGCAACACACGCCGCGTGTTGGCCGTGTTGGAAGACTTGGCTAAGTACGACAAAGCCCCCACCGCCAGTGACGATGGTGTGACGGATGTCCTCAGCGACGAAGACAAGGCCAAGCAAGGCAAGTACACCCAGTTCTATGCCGAGTTCGGCGCGGTGCTCAAAGAAGGCTTGGGCGAAGACTTTGCCAACAAAGACAAACTCGCCAAACTGCTGCGATTTGCCAGCACCAGCACGGACAGCGTGAGCGTGTCATTGGCCGACTACAAAGCGCGCATGAAAGAAGGCCAAGAGGCTATCTACTACATCACCGCGGACACACTGGCCGCGGCTAAGAACAGCCCGCAACTCGAAGTGTTCCGTAAAAAGGGCATTGAGGTGCTGTTGATGACCGACCGCGTGGACGAGTGGGCGCTGAACTTTGTCAAAGAGTTTGACGGCACACCTTTGCAATCCGTGGTCAAGGGCGCGGTGGATTTGGGCAAGCTGCAAGACGACACTGAGAAAAAGGCGGCCGAAGACGCGGCAGAGGCGTTCAAGCCTGTCTTGGCCAAGCTCAAAGAAGCTTTGAAGGACAAGGCCGAAGACGTGCGCGTGACCAGTCGTTTGGTCGTCTCGCCTGCTTGCTTGGTGGTCAATGACCACGGCATGTCCATGCAACTCGCCCGCATGCTCAAACAAGCGGGTCAACAAGCGCCTGACATGAAACCCATCTTGGAAGTTAACGCGGAGCACGCCTTGGTGAAAAAACTCAGTGGCGATGCCAACCCCCACTTCAACGACTTGGCGCACATCTTGTTCGACCAAGCTTTGTTGGCCGAAGGTGGTTTGCCAGAAGACCCTGCCGCCTATGTGAAACGGGTGAACGCGCTTTTGGTGTAAAACTGAGTCCATGACACACGTGGACACCCCCACCTCACCTTCGTTCAACGAAATCAAGGCCAACACGCAGGTGTTGGCCTTTGACATTTTTGGCACCGTGGTTGATTGGCACGGCAGCATTGTGCGAGAGGTGCAGTCGCTCTACCCCTCGGTGGATGCCAACGCCTTTGCCTTAGCTTGGCGCGCGGGCTACCAGCCTGCCATGGCGCGTGTGCGCTCTGGCGAGCTAGGCTGGACGCGCATTGATGAGTTGCATCGGTTGATTTTGGAGTCCTTACTACCGCGATTTGGTTTGGCGCATTTGAGTGAGGCCGAGCGCGTTCACCTCAACCGTGTGTGGCATCGCTTAGACGCTTGGCCTGACAGCGTGGCGGGCTTGCAGCGTTTGAAAAAGAAATTCACGATTTGCAGCTTGTCCAACGGCAACCTCGGCCTGCTGACCAACATGGCCAAGCGCGCAGGACTGCCTTGGGACTGCGTGTTGTCGGCTGAGGTGTTTCGCGCTTACAAGCCCGACCCTGCGGCTTACCTTGGCGTGGCCCATGTGTTTGATGTGGCGCCGCACCAGGTCATGCTGTGCGCCGCGCATCACGATGATTTGGTCGGTGCACGTGCTTGTGGCTTACGCACGGCGTACATCGAACGGCCACTGGAGTTTGGTTCTGCGCAGCCGAAGGATGTGTCACCTCAAGTGGGCAATGACTTACATGCTCCAAACATTCAAGCCTTGGCCGATCTGTTGGGGTGTTAAGCGTTGAGGGGTTCTTCTTGCATCGCTTCGCACTGCTCGACCAACATGTGCGTTTGTCCAGCCCAATAGTCGCTGCTGCCAAACCATGAAAAGTGCTGCACAAAGGCGGGGTCGTCTTTGCGATGCGCCAACCATGCGCTGTAGTGAATCAAGCGCAGGGTGCGCAATGGTTCGATCAACGCCAGCTCGCTGCGGTTGAGTTCACGCATTTGCTCGTAACCCTCTAAGAGCATGGAGAGCTGCTGCGTGCGTTGCGCGCGGTCCCCACTGAGCAGCATCCACAAGTCTTGTATCGCTGGCCCCATGCGGGCGTCGTCCAAGTCCACAAAGTGAGGCCCTCCGTTGGGCAAGTCTGTGGGCGTCCACAAGATGTTGCCCGGATGACAGTCACCGTGCAGTCGCAAGTGCAGCGCAGGATGCGCTGCACATATGTGCGTTGCCAACTCAATGGCTTGGTTGCAAGCGGCGAGCCATTCTGTTTGTTGGTCCATTGGAATGATGCGGTGCGCCACCAACCAATCACGCGAGTCAACCGCAAATGTGTTGACGTTCAAGGTCGGGCGCGTCACAAATTTTTGCTGCGCTCCTACGTTGTGCAAGCGTGCGATGAAACGACCAATCCACTCCAACACTTCACCGTCATCCAATTCGGGCATCCGACCGCCACGACGCGGACTCACACTGAATGCAAAACCATGCGCATGATGCAATGTTTGACCATGCAAGGTCAGCGGCCCCACCAAAGGCACTTCGTCGGCCATCAATGCGGCTGCAAATGCGTGTTCTTCTAATATTTGTGCATCGGTCCATCGCTCGGGTCTATAAAACTTGGCAACCAACGAGCTATCGTCGTCGAGCATGACTTGGTAAACCCGATTTTCATAGGAGCTTAAGGCGGTCAAACGCCCGTCGACAGCGAGCCCTAAATCAGACAGTGAATCCAACACCACATCGGGCGTGAGCGATTCGTAGACATGGTGTGTAGGACCAGCCTCAGACACCCCAAACGACCTCTTTGTCTTCGGCGTGTGCGCGTTTGAGCATGTCGATGAATGGCACCACGCGTTGTTTCAAACGGATGGTGCGAGAGCCCTCTGCTGTGGCATGAGGTTGGGTGGCATCTTCTTCTTTGACTTCGTCTTTGGCAGCCTCTTGGTTGGCTTGATACGCTGACTCTTCTTGCACAACGGCTGCATGCAAGGCGTCAATCGCTGAAAGCATCTCAGCAACCATGATGATGCCCTTCGGCCCTGGCTCTTTGCCAATCAGCGTCAGGATGTGTTTGCCCTGCGGCTCCAGCATGATGAGGTCGCCTGTGGCCTTGGATTTGAATTTGTACAACATGTTTTTATTGTGCGCCTTTGCTGCGTAGGGTCCTAGTGGTTTGTGTTGCTCATTGCAAGCAAGGGATCGACGATCTGATGGAATGCATCGGCTTGTTCAAACATCACCCAATGTCCCGCGTTATGCACGACATGAAAAGAGGACAAGCGCGTGAGCACCTGCGGCACTTTTGTCAATGTACCGTCGTAGAGCGCATCGTGCTCACCCCACACGCCATGCACAGGGCACGTCCATTGCCCTTGCACTTGCGCCAAGATGTCAGTGCGCGCAATACGACGACGACGCATCCGGTCGCGCTCGACATTGGCTTGCTGCATATCAATCAGCTCATCAGTCACGCTGTCTGCATGCGCCAACATCATGGCTTGAAGGTTGTGTCTGTGCACTTCGCGTTGGGCTGCCACATCCATGCTGGGTGTCATGCCGCGCAGGGCCAATTTTTGGCTGAAGAGTCCGAGACCCGGTACACCAACCAGAATCAAGCTGCGCACGCGTGCTGGATGTTTTGCGGCCAATAGGCCCGCGCTCAAGCCACCAAATGAAAAGGCCATGATGTCCACCGCACGCCCTGCAAATGTGGCTTGGAGTATTTCAGCCAAATACGGAACCAGTCCATTAGCATCCGACACATCAGCGGGCAGGCTCGAGTCGCCAAACCCCGGCATATCCAATGCCCAAACAGGACGGTATTTAGCTAAATGCGTGACGTTGCGTATCCAGTGCGTCCAACTGCCAGAGCCTCCATGGAGCAGCACCAACGGGTGGTGTGCATCACCAACCTGCTGACTCAATTCAGCCTTAGATGAGCTGTGGGGACCCCAGACGTGCCATACGGCATGACCCCAAGCGTAGTGCTGAACAACGCGCTCAGACAAGGCTTCAATTTTTCGAATTTGGACCATTCTGAAATTCCCAAGAAAAACGCCCACTGAATAAATTCAGCGGGCGTTTTAAAGTGGTTGCGCGAGTAGGATTTGAACCTACGACCTTTGGGTTATGAGCCCAACGAGCTACCAGGCTGCTCCATCGCGCGTCAAGAGGATTAGTATAACCTATTAAGCGGCTGTTTCAGTAGAAGAAGCCTCAGAAACTTCTGCGCGGTCTACCAATTCAACATATGCCATTGGTGCGTTGTCACCCACGCGGAAACCCATTTTCAAGATGCGGGTGTAACCACCAGGACGGGTCTTGAAACGTGGGCCCAATTCATTGAACAGTTTTACCACGCTGTCACGATCACGCAAGCGATCGAAAGCCAAACGACGGTTTGCGACGGTTGGCTCTTTGGCCAAGGTGATCATCGGTTCGATGACGCGACGCAATTCTTTGGCTTTTGGCAATGTGGTTTTGATGGCTTCATGCTCAATGAGCGAATTCATCATGTTGCGCAACATCGCCAAGCGGTGTGATGTTGTGCGGTTAAGTTTGCGAAGTCCGTGTCCGTGACGCATTTTGATTTCCTTTGATGTTTTGCCGGCCGCCGTATCAGGTACGGCCAGGGGACGTTATGTCAGATTGTTTTTAAGTTCAACGACGTTCTAAGCCAGCAGGTGGCCAGCTCTCGAGCTTCATGCCCAAGGTCAAGCCACGTGAAGCCAGAACTTCTTTGATTTCGTTGAGTGACTTGCGACCCAAGTTAGGCGTCTTGAGCAACTCATTTTCAGTGCGCTGAATCAGGTCACCGATGTAATAAATATTTTCCGCTTTCAAGCAGTTGGCCGAACGCACGGTCAATTCCAACTCGTCAACTGGACGCAACAAGATTGGATCGAACTGTTGTCCGCCGCGTGGTGCAGCAGCTTCCATGATGCCGTTGATGGCGTCGCCTTCTAACTGCGCAAACACAGCCAGTTGCTCAACCAAAATCTTCGATGAAGCGCGCACAGCATCTTCTGCAGAAATGGCGCCGTTGGTCTCGATCTCCATGACCAAGCGGTCAAGGTCTGTACGTTGTTCGACACGAGCGTTTTCAACGCTGTAGCTTACGCGGCTCACGGGAGAGAACGAAGCGTCCAACACAATGCGGCCAATTGACTTACTTGGCTCTTCGCCATAACGACGCACAGTGCCTGGCACATAGCCACGGCCTGTTTCAACTTTGAGTTGAATATCGATCTTGCCACCATGGGACAAGTTAGCGATCACGTGCTCAGGATTGATGATTTCAACGTCATGAGGCACTTGGATATCTGCCGCAGTCACGGCACCTTCGCCGTCTTTGCGCAGACTGAGCGTCACTTCATCGCGGTTGTGCATTTTGAACACAACGCCTTTGAGGTTCAACAAAATGTTGACCACGTCTTCTTGCACACCGTCAATAGACGAGTATTCGTGCACCACGCCAGCAATGGTGACTTCCGTCACAGCATAACCGACCATAGAAGACAACAGCACGCGACGCAGTGCGTTACCCAATGTATGGCCATAGCCACGCTCGAAGGGCTCCAAAGTTACCTTGGCACGGTTGTGACCCAATTGCTCGACGTGAATATTTTTTGGTTTCAGCAAGTTTGTTTGCATTCAGATTTCCTCTCAATACCCCCGGTTCGTTACACCGGTAAGGCTGGGTGTCTGGACCACGCTGCGCGAGCGGGCAGCGTGGGGTGCGTTAGGTTGAAAACTTCAACCAGGATTAACGCGAGTAAAGTTCGACGATCAATGATTCATTGATGTCCGCAGCGAATTCGTCACGGTCTGGGGTCTTCTTGAAGACACCTTCAGCTTTTTCAAGGTTGACTTCAACCCAAGCAGGCATGCCCACTTGCTTTGCCAACTCAAGAGCTTCCAACACGCGACCTTGTTTTTTAGACTTTTCACGCACAGCCACCACATCGCCCGCTTTGACTAAATAGGACGCGATGTTGACTTGATGACCGTTGACAGTGATGGCTTTGTGAGACACCAACTGACGGGCTTCTGCACGTGTTGAACCGAAACCCATGCGATACACGACGTTGTCCAAACGTGTCTCCAAGAGGGTCAGCAGGTTTGCGCCGGTATTACCCTTTTGGCGATCAGCAGCAGCGAAGTAGCGACGGAACTGACGCTCCAACACGCCGTACATGCGTTTGACTTTTTGCTTTTCGCGCAATTGCAGACCAAAGTCAGATGTGCGCTGACCTGATGTGCGGCCATGTTGACCTGGTTTGGTGTCGAATTTGCACTTGTCGCTGATCGAGCGGCGTGCGCTCTTCAAGAACAAGTCAGTGCCTTCACGGCGTGAGAGTTTGGCTTTGGGGCCTAGGTAACGTGCCACTTGAATTTCCTTATCTAATCAGCTACTCGCAAGAAGCGAGGAGCCGCTGGGGGTTAGCCAGCGGCGGTGGGCTTGTGGTTAACAGTAAAAAGCGAAAAACGCTTAGATACGACGACGCTTTTGTGGACGGCAGCCGTTGTGCGGCACTGGTGTCACGTCAGCAATCGAATTGATGCGAATGCCCAATGCGGCCAAAGCACGCACTGAAGATTCACGACCAGGGCCTGGGCCTTTGATCTCGACATCAAGATTCTTGATGCCTTGGTCAACGGCTGCGCGACCCGCAACTTCCGAAGCTACTTGAGCAGCGAAAGGTGTGGACTTGCGTGAGCCCTTGAAACCTTGACCACCAGATGATGCCCAAGACAATGCATTGCCTTGACGATCTGTGATGGTGATGATCGTGTTGTTGAACGAAGCATGAACGTGCGCAATGCCGTCTGCAATGTTCTTACGAACTTTTTTACGTACGCGTGAAGCTGCGCCGCTTGGAGATTTAGCCATTGTTCAGTCCTATTATTTCTTCAACGACTGGGCTGCTTTACGCGGGCCCTTACGTGTACGTGCGTTGGTACGCGTACGTTGACCACGCATAGGCAGACCACGACGGTGACGGAAGCCACGATAGCAACCAATGTCCATCAAACGCTTGATGTTCATTGTTGTTTCGCGACGCAAGTCACCTTCAATCGTGAATTCAGCGATCTGGTCACGGATCTTTTCGAGGTCCGAGTCAGTCAGATCTTTGATCTTCTTTGTGTAATCAATGCCAGTTGCTTCGCAAATTTTGCGAGCGCGTGTGCGACCAATACCAAAAATAGCTGTCAAGCCAATTTCAGCGTGTTTGTGTGGCGGAATATTAATGCCAGCGATACGTGCCATGTGCGTCCTCTTTAAACCAGTTCAATCAGCCTTGACGCTGTTTGTGGCGTGGATCTGTACAGATCACACGAACCACGCCCTTGCGGCGGATGATTTTGCAGTTGCGGCAAATTTTTTTGACCGAAGCCGAAACTCTCATTTCACTCTCCTAAAACTCATTTCATTCCACACCCTCATTGGCATGAAACACGATTTTTTACTTGGCTCGTTAGAGCGTTGTTTTGAAACTTGCCTTCTTTAACAGTGAGTCGTACTGTTGGCTCATCATGTAGTTTTGCACTTGGGCCATAAAGTCCATCGTCACAACCACAATAATCAGCAACGATGTACCACCGAAGTAGAAAGGCACGTTGTATTTCAAGATCAAGAACTCAGGTAGCAAGCACACAAAGGTGATGTACACAGCGCCCGCGAGCGTGAGTCGAACCAAAATTTTGTCAATGTATTTGGCAGTGTGGTCGCCGGGACGAATACCGGGAACAAAAGCACCGCTCTTCTTCAGATTATCTGCTGTTTCTCGGCTGTTAAAGACCAGGGCAGTGTAAAAGAAGCAAAAGAAAACAATCGCAGCTGCATACAACATCACATAGACAGGCTGTCCAGGTGCCAGTGCTGCAGAAATATCTTTGAGCCAACGCATGCTGTCACCCGAGCTGAACCAGCTCACGACAGTTGCGGGCAAGAGAATGATGGACGAAGCAAAGATAGGGGGAATCACACCGGCCATGTTTAGCTTCAAGGGCAAGTGAGAGGATTGACCGCCATACACTTTGTTACCCACTTGACGACGCGCATAGTTCACCAAAATTTTGCGCTGACCGCGTTCAACAAACACCACGAAGTAGGTCACCAGACCAACCACAATCACGATAGCGATAGCGGCCAAAATACTCATCGCGCCGGTACGAACCAACTCAAGCAGTCCACCGATAGAGCCAGGTAAACCCGCTGCAATACCAGCAAAAATCAAAATAGAAATACCGTTCCCCAAACCACGCTCTGTGATTTGCTCGCCCAACCACATCAAGAACATGGTGCCAGCCGTCAAGCTGACCATGGCGGTCATGCGAAACGCAAAGCCAGGCACATTGACCAAGCCAGCAGAGGCTTCCAATGCCAACGCGATACCCATGGACTGGAACAAAGCCAAGCCCAAAGTACCGAAACGTGTGTACTGAGTAATCTTGCGACGACCTGCTTCGCCTTCTTTTTTGAGTTGCTCCAAAGAGGGCAACACATAGGTGAGCAACTGCATGATGATCGATGCAGAGATGTAAGGCATGATGCCCAACGCGAACACGGTAAAGCGCGACAAAGCACCGCCCGAGAACATGTTGAACAAGCTCAAAATACCGCCCTGCTGACCCTTGAACAATTGTTGCAACTGATCGGGGTTGATACCGGGCACAGGAATGTGCGCACCGACGCGGTACACCACCAAGGCGAGCAACAAGAAGACGAGACGGCGACGGAGGTCGCCGAACTTGTCGGTATTGCCAATCGATGGAGCGTTAGTTGCCACGGCGCGTTATTCCTGTTGCGGCTGAGATTTAAGCGACAGAGCCGCCGGCAGCTTCGATCGCAGCCTTAGCACCTGCGGTAGCGCCGATGCCATTGAGCTTGACAGCTGTGGTGAGTTCGCCAGTCTTGACAACCTTGACCACGCGAGCGATAGAGGCCACGAGACCAGCGGCCTTCAAGGTCAACATATCCACTTCGGGTGCGCCGAGTTGCTGCAAATCAGCCAAGGTCACTTCGTCGTTGTACTTCAAAGTGGTGGACTTGAAGCCGCGCTTAGGCAAGCGACGTTGCAAAGGCATTTGACCGCCTTCGAAACCCACCTTATGGTAGCCACCTGAACGTGACTTTTGACCTTTGTGACCGCGACCAGCAGTCTTGCCGAGGCCAGAGCCGATACCGCGACCAACGCGACGCTTGGCATGTTTTGCGCCAGGTGCGTGGGTGATGTTATTGAGTTCCATCTTTAACCTTTTACAGCACTTTGACCAGATAACTGATCTTGTTAATCATGCCGCGCACTGCAGGCGTGTCTTGCAACTCGCTCACAGAATTCAGTTTGCGCAAGCCCAAGCCACGAACAGTGGCGCGGTGCGACTCTTTGGTGCCAATTGGGCTACGCACCAATTGGATCTTGACAGTTTGAGGGGTAGTCATCGAATGCTCCGGAATTAGGCGAAGATTTCTTCGATATTCTTGCCACGCTTAGCAGCAACTTCTGCAGGCGTCGTCGAATTGTTCAAAGCATCCAAAGTGGCACGAACCATGTTGTAGGGGTTCGATGTACCGTGGCTCTTTGCCACGATGTCCGTGATGCCCATCACTTCGAACACAGCACGCATTGGACCGCCTGCGATGATGCCGGTACCCTTAGGGGCTGGAATCATCATGACGTTTGCAGCACCGTGACGACCGTGCACCGTGTGGTGAATGGTGCCGTTTTTCAGCGTGACTTTTGTCATATTGCGACGGGCTTCTTCCATCGCTTTTTGGACAGCGGCTGGCACTTCTTTAGATTTGCCTTTGCCCATGCCCACGCGGCCATCGCCATCACCCACCACAGTCAAGGCAGCGAAACCGAGAATACGGCCGCCCTTCACCACTTTGGTGACGCGGTTGACCGCGATCATTTTTTCGCGGAGACCGTCTTCTGGACCATCACCTTGCGCTTTAGCTTGAAATTTAGCCATGTGTAATTTCCAATCCGATTAGAACTGCAAGCCAGCTTCGCGGGCTGCGTCAGCCAAAGCTTTGACACGACCGTGGTAAGCGAAACCTGAACGGTCAAACGCCACTTTGTCAACGCCAGCTTTTTTCGCTTTTTCAGCGATGAGCTTGCCAATCACTTGCGCTGCATTGACGTTGCCGCCTTTGCCTGCTGCGCCGAGTTGCTTGCGCACATCGGCCTCGGCAGATGATGCTGAGGCAACCACTTTGGTGCCGCAAGCAGAAATCACGCTGGCGTAAATGTGCAAGTTGGTGCGGTTCACCATCAAACGTGCAACGCCTTGGTTGGCGATGCGAATACGTGTTTGACGTGCCCGGCGGAGTCGCTGCTCTTTTTTGGTCAACATATTGCAGCTCCTTATTTCTTCTTGGTCTCTTTGATCGTGATCTTCTCATCCGAATAACGGATGCCCTTGCCTTTATAAGGCTCTGGGGGACGAATCGCACGAATCTCAGCGGCCACTTGACCTACGCGTTGACGGTCAGCACCTTTGATGATGATTTCCGTAGCGGCAGGTGTTTCAACCTTGATGCCATCAGGCATGTCTTTGTTCACGGGGTGAGAGAAACCCACAGAGAGATTGAGCTTGCTACCTTGGGCAGCAGCTTTGTATCCCACACCCACCAAGAGCAGCTTCTTTTCGAAGCCTTTGGTCACACCGATCACCATGTTGTTGACCAACTGGCGAAGTGTGCCGCTCATGGCATTTGCTTCACGTGACTCATCAACCGGTGTGAATGTCACATGACCGGCTTCGTTGACCACCTTCACCAATGCATGAGAAGCAACCGACAGCGAACCGCCGGAACCCTTGACATTGATTTGGGCACTATTGATTGACACATCCACACCTTGGGGGATGGTCACAGGCATTTTTCCTACTCGGGACATTTCAGTCTTTCCTTTAGCCTGCGGTTAAGCGACGTAGCACAACACTTCGCCACCGACACCGGTAGCGCGCGCTTTGCGGTCAGTCATCACACCCTTAGGTGTCGTGACAATTGCCACGCCCATGCCATTCATGACTTGGGGAATAGCGCCGCAGCCTTTGTAAACGCGCAAACCAGGACGGCTCACACGTTCAATGCGTTCGATCACTGGACGACCTGCGTAGTACTTGAGAGAAATCTCAAGCTCAGTCTTGCCAGCGTCTTTTTTGATTTGGAAACCGTCGATGTAGCCTTCGTCTTTCAGCACTTGCGCGATAGCGATCTTCACTTTGGAAGAGGGCACCATCACAGTGGGCTTAGCCACCATTTGCGCGTTGCGGATGCGAGTCAGCAAGTCGGCGATTGGATCACTCATGCTCATATTGAATCTCCTGCCTATTACCAGCTGGCTTTGGTGATGCCGGGAATGTTGCCTTGGAAGGCAAGTTCACGGATCTTGGCGCGGCCAAGGCCGAATTGGCGGAATGTGCCACGTGGACGACCAGTGATCGCACAACGGTTACGTTGACGCGTCGGGTTCGCGTTACGTGGCAGCTTTTGTAAACCCAAACGGGCAGCTGCGCGCTCTTCATCGCTGCGCTTGAAATCGTTGGCAATAGCCTTCAATTCAGCATGCTTTGCAGCGTACTTTGCGACCAAACGGTCACGCTTGAGCTCGCGCTCGATCAATGCTTGTTTAGCCACGTGCCACCTCTGTCTTGAACGGGAAACGGAAGCCTGCGAGGAGTGCTTTGCACTCTTCGTCGGTCTTGGCCGTCGTGGTGATGCTGATATTGAGGCCGCGCAGTGCGTCGACTTTGTCGTACTCGATCTCAGGGAAAATGATTTGCTCTTTCACGCCGATGTTGTAGTTACCACGGCCATCGAAAGCACGCGCAGAAATACCACGGAAGTCACGGACGCGAGGCAAAGCCACGGTCACGAAACGGTCTAGGAATTCATACATCTGAACGCCACGCAAAGTCACCATGCAACCGATAGGCTGGCCTTCACGGATTTTGAAACCCGCAATCGCTTTCTTCGCCTTGGTCACCACAGGCTTTTGACCCGCGATTTTGGTCAAGTCGCTCACGGCGTTGTCCATGACTTTTTTGTCAGCCACAGCTTCGCTCACACCCATGTTCAACGTGATCTTGGTCAAACGTGGAACTTGCATGGGCGATGTGTAGCCAAACTTAGCCGTCAATTCGGCAGCTACTTTTTCGCGGTAGTGTTGTTGGAGTCGTGCCATATTTATGCCGCCTTGATTTCTTCGCCGCTGGACTTGTAGACGCGCACTTTGCTGCCGTCTGCCAGGACTTTGATGCCAACACGATCAGCCTTACCTGTAGCAGCATTGAAAATGGCCACGTTGGACTGATGGATGGGCATTGTTTTTTCAACGATGCCGCCTTGCGTACCAGCCATTGGGTTTGGCTTGGTGTGTTTTTTCACCAAGTTAATACCGTCAACCAGCAGATGGCTATCGTCTTTACGCAGCGACACAACGCCACGTTTGCCTTTGTCACGTCCGGTAAGGACGATGACTTGGTCGCCTTTGCGAATCTTGTTCATTGTTAGCCCTTACAGAACTTCAGGAGCCAATGACACGATCTTCATGAACTTCTCAGTGCGCAACTCGCGCGTCACTGGGCCGAAGATACGGGTGCCAATAGGCTCCAACTTTGCATTCAGCAACACAGCTGCGTTGCCATCGAATTTAACGAGCGAACCGTCGCCGCGGCGGATGCCTTTGGCAGTACGGACCACCACAGCGCTATAAACCTCGCCTTTTTTGACGCGGCCACGCGGAGCGGCTTCTTTAATGCTCACCTTGATGATGTCACCTACGCTTGCGTAGCGACGCTTCGAGCCGCCGAGCACCTTGATGCACAGGACAGACTTCGCGCCGGTGTTGTCAGCGACATCTAACCGAGATTCAGTTTGGATCATTTCAATATTCCCAACTTGCACCAGCCGTTGCGCAACTTTCGTTACACGTCGAACCGATCAGTCTTGGGCCCGTCATCCACATCGCGAACCACTCGCAACGCTTCAACTTGGGGCAGATAAATCCCGCTTTTTTAGCGGAGCCGCAAATTATGCCACAACTTTTTAGCTGGCGTCAATCTTTTTTCAAGAATCTTTGGGTTTGGCTGACAATCTCCGCATGTCTACACCCTCCAACCCCTCTCAAACCCTTGCATTCATTGGCGGCGGCAACATGGCCAGCGCCATCATTGGCGGTCTGATCAAGCAAGGCACACCAGCCAAAAGCATCTTGGTGGTTGAACCTTTTGAAGAAACCCGCCACCGCCTACACAGCCAATTTGGCGTCCGCGCGATAGCCCACGCCGATGCCACACTCGCCGAGGCCGGCTTGGTAATTTGGGCGGTCAAACCGCAAACGTTCAAGGACGCTGCGTTGCAAACACGTGATTTTTGCGCGCGCGCCTTGCACCTCAGCGTTGCCGCAGGCATACGCAGCGACAGCATTGCGCACTGGCTTGGCACCGAGCGCGTGGTCCGCGCCATGCCCAACACGCCCGCACTAGTGGGCTTGGGCCAAACGGGTTTGTTTGCGCGTACGGCCGTAACCACGGCCGACAAAACGTGGGTCGAGCAAGTCGTTGCCACCACGGGCGCCCTGCTTTGGGTCAATGAAGAACCCCTGCTGGATGCTGTCACCGCCATCTCCGGGTCCGGCCCAGCTTATGTCTTCTTCTTTATGGAGGCCATGGTCGAAGCAGGCATCAAGATGGGTCTATCGATTGAACAAGCCACGCAGCTCACCATTGGCACTTTTGTGGGCGCTTCACATCTGGCGAAATCAGCCACCGAACCTCCCGCTGTGCTGCGCGAACGCGTCACCTCAAAAGGGGGCACCACATACGCGGCACTCACGGCCATGCAAAGCGCACGCTTAGGCGAGCATTTCCAAGAAGCACTCCAAGCCGCGCAGCGGCGCGCGCACGAACTCGGCGACGAATTTGGTGCTTAAGCGATCGCGCCCACAGTGATGCGACAATATTCCCCGTTGTTTTTAAAACCCACTTGAATCCATGAACAAACTTCTCCTTTCTCTTTTATCGGCAGCCGCACTGGCTCTGCCTATGACTTCAACGGCCCAAGCGCCTGCAACGCCCGCCGCCCCTATGGCGCAGACTGAGCAAGCCTCGCCTGCGGTCAACAACACGGATGCCGCCACCAAGAAGGCCGCCAAGAAAACCAAGAAAAAGAAGTTGAAAAAGAAGAAGTCTAAAAAGTCAAAAGCTCACTAAGCCCAACCCGGCGAGCACCCTACAAAAAGCGCTTGCGGTTTTGACCCAAGCGCTTTTTTCATGACCGCTTTCGCTCGGGCCATCAGCGCAAGGCATACCCCAAAGCAATGCCCGTAAACACCGTCGCACCTAGCCAATGGTTCATACGAAACGCACGAAAACAACCCTCGCGCGAACGGTCCAAAATCAGCAAAAAATGCCACGCCGCCTGTGCGCCAGCCAAACAAAGCGCAAAGGTCCAGTGACCACTGAGCTTTTCTTGCGCCAACAAGCCATACCAACCACACAAGTAAATTGCATAAAACGCCATGACCGCGGAGATGTCGTGGCGACCCAACGTGATGGCCGAAGTCTTCATGCCAATGCGCATGTCGTCGTCACGGTCCACCATGGCGTACTCGGTGTCGTAGGCCAGCACCCAAAACAAATTGAACAGCATCAAGCCCCAAGCTTGCATGGGCACAGCATCGCTCAAGCTTTGCCATGTAATGTCTTGCCACGCCACAGACGCACTGCCCACCGCCACAAACGCCAAAGGAATGCCAAAGCTAAATGCCACGCCCAGCACCGCTTGTGGCATGGACACGTAGCGTTTGGCATAGGGATAAATCACGGTCACCGCTAACCCCGCAAACGACCACACAATGGTGGCAGGATTGGTGGTCAGCACCAAGCCAAACGCCAGCAGCGCCAGCAGCGCGCCCAAACACAAAGCCTCACGTACAGACACAGCACCACGTGTGACAGGCCGCTCGGCGGTGCGCTTGACGTGGCGGTCAAAGTCGCGGTCGGCCACATCGTTGATGCAGCAACCCGCACTGCGCATGAGGATGGTGCCAAGCACAAACACGGCCAGCAAATGCCACCCCGGCCAACCCTCTGCCGCCACCCACAACGCCGAGAGCGAGGGCCACAGCAGCAACAACCAACCGGCGGGGCGGTTCCAACGAATCAAATCCAAATACAAAGCCAAACGATCACGCATCCACACGCCCTCAAGACAAACGGCTCACACCCGGCAACTCGCAGGCGTAAATCGCATTGCGCAAAGCCGCAATCGCCTCATAGCGCGTGAAGCTGCGACGCCACGCCAACACCACACGCCGCGTGGGCGGCTCGCCCCCTTTGTCGTCGGTGATGGGCAAGTAGCGCACATAGGTTTCTTCGCTCTTCTTGCGCTTGGCTTGGGTGTCCAGCGCTTCTTTGGGCACGCTCAAACGTGGCACCAACGTCACGCCCATGCCAGCGGCCACCATGTGCTTGATGGTCTCCAGCGACGAGCCTTCAAAGCTTTTTTGAATCCCCTCGGCATTGCTAGAAAAGCGTGCAAATTCGGGGCACACCTCCAACACATGGTCACGGAAACAATGGCCATTGCCCAGCAGCAACATGGTTTCGTTCTTCAACGCGTCCGCACTCACCTGCTTCAAACCCGCCAGTGCGTGGTTGCTAGGCACGGCGGCCATGAAGGGCTCGTCATACAAGGGCGCAGTCGCAAGGCCTGTGTCTGGAAAAGGCTCGGCCAAGATGGCGCAATCAATCTCGCCGGTGCGCAGCATTTCTAGCAACTTGACGGTGAAGTTCTCTTGCAACATCAGCGGCATTTGCGGCGTTTTTGAAATGGCTTGGCGCACCAGACTTGGCAGTAAATAGGGGCCGATGGTGTAAATCACGCCCAGCTTCAAAGGGCCCGCCAACGGGTCTTTGCCACGCTTGGCAATTTCTTTGATATTGGCCGCTTGCTCCAACACGCTTTGCGCTTGACGGATGATTTCTTCGCCCAGCCCCGTCACAGCCACCTCGTTCGCGCTGCGCTCAAACAGCTTGACGTCCAACTCTTCTTCGAGTTTTTTAATGGCCACCGACAACGTGGGTTGCGACACAAAGCAGGCCTCGGCCGCACGGCCAAAGTGTTTTTCGCGGGCCACGGCCACGATGTATTTGAGTTCGGTGAGGGTCATGTCTTTAAGCCTTCAAGTAGTCCGATTTTCCACCTAACCAACGGCTCACATGCCGCTGCGCCAACTCGGGGTAAACGTCCAGCATCAGCGGGGCCAACTCTCTGGCCCATTGCAGCAACTCACCATCTTCAGCCAAGTCGGCAAAACGCAGCAGCGCAGCGCCCGACTGGCGTGCGCCCAGAAACTCACCGGGACCGCGAATTTCTAAATCACGCCTTGCAATTTCAAACCCGTCCGAGGTTTCCACCATCGCCCGCAGTCGCTCGCGTGCGGTCTCGCTGACACGACCACTCTCGCCCGTGGCGTACATCAGCACACAAGCCGACGCCGCCGCGCCACGCCCGACACGCCCGCGCAACTGGTGCAACTGACTCAAGCCAAAACGCTCGGCATGTTCGATCACCATCAACGAGGCATTGGGCACATCCACGCCCACCTCAATCACCGTGGTGCTGACCAACACGCCCATCAGCCCGCTTTCAAACTGGGCCATCACCGCTTTCTTATCAGCCGGTGGCATGCGTGAATGCAGCAGTCCCACCAACACGGGCTTCACGCCCGCTGGGTTGAGTGCCTCGGTGAGCAAAGCGTGGGTTTCGGTGGCATTGGTCAAATCCAACGCTTCGCTTTCTTCAATCAACGGACACACCCAATACACCTGACGGCCTTCGTCCAACTGATGGCGAATGCGCTCGATTAATTCATCACGCCGCGACTCCGACACCAACTTGGTCACCACGGGTGTTCGACCTGGCGGTAACTCATCCAGGGTCGAGACATCGAGGTCAGCGTAATAACTCATGGCCAGCGTGCGGGGAATCGGCGTGGCGCTCATCATCAACATGTGGGGCTCTTGTTCGGGCATGCCGTCGTGCGTGAGCATCTTCTCGCGCAAGGCCAAACGCTGCGCCACGCCAAAGCGGTGTTGCTCGTCAATGATGGCGAGCGCTAAGTTGTTGAACTGCACCTGTTCTTGAATGACCGCATGGGTACCCACCACCAACGCCGCTTCGCCGCTGGCAATGAGGCCCAGCATTTCGGTGCGTTCTTTTTTCTTTTGGCTGCCCGTGAGCCAAGCCACACGTTTGCCCAGCGGCGTCAGCAACGGCTCTAACCAGCCAATCAGTTTGCGAAAGTGCTGCTCGGCCAAAATTTCGGTGGGCGCCATCAGCGCACATTGCCAACCGCCATCCATGGCCACCGCAGCAGCCAAAGCTGCCACCACGGTTTTGCCTGAGCCCACATCGCCTTGCAGCAAGCGGTGCATGGGCACTTGGCGCATCAAGTCTTGTGCAATTTCCTCGCCCACGCGGCGCTGCGCGCCCGTCAAACCAAACGGCAGCACACCCAAGAGCTGCTCGTGCAAGCCGCCTTTTTTCAAAACCAAGGCAGGCGCACGCAGCTCGTCACGCGCACGCTTGGACTGCAACTGCGACAACTGCTGCGCCAGCAACTCTTCGGCCTTGAGCCGCTGCCACGCAGGGTGTGTGCGGTCTTCCAACTGCGCCAGCGACACATCAGGTGTGGGGTGATGCAAAAAGTGCAGCGACGCCTCAAGGCTCCACGACTTCGCGCCAGCGCTCATGGCCGAGCGCGGCATGTGCTCAGAAGGAATCGTCTCGATAAACGCACCCTGTCGCGCCGCATGCACCAACCCGCTATGCACCGCCTTGCGCAAATACACCTGCGGCAAACCCGCCGACGTGGGGTACACCGGCGTCAACGCCTGAGGTAGCTCGCCGCCCGCCATGTGAAAGCTAGGGTGCATCATGGTGCGCCCCATGAACCCGCCCTTCACCTCACCACGCAAACGCAGGCGACTGCCCACGGCCAAAGCTTTTTGTTGCGAGGGGTAGAAGCTAAAGAAGCGCAAGGTGCAGGTGTCTGATCCATCGTCCACCACCACCAACAATTGGCGGCGCGGTTTATACGCAATCTCGCATGACACCACCGTGGCTTCGATTTGCGCCATGTCCCCCTCGCGCGTATCGGCCAGTCGCACGATGCGCGTTTCATCCTCGTAGCGCAAAGGCAGATGCAGCGCCAGATCAATGTCGCGATCCAGCCCGAGCTTGCGCAACGCTTTTTGCGGGGCGGAAAGGGGCTTGGTGTCCGGTTTCGCTGTGGGCTTGGCGGATGGCTTTGACTTGGGCGGCATGGCCCTCGATTGTGCCCGTCCAGCCAAGCCAAGCTAAGGCGCATTACAATTGCATCACACGTTCATGAGGGCTTTATGAAAACTTCAACACTGCCAGCCATTCGCGTCAAACCCGAGTTACGAGAAGCGGCCGAACGTGCCCTGCGACCCAACGAAACCCTCTCAAAACTCATGGCGGCGTCGCTAGAGAGCTTCATTTCACACCGCATTGCAGAAGATGAATTCATTGCGCGCGGTCTTCGTGCCGCAGAAACAGCGCGTCTTGAGAACCGCTACGTGAGCGCCAAAGATGTGTTGTCACAACTCGATGAACGCATCGCTGCTGCCAAGCGCAAATGACCCGTTTTGAGGTTCGCTTCACCGAAGATGCACGCGAAGATTTGCTTCGCCTGTTCGACTTTTTGTTGCAACTCGACCTCGACGTGGCCCTGCGCGCGCGTCAAACCATTGAAGACAGCCTCAAGGTGCTGGAGCAATTTCCATTCACATGCCGCAAAGCCGCGGATGGTGCGCACGGTCCACGTCTGCGCGAGCTGATCATTTCTTTTGGTGCCACGGGCTATGTGGCCTTGTTTGAAATCGACGATGCCACCACCGTCACCGTGCTGGCCGTGCGACACCAGCGCGAAGAAGACTTTCACTAACGCGTCTTATTCTGCGCCTGCTCGCGCACCCGTTCAAACAACTCAAACACCGTCAGCCCGAGGCCCACGGCGATGACCTCCATCGCATTCAGTGTCGGATTGGCTTGGCCGTTTTCGATGCGGCTGAGGTAGGTCTGATAGAAGCCGCACTTTTCGCTGAACTCGACCTGTGTCAGGCCACGCGCTTGGCGTAGCACACGCACGCATTGGCCGAAGGACTGATTGAGTGGAAGTTGCACTCAACAAATATCCTCTTTTACCCCTTATTCACATACACACTAATTAATATAAATTTATTGCTTTAACTTGAAAGGAATTTGAATATGAAACGTTTCACACTCTCTTTGACTATGGCGGTGGTGGCAATCTCAGCGCAAGCGCAAACTTACGCTGAAATTGGCTACACATCGACTAATTACGAAGCAAGCGTGTTGGGATACAACGTCAAAGCAACACCAAGCGCTGTGCGTAGCCTTGTGGGTTACGAAGTCAATCCCAATCTAAGCCTCGAAGGCATGATCGCCACCGGTTTGAGCGATGCAAATGTGTCCGGCTTAGGAAATGTTTCCGGCCTAACCTTAAAAATTGACAACATGTACGGCATCTATGCAAAGCCAAAATTTCAGTTCACGCCTAGCCTAGAGGGTTTTCTACGAATCGGTTACGCCCACACCAGCGGGACAGTCACCTATCAAGGAAGAAGCAATAGCAGTAGTGGTAGCAGCCTATCTGGTGGCTTAGGCTTAAGTTACGCCATCGACAGCAAACTGTCTCTGAATATTGACTCCATGTCTTACTACAACAAAGATTCCACAACAGCATCTGGCATAACAATTGGTCTTGGGTACAAGTTTTAAGTCTTTTTCTCCAAGCGCTTGAAATGAAAACAGCCGTGCGAAAATCACGGCTGTTTTCACTTGGAACGGGCCCGTCCGGCCCTCAAGCACATGCCGCACACCTACACCCTCAGCGATTTCGATTTCGAACTGCCTGAGTCCCTGATTGCCCAGCACCCCACTTCTGAACGCAGCGCCTCGCGTTTGCTCGATGGCCGCAGCCTGCCCCCGCAAGACCGCATTTTCAAAGACCTCCCCTTCCTGCTCCAAGCGGGCGACTTGCTGGTGTTCAACGACACCCAAGTGGCGAAAGCCCGCCTGTTTGGCGAGAAGCCCACAGGTGGCAAGCTCGAACTGCTGGTCGAGCGCGTGTTGACCCACCACGAAGTGGTGGCCCACATGAAGGTTAGTAAAAAACCGCCTGTGGGCACCGAGCTGTTGATGGTTGGGGGCTACACGGCCACGCTGCTGGGCCGCTGGCCCAATGAAGAGGGTCAACTCTTTCGCTTCAAGTTCAGCGACGAACCGCACACCCTCATGCAGCAGCACGGCCACATGCCGCTGCCACCCTACATTGAGCGCCACCAAAACACCGCCGACGCGCAACACGAAAGCGCAGAAGACAAAGCCGAGGACGAACGCCGCTACCAAACCGTGTTTGCCAAGCACCCCGGTGCTGCTGCTGCGCCCACTGCCGCGCTGCATTTTGACGAAGGCGTGTTGCAAGACTTAGAAGCTCGCGGCGTGTCACGCGCCAGCGTCACGCTGCATGTGGGCGCGGGCACATTCCAGCCCGTGAAGACCGAGAACTTGGCCGAACACCGCATGCACAGCGAGTGGTACAACATCCCCGCAGAAACCGTCCAAGCCATTGCCGACTGCCGCGCGCGCGGGGGCCGCGTAGTGGCGGTGGGCACGACCAGCGTGCGCACGCTGGAGAGCTGGGCGCAAAGTGGTCTCACCAGCGGTGACACGCAAATTTTCATCACGCCCGGCTTCACGTTCAAGGTGGTGGATGTGTTGATCACCAATTTCCATTTGCCCAAGAGCACCTTGCTCATGCTGGTCAGCGCGTTTGCCGGCTTCGAGCACATGCACGCGCTGTATCGCCATGCCATTGCCCACCAATACCGCTTCTTCAGCTATGGCGACGCCATGTTGTTAGAGAAAAAATCCGCTTGAAAGACCGACCATGTTGAAGTTTGACGTTCTCACCAAAGACGCCCCAGCCGCCGACGGCAGCTATGCGGGCAGCCACGCCCGCCGCGGCACGCTCACCCTCAACCACGGCGTGGTGCAAACCCCCATCTTCATGCCTGTGGGCACCTACGGCACGGTCAAGGGCGTGATGCCGCGCAGCCTCGAAGACATGGGCGCGCAAATTATTTTGGGTAACACCTTCCATTTGTGGATGCGCCCCGGTCTGGACGTGATGCAAAGCTTTGGCGGCCTGCACGACTTTGAGCGTTGGCACAAGCCCATCCTGACCGACAGTGGTGGTTTTCAAGTGTGGTCCCTCGGCGCCATGCGCAAGATCACCGAAGAAGGCGTGACCTTTGCCTCGCCCGTCAACGGCGACAAGCTGTTCATGTCGCCCGAGGTGAGCATGCAAATTCAAACCATCCTCAACAGCGACATCGTGATGCAACTCGACGAGTGCACCCCGTATGAAACCAAGGGCCACCTCACCACACAAGCCGAAGCCCGCAAAAGCATGGAGATGAGTCGCCGCTGGGCCGTGCGCAGCCAAAACGAGTTCACGCGGCTTGAGAACCACAACGCGCTGTTTGGCATCGTGCAAGGCGGCATGTTCACCGACCTGCGCCAAGAATCGCTAGAGGCCTTGGTAGAGATGAACTTCCCCGGCTACGCCATTGGCGGCGTGAGCGTGGGCGAGCCCAAAGACCAAATGCTCGAGATCATGGCGCACACGCCGCACCGCTTGCCCGAGGACAAGCCACGCTACTTGATGGGCGTGGGCACGCCCGAGGACTTGGTACAAGGCGTGGCCGACGGCGTGGACATGTTTGACTGCGTGATGCCCACGCGCAATGCACGCAACGGCACCATCTTCACCCGCTATGGCGACCTGAAACTGCGCAACGCCCGCCACAAGGCCGACCACGGCCCGCTCGACAGCACCTGCACCTGCTACACCTGCGCAGGCCATACCCGCCCCGACGGGACGACCAGCGGTGGTTTTAGCCGCGCCTACTTGCACCACCTCGACCGCTGCGGCGAAATGCTCGGGCCCATGCTGACCACGGTGCACAACCTGCACTACTACCTCAACCTCATGCGCGAAGTGCGCGAGTCTTTAGAGGCGGGTCAGTTCGGTGCCTTCCGCGCCCAGTTCAAAGCAGACCGCGCACGGGGCGTGTAAACCCTTGGGTGTGGAAACCCACAACCGAAATCACCTGACGGGGGTGTAAATTTCTTCTATTCGTACTTAGAAATTTCACATGTCAAACTCACACCCCAAAAAGCCAATTTACAAATCGCTCTACGCCCAAGTGCTGTTCGCCGTGGTCGTGGGCGTCCTGCTCGGCCACTTCTACCCACAGGTCGGCACCGACATGAAACCTTTGGGCGATGGCTTCATCAAGCTCATCAAGATGATCATTGCGCCCATCATCTTCTGCACCGTGGTGGTGGGCATTGCGGGCATGGAAGACATGAAGAAGGTGGGCAAGACGGGTGGCTTGGCGCTGCTGTACTTTGAAGTGGTGAGCACCGTGGCCCTGATCGTGGGCTTGGTGATTGTCAACTTCGTGCAACCCGGCGTGGGCATGAATGTGGATGCCTCCACGCTCGACACCAAGAGCATTGCGGCCTACACCGCCCCCGGCAAGATGCAAGGCACGGTGGAATTTTTGTTGAACGTGATCCCCACCTCCGTGGTTGATGCGTTTGCCAAAGGCGAAATTTTGCAAGTGCTGTTGTTCTCCGTCTTGTTTGGTTTTGCGCTGCACAAGTTTGGGGGGCGCGGCACGATGGTGTTTGACTTCATCGAGAAGTTGTCACACGTGTTGTTTGACATCGTCGGCATCATCATGAAAGTGGCGCCGATTGGTGCGTTTGGTGCGATGGCGTTCACCATTGGCAAATACGGCGTGGCTTCGTTGTTCTCGCTGGGTAAATTGATGGGCACGTTCTACTTGACCTGCTTGATCTTTGTGTTTGTGGTGCTGGGGCTGATCAGCAAGCTGCACGGCTTCAGCATCTGGAAGTTTGTGAAGTACATCAAGGAAGAGTTGCTCATTGTGTTGGGCACCTCGTCCTCAGAGTCTGTGTTGCCTCGCATGATGGAAAAGCTGGAGAACCTCGGCGCACGCAAATCGGTGGTGGGCTTGGTCATCCCCACGGGTTACTCGTTCAACCTAGACGGGACCTCGATTTACTTGACGATGGCCGCCATGTTCATCGCGCAAGCGACCGACACACCGATGAACCTGACACAACAACTGACCTTGTTGGCCGTGTTGTTGCTCACGTCCAAGGGCGCAGCAGGTATTACCGGCAGTGGCTTCATTGTGTTGGCTGCCACGTTGTCAGCGGTGGGCGGTGTGCCTGTGGCGGGCTTGGCGCTCATCTTGGGCATTGACCGCTTCATGTCCGAAGCACGCGCACTCACCAACTTGGTGGGCAACGGCGTGGCCACCTTGGTGGTGGCGAAGTGGACGGGTGACTTGGACATGCAACGTTTGCATGACGGCTTGAACAACACCTCGCGCGAATAGGTGGAGAAACCGAGGCTGACTGGCGGTCAAGCCTCGGTGGTGAACACAGTCAGCACGCCGGTGTAGCCGTGTAAAGCTTGGTGAGCGATTTCGCCGCCCGCAAAGAAGCCCACCAATGGCACGTCGCCCAATGCGCGACGGATGATGTGCATCTCGGCACTCGGGCCGCCAAAGTGAGGGCCACCGCGCCCTGCACAGCTCACATAAATCGCGCCAGCCATGCGTCGTGCAGGATGCGGATTGAGCGTGGTCTCGGCATTCAAAGCGCTCGCCAGTTCAGCCGTCATTTCCTCCGGCTCTAAGGCCTCACGCACCTCGGCGCAAATACGCGTCAAGTCGGCACGCGCGGCGGCTGCGTTGCGCTGACAAAACGTCAGGCGCATGCCCACCTCAACCGGCTGGGCAACGGCCACAGCGTCACGCGCAGGGTCGATGCCAATGATGTGGCGCACCATGACTGCGTCGTCAAATTCACCCGTACGTCTGACCGCAGGGTCATGCTCGGGGGCTAAACCCACCAGCGTGGCACGCACTTTGGCGATGGCAGGCTGGGTGTTGCTGAGGCGGATTTGCAAGTCACGCTCCAACACATGCAACGCCGGCTCGTCGTCTAAGGCGAGCACCACGTGGTTGTCAGCGGCAGTGATGGTGTGAACTTTGGCAATCGGCAAACATCCTTGGGTCACGCGGGACACCAAGGACACCTCGGCATCAAACGCAACGCCGCTCAAACCACCATGGAACACGCCTGTGGCTTTGCCCTGCCCCGCGATATTGCCGTCACCCTTGAGGGCGAATTGCACCACATCGGCGCGGCTGGCCGCGAGGCCGCCAAACACATAGCCACTGGCCGTGCGTTGGGCCAACTCAGCGATCAAATCAGGCACATCGGGTGTTTGTGCATCGGCATGCAGCAAGGCGGTGTGTGGCACAAAAACACTGCTGGTGGTGCCTGCTTGCGCCAACGGGGCCACGCCGCTGAAGACGCGGTAGTGCTCGGGCGCGATGTCACACAGCATCACACTCAGCGCAGGCTCATCAAAGTACTCCACATTGTTGGCCGCAATGCCCACACCTACGGTGCCCACCCAGTCCGTGACTTCTGGCAACTCGGCACTCAGGTGCGACAAGATGGCTGGCGCATCTTGGGCATAACGGTCCGTGATGTAGAGCAGGCCTAAGTGCGGCGCACTGGCGTAATCCGGCAGCGCCATGTGCGCACGCAACTGCGCGAGCACCAAGCCTGCGGCCATCTCCCACTGAGGGTGCGTGGCATGACCGTAGGGAAAAAGTTTCATCGTTTAGATTTTGCAGTGGGTTGACGCGCGGAAGCTTTACGCGCAACGGTTTTGCGAGCCGCAGGCTTCTTGGCAGCGGGCTTGGCGGCCGAGGTCGATGCGTGGGCGTGCGCGCGATCAGCCATGTCTTTCATGGCATGGGTGGCAATGTGTTGGAACTGGTCGGTCAACGCACCCCACCAATGAGACGGATCAACACTCGCTGCTGCAGCTTTTTTGCTGCGCGGCTTGTTGGCTTTGGGCTTTGGCGCTGCAGGGTCGCCGCTTTGGTGTGCAGGCCCTTCATCCGCAGCCTGAGCTTGCGTGAAGGTGTACGAAGGCTTCGTGGACTCAGCAGCTGCCGCTTGGGGCTTGACCTTGAGCGAGTCGGCCAAGTCATTGAAGCTCATGTTCATGCCCTTCAAGGTGTTGAGCGTCATGCGCTGCACCTCTAGGGCTTGGATGGTGGCGCCCACCGCTTTGCTGTTTTGCTCCAACCAAAACTGAACGGTTTTGAGTTCTTGAATGCGTTTTTCAAGCTCCTCTGGGTCCAGTGTGGGGGCAACCCAACCAGGCGCAGCAGAGGCCGTGGTGCCGCCTGCAGGTGTGAGATTTTTTAAAAAATCAAAACCTGGAACGAACTTGGTGAAATCAAAACCGGCAGGGTTGGTCATGTTTGTCTCCTGTGTGTGTAAGACGCATTAAACCAAACCCGAGTCCACGCTTGGCTGAGGGACTCAGGGTTTGTGATCGTCGTGGTGATGTTCGCTGTGGTCGTGGCTAGGCATGGCGGGTGGCTGCATGCCAACCAACACTTTCAGCGCCACGGTCGACTTCACGCCTTTGGCGTCTTGCAAGGTGAGGGTCAGCGGCAAGGTGGTGTCTTTGACCAACGGTGCTTTCAAGTCCATCAACATCACGTGGTAGCTGCCGGGCTTGAGCTCGACCGCTTTGCCTGCGGGCAGGTCTAGGCCGTTGGGCAAAGCGGCCATCTTCATCACTTCTTTTTCCATTTTCATTTCGTGAATCTCGGCCACCCCCGCGACGGGGCTGCTGACGCCCACCAATTTGGCGTTGTCTTTGGATGTGATGACCATGAATGCGCCCGAGGCTTTTTGTCCTTGGACGGTGGCACGCGCCCACGCGTCGGTGACGGTGACGTTTTGCGCGAAGGCGCTGACGGCGCATACAGCGGTGAGTGCAGCGGTGATGAAGTGTTTAGCAAATTTCATAAAAACTCCTTGGGGGTTAATGGTGGTGTTCGTGTTCGGGTGCTGGCTGCACATCCAACAAAGCCGCAGGCCATTTCAAACCGCGCGTGGATATGCCATTGGAGGGGATTTCTGACCAGTCATTTTGACCGCTCTCGCAGGTCTGCAAAATCTTGATCCACATCGGACCCACGCGATCTGGCAATCGGCCCATGAAGGCGAATTCGTCAAATTGATCATCGGGTAATGCAGCCTCATGACTAGCAGCTGTCCAACGCACTTCAACCACATCATCGGTCACGGTTTTGCCGTGGCTGTTGTAGGGCGTGGTGAGTTTTGCCTTGCGCGTAGCAATGGTCCACCCAGCTTTGGGCTGAGGCTTGGCCCCTTGAAAACCTAGGGGCACTTGCACGACAAGACTGTGCGTTGACGAGCCATTGCAGCCATGGCCAACGCGAAGCGTGGCTTTGTAGTAACTGTCAGCAATCGCTTTAGGTTCGGTTAAAACGACGTGTGCTTGTGCGCAGCCAAACAAGGCGCTGAGTAAAAAGCTGGCCGCTGTGCGTGAAAAAAGGTGTCGCATGTGAATTGCTTTCAAGTTCTATCGTTGTTCAGAAGTTGTATTTCAAATGACCAATGAAGGTGCGTTGTGGAAATGGGTGATACATGAAGTAATTGCGGTTGTTCAAGTTATCTACGCCCAACGATGCCGTGAGGTTTTTATCCACCTTGTAGCGGGCCTTGATGTCAAACAAGGTGAAGCCTTCGAAGCCTTGATAGGTGTTTGGATTCACATCGTTGTTGTCAATGGTGGAGTAGAACTGCTTTTGATAACTCCCGCCCAAAGAGATCGACAGCTTTTCATCTGGACGATAGGTGGCAACAAACTTCACGCGCAATGGCGAGACACCTGGGGTTTTATTACCCACGACCGACTTGGCTGAATTCGTTCCGTAGCCATAGCCCTCATTGGCTGCAATGACGGAATCAACCCGGGTGATGGCAAAGAATAAATCGATTTGTTTAGAAATGAATTTTTCAACATTGCTGCTCAACTCCACGCCGCGCGAACGGACCTTGGCCACATTCATCCAATAGCTGTACAAGCCGTTGGGCTGAGCGGGATTGACATAACCGTATTGGGAAATCAACGCATCTTTTGTATCTTCCGCAAAGAACGAAGCCCGATAGTTCACGCTATCTACGCTTTTGGAATACGCAGCCTCAAATGCATTGACGTTTTCGGGCTTGATGATGCCGGGGTTGGGTGAATAAGCCCAAGGGCTACCAACGCCACCCGAACAACCCGTTGTGCATGTCGTCACGTTGTAAAGCTCACCCACCGTCGGAAAACGATAGGCATTGGCGAGCGAGAGGTTGAGCAAGCCGCCGTCCTTCAAATCAAGCAGGGTGGCCAATTTGGGTGAGAAGTGGTTGGCAGTGACTGTGGGTTGATTGCGTGCATCTAAATTGCTTGCAAACACGCCTCCATCATGTGAAGTCCAAGCTTCGTAACGTCCACCGACGGTATAGCGAACATTGTCCGAGGCTTTGTACGCATCTTGTGCCCACACGGCTTTGGTTTCGCTGATGCCTTGGGCCAGCGCATTCAGTGAAGCGGCCGAATTGCTGTTTTGCCAGTCCTGCACAGAGTTTGTGGTGTTGTTCAACTTGGCAAAGTCTTGGTGATAACCAAAGCTCAACTGGTGCGCTGGAGCTTCGACGGGGCGATAAATAGCCTTGGCATCGAAATTAGTCCAGTTCGTACCGGACATGTTGCGCACCTGCCCCTCTTTACCAGCGACATTGTTCACGGCAGAACCATCGTTGTTTAAATAGCCCGCTGTTCGTTGGACATCGTTGACATAGCGCACGTTGGACAAGTTCAGTTCGTAGTCCCACGCACCACGCGTATCAGACTTCAAGCCCACGCCATTCACCCAATGCTCTTGCTTGTATCCGTAAACGCCAGCGGCAAGCGTCGTACAAGGGCCAGCGCCTGAGGCGCAAAAACCATTGGACATGTATGTCTGTGAGGATGAATCCGTGTTGCCCATGAAAACGCCGGAGCTCAGTGAGAGTTGCGTGTCTCGGTTGAGATCCAACTTCAATTTGGCATTCACGTTGTCGCTGACACCCTGCAAAAACGTGGTGGCGCCCAAGTAATACCCGCCGTTGGTGCCATCTTTTTTGATATAGGGGTAAGGTGTCGCCGTTGAACCTGTCGCAAAAGCTCTTGGCTGGGTATTGGCATCTTGATGGTTGAACAAGAGACGCCATGACATCGCTTCATTTTTACCACCCAACAAGGCTGCCGCCTGCTTGGTGTTGTACGTGTCATCGGTTTTGAATTGACTGAAGTTTTGAAATGCCTCCGTCACGCTCACGGAGCCCTCAAACTCTTTGGTCGGACGTTTGGTGGTGATGTCGACCAAGGCGCCCATGGCGTTACCCGAATAAGCTGCAGAAAAAGGGCCATACATCACGTCGATACGGTCAATTTCCTCTGGCGACACCACAAACCATTTAGGCGGGCCGTAGTTGTTATCGTTGTACAACTGACTGGAAATGGGCATGCCATCGACTGTGATGATGCTTTTTGCGCTGTAAGAGACGCCCCAAATTCGAGTCGCCAGTGTTGCGCCCCCAAAATCTGCCGAATCGCGTTTTCTCACCATCAAGCTGGGCATGTATTTCAATGCGTCTGGCGTATCGATGATGTTCACTGTTTCAGAAATTTTTTCTGCGGTGGTGCTTTCGACCGTGTTGGGCATCTGATATTTTTGTGCCGCTGTTCTATCCGCGGTGACTTCAATGGATTGCATGCCCGTGTCTGCAAATACTTGGCCATCTATTGATAAAGCAATCAGTGCGATGAGCGTGTGTCTTAATTTTTTCATTCAACTTTCCTTACATCTCGGCTGCGGCTCGTCAGTGAAATGACGATGTCAGGCCAACAAATCAGGTCGCGGCTTCAAGCCACGGACCCGCTTTAAAGATCAGAGGGAAAGTGCAGGTGGCCCACGAGAGGGCAGCGGGGGCGAGGTGAGGGTCGCAATGTGCGCGGCCTCACTCGGCTTGACGGCATGGGCCAGTGGGGAGGGTTGAGTCAACGTTGTGTTGAACTCGGACGGAGGCGTGAAGATGGGCAGACACAAAGGGCAGTCCATCGTTTTGCCAGAGCTAGGGCTGTCATCGTCGCCCTGCACAACCAGCTTCACACTGCCTGAGCTGGTGCAGACCAAATCCATGCCATGTGGGTTGACGATGGGCGCGGCCACCGCGACACCGATTGACAACACGAACCAGACGAGCACCCAGCGCGTGATGTGTATGGCGTGACGTATGGATTGCATAGACGAATTATCTATCAGCCCGCTACAACCATTCAAAGCGTCTACCTGCTTTAGGTGAAAACGTGGATTCATTGACAACGATCAACGAATCTCGAGCAAGTTGAGCGCACCATCAAAGCGAAATATGGAGACTCAATGGATACGCACCACACCCCTGCTTTCAAGCTAAAACTTGAAACTCAACGCGCTGAGTTGTTGGCACACATTGCCCAACAACGTGGCGGCAAAACCAGCCGTGCCGAAGTGGCCTCAGAGCACTTCGCCCCAAGCCAAGACTCGCGCGCACAAGTCAACAGCGCACGCGACTTGGAGTTCGCCATCAACGAACACGAAACGGCCGAGTTGACTGCCATTGACGAGGCTTTGGCCCGTTTGAGCGCGGGCACCTATGGTCATTGCGTGGACTGCGATGCCACGATCCCGCAAGCGCGCCTGAATGCGGCACCCGAAGCGGCCCGCTGCATCGGCTGCCAAGAAAAAGCCGAACACAACCACCCCTAAGAGAGAAAGAAAACACATGACTACTTTTCACGCCGTTGTTTGGATGGACCACCAAGAAGCCCACGTGTTGATGTTTGACCATGAACACATGGAGAGCCAACGCGTCAAATCACGCAGCCACCACAAACACCAAGGCAAGCCCAACGAAGTCGCACACCTGTATGCCGACATTGCCAAAGCGCTAGAGGGCACGCACGAAGTGTTGGTGACTGGCCCAGGCTTGGCACGCGACGAGTTTCGTGCGTGGTGCACACAACACCATGCGCATGTGAACGTGGTGGACAGCATCGCCAGTGACCACCCCACCGATGCGCAAGTGGTGGCCATGGCGCGTCAGTACTTCAAGAAGTTTGACAACATGGCCGCTGATCCAGCGCACCTGACTTAAGGCCCATCGCGAACGACGCGTCGCCAAGAAAAAGCGTTCTATCCAACCACCGTTTGGTCAATCGCACCGAACACGCTTTGGCCGTCTTTGCCTTTGACTTCGATGCGCACGCCATCGCCCGCCTTGAGGTACTGGGTGCTGGCTTTGCCATCGAGCAGCATTTCGATGGCACGTTTTTCGATCAAGCAGCTCGCGCCCTTAGGCCATTCTTGTTTGCCGTTGCTCTCGACCGGTGCGTTGCTCACCGCGCCGCTGCCAATGACAGCGCCAGCGCGTACGGGACGCGTTTTGCTGACATGCGCAATCAACTGACCAAAGTGGAACGCCATGTCAGCGCCTGCATCACACATGCCCACCTTGCGGCCGTTGACAGCCGATTGCACGGTCAAGTGCACGCGGCCGTTGTCCCAAGCATCACCCAGCTCATCCAGCGTGACAGCCACCGGCGCAAACGCGGTGGCGGGCTTGGATTGCACATGGCCGAAGCCCTTGGGTAATTCATTTTTTGCGACCATGCGCAGCGACACATCGTTGACCAAGGCCACCAAGCGCACCGCCTCTAAGGCATCGTCTGCCGAGGCGCCCATGGGCACATCGCCGGTGATGACCGCGAGTTCGGCTTCAAAGTCAAGCCCCACAGCGTCGTTGGCGCAATGCATGTCAGCTTGCGCCCCCACAAAGCTGTCGCCGCTGCCTTGGCTCATCAAGGGGTCGGTTGCCAGCGTGTCATGGGGTAAGTCGATGTCCAGCGCGGTGCGCACCGTGGTGACGTGGCTCAAATACGCCGAGCCATCCACCCAATGAAAGGCACGCGGCAAGGGGGCCATGCACATGGCGGGATCAAACGGAAAAGCATGTCGTGCTTTGCCGTGGTTCAAGGTGTCATACAAATCTTGCAGTTGAGGTGCGATGAAGCCCCAATCGTCCAAGGCTTGCTGCATGCGGCTGGCAATGCCCGTCGCATAATGCGCGGTGCTCAAATCGCGCGACACGACGACCAGTTGTCCGTCACGCGTTCCGTCTTTGTATGTGGCTAATTTCATGCCACGATTCTATGAAAGATCGCTCCACCGCCATGCACGCCCGTGCCCTGCCTACACAGCCCCACCCGATGCAACGCAAACATGCGTGGCTGCTGGTAGGAGGCGTGTTGCTGGTGCACCTGTGGTTGCTGGCGGGCGCCCCCTTGTGGCTCTCGCCCGATACAGGCCAACCTCTGCGCACGCACGCCTTGGTGACACGACAAATTGAAGTCACCACGCCGCGTGCACCACAGGTGCCTAAGCCTGTGGCAGCTCAACCCACCCCCGCTGCGCCTGCACACCCCTCAGAAGCAAGCGAGGCGACTGGCGCAGCAAACAAGCCCCTGAAGTTTGATGAAATCGGGCAAGACCTCACGGCCCCCATTGGCCTGCCCGCTCGCAGCGCCGCTGGTGTGGACTTGCCACCTTACAAACGTGCTGGCAGCGAAGGCCTGACCGAGGTGACGGCTTACCAAGCGCCAGACTCCGCCTTGCTGAAATACCAAGTGCAGGGGCAAGCCAAGGGCTTCAATTACTGGGCTTGGGCTGAGTTGCTGTGGTTGCAAGACGGCAAAGATTACCAAGCACGCTTAGAGGTGAGCGCCTTTTTGCTGGGCTCGCGCGTGCAAGTCAGCAAGGGCGCCTTGGGCGCGGAGGGCCTGATGCCCACCCGTTTTGGTGACAAAACCCGCAGTGAGCTGGCGGCGCACTTTGAGCGCGACAAGGGCATCATCAGCTTCAGCGCCAATTCGCCAGATGCGCCGCTACTCAAAGGCGCACAAGACCGTTTGAGCGTGGTGCTGCAACTCAGCAGCTTGCTGGCGGCGGACCCCAGCCGTTTCCCAACGGGCACCATGCTGTCGTTCCAAACCGTGTCGCAACGCGAGGCCGAGGTGTGGCAATTCTTGGTAGAAAAAGATGAAATGCTGCAGCTGCCTTGGGGTGAAATCAACGCCATCAAACTCAACCGCAAGCCCCGCCGCGAATTTGACCAGCACATTGAGCTCTGGTTTGCACCCGATTTGGGCTATTTGCCCGTGCGTTTACGCATCACCAACGCCAATGGCGACTTTGTGGATCAACGCTTGAGCAAAGCCGAAAAGCCCAACCCTTGAATTTGGGCTTTTCAATCCGATATGCTTAGATGCAATTCAGTTTCATCCGAAAGATCCCCATGGACATGCTTTACAACTCTGACACGTACTCCGTGATGCACCTGCATGTGCAAGACGACGCGTTGGTGCCTGTCCGCCCCGATGTGCCGGCGCTGGCCCGCCACGGCTTTGAGATCGTGGACAAGCGCTCAGGCAAGGAGATTTACCTCGAGGGCTCATGGGCAGAGCAGTTCCAAGCCCATCTGCGGGCTTGGCAGGAAAACGCCCCCACCCAAGAAGAGGTGGAAGACACCTTGGCAGGCTATGCCGAGCTGGCCCAAAACCCTGTCGTGGTCCACTGAGCTGCACCTACAAGACACCAGGGCGCTCAGGCGCCCTTTTTTCTTTCCCGTCCTACCTACAATCGCGCCCATGACTGCCTACATCCTTAATTTGTCTTGCCCCGACCGTCAGGGCATCGTGCATGCCGTGTCTGGCTTTTTGTTAGAGCGCCAAGGCAACATCGAAGAAGCTGCCCAATACAACGACCATGACACCGGTCTGTTTTTTATGCGCGTGCAATTTGCGTGTGATGCCGTCAAACAAGACGACTTGCGTGCGCAACTCGCCACCTTCGCCGACACCTTTGGCATGAAGTGGACGCTGCACGACACCACGCAGCCCATGCGCACTGTCTTGATGGTGAGCAAAGAAGGTCATTGCTTGAACGACTTGTTGTTCCGCGTCAAAAGCGGCCTGCTGCCTTTGGACATTCGCGCCATCATCAGCAACCACCGCGAGTTCTACCAATTGGCGGCCAGCTACAACGTGCCGTTCCATCACATTCCTGTTACAGCGGCCACCAAGGCACACGCCGAGGCGAAAGCCTTTGAGGTGATTGAGGCCGAAGGCGCCGAGCTGGTGGTGTTGGCCCGTTACATGCAAATCTTGAGCGACGACTTGTGCAAAAAATTGGCGGGTCGCGCCATCAACATTCACCACAGCTTCTTACCCAGCTTCAAGGGCGCCAAGCCCTACTACCAAGCGCATGACCGTGGCGTCAAACTCATTGGTGCCACCGCCCACTACGTGACCGCCGACTTGGACGAAGGCCCCATCATCGAGCAAGACGTGGCCCGCGTGGACCACAGCAAAACCGTGGAAGACTTCACCGCCCAAGGCCGCGACACCGAAAGTCAAGTGCTGGCCCGCGCCGTGAAATGGCACAGCGAGCACCGTGTGCTGCTCAATGGCCACAAGACGGTCATCTTCAAATAAGCGCGCATGACCAGCCGCATCCCGCCCATCCAGTGCTTGCTCACATTTGAAGCACTGGCGCGGTTGCGCTCGGTCACCCAAGCCGCGGAAGAACAATGCGTGACCCCCAGCGCGGTGAGCCACCGCGTGAAGCAACTCGAACAATTGCTGGGCGTGAAGTTGTTTGGTCGTGCGGATTTTTCACTCACCACCGAAGGCAGCGAATACCTCGCCCATGTGCGCGAAGGTTTGGCCATTTTGGAACGCTTCCCCGGCAAAGACGGCAGCGCCACCCCGGGCAAACGCAAACTGCGCTTGGCCGTGACACCCACCTTTGCCCGCTCCATCTTGATGCCGCGTTTGCGTCAGTTTGCCGATGCCTACCCCGAGATTGACATCACACTGCAAGTGAGTATTCCACTGCTGGATGTGGTGGCCGAAGACGCCGACTTGACCATTCGCTTTGGTACAGGCCGCTACGCCGACGTGGAACACATCTGCCTGATGAAAGACGACGTGACGCCCTTGGCCTCACCCGCCTACATCCGCGAACACGGCCCGTTTGACTCCCCTGAAGACTTGGCTGACGCCACCCTGCTGCGCAGCCCCTTGGAGCCTTGGCGCACGTGGTTTGCCGCGCACGACCAAGACTGGCCCGAGCCGATGGACGGCAGCAGCTTCAACGACATTGGCCTCATGTGCGACGCCGCAGCCCAAGGCTTGGGCGTGGGCTTGGTTCGCTTGAAGCTGGGCGCACCGTGGCTAGAGAACGGCACACTGGTGCGCATCTTCCCGCGCCAAGTGCCCAGCCCGCACGGGCATTACTTGTGTTGGCGCACGGGCGCGATGGACCGCTGGGAGTGTTCGGCGTTTGCGGATTGGCTCAAAAGGTCCGTTCCCTAAATTCACTTCACACGCTGGTGTAACTTTCTTCACACGTCCAGCTTGCGTTTTGCTTTAAAGTGAGGCGCATGAACGCACCCCTCACCCCCGACCAGCAAACCACCCTTGCCCGCGCCGAGCGCCAAGCCCAAGTGGTACAAGCCCTGCTGCAAGTGCTCCCTCCACACGCACTGCTCTACACCACGGAGGACACCGTGCCTTACGAGTGCGACGGCCTCACCGCCTACCGCGCTCGCCCCCTGTGCGTGGCCTTGCCTGAAACGGTGAACCAAGTGCAAGCTGTGCTCAAGACCTGTTACGCGCTGGACGTGCCCGTGGTGGCACGCGGCGCAGGCACCGGCTTGTCGGGAGGCGCCATGCCGCACACCGAAGGTGTGACCCTGTCATTGGCCAAGTTCAACCAAATCCTCCACATCGACCCAACCGCCCGAACTGCGGTGGTGCAGTGCGGCGTGCGCAATCTGGCCATCAGCGAAGCGGTGTCGCAGTTCGGCCTTTACTATGCGCCCGACCCCTCCAGCCAAATTGCTTGCACCATCGGTGGCAACGTGGCCGAGAACTCGGGCGGTGTGCATTGCTTGAAATACGGCCTCACCGTGCACAACGTGCTCAAGGTCAAAGGCTTCACCATCGAGGGTGAACCCATTGAGTTTGGCAGCGAGGCACTGGACACACCAGGCCTCGATCTGTTGCCCGTGGTGGTGGGCAGCGAAGGCATGTTGGCGGTGACCACCGAGGTGACCGTCAAGCTCGTGCCCAAGCCCCAATTGGCGCGCTGCATCATGGCTAGCTTTGACGATGTGCGTAAAGCAGGCGACGCCGTGGCGGCAGTGATTGCCGCAGGCATCATCCCCGCTGGTTTAGAAATGATGGACGGCCCCATGACCGCCGCCGTGGAAGACTTTGTCCACGCCGACTACGACCTGAGCGCCGCTGCGATTTTGCTGTGCGAGAGCGACGGCACACCCGAAGAAGTGGAAGAAGAAATTGGCCGCATGAGCGCGGTGCTGCGCGGCTGCGGCGCCACCGCCATCACCGTGAGCCGTGACGAAGCACAACGCATGAAGTTTTGGAGCGGGCGCAAAAACGCGTTCCCCGCCTCGGGTCGCATCAGCCCCGACTACATGTGCATGGACAGCACCATCCCGCGCAAACGTTTGGCCGACATCTTGCAAGCCATTCAAGAGATGGAAAAGAAATACCAACTGCGCTGCTTGAACGTGTTCCATGCGGGCGATGGCAACTTGCACCCCTTGATTTTGTTTGATGCCAATGACCCTGACCAAATGCACCGCTGCGAGCAGTTTGGCGCCGACATTTTGGAAACCAGCGTGGCCATGGGCGGCACGGTGACGGGCGAGCACGGCGTGGGCATCGAGAAAGTGAACAGCATGTGCGTGCAGTTCAGCGCCGAAGAAAACGAGCAGATGTTTGGCGTCAAGCGCGCTTTTGACAGCAAGGGTTTACTCAACCCCGGCAAGGTCATCCCCACCCTGCACCGCTGTGCCGAGTACGGCAAGATGTTGGTGCGCGCTGGGCAAATCAAGCATCCGGATTTGCCGCGGTTTTAAATTTCTCCAGCTTGGCCTGCAAGTTATTTTTAACAGCAGGCCATTCACTGGCGATGATGGAATAAACCACCGTATCGCGAATCGAGCCGTCTTTCAAAATTTGATGACTTCTCAAAATGCCGTCTTGCTTGGCGCCTAGTCGCTCAATCGCGCGACGCGAGGCTTCGTTGAAAAAGTGCGTGCGGAACTCCACCGCATTGGCCTTTTTCACCTCAAACCAATATTGCATCAGCAAGTATTTAGCTTCTGTGTTGATCGCTGTGCCTTGCACAGATTTGGCATACCAAGTGTAGCCAATCAATCCGCGTTTGTGGGCTGGCTCTACGTTGTAAAAACGTGTCGTCCCAACGACCTGATGCGTCTTTTGATCTCTCACCACAAAAGCCATATTGCCGTTGACCGACGTCTTGATCGCCTCATCCACATAAGCGGCCATTTCGTCGGGCGAAGGGACGCTGGCATACCAGAGCCGCCAAAGCTCACCATCGCGCACGGCTTGTTTCAGGTCTTTGACATGTGTATGCCGCAAAGGCTCAAGCGCCACGAAGTGGCCGCCTAAAGAAAAATCATGGTCGAGATGAACGGTCATGCGTGACTCCCAAAATCAGATGTCCTCAAGCGGTGTAAGTCCGCCCGCCAAAAATCGCCGTGCCCACCCGCACCATCGTGCTGCCGGCTTGGATAGCGGCTTCTAGATCGTTGGTCATGCCCATCGACAGGGTGTCGAACTGCGGCAAGTTCAAAGCGGTTTTCACCTCGTCAAACAGCGCCCGCGCTTTGGCATGGACCGCCACTTGGGCCTCAAAGCCAACCACGGGATCGGGAATGGTCATCAGGCCACGCAGCTTGAGTCTGGTCAGCTTGGCTACCTCGCGTGCCAGCGCCAACACGTCGGCAGGCGCAATGCCCGATTTGGTTTGGCCGCCGTCAATGTTGACTTGCAAGCACACGTTGAGTGGCGCTGAGTGCGCCGGACGTTGGTCGTTCAAGCGCTGGGCGATTTTGAGGCGATCGACGGTGTGCGCCCAATCGAAATATTCGGCCACGAGTTTGGTTTTGTTGCTTTGAATCGGCCCAATGCAGTGCCACACCAAGGCTTGAGCGCCGCCTTGCAAAGCGGTGATTTTGTCTACGCCTTCTTGAATGTAGTTCTCTCCAAAATCGCGTTGCCCGCAGGCAGCGACTTGGCGCACATCGTCGGCGCTGAAGGTTTTGGAAACGGCCAGCAGCTGCACATCATCAACACGACGGCCACTGGCCGCACAAGCGGATGCCATACGCGTTTGCACGGCGCGGAGCTGGTCCTTCAAAGCATCAGGGGAGGTATTCATCTTGGGGTTAACTTTAACAAGGCGACGCGCATGTCTCGCACCGCAATGACTTTGCATGAACTTCTCAGGGGGGCGATCACGCAACAAGCCTCTGATGTGCATCTGTCGGCAGGGCTCGCGCCTCGGGTTCGCGTGCATGGGGCATTGACACCGCTTACCCTCTCCTCGACACCCGCAGTGCTCACCGATGGGATGCTGCGTGAGATGTTGGGCGAGTTGATGGATGAGGTGCAACTTGCGCAACTCACGCGGGGCCATGAGGTTGATTTTGCGTTCACGGTGCCGACGCTCGGGCGTTTCAGGGCCAATGTGTTCGTGCAACAACACGGCTGTAGCGCGGTGATGCGTCACATCCCCAGCGATGCGCCCACACTGGCTGCCTTGCGGGCCCCCAAGGCACTGGCGGAGTTGCTCCGGCGTATCGGCATTTTGCTGGTGACGGGGCCGACCGGCTCTGGCAAGTCCACCACCTTGGCTTCGATGGTGCAGCATCTGAACACACAGACACGGCAGCACATCGTGACGCTCGAAGACCCGATTGAGTTTGTGCACGTCAGCCAGCAATGCCTGATTACCCAACGCGAAATCGGCACGCACAGCCCTAGCTTTACGCATGCCTTGCGCGCGGCTTTGCGCGAAGACCCCGATGTGATCTTGGTGGGTGAGTTGCGAGATGCAGAGACCATTCGGTTGGCACTCACAGCAGCCGAAACTGGCCACTTGGTGTTGGCCAGCTTACACACACGCAATGCGGCTGCGGCGGTGGAGCGCATCGTGGATGTGTTTGGCGCACATGAAAAGGCTTTGGTACGCACACAACTCAGTGATGCGCTGGTGGGGGTGGTGTCACAAATGCTCTTGCCCACCCCAACGGGCAAGGATCGCGTGGCGGTATTTGAAACACTGGTCGCTACACCGGCAATCCGTCATCTGATCCGAGAGAGCAAAACCGCACAAATACAAAACGTGCTGCAAACAGGCGCTGCACTGGGCATGCAAACCATGGAACAAGCCCGCCAAGATGCACGCCACCAAGGTTGGATTGCTTGAGGCCAAGCATGGTTGCCCGCGTGACACATGTGCATTCACATAGCCCCTATGATTCAGGGCAACGCAACCCTCTACAGAAACAACCATGTCTAGCATCAATCCAAAAACCTACGAACCGACGACCTCTGCTCATGTGGCCTTTATCGGTATGGGCGTCATGGGCTATCCCATGGCAGGCCATTTGGCCAGCGCAGGCCATGCAGTGACCGTGTACAACCGCTCATTGGCCAAAGCCGAGGCTTGGGTCCATGAATTTGCCTCAAGCAAAGCGCCTCGAAGCGCGCCGACCCCCCGCGAAGCAGCCAAAGGGGCCAGCATTGTGTTTTGTTGCGTGGGCAATGATGACGATTTGCGCTCGGTCATCTTTGGTGCGGATGGTGCATTGGCGGGTATGGAGCCAGGCAGCGTGCTGGTCGATCACACCACGGCTTCGGCCGATGTGGCACGCGAGATCTACACCGCCGCCAAGAACCTCGGTATCCACTTCATAGATGCGCCCGTATCCGGCGGACAAGGTGGTGCACAAAACGGCTTGTTGACGGTGATGTGCGGCGGCGATGCGCCTGTGTTTGAGCGCGTCAAGCCTGTGGCGATGGCGTTCTCCCGCGCCTTCACCCTGATGGGCGAGCCTGGTGCAGGCCAGTTGACCAAGATGGTGAACCAGATTTGTATTGCGGGATTGGTGCAAGGCTTGAGCGAGGCCATCGCTTTTGGTCAAAAAGCAGGTCTTGATATGAACTTGGTTCTGGATGTGATTGGCAAAGGGGCGGCGCAAAGTTGGCAGCTCGACAACCGTGGCAAAACCATGGTGTCAGATCAGTTCAATTTCGGTTTCGCCGTGGACTGGATGCGCAAAGATTTAGGACTGGTGTTTGACGAAGCCAAGCGCAACGGTGCCGTGCTACCCGTGACGCACATGGTGGACGAGTTCTATGGTGAAGTGCAACAGATGGGCGGTCATCGCTGGGACACGTCCAGTTTGATCAAGCGTTTGCGATAACTTGCCAGCACACAAAATAACGCCCCGCGAGTTCGCCAGAACTGCGGGGCGTTTTGGATGGGTCTGTCGCAGGGACTTATTTAATTGGTGTCACGATGGGTTGGCTGGTGGTCAACGGCGTGCCAGAGCCGGTCATCACAGGTGAGCTTTGCATCGGCTCCTCGTTGCGTTTAGGCGGTTGCAAGGCGCGCAACTCGTCTTCGGTGATGTATTCAAACACACGCACCACGCGTTTGACGCCGCTGACACCACGCACCACATCGGTGGCACGTTTGGCTTCGCGCTGGGTGACACGGCCCATGATGTAAACGGTGCCCCGCTCACCCACCACTTTGTAGACGTTCGCAAACACATCTTCAGAGTCCACCATCGCAGCTTTGACTTTGGCCACCATCAAGGCGTCGTTAGAACGGTCACCAAAGCTAGAGGCGGGTCCAATCGCCAATTCATTGACCACTGCACGGACATTTTGAACACGCCCAATCAACTGTTCCGCTTGAACCCGAACTTGCTCAGAGGAAACCTCTCCCGTGATGAGCACTTGGCGGTTGTAGCTGGTGATGTTGATGTGCTCTTTGCTGCCAAAATTTTCACGAACAGCCGAGGCTCCGCGCTGCTCGATGCCTTCATCCTCGACTTGGGTGCCGGCCGTGCGCCGATCGCTGGCGACCATGGCCGTGCCTAAAACGCCACCAAACATCAACGGCGCGCACGCCGACAACTGAGCTGCAGCAAGCAGCATCAGTACGGTTTTGAAAAATTTGACTGTCATTCTTTACCTTCTTGGTCGCCCAGTAACTGTGTGTCCACGCCATCGCAAATGCAATGGATGGTCAGCAAATGCACTTCTTGAATACGAGCGGTGCGGTCATGTGGCACACAGATGTGCACGTCGGTTTCACGCAACGCTTGGTTCATCTTGCCACCGCCTTTGCCTGTCAGCGCGACGACTGTCATGTCGCGCTCGTGGGCTGCCTCAATAGCAGCCAGCACATTGGGTGAACTGCCGCTGGTGGTGATCGCCAAGAGCACATCACCAGATTGACCGAGGGCACGCACTTGTTTGGAAAAGATTTGCTCGTAGCTGTAATCGTTGGCAATGGCCGTGATGATGGAGCTGTCGGTGGTCAGGGCAATGGCACCCAACTCAGGGCGCTCGCGCTCAAAGCGACCCACAAACTCAGCGGCGAAGTGCTGCGCATCTGCGGCTGAACCGCCGTTGCCGCAAGCCAGCACTTTGCCACCACTGGTGACGCTGGCCAACACGGCCGACACGGCTGCAGCAATGGGTTTAGACAAGACTTGTGCGGCCTGATATTTCAAGTCGGCAGAGTCGATGAAGTGTTGTTCAATTCGTTGCTCAAGCATGTAGGGATGATACCTTTTGTGTGTGTTGCCTGCTGACTCGTTACTGCGCGTCAAACGCCGCTTTGTACCAATGCAGTTCATCGCCTTCGATAGCAATGACATCGAATCTAGATGGAGGCTCTTGGCGTAATTTCAATAAAAAATAACGCGCTGCAAATACGATGCGCCGCTGCTTCATGGGCGTGATGCTGGCCAAGGCGCCGCCGTGGTCTTGGCGGCCACGTTGGCGTACCTCGACAAAGACAAGGGTGCCATCGGTGTCATGCATGATCAAATCTATTTCGCCACCGCCCCTGCCGGGCGTCCGATAATTGCGCTGCACCAGTCGCATCCCTTGCGCTTGCATGTGGTGCAACGCGCGGTCTTCAGCCGCATCCCCTTTTTGCTTGGTGGTTGAGCCGACTGGTTGACCCCTGAACTTTTGCATAGCCCCTCCGTCATGAGTGCCAACTTCGATTCCGCTTTAACCGCCGCGCATGCGGCCGCCGCTGGTCAGCATTATCCAAGCGGGGCTTTGTACGTGGTTGCAACTCCAATTGGCAATTTGGCTGACATTTCCTTACGCGCTTTACATGTGCTCGGCTTATGCGACACCCTAGCCTGTGAGGACACGCGCCACAGCCAAACGCTGCTGCGCGCTTATGGCATCGATAAATCATCGACCCAATGGCTGGCGGTGCATCAGCACAACGAGGCCGAGGCTGCCGAAGAGGTGATTCGTCGTCTGCAAGCCGGCCAACGCGTGGCCTATGTGAGCGATGCAGGCACACCCGCCGTGAGTGACCCCGGCGCACGTTTGGCATGGCAAGTACAGAGCGCCGGCTTGCGCGTGATGCCCATGCCCGGGGCCAGCAGCGTCACCGCCTTGCTGAGTGCTTGTGGCACACCTTCGCATGATTCATCGGGTTTTGTGTTCGTTGGCTTTTTGCCCGCCAAAACAACAGAACGGGCGCATGCGGTGGAGGCGCTCGGCCAAGAGGCTCGCACCCAAGTGCTGCTCGAAGCACCGCATCGCATCGAAGCCTTGGCGTCTGCTTTAGGCATCCTAGTGCGTCGACCTGTGACGGTGGGGCGTGAGTTGACCAAACAGTTTGAAGAAATCGCCACGGTAGCCGCCGAAGATTTAAGCGCATGGCTACAAGCCAGCACGCAGCGCACGCGGGGCGAATTTGCCTTGGTGGTGCATGCACAAGCACAAGAACGTGCCACGGGCACAGACCATGACCGCCTGCTCAAACTTTTGATGCAAGAGCTGCCGCTCAAAACTGCGGTGAAGGTGGCCGCTGAGATAAGTGGGGAAGCTAAAAATGCGTTGTACAACCGCGCGCTGGAATTGAAAGGCGGCGACTAGGCGCCTTGCAGAGCTTCGCGTTAGAAACCCAAGGTGCGAGGCAACCACGTGGAGAGTTCTGGCACAAACGTCAGCAGCACCAACACCACAAAATGCGCCAGCAAGAAAGGCGGCAACTCACGTGTGAGGTCGGCCATTGACACACGCGTCGCGATGGCCGTGACAAACAGCAAGCCACCGACAGGCGGCGTGATCATGCCTAAGGTCAGGTTCACGATGACCACCATCGCAAAGTGTGTGGGATCAATGCCCAGAGCGAAGGCCACAGGCGCCAAGATGGGCACCAAGATAATCACGCCTGGCAACGGCTCCATGAAGATGCCAAAGATCAGCAACAAGATGTTGACAACGATCAGGAAACTCACGGGCGACAGGTTCCAGTCCACAATGGTTTGCGAGACCAACTGAGGCACGCCTTCTACCGTGAGCACCCAGGCGAATGCCGCCGAAGTCGCCATCACGAGCAACACGGAGGCGGTCAGCAATGACGAACGTGCGGCGATGCCCGGCAAGGCCTTCCATGCGAGCGTTCGATAAATCCACTTACCGCAAATCAGCGCATAAAACACGGCGACCACCGAGGCTTCTGTCGGTGTGAAGATGCCGAATCGGATGCCCACCAGAATCAACACAATCAACATCAGCGCAGGTATGGCTTTGATGCTGGTGATGAGCATTTCACGGGCAGACGGGCGTGGTTCTGTTGAACGGTAATTGCGTTTGCGACAGATACGCCAGTTCACAAATGCCATCGCCAACGCAATCAAGATACCGGGGATGAAGCCGGCCATGAACAAGCCGCCCACCGACACCCGCTCGTCTTGCATGGCGTAAATGATCATGCTGATCGAGGGCGGAATGATGGGACCGACGATGGCGGTGCTGGATGTGAGCGCGGCCGCGTACGCACGTGAGTAGCCCGCCTTCTCCATCATCTTGACCATCATGGAGCCGGGGCCTGCGGCATCGGCCAATGCCGAGCCTGAAATGCCAGAGAACAAGGTGAGCGAGAGCACATTGGCATAGCCCAATCCGCCACGCAAATGCCCCACAAACTGTGACGCAAACCGCAAGAGCACCCATGTGAGCGCACCGCCCGACATCAACTCAGCCGCCAAAATGAAGAACGGCACGGCCATCAAAGGAAAGCTATCGATACCCGTGAACATTTCTTTGAACACCACCAGCTGCGGGTAACGCCCACCCACAAAAACAGCGAGCGAAGCAGAAATAGCCAACGCAAAGGCGACGGGGAAACCCAGGGTCATCAGCACGATGGCCGCGATAAAAAGTGTGAGCGTCATGAGAAGTATTTCTTGATTGCGTCAGAGTGAGGCGGCAGATTCAGCATCCATCTCATCGGAGCTGATGTACTGGCCTTGCCCGATGTAGCCGCGCACGATGAAGAGCAAATGCACGAAGAGCAGCAAAAACCCAACGGGCATGGCTGCATAAATCCAAGCGATGGGAATACCGGTTGCCGCAGTGGTTTGAAAGCGTGTGGCCCAGACATAGAGGACGGAGAAATACATCTCGACCAAAAAGAAGGCACCCAAACTCAAGGCAACGAGAGCTCGTACCACCTGCGCCCCTTGCTCACCCACCACATGGTGGAAGTTGTCAATCGCCACATGGCCGCCAAAGCGCAGCACCAAACCGGCCCCCAAGAAAGTGACCCAAATCATCATGTGGCGTGCGACCTCTTCGGCCCAAACAATCGAGTCCCCCGTGGTGTAGCGCAGCACCACGTTAGCAAACACGATGCAAGACATGGCAAGCAACAGCAAAATCAGAAACCAGCGATTGGCAGCCACCAACACACGCTCAAATCGGTCAAACATAGATGTCTTCACGGCTATGCCGTTGTCATAGATCAAAGAAGAACGCCCGGACAAGTCCGGGCGCGGTATTCAAAAAATTTGTTCTACTTGGTTTGAATGATTTTGTCCATGGTCGCTTGGCCAAACTTGGCGGCGTATTGCTTGTAAGCGGGGGCCACACCTGCTTGGAAAGAGGCCACGTCAACCTTGGTCACGACTTGCACGCCGTGCGATTGAATTTCGGCCACGGCCTTTTTCTCCACATCATCGACAAACTTGCGCGATGCCAAAGCACCAGCCTTGGCACCTTCGATGAAAGCGACTTTCTCCGCATCGGTCAACGAACCGAAGAATGCAGGCGACACGATCAAGGCCATGGGCGCGTAGACGTGTGCGGTCAGGGACAGGTGTTTTTGCACTTGCCACAACTTAGCGGAGACGAACACCGACAGTGGGTTTTCTTGACCATCGATCGTGCCTTGTTGCAAAGCGCCAATCACCTCAGGCCATGCCATGGGTGTGGGCGATGCACCCAGGGTTCGGAATGCGGCGATGTGGACAGGATTCTCTGTGACACGAATCTTCATGCCTTTGATGTCTTCTGCTTTGATCACAGGACGCTTGTTGTTGCTCAAGTGACGAAAGCCTTGCTCGCCCCAAGCCAACGCGATCAGGCCGCGCTTTTTGAATTTGGTCAGCAAGTCTTGACCAAACTCACCATCGAGGACCTTGCGTGCATGGGCGGTGTCGCGGAACAGGAATGGAATATCGACCACGCCGACTTCAGGCACAAAGTTGCTCAAGGCGCCGGTGGAAACGATCACCGCCTCCACGGTCCCGAGTTGCAAGCCCTCAATCAACTCGCGCTCACCGCCCAAGGCGCTGGCTGGGAATTGTTTAAATTTGTAGGTGCCTTTGGTGGATTTCTCCACTGAGTCAGCCCAAGCTTGGGCAGCTGCGCCGTAGTGGGAGTTCACGGCCAAGGCATAGCCGACTTCGACTTCTTTGGCGGTTTGCGCTGCAGCAAGGCCAGAAACAGTGGCCAGGGCTGCCAGGGTCATCATGGCAATACGTCGAGATGTCATCATGTTCACGGCTTCCAAAAGTGAGGCGAAGTAAGGTTTGGTGCGGCTGGCGGGGATCGAACCCACGACCCTTGGCTTCGGAGGCCAATACTCTATCCACTGAGCTACAGCCGCGATGGGTACCTCTTTATTGTAGGCGCCCCGCTATAATTTCTTTAGTTCTAGAGCCACTCCCAACAGGATTTAAAAATGAGCGACCAACACCACGAAGACCACACCGGCCCCATCAAGACACCCAAGCAGCTTTTGTTGGCGGTGCTCTACTCGTTTGTGTTGCCTGTGTTCATCATCATTGGCTTGGTGGCCTATGTGGTGTCTGGCAACAAGCCACAAGCTGGCTCATCGAATGCGCCTGAAGCCATTGCGGCTCGCATTCAAAAGGTTGGGTCTGTTGAGATCAAGGATGCCAACCGTGAACCCCGCACCGGTGAGGATGTTTTCAAAGCCCAATGCTCGGCTTGTCATGCCGTCGGGGCTGCCGGCTCTCCCAAATTCGGTGATGCAAGTGCTTGGGGCCCGCGCATCGTGAAGGGCTACGAAGCCTTGTTGAATTCCGCGCTCAAAGGCAAGGGCGCGATGGGTGCACAAGGTGGTGGTGATTTTGAAGACTTCGAAATTGGCCGCGGTGTTGTTTACATGGCCAACGCAGGTGGCGCCAAGTTCGCAGAGCCCAAGAAACCAGAAAGCAAGTAAGGCTTGCCTTCTCCCAAAAAACCGGTCTTCATGGAGACCGGTTTTTTTACGTCTTCACTGGCTCGACCTGCTGCTGCGGGCTACGCACATAGCCAAAGCGCTTGGCCAACTCTTGGGTGAGCACTTTTTGTGGCACCCACAGCCCAGCCTCGATAAACCCCGCGGCTTGCAAGACATCTTGACTGTGCACCAAGCCAAAGCCCTGTTCAGTGTCGAGGTAAAGCCGACCATGCTCATCCACGATGCAACGCTGCATCCGTGCCTGTGTGCCTGTGTGCGACTGGATGGACCCATCTGGCTGAAGGCGCCAGATCCACGGCGTTGCTTCTAGCTCGACATAGACGCGCTGCGGGCCATTTTGAAAAAACCATTGGCCTTGTTTGTCACACGCGTAATTGCGTGCAATGAAGGCCATTAATTTTTCATGCGTCAGTCGTGAGCCTTTGCTTTTGCTGAAGGGTCCAAGGGCTTGTACTTGGTCGTCCCGCATGTACCAATCGCCACGCGCATCAAGGCCCAACCAACCGTAACAGGCGGGCACATTTGGCCACTTGGCCATGGCTTGTTGAACGAGATCATCCATGGGTCATCCAATCCATAACCGCGCTGGGCATTTCTTTCAAGTCACCGGGGAAACGACCTGAGGTAAATCCCACATGTCCACCCTGCTCAGGCTGCCACAGCGTGACTTGGTCGCTCACTTGCTTTTGCGTTGGCAAACAACTCGCAGGAATAAAAGGGTCATTGCGGGCATTGAGTACCAACGCTGGCACCTGAACATTTGACAACACGGGCTTTGCGCTGGCACGACGCCAGTAGTCTTCTACGTTTTGAAAACCATGCAGCGGCGCGGTGAAGGCGTTATCAAATTCATAGAGAGTGCTTGCAGCCCTCAAGGCTTGTGCGTCAAATAGCCCAGGAAATTGTTGCAATTTGTCCATCGCTCGTGGCTTCATGGAGGACAGAAACATGCGCGCATACACCGCTTTGTTGAAGCCTGTGTCTATGGCATGACCGCTGGCCGTCAAATCAACTGGCGCGCACACCGCCGCCAATGCATGGACTAACTTGGCTGCCGCATGCCCCATTTCACCTGCCCAACGCATCAATGCATTTCCCCCTAACGAGATGCCAACGGCGAAAGTCGGACCTTTGTGCTTGGTGCGTATTTGCGTGAGCATCCACTCTATTTCTTCGTGGTCACCCGAGTGGTAGGCCCTTGGCGCCGTATTGATTGCGCCGCTGCAGCCTCTGAAGTGCGGCACGACCATACGCCACCCCCTTGCGTATGTTTCTGCTTCGAATGCGGCTGCGTAATGGCTGCTGGACGAGCCTTCTAAGCCATGAAACAAAACCAACAAGGGCGTCTGTTCAAGCAGGGGGGCTGGTGCCTCTCGCCAATCGGAGTCCACAAAATCACCGTCAGGGGTGGTCCATCTTTCCCTGTGCCACTTGATCGTCCCAGCACTCTGGCGATGCGCCAATTTGGCTGCGTAAATCGTCTGCAAATTCCCGCCCGGTAGCCACCAAGGGGATTGGTAATTCCAAATCAATGTAAGACCTGTGGTGATTCGTGTGTTTCGGCATGGATCGCGGCAGTGCCTGGGCTGGCGTGATGCGCCACCATGCGCCACCCTTGGGGGGTGCGTTGATAGACGTTGGTAACCACCACCACGGCATCTTGCGTGCCATCCGTGGTGAGCAAGGCCACACGCTCAATCACGTTGTGCATGGCACTGGTCAAAGACTCGACTTTGCACACATGCTCAGGTCGAGCCGCGATGGTACCGTTGGCAAACATGGCTTCAAAAGCTGCACGAATACTTGCACTGCCGACCAAGCGAGGGCCGCCAGGGTGGACGCACACGATGTCGTCTTCATCGGCCCAGCAAGCCATGAGTTTTTCAATGTCGCCGGTTTGCAAGGCTTCGTAGAACTGACTCTCAATGATGTCGGCAGAACCACCCATGGTGGCGGCGCGAAGTTTGGCTTTGGGCATGGGGCAAATTGTCCTACTTATTTCCGGCAATAAAAAAGCCCCGACCATTTGGCAGGGGCTTTTGAACGCTGACCGCGCACGCCGTCTTACTTGTGCGCGCGATAGCGGCGCAAGGCCGACAACTCAGCAGCCAAGATGGCGAGCTCAGAGCGAGCACGTGCCAAATCAACATCTGATTTTGCGTTCTTCACAGCTTCTTCCGCAGCGAGTTTGGCGGCGTTTGCTTTCTCTTCGTCCATGTCTTTGCCGCGAACCGCGGTGTCTGACATGACGGTGACGCAGTCAGGTTGCACTTCAAGAATGCCACCCGCTACGAAAATAAACTCTTCTCCGCCATCCGCTGTGTGAATGCGCACCGAACCGGGACGGATGCGTGAAATCAGCGGCGTGTGGCGCGGATAAATTCCGAGCTCGCCCGCCTCGCCTGGCAAAGCCACAAAAGTGGCTTCGCCGGAGAAGATGGACTCCTCTGCGCTGACGACATCTACGTGGATGGTACTCATAGGATCTCTCAGATCTTCTTAGCTTTTTCGAACGCTTCGTCGATGGTGCCGACCATGTAGAAGGCTTGCTCTGGCAAGTGGTCACACTCACCGTTCACAATCATCTTGAAACCACGGATGGTTTCAGCCAAGGTCACGTACTTACCGGGCGAGCCTGTAAACACTTCAGCCACGTGGAAGGGTTGAGACAAGAAGCGTTGAATCTTACGAGCGCGGGCCACGGCGAGTTTGTCTTCAGGCGCCAATTCATCCATGCCCAAAATCGCAATGATGTCACGCAATTCTTTGTAGCGTTGCAGCGTACCTTGCACAGCGCGTGCTGTGGAGTAGTGCTCTTCGCCCACAACCAAAGGATCCAACTGACGGCTGGTGGAGTCCAGTGGATCCACAGCTGGGTAGATACCGAGCGAGGCGATGTCACGGCTCAACACAACGGTGGAGTCCAAGTGAGCAAAGGTGGTCGCTGGAGATGGGTCGGTCAAGTCATCGGCAGGCACGTAAACGGCTTGGATGGAAGTGATCGAACCCACTTTGGTCGAGGTGATACGCTCTTGCAAACGGCCCATTTCTTCGGCCAATGTCGGCTGGTAGCCCACAGCAGAAGGCATACGGCCCAACAAAGCGGACACTTCCGTACCGGCCAAGGTGTAGCGATAGATGTTGTCCACGAAGAACAACACGTCTTTGCCTTCGTCGCGGAATGATTCAGCGATGGTCAAACCGGTCAATGCCACGCGCAAGCGGTTGCCTGGAGGCTCGTTCATCTGGCCGTAAACCATGGCCACTTTGGACTCGCCCAAATTCTCCAAGTTCACAACGCCAGAGTCGGCCATCTCGTGATAGAAGTCGTTACCTTCACGGGTACGCTCACCCACACCGGCGAACACGGACAAGCCGCTGTGCGCTTTAGCGATGTTGTTGATGAGTTCCATCATGTTCACGGTTTTACCCACACCCGCGCCACCGAACAGGCCAACCTTACCGCCTTTGGCGAAAGGACAGACCAAGTCGATCACCTTGATGCCGGTCTCGAGCAATTCTTGCGAAGGGCTGAGTTCGTCATAGGCTGGGGCCTTGCGGTGGATGGAAGCCGTTTGCGTTTGATCGACAGGACCACGTTCGTCGATGGGGCTACCCAACACGTCCATGATGCGGCCCAAAGTAGCCTTGCCCACAGGGACGGTGATCGCCGCGCCTGTGTTGGTCACCATCAAACCACGACGCAAACCGTCGGAAGTACCCAACGCGATGGTACGGACAATGCCGTCACCGAGCTGTTGCTGAACTTCCAGAGTCAGTGCAGTGCCTTCGAGCTTGAGCGCGTCGTAGACCTTGGGCATTTGGTCGCGTGGGAACTCGACGTCCACCACCGCGCCAATACATTGAACGATCTTGCCCTGAACGCCTGCGTTCACTTGGGTGTGCTCTTGAGCCATATTATTTTTGCTCCAAAAATTAAAATCAGACAGCAGCCGCGCCTGCAACGATTTCCGAAAGTTCTTTCGTAATCGCGGCTTGACGCGTCTTGTTGTAAACCAGTTTGAGTTCGTTGATCACGTTCCCAGCGTTGTCGGTCGCAGACTTCATTGCAACCATACGGGCCGATTGCTCGGACGCCATACTCTCAGCCACGGCTTGATACACCATGGCTTCTACGTAGCGAAGCAGCAATTCGTCGATGACGATTTGAGCATCCGGTTCGTAGATGTAGTCCCAAGTGCTGTGCACTTCGTGCGTCTTGAGCACTTCGGCCGACAAAGGCAGGAGCTGTTCAACCACAGACTCTTGTTTCATGGTGTTGATGAAACGCGTGTAGCAAAGCTGGACCGAATTGATCTCGCCATTGACATACGCATCCAACAACACTTTGACGGGGCCAATCAGCTTTTCAAGGTGAGGGGTGTCACCGAGCTGCGTGGCTTGCGCCACAACTTTGACACCGGAGCGACCCAAGAAGCCAAGCCCTTTGTTACCAATCGCCACGGCTTGCGCCTTGTGGCCACTGGCTTGCAGGTCCCGCAACTTGTTCGACACCATACGCAACACGTTGGTGTTGAGACCGCCGCACAAACCTTTGTCTGTGGTCACCACGATGAGGCCAATGTCCTTTGCATCGTTCACTTCCATGAAAGGATGAACGTACTCAGGGTTGGCCTTGCCGAGGTTAGCCGCAACATGACGAATCTTCTCGCTGTAAGGGCGAGCCGCACGCATGCGGTCTTGCGCCTTACGCATCTTGGACGCAGCCACCATTTCCATGGCTTTGGTGATCTTCTTGGTGTTTTCCACCGATTTGATCTTGCCGCGTATTTCCTTACCTGCTGCCATTTGTGGCTCCTTGTGTCAGGTAGGAATTAAGCAAAGGTTTTCTTGAACGCAGTCAAGGCTGCGGTCAGTTCGGCCTCGGCATCTTTGTCCATGGCTTTGTCGGCTTCAAGTTTGGCCAACAAGGCTGCGTGCTTCGCTTTGAGATAAGCGTGCATTTCATATTCAAAGTGCAGAACTTGTTTGACTTCGATGTCGTCCATGTAGCCTTTGTTCACAGCAAACAGGGTTGCACCCATGATGCTGATGGACTGTGGGCTGTACTGAGCTTGCTTGAGCAATTCAGTCACGCGCGCACCACGGTCGAGCTGTTTACGTGTGGCCTCGTCGAGGTCAGACGCGAACTGAGCAAACGCAGCCAATTCACGGTACTGTGCCAAGTCGGTACGGATACCGCCAGACAAGTTTTTGACCAATTTCGTTTGCGCTGCACCACCCACGCGAGACACCGAGATACCCGCGTTGATCGCAGGACGGATACCGGCGTTGAACAACGAAGTTTCCAAGAAGATCTGGCCGTCCGTGATCGAAATTACGTTGGTTGGCACGAAGGCAGACACGTCACCGGCTTGGGTTTCAATGATGGGCAATGCCGTCAATGAGCCTGTTTTGCCTTTGACGGCGCCCTTGGTGAAGTGCTCAACATAGTCGGCGTTCACGCGGGCTGCGCGCTCGAGCAAACGGCTGTGGAGATAAAACACGTCGCCAGGATAAGCTTCGCGGCCTGGTGGGCGACGCAACAGCAAAGACACTTGGCGATAAGCCACAGCTTGCTTAGACAAATCGTCATACACGATCAGGGCGTCTTCGCCACGGTCGCGGAAGTATTCGCCCATCGTGCAGCCTGAGTAAGCTGACACGTATTGCATTGCGGCAGACTCAGAGGCAGAAGCGGCCACGACGATGGTGTATTCCATCGCGCCAGCTTGCTCCATAGCACGCACCACGTTTTTGATCGACGAGGCTTTTTGGCCAATCGCGACATAAACGCAGGTCATGTTTTGACCTTTTTGGTTGATGATGGCGTCAATCGCAACTGCGGTCTTACCGGTTTGACGGTCACCAATGATCAATTCACGTTGACCACGGCCCACGGGCACCATGGAGTCGACAGACTTGAGACCGGTTTGCATGGGTTGGCTCACTGATTCGCGAGCAATCACACCAGGCGCAACTTTTTCGATCACGTCGGTCATCTTGGCGTTGATAGGGCCTTTGCCGTCAATCGGCTGACCCAAAGCGTTCACCACGCGGCCAATCAGTTCGGGGCCCACGGGCACTTCCAAAATGCGGCCGGTACATTTGACAATGTCGCCTTCCGAGATGTGCTCGTACTCACCCAAGATCACGGCACCGACCGAGTCGCGCTCGAGGTTCAGGGCCAGACCGAATGTGTTGTTGGGGAACTCCAACATTTCGCCTTGCATCGCGTCTGACAGACCGTGCACGCGGACGATACCGTCAGTCACCGACAAAACGGTGCCTTGATTACGAACGTTGGCTTCGTTGCCCAAACCTTCGATACGGCTCTTAATCAGCTCAGAGATTTCTGCTGGATTGAGTTGCATGACTCTTTCCTTCTTTCTTGTTAGGGCTGACAGGCATTAAGCCGTCAGCGCAACTTTCATTTGATCTAAACGGGCTTTGACAGAAGTGTCCAACACTTCGTCACCCACCACCACGCGAATACCGCCAATCAACTCAGGCTGTAAAGCCACAGAGACGTTGAGCTTGCGGCCAAAACGCTTTTCAAGAGCGGACTTCACATCAGCCAAGGCTGCTGCATCGATCTCAAAAGCGCTGTACACAACCGCGTCTGCCGCACCGCTTTGCGCGTTGACATGGGCACGGAATTGCACGGCCACTTCGGGCAATGCGCTCAACCGACCGTTGTCAATCACGGCGCGCAAAAAGTTTTGCGCAGCAGTTGGCAGTTTGGATTTGGCAACACCAGAGATCAAATCAAACACTTGGTTTGATGTCACCTTGGGACCATCTGCAAACTGGAGTAATTGGGCATTCCCAGCGATTGCAGCAAGCTCATCAAGCCATGCAGCGGTACCGCCGAGGTCTGCGACGGAAGCCTTGAACAAAGCTTCTGCGTAAGGACGGGCAATAGTGGCGAGTTCGGCCATGTTGTCCTCTTACAGCTCAGTCTTCAGACGACCCAACAAGTCGGCGTGTACGCTGGCGTTGACTTCCTTGCGGAGAATCTGCTCAGCGCCTTTGACGGCCAGCAAAGCGACCTGCTCACGCAGTGCCTCACGAGCTTTCACGACTTCTTGCGCTGCTTCTGCATGTGCCGCAGCAACAATCTTTTTCGCTTCGTCCGAGGCATGCGCCTTGGCTTCGTCGATCAAATGTTGCGCACGGCGCTCTGCGTCAGCCAGCAAAGCAGTGGACTCGTTGCGGGTTTCAGCCAGCTTGAGTTCAACTTCTTTGTGCGCATTGGACAGTTCAATCTTGGCATGTTCGGCCGCGGCCAAACCATGGGCAATTTTTTCTGAACGTTCGTCGAGTGCGCTTGCGATGGGTGGCCACACGAATTTCATCGTGAACCACACCAAGACCGCAAAAACGATCATCTGGACGAACAGGGTTGCGTTGATACTCACGGCAACACCTTTCTTTTGGTAGTTGCGAGAATTACTTCAGGACGAAGGGGTTCGCGAATGCGAACATCATGGCGATACCAACGCCGATCAAGAACGCAGCGTCGATCAAACCAGCCAACAAGAACATCTTGGTTTGCAATTCGTTCATCAACTCAGGCTGGCGCGCAGCTGCTTCGAGGTACTTGCTACCCATGATGCCGATACCGATACAAGCACCGATAGCACCCAAACCAATGATGAGGCCAGCTGCGAGTGCTACATAACCGAGGACGTGTTCCATTTGTTGCTCCTAAAGAATGGATGAGAGAGAAAAGTTAAGAAAAAACCGAAAACGAGTGCGCCTCAATGGGCATCATGTGCTTGACCCACATAAACCAGCGTCAGCATCATGAAGATGAAGGCTTGCAATGTGATGATCATGATGTGGAAGATGGCCCAGATTGAACCCGCAATGATGTGCCCGATGGGCAGCAAGATGCCAGGCAAAGAGGCAGCGGCAGCGCCACCCATCAAGGCGATCAACATGAACACCAGCTCACCAGCGTACATATTGCCAAACAGTCGCATGCCGTGGGACACGGTCTTGGCGGCGAATTCAATCATTTGCATGATGAAGTTCACAGGCCACAAAAGGGGATGGGCACCGAAGGGGGCGCAGAACAACTCATGCACCCAGCCGCCGACCCCTTTGATCTTGATGTTGTAAAACACACAGACCAACAAAACCGAAGTGGACAAGCCCAGCGTGGTGGACAAATCAGCCGAAGGCACCACACGCATGTAAGCGTGGTGGGCATCGCCACCGTTCGCACCGTAGATGATTTCCCAAATCTTGGGGAACAAATCGACAGGGAACAAGTCCATGGCGTTCATCAAGAAGATCCAAACAAACACGGTCAAGGCTAATGGCGCAACAACCTTGCGGCTTTGGGCGCTGTGGATAATGCCCTTGGCTTGGCTATCCACCATTTCAACCAAAATTTCCACCGCAGCTTGAAAACGTCCTGGCACATGCGCGGTTGCGCCTCGGGCCGCACGCCACAAGAAAAAGCTGGCCACCACACCCAAGAGTACCGACCAAAAAATCGAATCAAGGTTGTAGACGGAGAAGTCAATGACGCCAGCCATCGGCTTGTTTTGCAGATGCGTCAGGTGGTGAACGATGTATTCACCAGCGGTCGGACCATGTTCAACAGACATTCGTTCGCTCTTCTTTGTTAGTTCGATTGATCGGGTAGAACACTTTGCGAAAGCCGAGCGCTACCCAATACACCTTTATTGTCACAACCAGGCCCACCAACATGGCAGGCCAGCTCAAATCACTCACCAAGCGAGGCGCCGCAAACAACATTGCGACCGTCAAGCCTATCTTGACCATTTCCCACAGGAAGAAGCCAAACACCGCCGCACCAACATTGACCGAAGCGACTTGACCAGTCAAACCTCGCGCAAAGAGCGCAGCAGGGGCAATCACCGCCAGCGAACCGTACAGCGCCGAATAAACAGCCGCCACACGACCCGAAACCAGCCACACAAGACTTGACACCAGGAGCCCCAGCAACGCTTGAACTCCTATGACCCGCCAAACTGAAATGAGGGGCTGGTGCCTGCGCAACTCAGCCACTTGTTCAGCGGTGAGAGGCTCAAACGCGTCTTGTCCGTTTTCTTGATCTTCGGGTTGTATTCTGGTCATGTTTATTTACGCCCAGGTTACACCCGCCTGCATCTATCGAACCAGGGATTGTACGTGATAACACATACACTTTTGAGTCTGACGCGCTAAGAAGAGGATAATTTCAGGCATGACAAACCCGAACACGCCGCCTGAAAACCCACGCACAGACTCATTGATTGAGTATCCAAGCCTTTTCCCAATCAAGGTCATGGGAATGAAGGTCGATGGCTTTGTCGGTGCTGTTACCTACATCGCCGAGCAATTTGACCCCACGTTCGACGCCACCACCATTGAGCTGCGCGAAAGCAAAGGGGGCAACTACTTGGGTGTCACCATCACCGTCACCGCCACCAGTCGTGAGCAACTCGACGAGTTGTACCGCACCCTCACCTCTCACCCCATGGTGAAAGTGGTTCTGTGATCAAGCAACTTGGGCTCGTCCCCTACCTGCCAACTTACCAAGCCATGCAAGACTTCACGGCGTCGCGAACGCCGGACACGCTCGATGAGCTATGGGTGTGCGAACACCCCCCCGTGTTCACCCAAGGGCTTGCAGGGAAAGAAAACCATCTACTGGCACCAGGCAACATTCTGGTGGTCGCCACCAATCGGGGCGGGCAAGTCACATTTCACGGGCCAGGGCAAGTGGTGTGCTATCCGCTTCTAGACCTCAAGCGTGCTGGCTATTACGTCAAAGAATATGTGTACCGCATCGAAGAAGCTGTGATTCGAACCTTGAGGCAGTTTGGTGTCACAGGACATCGCGTGTCTGGTGCGCCGGGGATTTATGTCCGCTTGGAGGATCCTCACAGCCACCTCATGCTTGCGCAGCGTCCACAGAAAGACGCAAACAAAGCCCCTGACTTTGCTGGACTGGGAAAGATCGCGGCGCTGGGCATCAAGGTCAGTCGCCACTGCACCTACCACGGCGTGGCGCTGAATGTGTCCATGGACTTATCTCCCTACCAACGCATCAACCCCTGCGGGTATTCAGGTCTGCAAAGCATCGATCTTTCTACAATCGGTGTATCCGTCAGCTGGCAAGAAGCCGCTGATGTCTTGAGCCAAAAGCTCGTCACCCATTTAATGCCTTAACGACCAGGCCTTAAAAACAGTCCCTACCGCTATGCCCACCCCTGACAACCAAGTTGTGCGTGAAGCGCAAACCGTCGAAAACTACAACGCCTCGGCCAAACAAAAGGCAGCGGCCAAGCTATCGCGCATTCCGGTCAAAGTCGAGCAAAGCGAAATCCTCAAAAAACCCGACTGGATCCGCGTCAAAGCTGGCTCCCCCTCCACGCGGTTTTACGAAATCAAGGATGTGTTGCGCGCCAACAAACTTGTCACCGTTTGTGAAGAGGCCAGCTGCCCCAACATTGGCGAGTGCTTTGGCAAGGGCACGGCTACCTTCATGATCATGGGCGACAAGTGCACTCGCCGCTGCCCCTTTTGCGACGTGGGTCATGGCCGACCTGACCCACTGGATGTGAATGAACCCGAGAACCTGGCAAAAACAATTGCCGAATTGAAGTTGAAATATGTGGTCATCACCAGCGTCGATCGCGATGATTTACGCGATGGCGGTAGTCAGCACTTTGTGGATTGCATTCGCCGCACACGCGAGCTGTCCCCCCAAACACAAATCGAAATTTTGGTGCCCGACTTTCGCGGCCGCGATGACCGCGCGCTGGAAATTTTGAAAGCTGCGCCGCCTGATGTGATGAATCACAACATGGAAACCGTGCCACGCCTCTACAAAGAAGCGCGTCCTGGCAGCGACTACGCGTTCAGCTTGAACTTGCTGAAAAAATTCAAAGCCCTGTTTCCCCATGTGCCAACCAAGAGCGGCTTGATGGTTGGCCTGGGTGAGACCGATGAAGAAATTCTGCAAGTCATGCAAGACATGCGCGACCATGACATTGACATGCTGACCATTGGGCAGTACCTAGCGCCAAGCACCAGCCATATCCCCGTTCGCAGATACGTACACCCCGACACATTCAAGATGTTTGAGGAAAAAGCCTACGAAATGGGTTTCAGTCACGCAGCCGTGGGCGCGATGGTCCGTTCGAGCTATCACGCAGACCAACAAGCCCACGCAGCATCAGAAGCCTCTAAGGCTTAAAGCCCCATGAAGTCGGCTGGCTCGTCGCTGGCCAGCACGTCTCGCGCCCACGCCTCTAAGCGAGCGGCATCTGCGCGAATCACCTCTTGCTTGACTGCCAAGATTTGCGTGGGGTGCATTGAGAAGCTGCGCAGGCCTAGACCCAACAACAATCGCGTCAAGCTAGGGTCGCCGGCCATTTCGCCGCACACGCTCACCCCTTTGCCTTGCAAGCGGCACTCAGCAATCACATCTGACACCAGGCGCAACACTGCAGGATGCAGTGGGTCATACAGATGCGCCACTGATTCGTCAGCACGGTCAATGGCCAAGGTGTATTGAATCAAATCATTGGTGCCAATCGACAGAAAGTCAAAATAGCGCAAGAACATTTTCACGCTCAATGCGGCTGCAGGCACTTCAATCATGGCGCCAATTTTGACGGGGCCAAATGCAACACCACGCGTGTCTAATTGATTGCGTGCTTGCTCTAACAAGGCCAGCGTCAACTTGATTTCACGCGCATGCGCCAGCATCGGAATGAGGAGGTGAACTTGTCCAAAGGCCGCTGCTCGCAAAATTGCACGCAATTGCGTCAAGAACATCGCGGGGTCAGCCAAGCTCCAGCGAATGGCACGCAAACCCAACGCGGGGTTCAGATGCGCGTCTTCCTTCATCGCTCGATCCAGTGGCTTGTCTGCGCCGACATCCACTGTGCGAATGGTGACGGGCAAGCCTTTCATGCCCTCCACTGCACGTCGATAGGCTTGAAATTGTTCCTCTTCATCGGGCAATGCGCCCTCGCGCCCCATGAATAAAAACTCGCTGCGAAACAAGCCCACGCCCACCGCGCCCACACCCAAAGCAGCGGGTGAGTCCTCAGGCATTTCGATGTTGGCCAGCAAATCTACGCGCTGACCATCCAATGTCACCGCAGGCGTGTGACGCAAACGTGAAAGTCTTTCACGTTCCACCTCGGCTTGACGTTGCTTGAACCCGTACTCGGCCAAGATGATGGGCGATGGGTTGACGATGACCACGCCGGCATCGCCGTCAATGATGATCCAGTCATCTTGTCGGACCAATTGACTGGCTGTGCGCGCGCCAACAACAGCAGGAATGTCCAAGCTGCGAGCCACGATGGCGGTGTGAGATGTTTTGCCACCCACATCTGTGACAAACCCAGCAAACACACTTTGCTTGAACTGCAACATGTCGGCTGGCGACAGGTCATGCGCCACCAAGACCAGCGGCACATCCATCTCGTCACCCAACTGCAAGTCTTGTTGGCGGGCTTGATTGCTGCGCTTGGCCGTGGCTTGCGGAATCACATGCGGTATGCCCTTCATGTGACGCAACATGCGTTCGACCACTTGTTCTAAATCGCCTTTGCGTTCGCGCAGATAGGCATCGTCCATCTCATCGAACTGGCGCGCCACCACATCGAGTTGCGAGGTCAATGCCCACTCGGCGTTGTAGAGACGATCCTTCACCCACTGGCTGACACCGTCGGCCAACATGGTGTCATCCAACAACATGAGGTGAACTTCAAGAATCGCCGCCAACTCAGGCGGGGACTCTTTGGGCAAGTTGTCATGCAATTGCTGCAACTCGGCCATGACCGCCTGACGCGCTTCGACTAAGCGCTGGAGCTCAGATTCGATTTTTACAGGCTCAATGAAATAGTGGGCCACATCCACGCGACTGGACGCCACCAATACTGCGCGTCCAATGGCGATGCCACGCGCAACAGCCAGACCATGAACAGCAAACGTCATGACGCGACCTTACTCGCCTTCACCAAACTTATCAGCGATGAGCGCCAAGAGTCCGTCCATGGCTTCTTGCTCTTGAGCGCCATCGGTTTCTAGTCCTACTTCGCTGCCAATGCCTGCGGCCAGCATCATGACACCCATGATGCTTTTGGCATTGACGCGGCGTTCGCCTTTGCTGATCCACACCTCGCAGGGAAAGCTTCCGGCGAGTTTGGTGAGTTTGGCTGATGCACGTGCGTGCAAACCTAATTTATTGCTGATAGTCGTAGTTGTTTTGATCATGGTTTCGACGATTTTGATTTTGAGGTGCAGTGATTGCAACTTGCATCACACCTTGCGTGCCACCCGTCAGGGCTCTCGCCACCAGCGCATCAAGTGACTCATGGCGGTAACACACACTCCGAAATAGCATCGGTAAATTCACGCCAGCGATGAGCTTGGCATTGCTGCCGATCACCAACTTTTGCGCCACATTGGCAGGCGTGGCGCCAAATATATCGGTCAACACCAATAGGCCATTGTTTAATGCGGCGCCAGCCGCTTCCAAGGCATGTGACAGCGTTTCTTCTGGTTGCGCTGCTGGCTTGACATCAAGAGCAATGACATCCTTTGCACACTCTGGGTACACATGCATGGCGCAATCGCGCAAGGCACTGGCCAGAGGTGTGTGGGCGATGATGAGAATACGGTTGGTCATAGAACAAAGTGAGATAACGGATTATCAACTGTCTGATTTGTGCTTTAAGAAGTAGCCATACGACGCTACACAACAAGTCAAAAACACAGCCATCGCCGATTGAAATGCTTGCGCTTCTTGCCAGCCCATCGCTTTGAAACCATCAATCATCAGACCCATGCCCCATTGAACGACAAACACGCCCATAAACAACACCAAGTTGTACGCAGACAAGGCGCGCCCCGCCAAGGCTGTTGGAAAGGCCATGCCGACCGAAGGTTGGGCCAGCGACACGAAGGAGCTACTGATGCAAAACAAGGCCCAATGCAGCGCACCAGCATCGACGCCTGCTAACACCATGTAAATTTGCACACAGAAATTCAACGGCACACCATACGTCATCAGCTGATTGGCGCTGATGCCTCGCGCGTACAACATGGGCGTCAACCACCCCCATAGCAAGAAAGTAAACAGCATGCACACGTTGATCCAAAACAGACCGGTCGCAGCCTCCAGCGAGGTGTAGCCAGCGACCTTCACCATCCAAGGCCCCGCCCACAGGGTTTGCATTGCGATCAACCCACCGTAATTGAAGAACCCCATGGGTGTCATGCGGCGGAAATACGGATGGGCCCACACCTGCGCATAGCTCTTCAAAATTCCAACTGGCTGGATATGTTGAAGCGATTGGTGGTCAGGCGACACCGCACGCCAAGGTGGCACTTGCAAAGCCATCAATGCCATGGAGAGCACGATCAACAATGCCAAGCCAACGAATATCCAACGCCAACCCATGATGGGCAGCAACCATTGCACAGGCAAGGTCGAAAACAACATGCCAAGCGCGCCTGTCATCAGCATCCATGCATTGGCGCGCTGTTGCTTCTCCAACACCAGCCAACGTCGGTAACCCGTTAACGGGGCCATCAAACAAGCGCTCACCCCGACACCGATCAGCACACGGGCCATCAACAAGCCAGCAAAATCTGTCGCGCATGCAAACGCCAAGCATCCCAATACGGCGACGCCCAAGAAACTGAGCACCACGCGCTTCGGGCCGTGTTGGTCCAACCAATGACCCATCGGTAATTGTGTGAGAGAAAAGCCCAAGAAATACCCCCCCGCCAACAGCCCGAGATCACGCGCTTGCAAACCGAACTCGAAAGTCAAGGTGGGAGACAGTGTGGCCGTGATGGCGCGCAGCAAAGCCGACAAAAAATAAGCACAAGCGAATGCAACAAACACCCAGACAGCCGCTCTGCGCGACAACACATCATGACTCATGGCAGCTTGATTCCTGAAAAGTAAGTTTCAGCAGCGTCTGACAAACCCTTTTCTTTGGCATCGCCGTAGACCGCTGCTTGATAAATTTTGTTGCCATAAGCAAACCATGCCCACTGCACTTGGTTCTTGTCCGTCACCACATTGGCACGCATGAATTCAGTTTGCGCATGCGAAGCCATCATGTCCCAACTTTTCGGGACTGCGTCTGTGTGTGATACGCGCAGGGTGGCCAAACTTGCCAAGCGCCACGCCTGCATCGCCTGTGTGGCAGTGAGGTCAGGTGGCACCACCATGTCTCCCAAGGTGAACTGCATGCCGCTGGCCTCACAGCCATGCAGCGACAGATTTGTTTCTACATCGCTGGCGTCTACCCGCATCATCACCGAGCGCGTCGCATGCTCAGGCTTGCAGGGCAATAGGACCGTCAGACCTGAGTCGTCCGCGCTCACTTGCCGCCAATTCAATGCGGGCGTGCAGCCTCCTAGTGTGGCCACCCCTGCTAGCAAATGCATTCCATATGTCACAACTCGTTTCATGCGCTGCATTATCTAAGCTCGTTGGCCAAGCCTTCCTCCATCTCTGTCTTATTTGTTTGGACTGGATTCGTTCCCGACCTCACTCACAGTGATCCCATCAAAGCACAACGGGGCAGCAGCCTGATGGCTCTGCCCCGCTTGAATTTGCGCAAGTTCTAAAGAAGCGCGCTGTAGGTCTATCTTTTACTTTGCTCTGAAGTCATCGTGACACGACTTGCAAGCGCCTCCTGTGGCAGAAAACGCTGTTTTAAATGTATCTTCCTTGCCCGTTTTGGCGGCAGCTACAAGCTTGATAGCTTCTGCTTGGAATTTTTCTGCTGCCTCTTTGAATTTAGCGCTTTGCTTCCACACTTCTGGCTTGGCCTTGGTTTCGCCCACATCGGTGCCTTCACCGAACGCGGCCCAGGGTAGCTTAGACATGTTCGCCACGATCTCCGCATTGTCTGAAGCGGCCTTCGCATCAAACGGTACCTTGCCCTGTGCCATCGCGCCCAAACGCCCAAAATGTGCAGCTGTCACGGTGAATGCGGCCTTGCGATATTTGATGGCATCTTCTGGTTTGGCAAATGGCGAGGTTTGTGCGCTCGCCGAGAAACTAACGGCGGCGACACTGACCGCGATCAAGGAGAAGATTATTTTTTTCATATGAAGGTCCTCAAGGGTTGAAAATAGGCAACTAAACATCACGAGTTTACGAACTTTGCTGCCTCTTGTCTTTGACTTCTATTTCACTCATGCAACACCTACCTTCCTCACAACGTATTCGCATTTGGGATCTTCCTACCCGCATCTTTCACATTTTGTTGGGTTTGTTCGTAACAGGGCTTCTCATCACGGGTGAGTTGGGCGGCGATCTCATGCAACTTCATTTCTTACTTGGCTACACCGTGCTAACTCTGGTTTTTTTCCGTCTCGTCTGGGGTTTTGTTGGTGGCCATTGGTCTCGTTTTGCCAACTTTGTACCCATGCCCAAAGATTTGTTAGCTTATGCGCGCTTGATGCGTATGAAGCCAAAGCAACTGAACGTGGGACATAACCCATTTGGCGCTGTTTCTGTGATCGTCATGCTGAGTCTGCTGCTGTTACAGGTCTTCAGTGGATTCATGAGTGACGATGAAATTACCAACACGGGTCCATGGACCGCGCTCGTTCCCTCCAGCTGGGTTTCCTTGGCTACGGAATATCACACGGAAGTGGGCAAAGTGCTCTTGTTATTGCTCATCGCGCTGCACATTGCATCCGTCCTGTATTACAAGTACTTTCATCATGATGACTTGATCACGCCCATGTTGACTGGCGACAAAGTACTGGCGCCTGAGACACAAGACTCGCGCGACACCCTTACTTCGCGACTTTTTGCGCTCAGCATTCTGGCTGGTTGCGCTTATGTGGTGTATCGCTTGGTTTGTTTGAGTTAGTGGTAGTGCATAAAAAAACCGCGTGTCAACGCGGTTTTTATGGGTCAGCCTTTAGGCCTTCGTTTGAGCCAGTAGCGTATCTGCATCACTGATTTCAAACTTTCCTGGACCTTCCACATTCAGGCTCACGACCTTACCGTCCTTGACCAGCATTGAGTAGCGATTGCTACGCAAGCCCATGCCACGCGATGTGAGATCTAAAGTCAAACCAGTCGCCTTTGCAAAGTCGGCGCTGCCATCACCCAACATACGAACTTTCCCTTGTGTGTGTTGCTCACGGGCCCAAGCGCCCATGACAAAGGCGTCGTTGACGCTCACGCACCAAATTTCGTCCACGCCTGCGGCTTTGAACTGTTCGTACTTCTCCACGTAACCCGGAACGTGCTTCGCCGAACATGTGGGTGTAAATGCGCCAGGCAAGGCGAACAACGCAATGGTTTTGCCCGCCGTAGCTTTCGCTACTTCCACGGCGTTCGGTCCGATGCTGCAACCATCACCTTCCACCTCTGAGTATTCCATCAGGGTGGCGTGTGGCAATGTGTCTCCGACTTTGATCATGGTGTCTCCAAATAATGAACGTACAAAAAGAAAAACGACCCACATTGTGAGTCGTTTTCTTTGGCCTTGCAGAGCCGAAGCTCTTTGATCTTTAGACCGCAGCGGCTTTCTCAACCAAACGGGTCACGACCCAGTTTTTGGTTTTCGAAATTGGCTTGCTTTCAGTGATCTCGATCACGTCGCCCAAGTGGTAAGCACCTGTTTCGTCGTGCGCGTGGTACTTCGAAGACTTGGCCACGATCTTGCCGTAGAGGGCGTGTTTCACACGACGCTCCACGAGCACGGTCACAGTCTTAGCACGCTTGTCACTGACCACCTTGCCAATCAAGGTGCGTTTGAGGGATTTCTTAGCGTCCGTCATGTTCATCCTTTACTTGGCGGCTTGCTTTTCAGCAAGGATTGTTTTCGCACGGGCAATGCTGCGACGTGTAGAACGCAGTTGTGACGTGTTGTTGAGTTGTTGCGTACCTTTTTGCATGCGCAAGCCAAAGTGAGCTTTTTGCAACTCTTTGACTTCAGCTTCAAGGCCGGCAACGTCTTTTTGGCGCAGTTCAGCAGCTTTCATTTCTTATTTCTCCTGAATTACTGGCCGATCATGCGAGCCACAAATGTGGTGCGCAGGGGCAGCTTGGCAGCGGCCAGACGGAAGGCTTCACGGGCCAACTCTTCGGGGACGCCTACGATTTCGTAGAGGACCTTGCCGGGTTGGATTTCTGCCACGTAGTACTCGGGGTTACCTTTACCGTTACCCATACGCACTTCAGCAGGCTTTTGGGAGATCGGCTTGTCAGGGAACACGCGAATCCAGATACGGCCGCCACGTTTGACGTGACGAGAGATCGCACGACGTGCGGCCTCGATCTGGCGGGCCGTCAGACGGCCGCGATCGGTGGATTTGAGACCGAAGTCACCGAATGCAACGGTGTTGCCACGTGTTGCGATACCGGTGTTGCGGCCTTTTTGTTCTTTGCGGTATTTACGGCGTGCTGGTTGCAGCATGCTTATTCTCCTGTTCCGTCCGCAGCCGTGCCAGTGGATGCGGGCGCGGCAACCTTGCGGACGCGCTTGACGGCAGTTTTAGGGGCATCAACAGCTTCAGCGGGTTTATCGCTGCCATCTGTCGGTGCGGCATTGGCCCCTGCAGGGCGACGAGCGCCTGTGCGTGCGGGACGATCGCCTGTGGGGCGAGCATCACGACGGGGACCGCGAGGACGACGCTCTTCTTCAGCACGGGGCTCTGCAGCGGCCGGCAGGTCGTTACGACCCAAGGTATCGCCTTTGTAAACCCACACTTTGACACCGATGATGCCGTAAGTGGTTTTTGCTTCAGAAGTGGCGTAATCAATGTCTGCACGCAAGGTGTGAAGTGGCACGCGACCTTCACGGTACCACTCGGTACGTGCGATCTCAATGCCGTTCAAACGACCTGCCGACATGATCTTGATGCCTTGGGCACCCAGACGCATGGCGTTTTGCATGGCGCGCTTCATGGCGCGACGGAACATGATGCGTTTTTCGAGCTGTTGGGTGATGCTGTCAGCAATCAATTGCGCATCGATTTCAGGCTTGCGCACTTCTTCGATGTTGACTGCAACTGGCACGCCCAAACGCGCTGCGAGTTCTTTCTTCAAGTTCTCGATGTCTTCGCCTTTTTTGCCGATCACCACACCAGGACGTGCCGAGAAGATGGTGATGCGTGCGCTTTTGGCGGGACGCTCGATGAGAACGCGAGAGACAGAAGCGTTTTTCAGCTTGGCCTTGAGGTATTCGCGCACTTTGATGTCTTCGGCCAGCATGCCAGCGAAGTCATTGTTGCTTGCGTACCAACGGCTAGCCCAGTTGCGGCTCACTGCAAGGCGAAAGCCTGTGGGGTGGATTTTTTGTCCCATATCTTCCTATACCTTTCAGTTACCAACTGTCACGTAAACGTGACAGGTAGGCTTGCTGATACTGTTGCCGCGGCCTTTGGCGCGGGCAGTGAAACGCTTGAGCGTGGCGCCTTTTTCAACGTAGATGGTTTTCACCTTCAACTCGTCGATGTCTGCACCGTCGTTATGTTCAGCGTTAGCAATCGCAGATTCCAAAACTTTCTTGACGATGCCCGCAGCTTTTTTCTGCGTGAATGTCAGGATGTTCAGAGCCTGGTCAACTTTTTTGCCGCGGATCATGTCCGCGACCAAACGGCCTTTGTCGACCGACAAACGGACGCCCCTAAGGACTGCACGTGTTTCCATGGTCTTTCCTTATTTCTTCTGGACTTTTTTGTCCGCGGGGTGACCTTTGAAGGTACGAGTCAGAGCGAATTCGCCTAACTTGTGACCCACCATTTGGTCAGTGATGTACACGGGCACGTGTTGCTTGCCGTTGTGCACAGCGATGGTCAAGCCGATGAAGTCGGGCAAGATCATGGAACGACGTGACCAAGTTTTCACTGGCTTTTTATCTTTAGTTGCGATGGCCTTGTCGACCTTGGCAACCAAATGATGGTCAACAAACGGACCCTTTTTGAGAGAGCGAGTCATTTGTTACCCCTTACTTTTTACGACGCGACACAATCATGACTTGTGTGCGTTTGTTGTTACGGGTACGGTAGCCTTTTGTCAGGTTACCCCATGGGTCAACTGCATGACGGCCTTCACCGGTGCGACCCTCACCACCACCATGTGGGTGATCCACTGGGTTCATTGCGACGCCACGCACGGTTGGGCGAATACCCATCCAGCGCTTGACACCAGCTTTACCCAATTGGCGGAGGCTGTGTTCTTCGTTTGCAACTTCACCAATGGTGGCGCGGCATTCGATATGGATCTTGCGAACTTCGCCAGAGCGCATACGCACTTGAGCGTAAGTGCCTTCACGAGCCAACAATGTGGCTGATGTACCAGCTGAACGCGCGATTTGTGCACCAGCACCGGGCTTGAGCTCGATACAGTGAATGGTGGAGCCCACTGGAATGTTGCGGATGGGCAAAGTGTTGCCTGCACGGATCGGGGCTTCCGAACCGCTGAGCAACGATGCGCCAACTTCCAAACCACGTGGGGCAATGATGTAGCGACGCTCGCCGTCTGCGTAACACACCAAAGCGATGTGTGCCGTACGGTTTGGATCGTATTCAATGCGCTCCACTTTCGCGGGGATCGCGTCTTTGTTACGCTTGAAATCCACCACGCGGTAGTGATGCTTGTGACCACCGCCCTTGTGACGGGTAGTGATGTGACCGTTGTTGTTACGACCCGATTTTTGATGCTGGGGTTCCAGCAACGGAGCGTAAGGTTCACCTTTGTGCAGGTGATCACGGGTAACTTTAACGACGCCACGTTGACCGGGCGACGTAGGTTTCATCTTGATGACTGCCATGATTAAGCGGCCTCCCCAGAGATGTTCAGTTCTTGACCAGCTTTCAGGGTCACATAAGCTTTGCGAACGTTGTCGCGACGGCCCATGGACTTACCAAAACGCTTGGCTTTGCCTTTTGTGTTCACCACATTCACGCCTTGAACTTCAACCTTGAACATCAATTCCACTGCGGCCTTGATTTCTGGTTTCGTAGCGTTTTGCAGCACCTTGAATGTCACAACGTTGTGCTTCTCTGCAACCATGGTGGCCTTTTCGGACACGACAGGAGAGACCAACAATTGCATCAAACGACCTTCGTCAAATTTGTGTGCGCTCATGCGAACATCTCCTTGAGTTGGTCCATGGCACCCTTGGTCACGAGGACTTTACGGTAGTGCACCAATGACAGTGGATCGGCATAACGAGGCTCAACCACCAACACGTTGGGCAGGTTGCGTGAAGCCAAGTACAAGTTGTCATCAACTTCCTCGGAAATCACCAACACAGACTCAAGGTTCATGGCCTTGAATTTGGCTGCCAACAGTTTGGTTTTAGGAGCGTCAACCTTCAAAGACTCGACCACAGCCAAGCGACCTTCGCGGGCCAATTGGGACAAGATCGAAGCCATACCAGCGCGGTACATCTTCTTATTGATCTTCTGTGTGAAGTTCTCGTTAGGCATGTTCGGGAAAATGCGACCGCCGCCACGCCACAGAGGCGATGACGTCATACCCGCGCGAGCGCGGCCGGTGCCTTTTTGTTTGAACGGCTTTTTGGTCGAGTGCTTCACTTGCTCACGGTCTTTTTGGGCACGGGTGCCTTGACGCGCGTTAGCTTGGTATGCGACCACGATCTGGTGAACCAGATCTTCGTTGTATTCACGACCGAACACGGTTTCAGGCGCGTCGTATTTAGACGCCGCTTGACCTTGGTCGTTCAGGAGTTCGACTTGCATCAGTTCGCTCCTTTAGCTTTGACAGCGGGATGCACAGTCACGAAGCCACCGGCTGAACCGGGCACAGCGCCACGGATCAACAACAGTTGGCGCGCTTCGTCGATGCGAATCACGTCGAGGTTTTGTGTGGTCACGATGTCGTCGCCGAGGTGGCCAGACATGCGCTTACCGGGGAACACGCGACCTGGGTCTTGTGCCATACCGATAGAGCCAGGCACGTTGTGCGAACGGCTGTTACCGTGTGATGCGCGCTGTGACTTGAAGTGGTGACGCTTGATGGTGCCAGCAAAGCCTTTACCGATGGTTGTGCCTTGCACGTCCACCTTTTGGCCCACTGCAAACACATCCGTTACAGGCACAGTAGCGCCGGCGGCGTACTTGGCTGCAACATCAGCTGTCACGTGGAATTCTTTGATGATTTCACCGGCTTCAACGCCTGCTTTAGCCAAGTGACCAGCCATAGGCTTGGTGACACGAGAGGCCTTGCGTGCGCCGAATGTGACCTGCAAGGCCACATAGCCGTCATTTTCCTGGGTCTTGACTTGGGTCACGCGGTTGTTGGACACATCCAACACCGTGACAGGGATTGCATCCCCATCATCAGTGAACAGACGCATCATGCCCACTTTGCGGCCCAGCAATCCCAAACGGATGCTTTGACTCATTGTTTTCTCCAAAACTCTCACCGCAACCACTTCAATTGGCAGTTACGTTTTTGCGTGAAAGACGGTTGATAAATCTCCGTACAAATTGCACGGAGCCCGCGAGTATATCGCGAAAACCGCGCCAAGAGCAACTTTCTCTTTGCCGCGGGGTTGGGGTGGGTATTTGGCCCACCCCTAAGTTGCATTACTGCAACTTAATTTCGACGTCCACGCCCGCTGGCAGGTCGAGTTTCATCAAGGCGTCCACTGTTTTGTCAGTGGGGTCCACGATGTCCATCAAACGCTGGTGGGTACGGATTTCGAGCTGGTCACGGCTGGTCTTGTTGACGTGCGGTGAACGCAAGATGTCAAAACGCTTCATGCGTGTTGGCAAAGGCACGGGGCCTTTGACAATCGCGCCGGTGCGCTTGGCAGTGTCAACGATCTCAGCAGCAGACTGGTCGATCAATTTGTAGTCAAACGCCTTCAGGCGGATGCGAATCTTTTGCTTCGAGGACATTTAAATTCCTCGATTAGGCAATGATCTTGGCAACCACACCAGCGCCAACTGTCTTACCGCCTTCGCGGATGGCGAAGCGCAAGCCTTCTTCCATCGCGATGGGGTGGATCAACTTCACAGTGATCGACACGTTGTCACCAGGCATCACCATCTCTTTGCCTTCTGGCAACTCGATCGCACCGGTCACGTCCGTTGTACGGAAGTAAAACTGAGGACGGTAGTTGTTGAAGAATGGGGTGTGGCGGCCGCCTTCGTCTTTGCTCAACACATAGATCTCAGCTGTGAAATGTGTGTGTGGCTTGACCGAACCAGGCTTGCACAGCACTTGACCGCGCTGCACGTCTTCGCGCTTGGTACCGCGCAACAAGATGCCCACGTTGTCGCCTGCTTGGCCTTGGTCCAGCAACTTGCGGAACATCTCCACGCCAGTACAGGTGGTCTTTTGTGTATCCACAATACCCACGATTTCGATTTCTTCGCCGACTTTGATGATGCCGCGCTCGATACGACCCGTCACCACAGTACCGCGACCCGAGATGGAGAACACGTCTTCCACGGGCATCAAGAAGTTGCCGTCCACTGCGCGCTCTGGCGTAGGGATGTAGCTGTCCAACGCATCGGCCAAACGGAAGATGGAAGCTTCGCCCATCTCGCCTTTGTCGCCTTCGAGGGCCAACTTGGCAGAGCCTTTGATGATGGGGGTGTCGTCGCCTGGGAAGTCGTACTTTTGCAGCAACTCGCGAACTTCCATTTCGACCAATTCCAACAACTCAGCGTCGTCGACCATGTCGCACTTGTTCAAGAACACGATGATGTAAGGCACGCCCACTTGGCGAGCCAACAAGATGTGCTCGCGTGTTTGAGGCATAGGGCCGTCAGCAGCGGAACACACAAGAATAGCGCCGTCCATTTGAGCCGCGCCCGTGATCATGTTTTTCACATAGTCGGCGTGACCAGGACAGTCCACGTGCGCGTAGTGACGTGTTTCAGTCTCGTACTCCACGTGAGCAGTGTTGATCGTGATGCCGCGTGCTTTTTCTTCTGGAGCCGCGTCAATTTGGTCGTAAGCCTTGGCTTCGCCGCCAAATTTGGCAGACAGGATCGTGGTGATCGCCGCTGTCAAGGTTGTCTTGCCGTGGTCGACGTGACCAATCGTGCCCACGTTCACGTGCGGCTTGGTACGTTCAAATTTTCCTTTTGCCATTTCTTTTCTCCAAAGAGCAGTGCCCGTGTACAGGTTTTATGTCTGCACGATGCTGCTGATTCGCCCCGCACGGGTGACAGGGCGGCGCATCGTCGCAGACAGGGGCTGCATGACGCAGCCCCATGGGGTTTTATTTACTTTGCACGCGAAGCCACGATGGCTTCGGCAACGTTACGTGGTGCTTCAGCGTAGTGCTTGAATTCCATCGTGTAGGTTGCGCGGCCTTGTGACATCGAACGCAGGGTGGTTGAGTAGCCGAACATTTCAGACAATGGCACTTCAGCTTTAATTGCTTTACCGCCACCGACCATGTCGTCCATGCCTTGCACCATGCCGCGACGTGAGGACAAATCGCCCATCACGCTACCGGCGTAGTCTTCAGGTGTCTCCACTTCCACAGCCATCATGGGCTCCAGAATGACGGGGCCTGCTTTGCGGCAACCTTCTTTGAAACCAAAGATGGCTGCCATCTTGAACGCCATTTCGTTCGAGTCCACATCGTGGTACGAACCGAAGTGCAAAGTGACCTTGACGTCAACGACTGGGTAACCAGCCAACACGCCTTGGCCCAAAGCTTCGATCACGCCTTTTTCCACCGCAGGGATGTATTCGCGAGGAACCACACCGCCCTTGATGGCGTCAACGAACTCGAAGCCTTTGCCAGCTTCTTGTGGCTCAACCTTGAGCACGACGTGACCGTATTGGCCTTTACCACCGGATTGACGAACGAATTTACCTTCGGCTTCTTCGACCGTCTTGCGGATAGTTTCGCGGTAAGCCACTTGAGGCTTACCCACGTTGGCCTCCACGCCGAATTCACGCTTCATGCGGTCGACAATGATTTCCAAGTGCAGTTCGCCTTGACCACCAATGATGGTTTGGCCAGATTCTTCGTCGGTTTGCACGCGGAAAGAAGGATCTTCTGCCGCCAAACGAGACAAAGCCATGCCCATTTTTTCTTGGTCAGCCTTGGTCTTTGGCTCCACAGCTTGGCGGATCACGGAGTCAGGGAACACCATGCGCTCCAAGGTGATCACGGCTGCTGGATCGCACAAGGTTTCACCCGTAGTGACGTCTTTCAAACCCACGCAAGCGGCGATGTCGCCGGCGCGGATTTCGTCCACTTCTTCACGGTTGTTGGCGTGCATTTGCACGATACGACCGATACGTTCTTTCTTGCCGCGCACAGGGTTGTAAACGGTGTCGCCCTTTTTCAGAACGCCCGAGTAAACGCGCACGAAAGTTAACTGGCCCACAAATGGGTCGGTCATCAACTTGAATGCCAAGGCCGAGAACTTCTCGTTGTCATCCGCTTTACGGATCACTTCTTTTTCATCTTCGTCAAAGCCTTTGATAGCTTTCACGTCCAAGGGAGAAGGCATCAACTCAAGCACCGCATCCAGCATGCGCTGAACGCCTTTGTTCTTGAAGGCTGTACCGCACAACATGGGTTGAATTTCACTGTTGATCGTGCGCACGCGCAGACCGTGTGTGATCTCTTCCTCTGTCAAGTCGCCTTCTTCAAGGTACTTGTTCATCAATTCTTCAGAGGCTTCTGCCGCGGCTTCCACCATCTTTTCGCGCCACTCTTTGGCCAGCTCGACCAAGTTGGCTGGAATCTCTTCAAAAGTGAACTTCATGCCTTGAGACGCTTCGTCCCAAATGATGGCTTTCATTTTGCGGAGGTCAACCACGCCCGTGAAGTTGTCTTCAGCGCCGATTGGGATCACGATGGGCACAGGATTGGCCTTCAAGCGCAACTTCATCTGGTCCACAACCTTGAAGAAGTTAGCACCGGTACGGTCCATCTTGTTCACAAAGGCCAAACGTGGCACTTTGTACTTGTTAGCTTGACGCCACACGGTTTCGGATTGGGGCTGAACGCCACCCACCGCACAGTAAACCATGCAAGCACCATCGAGCACGCGCATGGAACGCTCAACTTCAATCGTGAAGTCAACGTGACCAGGGGTGTCAATGATGTTGATGCGGTGGTCAGCGAAAGAGCCATCCATGCCCTTCCAGAAACAAGTGGTGGCAGCAGAAGTGATCGTGATGCCACGCTCTTGCTCTTGCTCCATCCAGTCCATGGTGGCGGCGCCATCATGCACTTCACCAATCTTGTGATTCACACCGGTGTAATAAAGAATACGCTCTGTCGTGGTGGTCTTACCAGCGTCAATGTGCGCTGAAATACCAATGTTGCGATAGCGCTCAATGGGGGTATTGCGAGCCATTTTTTACCTTTGAAATTAGAAGCGGAAGTGGCTGAATGCCTTGTTGGCTTCGGCCATGCGGTGAACTTCGTCACGCTTTTTCATGGCACCACCACGGCCTTCGGAGGCTTCCAACAATTCGTTGGCCAAGCGCAAAGCCATGGACTTTTCACCGCGCTTGCGTGCGGCTTCTTTCAACCAGCGCATGGACAAAGCCAAGCGACGAACGGGGCGCACTTCAACAGGCACTTGGTAGTTAGCACCACCCACGCGGCGGGACTTCACTTCCACCATGGGCTTGACGTTGTTGATGGCCACCGTGAACAGCTCGAGCGGATCTTTGCCCGATTTCTGTTCGATTTGCTCCAAGGCACCATAAATGATGCGCTCGGCAACAGCTTTTTTGCCGCCTTCCATGATCACGTTCATGAATTTAGACAGCTCAACATTGCCGTACTTTGGATCCGGCAAGATTTCACGTTTAGGGACTTCGCGACGACGTGGCATATTTCACCTCATATTGCTTCAGTTGGCACTCTTTCGAGAGCCTGGAAAGTCATCATGACTTCCACTTACTCGACCCACACCCTACTCGGGCGCTTGGGGTCACTTCGTTTTGCATCGTCTGCCTGACGACCAAAACACCGATTTGACGAATTAAGCCTCGCTAAGGCTGGGGGCCGTTAAGCCAAGAAAGCATCAAGCCTTCTTAGGACGCTTAGCGCCGTACTTGGAACGCGACTGCTTGCGGTCTTTCACGCCTTGCAAGTCGAGTGAGCCACGCACGATGTGGTAACGCACACCAGGCAAGTCTTTGACACGACCGCCGCGCACGAGCACAACGCTATGTTCTTGCAAGTTGTGGCCTTCACCGCCGATGTACGAAATGACTTCGAACCCGTTGGTCAAGCGAACCTTGGCAACTTTACGCAGCGCAGAGTTTGGCTTCTTAGGTGTCGTGGTGTACACACGGGTGCACACGCCACGACGTTGTGGAGAGTTTTGCATCGCAGGGCTTTTGGACTTGGTCGTTTCGACCTCGCGCCCCTGACGCACCAGTTGATTGATGGTTGGCATTGAAAAACGTCCCTAAACGTTTGAATTAAAAAGAAAACGTGAATCCCTTCGGAAATTCCGAAAAGCCTTCTAGTGTAGCAGCATCACGCAATGAGAGCAAATGAGATCTAAATAGCTCAAACCAAAGGTCACTTCACCCAAAGACGCACCGCATCCCAAGCGCGCCCCAAAAAGCTCGCTTGTTCCACTGTTTCAAGTACCAACAAAGGGACATCGACCAAAGGCTTTTGATCAACGGTGACCTTCAAAGCGCCTACCGCTTGGCCACGATTGAGCGGTGCCACCAGGGGGTCTGGGCGTGCGACCTGAGTTTGAATGCGGGAAGCTGTCCCCGCAGGAACAGCGACCACGATAGGCGTAAAACGGCCCAGCTTGACGTGGCTGCCGCGTCCTTTCCAGACATTGGGCGATACCACAGCTTGGTTGGCATCAAACAGCTTGATGGCGTCAAACGCCGTGTAACCCCAATTCAACAGCTTTTGGGACTCAGTGGCGCGGGCATTTTCGCTAGAAGCGCCCAACACGATGGACAACAAGCGGCGAGACCCAACACCCGCCGCCTCACGCTTGGCAGTGGCAATCAAGCAAAAACCCGCCGCATCGGTGTGCCCTGTTTTCAATCCGTCCACGCTGGGGTCACGAAACAAAAGCAAGTTGCGGTTGTTCTCATTCGCTGCGGGCGTCCCGGGATAGCGGTATTTTTTGATGGCGTAATAGCCCACGTAATCAGGGAAATCTTGCATCAGACGACCCGCCAAGATACCCAAATCGCGCGCTGTGGTGGTGTGGCCGGGTTCGGTCAAACCTTCTGGATTCTTGTAGCCGGTGGACTTCATGCCCAGCACTTTGGCCTGCGCATTCATCATTTGCACAAAATGCTCAACCGTACCGCCCACACCTTCTGCCAAGGCCATGGTGGCATCGTTGCCAGACTGAACAATCATGCCTTTGATGAGGTCTTCGACGGGCACCTTCATCTTGGGGTCGATGAACATGCGAGAGCCTGGCATCTTCCAAGCACGCTCACTCACACCAAAGGTTTGTTGCAGGCTGATTTTTTTGGCTTTGAGCGCATCAAACACGATGTAGGCCGTCATCAACTTGGTCAACGAGGCTGGCTCAACGGGCTTGTCGGCATCGAGTTCGGCCAACACTTGCTGCGCTGTCAAGTCCACCAGCAAATACGCATGTGCTGCAATTTCGGGGGGTTGTGGTGCTTGCGCCTGCACCTGAAACACGCAAGTCAAGCCCAACCAAAGGCCAGTGATGGTGGAGCGCAGTAATCGTGTCATGGCAGTTTTCAAGTGAGGAATTGGGTCAAAGATCCGACGTGCACACCGCGCGCACGTCACGGACACGCCCACAGCGCTTAACCCTGTAAATGGCGAACCACTAAATTTTTGAGAAGCGGCAATTGTCCATGAAAGAAATGTCCGCCACCGGGCACCACCGTCACAGGTAGGGTTTGCGGACGCGCCCAATCCATCACCGAGGCCAACGACACCGTGTCGTCTTGTTCGCCATGCACCACCAGTGTTTTGTCATGCAGGGCTGGGGGGATCGGGGCAACGGTAAAGCGCTGCGCCGCCGTGCCCACAAAAACCACTTTGTCAATCGCGCGATGCGCGCTCAACTCAGCCAGCGCATGGCTTGCTACAAAAGAGCCAAACGAAAAGCCAGCGATGGCCAAGCAACCTTGCGGCGCCACTTGCGCCACCACGCGCAAAAAATCTCGCGCCTCGCCAGCACCCGCGTCATGCACGCCGGCCGACGCGCCCACGCCACGGAAATTGAAACGAATCACCGTCCATCCACATTGCACAAAGGCACGGGTCAGCGTTTGCACAACTTTGTTGTCCATCGTCCCGCCAAAGAGCGGGTGCGGATGCGCCACGATGGCCACCCCACGTGACGCGCCTTCGGGCTCGTCACGCAAGGCCTCGATGACGCCTGCCTCACCTTGCAGCATGATTTTTTGCGTTTGCGAATTCATGCGCGCCTCAACGTCCCACGTTGGCGGGCACCACCAAACGCTCCACCACTTGTCCATTTTTCAAATGGCTTTCGACAATTTCATTCACGTCGTTGTGGTCCATCACGGTGTACCAAACACCCTCGGGATACACCACCGCCACAGGGCCGCCTGCGCATCGGTCCAAGCAACCTGCCTTGTTCACGCGGACACCGCCGGGGCCAGCCAAGCCAGCCGCCTTGACTTGCGCTTTGCAAAAATCAAAAGTCGCTTGTGCTCCGTGATTGGCACAGCAATCTTGGCTGTTGTCGCGTTGGTTCAAGCAGAAAAAAATATGGTGTTTGTAGTAGGAACTGTGTGTCATGAAAGGATTCTAGTTTTGCGTGCTGCGCTCGCGCGACAAACGCACCAGCGCCAGCATCAACACGGCATAAGGCCAAAGCCAGCCCAGCCATTGCACCAAGCCATTGAATCGGATGAAACGTCCCTGCTCCCACGTCTGCAAGGTTTGTGCGAAGTACGCACTCTCCGGCGATTGGTTGAGCACGCTTTGCTGCACCAACACGGCTAACAACAAAAACGTCCACGCCGTTCGGGCAGACAGTGGCAAAAAGACCAACGCCACCACGCCCCCAAAGGTCAAGCCCAACGTCACCGGCAAATCCAACCAAGTCCATGCATGCGCGGGGCCATAACTCAGCGCGGCGGACAACGCGCTCATGCCCAAGGCCATGGCCAGCACTGCCAACAAATACAAGAACCGCTGGCTGGCTTGACGAATCACACCAAAGCCCAACAAGCACGGCACCAACAATCCCAACATCACGCACAGCAGTTCGGCGCCGGGCAACAAAGGCTCCAACTCAAATGCACGCAGCGGAATCCAGTCTTCGAACGGCGTGGCTTCAAAGGCACTGGTGAGCGCGTCTTCCACACGCTCCCACACCTGCCCCAAACCCAATGGCACCGCCACGGGAAACAGCAAAGCGGCAGGCCACACCGCCATCAACACCAAGGCCATGTATGCGTCACGCACAAACCAACGTTCGCGGAATTGACTCCAACGGCGCAACAGCCCCATTTGCTCCAAAGCACTCGCCGACACAGCGCCCAGCCAAGCCCCGAGCGTATTGAGCAAGAAGTCTGGCAACGACGGCACGCGGGCGGGCAAGTAGCTTTGCAAGCCCTCCATGGAGAGCGACAACACCGCAGCCGCCAAGGTCGATAGGGTGACAAAGCGCGTGCGCCAACCCATGCGCATGGCGCTCAGGGTCAAGAAAAAACCCAACGGGGCATAACCCAACACATTGGCGACCACATCAAAACCCAACCAATACTTGGGCCAAGGCGCGGTTAAAAATGACCACGTCCAAATGCCTTGGTCACGCCAATGGTCAAACGGATACAGGCTGGCGTAGACGATCAGCGCCACGCAAATTTGCGACAAAGGCCAAGCGGAGGTTTGACGCATGGGCCAGCGCGCGCTTTTAGAAAGGCTTGACCACCACCAGCACCACAGCGATGGTCAGCAAGACCACAGGCACCTCATTGAACCAGCGGTACCACACGTGGCCACGGGTGTTGGCATGTGCTTCAAACTTACGCAACAACACACCACAGCTGTGGTGATAACCCAAGACCAACAGCACGACCGTCAGCTTCGCATGCATCCAGCCATTACCAGGGCCCATGCCAATGCCCACCCCCAACCAAAGCCACAGGCCCAAGCCAACAGCGGGAATCATCAGCAAGGTGGTGAAGCGCATCAGCTTGCGTGCCATCAGCAACAAGCGCGCCTCCTCGGCCACGGACTCAGGCGGAACTTGTGCCAAGTTCACAAAAATGCGCGGCAAATAAAACAAGCCTGCAAACCAGCTGGCCACGAAGATGATGTGAAACGATTTAATCCAAAGCATGGCTGCAGTTTAGCCGTCTCAAAACAAACAGGCACAATTTCACCCATGCAACACCCTTTCGCCGCCTTCCCTGCCAACCGCCCCCGTCGCCTGCGTCGTGACGACTTCACCCGCCGCTTGGTGCGCGAACACGCGTTGAGCGTGAACGACCTGATCTACCCCGTCTTCGTCCTCGAAGGCGACAAGCGCCGCGAAGCCGTGGCCTCCATGCCCGGCGTGGAGCGCCTGAGCCTCGACCTGCTGCTGCCCGTGGCTGAGCAATGCGTGACGCTCGGCATTCCCGTGATGGCCTTGTTCCCCGTCATCAGCGGCCACCTCAAAACACCTGATGGCATCGAGGCCACCAACCCAGACGGCCTCGTGCCCCACGTGGTGCGCGAGCTGAAAAAACATTTCCCAGAACTCGGCGTGATGACCGACGTGGCGCTCGACCCTTTCACCAGCCACGGCCAAGACGGTTTGCTGGATGACAGCGGCTACATCCTCAATGACGAAACCACCGCCTTGCTGGTCCAACAAGCCTTGACCCAAGCCGACGCTGGCGTAGACATCGTCGCGCCCAGCGACATGATGGACGGACGCATTGGGGCCATTCGCCAAGCCCTTGAAGCCCAAGGCCACATCCACACCCGCATCATGGCCTACAGCGCCAAATACGCCAGTGCGTTTTACGGCCCGTTCCGCGACGCAGTGGGTTCAGCCTCAAACTTGGGCAAGGCCGACAAAAAGGTCTACCAAATGGACCCCGGCAACACCGACGAAGCCTTGCGCGAAGTTGCGCTGGACATCGCCGAAGGCGCCGACATGGTGATGGTCAAACCCGGCATGCCCTACTTGGATGTGGTGCGTCGCGTGAAAGACGAATTCAAAGTGCCCACCTTCGCTTATCAAGTGAGTGGCGAATACGCCATGCTCAAAGCCGCCGCGCAAAACGGCTGGCTTGACCACGACGCGGTGATGATGGAGAGCTTGCTCGCCTTCAAGCGCGCAGGGGCCGATGGCGTGCTCACCTACTTCGCCATTGACGCCGCGAAGAAACTCCACAACTTGGCTTGATGCCACTGCCGGAAATTCGCCTTTCTCACATCTCCATGGCGGCGATTTGCGGCTTGCTGTTCAGTTTGTCATTTCGACTGAACCAATACTTTGACGAACAATTCATCTATGCCGCAGGCATCAGTCTGCTCTTCTTGCCAGCGGGCGTGAAGCTCTTGGCTGTCTTGGTCGGACGCTTGCCCGCCATCCTGGGCCTCTTGATCGTGAGCATCTATTTAGGGGCAGGCATATGGCCAGACAAGCCCATGTCAACCATTGGTTATTTTGCGTTGGTGGGCTTGTTGACCTATCCCATCGCGGCCTTTGGGTTGATGCGCGTATTCGGCATTCATCAAGACCTGCGCAATTTGCGTTACGCACACATCGTGGCGCTGTCACTTGCAGCCAGTGTGCTCAACGGCATCGTGCACAACCTGCTGTACCTCACGCAAGGCGTCACCGCCAGCGACGAACTGTGGCGCAAAAGCGCCGCCATGGCGCTGGGTGACTTCATGGGTTGCTTTGTGGTGGTGGCCCTGTTTCATGCCACCATGAGCTTGCTGCGAACGCTGCGCAGAAACCTCCAACGCGACTAAGACTTCAGCTCAGGTGCTTGGCAAAAAATGCCAAGGTTCGCTGCAGTGCCAGCTTGGCCGAAGCCTCTTGATAAGCACCTCGGTGATCACAATTGAACCCGTGGTTTGCGGGGTAGAGATGGACCTCGACCTCGGGGTGCGCATGGCGAAACTTCTCGACAGTGTCTAACGGAATCCAGTGGTCTTCCTCGGCGTAATGCGCCAACACTGGGCAGCGAGGATGACGTGCAATTTCTTCGTCCGTGGTGGAGCCGCCGCCGTAATAAGGCGCCGCGGCACTCAAGCCCGTCACCAGTCCGGCGGCACGCCACGCCAACAACCCTCCCCAGCAATAACCCACGATGCCCACCTTGCCACCGCTGGTTTGCGCGGCGTAATTCACCGCAGCCTGAATGTCAGCCATCACGCCGGGCGCGGGCAACGCCTCAATCGCGGTCTTGAACACCATGCCCGCTTGCATGTCGTCGGGCGTATAGCCCAACTCCACGCCATGCTTGGCGCGGTGAAATGTGGCCGGCGCGACGGCCAAATAGCCTTGTGCCGCATAGCCGTCAGCGACCTCACGGATATGTGCATTCACCCCAAAAATCTCTTGCACCACCACCACAGCGCCCTTGGCTTGGCCCTTGGGATGCGCCACATATGCAGGAAAAACAAACCCATCGGCAGAGGTCAAATTGACGGTCATCTCACGGTCTCCTCAAGTTTAAAAATGAATGGTGCGCAGCTTACTTGTTTTCTAGACAGGCAATGCGGCCCATGAGGTGCTATTGTGCGGCCCATTGCTCGACCCAGAACGCGAAGAGGAGATCTGCATGCAACCCGTCCTGCTCATCACCGGTGCCAGCCGAGGCATTGGCGCAGCCACCGCCGTCTTAGCCGCCCAACAAGGCTGGGCCGTGGCTGTGAACTACCACAGCAACACGCCCGCTGCGCAACGCGTGGTGCAGCAAATTCAAGACGCGGGCGGCACTGCCCTCGCCATTCAGGCTGATGTGGGCGACGAAGCGCACATCTTGCGCATGTTTGCGCAGGTCGATGCCAAGCTGGGCCGCATCTCAGGGTTGGTCAACAACGCCGGCGTGGTGGATGTGACGGCCAAAGTACAAGACCAAAGCTGGGCGCGGTGGGAGCGCATGATGCGCATCAACGTGTTGGGCGCGTTCGCCTGTGCGCGTGAAGCCGTCAAGCGCATGAGCACGGCACACGGCGGCTCGGGCGGCAGCATCGTCAATGTGTCGAGTGCCGCCGCACGTTTGGGCGCGCCTGGTCAGTATGTGGACTACGCCGCTGCCAAAAGTGCGATTGACGCCTTCACCATTGGCCTTGCCAAAGAAGTGGCGACTGAGGGCATTCGCGTCAACGCGGTGCGCCCCGGTTTGATTGACACCGACATTCACGCCTCCGGCGGTTTGCCCAACCGCGTGAACGACCTTGCCCACTTGGTGCCCATGCAGCGCGGCGGCACCGCTGAAGAGGTGGCGCAAGCCATTGTGTGGCTGCTGAGTGATGCGGCCAGCTACACCACCATGACGTTCATTGAAGCCTCCGGCGGGCGTTGACCCAACCTGCCGCTAGGCTGCAAAGCCCGCCGCCAAGGCCTGGCGCCAATAGTCCACAAATGCCGTCACCGCGCGCGGCACATGGGGCGAATACGGGCGAATGGCATAGAGCTGCTCGGCAAAGGCCCCCACCGGTTGCCAGTCGGGCAACACCTGCACGAGCTTGCCTTGTTGCAAAGCGGTCTGCGCACTGAAGTCGGGCAACAGGGCAATGCCCAGCCCCGTCAATGCGGCTTCTCTCAATGCTTCGCTGTTGTTTGCCGCGAGTTGGCCCGTCACTGGCACCGTGATGCGCTCGTCATGGACTTTGGTTTTGGGCTTCACGCGCGCCAGCGTCCATGTGGGTGTGTCTTGCGCGCGCAAGTAATGCAAGCAGTTGTGCATTTGCAAATCAGCCGGCGTTTGCGGTGTGCCGGCCCGACGCAAATAGCTTTTGCTCGCCACCAACACCGAATGCGTGCTGCACAAGGTCCACGCCACATGCGTGTCGGGCGGACGCGCCGTGTGACGAATAGCCAAGTCAAAACCCTCCGTGGCCAAACTGCTGAGGCGGTCCGACATGTCCAGCTGCAAACGCACATCTGGGTACTCGCGCAAGAAGTCCGCCAAGCGCGGCGCCAGTTGTTGCCGAGCAAAGGCCACGGGCGCAGTCACGCGCAACAAGCCGCTGGGCACGCCCGCCAAGTCGCGCACTTGGGCAAAGCTGTGCTCAATTTGTTCAAACGACGCACGCGTGTCGTCAACCAGCCGTTGACCGGCCTCGGTCAAGCGCACACTGCGGGTGGTGCGCTGCACCAGTGGCACACGCGCGGCGCGTTCGAGCTCAGCGATGCGTTGACTCATGGCCGCTTTGCTCACGCCTAAGCGCGTCGCCGCCGCGGTGTAACTGCCTTGTTGGGCCAACACACTCAGCCAATGCAGGTGGTGCCAAAGCTCACTGATTTTTTGATCATTCATGGCTTGATTGTTCACTATTTTGAACAATCAATTCAAACTTTCGCGCTTGTTCAATGCCAAAGCCCTACCTACACTGCGTCATCTTTTCAAACCACCGAGACACACCATGACACACACCCACATCGCGCATTACATCCACGGTGCCGTTGCCAAGGGCAGCAGCACCCGCACACAGCCCGTGTACAACCCCGCCACTGGCGCCGTCACGGGCGAGGTGAGTTTGGCCAACGTGGCCGATGTGCATGCCGCCGTCGCCGCCGCGCAAAAAGCTTTTCCAGTCTGGGCCGACACCCCGCCCTTGCGCCGTGCGCGCGTGATGTTCAAGTTCTTAGAGCTGCTCAACGCCAACAAAGACAAACTGGCCCACATGATCACGGCTGAACACGGCAAGGTCTTCACCGACGCGCAAGGCGAGGTGTCGCGTGGCATTGACATCGTCGAATTCGCCACCGGCATTCCTCAGTTGCTCAAGGGCGACTTCACCGAGCAAGTCTCCACCGGCATCGACAACTGGACCATGCGCCAGCCCCTCGGCGTGGTGGCGGGCATCACCCCCTTCAACTTCCCAGTCATGGTGCCCGCTTGGATGTTCCCCGTGGCCATCGCCGCAGGCAACACCTTTGTGTTGAAGCCCAGCCCGATTGACCCCACCCCCTCACTCTTCATGGCCGAATTGCTCAAACAAGCGGGCCTGCCCGACGGCGTGTTCAACGTGGTGCAAGGCGACAAAGAAGCGGTAGACGCGTTGCTGGTTCACCCCGACGTGAAAGCGGTGAGCTTTGTCGGCTCCACGCCCATTGCCAACTACATCTACGAGACTGGCGCTCACCACGGCAAGCGCGTGCAAGCCTTAGGTGGCGCGAAGAACCACATGGTCGTCATGCCCGATGCCGACATTGACCAAGCGGTGGACGCCCTCATTGGCGCCGCCTACGGCTCTGCGGGCGAACGCTGCATGGCCATCAGCGTCGCCGTGTTGGTGGGTGATGTGGCCGAGCGCCTCATGCCCAAACTGATTGAGCGCACCAAAGCCTTGAAAGTCCTCGACGGCGAGAACCTCGCTGCAGAAATGGGCCCGATCGTGACGGACATTGCGCACAAGCGCATCACTGGTTACATCGAGCAAGGCGTGAAAGAAGGCGCACGCTTGCTGGTCGACGGCCGCAACTTTGACGGCGCATCGGCCGGCGCAGGCTGCAAGGACGGCTTCTGGATGGGCGGCACCTTGTTTGACAACGTGACGCCTGAGATGCGCATCTACAAAGAAGAAATCTTTGGCCCCGTGTTGAGCTGCGTCCGCGTGGCCGACTTGGCACAAGCCGTCGACCTCATCAACGCCCACGAGTTCGGCAATGGCGTGAGCTGCTTCACCCGCGACGGCAACGTGGCGCGCGAGTTTGCACGCCACATCCAAGTGGGCATGGTCGGCATCAACGTGCCGATTCCCGTGCCCATGGCATGGCACGGCTTTGGTGGCTGGAAGAAGAGTTTGTTTGGCGATATGCACGCCTACGGCGAAGAAGGCGTGCGTTTCTACACCAAGCAAAAGAGCGTCATGCAGCGCTGGCCTGAGAGCATTGGCAAGGGCGCTGAGTTCGTCATGCCCACATCCAAGTGACACGCCACCTCAAGCTACCATCCATGCACACAACAACAAAGAGTTGAAACATCGGCATGAGTGACACCCAGTTTGACTACATCATCGTCGGCGCAGGCACCGCAGGGTGCTTGCTCGCCAACCGCCTGAGCGCCAATGCCAGCAAACGCGTGCTGCTGATTGAAGCGGGCCGCAAGGATGATTACCACTGGGTCCACATTCCCGTGGGTTACCTCTATTGCATTGGCAACCCACGCACCGATTGGCTCTACACCACCGCGCCCGACGCGGGCTTGAATGGCCGCAGCTTGCGCTACCCGCGTGGCAAGGTGTTGGGCGGCTGCTCCAGCATCAACGGCATGATTTACATGCGTGGCCAAGCGCGTGACTACGACCAATGGGCCGACATCACGGGCGACGCGCGCTGGCGCTGGGACAACGCGCTGCCTTTCTTCAAACTGCACGAAGACCACCACGCTGGGGCCAACGCCATGCACGGGGCCAAAGGCGATCGCAGCGAGGTGCTGCTGGCCGACCCAACCGTGTACGGCGAAACCTTGCGCCACCACATGGCCGGTGGTGAATGGCGGGTAGAGAAACAACGCTTGCGCTGGGATGTGCTCGATGCCTTCGCGCAAGCCGCTGTGCAAGCAGGCATTCCCGCCACCGACGACTTCAACCGTGGCAACAACGAAGGCGTGGGCTACTTTGAAGTCAATCAAAAAAGCGGCTGGCGCTGGAACACAGCCAAGGCCTTCATTCGCCCCACCTGCTATGCGCGGCCCAACTTTGAACTGTGGTCGTCCGCGCAAGTCGCCAAGGTCGTCATGCACACCGAGGCCGACGGCACGCAACGCTGCACCGGGGTCGAGGTGTGGACAGGTCACGGCTATGTCACGGTGACCGCCCACCACTCGGTGGTGTTGAGCGCAGGCGCCATTGGTACGCCGCAAATTTTGCAACTCTCGGGCCTTGGCCCTGCGGACTTGCTGAAGCAACACGGCATTGAACCCGTGATTGACCTGCCGGGCGTGGGCGCCAATTTGCAAGACCATTTGCAAATTCGCTCGGTGTTCAAAGTGCAAGGCGTCGAGACACTCAACACCTTGGCCAACAGCTGGTGGGGCAAAGCCAAGATTGGTTTGGAATACGCCTTCAAGCGCAGCGGCCCCATGAGCATGGCACCGTCACAGCTCGGTGCCTTCACCCGCAGCAGCCCTGACCAGCCTTACCCCAACATCGAGTACCACGTGCAGCCCTTGAGCCTCGATGCATTTGGCGAGCCCTTGCACAACTTCCCCGCCTTCACGGCCAGCGTGTGCAACTTGAACCCCACCAGCCGAGGCACGGTCCACATCACCAGCGCGAACTTCCACGACGCGCCCAAGATTGCCCCCAACTACCTCAGCACCGCAGCCGACCGCCAAGTGGCCGCCGACTCGCTGCGCGTGACACGCCGCATCGCCGCCCAACCCGCGCTGGCCCAATACAAACCCGAGGAATACAAGCCCGGTGTGCAATACCAAAGTGACGAAGACTTGGCACGACTCGCGGGCGACATTGCGACCACCATCTTCCACCCCGTCGGCACCGCACGCATGGGTCGTGTTGACGACCCCTTGGCCGTGCTTGATGCCGAGCTGCGTGTGCGCGACGGGCGCGGCGGCGTGGTGCGCGGTTTGCGGGTGGTGGACGCGAGCGCCATGCCCACCATCACCAGCGGCAACACCAACAGCCCTACCTTGATGATGGCGGAGAAGGCCGCGCAGTGGCTGGCGCACGCGGCCGAGGTCGCCTAAGCATTCACAGGCGTCTAGGGTTACTCCCCAAGGGAATCTCCTAGGCAAAGCGCCGCTTTGCCACGCTTACAGTCTTGTCACTCACAACGGCGCACGCGCTGTTGATTCGAGGGTCTGAGGAGACAAACACAACAGACGTTTCTCAAGGCAACGTCACCCCAAAAAGGCACCGGTCACCCCGGTGCCTTTTGCTTTGTGCGGCGGTTCTATTTGCGACCACAATCCCTGCATGGAACTTTTCTTCACCACCTTGGCCTCCGCTTTGGCTGGCTTTGTGGACGCCATCGTGGGCGGTGGCGGGCTCATTTTGTTACCCGCCCTCTTTGCGGCTTATCCCACCACAGCACCCGCCACCTTGTTTGGCACCAACAAGAGCGCTTCGGTCTGGGGCACCGCCTTTGCCACGTGGCAATACAGCCGTCGCATCCATGTGCGCTGGGCAGGTTTGCTGCCCGCGGCGGGCGCAACCATGCTGGCTGCGTTTGCAGGGGCATGGCTGGTCACTTTGATTTCGCCCGAGTTTTTGCGCAAGTTATTGCCCTTGGTGTTGTTGGCTGTGCTCGTTTACACCTTGATGCGCAAAGACTTAGGCCGTCACCACATGCCCCGCTTCACAGGCCGCACGGAGCTGCTGGCCAGTTCAACCATCGGTTTGACGATTGGGTTTTACGACGGGTTCTTTGGGCCGGGCACTGGCAGCTTCTTTGTGTTTTTGTTCGTCCGCTGGTTGGGCTATGACTTTCTCAATGCCTCGGTTGCAGCCAAACTGCTGAACCTCTCCAGCAACATCGCAGCACTGGTGTTGTTCACCCTCAAAGGTCACGTTTGGTGGCACTTGGCGCTGCCCATGGCCATGGCCAATGTGGCAGGCAGCTTGTTGGGCACCCACTTGGCCTTGCAACATGGCGCAGGCTTTGTGCGCGGCATGTTCATCGTGGTGGTGGGTGCGCTGATTTGTAAAACCAGCTACGACGCATTTCTGCGTTAGGCGTGGAGACACGCCAACGCAGGGGTCAACTCAGCGTGCGCTGCTGGCGGCAGGCTTGGGTGCCACGCTAGGCGCAACACGGGGGACCAACGCAGAGGCGGGCTTCGCTGGTGCTGGTGCTGGTGCTGGTGCGGGTGCGGGTGCTGGTGCGGGCGAGGGTGCCGAAGCCACTTTGGGGGCAGAGGCCACTTCGGCAATTTCATCCGGCTCAATCTCTGCGGCTTTCGGTGGCCATGGCACGTTGGCCACTGCGCGCGGTTTGCCGATCGGGCGGGTCGCTTGGCCTTTTTGCACCGCCTCGATGTCTTCTTGTGAGGGGTACTGGCCCATGATGACAAAGTCAAACACGCGGCGAGCAATTGGCGCGGCGTTTTGCGCACCAAAGCCTGAGTTTTCCACCACCATGGCCAAGGCCACTTTGGGGTCATCCGCTGGGGCAAATGCCACGAACAAGGCATGGTCGCGCATGCGTTCGTCAATCGTGGAGGCGTTGTATTTCTCGTTTTGCTTGACTGTGTAGACCTGCGCTGTGCCGGTCTTGCCCGCGCTCACATACTGCGCGCCGAGGAAACTGGTGGCCGATGTGCCTTCCATGTTCACCCCAATCATGCCGCGCTTGATGACATCCAAATTCTCGGGCAGCAATGGCAGTTGAGCGACTGGCTCTTTGGCCACTGGCGTCGAGACCTTGGTTTCGACGTCCACCACTTCGCGCACCAAATGCGGCTTCATCTTCAAGCCGTTGTTGGCCACCGTGCCCATGGCATGGGCGATTTGCAGCATGGTGAAGCTGTTGTAGCCCTGACCAATTCCCAAGGAAATGGTTTCGCCGGAATACCATCGCTGTTGTTCGGGCTTTTTGTAGGTGGTGCGCTTCCACTCGGTCGAAGGCAGCACGCCGCGCGACTCACCCAAGATGTCAATGCCCGTGATTTGCCCAAAGCCCAAGGGCTTCATCTGGTCGTGCATCAGATCCACGCCCATATCACGCGCCAGCGTATAGTAGTAGGTGTCACACGACTCCACGATGGACTTGTACATGTCCACCGAACCATGACCGCCCTCTTTGTCGTCACGAAAACGGTGATTGCCGAACATGAAGAAACCGGGGTCAGAGATGATCGTCTTCTCGCCGCGCTTGCCCGTTTGTAAAGCCGCCAAGGCCATGAACGGTTTGTAGGTAGAGCCGGGCGGATACGTGCCGCGCAAGGCACGGTTGAGCAAGGGTTTGTCGATGGACTCGTTCAAGGCTTGCCAGTTCTCCGAGTCGATGCCGTCCACAAACAAATTCGGGTCGAAGGTGGGCTTGCTCACAAAGGCCAACACCTCACCGGTCTTGGGGTCCAGCGCCACCAAGGCGCCGCGACGCTTGCCGTACAAATCTTCGACCAATTTTTGCAGCTTGATGTCGATGGACAGCACCACACTGTTGCCGGGAATCGCTTGGCTGCTGTTGAGACGACGCACGGCGCGGCCACCCGCAGAGGTCTCCATCTCTTGAACACCTGTGGTGCCATGCAATTGCGTTTCGTAACTTTGCTCGACGCCCAACTTGCCGATGTAATCGGTACCGCGGTAATTGCCTGCGTCGTCCGACTCTTCAATCTTGCCTTTTTCGGCTTGGTTGATACGCCCGATGTAGCCGATCACATGACTGGCCAATTGGTTATACGGATAGCTGCGAAACAAACGCGCACGGATTTCAACCCCAGGGAAGCGATAGCGCTGCGCCGCAAACCGAGCGACTTCTTCATCGGTCAGTCGGGTGCGAATCGGCACCGATTCAAAGCTCTTGGATTCGCTCAATTGTTTTTTGAATCGACGTTTGTCGCGCGCCTGAATATCAATCACGCTCGACAGCTGTTCAATCACATCCTCCAGCGGCACCACCACTTTAGAGGCTGTGATTTCAAGCGTGTACGCCGAATAATTGGTGGCCAGCACAATGCCATTGCGGTCCATGATGACGCCACGGTTGGGCACGATGGGCACGATGGCTGTGCGGTTGTTCTCCGCTTGGGCATTGAGTTCGTCGTAACGAATGATCTGCAAATAAAACAGGCGAAGGGCCAACAAGCCAAACAGCACCAGAATCGCGCCCGTCACCACCACCATGCGCGACCTGAAGCGTCGCAGGTCGGACTCGATGTCGCGAATCACATTCATAGAGGTCGGTTCGCGTCTGGGTTAGGCGCACGACGCTGTGGCGCCAACAACAACACGCTCACCACAGGCCACAACAAGGCCTCGAGCAGAGGCGCCAATAAAAGGCTCCAGCCCGGAAATAAGGCACCGGACATCATGCGCACCGACAACTCCAAGGCGTGTGCCACCAAAAACATGGGCAACACTTGCATCGCCTGAGAAGGCACGGAAAACCACAACAAACGGCGATGCGCCAAGATCGCCATAAAGCCCAGTGCGGTGTAGGTCAAGGCATGCTGGCCCAACAAGGCCGACTGATGGACATCCGTGCCCACACCAAAAAAGAAGGCCACACCAATGCCGACCAAACGAGGCTGGTGCACGCACCAAAACACCAAGACCAAAGCGAGGAAATCAGGCATCCACGCCGCGTTACCCACGAAGCTGATGTTCACCACCATGTTGGCAAACAAGGCCATCAACAGCGTGAACAAAATGAACATGGGGTTGGCTGGCAGCAACAATTGTTGGCCACGCGGCATGATCATCGGCGAGCTCCTTTTTGCGCAGCCACCGGCACTTGTTTTTCGATTTGCGGACGCGGCGGCAGTTGATCGCTCAAAGGATCCAGCACCATCACATGACGGGCGCCCTGCACGCGGCCCACGGGCTCACACAAGATGCGCGCAAACACGGTTTCGGCACGACGCTCCACCTTGGTCACTTTGCCCACCAACACACCCGGCGGATAAATGCCATCCACGCCGCTGGTGGACAACAAGTCCCCCACCTCAATGTCGGCGTTGGTCGCCATGAAGCGCAGCTCCAGCAACGGTGCACCGCCCGATTCGCCGTAGGCCACCCCTCGTGCGCCGGTGCGGGTGTTGAGGACGGGAATCGAATGCTCGCGGTCGGTGACCAAGGTCACCTCACTCACCAAGGGCAACACATGCGTGACTTGCCCCAAAATGCCATGCTCGTCCATCACCGGCGAGCTGGGCTTGATGCCGTTGGCCATCCCTTTGTCGATGATGAGTTTTCGCGTGTAGGGGTCTGCTGCGTCATACAAAACCTCAGCCGCCACGCCCTTGGTTTCCAAGCGCTTGCTCAGATCCAACAATTCACGCAGTTGTTTGTTCTCAAGCGCCAGTTGTTCAACCTGCCCCGAACGACGCGCTTGCAGCAACAGTTGCTGACGCGCCTCACGCTCGGAAGCTTGGGCCACATCGCGGGCCTCGAAATACTGGGCCGAAAACTCGGCCACGGCCTGCGGGCGCATGGCCAGCCACTGCACGGGGTACAAGGCCACGGACAACGCCGCACGCAAGGGCTGCGTCACGCCAAAGCGCACATCAGCCACCATCAACAGCACCGACAAGGCGCTGAAGAAAAGTAATTTGGAGACAGCTGAAGGGCCTTGCTTGAAGAAGGCTGGAGGGGAGCTGTCTAAGGTGCCCAGTGGCACTGAGTTATTCGCTCGTGAAGATGGAGCCTAAGCGCTCCATACGCTCGAGGGCCAGACCGCAACCGCGCACCACGCAGGTGAGTGGGTCTTCGGCCACCAAGACAGGCAAGCCCGTCTCTTCAGCCAACAGACGGTCCAAGTCACGCAACAAGGCGCCACCACCGGTGAGCATCATGCCGCGCTCGGCAATGTCTGCACCCAATTCAGGCGGCGTTTGTTCCAGCGCGTTTTTCACGGCGGAGACGATGTTGTTGAGTGGGTCGGTCAAGGCTTCCAAAATTTCGTTCGACGAAATCGTGAACGAACGGGGCACGCCTTCCGACAGGTTGCGACCCTTGACTTCCATTTCCTTGACTTCGGAGCCAGGGAACGCAGAGCCAATTTGCTTTTTGATCGCTTCGGCAGTGGGCTCACCAATCAACATGCCGTAGTTGCGACGGATGTAGTTGATGATGGCCTCGTCAAACTTGTCACCGCCCACGCGGACGCTGCCTTTGTAGACCATGCCGCCCAAGGAGATGACGCCCACTTCGGTGGTACCCCCACCGATGTCCACCACCATCGAGCCAGAAGCCTCTGACACAGGCAAACCTGCACCGATGGCCGCGGCCATGGGTTCTTCGATGAGATACACCTCAGAAGCACCAGCGCCCAAAGCCGATTCGCGAATCGCGCGGCGCTCCACTTGGGTGGAGCCACAAGGCACACAAATGATGATGCGTGGGCTGGGCTTCAACACCGAGCGGGGGTGCACCATCTTGATGAACTGCTTGAGCATTTGCTCGGTCACAGTGAAGTCGGCGATCACGCCGTCTTTCATGGGGCGAATCGCTTCGATGTTGCCCGGCACTTTGCCCAACATCGCCTTGGCTTCGTGACCCACGGCTTGAATCGTCTTCTTGCCTTGGGGTCCGCCTTCATGGCGAATTGACACAACCGAGGGCTCGTCCAACACGATGCCTTTGTCGCGCACATAAATCAGGGTGTTGGCGGTACCCAAGTCAATCGCCAAATCGGTGGAGAAATACCGACGAAAAGATCCAAACATGTCTGTCCTCAAAGCTTGCCCGCGGGCGCGAACACAAAGGCGAGATAATACCGCATCGCCCGTAAATCGCGGGTTTTTCCCCTTAGAAATGTATGTCCCTGAATGACCAAGACATCCGCCGCATTGCCAACTTGGCGCGGCTAGCGCTGCAGCCTGAAGAACAGGAACGCATGCGCCACAAAATCAACGACTTTTTCGGCATCGTTGAACAAATCCGCGCGGTAGACACCACGGGTGTCTTGCCGATGGCCCACCCCGTGGACGCCATGCAAGGCGCGCACATCGAGTTGCGCCTGCGCCCTGACGTGGCGAGCGAGCCCAACCAACGAGAAGCCAACCAACGCAGCGCCCCCGCCGTGGAGCGTGGTTTGTTCTTGGTTCCCAAAGTGATTGAGTAAGCCCACCGCCATGACCCAACTGCACAACATGACCGTGGCCCAACTGGCCCAAACCCTCCAAACCAAGCAGGCCAGCGCCGTCGAAGTGGCCACGGCCTTTCTGGCCCGCGCGGGCGGCAATCCGCACCACGCGTTTTTAGACATTGACAGCGAAGTCACGTTGGCCCAAGCCCAAGCCAGTGATGCCCGCATTGCCGCAGGCACAGCAGGCGCACTCGAAGGTGTGCCGATTGCGCACAAAGACGTGTTCGTCACCCGCGATTTCGCCACCACCGCCGGCTCGAAAATTTTGAGCGGCTACCGCTCGCCGTTTGACGCCACCGTGGTGCAAAAACTCGGCGCAGGTGTGAACGGCCAAGGCGGCGCGGGCATGGTGAGCTTGGGCAAACTCAACTGCGACGAGTTCGCCATGGGCTCGTCCAATGAGAACTCGGCCTACGGCGCCGTGACCAACCCGTGGGACACCTCCCGTGTTCCAGGCGGCTCATCGGGCGGCAGCGCTGCCGCAGTCGCCGCGCGCTTGGCGCCTGCGGCCACCGGCACCGACACGGGCGGCTCGATTCGCCAACCCGCTAGCTTTTGCGGCATCACTGGCATCAAGCCCACCTATGGCCGCGCGTCGCGTTTTGGGCTGATTGCCTACGCGTCTAGCCTCGACCAAGCTGGCCCCATGGCCCGCAGCGCCGAAGACTGCGCCTTGATATTGAGCGCCATGTGCGGCCCCGACCTTGACCGCGACGCCACCTCGCTGGATGTGCCCGCTGAAAACTTCTGCGCCAAACTCGGCGACAGCTTGTCAGGCCTTCGCATTGGCATCCCCCAAGAGTTTTTTGGCGAAGGCCTCGCCGCTGACGTGCGCACCGCCATTGACGCGGCACTCAAAACGCTCGAAGCGCAAGGCGCCAAGCTCGTGCCCATCACGCTGCCGCGCACCGAGTTGGCCATTCCCGTGTACTACATCATTGCGCCCGCCGAAGCCAGCTCCAACCTCAGCCGCTTTGACGGTGTGAAGTTTGGCCACCGTGCTTCAGCGTACACCGACCTCGTGAGCATGTACAAACAAACCCGCGCCGAAGGCTTTGGCGAAGAGGTCAAACGCCGCATCATGACCGGCGCTTACGTGTTGAGCCACGGCTACTACGACGCCTACTACCTGCAAGCGCAAAAAATTCGCCGCATGATCGCGGACGACTTTCAACGCGCCTTTGCTGACTGCGATGTGATCGCCGGCCCCGTGGCACCCACCGTCGCGTGGATGCTGGGCCACAACGCGAGTGACCCCTTGGCGGACTACTTGGCCGACATCTTCACCCTGCCTGCTTCATTGGCTGGCTTGCCCGGCATGAGCGTGCCTGTGGGCTTTGGCGAAGGCGGCATGCCCGTGGGCCTGCAACTGATTGGCAATTATTTGCAAGAAGCGCGTTTGTTGAACGTGGCGCACCAATACCAATTGGCCACTGACCATCACCTCCAACAACCGGAGGGCATCTAAATGACTGCACCCAAATTAGTTCAAGGCTACGAAGTCGTCATCGGCTTTGAAACCCACGCCCAGCTCTCGACGAAGAGCAAAATTTTCAGCCGTGCCTCCGTCGCCTTTGGTGCCGAGCCCAACACCCAAGCCTGCGCGGTGGACATGGCACTGCCCGGCACACTGCCCGTGATGAACATCGGCGCGGTAGAGCGCGCCATTGAGTTTGGCTTGGGCGTCAACGCGCACATTGCCGAGCGCAGCATCTTTGCGCGTAAAAACTACTTCTACCCCGACCTGCCCAAGGGCTACCAAATTAGCCAATTTGAAATTCCGGTGGTGCAAGGTGGCGAGGTGTCGTTCTTCTTGGAAGTTGGCAAAGAGACCGTGCACAAAACCGTGCGCTTAGAGCGTGCGCACCTTGAAGAAGATGCAGGCAAATCGCTTCACGAAGATTTCGTGGGTCAAAGCGGCATCGACTTGAACCGCGCAGGCACACCGTTGCTGGAAATCGTCACGCAGCCCGACATGCGCTCCAGCGAAGAAGCCGTGGCCTATGCCAAAGAGCTGCACAAAATCGTCACGTGGATTGGCATTTGCGATGGCAACATGCAAGAAGGCTCCTTCCGTTGCGACGCCAACGTCTCGGTGCGCAAGCCCGGGGCGCCTTTGGGTACCCGCCGCGAGATCAAAAACTTGAACAGCTTCAAGTTCATGCAGCAAGCCATTGATTACGAGGTGCGCTGGCAAATCGACCAACTCGAAGACGGTCATGCGATTGAACAAGCGACCGTGCTGTTTGACCCCGACACGGGCGAAACCCGCGCCATGCGCACCAAGGAAGATGCCGCCGATTACCGCTACTTCCCCGACCCCGATCTGCCCCCCTTGGTGATTGGTCGCGACTGGGTGGAACGTGTGAGAAGCGAGATGGCCGAGTTGCCGCGCGTCATGGCCGAGCGCTTTGTCAAAGACTATGCGCTGCCCGAATACGACGCCACGCAACTCACGCAAAGCAAAGCGACGGCGGCGTACTTTGAAGCCACCGCCCAAGCCTGCGGCCAACCCAAGCTGGCCAGCAACTGGATCATGGGCGAAGTGTCACGTCGCTTGAACGCGGCTGAACTTGGGTTTGACCAACTGCCCGTGAGTGCGGCACAACTGGGCGCGATGATTGCGCGCATTCAAGACAGCACGATCAACAACAACTCGGCCAAGCAAGTGTTTGAAGCCCTGTGGAATCAAGAGGGTGAAGTCGACGCCATCATCGCGTCCAAAGGTCTCAAGCAAATGAACGACACCGGCGAGTTAGAAAAAATCATCGACGACGTGCTGGCTGCCAATCCCAAGAACGTGGAAGAGTTCAAGGCGGGCAACGCCAAGGCCTTGAACGGTTTGGTCGGCCCCATCATGAAGGCCAGCAAAGGCAAGGCCAACCCCGCGCAAGTCAATGAACTGTTGATGAAAAAATTGAGCTGAAAAAGCCGCCATCTAGGAGACAACCATGAACACATCCACGCTGCTTCGCCGCACCGTCTTGAGCTTGGCCGCTGCATCGGCACTCATGCTCAGTCACGCCCCCACAGCCCTCGCCCAAACCGTCGCTGACAAAACGGTGTTGCGCATTTCCAGCCCTGCGGTCCCTGACGATTGGCACGGCAAGATGTGGGACGTGTTCAAAGCATCGTTGAACAAATCGGCGCCCAACGTCTACGACGTGCAAATCAACCTCAACGGCTCTTTGTTCAAGCAAGGCACGGAGCCTGCCGCCATGGCGCGTGGCAATTTGGAGTTGGCGTCCATCTCGGCCTTTGACATTGCCAAGCTGGTGCCTGAGTTTTCAATCTTCACGGCGGGCTACGTCATCCGCGACCCCAAGCACCAACAAAAAGTGTTCAACGGCCCCATCGGCGACGAGTTGTTCAAACTCGCGTCCGAGAAGATGGATGTGACCATCCTCGCCACCGCTTACTTGGGCACCCGCGAACTCAATTTGCGTGACACACGCAAGGTCAACACACCTGCAGACCTCAAGGGCGTCAAGCTGCGCATGCCCGGCTCCAAAGAGTGGTTGTTCTTGGGCGACTCCTTGGGCGCCACGGCCACGCCGCTCGCATTTGGCGAGGTCTACATGGGCCTCAAGACTGGCACCATCGACGCACAAGACAACCCCTTGCCCACCGTGCGTGCGGCGAAGTTCTATGAAGTGACACAACAAATTGTGCTGACCCACCACTTGGTCGATAGCTTGTTCATCGCCGTGTCCAACAAAACATGGAACAGCCTGTCTGCCCCTGAACAAAAACACCTCAAAGCCGCCGCACAAGCCGCCGCCAAATTCAACAACGACAACCGCATCCAAGAAGAAGCGCAAATTTTGGACTTCTTCAAAAAGCAAGGCTTGAAGGTGACCACGCCTGATCAAGCGGCATTCCGCAAAGCCGTGCAAGCGAGCTACGACAAATCAGAGATGGCGCAAAACTGGCCTCAGGGTTTGATGAACCGCATCAACGCGACCAAATAAACGCATGCGGTTGCAAAAGCTCGCGTCGTTCATGCGCCATCTCGTCAACGCGATTGGCGGCTTGCTGTTCCTCGCCTTGTTCCTCACCTTCTTGGTTCAAATCGCAGCGCGCTTTGGTTTCAACCAACCGCTGCCGTGGAGTGACGAACTCGCCGTCATCTTGTACCTGTGGGTCATCTTGTGGTCCTGCGCATTTGTCGTGCCCGAGCGCGAACATGTGATGTTCGACTTGGTGTGGAACAGCGTTGGCCCGACGACTCGCCGTCTCATGCGCATGGTGGGCCACACGCTCATCGGCGGTTTGGCGGTGGCGGCGATGCCTGCGAGTTGGGCCTACGTGCATTTCATGGCCCGCGAAAAAACCGCCGTGCTAGGTCTGTCGTTTGAATGGGTGTTTTTGCCGTTTGTGTTGCTGCTCGTCGCTTTGGCCGCACGCAGTTGGCATGGCTTGGTGCAGGCCATGAACCACCGCGACTTGGGCGTGCACGAGGTGCAGCCATGATGATCAGCCCACTCACCGCCTTGGCCGCCGTGTTGGTGCTGGGCATGTTGCTGCGCATGCCGATTGGCTTTGCCATGCTCATGTCGGGCGTGGCCTACCTCATCACCAAAGGGCAAGACTTAGGTCTCGTGGCCGAGCAGGTCAGCAACGGCCTCTACAACAGCTATGTGCTGCTGGCCGTGCCGCTGTTTGTGTTTGCCGCAAATTTGATGAACGCAGGCACGGTGAGCGAACGCATTTTTGATTTCTGTCGCATCCTGGTGGGCCGCATGCGTGGCGGTTTGGCACAGGTCGATATTTTGGTCAGCGTCATCTTCTCGGGCATGAGTGGCAGCGCCATTGCCGATGCCGCAGGCCCCGGCTTGGTGACGATTCGCCAAATGCTCAACAAGCCCGAATACTCACGCGGCTTCGCGGGTGCGGTGGTGGTCGCCAGCGCCACGCTGGGCCCCATCATTCCACCGTCGATTCCGATGGTCATTTACGCGCTGGTGTCGGGCGCTTCTGTGGGTGCCCTGTTCTTAGGGGGTGTGGTGCCCGGCCTGCTGATGACCGTGCTGATGATGGGCGTCGTGCACGTCATCGCCACCCAACGCAACATGCCACGCGAAGCACCTATCCCTCGGGGTGAATGGCCGCGCATTTTGTTTCGCGGCGCCTTGCCGCTGTCCATGCCCATCGTGTTGTTGGGCGGCATTTACTCCGGTGCCTTTACCCCCACCGAAGCCGCTGCGGTCGCCGCATTGCATGCGTTGATTTTGTCGACCGTGGTCTACCGCGCGCTCACGTGGCGCAGCTTCTGGGCGGTGGTGATGGCGTCCACCCGTGCCAGCGCTGTCATCACCATCATCTTGGCAGGCTCGTTCATCTTGAACTACGCCTTCACCGCCGAACAAGTGCCGCAGCACATGGCGGCGTGGGTCGACAACATGCACCTCAGCCGCATTCAGTTCTTACTCATGGTGAACGTGATGTTCTTGGTGTTGGGCTGCTTCTTAGATGTGTCCGTGCTGCTGCTGGTGTTTGTGCCCATGCTGCTGCCTGCCGTGAATGCACTGGGCATTGACCTGGTTCACTTTGGTGTGCTGGTGGTGCTCAACATGATGATTGGCCTGATTCATCCACCGTTTGGCATGCTGCTGTTTGTCACCAAAGCCCTCACGGGCATCCCGATTGGCGAGATGATGCGCGAGAGCTGGATGTTCTTGGTCATGCTCTTGGGGCTGCTGCTGGCCCTGACCTTCTTTCCGCAACTGGTGCTGTGGTTGCCACAGACCATGGGGTACGCGGTCCATTGATCCGCTCGTGAGGGTTTCTCGCCGATGCGGCACAAAAAACAGTTAAGCCGACTTCACCCCATAACGCTCACGATAAGCCTGCGTGCGCGCCAAGTGCTCACCCATGGCATTGCCCGGCTGGCCGTGGAGGTACGTCAACAAGTCGCTCAACTCCGCAATCGCGCACACCTGCAAGCCCACCTGCTCGCGCACATATTGCACGGCGCTGTAGGGCACGTCTTGCGTCGTACCATCCGCTTTTTTCTCCGTCGCCATTTCTTGGCGGTCTAGCGCAATCGCCACCGCATGTGGTGTCGCACCTGCGGCCTTGATCAGGGCAATCGACTCGCGTGCAGCCGTGCCCGCGCTCATCACATCGTCCACGATCAGCACACGCCCCTTGAGCGGCGCGCCCACCAAGCTGCCGCCTTCCCCGTGGTCTTTGGCTTCTTTGCGGTTGTAGGCAAACGGCACGTTCTTACCCAAACGTGCCAGCTCGATGGCAACAGCCGCGCCCAAGGGGATGCCTTTGTAAGCCGGGCCAAAAATCATGTCGAACGCGATGCCGCTGTGCATGAGGCGCTGTGCGTAAAAGCTGGCGAGCTTGCCCAGCTTGGCGCCGTCGTCAAACAATCCCGCATTGAAGAAGTAAGGGCTCATGCGGCCCGCCTTGGTTTTGAACTCCCCAAACTTCAACACGCCACAATCCAGCGAAAATTGCACAAACTCTTGCGCCAACGCATCGTTGGCAGCCGCACTCTGACTCATGGGGAAATTCCTTGTTCAAACTAACCAGCCTCAACCTCAACGGCATTCGTTCGGCCGCCCGCAAGGGCGTGGAAGCTTGGCTCGAAAAAGCCAAGCCCGATTGTATTTGCGTCCAAGAAATCAAAGCCCAAGCGCCTGACGTCGAGGGCGTGTTCGACGCTTTGGCCGGTCTGCGAGGTCACTTTCACTATGCTGAAAAAAAGGGCTACTCAGGTGTCGGCGTGTACACGCGGCACGAACCCAGCGATGTGATCGTGGGCTTTGACGGTGGCGAGTTCGACCGTGAGGGCCGCTATGTCGAATTGCGGTTTGACACGCCAACACAAAAACTCTCCCTCATCAGCAGCTACTTTCCCAGCGGCTCCTCTGGCCCTGAGCGCCAAGAGGCGAAATACCGCTTCTTGGCAGCGATGTACCCACACCTCAGTGCCTTGAAACAAGAACGCGAATTTGTGCTGTGCGGCGACATCAACATCGCTCACAAAGAAGCCGACTTGAAAAACTGGAAGGGCAACCAAAAGAACAGCGGCTTCTTGCCCGAAGAGCGTGCGTGGATGACGCAGCTCACCACCCAAGGCGGCCTCGTGGATGTGTACCGCCAACTCCAACCCGACACCACCGACGCTTGCTACACCTGGTGGAGCAACCGCGGCCAAGCCTATGCCAACAACGTGGGTTGGCGCTTGGACTACCACTTGGCCACCCCCGCTCTCGCCGCTAAAGCGCGCAGCGAAGCGATTTACAAAGACGAGAAATTCTCAGACCACGCACCCATCACCATCGCCTACGAAGGCTTGCTCTAGAACAACATCCCTTTGGTCTCGATGAACTTGACCACCTCTTGCAAACCCGCCAAGGTGCGCAAGTTGGTCATCACAAAAGGTCGCAAGCCGTTGGCATTGGTGCGCATGCGGATGGTGTCTGCCTCCATCACCTCCAAGTTGGCGCCAACATAGGGCGCGAGGTCCGTTTTGTTGATGATGAACAAATCGCTCTTGGTGATGCCAGGGCCACCCTTGCGCGGAATCTTTTCACCCGCCGCCACGTCAATCACATAGATGGTGAGGTCGCTCAACTCGGGGCTGAAGGTGGCGGCCAAGTTGTCGCCCCCGCTCTCGATGAACACCACATCGGCGTCGGGGAAGTCGACCAACATGCGGTCAATCGCTTCGAGGTTGATGGACGCATCTTCGCGAATCGCCGTGTGGGGGCAGCCGCCCGTTTCCACGCCCATGATGCGTTCGGCAGGCAGCGCACCGCTGATGGTCAACAAGCGTTGATCTTCTTTGGTGTAGATGTCGTTGGTGATGGCCACCAAGTCGTACTGGTCACGCATGGCTTTGCACAGCATTTCCAGCAAGGTGGTTTTGCCCGAGCCCACAGGCCCGCCGATGCCCACGCGCAAAGGTGGCAGTTTTTTGGTGCGGTGTGCGATGGTGTGTAAGTGCTTCATGATCGGAACAGTCGAGAGTATTGGGTTTCGTGTTGGGCCGAAAGAATGGCCAGCATGGGTGAGAAGGCTTGGCGCGTGTCGTCCGTCACGTGCATGGCGTGACGGACGGCGGGGGCGATGTGGTGGGCGAGTTGGGTCAAGATGCGCTGGCCTGCGTTTTGCCCCAGCGGCACCGACTTGATGGCGGCTTGCACCATGTTCTCCGCCCAACCAAAGGCATAGGCTTGCAAGCCTTGTTCCAAGGGTGCGCCGGTGCGTGACAGAGCCAATGCCATCATCAGCGGATAGGTGGGCACCCAAGCGTTGCACAGGGCGATGGTGTCTGCATCGATGGCCTCTTGGTTGCGCAGCCACTCCAGCATGGAGCGGCCCATTTGCTCGCTTTGCAAGCGCAGCTCGGCACTCTCGCGGGTGGCGTGGACCCATTGGCTCAAGGCTTGCAAGCGCGTCACATCCTGCTGCTGCCACGCCGTCACCATCTGGCCCAACACCGCCATGTCACCACGCGATTGCGTCAGGTGCAATTGGTCCACCAACCAAATGGCTGCGCTGTGTTCGTCGTGCACGAGGCCATGGTCAATGGCAGCCTCTAAACCTTCGGAATACGAGAAGCCACCAATCGGCAAAGCGGGCGATGCCAGCCAAATAAGTTGCAGCAGCGCGGGCGTGGTGGCCGGCGCTGTGAGGGCCGCATCAGTGGTCATGCGCGTGAGAATGTCCGTGTCCGTGTCCGTGTCCATGCCCGTGTGCGTGACCTTGGCTGCCGTACGCACCGCCTTCGGGTTCAAAGGCTTCTTGCACGGTGAGCACCGTCATGTGCATTGCACGCAGCATGTCGGCCAGTACATGGTCGGGCTCAATCTTCAAGTGATCGGGCTGCAACTCAATCGGCACATGGCGGTTGCCGAGGTGATAAGCCGCACGCGTCAAATCAAACGCAGACCCATGTTCAGCACACGCCGTGATGCGCAACACCGCTTGCGCTGCGGCCATCACCCGCACGAGCGAACCGTCTTCCATCACCAGCACATCGCCGCCACGTACCAAGGTGCCGCGAGGCAAAAACACACCCAGCGCGCGACCTGTCGAATCGGTCGCATCAAAACGACTTTTTTGGCGCACATCCCAATCCAGCTCCACGGTGGGGGCACGTTTGACCAAGGCAGCGGCCAAGCCTCGGCCGCCAGAAATCAATTTAGAGCAAGTGAGCATCAGAACTTAGTTAGAACAAGAAGTAGCGTTGGGTCATCGGCAAACTCACCGCCGGTTCGCACGTGAGCAGGTGACCATCGGCGCGCACCGCATAGGTTTGTGCATCCACTTCCATGCGCGGTGCGTAGTCGTTGTGAATCATGTCACGTTTGCCGACGCTGCGAATGTTCCTCACCGCACTCAGCGTTTTGTGCAAGCCAAACTTCTGCCCAATGCCCGCCGCCAAGCCCGCTTGCGACACAAAAGTCAACGAGCCACGGTGCAAGGCACCCCCATACGCACCAAACATCGGGCGGTAATGCACGGGCTGGGGCGTGGGGATAGACGCATTCGGGTCCCCCATCGCGGCCATGGCGATGAAGCCGCCTTTCAAAATGAGGCTCGGCTTGATGCCAAAAAACGCGGGCTTCCACACCACCAAGTCGGCCCACTTGCCCACCTCGACACTGCCCACTTCGTGGCTGATGCCGTGGGCGATGGCGGGGTTGATGGTGTACTTGGCGATGTAGCGTTTGACACGGAAGTTGTCATGGCGGTCGGTGTCGCCAGACAAGCCCCCGCGCTGCGCCTTCATCTTGTGCGCGGTTTGCCAGGTGCGGATGATGACCTCGCCCACACGCCCCATGGCTTGGCTGTCGCTGCTCATCATGCTGATGGCTCCGAGGTCATGCAAGATGTCTTCGGCAGCAATGGTCTCGCGGCGAATGCGGCTTTCGGCAAACGCCAAGTCCTCGGCAATCGCAGGGTCGAGGTGGTGGCACACCATGAGCATGTCCACATGCTCGTCCAGTGTGTTCACCGTGTACGGGCGCGTGGGGTTGGTCGAGCTGGGCAACACATTGGCCTCGCCCACCACTTTCAAAATATCAGGCGCGTGGCCCCCGCCCGCACCCTCGGTGTGGAAGGTGTGGATGGTGCGGCCTTTGAAAGCCGCCACGGTGTCCTCCACAAAACCCGACTCGTTGAGGGTGTCGGTGTGGATGGCCACTTGCGTGTCGGTGGCTTCGGCCACGTTCAAACAGTTGTCAATCGCGGCGGGCGTGGTGCCCCAGTCCTCGTGCAACTTCAAGCCAATCGCACCGGCGTTGATTTGCTCGTGCAGCGAATCGGGCAAGGCCGCATTGCCTTTGCCTAGGAAACCGAGGTTCATCGGGAAGGCATCGGCCGCTTGCAACATGCGCTCGATGTTCCAAGCGCCGGGTGTGCAGGTGGTGGCGAAGGTGCCTGTGGCAGGGCCTGTGCCGCCACCCAGCATGGTGGTCACCCCACTCGTCAACGCCTCTTCAATTTGCTGTGGCGCGATGAAGTGGATGTGCGTGTCCACACCGCCTGCGGTGACGATGTTGCCCTCGCAGCTGATGACCTCCGTGCCGGGGCCAATCACGATGTCCACGCCCGCTTGTGTGTCGGGGTTGCCTGCTTTGCCAATGGCGACGATGCGTCCCCCCTTCAAACCAATGTCGGCTTTGACAATGCCCCAGTGGTCGATGATCAGCGCGTTGGTCATCACGGTATCCACCGCGCCACCGGCTTGCGGGCCGGTGCCCGCACCATCGCGTGTGCGCTGCGATTGCGCCATGCCATCGCGGATGGTTTTGCCGCCACCAAACTTCACTTCTTCGCCGTAACCACCGGCTTGCAGCGTGAAGTCTTTTTCAACCTCAACCACCAAGTTGGTGTCGGCCAAGCGAAGACGATCACCCACCGTAGGACCAAACATTTCTGCGTAGGCGCGTTTGCCAATCGTTGCCATCAGAGGTGTCCTTTGCGTGGGGCGTCTACGGCGCCGTTGACCAAACCGCGAAAGCCAAACACTTGGCGCTCGCCACCCAAGTCCACCAATTCGACCGTGCGTTGTTGGCCCGGCTCAAAGCGCACTGCTGTGCCGGAAGCGATGTTCAAACGCATGCCGTGTGCGGCAACGCGGTCAAAGCTCAACCCTGCATTGGTTTCTGCAAAGTGGTAGTGCGAGCCGACTTGGATGGGACGGTCGCTGCCGTTTTGCACCACCAGGGTGTGTGTGCGTCGGCCAGGGTTGAGGGCATGCTCGCCCTCGTCAATCAAAAGTTCACCGGGTGTCATGTGTGCCTCGTTTTATTTGTTGCGACCCATCCACCACATGAAGGCCAGCACGCCTGCAAAAGCGACGAAGCCCCACACATCGGTGGCGTGGTAATGCGATGCACCTTCCATGCCGTGGCCTTCGTGCGCCAAAGCAAAAGTAGGCCAGAGAGAGACAAGACAAAGTGCAGAAAAGAAGCGAGACATAGTAAGAGGTTCCATTTTCAGAGCGTCTCCATCAGACGATGGGTTGGTGCACCGTCACGAGCTTGGTGCCGTCGGGGAAGGTGGCTTCGACTTGGATGTCCGGAATCATCTCGGCCACGCCGTCCATCACGTCAGCGCGGGTCAGCACGTTGCGGCCAGCGCTCATGAGTTGAGCCACGGTTTTGCCGTCGCGCGCGCCCTCCATCACAGCAGCACTGATGAGGGCCACGGCCTCGGGGTAGTTGAGCTTCAAGCCGCGGGCTTGTCGGCGCTCGGCCAACAAAGCAGCGGTGAAGATCAAGAGCTTGTCTTTTTCGCGGGGTGTGAGTTCCATAGTGCAGAAGTCTATGCAACTTGCGTGCCCTCTTGCAATCAGACGGTGCCCCAGCAAGTGCATGCTTTGGTGCGCGAAATCCGTCTTGGTGCATCACCATGCACACGGCATGACGCGCTAGCTTGGTGCGTACCTGCATTTTTGACCGCAAATGGTGCGTCACGTTGAGTTCTGTTTGGCTCGTATATGGACACGTGGGGCGCTTCTAGGGAAGCGGACTGTTGGCACAAGCTTTGCGATGGCTGTGGGGACTCGCTTGCCGAGCGAGCGTGCCGCTGAACCCCTTATTTTTTGGAGTGAACCCCATGATGAATCGTCGAGGAAACTTGAAAGCTCTGGCTGCCGCTGCAGCGCTGTCCGTTGGGTCGTTGTGTCTTGCGCCACACGCGCTGGCTGCTGACACCATCAAAGTGGGCGTGCTGCACAGCTTGTCCGGCACCATGGCAATTTCCGAGACCGTGTTGAAAGACACCGTGCTCATGGCCATCGACGAGATCAACGCCAAGGGCGGCGTGTTGGGCAAAAAGCTCGAGCCTGTGGTGGTGGACCCCGCTTCCAATTGGCCTTTGTTCGCTGAAAAAACCAAGCAACTGCTGACCCAAGACAAAGTGGCCGTCATGTTCGGCTGCTGGACCTCGGTGTCTCGCAAATCGGTGCTGCCCGTGGTGGAAGAGCTCAACGGCTTGCTGTTCTACCCTGTGCAATACGAAGGTGAAGAACTAAGCAAAAACGTGTTCTACACCGGTGCCGCACCCAACCAACAAGCCATCCCCGCGGTCGATTATTTGATGAGCAAAGACGGTGGCGCGGCCAAGCGCTGGGTCTTGCTGGGCACCGACTATGTGTACCCACGCACCACCAACAAAATCTTGCGCGCCTACCTCAAGAGCAAAGGCGTGAAAGATGCGGACATCGACGAGAAGTACACCCCCTTCGGTCACAGCGATTACCAAACCATCGTGGCTGACATCAAGAAGTTCTCTGCCGGTGGCAAAACTGCAGTGGTGTCCACCATCAACGGTGACTCCAACGTGCCGTTCTACAAAGAACTCGGCAACGCTGGTTTGAAAGCCAAAGACGTGCCCGTCGTCGCCTTCTCGGTCGGTGAAGAAGAGTTGCGCGGCGTGGACACCAAGCCTTTGGTCGGTCACTTGGCGGCATGGAACTACTTCATGTCCATCAAGAACCCTGCCAACGACGAGTTCATCAAGAAGTGGTCTGCCTACGCCAAGCTGCACAACATCGCGGGTCACAAAGACAAGCCTTTGACCAACGACCCCATGGAAGCCACCTACATCGGCATCAACATGTGGAAGCAAGCGGTGGAAAAAGCCAAATCCACGGACGTCGACAAAGTCATCGCCGCCATGGCCGGTCAAACCTTCAAGGCCCCGAGTGGCATCACCTCCAAGATGGATGAGAAAAACCACCACCTGCACAAGTCGGTGTTCATCGGCGAGATCAAGGCCGACGGCCAGTTCAACGTGGTCTGGAAAACACCGGGTCCTGTGAAAGCCAAACCATGGAGCCCCTTCATCGAAGGCAACGCTGCCAAACCTGATGAGCCTGTGAAGAAGTAAGCCTTTCTCCGATGGTCAAACTTGGGGGAGGGCCGTGCCCTCCCCTTTTTTAATTGGAAATCTGGATGACTTGTTTTTCTTTTTCTGGGTGGACACGCCAACGCGCCACGCAAGCCATCTGCGTGCTGGCCTTGGGCGTTTTGTCCCACGCCACGGCCTTGGCGCTGACCGCCGAGCAAGCACGCGCACTCACCTTGGGCGACACCGACGCGCGCATCAGTGCGTTGCAAAAAGCGCTGGCTGCCCCCGATGCGCAAACCGCCGCCTTCTTGCAAGCGATGGCCGATGACGCCGTGAAGGTGAACGGCCCACAAGTGCTGATCGTGCGCGACGGACAAGCCACGAACCCTGTCACGGGTGAGGCCACCGCCCTGCCCGACAGCGCAGAAGACGTGATCAACAACAACCGCATGCGCGGCGAGATTGATGCGGCTTTGTCTGCACTGCAATTGCTCAGTCCCGATGCCGCGTTGCGCTTGCAAGCGGCCAAGTCCGTGCTGAAAGAGCCAGACCCCACCAAGCTGACCATGTTGGAAAAAGCCTTGGCCAGCGAAACCAACGAGGGTGTGAAAAAACAAATGCTGTTGGCGCGCGCCGCCGTGCTGCTCAACAGCGACCACGTCGAAGAGCGCATGGCTTCGGCCAAAACCTTGGCCGACAGCCAAACGCCAGACACCCAACTCTTGCTCAACCAACGCTTGAGCCAAGAAGACAACCCACAGGTGCGCGCACAACTACAAACTTCGCTGCTCACCATTCAAGCCGCGTTGAGCTGGGGTGAAAAACTCGGGGCTTTGTTCACCGGCATCAGCTTGGGCTCCATCTTGTTGCTGGTGGCTTTGGGGCTGGCCATCACCTACGGCTTGATGGGCGTCATCAACATGGCGCACGGCGAGTTGATGATGATCGGTGCCTATGCCACTTATGTGGTGCAAGTCCTGTTCCGCCAGTATTTACCGGGCATGTTTGACGCGTACTTGCTGGTCGCTGTGCCTGCTTCGTTTTTGAGCGCGGCCTTGGTCGGTGCGGTGCTGGAGCGTTTGGTGCTGCGTCATTTGTATGGCCGACCCCTCGAAACCTTGTTGGCCACTTGGGGCATCAGCTTGGTGTTGATGCAAGGCGTGCGCAGCCTGTTTGGTGCGCAAAACGTGGGGGTTGAAAACCCCGCTTGGATGAGCGGCGGCGTGCAACTGTTGGCCAACCTCTCGCTGCCCTACAACCGATTGATCATCATTGGCTTTGCCCTGTTTGTGTTGGTCGGCATGACGCTGCTGATTGGCAAAACACGTTTGGGTTTGTTCGTGCGTGGCGTCACGCAAAACCGCCCCATGGCCTCGGCCTTGGGCGTCAACACCGCACGCATTGACACCTACGCCTTCTCACTCGGCTGCGGCATTGCAGGCTTGGCGGGTTGCGCACTCAGCCAAATTGGCAACGTCGGTCCAGACCTCGGACAGAGCTACATCGTCGACGCCTTCATGGTGGTGGTGCTCGGTGGCGTGGGCCAACTCGCAGGCACGGTCTACGCCGCCATGGGCCTCGGGCTGATGAACAAATTGCTCGAAGGCGTGGCCGGTGCTGTGCTAGCCAAGATTGCGGTGTTGGTCTTCATCATCGTGTTCATCCAAAAACGTCCTCAAGGTATCTTTGCCATGAAAGGCCGCAGTGCGGAGGCATGACATGACACACCCCACGTCCACCACGTCCACCACGTCCACCACTTCATTACAACTCCCACAAGCGCCAGCGCTGTTGGGCCCCCAAGGCTGGGTGCTGTTCTTGGCTGCCCTCATCACTGTCTGTGCGGTGGTGCCCATCCTCAATCTGTGGGTGAGCACGGACAGTCTGTGGCACATGAGCGACTATGCCGTCGCGTTGGTCGGCAAGATCATGTGCTACGCCATCTGCGCTTTGGCGATGGATTTGATTTGGGGCTACACCGGCATCTTGTCGCTGGGTCACGGTTTGTTTTTTGCCCTCGGCGGCTATGTGATGGGCATGTACCTGATGCGCCAAATTGGCACGGACGGCAACTACAAAAGCAACCTGCCAGACTTCATGGTGTTCCTTGACTGGAAGACGCTGCCTTGGCATTGGACTTTCAGCGACAGCTTCCTCGCCACCTTGCTGCTCATCGTGCTGGTGCCCGGTGTGTTGGCTTGGGTCTTTGGTTACTTTGCGTTTCGCTCACGGATCAAAGGCGTGTATTTCTCCATCATCACGCAGGCACTGACTTTTGCGGCCATGCTGCTGTTCTTCCGCAACGAAACTGGCTTTGGTGGCAACAACGGCTTCACCGACTTCAAACGTATCTTGGACTTGCCCATCGCCACCCCTGCCATGCGCATGACTTTGTTTGTGCTGACGGGGTGGGTGTTGTTGATGTGTTTTTTGTTCGCGCGTTGGTTGGTGCAAAGCAAGTTTGGCCGTGTGCTGCAAGCCATTCGTGATGCCGAAAGCCGCGTGATGTTTTCGGGCTACTCGCCACTGCCCTACAAGCTGACCATCTGGGTCATCTCGGCGGTGATGTGTGGCATTGCTGGGGCCTTGTATGTGCCCCAAGTGGGCATCATCAACCCCAGCGAGATGAGCCCCGCCAACTCGATTGAGATGGCCGTGTGGGCCGCTGTGGGTGGCCGAGCTTCGCTGATTGGGCCCATCGTCGGCGCGTTTATCGTCAATGGCATGAAGAGTTGGTTGACGGTGACGGCCCCTGAGTTTTGGTTGTACTTTTTAGGTGTCTTGTTCATCGGCGTGACGCTGTTCATGCCGCATGGCGTGGTGGGGCTGGTTCAAAAACTCAGCGCCAAGAAAAAAGCAGAGGAGCGCTTATGACACCCGACCTGTTTGAAGAAGGTGCTGCGCGTTTGACCACACACCAAGCGCGTGTCGCGAGCGACGTTCACTCCGGCGACCGCAGTGCGGGCTATGGCCGCGTGCATGAGCCGGGCAGCCTCGACGTGACACATGGCCGTATCTTGTATTTGGAAGATGTGCATGTGAGTTTTGATGGCTTCAAGGCCATCAACGGTTTGTCGCTGGACATTGCGCCGGGTGAGCTGCGTTGCATCATCGGGCCTAACGGCGCGGGCAAGACCACGATGATGGATATCATCACAGGCAAAACCAAACCCGACAGCGGTCAAGTGTTCTTTGGCAGCACGATTGATTTGCTGCGTCACAACGAGCCAGAAATTGCGCAACTCGGCATTGGTCGCAAGTTCCAAAAGCCCACCGTGTTTGAACGCTTGAGCGTGTTTGAAAACTTAGAGCTGGCTTTGAAAACCCACAAGGGTGTGGCGGCCTCGATGTTCTTTCAACTCAACGGCACGCAACGCGATCGCTTGAGCGAAGTGCTGCACACGATTCACTTGGAAGACAGCGTCACACGTGAAGCAGGCAACTTGAGCCACGGCCAAAAGCAATGGCTAGAGATTGGCATGCTGCTGATGCAAGACCCCAAGCTCTTGCTACTCGACGAGCCCGTGGCTGGCATGACCGACTTTGAAACCGAGCGCACCGCCGAGTTGTTCTTGACCCTCAAGGGCAAGCATTCGCTGATGGTGGTGGAGCACGACATGAGCTTCATCAACACCATCTCCGACATCGTCACGGTGTTGTGCGATGGCTCGGTGCTGGCACAAGGCACGCTGGCCCAAGTGCAGGCCGATGAACGCGTGATTGAGGTGTATCTGGGCCGCTAAGTCCAAACCCAAAGCCCACGCACCAACCAAGACACACACCATGCCCTTTTTAGACGTTCACCACATCAACCAGTTTTACGGCGGCTCGCACATCTTGCGTGACGTGAGCTTGGAGGCCCACTTGGGCCGCATCACCGTGCTGCTAGGACGCAACGGCGTGGGCAAAACCACTTTGCTCAAGTCCCTCATGGGCGCCGTGCCGATTCGTGATGGCAGCATCACGTTCAATGGCCACGCCATCGAACGCGCGGCGCCGTATGAACGCGCGCGTGCGGGCATTGGCTATGTGCCGCAGGGGCGCGAAATTTTTGCGCGCCTCACCGTCGAAGACAACTTGCGCATGGGGCTGGCCACGCGGCCTGCGGGCACGGATATTCCGCCAGAGTTGTTTGAGTTGTTCCCGGTGCTCAAGCAAATGTTGCACCGCCGAGGTGGAGATTTGTCCGGTGGTCAACAACAGCAACTCGCCATTGCGCGTGCGCTGGCGTCAGGGCCAAAGTTGTTGGTGTTGGATGAGCCCACCGAAGGCATTCAACCCAGCATCATCAAAGACATTGGCCGCGTGATTCGGATGCTGGCCGCGCGCGGGGATATGGCGATTTTGTTGTGTGAGCAGTATTACGACTTCGCCGAGGAATTGGCCGACGACTATTTGGTGATGGAACGTGGCGAGGTGATTGCGCGCGGATTGGGCTCCGACATGCAGCGCGACAACGTGCGTCAACTGGTGGCGATCTAGTTTTTGGTCGCTGTGTTTCGGTACGGTGCGTTTGTGTTTCGTTCGTGAGGGCGCGGGAAAAAAGTGGATATACAATGTATCTACTTTTTAAGAGGGGGCTTTATGCAAGTCGAAATTGTTAAATGGGGAAATAGCAGCGCGGTGCGATTACCTGCTACCGCAATGAAGGATTTGCACTTAGCGCTTGGCGACCGTTTAGAGCTAGAAACTGTTGAAGGCCATATTGTGCTCAAACCATCTCCAAAGGCTTATTGCTTGCAGGATATGCTGGCAAAAATTAACAAACAAAATCAACATGCATTGGTAGATTTTGGTGCGCCTGCCGGACGTGAAATGTGGTGACCCGTAAGGCTTTCGCCCCTGATGTCGGTGACGTGGTTTGGCTTGAACATGATCCACAAGCCGGTCATGAACAAGCTGGACATAGGCCCGCCCTGGTGTTGTCACCCAAAGCCTACAACGCGACGACTGGCCTTATGTTGTGCTGTCCCATTACTACGCAAATCAAGGGTTATCCATTTGAGGTCGCTTTGATAGGCTCCAAAGGCTTGAAGGGCGTGGTACTTTCGGATCAACTTCGGAGTATGGACTGGGAGATTCGCCAAGCAAAGTTGGCAGGTCGTGCTGCAGATGATGTTGTTGCTGAAGTGATCTCCAAGTTGAAAGTGTTGCTGCCACTGGGATGAGCAAATCGAGTCGCTTTTAAGTCTTCACCCACATCAAAATCCGAATACCCAAAAAAGCTACATCGACCAAATACGCGGCGGCTGATCCCCCATCGACCACAGCCCACGCCGCCACGCCGCCCACACCCCTCGCAGCAACGTTTGCGCAGGCTCGACCAACCCAGACAGTGTGCGCAACACCACGATGCGTGGATGTGACGACGTGACACCGGCCCACAAGCCGGCAGACGCTGCCTCGGTCAACGCACGCGCCAACGACAGCGCGACATCACGGCGCTCACGCGGCAAGTCTGCACCACACGCAAACACCAAGGTGGCCATGCAACGGTGCTTGGCCAAACCCAAAGGGCCGTCCATCAAACGCGTGTCTTGCGCATCCAGCAAACCACGCTCCAGCCACACGCCTGCTACTTCCATGTGTTGCTGCAACTGACCCCGCTCAAACGGCAAGTTGGCGTTGGGCAAACCCAAGGCCGTGATGTCCCACGCCATCATCTCGGCGCTAGGCGCTAAGTCAAACACCGCATGGTTCAAACCGTGGCAACCGTTGTAAGCAATGCTCTCGAGGGGCAGCCACTCCAGACGTGCGCCTTCGCCCACATGGGCTTTGACTTGCTGCGTGGCAAGCCCTTGCTCGCTGCGATAAAAACGTGTGGCGCCAGGTGTGGTCAACAGGGCATGCGTATTGGCACCCAACTGCAACTCAATGTCTAAGGTGTCGCCCCCCACCAAGCCGCTGGGGGGATGCACCAACACGTTGTGACACACCGCGTCGCCCTCGGGGTAGAGGCTTTGCAACACACGCAATGGCCCCTTGTGCTCGAACTTCGCCACCGTGCGCGCTGCGGCGCGGGTGTAGTCGAGTGCGAGATGTGCGTGCCAACCTGTCATTTTTTGCCTTGTTTTGGTGCCAAAAAGAAATAGAACGCATGCAATGGTGCGTGACGCACGAAACCAGTGCAACGCAACGCTGTGTTTGCACGGTTTCGGGGGTGGCCGTTGGCGCACCAATTGCTTCGGTGATGTAGATGCCTGTTCTATCCTCATCCTCTGTGTGTGTCACCCGCTGCGCGGCGCTGACACTGTGCCTTGCAGGCTTCGTGCCAGAGGTGCGTGCCGATGCCGTGATGCCAGAGATTGAGATTCACGCGCAGCCACAACGCGCCGAGAGAGACAGTGCTTCAGACGGCTCCATCCGTGCCGAACAGATCGCACAGCAAGCGCTGCTGCGTCCCGCCGATGTGCTGGAGAACATCGCAGGCATGGTGGTCACGCAACACTCGGGCGATGGCAAGGCGAATCAATATTTTTTGCGCGGCATCAACTTGGACCATGGCACCGATTTCGCCACCACCGTCAATGGCGTGCCCGTGAACTTGCCCACCCACGCACATGGTCAGGGCTACAGTGATTTGAATTTTTTAATGCCGGAACTGGTGCAACGTGTGGACTACCGCAAGGGCCCCTATGCCGCAGAAGATGGCGATTTTTCGTCTGCTGGTTCGGCTCACTTTGCGTACCGCACACAGATGGATCGCCCCTTGACCAACGTCACTTGGGGACAGCATGGCTACCTGCGCGGCATGACGGCCGACTCACGCACGGTTGGGCAAGACATGGTGCTGCTGACCGCCGTGGAGCGCACCAACTACCAAGGCCCATGGGTCGTCCCCGAGGGACTGCGCAAAACCAACGCCTTGCTGACACTCAGCGCAGGCAGTGCGAGCCAAGGGTGGTCTACCAGCTTGTCACTCTATCGCGCACACTGGACATCGACAGACCAAATTCCACAGCGACTCATCGACCAAGGCAATTATCAAAATCAAGCCTTTGGCAGATTTGACTCGCTGGATGCCAGCGATGGCGGGCAGACGGGGCGCAACAGCTTGTCGGGTGAATGGCATCAGCACAGCGCCGACAGTACCCGCAAATTGAGCTGGTATGTCATGCAGTACGACCTGACCTTGTATTCCAACTTCACCTACCAAACCACGCCCACCGGTGATCAGTTTGCCCAACGCGACCAACGCACCGTGGTGGGCGCACACGCGTTGCAAACATGGGTGGTCAGCAGTACCGAGACCACCCTCAGCACCAACACCGTCGGGCTACAGGTGCGTCAAGACCAAATTCAAGTGGGCTTAGACCAAACCACACAACGCACGGTGACCCACGCTGTTCGCGCCGATGCGGTCACACCATCGTTGCTCGGTATTTACGCCGAGAACAACACCACATGGGCCCCGCAGTTGCGAACCGTGATGGGCGCCCGTCTGGACCAATTCCATGCGCGGGCCCACAGCACACTGGCTGATGGCGCTTCGCTCACTCAGCAAAGTCAGCAGCTATCGCCCAAGTTCTCTGCCATTTGGGGGGCATGGCGCCACACCGACTTGTTCTTCAACCTGGGCCGCGGTTTTCACAGCAACGACGCGCGCAGCGCAGCCGGCTTGACACGTTCGCAAGGCGAGGAGCTTGGCCTGCGCACCACGCCCTTGCCCCACCTCGAGACCAGCTTGGCACTCTGGCGTTTGGACTTTGATTCCGAGTTGCACTACATGGGCGACACAGGCACGACGCAGGCAGGGCGCCCCAGCCAGCGCAAGGGGCTGGAGCTGAACAACCACTGGTCACCCCAGACTCGCTTGAGCCTCGACGCCAATGTGGCGTGGAGCCAACCCCGCTACACCGACGCCAACGCCAGTGGCAACTTCATTCCCAACGCTGTGCAAAAAGTGGCGCATCTCAACGCGGTGGTGAACCCGCTTGGCACTTGGTCTTTGTCGGTGGGGATGCGCTACATCGGCTCGGCGGCATTGGTGGAAGACAACAGCATGCGTTCGTCTGCGAATATCAGCACGCAGCTGCGCATCTCGCACCGTTTGAACTCTGATGTGAAGCTGTCGTTGGATGTGTTCAACCTCGCCAACCGCCAGAACAATGACATTCAGTACGCATATCTGTCGCAACTCAACCATGAGCCCAACCCTGTGAACGATATCCACCTCCACCCCGCTGAACCTCGCACCTTCAGACTCAGCGCCTCTGTGAGATATTGAGCCGCCTACACTTGCTGGGTGACTTCCAAACCAAACCAACAAATCGCCATCATTGGCGCGGGCCCCGCAGGCCTGATAGCGGCTGAAATGCTCAGTGCCGCTGGCGTTCACGTCCATGTGTATGACGCCATGCCTTCTGTCGGCCGCAAGTTTTTACTGGCGGGCTTGGGTGGGCTCAACCTCACACATGCCGAGCCTTTTGAACAATTCATCTTGCGTTACGCCGAGCGCAGCGCCGCTTGCGCGGCGTGGCTTCAACGCTTTGATGCCACGGCGATTTGCGAATGGGTCAAAGGCTTGGGTCTTGATACCTTCGTGGGCAGCTCGCAGCGCATCTTCCCCACCGACATGAAAGCCGCGCCCCTGCTGCGCGCGTGGCTCCACCGCTTGCGCCACCCAGCACAGGGCGTGCCCGTGAGCTTTCACATGCGCCACCGCTGGAACGGCAGCTTGCAGCACAACGTGGACGCCACACACCCCTTTACCCTGCATTTCGACATGCCGCAAGGCGCACACATCGCCCACGCCGATGCCGTGCTGCTGGCCTTGGGCGGCGGCAGTTGGGCCAAGCTCGGCTCAGACGGCGCATGGCAGCCTTGGTTGGCCACGTTGGGGCTCGATGTCTCCCCGCTGCGCCCTGCCAACTGCGGCTTTGATGTGCAAGGCTCTGGTGCCAACAGCACCACGGCGATGGGTTGGAGCCCACACTTGGCCAGCCAATTTGCGGGCACCCCTTTGAAGTCGGTCGCTTTGTCGTTCACTGACAGCACTGGGGCCACTTTCCAGCGCAGAGGCGAGTTCGTCATCACCGCCACAGGCGTAGAGGGCAACTTGATCTACGCGGCATCCGCCTTGCTGCGCGACGCGCTATCACGCCAAGCCAGCGCGACGGTGTACTTAGACCTCAAACCCGACTTCACACCCGAACGCGTGTTGACCGAAGTGCGCCACCCGCGTGGTTCACGCTCCCTCAGCAGTCACTTGAAAAGCCGTCTTCACCTCAGCGCCTTGCACTTGGGCTTGCTGCATGAGGTCTTGAGCAAAGAGGCCATGAATGACCCCGCACAACTTGCGGCCGCCATCAAACACCTGCCCATCACCTTGACCGCCACACGTCCACTCGATGAAGCCATCAGCAGTGCAGGCGGCGTCCGCCTAGAAGCCCTGAATGAAGACCTGATGGCCAAGTCTCTGCCAGGCGTGTTTGTCGCGGGTGAAATGCTCGATTGGGAGGCCCCCACGGGCGGCTACTTGCTCAGTGCCTGCCTGGCCAGCGGCCGCGTCGCAGGCTTAGGCGCTGCGCGGTATTTGGCTGAGCCACTATGATTGCGCCAATGCTTCGTTTTTGATCGCCAGCCCGATAATTTTTAAGCCATGTTCCGCACCCTGCTCAAATCCAAAATCCATCGCGTTGCGACGACCCAGTGCGAATTGCATTACGAGGGCTCCTGCGCCATCGACGAAAACCTGCTGGACGCCGCCAACATTAGTGAGAACGAACAAGTCCACATCTGGAACATCAACAACGGCGAACGCTTCATCACCTACGCCATCAAAGGCGAGCGTGGCTCGGGCATGATTTCGGTCAACGGCTCTGCCGCACGTCGTGCCAGCGTGGGTGACTTGTTGATCATTGCGTCATTCGCACAAGTGCATGAAGACCAAGTGGCTGGCCATGAACCTCAGCTGGTGTTTGTGGATGAGAACAACCAACAAGTGGGCTTGCGTCACCATGTGCCCACGCAGGCTGCGCCCGGGCATGGGACGGATGAGTGCTAACTCGCGTTCATTGACGCGTCTGGCTGCCTGCAAATATTTTTTAGTTTGGGGCATTGGGTGGTGTGCGGCTTGCTGCGCATGGGGGCAAGCGACGACGCCTGTCGTCGCCCCGCGGCTCGAAGCTGAAATCAGCAAGTTCCAGCGCACCGGAACATACGCAGAAGTAGACGCGCTGTGCCAAAGCTGGGCCAACCACTATCCCAGCGTCGTTCGGTGCTTCAACATGGGTCGATCAGCCGAAGGACGTCCCATCTGGGTCATCGCTATGAGCCGAAGCGGCGCTTTGACACCCACGCAAGCGAAAAAACTCAATATTCCAGTCGTCCTTGCCATTGGTGGCACGCATGCGGGTGAAATTGACGGCAAAGACGCAGGGCTGATGTTGATTCGCGATTGGTTGCACAAACCACCGGCGCATGACCCGCTTGAACATCAAGTCTTTTTGTTTGTGCCCGTTTTCAACGTGGATGGGCATGAACGCCCCAGCCCGTTCAACCGCCCCAATCAAAACGGACCCAGCTTGCAAGGTGAGCGCGTCACCGCCCAGCGCATCAATCTGAACCGAGACTGGATACTCGGCCAGTCCGCTGAGATGAATGCCATGCTGCAACTGGTCGCGCAATGGGACCCTTTGCTCACGCTGGATCTGCATGTGACGGACGGCGTGCGGTTTCGTCACGATGTCTCTTTGTCAATGTCTCCCATGTTCAGCTCTGACGAAGCGTTGAACGAGGTGTCTGAACAATTTCTAGCCCACATGATGAGTCGGCTTCAGACGACAGGGCATCACCCGCTGGACTTCACCCCCGTGTTGTTGGATTTTGAAAATCCACGGGCAGGCATCATGCGCGATGCGGATGCGCCTCGCTTCTCCCATGTGTATGCAGCACTGAGGAATCGTCTGGGCTTGTTGATCGAAGACCATGCGTGGTCCCCTTATGCCCAACGCATTCAAACAAGCAGGGATGTTTTGATCGCGGCGCTCGAGTTGATGGCCAAGGATGGGCGCGCCCTTTTGAAGGTGGCCATGCAAGCGGACGAGCATGCGGACAACATGCGCATTCAAACCGTGGCGCTGGACTGGCACAACATGCTGGAAATGGACATCAACATTCCCACTGGTTACGCCGACTTGCTGGGCTATGAATACACCACACACAGCGAAGCGCCGGTCGTAGGTGGGCGCCACATCACCTACCATCTGAATCGTCCGCAGGTGTGGCACACGCCTGTTTATGGCGACATTCAACCGGTCAATGACGCCATCGTGACGTTGCCGCAAGGCGGTTACATCGTCCCTGCAGGGTGGGTCTCGGTGGTCTTGCCCTACTTGCAAAAGCATGGCGTTGCCTACCAAGTCATCTCACACAATTTGAAACAGGTCGACGTGCAAGTGTTGCATGTGAGGCCTGAAGACATCACCTTTGAATCACGAACTTTTCAAGGCCGACTGCGAACCAATTTGTATGGCGAGTGGACGGACGCGCGCGAGGACTTGCTTGAAGGTTCGCTCTACGTCCCAACTCATCAGACGCGCGCTCTATTGGCGGCGCATTTGTTAGAGCCCGTGTCGCCCGACTCTTTGTCGCGTTGGGGCTTGTTCAATACGGTGTACGAAATCACGGACCACATTTCTAACCATCGCCAACTTCAAATTGCGCAGTGGATGTACAGAGAAGATCGTCGCATCCGCCAACGTTACGGCGAGACCTTGCACCAAAAGCTGCCGGAACTTCGCAAAGAATATCAAACGCGAATGGACCGTGATGACCGATTCAGAGAAGATCCAGAGCAACGCATGGATTTTTGGATTCGTGAAATTCCTTATCACGACCCCAGCTACAACCATTACCCCATTTTGCGTATCCATCGGGCGCCGTGACGTATCACGGTCGCTATGGTGGCCGCTCATTTGATACCCCGCACGCCGCGGCCGACATTTATGAAAATGAGCAAAACCATGCATCTCAGATCACTCGCTGTTGCGCTTGTACTGATGGCGCTCACCATGAGCTTTAGCGCGCAAGCGTTGCCTTCGTTTTCTGAGCAAACCGATCAGCCTTGCAAAACGTGCCATCTGAACATTGGCGAACTGACGCCAGAGGGTCGCCTATTCAAACTCAAGGGCTACGCGTTGGGCCATCGCGTGACGCCCTTCTCTTTCACAGCCACCGCCTCTGCCACCAAAGTCAAGAGCACCGCCAGCAGCTTCGACCCCAGCGTGAACATGCCCAAAAATGGAAAACTGATCCCAGAAGAGTTCAACCTTTATGTCGCAGGAAAACTTGCAGACAACATCGGCGGCAACATCAAATGGACCGCCAGCATGGCCAACACCAATCCGCTATTTCAAAGTCAAGGAGTTCAAACAGGCGTTCGCGTTGGCAGCGATTATTTTCTGGATGCCAGTGATTTGAGGTACGCACAACAGAGCACCGTGGCAGACCAGTCCGCCGCTTGGGGGATCACTGTGAACAATGCGCCCGCCACACAAGATTTATGGAACACCACGCCTGTTCATACCTTTCCTTATCGAAGCTCAAGCGTGCTGAATGCGTGGGGCATAGGACAGTTTGGCCCCACCACCATGATTGATGGTGGATTGAATTCGCAAACCACTGGCATCGGCGTTTATGCGATGCTGAATGACGCCCTCTATTTGGAACTCAGCAACTACTTCAAGTCTTCGCAAGGCTCCTCGGTATTGCAACTTTCAGGGCCCGTGAACACCATCAACACCAGCTCCAATCCCTATTGGCGACTGGCTTGGAACCATGTGAATGGCGCTGACTCGTACATGCTGGGCACGTTTGGCATGGTCACGCACTTGGGGCGCGACGTCTTCGTCGCAGGCTCTGCGTCAGGAAAATACACGGACATAGGTCTTGATGCGCAGTATCAACACATCACCGACACACACTCCGTTTCCGCGCAAGCTACTTACATATCAGAGAGGGTCGACTGGGGCAGTCGTTCGGTGGCGATCAGTCATGACAGCGCACTGGGTACGCTGACGACTTTCAAAACGAAAGCAACTTATGACTATTTAAGAACCTATGGTTCGAGTGTGTTTTATTTCAAAACCAACGGCAGCACGGACAATTTGTACTGGACATACAACGCAAGCGCCACCAATGGCGCATGCAATCAACTCAACTCCTTGCTCACTTATTGCTCGGCCACAGGAACGCCCAAAACAAGTGGCGTTGGCTTTGAGCTCTACTATGCGCCAATCCCAAATATCCACATCGCGCTCCAGCAAACCTACAATCGAAATTTCCTGGGTGGCAGCACTTTTATTGACAACTCCACAGGCAATAGCCGCGCAGCCAGCGACAACAATTTGACCTACCTCTACATGACGTATGCCCACTGAGCAAGCTCTTGATGGCTGATCTGATTTACTTTGTGATCGCCTGCGTGTTCGCCATGTCCATGGGCGTCTTTCTAGCAAGAAGACAAGCGCGCACATTTCGTAGTCAGGGCCCTGCTGATGCACAGACAAGCTTCGCGGGCGTCGGCAATTTGCCTCCTGTCACTTTTTTTGAATACGGTGACATGCGGTTTTTGCACCTAGGCACGCCGACGGTGCAAGGATCTATGAAGATCAGCAGACCTTTTGACATCCACCTCGACTATGTGCAACGCATGATGGGCTGGTTGTTGTTCACGGACTTAAGTCAAGTCAGTCACTTGCGATCCATGCAACTGGGATTGGGCGCCGCATCACTGACCAAGTTCTGTCATGTGCATTTGGGTATGCCCACCACCGCCGTTGAATTGAATCCGCAAGTTGTGGCCATGTGCCGACTTTGGTTCAATTTGCCCGAAGACAACGACGCCCTGCAAGTCATCGTCTCGGACGCTGCCGCGATTGCAAGCCAAGAAAAATGGCATGGGAAGATCGATGCCCTACAAGTTGATTTGTCTGACCAAGATGCGGACTGTCCTGCTCTGGATAGCGAAGCGTTTTATGCGGATTGCCGACAATTGCTCACGGCCAACGGCTGCATGACAGTGAATTTATTTGGACGCACGGCAAACATAGAACGCAGCATCCAAAGAATTGCTTCTGTATTCGGCAATGATGCGCTGTGGGCATTCAAGCGCACCAAAGCAGGCAACACCATTGTGCTGGCCTTTCGTACACCTCGTCCTTGGGAGAAGGAAACCTTGCATGCAAAAGCGCAAGCGATTCAAGCGCGTTGGCCTTTACCTGCTGTCAAATGGTTGAAGGTGTTGGCACCGCTCAATTGAGACCTTGACAAGCCATTGACGGGTCAAACCGCTTGGTAGCAACGCTATTTTGGTGATGCAAATTGCAACGGCTACCGAACCTTACTTGTGCGCAATTAACTGCGATACGACTTATTTGAACGTCTGCGAAATAGCAATGAAGCTGGATGTTTGCTGCTTGGTATTGACCAAGGGACTGTCATTGATGCTCTTATCCAACCACTTTTTTCGAACTTGAAACGTCAACTTCAAACTGTCGAACAGTGGGTACTCCAGCGCCACTGCGGCATTGGGAGTGATTGAATTGTTGGCAGCGTAAGCGGTCAATCCGCTTCGCGCAGATTCAGCCGCGCTCACGCCGTACAAAGCATCCACGTATTTGCGATCTCTTCGCTCAAATCCCAACTGCGGATACACATGCAGCCCACCGAATTGAAGCTCTGCGGCGTATGAGGCATCCAGCAAACTGCCGCCGGAGCTCGCGTCATGAAACGCATAGGCAAAGAATCCACCATAGTGTGTTTCTTGGAAAGTTCCAACCCCGATGGGTTTCGGTCTCTCACGCTTGCCAATCGCGCTGTTTGTCGGTTGGTAGCCCTCAAAACTCAAACGCGTGACCAACTCCAAGTGTCCAGCCCCCATAGGGGTGAGCTTGTAGCCAAAGGTGTCCACTCTGGCATAAAGGTCGCCATAGTCGGCATAGACGTATGGCAAAACCGTGGTGGGCTTTTCTGTTGAAGCCGCGATTTGCGGCGTTCTATAAACCGCCATCCCCACATCGCCGACCAAGGTCGGCTGAGTTTGTGTTTGCGCCATCACAGGGCCCGCTACACCTAAGGCGGCCAGCAAACTCAAGGAAAACTCAGCTATCTTTTTATTCATGGGCGGCCCCTGCGGATGATCGAAGTTTTTGTACCAAATCGTTCTGCCTGAACAACATCGATCGTTGTCTGTCAGACATGATTTTGATCAACAACTTTTGCGCATAAATTGTTCGTTGCAGTTTCTCAATCACAACCACCGCAACGCCCGTCACGAAGAAGAAGTTGAGTGCGGGGATCAAATCGGACGTGGTAATCTGAGCAAAGGTGTTGTAGGGTTTCACAAAAAAGAAATTGCCGACAAAGACACTGACCACCAAGCAAACAAACGCCGCCCGATATCCATAGCGCACAGCCACAATCAAGCAAGCGATGATAAAAAAATGAAACACGGCATAAGGCTCAATCAGTTCATGCAGTGCGTAGCGCGCCACAAACGCGACCAATAGAATGAGAAAGCTATCGCGAGCAACCACCCACGGCCTGTGTTGAACCCAAAGTCGAGAATTTTTAAAAATCATGCGTAACGCCCCTCATCCGATCAGTGACCTCAGACTTGATGCAGGCCCTCACGGTGTGCTGATGTTACATGGGCTTGGTGCGAATTCATTGGAAATCGCAGGCCTGGCGCGGCACTTGCACCAAAACGGTTTCACGGTTCATGCGCCTCATCTCGCAGGCTACGCTTTTGGTTGCGCGACGAGTGAATGGCCGGACTGGTTAGCAGAAGCCCAAAAGCATTATTGGGCGTTGAAAGCCGAGTGCGAAACCGTGTCCGTTGTGGGGCTCTCCATGGGGGCGACGCTGGCCCTCATGCTCGCCGCCAAAGAACAGCCGACTTGCATCGTTTTGCTTTCTGCATGCTTGGCGTACAACGGGTGGGCTATTCCTTTTTACAGTTTCCTACTTCGTTTAGCGCCGTACTTTCCGTTCTTGCAGCGTTATCGTTTTGCCGAGGCCGAACCCTATGGCATCAAAAATGAAGAGATGCGGGCGAGAGTCCGCAAAGCGCTGTCGCAAGATCACATTGCCGAATCCGGCGCTGATGCTTTGAGCTACAAGCAAATCTCGCAAGGCCTCAAGCTATCGGACGAGATCTGGAAGCATCTCGCGAGGATTCGATCCCCTGCTTTGTTTGTGCATGCGGCTGACGATGAGACCGCTCATCCCAAAAGCATTGAGCAAGCCCTGCCCATCATGGCTTCGAAAATTAAGCGGCTTCATCTGCTGGGTGACTCGTATCACATGGTCACTGTGGACAACGAGCGTGACACCGTCCATCACGAAACCTGCTTTTTCTTGAAGCAGCAAGTCAACGCCATCCTTGAAACACCCGCATTTGACATTCCACCCATTGCGCTTCCGGAATTAAGACGGTTCTTGCGCCAAGGCGCTGTGTTGGTTTAATCGCCACCAAAGCACGCACAACCTCACTGGCGTGCTAGTACCGAATGCCTAGAACCAATCGTTGATTGTGAGCATCACTGGCACGTAGTTCAATGAACCCACTTGCATTTCATCCAGGGGTTCACATGCAGTTCTACGTTAGAAAATCAGCCATCACCATGTTTGTGCTCGCGGCTTTGAGCAGTGCCATGTTCATCGCCTCAGCTGCGCTGACTCAGCCTTCGGTCAATGCCGAAACACCCAGACCCACCGAAGTTTTGCAGTCTGTGAAAGTTGAAAACATCTCGATGGACTATGCGCAAGCCCATGCCAATTTGGGGAAGAAACCAACCGAGGTGGCCGTCAGTAGTTTTTAAAATGCGGCTTAACGCATTGGTTCTAGAGCGAATTTGTTATTGAACTTGGGCGAGGCTGAAACTACGATTTTGGTTGTTCTTCACTCAACCATTCACATGCGATTCGCCCTCGTCACCTCTTCCATATCAGCGTTGCTCATCGCCGTTGTCAGCGCCATCGCCATCACTGTTCTTTCTTGGATTTATCCAGCGGTTCAAAGCCACGAACCCAGCTCCGATACCAAAATAGAAATCACATGGGGCCAAGGCAGCTAAATCATGAAAACCCGTTTTATCGTCGCGCTGCTGCTGGTACTCGCAACGCTCATGACAGCCGCCATACTTTTCTCGGGTCGCTCGGCCAATGCACCGGTCAAGCACAGCACGCCCCCGCCGACCATTGACATCAAATGGGGCGAAGGCTCCGAAGCTGGGACGCCCGATGGTGCCCAACGACACACCCAAGCCACCGATTGACATGCGCTTAGCAACCACCATGGCCTCAGGTGCACATCATCTCAAACACCTGTGCATCAGCATCGTCTTGTTGTCGGGCACCGCAGTTGGCGCAGTACCCACCGACAAATCAAACGTGCCGCTGGGCAATGACGAAGAGACCTTTGTGTTCGCCGCCCGTTGCGCCAACGGAGCGCCCTATCGGTTGCGGTCTTACCAACAGACCGTCGGTGGTGTCACTCTGGCTTACTACGACTACCTTGGCCCTGCGGGCCAAGGGACTGTTCGGTCCGACACCGAGCCCAAAGTCATGGCGGTGCGCGTGTGTCATCCCTTGGCAGAAATCATCTCTGCCAATTATTGGGAATGATGCACTGACCTAGCACCTAGGTTCTAGACCGTATTTGCTATTGAGCCCCCATCACCCTGTCATTAGGATGAAATCACAAAAGGCTCCGTGCATGACCTATTCATCAAAGCCACTTCACTTATCCATCGCGTACAAGCTCTGCAATGAATCGACACGCGAGAAGCTGGAGCACCCGCTTCTCGCGATCCTTGAAAGCGTCCATGAAACAGGCTCCATCAGCCAAGCGGCCAAACACTTGGGACGCTCCTACCGCTACGTTTGGGGCGAACTCAAGCATTGGGAGTTGGAACTCAATACCGACTTGATCGTCTGGGGCAGAACCAGCAAGGGCGTCCGTTTGACGCCTCAAGCCTTGGCGTTTCTGTCAGAGATTGCCAAAGCTCACGTTGACTTAGAAAGAGAAATTGCCCTCATCAAGAACCGTGTCGAGCAATGCATCGCCGTCCTCAAAACCGCCCCTAACACCCCGTCAATGGCGATAAAGCGACCGTTTATGCCTACTTTCTCCGTCAATGACGCTTTTTAGCGCTGCATCTAAAACCAAAGTTTAGTTGTGACCGTCATCGCGAGTCAGTAGCATGCTCGCATGGATGAACATCACATGAAATCTCTTCTCATCATTGATGATCATCCGGTTTATCGCGATGCGCTGAGCGAAAAACTCGCGAGAGAATTTATCACCGACGGCATTGAAGTTGCAGTGGCCAGCAGCGCCTCCGAGGGCATCGAGCTGATCGAAAAATCCAACAAGCAGTGGGTCATCCTGCTAGACATCCTGATGCCGGGGCTGAGCGGCTTGGCGGGTATCCGCGTGTTCAAAGAGCGAGACAACGTTGAACAAGTCGTCGCCATTTCCGGCTTAGACGAACAGGCATGGGAGCCCAAAACAGTCTCGGCTGGAGCGGCCATGTTTCTCTCCAAAAACAGCACGGCTGAATTCATCATCAAAAAACTCAAACCGCTGATGACGTTTGAGACTGGCCATGTCGTGGCTCACAAAAATACGGAGCCCAAAGATTTTCGGCTCACCCAGCGACAACTCGAAGTGCTCGACCTGATCTCACAAGGTCATCCCAACAAAGTCATCGCAGACTACATGGGCATCAGTGAGCAAACGGTCAAAATCCACATCAACCAAATATTCAAAGAGCTGCGCGTTTTCAATCGAACGCAAGCCGTCCTCAAAGCACAAAAGCATCAACTGCTGTCGTGACACACCATTCACACGGCACCTTCGCCAGCCATTCGCAGGAAAAGCCAAGCAGTGAAACTAAGCACCCCATCCATTGATCACCGCTTGATCGAAGACGAGATGAACAACGCCAATCTCATGCGTGAGAAATCGGCACACATCACCAAAGCAGCTCGGTCCGCCACAGTGGCCAACATCTTGGCGCCCTTGCTTTGTATTCCCATGTTCAAAGACGAAGTTCACCACCTGAACTTAGCGATCTGGCTTGGCTACATGCTCATCGTCGTCGCCATTCGGACATGGATCATTTTTCAGCTGGAGTACCAAGCTGAAAAAATCTCCAACCCGAAGCGCGACTTGAAACTCGTCACCTATGCCATCGGCATTGTGGGCTTTGGTTGGGGACTGGGCTGGATATTGATGGCCCCCGATTTGCTGATGGTCAACCGAATGATCTATGTCTACATGACCACGGCAGCGATGATTTCCAGCATGTTTGCCTACAGCGTCAACCGGGCGACATTTTTTGCCTTCACGCTGCCCATCATGATCCCGTCCTTGAGTTCGGTTTTATGGACGCACAACTTTTTCCCGTGGCCTTTTTCTGTCGGTCTTGCTTCTCTCTACATCGTCGTCCTGAGCATTGCGAGAAACTTCTCCCAAACTTTTGAAAACTCGGTGCGACTTCGATTCCGCAATGAGCTGCTTTACCAAGAACTCGCCAATGAACGCGACCAATCCGTTGCCGCCAACGTCGCCAAATCCAAGTTCATCGCCGTCGCCAGTCATGACTTGCGTCAACCCATGCACGCTGTCAACGTCTACCTTGAGCTCATCAACTTAGACAACCTGCCCGCCCCAGAAAAAAAATCAATTTCAAAAATTAAAACCAGCATCACCACCCTCAACGCGATGTTTGACTCCTTGTTAAACATCAGCCAACTCGATGCCGATGTGATGCAAATCAACAGCCGAGTTTTTCGTCTTGAACAGCTCGCCAACACCATTCGCGATCTCACGGAAACCAAAGCCATCAACAAAGGCTTGGCCTTGGACATCAGCTGTCCCGATTTGATCGTCCGTGGTGACAAATTGCTGCTGCAACAAATCATCAGCAACTTGGTGTCCAACGCCATTCAATACACAGAGACGGGCAGCGTCGCGTTGAATTTCAGCGTTGAAGAGGCATGTTTGTCCATCGAAGTCTGTGACACAGGATGCGGCATTGAAGCCTCAGAGCAACAACAAATCTTCAACCAATTCTTTCGCGCCGACAGAACGCGGGCTTTGCACGATGGCCTTGGCTTGGGCCTATCCATTGTCAAACGTCTGTGCGATCTCATCGGCGCACAAATTCATGTCACCTCAGAAGTCGGCGTGGGCTCACGCTTTGTTGTGAAAACATTTTTCCTTGCCTCCTTCAGCGCGGAGGACATGGACCTGCCCGATCCCGTCTTGAAATTACCCAATGCACTTTCAAGCCTGCAAGGCAAATACATTGCCGTGATTGAAGACAATCCAGTCATTGTGGAGGCCTACAGACACACCCTTGCCAACAAAGGGGCGCACGTCTACGTGTTGTCAGAGTATGAAAATGAATTGGCCGTTCAACTCGAAACCATTGACCACATCGACTGCATTCTTTGCGACTACCGCCTCAGCCAAACGACGGGCAATCTACTCATCGAAAAAATTCGCGAAAACTACAACGACGAAATTCCCGCCATCATCGTCACGGCGGACACCACCCCCTCACACATTCATCTTTTCGCGGAACTGAACGTGCAAGTCCTGCACAAACCTATTAGCTTTCATGACATTGCGCAGGCCATTGAAAAAACAATCCTTCAGCAGTAGGCATCACCACACGGCTTGCGCAGCCTAGGCCGTGTTAGTCACCATCAAATCGCGGTTAAACAAAAGCGCATTCACATAACCCACCAGCCAGCCCATGTCCAAAGGCTTATCCAACAACTGAATCTTGTGGGTCAACGCCAGCGCAGACAACTCGACCGTCCGCTCATCAGCGCTGCACATCACCAATATAGACAGATTGCGCAAACCCGCATGACCGCGCAAAGACTTCAGCGCCTCAAACCCCCCGACACTCCCCAGCAGTCTGGCGTCCAGCAACACCACTTGGGGATTCGCGTCATTCAAGGCCAACATCGCCTGAATCAAGTCTTGGTGAAGAACCGTCTTCACACGCGTGCCCCACTCCTTTGAGTTCAGCTTCAATTGAATTTTTGTGTGCTCATCCTTGGTCACCACAAACATCAGCAATTGCGGTGCGTCACCATTGGCCGTCGCTAGCAAGCGACCGCGGCGCATCAAATACTTGCGCAGCGACTGCACATCGATGCGACGATGCCCTCCCTCCGTCCGCCAAGCGACAAGCTCCCCCCTTTCCACCAACTTGTGAACCGTGCCTATCGACACCATCAATGCCTTGGCTGCCTTGGTGCTTCCGCAATACCCATCTTCTACATAAACTTGCTTCATGTTTTTCTCCTTGAAGTCCATCGCTAAAACACTAGCCACTTCCATGTGCAATCCAGCATCACATGCTGGTCCGGTAGAGACGGCACATCCCCATCGATGGCGTTCGGCTCTATCTTTTCAATCTGTTGAAAAATTTGTTCAAGCCGCAACGTACCGTCTCTGAACGTCAACAAATGCTCAGGCTGCGTCACCGACAACAACACCCCATCGGTCAACACAATCCTCTCGCCCGTCTTTAAAACCAGCAACAAGTCTGTATCCACCGCGCGTATATCTTTGACGTCTGCAATCCGTACGTACCGCAAAAACTCTTTGGCTTGCTCCATCGTCAATGTTGTCGTTTTCACCGTGACGCCCTCGCGAATCAATCCACCTTCGTGATGCGCACTTCCAGCGCCTCCATTCCGGTGACCGCATTCGGGGGCACCGCGTGAATCTTCTGTCCGATCTTGACGGCGGGCACACCCGTCGTCCCCATCAAACGGTTACGTACAGCCACCACACGGTAGAACGCCATCCGGTTCGACTCACTCAAACCCTCTGCCGCATTAGCGGTGAGCATGAAACTCTGCGCGCTCCCCACTTGGTAATCGAAGTGCTTCATGAACACCTCCGTCATTCGCTTCGCCTCCTCGTCGCTCATTCCCAGCGCACCCGGTCTGAAACGAATGATCAAACTCGTAGGACGCAGCGCAAAGTCTTGCACCCCGTTCACCAATGTCCCTTCAGTCTTGGCACTGGCATCCTCCACCCGCTCGCTCTTGCCCATCTTGGTCTCGTCAGGTTTGGCCACGGGGTTCAAACCACTGGGCTTGTAGCGCAACTCGCTTTGGTAGAGCTTCTCCTTCAAGCGGTTCACCAAATTGCGCATGTCCTCCATCGTGGGGTTTTGCGGCATCTCATCGGCCATGCCCGGATACACCTTTTCATTGGCAGCCTTGCTGGGGTCTTTCAATGGCACGGCCGACTTGAGCGCGTCGTTGCGTGCCTTGATGGTGAAAAACATCACCGCCATAGACAACACCACGATCAACAAGATGAGAAACATCACCATGTTGGTCAAGGTGTCCACATAGCCCGGCCAAAAGTTTTGGCCCTCGTCTAAATCATGTGTTGCTGCCATTTCGATTACTCCTTGAACTCAAAAAATCTGAATAAAAAATCTCATTGCGCATCTGCACCGCCTCGGGGGACGACAACACATTGGCGGCCTGAATCGCGCCATGCTCGGTGAAGGCAAACGGCAAGCTCTTTGAAAACTTGAGCTTGGCGAGGTGGTCACAATTTGTGACCACCTCCGCCTTTTCGTCCGTTGTCAACTGAAACATGAAGTCGAGCGGAAAGCGGTCCTTGTTGCGCTTCACGGCTTGGTTCAACACTTTGGTATCCACCCCATACAACCCCGCCAAATCCGCGTCCTGCAACACGCGCTGACCGCGCAGCGTCTGGATGTGGTTTTCTACCGCCGCCACAGACGCGGCAGCTTGGGTGGCCATGGGTGAACGCAAGGTCATGGCTTACACCACCAACCAGTGGTTGGTCGGGTTGACCCAATCGGCCACGTTGGTGGTTCCGGGGTTGTAGTTGCGCAGCCAGATGGTTTGCGTCACGTTGCTGGGGCCTGCGCCGTCCACGTCGATCACCAGCTTGGTCAAGGCGGTGGTATTGGCGCTGGCGGCCAACACATCGGCAGGCGCACCGGAAGTGGCCAAAGTGCCAGCGGCTGCTGTGTAGGTTGTGATGCTGGTAACCCACTGCGTCAAGTTGGCTGTGCTGCCCTTGACATGGTTTTGCAGCAGGTTGCTGATATCGAGCTTCATGCCTCCCCCTGACACATCGCCTGTGGTGACGCCACTGGTGTTGGTGGTGGAGAAGTCCCACACCACGTCATAGGCCCCCGTGGTGCCAGCGTCGCCGCGCAGCCAGTAGAAGGTGTCGTTGTTGGTGCCTACGGTGGTACTGCCGCCTCGGCCCCACATGTAGTCGTTGCCGGTGCCCCCGTAGATGGCGTCGTCACCGTTGCCGCCCACGATATAGTCATCGCCCGCACCGCCATACAAAGTGTCGTTACCGGCACCCATGGTTTGGCTTTCGCTCTTACCCGAGACATAGTTGCGCAAATCGCTGAATGCGTTCACCAGGTTGGACGAATTCAAAGCCGAAACGTTCATAGCTGAGCCAATGGTTCCGCCATTGACCGTCGTCGTCTTTACGCCCGAGCCGAAGGCCCAAGGGTCGGGCGAGGTGGTTTGCTCGGCGACGATCACTTCAGTGTCGACGGTGCTGTTGCCATCGCCCGACACGCCCGCACCACCACCGGCATTCGCAAGAATGGTTCCTGTGGTGCGGGGTGCGGGAGGGGCGACCACACCGATGTTGTTGGTTGTTTCCCCCGCTGTGGTAGCGGTAGTACTCGAATTACTCACCCCACCTAAGCCCCCACCCATGCTGCCTGCCCCAGCACTACCAACACCAGTGCCACCACCACCACCAAATCCGCCTGCACCGCCCCAACTACCTGAATTAACGCTTCCAGACCAACCATCACCCGCGATCAGGTCATTGCCAGCCCCCCCGTAAATCACATCATTACCGCCGCCGCCTGTACCCGGCGTCGGCCACATAGCAGAAGCGCCACCACCAGAGCCATCGCCCATGATGAAGTCACCAAAGGCTGACCCCAGCAGCATGTCGTTGCCACCAGCACCATTTTGGGCAGCATATTTTGCAACGGTTGTGGACACTCGCGATGAATGATTCGGTGAAGTTATCGGCGCGCGCTTGTGAATTACTCACAAGCACTAAAATAACGACGAAAAGTTGTATGAATTTCATTCGCGACAAGATTTGTTTTCTTGTCGCAATTTTTGCTTATTTAGTATTCATTTTTGAATAACAAATGAATGCTTTTTTATTGCTAATTTATAGCGAAGAGTAGCAATAACCTTGCTATTTTTTGAATCTTTAAAAATTATTTTATTTAAGCTTATCCAACATTAAGTATTAATTTGAGGTGGGTCCCTTGTGAATCTGCACCAAAGGTGTACTCAGCCCCTAGTTTTTTAAGTCGCTGATGCAGGTTTCGCAACCCGCGCTTCATGATGCCGTTTTTGTCATGGTTATCAAAACCGACCCCGTCATCACCAACTTCTAGGGTGATTTGCGAATGCTGTCGCTTCAAGAGAATTTTGCAATTTTTCGCTTGGGAATGCTTGATCGTGTTGGAGACCAACTCTTGGATGATGTGCAGCAGGTGGCGGGCGCACTGTGCGTCGAGCGCACCACGGTGGAGCGGGTCTAAATGGTAGTGAAGTTGTATGCCAACGGTGCGCAGGTTTCTGGCGGCGCGTTGGCAGAACTCATCCAGCACCTCCGTGAAGGGGGCTTCGTCCATGAATGGACCATTGCCGAGCAAGCGCAATTCTTCGAGGCAAGCCTGTAGGTCCATCTCCAACGCTTGGGGGGTGATGGCGGCGGCACGTGTTTCAAGCAGCAGGTTGATCAGACGCGCGCCGAGGCCGTCATGGATGTCTTGCAGTATTCGGTTGCGCTCTTGGTGGATGGCGTCGCGCAGGCGCGCCCTTAGCAGCGCACGCAGGCACAAAAAAATGAACACACCGTGGATGAGCAGCAACGGCACAAGCCACGCAGCGAGTGCAGGTCGTGCCATCACGCACAACAGGGCTTAGGCACAGGCGATGGTGGCGCCGCAGACATAGCCCACGCTGCGGGCAGCGGGGCAAGCTTGGCGCAGTGGTTTAAAGAAGTCCATGCGCCATCGCTTTGTCTAAGGCCGCCGTGCGCGTGGCAACGCCTAGTTTTCGATAGATGTGCCGTATGTGTTGGTTGACGGTGAAGTAAGAGATGTTGAGTTGATGGGCGATTTGTTTGGCTGGCTTGGGAAAACGCAGCTCGCTGAGCACTTCGAGTTCGCGACTGGTGAGGCTGAAAAATTGAACTGAGTCAGGGTTCGGTGTGGGGGTGGCGTCCGGGGCTTGTTGGGCCTGACTGATTTTTTGAAACAAAAACTTAGCCACGCCCGCACTGATGGGCGCGTTGCCGTTGTGCAAGGAGATCAATTTGGCAATGAGCTCATCGGGTTGGTCGTCTTTCAACAGGTAGCCCGATGCGCCTGCCTCAATGCTTTGCATCACATGACGCATGTCGCCCAAGGAGCTGAGGACCATGCTTTTGGCAGCGGGGCAGCTGCTGCGGATTTGCCGCATCAAGTCGATGCCGCTGACATCGGGCAAGCCTAAGTCCACCAAGTAGATGTCGGCGGTGTTGGCGGCAATGATGGTTTGGGCTTGGTTGTTGTTGGCCGCAACGCCTGCGAGTTGGCACAGGGGCGAGGCCAAAATCAGGTTGGACAAGTAACGGGAGACAACCGGATCGTCTTCAATGATCGCAACTGAAATCGCCATGGCGCGTCCTTGTGAAGAGGGGTGGGTGTCGCTCGGTCATGAGGGGGGTTGGCAAGGTCAGGCCCATTGCGCATATCGTTCTTTTGTGTGGCCTATTTTCTACTATAAATTTTCGCCGTGATGTGCCCATTTTTGAGGCACCGTGTAAATGGCCTAACATTTGGCGCATGCTGCAATACGTCACTGTCCCCGTCACACCCTTCCAACAAAACTGCTCCATCATTTGGTGCGATGAGACGATGAAGGCCGCCATCGTTGACCCCGGCGGCGACTTGCCGGTGATAGAAGCCGCTTGCCAGCAACGGGGCGTGACGCTGGAGCAGATTTGGATCACACACGCACACATCGACCATGCGGGCGGCACGGCCGACTTGGCAGAGAAGCTGAACTTGCCGATCATTGGCCCGCACGAGGGCGATCAGTTTTGGATTGATGGCTTGCCTCAGGCTGCGGCCAGTTACCACTTCCCCCCTGCCCGCCCCTTCAAGCCCACGCGCTGGCTGCATGACGGTGACACGGTGTCGCTGGGTGCGCACACGCTGCAAGTGCGCCATTGCCCGGGCCACACGCCGGGTCATGTGGTGTTTTACGCACCAGAGATCAAACGCGCCTTTGTGGGTGATGTGCTATTCGCCGGCAGCATTGGACGCACCGACTTTCCGCGTGGCAACCATCAGGACTTGATCGACAGCATCACCCAGCGTTTGTGGCCGATGGGGGATGACACGGTGTTCATTCCGGGCCACGGGCCAGAAAGCACATTTGGCCGTGAGCGGGTGAGCAACCCGTATGTGGGCGGGACTTAAAGCCGCCATCGCCGACAGCGTGCTGATTTATTGTTTGGCGCGTTCGTAGAGCGGCAAGACTTTGGGCAAGTTGGCCTGAATTTCTTCAATGCGGGTGTTGCCAGATGGGTGGGTGCTGAGCCACTGCGGGGGTGCGCCCTTGTTGCTGGCACTCATTTTTTGCCACAGGGTGACGCCGGCGCGGGGGTCAAAGCCAGCGCGTGCCGCGATCTCCATGCCCACCAAGTCGGCTTCGGTTTCATCGTCACGGCTGAATTTGAGGTTGAGCAAATTCGCGCCTTGTTTGGCAACCAAGTCGGTGATCTGCGGGCTGACCCCAAAGAACACGGCGGCGACGGTGCTGCCCACGGTCGCCAAGCCGTTGGTGGCGGTGGCTTTGCCCATGCGCTCGCGCGCATGTTCGCGCAAAGCGTGGGCGATTTCGTGGCCCATGACCATGGCCACTTCGTCGTCTGTGAGTTGCAGCTGCGTCAAGATGGCGCTGTAGAAAGCGATCTTGCCGCCGGGCATGCAAAAGGCGTTGATCTGGGTGGAGCCGATGAGGTTGACCTCCCACTGCCACTCTTTGGCGCGGGGGTTCCAGTCAAAGCTTTGCGGAATGATCTCTTTGGCAATGCGGCGCAAGCGAATGACTTGCGGATGTGTGTCGGGCGCCAAGGCGTTTTTGCCAGCGGCCTCTTTCATCATGTCGGCGTATTGTTTGCGGGCCGATTGCTCGACTTCCGCCGCAGGCACAAGCCCTGCAAAGACGGAGGCCTCTTTGGTGACTTCCACGCCCTCACGCGCCAACAGCGCGCCACTGCCTAGGCCGCAAGCGCAGCCAACACAACCGTACAGAAAACCACGTTTGGTGAGCATGGAAAAGCCTCGATGTAAAAGCCTGAAAATGAGGGCCATGAACGATACAACAAGTCCAGCACCCACATCGCCAAACGCCGTTAAAAAACTGGGGTGGTTGGCTGCACTTCATGTGTATTTGGAGCCTGCCTCTTGGCGCATGCTGTGCTTGGGATTTTCGGCGGGCCTGCCACTGCTGTTGGTGTTGGGCACGCTGAGTTTTCGCCTGCGCGAGGCCGGCGTTGACCGCAGCACGATTGGGTTTTTGAGTTGGGTCGGTTTGGCCTATGGGTTCAAGTGGGTGTGGTCACCGCTGGTGGACCGTTTGCCGCTGCCCTTGCTCACACGAGGGCTGGGGCGTCGGCGCAGTTGGTTGCTGCTGGCACAGACCACCGTGGTGGCGGGCTTGGTGGGTATGGCCGTGCTGGACCCCCAAGTGGCCTTAGAGCCTGTGGTGTGGTGCGCCTTGGTGGTGGCGTTTGGCTCGGCCACGCAAGACATTGCGTTGGATGCCTTTCGCATTGAGTCTGCGGATGCACAACACCAAGCCGCATTGGCTGCGACCTACCAAACGGGCTATCGCCTCGCCATGATTTGGGCCGGCGCGGGTGTGCTGTGGATTGCCGCACGCGCCGCCACGGGTCCTGACGCCGACACCAGCTACCAACATGCCGCGTGGCAAACCGCTTACTTGGTGATGGCGGCCTCCATGAGCGTGGGCGTGTTGACCGTGCTCCTCTCGCCCGAGCCTGCACAGCGCGACATGCCCCCTGCGCACAACGCCCGCGAGTGGCTGCGCGGTGCGTTGATTGAACCGTTTGCCGAATTCATTCGCCGCTACCGCTGGCAAGCTGCGTTGATTCTTGGTTTGATTGCGGTCTACCGCATCAGCGATGTGGTGATGGGCATCATGGCCAACCCGTTTTATGTGGACATGGGTTACACCAAAGATGAGGTGGCAGCGGTGACCAAGGTGTTTGGCGTGATCATGACCTTGGCAGGTGCGTTCATCGGGGGGGTGCTGTCGATGCGCTTGGGCGTGATGCGTATCTTGATGCTGGGCGCGGTGCTGAGTGCGTTGACCAACTTGCTGTTTGCGTGGCTAGCCACCCGTGGCCATGACTTGACCGCGTTGATTTGGGTCATCTCGGCCGACAACTTGGCCAGCGGCATTGCGTCCGCCGCGTTCATTGCGTACTTGTCGGGTCTGACAAATGTGAACTACTCGGCCACGCAGTACGCCTTGTTCAGCTCGATGATGCTGCTCGCGCCTAAGTGGCTGGCGGGCTTTTCGGGTGTGTATGTGGATGCGCATGGCTACGAAGCCTTCTTCACCAGCACGGCGTTGTTGGGTGCGCCGGTGTTGGTGCTGGTCTGGTTGGCCTCGCGTGTGCTGCCGCACCAACCCCGCTGACCGCGCTGGATTTACTCAGTCTTTACCGAAACTTCAGGCGCAGCACGCACTTGCCAAGGCATGATGAACGCTATGTCGACCCCTACATTGCTCCTGATCGAAGACGACCACCGCCTCGCCAACATGGTGAGCGAATACCTCGAACAATCTGGTTTTGAAGTCCAGCACGCGGCCAATGGTTTGAGTGGCTTGAAGATGCTGCAAGACAACCCACCGGCTCTGGTGCTGCTCGACCTGATGCTGCCCGACCTCGACGGCCTCGAGGTGTGCAAACGCATCCGCGGCCTGCCCGGTGCGCTGGCACAAACGCCGGTGCTCATGCTCACCGCCAAGGGCGACCCGATGGACCGCATCGTGGGCCTAGAGCTGGGTGCAGATGACTACCTGCCCAAGCCCTTTGAGCCACGCGAATTACTCGCCCGCATCCGTGCGGTGTTGCGCCGTCACGCCCCGGGCGAAGCGATGCACGAGACGCACCAAACGATCAAGTTCGGCTCGCTGGAGCTGGACCGCGATGCCCGCCGCGTGAGTGTGCGCGGGCAGCTGTGTGACCTCACGGCCTACCAGTTTGACTTGCTGTGGGTGCTGGCCGAACGCGCAGGGCGCGTGCTGTCACGCGACCAAATCATGGAGGCGGTGCGCGGCAAAGAGCTGGAGGCGTTTGACCGTTCGATTGACGTCCACATGGGCCGCATCCGCGCCGCCATTGAAGACGACGCCAAAGCCCCCAAACGCATCCTGACCGTGCGCGGGGTAGGCTATGTGTTTGCCAAACAACAAGACTGACCCTGCCCCATGCCGCCTTTCGCATCCCCTAGCCGCGCCCTGCACCTGCCTTTGTATGTGCGCATCTGGCTAGCCGTGGTGCTGGCTGTTGCTGTGCTGACCTTGCTCACGGGCTGGGTCATGCGCTTGACGGCAGAGCCTCCCTTGCGCGAGGTGATGGTGCGCAACGCGGCGGGCGAATTGGTGGGCCAAGGCAAGGCGCGCCTGCGTCCACCCGATGGTCTGCCTGTGGAAGCGCCTCCGCTGCCAGAGCCAGACATGCCTCACCCACCCGGTCACTTTGGCTCTGGCCCAGAGTTCATGGTGCGCATGCACAACGGTGAGCTGATGCATGTGCATTTGCCACGCCCGCCGCACAGCTTTTGGTCGCGCCCGCCGTTTGGGTTTGCGTGGACCTTGGGGCTCGTCGCACTCGCTGTCGCGCTAGGCACCTACCCCATCGTGCGTCGCCTGACCCGCCGCTTAGAGAACTTGCAAAAAGGGGTGGAGCAATGGGGCATGGGCAACTTGTCTGCCCGCGTTGCCGAACAGGGCCATGACGAAGTGGCTTACCTCGCGCAACGCTTCAACCACGCAGCCGCGCATGTGGAGCAACTCGTGACCTCGCACAAATCGTTGTTGGCCAACGCCTCGCATGAGTTGCGCTCGCCGCTGACGCGCATCCGCATGGGGCTGGAGTTGATGGGCGACTCGCCCTCACCCGCCATGAAAGCTGAGATCTCGCGCAGTGTGGGTGAGCTGGACCAGTTGATTGATGAGATTTTGTTGGCCAGCCGACTCGATGCCAAAGAAGCCGACCTCGGCACCGTCGAACCGGTGGACCTGACGGGCTTGGCCAGCGAGGAGTGCGCGCGCGTGGAGGCGCATTTGGAGCTGGGGGTTGAGCCGCGCAGCATCGTGGTGTCGGGCGTGGCCAAACTGCTGCGTCGCATGTTGCGCAACTTGCTTGAGAACGCTCGTCGCTATGGCACGTCAGACATCGAGGTGCAGCTCGCCACCTCGATGCAGGACCAGCAAACTTGGGTGCGTCTGTGCGTGTGCGACCGTGGCCCGGGTGTGCCGTCTGAATTACGCGAACGCATTTTTGAACCGTTCTACCGCTTGCCAGGTGCGAGCGAACGTGAAGGCGGCGTGGGTTTGGGTTTGTCCCTGGTGCGATCCATCGTGCAGCGCCACGGCGGGCATGTGCAGTGCGAAGACCGTGAAGGCGGCGGCGCACAGTTTGTGGTGATGCTGCCCGCCTGACACACGTTGCACAATAGTGCGCATGACGCACCCTGCACGCAGCCCCCTGTTCCACAGCAACCGTTTTGCGCAACGCTTTGCGCTCACCACCCCCATCGCTTTAGCGCCCATGGCCTTGGCCAGCGGTGGTGCATTGGCCGCGGCATGCGCCCAAGCGGGTGCCTTGGGATTGGTGGGCGGCGGTTATGCCGATTTGCTTTGGACCCAACGCGAGTACGCCCTCGCCACCGAACTGCTGCAACACGACGCGGTAGCCCAAGCACGCTTGGGTTGTGGCTTTGTCACGTGGAAGCTGGACGAAGACGCCGCCGCCCTTGACTGGGTGCTGACCCAAAAGCCTTGCGCCCTCATGCTGTCGTTTGGTGACCCACGGCCTTATGCCGCACGCATCCACGCGGCGGGCGCACAACTGATTTGCCAAGTGCAGCGCATGGATCAAGTGCCGCAAGCCTTAGAAGCCGGTGCCGCGGTCATCGTGGCGCAGGGGGGCGAGGCAGGTGGCCATGGTGCCAACGCTTTGGAAGGCCGCAGCACCTTCACCTTGGTGCCTGAGATGGCCGACTACTTGAGCGCCCACGCACCCGACACGCTGCTGCTGGCAGCGGGGGGTGTCGGCGATGGACGTGGCTTGGCAGCGGCCTTGATGCTGGGCGCCGATGGCGTGTTGGTCGGCTCGCGTTTGTGGGCCACGGCGGAGAGCTTGGCTGCTACGGGCGCAAAAACCCAAGCCACCCAGACCAGCGGAGACGGCACCGCACGCAGCCCAGTGTTTGATATCTTGCGGCGCAAACATTGGCCCGCGCCCTATGACTTTCGCGCCATTCGCAACGACTTGCATCGTCAACTTGAACACGACGTGGCGGGATTGAAAGCCCACCCAGACGCAGCACGCGCCGACTACGAGGCAGGGGTGAAGGCCGCTGACTTCACACGCGCACACGCCACCGTGGGTGAAGCCGTGGGCCTGATTGCCGACATCCCCACGGCCAGCGCCATGATCGCGCGCATCACACAGCAAGCGCAAACTTTGCTGACGAAATAAATGACCCGCATGAAAAAACGCATCCTCATCTTGTCGCACGACAACAAAATTGGCGACGCCATTGTGGTGACGGGTTTGTTCAAGCCCTTGCGCGCGCACTGGCCCGATTGCGACATCGGTGTGTTGTGCGGTGCCAGCAATGCCGCCTTGTACCGCCACCACCCGGATGTGAAGTGGCTGCATGTGTCGTCCAGTCGCAATGTGTTTGCCCGCCTATGGGCCAGCTTGAAAGCGCGCATGGTGGGCTACGACATGGTGGTGCACTTTGGCTTGGACCTCGCCAACCCCTCCGTGCAAATCGTGTTGAACACGGTCAAGGCCAAACAACGCTTTTTGTTTTTGAAGCACCCGACCCAGCCCTTGCCCAACGATGTGGTGATGGACGGCGATTGGGGCTACAGCCATCAAGGCAAAGCACAACATTACTCGGCACGCCATCTGCGGTTTTTGGCCACCTTGGGTGTGCCACCCGCGCCCTACGCCTACGACATTCAGCTCGGGGCCGATGCGCCGGTGGTACCGCGCACGCACGAAGGTGTGCGGATGGTCATCAACAGCCAAAGCAGTGCCGCGAACAAGTCGTTTTCGCTGCCTTGGTTGCAGACCTTGGTGCATGCGGTTTATGCACAGTACCCACACGTGCAGATGCAGCTACTCAGCGCCAGCCCTGCGCTCGAAGCGGCGATGCGTGCGATGTTTCAAGCGCAAAGCGACCGCGTGGTGGTGACGCCTTTTGCGCCCACCGTCACCCCCGCCTTGGCGATCATCCAAAACGCGGATGTGGTGGTCTCGCCCGACACCTATGCCGTGCATGCGGCGAGCGCTTGGAACAAACCCGTGATCGCGCTGTATGAGCCGAGTGTGTTGTCGGTAGATTCGTGGGAGCCTATGTCAGACACGTATGCGCAAATCGTTGCACCCGCAGGTCAAGCGGTGAGTGACATTGGTGTCCCTGAGGTGATGAAGGCGCTAGAGCATCTGCTGACCACGCCGAAGTCACGCACGCGCGTGTTCTTGCGCTGAGCTCAGTTTTCGACGAGCAAGGCGCGCTGCTCGGCACTCCACTTTTGATCGAGTGGGATGAGCTTGTCTTTGTCCACAAACGGGGGGTAGCCGCCCTTCATGGTCAAGCGGATGTAGTGGTGGTTGAAGCAGTCCAGCGCGATGTGCATGGGGCGAATGTCGCCCACCTCACGCGCACGCATTGCCGTGCGTAAAAACAAATCAAAGTCGGCGGCTTGTTGTGTTTCGTCCCAAGGCCCCAGCAAGCTCAAGGCACGACGCGAGAACATCACGGTGTTGCCTACAAAGCCTTCAACGGCTTGGTGCTTGAACGTGTCTTGGCGGTGTTTGCAAAACGCAGCCCAGTTGCCGTACATCCACTTGTGCATGAACAACAGGCTGTGGCGGCCGGTGCCCAACAAACCCACCAAGCCACGAATGCGGTTCCAGCGACGGCGCAGCTTTTTGGTGGCGGCTTTGCTTTCGATGCGCTCAATGCCACACGAGGTGATGACGTCGAGTTGGTTGTGCTCGGCGTTGGCGATCAAGGTCGCATCCCAATCTTGGCTAACGATGATGTCGTTGTTCAAGAACGCCAACCACTCGCCCTTGGCGACCGCAATACCTTGGTTCTGCGAGACAGGGTAAGAGTAGTTGCCGGGGTTGCGAATGACGCGTGCGCCCACGGACTCAAAAAAATCAGCGCTGGCGTCCGTTGAGGCGTTGTCGATGACGATCAACTCAAACGAATGATGGGTGTTCTTGACCAAGTTCTCCCAATAAATCTGGTTCATCGGCAACTGGTTGTAAACCGCTGTGATGATGCTGAGTTTGGGGGTTTGTTCAGACATGGACGAACTTTTCAAAGGGGTTCAAAGCAAGCGATACACGCGCTCGGCGGACACGTCTTCTAGGCAGCGGGTGTGGCCCAAGGGGCAGGTGCGCTCGTAGCAAGGTGCGCAGGCCAGCGGGGGCTGGTAGTTGGGATCCACGCGCAGCCACACCACCCGCGCACGCTCGTTCAAGGGCGGTGTGTGCTCCGGGCTGGATGAACCAAACACCGCGACTTGCGGTACGCCAAAAGCAGCGGCGACGTGCATGAGGCCCGAGTCGTTGCTCACCATGCGGTGGGCAGAGGCGATCAGCGCGAAGGCCTGCATCAGATTGGTTTGGCCTGCCAAGTTGAAGCAATGCCCGGGCTGTTGGGCATTCGCTGTGGTGGCAATTTCTTGGCAGATGTCGAACTCTTTGTTGGAGCCGAGCAAGAAGACAGGGCGGTCCATCTTGCCCGCGAGTTCTGCAAAGTGTTTGGCGGGCCAGCGTTTGGCTGGACCATATTCAGCGCCCGGCGCGAACACCACGAAACTGTGCTTGGCCAAGGTGGGCAGCGTGGGCATGTGGGTGGCGAGTGCTTCTAGGGCCTCGTCCATCAACCCCACACCTGCTTTGAGCACGGGCCGCAAGTCGCCCACCAGTTTCATGGGCTTGCCCGGGGTTTGACCCAGCAAACTCAATGCGGCGTACCACTCCACCATGGGTGGGCGCACTTCAGTTTGGGGATTGGGCAAACGATCGGTCAACAGGCCAAAGCGCATTTCGCCGGTGTAGCCCACGCGTTGGGGAATACCGGCCATCCATGGCAGCAAAGCGCTTTTGAGCGAGTTGGGGCAGACATAGGCCAAGTCAAACTTGCCACGCAGTTGGCGCGCCAAATTCAAGCGGCCCATGAGCTGCAAACCACCGTGCTTGAACGGCATCTCAATCACCTCGGCCACGCCGGGCATCACGCGGTAAACCGGTGCAATCCAAGGTAGCGCAGCGACAGTGAGGCGCTCACCACGCGCAGCGAGACGGCGCAGCAAGGGCTCGGTCATCACCGCGTCCCCAATCCATTGAGGCGCGATGATGAGGGCGTTTTTAGTGATGGCCGCCAACGTGCTCGCCGGCTTTGAGTTTGTAAGCGGTGCCGCAATAAGGGCACTTGGCCTCGCCTGTTGTGGCCACATCCAAGTAGACCTTGGGATGGCTATTCCAGAGCTTCATGTCGGCTTTGGCACTGGGACAAAACACGCCACCGTGGCCATTGAGTTCTTTGGCTAAGAGTTCAACTGTGTTGCTCATTTGTAATTCCTCAGAAGATCAGACCTTGGTCAACCAGTGCGCGTACTTCGGATTGCGGCCATTGACGATGTCAAAGAATGCGGCTTGGATCTTCTCCGTGATCGGCCCGCGGCTGCCTTCGCCCAATTGGATGCGGTCGAGTTCGCGAATCGGTGTGACTTCAGCGGCCGTGCCTGTGAAGAAGGCTTCGTCGGCAATGTAGATCTCGTCACGCGTGATGCGCTTTTGCACGATCTCAAGGCCCAAATCTTTGGCGATGTGGAACACCGTGTTGCGGGTGATGCCGTTGAGTGCGCCAGCCGACAAGTCAGGGGTGTAGATCACGCCGTCTTTGACCACAAAGATGTTTTCGCCCGCGCCTTCAGACACGAAGCCCGAGGTGTCGAGCAACAAGGCTTCGTCGTAGCCTTCGTCGGTCACTTCCATGTTGGCCAAGATGGAGTTGGTGTAGTTGCTCACCGCCTTGGCTTGCGTCATGGTGATGTTGACGTGGTGACGGGTGTAGCTCGACGTCTTGACGCGGATGCCGCGCTTCATGCCTTCTTCACCGAGGTAAGCACCCCACGTCCAAGCCGCCACCATCAAGTGGATGGTGTTGCCTTTAGGGCTGACGCCGAGCTTTTTGTCGCCGATCCAAGTCAAGGGACGGATGTAGCCGCTGTCCAAATGGTTCTCACGCATCACCGCGCATTGCGCTTCATTGACTTGCGCCTTGGTGAAAGGGATGTGCATGCGCAAAATTTTGGCGCTGTTGAATAAGCGGTCGGTGTGCTCTTGCAAACGGAAGATGGCGGTGCCTTGCTCGGTTTTGTAAGCGCGCACGCCTTCGAATGCGCCGCAGCCGTAATGCAGGGTGTGGCTCAGGACATGGATCTTGGCATCACGCCAATCGACCATCTGGCCGTCCATCCAGATTTTGCCGTCACGGTCAGACATGGATGATGGGATCACGACGCTCATGGGGTTTCCTTTGGACTGGTGGTGTTGTCGCCTGTTTCGGCGTAGTGGTTCATTTTAGCGACCCGCATGTGAACCCAAACTGACTTGGGTTTGCGAGCGCTCAATCGTTGGCCGCATGGGCCACGGGTTCGACATCGGTGGCTTGGAACGGACGCTCCAGCGTCCAGCTTTGCAGCTTGCCTTGTGCAAACACGCAACGCACCACGGATTGGCTGCCATCGCGCCAGCTGAACACCTCGGGCTGGCTGTCTTTCTCGGTTTCAAGCTGGCCCAAAGCGCGGGTCATGGCGATGACGTGCATGAGGCTGAGGCCCACTTTGAGCTTGGCATTGAGCATGACGGCGCTGTCGACAAAACCAATCGGGCGATTGGTTGCGCGTTTCATGATCTGCACTAAGCGTGTGAAGTACAGCAGCAGCCACATGACGCCGCAGGTCACAACCAAGGCGATGCCCATCCAACCCCAGCTTTGCCAGCCCCAAGCGGTCAAGCCCACGACGCCAATTGGCACCCAATATCTTTGAAAGTTCATGGGCTTATTGTCTCAGGCTCTGCCCAACTCTCGCACCAAGCCGATGGCCTCATCCACGCGCTCCACCGCATGCACGGTCATGCCGGGGATGGGCTTCTTCGGCGCATTGGCTTTGGGGATGATCGCCACGGTAAAGCCCAACTTGGCCGCTTCTTTCAAACGCTCTTGGCCGCGCGGCGCAGGGCGCACTTCGCCCGCCAAGCCCACTTCGCCAAACGCGATGAAGCCTTGGGGCAGAGGTTTACCGCGCAGGCTGCTTTGAATCGACAGCAGCACCGCCAAGTCAGCAGCAGGCTCGCTGATGCGCACGCCACCGACGGCGTTGACAAACACGTCTTGGTCCATGCAGGCCACACCCGCGTGGCGATGCAAAACGGCCAACAACATGGCCAAGCGGTCGCGGTCCAAGCCGACGCTCAAGCGGCGCGGCGAGGGGCCGCCCGTGTCCACCAAGGCTTGGATTTCGACCAACATGGGACGTGTGCCTTCGAGTGTCACCAACACGCAGCTGCCGGGCACGGGCTCGGCGTGTTGGCTCAAGAAAATGGCGCTGGGGTTGCTCACGCCCTTCAAGCCTTTTTCGGTCATGGCGAAGACGCCAATTTCGTTCACGGCGCCGAAACGGTTTTTGATGGCCCGCACCAAGCGGTAGGTGGAGTGGGTATCGCCCTCAAAGTACAGCACGGTGTCCACCATGTGCTCCAGCACGCGGGGGCCAGCGAGTGCCCCTTCTTTGGTGACATGGCCCACCAACACCACCGCCGTGCCTGTGGCTTTGGCCATGCGCGTGAGGTGCGCCGCACATTCACGCACTTGCGCCACCGAGCCGGGGGCGCTGGTGAGTTGGTCGGAGTAGACGGTTTGGATGGAGTCCATCACCATCACGTCCGGCTGGAATTTGTCGGCCGTGGCCAGCACCTTTTCAAGCTGCGTTTCGGCCAGCACTTGCACTTGGCTGTGGTCTAGCCCCAAGCGGCGCGAACGCAACGCGACTTGCGCGGCGGACTCCTCGCCCGTCACGTACAAGGTGCGCTTGCCCGTGCGTTGCAGCCCATCCATGGCTTGCAAAATCAAGGTGGATTTGCCAATGCCGGGGTCACCGCCAATCAGCACCACGCCGCCTTGCACCATGCCGCCGCCCAGCACGCGGTCCAACTCCTCTTGGCCCGTGGGGGTCCGCGCCACGTCTTGCGCTTCGATGTCGCAGAGCACCGCCACTTCGGAGGCGGGGGCCAACGCGGCCATGCCGGCATAGCGGTTTTTGGCAGGGCCGGCGCTGTCCACGGCGGTTTCAATCAGCGTGTTCCATGCGTTGCAACTCGGGCATTTGCCCAGCCATTTGGCGGTGATGCCGCCACAGTCGGTGCAGGTGTATTGGGTTTTTTCTTTGGCCATGCGTCAATATTACTGGATAAATAACCAGTCCTGTTTTTTGTGTGTCGGCAGGCCCTCGGCGAGTCCCTGCCCACCAAGCCGTTGCACCCCATTAACATCGACAACCGTCGGCACATTTGTCTTAAAAATCTTTGAAAGCCCCTGTCATGCAAACCCCTGTGAATCAATTCAAACAAGCCTTACATCAGCAACAACCACAAATCGGTTTGTGGATGGGCTTGGGCAATGCCGTGACGACCGATATTTGCGCGGGCGCTGGATTTGACTGGTTGGTGGTGGACGGCGAACACGGCCCCAACGACTTGACCACCTTGCTGGCCCAGCTGCAAGTGATTGCGGCTTACCCGAACTCACACCCCGTGGTGCGCGTGCCGCATGATGCGCCGGCGTTGTTGAAGCAAGTGCTGGACATTGGTGCCACCACTGTGCTGGTGCCCATGGTGGACACCGCCGAACAAGCCGCCGCGATTGTGAAAGCGTGCCACTACCCACAAGACGATGGACACGGCGGCATACGCGGCATGGCCGGTACACGCGCCTCGCGCTGGGGACGCTACGCCAACTACGGCAAAGAAGCGAACGATCAGGTCTGCGTGCTGGTGCAAGCTGAAACACGTGAGGCGCTGAAGAACCTCGATGCCATCGCCGCCACGCCCGGCGTGGACGGTGTGTTCATTGGGCCTGCGGACTTGTCCGCTTCGATGGGACACATCGGCAACCCGATGCACCCCGAAGTGCAAGCGGCCATCGTGGACGCGATCGGGCGCATTCGCAAAGCAGGCAAAGCACCGGGCATCTTGATGGGTGACGAAACTTTGGCGCGTCAGTACCTATCGTTGGGTGCCTTGTTTGTGGCGGTGGGTGTGGACAGCATGATTTTGTCGCGCCAAACCTCGGCCTTGGCCGCCAAATACAAAGAGGGTTTGGCAGAAGTCGCGGCGAGCAAAGGCCCTTACTGAGGCCCCGAACTTAGTCTTGCGTGAAGCCCACGCGCGCAGACACCGCGCACATCAGTTCATAGCCCACCGTGCCCGCGGCTTGGGCCACTTCGTCAATGGGCAGCACGGCGCTGCCGCAAGCGGCACTGGCCTTGCCCCACAACGTGACTTCACTGCCGTAGCCCCCCGTTGCATCGCAAGGGCTCAGGTCCACCGCGAGCATGTCCATGCTCACGCGGCCCAAAGTGCGGGTGCGCACGCCTTGCACCAACACGGGCGTGCCTGTGGGGCAGTGGCGCGGATAGCCATCGGCATAGCCACAGGCGACCACCCCAATGCGCATCGGCGCCTCGGCTTTGAAGGCCGAGCCATACCCGACGGTGTCGCCGGCTTGCAGGTCTTGTGTGGCGATGATGCGGCTGCGCAAACTCATCGTGGGCTGCAAGTTCCACTGCGCGATGTTGCGCTCTGGAAAATCTGGCGCACTGCCGTACAAGGCGATGCCAGGACGCACCCAGTCGGCGGCCACGCTGGCATCACTGCCGTGACGTAACAAGCCAGCACTGTTACAGGTGCTGCGTTCGCCCGGCAAGTCTTGGGTCGTTTCGGTGAAGACCGCCATTTGTGCCGCAATCCCTTTGGTGCCATCGGCATCGCTGAAATGGGTGATGAGAGAAATCTCATCCACTTGCGGGAGTTGGTTCAATCGCGTCCATGCCGAACGAAAGCGCGTGGGTGTGAAACCCAAGCGGTTCATGCCGCTGTTCATTTTGAGAAAGATGCGATGGGGGACTTGCGTTTTGTGACGACTGAGCATGTCGATTTGTTCGTCGCAATGCACGGTGTGCCACAGGTCTAAGCGCGAGCACAACTCCAAGTCACGCGCTTCAAACACGCCCTCTAGCAGCAACACGGGGCCGCGCCAGCCCAAGCTGCGAACGCGTTGCGCCTCATCCAAGTCCAACAAAGCAAAACCATCCGCCGCACGCAAGCCTTCAAAGACACGCTCAAGGCCATGACCATAGGCATTGGCTTTGACCACGGCCCACATGCGTGCATCCGGTGTGGCGGTGCGCATGCGGGTCAAGTTGTGACGCAAGGCGTCGGTATGAACAAAGGCTTGTATCGGACGGGGCATGGCCAATATTGTGGCACCCGCGTGATATAACCTTGGGTAGACACAGAAGAAAGAAGAATCAGCACACGCGCAGCCAGCTGCAAGTTGCCAGACCCATCTATGAAGCGCGGTTTTTACACCATCATGTCGGCCCAGTTTTTCAGTTCGTTGGCCGACAACGCCCTGTTTGTCACAGCCGTTGAATTACTGAAATCGAATGGCAGCGCCGAATGGCAACGCGCCGCCTTGGTGCCGATGTTTGCGCTGTTCTACGTCGTGCTGGCACCGTTTGTCGGCGCGTTTGCCGACTCGCGACCCAAGGGCGAAGTCATGCTCATGAGCAACACCATCAAAGTGGTGGGCTGCTTGATGATGTTGTTTGGTGTGCATCCCTTGCTGGCCTATGCCGTGGTTGGTTTGGGCGCGGCGGCTTACTCACCCGCAAAGTACGGCATCTTGACCGAGTTACTGCCAGCCTCTCAGTTGGTCAAAGCCAATGGCTGGATTGAGGGCTTGACCATCACCTCCATCATCTTGGGCGTGCTGTTGGGTGGTCAACTCGTGGGGCCGCACTTGTCGAGCTTCTTGTTGTCGTTTGACTTGCCCTTCGTCACCACTGGTGTAGACACCTCGGCGGAAGCGGCGATCTGTTTGTTGATCCCTCTGTACGCCTTGGCGGCTTGGTTCAACACACGCATTCCCTACACGGGCGCGGCCTTGATCCCCATGCGCTTGGACCCCGACAAAAGCATGACCCGCAACCTGTGGGCGCTGCTGCCTGACTTCTGGCACTGCAACCAGCGTTTGTGGCACGACAAGCTGGGTCAAATCTCGCTGGCAACCACCACCTTGTTCTGGGGCGTGAGTGGCAATCTGCGCTACATCGTGTTGGCTTGGAGCGCGGCCGCGTTGGGCTACAGCACCACACAAGCGTCGAGCTTGGTGGGGGTGGTCGCGATTGGCACGGCGGTCGGTGCCGTGGTCGCGTCCATGAAGATGCGCCTCGACCACGCCACCCGCCTCATGCCTTTGGGCATTGCCATGGGCATCTTTGTGGTGGCCATGAATTTCATCGACAACCTGTGGCTCGCTGTGCCCTTCCTCATCATCTTGGGTGGGTTGGGCGGGTTCTTGGTGGTCCCCATGAATGCGCTGCTGCAACACCGCGGCCACAACCTGATGGGGGCGGGGCGCTCCATCGCGGTGCAAAATTTGAACGAGCAGTTGTGCATCTTGGGGCTGGGCGGTTTGTACACCTTCAGCACCGGCATGGGCATGAGTGCCTTTGGCGCGATCACCGCATTCGGTGTGCTGGTGGGCTACGTTATGTGGCTCATCAAGTTATGGCATCAGCACAACCACACGCACCACCGCGAAGAACTCGCGCGCTTGATGCACATCGCCCGCAACGACGACTTGCACGGCTAAGTCGCGCATGTCTGGCCCACTGGCGCGCCCCACGCTGGCAGTGTTGGCATTGAGCTTCAACGCCTTGGTGTGGGGGCTGTCTTGGTGGCCGCTGCGCCAACTTGACGCGCACGGGCTTCACCCCTTGTGGACCACGGCCTGTGTGTTCAGCTTGGCGGCGCTGGCCCTGCTCGTGGTCTTTCCAACCAGCTGGCGGCACTTCAAACCCCACCCACAACTGGGGTGGCTGATGGTGGCCTCCGGTCTGACCAACGTGGGCTTCAACTGGGCTGTCACCACCGGTGACGTGATGCGTGTGGTGCTGTTGTTTTACTTGATGCCCACATGGGCCTTGCTGCTGGCGTGGTGGCTGCTTCAGGAGCGGCCCACACGCGGTGCGCTGGCACGCTTGGGGCTGGCCTTGTTAGGCGTGGTGTGGGTGCTGAAAACACCGGACTCGCCGTGGCCCTTGCCGCAAGATGTGTCGGACATGCTGGCCTTGCTAAGTGGGTTTTGCTTTGCACTCACCAACATCTGGTTGCTGCGTTTGCAGCACACGCCCGAATCAGCCCGCATGGTGGCGATGTTTGGCGGCGGTGCGGTGATGGCCGTGGTGTGTGCGGCCCTCGCCACGGCTGCGGGCGTGATCCCCGCAATGCCCTCGCTCGCCACTTGGTTGAGCGACTCAAACCTGATGCAACAAACTTCCGCATGGGCTCCGTGGGTGTTGGGCTTGAGTGCCGCCTTCTTGGTCTCGAACTTCGCGCTGCAATACGGCGCCGCACGTTTGAGCGCGCACACCACGGCGATGGTGATGATGTCGGAAGTGGTGTTCGCCAGCGTGTCCTCGGTGGCACTAGGGGCTTCAACGCTGACGTGGCGCGTCAGTCTTGGCGGCGGCATGATTGTGCTGGCTGCGTTGTTGGCATCGCAGTCCCACACCGACACCCACACCGACCCCGTTTGACGCTCAACGCTGCAAAGCCTTGACGCATGCGCACTTGTTTTGAAAGGCTTTTGACATGACCACCTTGACCGACTTCACCGCCCACCGCATTGACGGCACGCCCTTGAACTTTGCCGACCTGCAAGGCCGAGTGCTGCTCATCGTCAACACCGCCAGTGCCTGCGGTTTCACACCGCAATTTGAAGGGTTAGAAGCGCTACACAAACGCTATGGTGACCAAGGGCTCACCGTCATCGGTTTTCCATGCAACCAATTTGGCGCACAAGACCCGGGCAGCAACGCCGAAATTGGCGCCTTCTGTCAACGCAACTACGGCGTGAGTTTCACGATGATGGAGAAAGTGGACGTCAACGGCGACAGCGCCCACCCGCTTTTTCAGTGGCTCAAGGCCGCAGCGCCCGGCGTGCTGGGCAGCGAAGCGATCAAATGGAACTTCACCAAGTTCTTGGTCGGCAAGGATGGGCAGGTGCGCAAACGCTATGCCTCAATGGATGCGCCGGCAAAGCTGAGCGCCGACATTGAAGCAGCATTGGCCGCTTGATCAAAACGCCAACGCTTCGTCCAGCAGTTCCACCCAATGCCTGACGGGCACGTCGGTGCCGCTTTGCAAATGGGTGATGCAACCAACGTTGGCGCTGAGGATGGCTTGCGGTTGGAGTGCGTCGAGGTGGCCGAGTTTGCGGTCGCGCAAGGTGGTGCTGATGTCTGAGTGAAGCACGCTGTACGTGCCCGCAGAGCCGCAGCACAAGTGGGCTTCGGTGTTGGCCACTTGAACAGCAAAGCCCAAATCGGCCAAGTGTTTTTCCACGCCGCCTTTGAGCTGCTGCCCGTGTTGCAACGTGCAGGGTGGGTGGAAGGCTTGTCGGCCCACACGCGCCATGACCGAGGCATTCAACTTGGGCTTGAGCACCGGCACCAAGGCGGGCAGCAACTCGCTCAAGTCTTTGGTGAGCGCGCTGATGCGTTGCGCTTTGGTGGCGTACACGGGATCATCTTTGAGCACGTGGCCGTAGTCTTTGACCATCACGCCGCAGCCGGAAGCGTTCATCACAATCGCCTCGACACCTTGCTGCACAAACGGCCACCAAGCATCGATGTTGCGGCGCATATGGACCATGCCACCGTCTTGGTCGTTCAAATGAAATTTCACCGCGCCACAGCAGCCCGCTTCGGGTGCCACGAGGGTTTGAATGCCCGCGGCATCCAACACGCGCGCGGTGGCGGTGTTGATGTTGGGCAGCATGGCGGGCTGCACGCAACCTGCGAGCATCAACACTTGGCGCGCATGGGTTTGGGTGGGCCACACCACGCCGTTGCGCGCCGCTGTTTGCGGTGCGGGCACTTTGGCTTTGAGCTTGGCGGGCAAGATGCCACGCACGGCTTGGCCGAGTTTCATCGCCGGTGCAAACATGGGTGAAGGCAGGCCTTCTTTCAAAGCCCATCGCAGCATCCGCTCGCCCATGGGGCGCGGCACTTGGGCGTCCACCACCTTGCGGCCCACGTCCACCAAGTGCCCGTATTGCACACCACTGGGGCAGGTGCTTTCGCAATTGCGGCAAGTCAGGCAACGGTCCAAATGCTGTTGGGTGGCACGCGTGGGCGTGGCCCCTTCAAACACTTGTTTCATCAAGTAGATGCGCCCACGCGGACCGTCTAGCTCGTCACCCAAGAGTTGGTAAGTGGGGCAGGTCGCGGTGCAAAAACCACAGTGCACGCACTTGCGCAAAATGGCTTCGGCTTGCTCACCTTCAGGTGTGCCAATGTATTGGGGGGCCAGGGTGGTTTGCATGTGAGGCTCTGTGTTTTAGGCACGACCGGGGCTGAAGATACCCGCTGGGTCAAACTGTTTTTTGAGTTCGTTTTGAATGCGTTGTTGCACGGCGTTGAGTGGGGTGTACACGCCCACGCGCTTGTCCACGTCACCCAAGGTCTGACGGCTGGCCGCACTGGTGCGAAACAGCGTGGCATGTCCGCCCGCGCGCACCGCCACATCACGCACGTGCTGTGCCGCAGACGCAGGCGCCCACAACCAACGCTGTGCGCCATGCCACTCGATGTATTGCGCGCAGGGGCTGCCTTGCACGCGCACATCCAGCACCGGGGCGGTTTGCGGCACGCTCAAACGCCACAAGCCATCTTGCTCGTTGGGGGCGTTGAAGAAATCCAAGGTCTGCTCGCCACTGGCCTTCCAATCGGCGGCGGCTTGGGCGTTGTCTAGGCGTGTGACGTGCGCGCCCAGCGCTTGCACCTCGGCGGTCATGTGGTGGATGGCAGCGTCCACTGCCGCAACGGCACCACGCAGTCGGACAAAGAAAACGTCTTGCGCAGGCGAAGCGCTGGTGTCGTGCACCCATGCGCTGGCGTTGAGGGGCAAGGGCTGACCCCCCCAGCGGTTGATGAGCGTCAGTGCTTGGGCTTGCGACACCCCCGCGCACATGAGCGTGGCCTCACCGGGGGCCACGGGCAAGACTTTCAGCGACACCTCGGTGATGAGGCCCAACTGACCCCAACTCCCCGCGAGCAAGCGCGACACGTCGTAGCCGGCCACGTTCTTCATCACCTGACCGCCAAAGGTGAGGTGTTCACCCTTGCCGTTGATGACGCGTGCGCCCAACACAAAGTCGCGCACCGAACCGACGCTGGCACGCGCTGGGCCACTCAGGCCTGCTGCGACCATGCCGCCAATGGTGGCATCCGCACCGAAGTGCGGTGGCTCAAACGCAAAACACTGGCCGTGTTGCGCCAAGGCCGCTTCCACTTCCGCCAAGGAGGTGCCGGCGCGAACCGTGATGACCAACTCGCTCGGTTCGTAACTCAAGATGCCGCTGTAGGCACGCGTGTCTAGCACCTCGCCTTGCAGACTTTGGCCTAAAAAATCTTTGGTACCACCCCCACGCAAGCGCAGAGGCTGCGCAGTTTGTGCGGCGTGAAGAATGCGGTCGGTGAAGTGTTGCAGTGTGTCTTGCATGGCGGCCATGTTAGCCGCTGGCGTTGCTAGCGCTGTTGAATTTTTTGCACAGCGCCGTCAAAAATCGTTGGCCTTTGCTGCCCATGCGACATCACCAACGCCCACAAAAAAGCCCGCCGTGAGGCGGGCTGTGAAGTCCAAGGAAAACTTGAAGTAATCGTTGAATTAACGGTGGTAGGCAGTTTCGCCGTGTGAGCTGATGTCGAGGCCTTCGCGCTCTTCTTCTTCGCTGACACGCAGACCCAAAACCATGTCCACAATCTTGTAGCCGATGTAGGAAACCACACCCGACCAAACAATGGTGGTCACCACGGCTTCGAGTTGGATCAACACTTGACCGCTGATCGAGTAGTCAGCGCTGGCAGCGTTGGCCACGTAATCAAAGATGCCGGTGCCGCCGAGGGAAGGTGCAGCAAACACACCAGTCAACAAGGCACCCACAATACCGCCCACGCCGTGGACGCCGAACACGTCGAGTGAGTCATCCGCGCCCAACAGACGTTTCAGACCATTCACACCCCACAAGCAGAGGAAGCCGCCAGCAACACCGATTGCGATGGCACCCATGGGGCCAACGAAACCGCACGCTGGGGTGATCGCCACCAAACCAGCCACTGCGCCAGACGCAGCGCCCAACATCGAGGCCTTGCCTTTGGAGAGTGCTTCACCTGTGATCCAAGCCAATGTGGCTGCAGCAGTTGCCACCAAGGTGTTGACGAATGCCAGAGCTGCGACGCCGTTGGCTTCGAGGTTAGAGCCAGCGTTGAAGCCGAACCAACCCACCCACAAGAGCGATGCGCCAACCATGGTCAATGTCAAGCTGTGAGGGGCCATGGATTCTTTGCCGTAGCCTGTGCGCTTGCCGATCACATAAGCACCCACCAAACCTGCAACCGCAGCGTTGATGTGAACCACAGTACCGCCAGCGAAGTCCAGTGCGCCTTTGGCCCACAACCAGCCAGCAGCGGCAGTCACAGTTTCCAAGGTGGCTGCGTCAGTGATGGCATCTGGGCCGTCCCAATACCAAACCATGTGGGCCACTGGCAAGTAGCTGAACGTGAACCAAATGGCGCAGAACAACAACACAGCAGAGAAGCGCACACGCTCAGCAAACGCACCCACGATCAAGGCACAAGTGATGGCAGCGAACGTGGCTTGGAAGGCAGCGAACGTAAACTCAGGAATCACAACGCCCTTGCTGAACGTGGCAGCAATGGAGTCAGGCGTGATGCCTTTGAAGAACAGTTTGTCGAAGCCACCAAAGAATGGTGATCCGCCGCTGAATGCCACGGTGTAGCCATAGATGACCCACAAGACATAGATGAGCGAGCTCACAACGAACACTTGCATCAACACCGACAGCATGTTCTTGCTGCGGACCAAACCGCCGTAGAACAAAGCCAAACCGGGGATGGTCATCAAGATCACCAACACGGTGGAAATCGTCATAAAGGCGGTGTCGCCTTTGTTGGGGACTGCCGCAGGCGCTGCGGCGGCCGCTGGTGCAGCAGCTGCGGCTGGGGCAGCGGCTGGTGCAGTGACTTTGACATCAGCCGTTGGAGCAGTTTGTGCCATGGCGGCAGTACCGCCCAGCAACAAACCAAACCCGAGGGCCAGAGAGGCTAATAGTTTTTTCATGATGATCTTCTTTCTTAAAGCGCTTCCACGCCGGTTTCACCCGTACGGATGCGAACGACTTGTTCGAGGTCGTAAACAAAAATCTTGCCGTCGCCGATCTTGCCGGTACGTGCAGAACCTTCGATGGCTTCAATGGCACGGTCCACGTGCTCAGCGTCGACCGCAGCTTCGATCTTGACCTTGGGCAAGAAGTCAACCACGTATTCAGCACCGCGATACAACTCGGTGTGACCTTTTTGACGACCAAAGCCTTTGACTTCGGTCACGGTGATGCCTTGAACCCCAATTTGCGACAAGGCCTCGCGGACCTCGTCCAACTTAAAGGGTTTGATGATGGCGGTGATGAGTTTCATGGTTGCTCCTAGAGAAGACAGTTAGCTCGAAATTAGAAGCTGTACTTGACGCCGACAACCACTGTGTTTTTCGCAGCGTTGTAGGAACTAGAGGACAAGGCTTTGAAGTTGTCTGCATTGCCATTGGTGGCGATGCCAGCCAAGCTTGCAGACAAGCCATCACCCAAGTCTTTGTTCAATGTCAAAGCAAAGTCGTTGTAGCTGGTTGCTGAGTAGTTCTTGACGGTTTGACGGCCCACGTGCGGCACCAAACTGAAACCGTTGCCGATGTCAAACGTAGCGCTCAAATCCCAATAGTTGCTGCCGTGACTATTGGCGTAGCCAAACAAATCTGAAAATGCATATGAATACTTCAATGTGGCAGGACCAAAGGTGGCTGCGCCATACGCTTCATCGGTGTTGGCGTTGACGTTAGCTTTAGGTGCAGCGTCTTTGTATGTGTTGCCAACGTATTGGTAGCGCAGGTAACCCACGTCATAAGCCAAACCAGCAGCCTCAAACTTGTAGCCACCGTACACATCCAGCTCCACAGGGCCTTTGGCTTGCGCACCAGTGCCTTGATATGCAGCATCTTTGATCCACTTGATCGTGGAAGCCCATGTGCCCAAGTAGAAACCGTTCGCATTTGCGTAATCCACACCACCTTGCAATGCTGGGCCGCCTTTTGTTTGAGCGATACCGCGGTAGCGGTACTGGCTCACAACACCGACGTTGTAAGTAACTTCGGGCGCAGCAGGTGCTTCTGGCGCAGTTTGCGCAAACGCTGCGGAAGAGGTGGCCAAGAGGGCCAACAAAAGCTTGGACTTGAGGTTCATCGTTTTTCTCCGGTTTAAAAAATAAAAAGGTATGCACCTACTTAGCAGGGACCGTGCCAGCGTTGAAGTCCACAAAAGCGACCTCTCCACCTCCACTAAGACCCAAAGTGATGCAGTAGTCTGGCTACCTTCTCATTTTTACGCACTTACATGGTGCGCAACTTTGTCTTACATGCCCCGCAATGGGCCTTATTCATCAAAAAAAGAGGTTTTATGACGCTTGCGTTAATACATAGCCGCGCACTGTTGGGTCTCTCAGCGCCGAGCGTGACTGTTGAAGTGCATTTGGCAAACGGTTTACCCAGTTTCACTTTGGTGGGTCTCGCCGACACCGAGGTGAAGGAGGCGCGCGAACGGGTGCGCTGCGCGATTCAAAACGCGGGCTTGGAGTTCCCCACAAACAAACGCATCACGGTGAACCTTGCTCCTGCCGACTTGCCCAAGGACTCGGGGCGCTTTGATTTGCCGATTGCCTTGGGCATCTTGGCCGCGCAAGGCCAACTCGAGGAGGCGGCTTTGGCCTTGCATGAGTTTGCCGGTGAGTTGTCCTTGTCGGGCGAGCTGCGCCCTGTGCGAGGAGCCTTGGCAATGGGGCTGGCGCTGCGCGGTGCCGTTGTGCGCACACGGCTGGTGTTGCCGCCTGGCAGTGCTGAGGAGGCCGCGCTGGTGCCGACGGCCGAGGTCTATCGCGCCCAACACCTGCGCGATGTGGTGGCGCACTTTGCCAAGCCACAAATGACAGACCCGACAGCACAAGGCGAAGATGCGACAACGCACGAAGTACTTACCAGCGAGGGATGGTCGCGCATGCAGACGCCCGTCTCGAACGTTGCCGCGGCCACGGCCAATCACGGCAGCGACTTGGCTGACGTGAAAGGCCAAGCAAGCCCAAGACGCGCGTTAGAGATTGCCGCCGCAGGTGGGCACTCTGTCTTATTGGTCGGGCCCCCCGGCACCGGCAAGTCCATGCTGGCCCAGCGCTTCGCCGGCTTGCTGCCAGACATGCACTTGGACGAAGCCTTGGAGAGCGCCGCCATCGCCAGCTTGAGTGGGCCGTTTGTGTTGAGCCAATGGATGCAACGCCCCACCCGCAGCCCACACCACACAGCCACCTCGGTGGCGTTGGTCGGTGGCGGCACACCACCGCGCCCGGGTGAGATTTCGTTGGCGCACAACGGCGTGTTGTTTTTGGACGAGTTGCCCGAGGTCAAACGCAGCGCACTGGAAGCCTTGCGCGAGCCCTTGGAAAACGGCCACATCACCATTTCGCGTGCGGGGACACAGGCACGGTTTCCCGCTCGCTTCCAACTGATTGCGGCCATGAACCCTTGCCCTTGTGGCTATTTGGGCTCCCCCGTCAAAGCGTGTCGCTGCACGCCCGACCAAGTGGCGCGGTACCAAGGCAAGTTGAGCGGGCCGCTGTTGGATCGCATTGACCTGCAGGTCGAAGTCCCCGCCCTCGCGAGCGACACCTTGATGCAAGCAGCGCCAGGTGAATCCACCGCCACTGTGCGCGCGCGTTGCTTAGCGGCGCATGGCAAAGCACTAGCGCGGCAAGGCGTGAGCAACCAACACTTGCAAGGCCAAGCCTTGGATGCGCACCTGCACCTCGATACAGCCGCCGCTGCGTTCTTACAAAACGCGGGCACACAGCTGGGTTGGTCTGGCCGCAGCACGCATCGCGCCTTGCGCGTGGCACGCACCATCGCAGACTTGGCCGACAGCGAGACCGTGAAAGTGGCGCATGTGGCCGAGGCCATTCAATACCGCCGCGTGTTGGTGCAGGGTTAGCGCGTCACAAATTGGGCGCCAGCAAACGCTCGAGGTCTTTCACCGCCACACCTTGGCGTTGCGCGAGGTCTTGCACTTGGTCGTCGCCAATGCGGCCGACGTTGAAGTAAGTCGCGTCGGGGTGCGCCAAGTAAAAGCCACTCACACTTGCCGCAGGCGTCATGGCCAAGCTGCTGGTCAAGCCCATGTCGATCTCGTCGCATTGCAATAGCGCAAACATGGCTTGCTTGGCGCTGTGGTCAGGACACGCGGGGTAGCCCGGGGCAGGGCGAATGCCTTGGTATTTTTCTTTGATCAGGTCTGGATTGCTCAAGGCTTCGTCCGCGGCATACCCCCACAAGTCGGTGCGCACGCGGTGGTGCATGCACTCGGCAAAGGCTTCGGCCAAGCGGTCGGCCAAGGCTTTGAACAAAATGGCGGAGTAGTCGTCGTGCGCGTCGATGAAACGCTTTTCTTGTTTCTCGGCCCCGAGGCCTGCGGTGACGGCAAACAGGCCCACGTAGTCCGCGGCTTGGGTTTGGTCGGCCACGAAGTCGGCCAAGCAACGGTTGGGGTTTTGGTTGGGCTTGACGGTTTGTTGGCGCAAACCGTGCCACGTCATCACCTGTTGTTGGCGGGTTTCGTCGGCGTACAACACAATGTCGTCGCCCACGCGCTGTGCGGGGTACAAGCCCACCACCGCGTTGGCGGTGAGCCAGCGGTTGGCGATGATTTTTTTCAACATGGCTTGGCCGTCGGCAAACACCTTTTTAGCTTCCACGCCCACCACCTCGTCGTCCAAGATGGCGGGGAAGGGGCCTGCCAAATCCCACGTTTGAAAGAACGGGGCCCAGTCAATGTATTTTTCAAGCTCGGCGAGGTCAAAGTTTTTGAACACGCGACGGCCGATGAACTTCGGCTTCGCGGGTGTGTAGTGGTCCCAGCGGATGGGTGTGGCGTTGGCGCGCGCTTGCGCCAGCGTGACGAGTGGCGTTTGTTTTTTGTTGGCGTGCTGCTCGCGCACATGGGCGTAGTCGGCGTTCAACTCGGCAATGTATTTGGCGGCTTGGTCTGACAACAAGCCTTGAGCCACGCTCACGCTGCGTGAGGCGTCGGGCACATAGACCACGGGGCCGTCGTAATGCGGCGCAATCTTCACCGCCGTGTGCACGCGGCTGGTGGTGGCACCACCAATCATCAGCGGCATTTTGCGGCTGTGGAAATAAGCGTCTTTTTGCATCTCGCCCGCGACGTATTGCATTTCTTCGAGCGACGGCGTGATGAGGCCTGACAGGCCAATGATGTCTGCGCCTTCTTCTTTGGCCTTGGCCAAAATTTCGTGACACGGCACCATCACGCCCATGTTGACCACTTCGTAGTTGTTGCACTGCAAGACCACGGTGACGATGTTTTTGCCTATGTCGTGCACGTCGCCTTTGACGGTGGCCATGACGATCTTGCCCTTGGCTTTGACGTCTTGACCCGCAGCAGCTTGCAAGCGTTTTTCTTCTTCGATGTAGGGCACCAAGTGCGCCACCGCTTGCTTCATCACGCGGGCGCTCTTGACCACTTGCGGCAAGAACATCTTGCCTTGGCCAAACAAATCACCCACCACGTTCATGCCGTCCATCAGTGGGCCTTCGATGACGTGCAGCGGGCGACCACCCTTGGCCAAAATTTCTCGGTAGGCCTCTTCCGTGTCTTCGTTGATGAAGTCGGTGATGCCATGCACCAGCGCGTGACTGAGGCGATGCGCCACGCTGACGGGCGCCTCGGGTGTGCCGCGCCACGCCAGCTTTTGGCTGTCGTCTTTGGCTGCGCCTTTGGCGGTTTCGGCGACTTCGATCAGGCGTTCGCCCGGGGTCAGGTGGGCTTCGCCGTCTTTGTAGTTGGGCGTTCTATTCAACACCACGTCTTCCACGCGCTCGCGCAGCGTGGGCTCTAAGTCGTCATACACGCCGACCATGCCCGCGTTGACGATGCCCATGTCCATGCCCGCTTGGATGGCGTGGTACAGAAACACGGTGTGGATGGCTTCGCGCACGGGGTCGTTGCCGCGAAAGCTGAACGACACGTTGGACACACCGCCACTGACCTTCGCGCCGGGCAGGTGTTGCTTGATCCAGCGCGTGGCTTCGATGAAGTCCACCGCGTAGTTGTCGTGTTCTTCAATGCCGGTGGCAATGGCGAAGATGTTGGGGTCAAAGATGATGTCTTCGGGCGGGAAGCCCACCTCGTCCACCAACACGCGATATGCGCGTTCGCAAATTTCAATCTTGCGTGCGTAGGTGTCGGCTTGGCCTTTTTCGTCAAACGCCATCACCACCGCCGCCGCACCATAGCGCTTGACCAACTTGGCTTGGCGTTTGAACTCGTCCACGCCTTCTTTCATGCTGATGGAGTTAACGATGCCCTTGCCTTGAATACAACGCAGGCCCGCTTCGATGACCGACCACTTGGATGAGTCCACCATCACTGGCACACGCGCTATGTCGGGCTCGCCCGCCATCAAATTAAGAAAGCGCACCATGGCCGCTTGGCTGTCCAACATGGCTTCGTCCATGTTGACGTCAATCACTTGCGCGCCGTTTTCCACTTGTTGACGTGCGACGGCCAAGGCTTGCTCGTACTCGCCGTTCAAAATCATGCGCGCAAAGGCTTTGGAGCCAGTGACGTTGGTGCGCTCGCCGACGTTGACAAACAACGACCCTTCGCCAATGGACACGGGCTCAAGGCCCGACAGCTTCATGGGGGGAACGGCTTTTAAATTCATGGGGTACTCACCTGGGGGTATCAATGCAGGTGAGCGTCGTTGCAAAAGATTCGGCCCCAAGCCTGACTTCACGCTAGATGGTGAAGCTGCAACGCTCCTTGGAGAGTCAATATTTTAACGGTTGTCAGTTTGACTAAGCCTTAAATCAACAACCCCGCATCAAGTTCTACATGCAGCACCGTTTGTAATAAATTGGCCACCGCGCTTTGAAACACAGCAAAAACCAGTCAAGCAGGTATTAACTATAATTAGTTACTATTGGCATAAAAGTAAAGGAATATTGGCATGTCTGGTCATTTTGACGTACTAATGGGTTTGGGTATTCTTTTCACACCGTTTGTGGTGGTTTTATGGCTGATTCTTCGCACGCCAAAACAGAACACCATTTTGCCCGGCACAGAGCACGCACGGCCCAATTGCAACGGACTCACTATGGTGGGCAGCGTGGACGTGAATGGCAACCCATTCGGTTCTGTCGACATTCACACAACCAACGTGAACGGCATGCCCATGGCTGGTGGCGTCGACGCTCTTGGAAACTCGTTCGGAACACATGGCCAAAGTTACTGATATGAAAAAAATTACATTCGTCCTTTTGCTGGTGATCACCACTGCCTCAATAGCTTCGCCCCTAGTCTTTGAAACTGAATCAGCCAAGGTATTCGTTGTTCGCCCAATCGATCAATGGTCAGGCGATAAATCCGCGCTGGAGTCCAGCTTGGAAGCTCACAAAAATAAAACAACTTGGTACACGGTACTCCTGAACGATCAAAAATATCTCTTCGGCAACCCCAACGTGACGCAATCCGCGACCAATCACCCGATCACAAACGGTGTCGCACAAAAGTTGGAGCAAAGCGGCTTCAAGTTGCCACGTAGTAGCGACAACTCTTTCACCGTCCAGCTGCCCGTGTCCATCCCCGTAGAGAAGATCGGCACTGTCCAAACCTATCAGACTGCCGCATTCAAACTGACGATTGCAAACCAAGGAAACCCCGATGACCTGCAAGGCAAGACCACTCGCAATAAATTCATTGGTGGGCTTCTTTCCGTTGGAACGATGATTGCCGCCGCAGACAGATTCGGTGCGGTGGGCGGATCACACGCCACACTTGGTTCTGGCATTACTGACAGCATTTACAGCGCGGTTTCTCAATACAAGGGCGGTCTTGTCCCTGTCGATCTCTCTGGACAAGACCTTGAGCAATGGTGCTCTAAACCTGAATGCCGATACAAAGAGATTGAAATCCGCAGAGTAACCACCGCCGCCCCAGATCGCTTGGGTCAGATTGTTATTGCCTACAAAAACGGCAAGACCCAAGAAGCAGAGGAGGGCGCGCTGATTCAAGCCGTTTATCTGCTCACGGCAGCAGGATCGTCGACCGCAGAGATTGAGAAGGCTCGACAGGAAAACTTGCAGCTTCGCAAGAGCATTTGGGCTTCTTGCGTTGCCGAAGGTAACCCAAGCTGCAAAGAGTAAAGCGTTTACGCCGCTTCGCGGTAAAACGGCCCCGCACTGAGGGCACGCGCCTTTTGGTCAGCCACCGCGTTGCCAATGGCCGCGATGTGCTCGGGCGTGGTGCCGCAACAGCCACCCACAATGTTGACCAAACCTTCGGCGGCAAACTCGTGCAGCAAGCGGCTGGTCACGTCTGGCGTTTCGTCAAAGCCGGTGTCACTCATGGGGTTGGGCAAACCGGCGTTGGGGTAGCAGCTGATGAAGGTGTCGCCCGCGACCTTGTTGAGCTCTTGGATGTAGGGGCGCATCAGCGTGGCACCCAAGGCGCAGTTCAGGCCAATCGCCAAGGGCTGCGAATGACGCACGCTGTGCCAAAACGCGGTGACGGTTTGGCCACTCAAGATACGGCCCGAAGCGTCGGTGACGGTGCCACTGATGATCAGGGGCAAGCGCTCACCCGAGGCTTCAAAGAATTCTTCAATCGCAAACAAAGCGGCTTTCGCATTGAGCGTGTCAAAAATGGTTTCCACCAACAACACATCCGAGCCACCTTCGACCAGCGCTTTGACTTGGTCGTAATACGCGGCGCGCAGTTCTTCAAAGTTCACATTGCGCGCGCCTGCATCGTTCACATCGGGGCTGATGCTGGCGGTCTTGGGCGTGGGGCCCACGGCACCTGCGACAAAGCGGGGCTTGTCGGGCGTGCTGTATTTGTCGCAAGCTTCGCGGGCGATGCGGGCGGAGGCCAAGTTCATCTCGTAGGCCAAGTCGGCCATGTCGTAATCGGCCTGCGCAATGGTGGTCGCGCCAAAGGTGTTGGTTTCAATCAAATCAGCGCCCGCAGCGAGGTAGCGCTCGTGAATGTCGCGAATCACATCAGGGCGGGTGAGGCTGAGCAACTCGTTGTTGCCCTTCACGTCTTTGTGGAAGTCTTTGAAGCGTTCGCCTCGGTATTGCGCTTCGTCTAACTTGAAGCGCTGAATCATGGTGCCCATGGCCCCGTCGAGGATGGCAATGCGGTGGGCCAAGATGTGGGGTAATTCTTTCGCGCGTGTGTAGGCTTGGGTCATGGGTCTATTGTAAGAAGGGCGACAATACCGCCCCATGCCGCACGTTTTGCCCGACGCCTCTCACGCCACACACATGCCCGTGGCCGATGCGAACCCGCAAAACATCTTGCGCGAAGTGTTTGGTTACGGCGCCTTTCGCGGCCCGCAAGAAGCCATCGTCAACCATGTGTGTGGCGGCGGCGATGCACTGGTGCTCATGCCCACAGGCGGCGGCAAGTCGCTCTGTTACCAAATCCCTGCGATTGCACGCCAACGTGCGGGGCACGGCGTCACCATCGTGGTGTCGCCCCTCATTGCCCTCATGCACGACCAAGTGGGTGCGCTGCACGAAGCGGGTGTGGAGGCGGCGTTTTTAAATTCCAGCCTCAGCGGCGAAGAAGCCAACGCGGTAGAGCAACGCCTGCGCCGTGGCGACATCACGCTGCTGTATGCCGCGCCCGAGCGCATCACCACGCCACGCTTTTTGGCGCAGCTCGATGCGCTGTACGCGCAAGGCCAACTCAGCCTGTTTGCGATTGACGAAGCGCATTGCGTGAGCCAATGGGGCCACGACTTCCGCCCCGAATACCGCGCCCTCACAGTGCTGCACGAACGCTATGCCGGTGTGCCGCGCATGGCCCTCACCGCCACCGCCGACGCGCTCACACGCGCCGACATCGTGGAGCGCTTGCAGCTTGAAGACGCACAGCAATTCGTCAGCAGCTTTGACCGCCCCAACATCCGCTACACCATCGTGGAGAAAAAAGACGCAACAACCCAACTGCTGCGTTTCATTCAGCGCGAACACAGCGGGCCCTATGGCCAAGACAGCGGCATCGTGTATTGCCAATCGCGCAAGCGGGTGGAAGAAGTGGCGAAACATTTGTGCGACGCGGGCATCAACGCCTTGCCGTATCACGCGGGCCTCGACAGCGCCATTCGCCAGAAGCACCAAAACCGTTTCTTGCGCGAAGAGGGCTTGGTGATGGTGGCCACGATTGCGTTTGGCATGGGCATCGACAAACCCGACGTGCGCTTTGTGGCGCACTTGGACATGCCTAAAAACATTGAAGGCTATTACCAAGAAACGGGTCGCGGCGGACGCGACGGCCAAGCCGCCCACGCTTGGATGGCTTATGGCCTGAACGATGTGGTGAACCAGCGCCGCATGATTGACGAAAGCCCGGCGGGCGAAGAATTCAAACAGGTCATGCGCGGCAAGCTCGACGCGCTGCTGGCTTTGGCCGAAGCCACCGATTGCCGACGGGTCAGGCTGCTGGGGTATTTTGGCGAAACCTACGCACCCGAAGATGGACAAGAGCGACCCGACGCCGGGCCGCCCCAAGGCAAGTCAGCCACCTCGGGGCGCAGCGAGGACACGACCACGCCGAGCGTGGGAGCGCGTTACTTTTGTGGCAACTGCGACAACTGTTTGCAACCCCCAGACATTTGGGACGGCACCGAAGCTGCGCGCATGTTGCTGTCCACCATCTACCGCGTGAAGCAACAAAGCGGCATGTCGTTTGGTGCGGGCCACATGATGGACATCTTGCGTGGCAAAGCCACCGAAAAGGTGAACCAATACGGCCATGACACGCTCAGCACCTTTGGCATTGGCGCGCATTTCACCGAGGTGCAACTGCGCGGCGTGTTGCGTCAATTGATTGCCATTGGCGCTTTGGGGGTGGACGCGCAAGCCTTCAACACCTTGTATTTGACCGAGGCCTCACGCGGCGTGCTCAAGGGTGAAGTGACGGTGCGCTTGCGTGCCTCGGTGTCCACCCCTGCCGATCGCAAAACCAAGCGCCCCGCCAATGGCACCGCCAAGCCCGCGCCCATCGCACTCGACGACGCGGGCCAAAAACGCTACGAGGCACTCAAAGCATGGCGTGCCGAAGTCGCACGTGCGCACAACCTGCCCGCGTACGTCATCTTCCATGACGCCACCTTGGCTGCCATTGCGCAAGCCGAGCCGCAGGACTTGGAAGCCCTGCAAGGCATCGCGGGCATTGGTGTGAAAAAGCGCGAGGCCTACGGCGAAGAGGTGCTGCGCGTGGTTGCACAGCCGGTTTAGCGTTCAGGTCTGGCACTTGTTGGCGGCGGGTTTACCCTGTCTCCACAACGACTGCCAAGTCAGCCAAGTCTCCTAGAATTTGGCTAGTTTCATTTAGGAGTCCAAACATGTCACAAGACCACCACGCTGCAGAACAAGATGTTGTTGAAGCCATTGTTCCAGTGATGCCCATCGTGCTACCCGTGGCAGGTGCCGTGCTGATTTTCTTGCTCGCGTTCATTGCGGTGATGATGGCTTGAAGACAACCCCATGACCGCTTGCAATTCGGTCATCGCTCCATTCAAAGCGCCCTTGCAGGCGCTTTTTGCATGCTTTAGGTTTCTTCCCGTCTTTTTAAATGCCCATTGCAAGGCTACGTAAGGGGTTGGATTCTTAAAATACGCCACCGCTCAACACCAAGGCGGCAATGAATTGAGGTCAGAGCCTCGCGGCACACGGCAGGGCTCTGGCCTCAATTTTTTGACTTAGGAGCTTTCCATGAATATCCATGCACCCGCATATGTAAAAAACCCCAAGCTGGTCGCTTGGGTTGGCGAAATGGCCGCCTTGTGCAAGCCAGACACCGTTTATTGGTGTGACGGCAGCGAGGAAGAGTACAACCGCCTGTGCCAACAACTGGTGGACGCCGGCACCTTCAAAAAGCTCAACCCCGCCAAGCGTCCCAACTCTTTTCTGGCTTGCTCTGACCCTTCAGACGTGGCCCGCGTGGAAGACCGCACCTACATCTGTTCTGAGAAAAAAGAAAATGCAGGCCCCACCAACAACTGGATGGCCCCAGCCGAGATGCGCGCCACCTTGCAGCCCCTGTTTGACGGCTGCATGAAAGGTCGCACCATGTATGTGATCCCGTTCAGCATGGGCCCCTTGGGATCGCACATCGCACACGTGGGCATCGAGTTGTCGGACAGCGCTTACGTGGCCGTCAACCAACGCATCATGACGCGCATGGGCAAAGCCGTGTACGACGTGATCGGTACCGATGGCCCCTTCGTGCCTTGCGTGCACACGGTGGGCGCTCCTTTGGCCGCAGGCCAAGCTGACGTGAAATGGCCTTGCAACAAAACCAAGTACATCGTGCATTACCCAGAGACCCGCGAGATTTGGTCTTACGGCTCAGGCTATGGCGGCAACGCGTTGTTGGGCAAGAAGTGTTTTGCTTTGCGCATCGCTTCGAACATGGGCCGCGACCAAGGTTGGTTGGCCGAACACATGCTCATCTTGGGCGTGACCAACCCACAAGGCAAGAAGTACCACGTGGCAGCCGCCTTCCCGAGCGCCTGCGGTAAAACCAACTTCTCCATGCTCGTGCCGCCTGCTGGCTTCGAGGGCTGGAAAGTCACCACCATCGGCGACGACATCGCGTGGATCAAGCCACATTCGGACGGCAAGTTGTACGCCATCAACCCTGAAGCTGGCTACTTCGGCGTCGCCCCCGGCACCAACTTCCACACCAACCCCAACTGCATGGCCAGCTTGGACAAGAACGTCATCTTCACCAACGTCGCCCTCACCGACGACGGCGATGTGTGGTGGGAAGGCATGGAGAAAGACACGGGTGCCATGCCCGATCACCTGATCGACTGGCAAGGCAAAGACTGGACACCAGCGATCGCCAAAGAGACGGGCGCCAAAGCGGCTCACCCCAATGCGCGCTTCACCGTGGCAGCCACCAACAACCCTGCTTTGGATCACCAATGGGACGACGCCGATGGCGTGGCGATTGATGCATTCATCTTCGGCGGCCGCCGCTCCACCACCGTGCCATTGGTCACCGAAGCACGCAACTGGACCGAGGGCGTTTACATGGCCGCGACCATGGGCTCCGAAACCACCGCGGCGGCCGCTGGCCAACAAGGCGTGGTGCGCCGCGACCCGTTCGCCATGCTGCCGTTCATGGGCTACCACATGAGCGACTACTTCCAACACTGGCTCGACATGGGCGACAAGCTCAAAGCCAGCGGCGCACGCGTGCCATCCATTTACTGCGTGAACTGGTTCCGCAAGGGCGAGGACGGCAAATTTGTGTGGCCAGGCTACGGCGAGAACATGCGCGTTTTGAAATGGATGATCGACCGCATGGAGGGTCAAACCAAAGGCCAAGAAAACGTGTTTGGCATCAGCCCTCGCTATGAAGAAATCAACTGGACAGGTTTGAACTTCACGGCCGACCAATTCAAGACCGTCACCAGCATTGACAAAGCGGCTTGGGTCGATGAGTTGAAGTTGCACGAGGAGTTGTTCACGCAGCTGGCTTATCACTTGCCTGCCGAGATGACGGCCACCAAGGCTGCGTTGGCAGCGCGCTTGGACGCCTGATCAAGCTCTGACGACGAAAGACCCCGCTTACGCGGGGTTTTTCTTTGGAGATTGGAAGCATTTTGTATGCAAATATCGGGGCCATTTGCATGACAATCCGTCCTCCACACTTGTTTTCAAAGGCCACTTTCGTGAACACCCGACTTGCCTCCACCTTGCGCACCGCAGCCCTTGCTTTGAGCGTGGCTGCCTTGCCCACTTTCGCCCAAAACGTCATCAAGATTGGCGAAATCAACAGCTACAAAGCACAGCCCGCGTTCCTGGAGCCCTACAAAAAGGGCATGGAGTTGGCCGTCGAAGAAATCAACGCCGCAGGTGGCGTGAATGGCAAGAAGCTGCAACTCATCACCCGTGATGACAATGCCTCGCCCGGCGACGCCGTGCGCGCCGCCGAAGAGCTGCTGAGTCGCGAGAAGGTGGATGTACTTGCAGGCGCCTACTTGTCGCACATCGGTTTGGCACTGGGTGACTTTGCGAAGCAACGCAAAGTGTTCTTCCTCGCAGGCGAGCCACTGACCGACAAAATGGTGTGGCAAAACGGCAACCGCTACACCTACCGACTGCGCGCGAGCACCTACATGCAAGTGGCCATGCTGGTGCCCGAGGCCGCCAAGCTCAAGAAAAAACGCTGGGCTGTGGTGTACCCCAATTACGAATACGGCCAGTCCGCAGCCGCCACGTTCAAACAATTGCTCAAAGCCGCGCAACCTGATGTGGAGTTTGTGGCCGAGCAAGCGCCAGCGCTTGGCAAGATTGACGCAGGCTCTGTGACGCAAGCCATTGCTGACGCGAAGCCCGATGCTATCTTCAACGTGTTGTTCGCCACCGACCTCGCCAAGTTTGTGCGTGAGGGCAACACACGCGGCGTGTTCCAAGGCCGTGAGGTGGTGAGCTTGCTCACGGGTGAGCCCGAATACCTAGAGCCACTCAAAGACGAAACACCCAATGGCTGGATCGTCACGGGCTACCCTTGGTACGGCGTGCAAACGCCCGAGCACAAGGCCTTCTTCTTGGCCTACCACCACAAGTACAACGACCACCCACGCTTGGGCTCTGTGGTGGGCTACAGCATGATTCAAGCTTTAGCGGCAGGCATCTCTCGCGCCAAGAGCACCGACAGCGAAAAACTCGTCACCGCGTTCAGTGGCTTGCGCTTTGGCACGCCCTTCGGACAAGTGATGTTTCGCAAACAAGACAACCAGTCCACCATGGGTGCATTTTTGGCCCGCACCAAAAACGACAGCGGCAAAGGCGTGTTGGTTGACTACCGCTACATCGACGGCGCCTCCGTGCAGCCCAGCGATGACGTTGTGAAAAAACTCCGCCCCAGCAACTAACCACCACACCATGGACATCGCTAGCTTTTTTGTACAGGCTCTCAATGGGCTGGCTAGCGCATCGTCTTTGTTTTTGGTGGCCGCAGGCCTGTCACTCATTTTTGGTGTGACCCGCATCGTCAACTTCGCGCACGGCTCGTTCTTCATGCTCGGTGTGTATGCGGCCTACGCACTCGTGTCGCATGCGGCGCCGACTTTGTCTGCGGTGTTCGCTGTGGTGCTTGGCGACAGCGCCAGCCAAACCGCCGCCTATTTTTTTCTCCTGCTCTGTGCGGCACTCGCCACTGGCGCCCTAGGCGCGTTGGTGGAGGTGCTGGTGCTGCGGCGCATTTACAAAGCGCCGGAGTTGTTTCAATTGCTCGCCACTTTTGCTGTGGTGCTGGTGTTGCAAGACGGCACGCTGTGGCTGTGGGGCGCTGAAGATTTATTAGGGCCACGCGCACCGGGCTTGAGCGGCGCCGTGGACATTTGGGGCAAACGTTTCCCGACTTACGACTTGTTCTTGATGGCGGTAGGCCCACTCGTGTTGGCCTTGTTGTGGTGGGGGCTGCGGCGCACACGCTTTGGCGTGTGGGTGCGCGCCGCCACACAAGACCGTGACATGCTGGGTGCCTTGGGCATCAACCCACGTCACTTGTTCACGGCGGTGTTTGCGCTGGGCTGCGCCTTGGCAGGTTTGGGCGGCGCCCTGCAATTGCCGCGTGAGCCCGCGCACTTGGGACTCGACATGGCCACGATCGGCGACGCATTTGTGGTCGTGGTGGTGGGCGGTATGGGCTCTATTCCGGGCGCCTTTGTCGCCGCCTTGTTGATTGCCGAAATCAAAGCGCTGTGCATTGGCATCGGCACAGTCGATGTGTGGGGTGTGTCGTTTGCATTTTCAAAGCTCACGCTCGTCGCTGAGTTTTTGGTGATGGCGGCAGTACTCATGGTGCGCCCTTGGGGTTTGCTGGGTGCACCGCAAAGTGCATCGCGTGCCAGCTCGGACCCAGATGCACCGTTTGCGCTGGGCAGCACACGCACGCAATTCGCATGGCTGGGCTTGGGCGCTGCCATGCTGGTCTTGCCGCTGTTCACGGCAGACTCGCCCTACTTCTTGGTGCTGGGCATCGACCTGTTGATTGCCGTCTTGTTTGCGGCCAGCTTGCACTTCATCATGGGGCCCGCGGGCATGCATTCGTTCGGGCATGCCGCCTACTTTGGTGTGGGCGCGTATGCGGCGGCGTTGCTGGTGTTGCGGGCCGGCGTGACAAGCGAATGGGCCTTGCTACTCGCCCCCTTCTTCAGCGCGGTGATCGCCGCACCCATCGCTTGGTTTGCGGTACGTTTGTCCGGCGTGTACTTGGCCATGCTGACCTTGGCATTTGCACAAATTGTGTGGTCGATCTGCTTTCAGTGGGATGACTTCACTGGCGGCAGCAATGGCCTCACGGGGGTGTGGCCCAGCGCTTGGCTGCAAGACAAGTCTTCTTATTACTGGCTCACCCTCGGATTGGTGACCTTGAGCGCGTATGCGTTACGCCGCATGCTGATGTCACCCTTGGGCTACGCCTTGCGCGCCAGCCGCGACTCGGTGGGCCGTGCCGAAGCGATGGGGCTGAATGTGGCACGGGTGCAATGGTTGGGCTTTGTGGTGGCCGCAGGCTTTGCCGGATTAGCGGGCGCGCTGTTTGCGTTCTCAAAAGGCAGCATCTCGCCCGACGTATTGGGCGTGAGCAAATCGGTCGATGGCTTGGTCATGGTGCTACTGGGCGGCGTGCACACACTGGTAGGCCCGCTGGTGGGGGCTGTGACATTCACCGCCTTGCAAGACAGCTTGGCTCGCAGCACCGAGTATTGGCGTGCTGTGCTAGGTGCCAGCATCTTGTTGCTGGTGTTGGTGTTTCCGCAAGGCATAGCAGGCTCGCTCCAAGCACTGTGGTGGCGTGTGCGCCATCCACGACGTGCAGCAGCCACCGCGAACGCCAGAGGTGCCGCATGACCACACGCTCGCTGGGTCACCGCGCCTTGTTAGAAGTCCGGCACTTGCACAAAGCCTTTGGCGGCAACCAAGCCGTGAACGATGTGTCGTTCAGCTTGCCAGCGGGTGAGCTATTGGCCCTCATCGGACCCAACGGCGCGGGCAAGTCCACCACCTTCAATTTGGTGAACGGTCAGCTTGCGCCAGACAGCGGCGAGATCATGCTCGAGGGTGTGTCGCTGTTGGGCTGCAAACCTCACCAACTTTGGCGCATGGGTGTGAGTCGCACGTTTCAAATGGCGCAAACCTTTGGTTCACTCACCGTGATTGAGAACGTGCAAATGGCGTTGTTGTCTGCCGATGGTCTGTCGCTCGCGCCTTGGCGACGTGCCACCCACTACCGCCCAGACGATGCCTTGCAACTGCTCGCACACGTGCAGCTAGACCGTCAAGCCACGCGTGCTTGCAACGCCCTCGCGTATGGCGATGTGAAACGTCTTGAGCTGGCCATGGCACTGGCCAATTCGCCACGATTGTTGTTAATGGACGAGCCCACGGCGGGCATGGCCCCCGAAGAACGCCACGCGCTCATGGCACTGACACGCCGTTTGGTGACCCAACGCGGCGTGGCCGTGCTGTTTACCGAGCACAGCATGGACGTGGTGTTTGAACACGCCGACCGCGTGCTGGTGATGGCGCGCGGCGCACTGATCGCGCAAGGCACGCCCGCACAAGTGCAAGCCAACCCCGAGGTGCAAACGGTGTACTTTGGCAGCGGCAAAGTTTGGGGCCAGCCATGACGCTGCTCGAGGTGCAACATCTCAACGCTTGGTACGGCGCAGCACAGGTCGTGTTCGATGTGCAATTGCAGGTGCAGCGCGGCGAGGTGGTGGCACTCATCGGACGCAACGGCGCGGGCAAGTCGAGCACGCTCAAAGCCATCATGGGTCTGATGCCACGTCGAACGGGACGTGTGATGTTTGCAGGGCACGACCTCTCGCACGCCGAGCCCTACCAAGCCGCACGCGTGGGGCTGGGCTATGTGCCAGAAGACCGCCGCATCTTCACCGACCTCACGGTGTTGGAAAACTTGCAACTCGGTGTGCAACCTGCGCGTGCATTGGCCGATGGCCACGCTGCGCCGCCATGGTCGCTCGACAAAATATTTGCACTGTTCCCCAATTTGGCCGACATGCAGCAGCGCCCCGCCAGCCACATGAGTGGCGGCGAACAGCAAATGCTGACCGTGGCACGCACGCTGATGGGCAACCCATGGCTGGTGTTGTTAGACGAACCGTCTGAAGGTGTCGCCCCCGTCATCGTGGAGCAAATGGGCGAGATGATTGTGTCGCTCAAACGCGAAGGCGTGAGTGTGTTGCTGTCCGAACAAAACACGCACTTTGCGCAGTGGGTGAGTGACCGCAGTTACGCACTAGACCGCGGTGTCCTTCAAACGATTTGAGGCCCGGGCTTGCCACGCTTGACGACATAACTCGCTTGGGTTTTCAAGACGGCATCGGTGACCACGGGAAAGGCGGTGGTGCGAAAGTCGCAACGCACCTCATCAGGGGTGACGGTGATCAAGCTGTAGCCACGCTCATCCGAGCGGTAGTGCAACAGATCGGCATTGCTCTCCCGGATCACCGCCGCAGGCTTGTCGCCCAAGCCGCGTGAGGTGATCGAGGTGGTGACAAATTCACTCGCCACGATCGGCGACTGTGGGTTGTTGGGCTCCAAGCGCAAATTGGCAGCGACGTTGCAATGCACATCGCCGCCCAAGGTGACGACGTTTTGCAGCTTGGCATCGACCACGGTTTGCAGCAGTCGCTTGCGGGCTTCGGGGTAGCCGTCCCAAGCATCGTTCCAGTAAGCGCGGCCTGCGGGTGCGGGCACACTGGTCGAACTGATTTGTGTGGCTTGTGCCACCAGTTGCCATTGGCGTTTGGATTGGCTCAAGCTGTCCGTCAACCAACGCTCTTGCGCTTGGCCCAACATGCTGCGGCTGGGGTCGCTCAATTCGTCGCATTGCATGACCATGCGGCCACCGCCGCGCACGGGGTCACGACAGGCTTGGGCGCTGCGGTATTGACGACAGTCGAGGGTCCACACATCGGCGAGCTTGCCCCAACTGAGTTGCTCGTACAAACGCATGTGGGCGGGCTGGTCTTTGTCTGGCCCCAGCAGCACAGGCTGGTGTTCAAAATACGCCTGATAGGCGGCCGCGCGACGCATGAGCATGTGCTGTGGGTCGGTGTAGTTGCGGTCTTGGTCGTTGGCGTAGTCGTTGACCACTTCGTGGTCATCCCACATCAGCACCCAAGGGTGGGCGGCATGGGCGGCTTGCAACATCGGGTCGCGTTTGTATTGTTCGTAACGCTCACGGTATTGCGGCAAGGTTTTGGGTTCTTCACCGCTGTGTTTGCGCACGGCGTATTGCGGGTTGCTGCTCTCATAAATGTAGTCGCCCACAAACAGCACGAAGTCGAGTGGCTGCTTGGCGATCTCTGCGTGTGCCGTGTACTGGCCGTGTTCGTAATGCTGACAGGAAGCAAGCGCGATGCGCAGCTGACGAATGTCTGCATTCAAGGCCGGTGCGGTGCGGGTTTGGCCGACGGCGCTGAGCGCATCGCCTTGACGAAACCGGTACCAGTAGTCAGTGCTGGGTTGCAGGTGCTGCACGTGTGCGTGCACGCTATGGCCGCGTGTGCTGTCCGTGACGATGTCGCTTTGTTGCACGCGGTGTTTGAGTGCCGCATCAGAGAACACCTCTAGCTGCACACGCAGGGGCTGCGTGGCCAGACCCTCAGCGGGGGCCGTGCGGTCTTGCTCACTGATCAGCAGGCGTGTCCACAACACGACCGAGTCAGGGCGCGGACGACCGCTGGCCACACCCAGCGCAAACGGATGGGTGACCCAGCGATGTACTTTGTCAGTGGGCGCAGCCATGCTCGTGGTCCACGGCGCGAGCGCCAAGGCCATCGCGCTGCGTTGCAGGTATTGGTTGAAGTCGCGGCGTTTCATGGGCGTTGCATGCGCTCGCTTTTCCAATACACATCGTCGCCACCGTTGAGGCGATTGAGAACGCGGGCTAAAACAAACATGAGGTCACTCAAGCGGTTGAGGTATTGACGTGGCGCGTCCCCAATCGCCTCTTCGTTGCCCAAGGCCACCACCGCGCGCTCGGCGCGGCGTGCGACGGTGCGGCACACGTGCGAGAGTGATGCGGCCCGTGTGCCGGCGGGCAAGATGAACTCTTCGAGTTTGGGCAGCGCGCTGTTGTATGTTTCAAGCGCGCTGTCGAGGGCTTGCACCGCTTCTTCTTTGAGCAACTCAAAACCAGGAATCGACAGCTCGCCGCCGAGGTTGAAGAGCTGGTGCTGGATTTCCACCAACACATCGCGCACATCTTGCGGCATGGTTTCACACAGCAAGACGCCGATGTTGGAGTTGAGCTCATCGACCTCGCCCATGGCGTGAACACGCAAGCTGTTTTTGGACACGCGTTGGTTGTTGCCTAAGCCGGTGGTGCCTGCGTCACCGGTGCGGGTGGCGATTTGTGAAAGTCGGTTGCCCATGTGTTTGCCTCGTCGGTTGGGTGGTTGCCTTATTTTGCCTGTCGCGCGGGCGCTTCTCTGGCTCAGGGCCTTGTTCTTAGAATGGCCCCTTCATTAGGAGACACCCATGAACGCACCCACCGCCCACCAACACCTGTCCCCGGCTGTCGTACAGCGGACGGTGCCTGCCGAATTGATCGCGGCACTGCAAGCACGGTTTGGCACGAACTGCTCGACCGCACAGGTCATCCGTGAGCAGCATGGGCGCGACGAATCAGCATTCACCCATGTGCCGCCGCCTGCTGCCGTGGTGTTTGCCGAGAGCACGCAAGATGTGTCGGATGCGGTGGCCTTGGCCGCTCGCTACCAAGTGCCGGTGATTCCATTTGGCGTGGGCTCGTCACTGGAAGGTCATTTGCTGGCGGTACAAGGTGGCATCAGCCTCGACGTGAGCCGAATGAACCAGGTGCTGCACATCCATGCCGAAGACTTGACGGTAACCGTGCAACCAGGCGTCACGCGCAAACAGTTGAATGAAGAACTCAAAAGCACGGGCTTGTTTTTCCCGATTGATCCTGGTGCGGATGCGTCGATTGGCGGCATGAGTGCGACCCGCGCGAGCGGAACGAATGCCGTGCGCTACGGCACGATGCGCGAAAACGTGTTGGCGTTGGAGGTGGTGACCGCCAGCGGCGAAGTGATTCGCACCGGCACACGCGCCAAGAAGTCCGCCGCAGGCTATGACCTCACACGCCTCTTTGTGGGCAGCGAAGGCACGCTCGGTGTGATGACCGAGATCACGCTGCGCATCTACCCACTGCCCGAGGCTGTGTCTGCTGCGATCTGCTCGTTCCCCAGCATTGAGGCGGCGGTGCACACCACCATCGCGACGATTCAAATGGGCGTGCCGATTGCGCGTGTGGAGCTGATTGACGGCAACACCATCCGCATGGTCAACCAGTACGCCAAACTGGGCTTGGCTGAAACGCCCATGCTGTTGATGGAGTTTCATGGCTCACCCGCAGGGGTCAAGGAGCAAGCCGAGACGGTGCAAGAGATTGCGGCAGAGCATGGCGGTCAATCGTTTGAGTGGGCCACCACGCCCGAGGAGCGCACACGCTTGTGGACGGCGCGACACAACGCGTATTTCGCGGCGATTCAAAGCAAGCCAGGCTGCCGCGCCATCAGCACAGACACTTGCGTGCCGATCAGCAAGTTGGCCGATTGTTTGTTGGACTCCATCGTGGAGGCAGACGCCACAGGCCTGCCCTACTTCTTGGTCGGCCATGTGGGTGATGGCAACTTCCACTTTGGCTATTTGATCGACCCCAACAATGCCGACGAGTGCGCCACCGCCGAAGACTTGAACCACAAGCTGGTCCATCGTGCGCTGCGCTTAGGTGGCACCTGCACAGGCGAGCATGGCATTGGCCTGCACAAGATGGACTTCTTACGGGCCGAGACAGGTGAAGGCGCCGTGGACATGATGCGCACCATCAAGCGCGCACTGGACCCGCACAACATCATGAACCCCGGAAAGATTTTTGCTTAAGGGCGACGCAGTTTATCGATGAGCCCGTTGAGCTCATCGAGTGAGCCAAATTGAATGGCTAACTCGCCCATCTCTTCAATGCGGCCATGACGCTTGACGCGCTTTTTAACGCGCACTTCTACTTGCGCGGTAAGTAAATCGGAGAGTTCTTCTTCGAGGCGCTTGATATCGCGTGACTTTTCGCTCTTGGGCTTTTGTGGCACGAGGTTGAACTCGGCACTGAGTTTTTTCACCAAGCTTTCGGCTTCGCGCACCGACATTTTTTTGGCGCTGATTTGATTGGCCGCCGTGATTTGTGTGCCACGGTCGAGCGCCAACAAGGCGCGGGCATGGCCCATGTCGATGTCGCCCGCCATGAGCATGGACTGCACAGGGTCTGCGAGGTTGAGCAGGCGCAACAAGTTGCTGGCGGCACTGCGTGAGCGGCCCACGGCTTGCGCGGCGAGTTCGTGGGTCAGGCCAAATTCTTTGATGAGGCGCTGCAAGCCCTGCGCTTCTTCGAGTGGGTTGAGGTCTTCACGCTGGATGTTTTCGATCAGCGCCATCGCCGCTGCGGCTTCGTTGGGCACGTCGCGCACCAGCACGGGCACGGTGTCCAAGCCCGCAAGTTTGGCGGCGCGGCTGCGGCGTTCGCCCGCGATGATTTCATACTTGCCGGCGTTGGGGCCGTCATGGAGCTGACGCACCAGAATCGGCTGCATGATGCCTTGGGCTTTGATGCTTTCAGCCAGTTCGTACAGCGCACCTTCGTCCATGCGCGTGCGTGGCTGATACATGCCGGGCACCATTTGGGTCAGGGGCAAGGTGGTGGGCAAGCCATCCGCAGCGTTTTGCGCGGCCAAGCTGTCGTCGACTTTGGGGCCAAGCAAGGCTTCTAGGCCGCGGCCTAAGCCTTTGGGTTTTTTAGTGACCATGGGTGAGTTCTTCTTCGAGTAAATCTTGTAATAGCGCAAGGCCTTCAGGCCAATCGCCGAGCTTGGCATCGGCATTGATGTGCCCGCTCATGCCGCAATCGACCATGCGCGCGCCCCATGCCTGAGCCAGCGCGCTGGCACGCATGAAGCTGCAATACGGGTCATTGCGGCTGATGGCCAACACACTACGAAAGGGCAAGCGCCCACGCAAAATGGGGCTCCAGCTGTGCAGCATGTGCTGCATCTCGGCGCGCTCGACATCCGCAGGTGCGACCAGCAAGGCGGCTTTGACGAGGTGTGTGTTGAGCGAATGCGCCGCCCATGCAGCGACCAAGACACAACCCAAGCTGTGGGCCACCAGCACTGCGCCGGGGTTCGCCAGCACCGCCTCTTCTAGTTGCATCATCCAGTCGCCACGCAACGGCCAGTCCCAGTTGTATTGCTCGACACGTGTGTAGCCGTGCGCGAGCTGCCACCGACTTTGCCAGTGATCTGGCCCGCTGTTGTGCCAGCCAGGAAGTAGGAGAACGGGAGCCGTCATGCGCGTTTGGACGTTGGACTAGAACGTTTTGGCACGGTCGACCATTTCTTGCGCAAAGTCGACAAACGCATGGCTGCCTTTGGCGGCGGGGTCAAACACAACACCGGGCAAACCGTAGCTGGGCGCTTCGGCCAAACGCACGTTACGAGGAATGACGGCGCTGAACACTTTGTCGCCAAAGTGGTCTTTGAGTTGTTCGCTCACTTGCTGCTGCAAGGTGATGCGTGGATCAAACATGACGCGCAAAAGACCAATGATTTTGAGGTCGCGGTTCAGATTGGCGTGGACTTGTTTGATGGTGTTGACGAGGTCCGTCAGGCCTTCGAGGGCAAAGTATTCGCACTGCATCGGCACAATCACGCCATGCGCGCAACACAGGCCATTGAGTGTGAGCATCGACAAGGACGGCGGGCAATCGATCAAGATGAAGTCGTACTCCGCATCCACGGCGGCCAAGGCTTGTTTGAGTCGTTTTTCGCGCCGCTCCAAAGACACCAGCTCCACCTCAGCGCCCGCCAAGTCGCGGTTGGCGCCCAAGACGTCATAGGTTGGGATTTTGGCGCGCACACCCTCGGTGCCCCAGTCGCTGCGGATGCGGGCTTCGGCCACCGAAGCTTCTTCGAGCAGCACGTCGTAGACCGACAGCGCCATTTCACGCTTGTCCACGCCCGAACTCATGGTGGCATTGCCCTGCGGGTCTAAGTCCACCATCAACACCCGTTGGCCCACAAATGCCAAACCCGCCGCCAAGTTGACGGTGGTGGTGGTTTTACCCACGCCGCCTTTTTGGTTTGCAATGCAAAAGATTTTGGCCATACAGCGCTTTCAAAAGAGACAGAAAATTATTTGAAGAAGGCCAACTTCAGCCCAAACGCCATCAGCAACACGCCTGCTGCTTTGTTGAGCATCACCGTCACCATTGGATTGGCGCGCACACGCTCTGCCAAATAATGAACCAGCACGACCACCAGCAATCCATACAGAAAAGTCAGCCCTGCGATGGTGGCCGCCATGAACCCGAAAGTGATCAAGCCTTGATGAACCGCGGGGTCGACAAACAACGGGAAGAAGGCCATGTAAAACACAATCGCCTTCGGGTTCAACACGGTGATGAACAAGCCTTGGCGAAAGTAGTGATCTGACTTCATGGACAGCACGGGTGCATCGCCCGGCTTGCTGTTGAACAAGGAATAACCCAAGCCCAACAAGTACGCCGCCCCCATCCATTTGACCGAGCTGTACAAGCTGGGATAGTTGATGAGCAAAGCTGACAAGCCGGCCACGGCGAGCCACAACAACACTTGGTCGCCCGCAATCACGCCGCACGTGGCGGCCAAACCCGAACGCACACCGCCCTTGCCTGTTGCGGTGAGCAGGGTCAAATTACCGGGGCCGGGAATGGCAAGAAAAACGAGGATGGCGACGACGAATGAACCGTAGTCCGAGATACCGAACATAAATGTCTCAGATTTAAAACTGAGGGAAGTTTAACCGCGCATCCAGACGATGCAGCGCTCGGCATCCAAACTGGGCACTTGGAGCTGTTCCACGTGAAACACATGCACGCAATCAGGCAGCACGGCCAGTTCTTGATCTGGGTGTTTGCCCTTCATGGCCATCCAAACGCCGTGCGGAGCCAAGGCTGACCTAGACCACGTGGTGAAGTCCAGCAGCGAGGCAAAAGCGCGCGAACACACCACGTCATAAGGCTGGGTCAAGCTCTCCACCCGTGCGTGTAGCCCCTTGAGGTTGGGCAACTTCAGCGTCGCCGCCACCTGCTGGATGAACGCCGCCTTTTTGGCCACGGTGTCCACACAGGTCACGGAAATGTCAGGGCAAGCAATGGCAATCACAATGCCGGGCAAGCCAGCGCCCGCACCCACATCCAGCAAGCGGTAAGACGGCAAAGCCCCATCCGCCGCCGATGCAGCGCCCTGCTCTGGTGTTGTCGGCAACACCAAGCGGGCCAACTCACGGCGCAGCGGTGCAATGACCGCCAAGCTGTCGAGCAAGTGGTGCGAGAGCATTTCATGGGCATCACGAACCGCGGTGAGGTTGTATACCTTGGTCCACTTGGCCATCAAATCCACATAGGCCAGCAATTTGTCTTGCTGGTCCTCACGCAGGGTCAAGCCCAAACCATCGAGCCCGTGACGCAAGTCCGACAACAAAGGATGCATCAGGCGGCCTCGGCCGATGGGTCCGCAACCACCGCCACAAACCCCTTGACGCGAGAGCGCTTCAAATGGATCAGCAACAAAGAAATAGCCGCTGGCGTCACGCCGGACAAACGCGAAGCCTGACCCAAGGTCTCAGGCCGTTGACGGCTCAGACGCTGACGCACCTCAAACGACAAGGCGGTGACCGCGTTGTAATCCAAGTCTTCGGGCAGCTTGAGGTTTTCGTAATGGGCGGCGCGCTCCACCTCGTCGCGCTGACGGTCGATGTAGCCCGAGTATTTGGCAGCGATCTCGATCTGCTCAATCACCGCACGGGTTGTTTCACGTGAAACCTCATCGCCCGCCAACGCATCTGCCAACTCCTGATTTCGGTACTTCGCACCATCCATCGACGTCAAGGCTTGGTAGCTCACATCTGGACGACGAAGCAAATCGGCCAAGTTGTACTCGCGATCAATCGCCTTGCCCAAGACGCGCTCGGCCTCCGCCGTCGGCAGGTTGCGCGGATTGACCCAGATAGATTTCAGGCGCTCTGTTTCACGTGAAACAGCCTCGCACTTGCGGCTGAATGCCTCCCAGCGCGCGTCATCCACCAAGCCCATTTGGCGGCCGATCTCGGTCAGGCGCACATCGGCGTTGTCTTCGCGCAGCTGCAGGCGAAACTCCGCACGGCTGGTGAACATGCGGTAGGGCTCGGTCACGCCTTTGGTGGTGAGGTCGTCAACCAGCACGCCCAAGTAGGCTTGATCGCGGCCCGGCGTCCACGCACCACCAAAGTCGTTGGCCATGCCTGCGAGGCTGCGGCATTGCAGTGCGGCGTTGATGCCGGCAAACAAGCCTTGGGCCGCGGCCTCTTCGTAGCCGGTGGTGCCGTTGATTTGCCCGGCGAAGAACAGGCCACCGATGGCGCGGGTTTCAAAGCTGCGTTTGAGCTCACGCGGGTCAAAGTAGTCGTACTCGATGGCGTAGCCGGGGCGAATGATGTGGGCGTTTTCTAGGCCCTTCATGGAGCGAACCAAGTCGTACTGGATGTCAAACGGCAGGCTGGTGCTGATGCCGTTGGGGTAGTACTCGTGCGTGGTCAGGCCCTCAGGCTCTAGAAAGATTTGATGGCTGTCTTTGTCCGCAAAGCGGTTGATTTTGTCCTCGACGCTCGGGCAATAGCGCGGGCCCACGCCTTCGATCTTGCCGGTGAACATGGGGCTGCGGTCAAAGCCAGAGCGAATGATGTCATGGGTGCGGGCGTTGGTGTGGGTGATCCAACACGGCATATGTGGCGGGTGCATGGAAGCACGGCCCATGAAGCTGAACACCGGCACCTCGCCCAACACGCCAGCCGAAGCCGCGCCGGTTGCCGTCTGCGCAAGCACGCCATCGCCCGGTTGCTCGATGCACTGGCTGAAGTCAATGGTGCGTCCATCAATCCGCGGCGGGGTGCCTGTCTTGAGACGGCCCTGGGGCAACTTCAGCTCTTTGAGTCGCGCGGACAAGCTCAGCGCAGGCGGGTCGCCTGCACGCCCGCCCGCGTAGTTGTTCAAACCGACGTGGATCTTGCCGTCTAGGAAAGTACCCGCCGTCAAGATCACGGTGCGACTGCGAAACCGGATACCCGCTTGGGTACAGGCACCCACCACACGGTCGCCCTCCACCATCAAGTCGTCCACCGCCTGTTGGAACAGCCACAAGTTGGGTTGGTTTTCAAGCATGCGGCGGATCGCTGCTTTGTACAAAATGCGGTCGGCTTGGGCGCGGGTGGCACGAACCGCTGGGCCTTTGGAGCTGTTCAAAATACGGAACTGAATGCCGCCTTCGTCGGTCGCCAAAGCCATGGCGCCGCCCAGCGCATCGACCTCTTTGACCAAGTGGCCCTTGCCGATGCCACCGATGGATGGGTTGCAACTCATCTGGCCCAAGGTTTCGATGTTGTGGCTCAAGAGCAAGGTCTTCGCCCCCATGCGTGCTGCAGCCAGCGCCGCCTCTGTGCCCGCGTGGCCGCCGCCAACAACGATGACATCAAACTCTTGGGGATACAACATATTCCAACCTTTGGGGTGCGCACACTTGCAGGGCCGAAGGGGCTGTGCGCCGCCCTTTGAGCCAAGGGCGAGATTTTACAAGGGCTTGCTCAAGGTGATGGTCACGCGCAGGCCGTGGGGGCTTTCCGTTTGCAACGACACTTTGGCGCCGAGCAGCCGGACATAAGCGTTGACGATGGCGAGGCCCAAACCCGAGCCCTCTTTCAGCGCCTCGCCCGCCGAGCCCTGCACCCAACGCTGGGTCAGTTTTTTGAGCTGCTCTTGAGACACGCCGGGGCCGTTGTCGATCACCGACAGCATCACCGTTTGCGACGCATCCACCACCGACACGGTGATGTGGCTGTCGCCATCGGGTGAGCGCCCGTAACGCAAGGCGTTGTCGAGCAAGTTGTTCAACACACCTTCAATCAAGGCGCCATTGGCGAAGGCCCATACCGGTTGATCCACGCCGCGTGCGCCCAAGTCCACACCGGCCGCGTCAGCGCGCGGCAGAAAACGTAAAACCGCTTCACCAACGAGCACATCCAATGCCACAGGCTGGGACTCCAAGGACTGTTGGGCCTCGTCGGCCAAAGCCAATGCCAACAATTGATCGACCAAGTGACTCGCTCGCTCTTGGCTTTGTGCAATGCCCAGCAGCTGTTCGCGCCAAACCTGCGGGTCGTTCTGACGCAAGCCGTAATCTGCCAAGGCCCGAATGCCTGCCAAAGGCGTGCGCAGCTCATGCGCCACATTGCCAGAAAACTCGCGTTGGGCTTGCACGCTCTGCGCAATACGTCCCAGAAGTGCATTGATGGCTTGGCCCAAGCGCTGCACATCACGGGTGGTGGCGGTCTCCGGCACGGGCGTTAAGTCACGCGCATCACGGCGTCCGACCGCACGCTCCAAATCGGCGAGTGGGCCCAAATCATCTTCGATTGCACGTTTCAACCAAGCCGCCAACGCCAACAACAGCAGCAACTGCGGCACGATGGAGAACGTGAGCAATCGTTGCAGCAAACTGTCGCGACTGGCGGTGGTCTGAGCCATGACCACATAAAAGTCACCCGGTTGCTGAGAGTGAATGGAGACGCTGCGCACCACACGACCTTGGTACTCAACGGTATCAAAATGAGGCTTTAAGTTGTCGTCCAGTTGTGACGGTCGCAGACCCACATGACCCGCGAGCAATGCACCGTTGGCATCCAAAACTGCGAAATACAACGATTCGCTTTGGTCAAACAACACGGTGCTCATCTCTTCGGCCGAAAGGCTCAAATCCAAGGAGCCGGACTCATCGGCCGCGCGACGCACATGGCTGGCCACCAAATAAGCATCGTCCAACAAGGCACGATCGAACGCCTGCTGCGCAAAATAAGAGGCAATTGCGACAACCAGCGCCGAACCAAACAACCACATCACGGCCAGCGGTATCAACACGTGACGCAGCAAGCGGTTGCGAAGAGAAGGTTTCAGCGGCGAGACAAGGCTCATGGCTGCTCCTCCAACACATAGCCAATGCCACGCAAGGTGCGAATGCTGGCACCACTGTCGGCCAGTTTTTTGCGCAGCCTAGAGATGAAAGCTTCGAGGGCGTTGTCACCCAAAGCCTCGTCAAAACCTGACAACTTGTCAGAGAGCACGCGTTTGCTGACCGCGCGCCCTGGTGGCGTCATCAACTCGCGCAACACCTCGAACTCGCGCGCAGGCAGGGCCAAATCGGCGCCGTCCAAAAATATACGGTGGAGTTTGCGGTGCAGACGTAAACGCCCAACCTGCACTTCGTCATCTACCCCATGCGCGCGGCGCACCACTGCGCGCAAACGGGCTTCGACTTCTTCCAAATCAAAGGGCTTGCCTAAGTAATCATCGGCCCCCGCGTCAAGACCTGCAATGCGCTCGTCGGTGCGGTTACGGGCGGTCAAGACCAAGACAGGCGTGCGATCGCCACGCGCGCGGGCTTCTCGCAGCAACTGCAAGCCACTGCCTTGGGCCGCGTGCAACTGGCCGTTGCGTGGCAAATTCAAATCCAACAAAACAGCATCGTAGGTTTGAACTTGCCAGAAATGTGCCCCGTGCTCTAAATGGCTGGCCGCGTCCACCCGATGTCCCGCATCGCTCAAACTGCGCAACATCACCGCTTGCAAGACGGCGTCGTCTTCAATCAACAAGATTCGCACGGGTAATTCAAAAATGATGGCGTCGATGGTCGCTGAGGACCGTGACTCAAACTGGGGCTTATGAGCATACGACAGAATCGACGAGGGCCCCTTCGTGGCGGCCACGAACGGGGAGTGGCGAACTCAGGGCTTCCAACGCTTGAGCAACAGCGCGTTGGTCATCACACTGACCGAACTGAGCGCCATCGCCGCACCTGCAACCACCGGATTCAGATAACCCAGGGCCGCGAGCGGGATGCCCGCCGCGTTGTAGGCAAACGCCCAAAACAAGTTTTGTCGAATCTTGGCCACGGTACGGGCCGAGATGTCGAGGGCACCCGCCACCAAAGCCACATCGCCACGCATGAGCGTGATGCCCGCCGCCTGCATGGCCACATCGATGCCGCCGCCTTGGCCATCCGTATGCAGATTGGCCATGGCCAAGCCCACGTCGGCTGCGGCCAATGCGGGCGCATCGTTGATGCCGTCGCCTACAAAGGCCACCACATGCGCCGTGCCGTTCGGGTTGTGTTGCAAGCTTTTGACGAGTGCGGCTTTGTCGACAGGCATGACTTCGGCGTGTACCTCGTTCGGGCGAAGCCCTAAGCGCACGGCCATGGCTTGAGCCGCCCCAGCGTTGTCACCCGAAATCATCACCAAGCGCAAACCGCGGGCGCGCAAGGTGGCCAAGGCTTGCTGCGCGCCCGGCTTGGGCTCGTCCCCGAAAGCCAGCACGCCCAACGCACGCACCCCTTGCGGCGTGCGTTCTGCCAGAACCGACACGGTGGCACCCTGCGCTTGCAGGGCCTGCGCATAAGACGACCATGCCCCTGTAGGCAAAGAAAGCGTGGCCATCCAGTGCAGGCTGCCCAACAGCAAGCTGCGCGTTTGAACAACGCCTTCGCTGCCAAAACCTGGTACTGCTTTCACCGCCGTTGGCGGCTCATAAACCAATCCTTGAACTTTAGCTGCTTGCACCACCGCATGAGCCAAGGGGTGTTCGCTGCCGCTTTGCAAGCTCGCCGCGAGAGTGAGCAAAGCGCGCGCGTCTGCGGTCCATGGCATTGATGCTTGTGTTGCGGTTTGAGTGCCGTCCAACTCGTGCACGGCCGACAAAGACAGCAAGCGCGGCTGTCCAACCGTGAGGGTGCCCGTCTTGTCGAACGCCACGGTATCAACCTGGTGTGCGATCTCCAGCGCTTGGGCATCTTTGATGAGTACGCCGTGCTTCGCGGCCACGCCCGTGCCCGCCATGATGGCCGCGGGTGTGGCCAATCCCAAGGCGCACGGGCAAGCGATGACCAACACGGCCACGCCATGGATGAGCGACACCTCCAGACTGTGGCCCGTGAACCACCAAGCCAACACCGTCGCCAACGCCAACACCAACACCACGGGAACAAACACGGCCGACACTTGGTCAACCAGACGCTGAATCGGTGCCTTGGCCGCTTGCGCGTCTTCCACCAGACGAATGATGTTGGCCAACACAGTCGCCGTACCTGTCGCGCTGACCCGGACCACCACACGGCCGTCACCGTTGATGCTGCCGCCCGTGACATGGGCATCCACACCTTTTGGCACAGGCAACGGCTCACCTGTGAGCATGGATTCATCCACTTGTGTTTGGCCATCCAACATCACACCATCCGCTGCAAAACGCTCGCCGGGCAGCACCACCAATCGATCGGCGACCAAGAGTTCTTCAATGGGAATTTCCTGCTCACCGTCGCGCGTGATGACACGTGCACGCGCAGGCCGCAAAGCGTGCAGGGCACGAATGGCGTCTGTCGTTTGGCGCTTCGCACGAGCTTCGAGCCACTTGCCCAAGAGCACCAAGGTGATGACCACCGCCGAGACTTCAAAGTACAAATGCACCATGGCGCCCGCGGGAGCACTCAGCCAGAGCCAGACCGACAAAGCCCACCCCGCACTGGTGCCCAAAGCGACGAGCAAATCCATGTTGCCAGTCGCAGCGCGCAAAGCATGCCAGCCCGCTTTGTAAAACCGCGCGCCCAATACAAACTGCACCGGTGTCGCCAGTAAGAATTGCCACAACGCGGGCAGCATCCAGTGTTGGCCCAACGCATCGCCCAACATCGGCAACACCAAGGGCGAACTCAGCAGCAGACCGATGGCAACGGGTGCAAAACCTACCCAAGGCCCTGCGGGCACTTGCTCTAGGTGCTCGGAGGCCAATGGTTCGTAGCCTGCATCGCGCACGGCTCGACGCAGGCGTACTTGCTGGGTTTGCAGGTCTTCATGCGCTTGCGAATCAGACCATGTGACGCGCGCGGACTCGGTGGCTAAATTCACACTCACAGATGCCACGCCCGGGAGTTTGGCGATTGCACGTTCCACGCGGGTCACACACGATGCGCAGGTCATTCCGCCCACGCCAATATCGCAAAACAATTCAGACATAGGTTAAGGTTACATCTTTATCAGGAGCAAGAGATGGACAACACCTTTCAAGTAGAGGGCATGACATGCTGTCACTGTGAGATGGCCGTTAAAAAAGCGATTGCGCGCATAGACCCTGAGGCCAAGGTCGAAATTGACCGCAACACCGGCAAAGTCGATGTCCACAGCAACAAGGCGCGCGAAGACATTGCGCACGCAATTGCTGATGAAGGCTACCAAGTCGCATGAGTACCGTCCGACAAGCCAGAGGCGTGGAGCGCTTGGTTCAAGGTCAAGACACCCAAGATGGTGCTGGTGTTCGCTTAACCCGCGTGCTGACCCACGATTTACAAACGCGTTTAGACCCCTTCTTGATGCTCGATGCGTTTGGCAGCGACAAGCCCGGCGACTACATTGCGGGGTTTCCCAACCATCCGCACCGAGGCTTTGAGACGGTGACCTACATGATCGCGGGCCGCATGCGACACAAAGACAGTGGCGGCCACGAAGGCTTGCTGCAAAACGGCGGCGTGCAATGGATGACCGCAGGTCGAGGCCTCACGCACAGCGAGATGCCCGAGCAAGAAGAAGGTGTCATGGAGGGCTTTCAGCTCTGGCTCAACTTGCCTGCAAAGAACAAGCTGTGCGACCCTTGGTACCGCGACATTCAAAGTGAGGACATCCCAGAGGTCACCACGCCCAGTGGTGTGCTGGTGCGGGTGATGATCGCCGGCAGCTCACACGGCACCGTGGGTGCGATGCAACGTGAGCACACAGAACCGCTTTACTTGGATGTGCACTACCCCAGCACCGAAGGTGCCGTGTTTGAACAAACGCTGCCTGCGACACACCATGCGTTTGTGTATGTGTATCGCGGTCAGCTAGAGGTGATGCAGGGTGAGCAGGCGACGGTTGTTCCGATTAAACGGATGGGCTTGCTCAGCAACGATGGTGATGGTGTGGTGTTGCGCGGGCAAGCCAACACGCGCGCCATCGTGATCGCAGGCCGACCATTGCATGAACCTATTGCGCAATACGGTCCGTTTGTGATGAACACACGCGAAGAACTGGTTCAAGCGGTGGACGACTTTCGTGCGGGGCTCATGGGCTAATGGGCTAAGTTTGCAAGCAAACTTTACGCAAGGTATGCATTGGCGCACAGAACAGACACATGTTGGGTCCACAGTCAAAGGTTGTGAGGGGCACTTCGTCTCTTGCTGAAAGGACATCCACATGACTCGTTTTAAAACATCTCAACTCGTCGCATCACTGCTATTGACTGGCACGCTTGTTTGTTCTGTGATCCCTGCACAGGCCCAACCCATGATGGGTGACACGGGCATGCACCAAGACCACGAAAAAATGCACAAGCGCATGGGCCAACAGTGGGCGAAGCGGCAAGCAGAACTCAAAGCCAAGCTGCACTTGGAAAGTAGCCAAGAGGATGCGTGGAATAGCTTCACGCAAAGCATGAAGCCGCCAGCCAAGCCCGTATGGAACTTCTTAGACCGTGAGGAGCTTGCCAAACTCACGACACCTGAACGGATCAACAAGATGACCGCCGTGCATGAGGCCAACATCGCCGCCATCGAACGGGAGATGAAGCAGCGTCAAGAAGCCACGCGTTTGTTCTACAGCAAGCTCAACGCCGATCAACAAAAAATATTTGATGCCGAAACGCTGCCAGAACAGGCACGCATGGGCTGGCGTCACAAGGGCGATTAAATATCGATGTTGGCAGCGCGGAGCGCATTGTTTTCAATGAAGTTGCGGCGAGGCTCGACCTCGTCACCCATCAACATGGTGAACACGCGGTCGGCTTCAATCGCATCATCGATTTGCACACGCAACAAGCGGCGGACCGTTGGGTCCATCGTGGTTTCCCACAGCTGTGCGGGGTTCATCTCACCCAAGCCCTTGTAACGTTGACGCGCCGTGGCGTTTTCCGCCTGACCAATCAACCATTTCATGGCTTGGCGGAAATCGGTGACTTTTTCTTCTTTGGCCTTGTCACCTTCGCCGCGGTGTACCTTGGCGCCCTCGCTCAGCAAACCACGGAAAGTCTGTGCCGCTTCCGCTAAGGCAGCGTAGTCGGCGCCGTGCACAAAGTCTTGGGTGATGACGCTGCTCTTGACGTTGCCGTGGTGGCGACGGCTGATACGCAAAATGGGTTTGTCGGTGCGGACATCAAATTCGCCTGATGCTTCTGAACCACTGCCCAATTCACGCAGTTTTTCTTGCATCGCAATGGCTGATTTTTCTGCATCAGCCACAGTGTCCAGATTGACTGAGACGCCATCTGCCATGGCGCGCAGGGCTTCTGCATCCATGAAACCACTCAGGCGTGCAATGACCGACTCAGCGACTTGATGCTTGCGAGCCAACTCACCCAACGTGTCGCCGCTTAAGGTGTGTGAATTGCCACCACCGGTGGTGATGCTGGCGTCTTTCAAGGCAATACGCAGCAAGAAGCCATTGAGGGCAGATGCATCTTTGAGGTAGAGCTCTTCTTTGCCAGCCTTGACTTTGTACAAAGGCGGTTGAGCAATGTAGATGTGACCGCGCTCGACCAGCTCAGGCATTTGACGGTAGAAGAAGGTCAGCAGCAAGGTGCGAATGTGTGCACCGTCAACGTCCGCGTCAGTCATGATGATGATGCGGTGGTAGCGCAGTTTGTCGACGTTGAAGTCGTCTGTGGCGGATTTGCCAGACTCCGCACTGGCCTTGCCAATGCCTGTCCCTAAGGCAGTGATCAGGGTCAAGATTTCATTGCTAGTCAGCAGCTTTTCATAGCGTGCTTTTTCGACGTTCAAGATCTTGCCGCGCAAGGGCAAGATGGCTTGGAATTTACGGTCACGTCCTTGCTTGGCAGAACCACCCGCAGAGTCACCCTCCACGATGTAGATTTCGCACAAAGAAGGATCTTTTTCTTGGCAGTCTGCAAGTTTTCCTGGCAGACCCATGCCATCCAGCACACCTTTGCGACGCGTCATTTCACGCGCTTTGCGGGCAGCTTCACGTGCACGGGCTGCTTCCACAATCTTGCCGCAGATGATCTTTGCATCGTTGGGGCGTTCTTGGAGATAGTCGGTCAAAGTTTTGGCCACGATGTCTTCAACAGGTGCTCGAACTTCGCTTGAAACCAGTTTGTCTTTGGTCTGGCTGCTGAATTTAGGCTCTGGGACTTTGACGGATAACACGCAACACAAGCCTTCACGCATGTCGTCACCCGTGACTTCAACTTTGGCCTTCTTTGCAAATTCGTTTTCTTCAATGTACTTGTTGATGACACGTGTCATCGCGGCACGCAGGCCAGTTAAATGGGTACCACCATCGCGCTGTGGAATGTTGTTGGTGAAACAAAGGACGTTTTCGTTGTAACCATCGTTCCACTGCATGGACACTTCCACACCAATGCTGGTGCCAGCAATGCCACCATAGGTGTCTGCAGGACGATCCCCTTCGGCGTAAAAAGCGTTCGGGTGCAAAACCTTTTTGCCTGAGTTGATGAAATCAACGAAACCCTTGACACCACCGGCGCCAGAGAAATCGTCTTCCTTGCCTGTGCGCTCATCCAACAAACGAATGCGCACTCCGTTGTTCAAAAAGCTGAGTTCGCGCAGGCGCTTGCTCAAGATCTCGTAATGAAAATCCGTGTTTTGCGTGAAGATTTCTGTATCGGGCAAAAAATGAACTTCGGTGCCACGTTTCTCTGTGTCTCCAGTGATCCGCATGGGGGAGACTTCCACTCCGTTCACTACTTCAATCAAACGGTTTTGGACAAAGCCTTTGGAAAACTCCAAAGTATGAACTTTGCCATCGCGGCGTACGACCAATCGCAGTGATTTGGACAAAGCGTTCACGCAAGAAACACCGACTCCGTGCAAGCCACCAGACACCTTGTAACTGTTCTGGTTGAACTTGCCACCAGCATGCAACTCAGTCAGCGCGATCTCAGCGGCACTGCGCTTTGGCTCGTGCTTGTCGTCCATCTTCACGCCGGTTGGAATTCCACGACCGTTGTCCGTCACACTGATGGAGTTGTCACTATGGATGGTGACCACGATGTCATCGCAATGACCAGCCAAAGCTTCATCGATGGAGTTGTCAACAACTTCAAACACCAAATGATGCAAACCTGAACCATCCGATGTGTCACCGATGTACATGCCAGGGCGCTTGCGAACCGCTTCAAGGCCTTCCAAAATTTGAATGGAGCCTTCACCATAGCCCTCACCTGCGATTGGTGTTGGTTGTGTTTCAGGAGTTTGTGTGGGTTCGGTCATAGCAAGTCTTCATACGAGAGGCAAAAATGCCTCGCGTTATCAATCAGTAAAAGGAAAGTAACAAGACGTTAAATGCGCATTGGCATCACCACGTATTTGAATGTGGTGTTATCGGGGATGGTGATGAGTGCGGAACTGTTGGAGTCAGCCAAGTCAACTTGAACCATGTCCTGGTCCATGTTGGTCAGAGCATCGATCAAATAAGTCACATTGAAACCAATCTCAATGGCATCACCGCTGTAGTCAATTTCAAGCTCATCGACTGCTTCTTCTTGTTCTGCATTGCTAGATGCCACGCGCAATACGCCTGGCTCTAAATTCAAACGAACGCCTTTGAATTTTTCACTGGTCAAGATGGCCGTGCGCTGCAAAGTAGCCAAGAGGGCTGTGCGACCCATCGTGATGGTATTTTTGTGATTTTTTGGAATCACACGGTTGTAATCTGGAAACTTGCCTTCAACCAACTTGGTTACAAATTCCATTCCGTCGAAGCTGAACTTGGCTTGATTACCAGCGAACTGCATTTCAATTGCACCCTCTTTGTCGCTGAGCAAACGCTGCATCTCCAACACCGTCTTGCGCGGCAAGATGACTTCTTGGCGGGGAACGTCAACATCCAAAGTTGCTGATGAAAAAGCCAATCGATGGCCATCTGTGGCAACCAGACTGAGTTGATTTCCTTCTGCAACAAACAAAATACCGTTGAGGTAGTAACGAATGTCGTGCACGGCCATGGCGAAAGAAACTTGATGCAGCAGTTCTTTCAGCGTCTTCTGTGGAATGCTGAATGAGGGGCCAAAGTTGGCAGCTTCTTGCACCAATGGGAAATCTTCAGCGGGCAAAGTTTGCAAAGTGAACCGGCTCTTGCCCCCTTTGAGGATCAATTTGTTTTGATTCGATTCCAAACTCACCGTTTGATCTGAAGGCATGGTTCGCAAAATGTCTATCAACTTTCGTGCACCAACAGTTGTGGTGAAGTTGCCTGCATCGCCATCTAGTTCAGCAGTTGTGCGGATTTGGATTTCTAAATCGCTCGTCGTGAGTTGCAATGCACTACCCGTTTTGCGAATCAATACGTTCGCCAAAATGGGCAATGTGTGACGGCGTTCAACAATTCCTGCAACAGATTGCAGAACAGACAAAACTTTGTCTTGCGTTGCTTTTAGTACGATCATCTCTTCCTCTTGTTTTCTTTATTTAAGTTAGTAGTAGTAGATAAGCAAGGCGTGTTTCTGTGGACAACAGCATTTTCCTCTTTTTTTTCAAGTACTTGAGTTGATCCGTAAGGTGTTGGCAAGAATGCTTTTCTGCTGTCACGGAAAACTGGATAACTTTACTTTTTGAAATTTTCTGTGGATAACTCTGGTGTTATCCAGAAACTACCCACAAGGTTGTTGTTTGTTGATTAGCCTTTGAGTGTCTGTTCTAAAACATGTAGTTGCTGGTTGAGGTCAGCCATTTGTTGGCGCTCGGCTGTGATCTTTCGAACCGCATGCAAGACAGTGGTGTGATCACGCCCACCAAACAATTCACCAATTTCTGGAAGACTCTTTTGTGTAAGTTCTTTGGCAAGATACATAGCAATTTGGCGTGGCCTTGCAATCGAAGCAGGACGCTTTTTCGAATACATGTCAGCCACTTTGATTTTGTAATAGTCAGCAACCGTTTTTTGAATGTTTTCTACGGAAATTTGTCGATTCTGGATAGACAGTAAATCGCGTAGTGCGTCACGTGCCAACTGGATGGAAATTTCTTTTTGATTGAACCTTGAGTAAGCCAAAATCTTGCGCAATGCGCCCTCGAGCTCACGCACGTTGGATCGCACATTTTTAGCAACAAAGAAGGCAACTTCTTCGGGCATTTCCGACCCCTCTGCCCGCGATTTGCTAATCAAGATGGCAACCCGCATTTCCAGCTCGGGTGGCTCTATGGCAACCGTCAGACCCGCATCAAAACGTGAAACTAAGCGTTCATGGATATCTGTGAGACCCTTAGGATAGGTGTCACTTGTCATGATGATGTGCGACTTTTTAGCCAGTAGCGCCTCAAAAGCGTTGAAAAACTCTTCTTGTGTGCGCTCTTTGTTAGCAAAGAACTGAACGTCATCGATCAAGAGCAGATCAAGTGAGTGATACCTCTCTTTGAATTCATCAAAAGTTTTGCGTTGATAGGCTTTAACCACATCCGAAACAAACTGTTCTGCATGGATGTAGAGAACTTTTGCATCGGGTCGCTCGGAGAGTAATTTATTTCCCACAGCGTGCATCAAATGCGTCTTACCAAGCCCTACCCCTCCGTAAATAAACAAGGGGTTGTAGAGTTGGCCAGGCATTGTTGCAACGTGCATGGCGGCAGCGCGTGCCATTCTGTTGGCCGTACCCTCCACCAACGCATCAAAGGTCAAGGCCGTGTTCAGGCGTGTGCGTGGTCCACTCGGAATGCCTTCTTCAAGACCTACAAAGCTCTCAGGCAACGATTCAAGCTCTGGAGAGAATGAAACAGATTTAATCTTGACTTGCGGTTCTTTAGGAGTAATGACTAACTCAACCAAGATAGATTGACCGTGAAGTTGTTGTAACAAACCAGCAATTCTGTTGGCGTATTGGGCACGAATCCAATCTAATTTAAACCGATTACCAACCAAAATAATGACTTTACTGAAGTCATCTGCCACGTTCGCAACCAAAGGTTTGATCCAAGTGTTGAACTGCTGTTCAGGGAGCTCTTGCGCCAATTGATCGATGCAGGATTGCCACAAACTCTCACCAGAGCTAGTAGGAAAGCCGTCAGCGGCAGAAGATGGCAAACCCTGGTTCATGTGATATTTTTCTGTGGATAGTTGCTCTAAAAATGTAGCCAATCAGGCACTTTATCAAAAAATTATCCACAGGTCACCTAAATTTAGGACACTTTTGAAAAGCAAAGCAAAAAAGAGTGTGGACAAAGCCAACAAGAAGTCTAAAAGTTTGAGATAATCATTGGTTTCCCTGAACTGTCAGGGCTTAGCTTTTTGGAAAAAACATGAAACGCACTTACCAGCCTTCTAAAACTCGTCGCGCACGTACCCACGGCTTTTTGGTCCGTATGAAAACACGCGGTGGACGTGCTGTGATCAACGCACGTCGCGCCAAAGGTCGCAAGCGTCTGGCTGTCTAATTTTTGACCGCTCGCCAGAGGCCCGCGACAGACAACGCCGTGGAACATCTGAAAAAGTGGTCAGAATTTCAAGCCGTCATGCAGGCAGGATCTGTGGCACGTACAACACATTTTGTATTGCACGAGTGGAAACCTCCTGTCATCAGTTCAACAGGGTCTGGGTATGAAAAAGCCCCGACCCTGTTTGTTGATGGCGTCTTGGCGATTGGCGCGCTCACACCTAAACGGTGGGCAAAACGTGCGGTGACGCGAAATCTTATTCGTCGTCAAATTCACGCGATCTCACAAGAATTTGTGAGCAGTCTCCATCCAACTGCTTATGTGGTTCGACAGAGAGCAGCATTTAAGCTTGATACGTTTGTGAGTGCGTCGTCAGTGGCATTGAAACAGACGGTACGTGAAGAACTTCACCAATTGTTTAGCAGCGTGAGTGCTTGATGATTCAGTCTTTATTGATCGCTTTGGTGCGCGCTTATCGCTTGTTACTCAGCCCGTGGCTAGGCTCATCTTGTCGATTTGAACCAACGTGCTCAGCCTACTCACTGGACGCCTTAAAGAGTCATGGCGCAGCAGGCGGCACTTATCTAACTTTGCGACGTTTAGCACGCTGTCATCCTTGGTGTGCTGGTGGCCACGATCCTGTGCCAACCGCTTTGTTTACATCTTTGACATCTTCCAATCTGGGAAAAAAACTTCATGAATGACATTCGCCGCACCATTTTGTGGGTGATCTTTGGTTTTTCCATGGTTCTCTTGTGGGATCAATGGCAAGTTCACAATGGAAATAAAGCCACCTTTTTCCCAACACCTGCACAGCAAGCCAAAGTTACTGTCGATGCCGCTTCTGCTGCGCCTCAACCGGCTGGCGTGCCCGCACCTCTCGCTTTGTCTGGTACGGTTACCGTGCCCTCTGTTGAAACACGTGCAGCAACCAAAGAGTTGGTTCAATTGGAAACAGATGTTGCCAAGCTCAGTTTTGACACAGAGGGCGGCACGCTGGTGCGCGTGGAATTGCTCAAGCATGCTGACGAACACAAGCCTGGCAGCAACATCGTTTTGCTGGATGACAGCAAAGATCGTATTTACACCGCACAGACGGGCTTGATTTCGAGCACGCCAGGCGTTGTGTTAGCCACGCACAAGACAGTGATGACGGTTCACCCCGGCCCGCGCAAACTTAAAGACGGTGACAACACACTGTCCATCACATTCGAGTCGAGCACACAAAACGGTGTGAAGTTGCTCAAGACCTACACGGTCAAGCGTGGCGCGTACGACATGACCGTGAAGCATGACATCGTGAACACGGGCTCACAAGACGTGGCGCCGCAGTTGTACTTTCAACTTGTTCGCGACGGCAACAAGCCTGCAGGTGAGTCATCTTTCTATTCCACCTTCACGGGTCCTGCCATCTATACAGAGGCCAAGAAATACCAAAAGGTAGAGTTTGCCGACATCAAAAAGAAAAAAGTTGATGTCGAGAAGCATTCGAGCACGGGCTATATCGCAATGGTGCAGCATTACTTTGCCAGCGCTTGGATCTTGCCTGATGGCATGAGCCGTGACATTTCTATCGATGCGGTAGACATCGGCGCAACGCTGTCTGACTGTTGTTACCGCGTGACAATGATTTCACCCTTGGACGCCATCCAACCAGGACAAACCAAGAGCGTCACAGCGACTTTTTACGCCGGTCCGCAAGAAGAGAAAAAGCTCGAAGTCCTCTATCCAGGCTTGGAGTTGGTCAAAGACTACGGTTGGTTAACCATTCTTGCCAAGCCCTTGTTCTGGTTGCTCCATCAACTCAACAACATCTTGGGTAACTGGGGTTGGTCTATCGTGAGCTTGGTGATCTTGCTCAAAGCAGCTTTTTATTGGTTGAATGCACATGCTTACCAAAGCATGGCCAAGATGAAAGCCATCAATCCACGCATCATGGAAATGCGCGAACGTCTCAAAGACAACCCGCAGCAGATGCAAATGGAGATGATGAAGATTTATCGCGAGGAGAAAGTCAACCCGATGGGCGGCTGCGTTCCGATCGCACTTCAAATCCCTGTGTTCATCGCCTTGTATTGGGTGTTGCTCTCGACCGTCGAAATTCGCAACGCTCCTTGGATTGGCTGGATTCATGACTTGTCTGCGCCAGATCCATTCTTCATTTTGCCCTTGTTCATGACGTTGACCACCTTGCTCCAGACCGCATTGAACCCAGCGCCACCAGACCCCATGCAAGCCAAGATGATGTGGATCATGCCGCTGGCTTTCAGCGTGATGTTCTTCTTCTTTCCTGCGGGCTTGGTGCTTTACTGGATCACCAACAACGTGTTGTCGATTGCGCAGCAATGGTTGATCAACATTCGAATGGGTGTACCGCCACAATTCAACTTACCCAAGTTTTAACGCAGAGGCGTTAATGTTTATAAGCCCGCCTCCTTCAACGGTTGGCGGGTTTTTTTCTGGACAATCCAAACATGCTTGCACAACACGACGCCCCCATCATTGCCGTTGCTACCGCCCCAGGCCGTGGTGCGGTTGGCATCGTGCGTGTGAGTGGTAAAAATTTAAACGCTTTCGTTTTGGCGCTGTGTGGTCGAGCTTTGAGACCGCGCGAGGCCACTTACATGCCGTTGCGTGACGCAACAGGTGTCCCGATTGACCAAGTCTTGGCCTTGCATTTCCCAGGCCCTCACAGTTACACCGGCGAAGACGTGTTAGAGCTCCAAGCCCATGGTGGCCCCTTGGTGCTACAACTCATCGTGGCGCATTGCCTCCGTGTTGCCGCATCACACGACGAACGGGGCCAGCCCTTACTGCGTGGTTTACGTTTGGCCCAACCCGGCGAATTTACACAGCGCGCGTTCTTGAACCACAAGCTCGATTTGGCGCAAGCCGAGGCCGTAGCAGATTTGATTGATGCCAGCACCGAGGCCGCGGCACGCGGCGCAAGTCGGTCGTTGTCAGGTGCGTTCTCGCAAGAAATTCATCAACTCCGTGATGCCCTGATTCATCTGCGTATGCTGGTCGAGGCCACGCTTGACTTCCCTGAAGAAGACATCGACTTTTTGAAACAAGCCGATGCACAAGGGCAACTCACTCGGATACAAGAACACCTTGGGCGTGTGATGACACAAACCAAACAAGGCGCGCTCTTGCGAGAAGGCATCCGCGTGGTCATTGCAGGTCAACCGAATGCAGGCAAGAGTTCGTTGCTCAATGCCTTGGCTGGGGCTGAGCTGGCCATCGTCACACCCATTGCAGGCACCACGCGCGATGTCGTGCAGCAAACCATCCAGATCGAAGGCGTGCCCCTTCACGTGATCGACACTGCGGGCCTGCGTGAGCACCCAGATGTGGACGAAGTTGAGCGCATCGGTATTGAGAGAGCCTGGGACCAAATCGGACAGGCGGATGCGGTGCTGTTCCTGCACGACCTTACGCGCAAAGAAGACCCGGCATATGCCGCAGCGGATGCACACATCGAACAAACCTTGCAAGCAAGGTTGGCCTCGCATGTCCCCTTGCTGCATTTGTGGAACAAGGCGGACGCACAAAGCATTGCCGTCACCCAACTTAACGCAGAGAGGTCGTTCAGAGGTCAAGCAAAAGCCACCGACCTGACGTTATCCGCGAAGACAGGAGATGGGTTGCCTGCTTTGCGACAAGCGCTGCTCGACGTGGTGGGTTGGCAAGGGGGTAGTGCTGAAGGCACGTTCATCGCACGGGAGCGCCATGTGGAGGCCCTACGCGAAGTCGACGGACACCTGATGCAAGCAAACGCCTGCATGCAAGCCCAAGCGCCTGCGCTTGACTTACTGGCAGAAGAACTCCGTTTGAGTCAAAACGCGCTCAACACCATCACCGGCGAATTCTCTTCAGACGATTTGCTGGGCGTGATTTTCTCTAGCTTTTGCATCGGGAAATAAGCCCACCCCACCGATAAAATGATGGCATGACCCAAACCCATGCACACGCCGACAGCATTGCTGCGCCGGTGGACGACCAGCGCATCTTGCAGCTGGCTCATGACACGCTCACCATTGAAGCAGACGCGGTACGTCATTTGCGCGAGGGTTTGTCGCCCTCGTTTGTCTTGGCGGTGCGAGCCATCCTCAATGTCAAGGGCCGAGTGGTTGTCATGGGCATGGGCAAGAGCGGCCATGTGGGCCGCAAAATCACCGCAACCTTGGCATCGACAGGTACGGCAGCCATGTTTGTTCACCCAGCCGAAGCCAGTCACGGCGATCTGGGCATGGTCAAAGACACGGATCTCGTGATTGCGATTTCCAACAGCGGTGAGAGCGATGAACTTGGCGCTATCTTGCCGGTTCTCAAGCGTCAAGGCGTGCCCTTGGTGGCGCTCACCGGAGGTGCGCAATCAACGCTGGCCAGCCATGCCGATATCGTGCTCAACACAGGCGTGCTCAAAGAAGCGTGCCCACTCAACTTGGCGCCGACCGCGAGTACCACTGCACAAATGGCGATGGGCGATGCTTTGGCTGTCGCGTTGCTTGACGCGCGTGGGTTCAAGGCAGAAGACTTTGCACGCTCACATCCTGGAGGCGCCTTGGGCCGTCGCTTGCTGACACACGTGAGTGATGTCATGCGCAACGGCGATGGCATCCCGTGTGTGTTACCCACGGCTAGCTTCAGCGAATTGATGCGCGAGATGAGCGCCAAAGGCTTGGGCGCATCAGCCATCGTGGACGCACAAAAAAAGGTACTAGGCATCTTCACAGACGGGGACTTGCGCCGTTTGATAGAAACGGGCACCGACATGCGTGAACTCACTGCTCAACAAGTCATGCATGCCAACCCTCGCACCGTGCGCGCTAACGCATTGGCCGCAGAAGCCGCTGAGTTGATGGAGTTGCACCGCATCACCAGCGTGTTGGTCGTCGACGAACACGACGTTTTATGCGGCGCGATCAATACCCATGATTTGATGCGCGCGAAAGTTATCTGATGAACATCCCAACACCTGCGTTGAACTTTGACCCCGCGTTGCTTCTACGCGCACAAGGCGTTCGCGTTGCATTCTTTGACGTGGATGGTGTACTCACCGATGGCGGCTTGTTGTTCACAGAACACGGGGAAACCATCAAACGCTTTTCCACGCTGGATGGTCATGGGCTAAAAATGTTGCAACAAGCCGGCATCACACCTGCTGTCATCACCGGTCGCGACAGTACGCCCTTGCGCGTCAGGCTTGAAGCCTTGGGTATCACGCATGTGCGATACGGAACAGAAGACAAAGCACCTGCCGCACAACAAATCTTGGACGAATTGGGCCTGAATTGGTCGCAGGCAGCCCATATGGGCGATGACTGGCCTGACTTGGCCGTGATGTCTCGCGTGGCGTTTGCCTGTGCGCCGAGCAATGCGCACATTGAAGCGAAAGCGATGGCGCACTACGTGACGCAGCGCGAAGGTGGCCATGGTGCCGCGCGAGAATTTTGTGATCTTTTATTGGTGGCCAGTGGCCGCTATGCCGAACTGCTCCGAGGCTACTTGGCATGAGTGTTGCGCCGGTTTCGTTTCCTCTGCGCGTGCGTCGTGTGTGGGACCACCTGGCGGTTTATTTGCCATTGGTGCTCATGGGCCTCATGGCCATGACCACTTATTGGTTGGTTCGTAATACGCCGTTGATCGGCGAGGCCGAGCTCGAAGCTGCTCCGCGCCATGTACCTGACTATTTCATGCGTGACTTTTCCGTCAAAGTGTTTGGCGATGATGGCAAGCTTAAAAGCGAAATGTTAGGCGTTGAAGGCCGGCATTACCCAGACACCGACACGCTAGAAATCGATCAGCCCCGCATTCGTATTTTGGGTGCAGAGGGACGCATCACAACGGCGGTTGCCGCGAGAGGTCTGGTCAATGCCGACGGCTCCGAGGCGCAATTGTTTGACAACGCTGTTGTGGTGCGTGAGGCTAGCACCAACGCCCAAGGTGTCGTCGTGCCGCGAAGCGAACTTCAAAGTAACTTCTTGCACTTGTTTGCCAACACCGAACAGGTGCGTTCACACCTGCCTGTCATCTTGGTTCGTGGGGCAGGTGACCGGTTCACCGCTGACGGCATGGACTACGACAATTTAGATCGCCTTATGCAGCTCAAGGGCCGTGTGCATGGCACACTGCAGCCACCCAAGAATAAAAAATGAATGCGTAATTCTTGCGCGCATGAAAAAGGCTCCCGAAGGAGCCTTTAGATTTGCAGTCAAGCAGATCGATTAGTAGCTGCTGCCACCACCGAAACCGCCACGACCACCGCCGCCGCCGCCGCCTTCACGACGACCGCCGCCAGCACCGCCGCCGCCGTAGGGGCTACGGAAACCGCCGCCACCGCCGCCGCCTTCACGACCGCCGCCGCCATAACCGCCACCACCACCACCGAAACCGCCGGTGCGGGGAGGACGTGGTTCCATGGGGCGAGCTTCGTTGACCACGAGGCTACGACCACCCAAAGGTGCGCCGTTCATGCCTTCGATCGCGGCTTGCGCCTCAGCATCGCTGGCCATTTCTACGAAACCAAAACCTTTAGAGCGGCCAGTGTCGCGCTCCATCATGACCTTGGCGCTAGTCACAGCACCGAACTGTCCAAAAGACTGCTCAAGATCGCTGTCGCGTACCGAATACGGCAAATTGCCGACGTACAGTTTATTGCCCATGAAAGGGACTCCTTAAAACACAAAAACAAAGCGATGGAGTCCCGAACCGAAACTGACCGATCACCAAATACAACCTTGTCAATGACGAGCATTCACAAGGTTGCGGCCATTATGGAGCACAAGTTGACCAAAACACCAAGCGTTTACCTGTATTTAGCGCATTTCATCCCCGAAAAACCACAAGTGGCGAGGGTTACCAGCTCGCTTCACGGTCCGGAGTGGCTGTGATCTTGTGGATCGTTAGGTCCGCGCCTTCGAATTCTTCTTCTTGGCTCAAGCGCAAACCGAGGGTCAGTTTCAATACGCCATACACCGTGAAACCACCCACCAAAGCCCAAACTACACCCAGTGCTGTGCCCACCAGTTGGGCGGTGATGTTCACGCCACCCATACCGCCCAATGCTTGCGCGCCAAAAACACCCGCCGCAATACCGCCCCATGTGCCGCATAAACCGTGCAAGGGCCACACGCCCAGCACATCGTCAATGCGCCACTTGTTTTGTGTGAGGGTGAACATCCAAACAAAAATGCCACCCGCCACAGCGCCCACAACCAAGGCGCCCATCGGATGCATTAAATCGGAACCTGCGCAAACAGCGACGAGACCCGCTAAAGGGCCGTTGTGAACAAAGCCAGGGTCATTTTTGCCCGCAACCAAAGCCACCAAAGTGCCGCCCACCATGGCCATTAAAGAGTTCACTGCGACAAGTCCGGAAATTTTGTCGAGCGTTTGTGCGCTCATCACATTGAAACCAAACCAGCCCACGATCAAAATCCAAGCGCCCAATGCGAGGAATGGAATGCTGGATGGCGGGTGTGCCGAAATCGCACCATCTTTGCGATACCGGTTGCTGCGCGCGCCCAGCAACAACACAGCGGGCAATGCAATCCAGCCCCCGACGGCATGAACCACCACCGAGCCAGCAAAGTCGTGGAATTCATCACCTGTCAACGCTTTGAGCCAAGCTTGAAAACCGAAATGTTGATTCCATGCGACCCCTTCAAAAAAAGGGTAAACAAAGCCCACGATCACTGCTGTGGCAATCAATTGCGGCCAAAACTTAGCGCGTTCCGCAATCCCACCAGAAATGATGGCTGGAATGGCCGCAGCGAAGGTCAACAAGAAAAAGAACTTCACCAGTTCATACCCGTTGTTGCCTGCCAGAAACTCTGCGCCGACCATAAAGCTAGCGCCATACGCAACCCCGTAGCCCACGACGAAGTACGCAACGGTGGACACACAGAAATCCACCAAAATTTTTACCAAGGCATTGACTTGGTTCTTGCGACGAACGGTGCCTAGCTCTAAAAAAGCGAAGCCTGCGTGCATGGCTAGCACCATGATGGCGCCAAGCAGAATGAACAGCGCGTCTGCGCCCTGTTTGTGTGCATCCATAAAATTACCCTTGAACTTTGATTTATTTTGGTGCGCTTTTGCGCTGATGTTTAGATTTGCACCGAATTAAAGCAAAAATTGCACCAAATAAAATTCTTCAGGTAGGTGGGATGTACGTGAGGCCCCACGTTTGTGCGGAGATTTCATCTCAGTGACCATCGTTGAAGGGCTGATATAGGCGAGAAGGCTCGCCTTTGATCCGTCGTGCACGCGAGATGCGGGTGCTTGTTTAATTGGCGATCACGCGCACCATCTCCAAACATTTGTTGGAGTAACCCCACTCGTTGTCGTACCAACTGACGACCTTGATGAAGGTGCCATCCAAGGCCAGCCCTGCATCCGCGTCAAACACCGATGTGCATGGCTCGCCACGGAAGTCGGTGGAGACCACCTTCTCATCGGTATAGCCGAGCACGCCTTTGAGCGCACCTTGACTTTGTGCTTTCATTTCGGCGCAGATCTCTTGGTAGGTCGCTTCGGTGTTGAGCTCCACGGTCAGATCGACCACAGACACATCACTGGTGGGTACGCGAAACGACATGCCCGTGAGTTTTTTGTTCAATGCGGGAATCACCACGCCCACAGCTTTGGCCGCTCCGGTGCTGGATGGGATGATGTTCTCCAAAATCCCGCGCCCGCCACGCCAATCTTTGTTGGACGGGCCGTCCACGGTTTTTTGTGTGGCGGTGGTGGCATGCACGGTCGTCATCAAGCCACGTTTGATGCCCCATTTATCGTTCAAAACCTTGGCCACTGGCGCCAGGCAATTGGTGGTGCATGAAGCATTGGACACAATGGCTTCGCCCGCATAGCTCATGTGGTTCACGCCGAACACAAACATGGGCGTGTCATCTTTAGAAGGCGCAGAGAGCAACACTTTTTTGGCACCTGCGGCCAAGTGTTTTTCCGCGGTGGTTTTGTCAAGGAACAAGCCCGTGGCCTCCACCACCACCTCAGCGCCGATGTCGTGCCACTTCAAAGCAGCAGGGTCGCGTTCTTGGGTCAGGCGGATTTTTCGCCCGTTGACGATCAGGTGCTGGCCCTCGACGGACACCTCACCTTGAAAGCGCCCATGCACGCTGTCGAACTTCAGCATGTAGGCTAAATACTCGGGCTCCAACAAGTCGTTGATGCCCACCACTTCGATGTCGTGGAAGTTTTGAATGGCCGCACGCAACACCATGCGCCCGATGCGCCCGAAGCCGTTGATACCGATTTTGATTGTCATGTCAGTCTCCTAGAACGCTTCATTCTATGAAACTTTGTTACATGATTTCAAGGTAATTCTTGTATTTTCTTTACCTGGAGGTCGAAAAAAAAGCGCCCGAGGGCGCTTTCTGTCGGGGCAGCAGCCAAGATCATTTTTTCTTAGCTACCACACGAACCATTTCCAAACACTGCTTAGCGTAACCCCACTCGTTGTCATACCAAGCAACGATCTTCACGAAGTTTTTATCCAAAGCGATGCCCGCTGTGGCATCGAACACGCTGGCGCATGGCTCACCGCGGAAGTCCGTGGAGACCACCTTTTCATCGGTGTAGCCCAGCACGCCCTTCATCGCGCCCTCGCTCTGTGCTTTCATTTCGGCGCAGATTTCAGCGTAGCTGGCTTCGTTCGTAAGCTCGACCGTCAAGTCGATCACAGACACATCGGACGTGGGTACGCGAAACGCCATGCCCGTGATCTTGCCCTTGATTTCAGGAATCACCACACCGACAGCCTTGGCGGCGCCTGTGCTCGATGGGATGATGTTTTCCAAAATGCCACGCCCCCCGCGCCAATCTTTGCGAGAGGAGCTGTCCACGGTCGCTTGGCTCGCAGTCGCTGCATGGACCGTGGTCATCAGGCCACGCTTAATGCCCCACTTGTCGTTGAGCACTTTGACCACGGGCGCTAAACAGTTGGTGGTGCAAGAGGCGTTCGATACGATGGTTTCACCCGCGTATTTTTTGTGGTTCACGCCATAGACAAACATGGGGACGCTGTCTTTGGAAGGCGCAGAAATGACTACCTTTTTGGCGCCTGCGGCGATGTGCATTTGGCTGGTGGGCTCGGTCAGGTAGTGGCCGGTGCATTCGAGCACGATGTCCACACCCAGCGCGCCCCATTGCAGGTTATGCGCATCACGCTCGTGGGTGAGTTTGATTTTTTTGCCGTTCACGATCAGCGCATCTTCGGTGTGCTCCACGGTGCCGTCAAAGCGCCCATGAACGCTGTCGAACTTGAGCATGTAGGCCAAGTAGTCCGCAGGCTTGGGGTCGTTGATGCCGACGATTTGGATGTCGGTGTAGCCGTGCTTCAAAGCCGCGCGCAGAGCCAAGCGGCCAATACGGCCGAAACCGTTGATGCCAAGTTTGATGGTCATGTGGATACCTAACGAGGAAGTTAAAAACCTGTGTGTCGATCAAGCCTGTTTTTGAAGCGCAGCTTGAACGGTGTCGGCCACGTTTTCAGGCGTGAAACCGAAGTGTTTGAACAAGACGGGAGCGGGCGCAGATTCACCATAGGTGTCAATGCCAACCACGGCCGACACGCCGTATTTCCACCAGCCGTCGGTCGAGCCCATTTCCACCGCAATGCGTGGCACGCCAGCGGGCAGCACGGCCGACTTGTAGGCCACGCTTTGGCGATCAAAGGTGGTGGTGCTGGGCACCGACACTACGCGCACCGCGATCTTGCGCTCAGCCAACAGCGCTTGCGCCTTCATGGCCAGTTGAACCTCAGAGCCTGTGGCCATGAGGACGGCTTGCGCTTTTTTCTTCAGGCCCACTTCGCTGGGCTCGGCCAACACGTAAGCGCCTTTGTTGATGGCGTCGAGGCCAGAGATGTCACCGGCGGTCTTGTGTGGCGCAGCGTCACCCTTGGGCAAATAAGGCAAGTTTTGACGACTCAATAACAGGGCGGTGGGGCGGCTGGTGTTTTGCAGTGCCACGGCCCAAGCCACAGCCGTTTCAGCTGTGTCGGCGGGGCGCCACACGTCGAGGTTGGGAATCAATCGCAGCGACGCAGCGTGCTCGATGGATTGGTGGGTGGGCCCGTCTTCCCCCAAGCCAATCGAGTCGTGGGTGAACACATGCACCAAGCGTTGCTTCATCAGTGCGGCCATGCGAATGGCGTTGCGTGAGTAGTCACTGAAAGTGAGGAAGGTGCCGCCATAAGGAATGAAGCCGCCGTGCAAAGCCACGCCGTTCATGATGGCGGCCATGCCAAATTCGCGCACACCATAGTTGATGTGGCGGCCACCTTGACCGGCGTCGTTTTTCACCACATGCCCTGCCGCGTCAAAGCGCAAGTTGGGGGTGGACTTGGTGTTGGTCAGGTTTGAGCCGGTCAAGTCGGCGCTGCCGCCCAAGAGTTCGGGCAACGCTGCAGTGAAGTGTTCCAGTGCCAATTGGCTGGCTTTGCGGCTCGCCACGGTTTCGGCCTTGGTGTGCGCGTCAATCACGGTGTCGACCACGGTTTGCGCGAAATTCTTGGGCAATTCGCCCGCCATGCGGCGTTGCAATTCTTTGGCCAAGTCGGGGTGCGCGGCTTTGTAGGCGGCGAAGGCTTGGTTCCATTCGGCCTCTTGGGCCTTGCCCTTGGCTTTGGCGTCCCAGTCGGCGTACACCTCGGCAGGCACTTCAAATGGGGCGTGGTTCCAGCCGATGGCGGCGCGTGTGAGTGCAATTTCTTCAGCGCCCAAAGGCTCGCCGTGCGCCTTGGCGGTGTCTGCACGGTTGGGGCTGCCTTTGCCGATGCTGGTTTTGCAAACAATGAGCGTGGGCTTGTCGTTGCTGAGCTTGGCCGAAGCAATGGCTTGGCTCACCACAGCGGCGTCGTGGCCGTTGATGGGGCCAATCACGTTCCAGCCGTAGGCTTTGAAGCGCTCGGGCGTGTGGTCGGCAAACCAAGGGGCCACTTGACCGTCGATGGAGATGCCGTTGTCATCGTACAAAGCGATGAGTTTGTTCAGCTTCCATGCGCCTGCAAGCGAGCAAGCCTCGTGGCTGATGCCCTCCATCAAGCAGCCGTCGCCCATGAAGACGAAGGTGTGGTGGTTCACCACCTCGTGCCCGTCGCGGTTGAATTCAGAAGCCAAGAGTTTTTCAGCCAATGCCATGCCCACGGCATTGGTGATGCCTTGGCCCAAGGGACCGGTGGTGGTTTCCACGCCAGGCGTCACGCCCACTTCGGGGTGGCCTGCCGTTTTGCTGTGCAACACGCGAAAGTTTTTCAACTCGCTCATAGGCAAGTCATAGCCCGTGAGGTGTAACAAGGCGTAAATCAACATCGAGCCGTGGCCGTTGGACAGCACAAAACGGTCGCGGTTCATCCAATGGGGATTGCTGGGGTTGTGGTGCAGGTGGTCGCCCCACAAGGCCACCGCCATGTCGGCCATGCCCATGGGGGCGCCGGGGTGTCCGGAGTTGGCAAGTTGTACAGCGTCCATTGCCAAGGCGCGAATTGCGCTGGCCATTTGTTGGGTGTTTGCCATGTCAGGCGACTCCGGTGGGTGTGAGGGAAAACCACGATTTTAGCGAGCCTGCCTACCCGAGGCTGGCTACACTGCGGCTTGATGACAAAAAGCCTCATTTCAGACCCATCCAAGCCTTTGGCCTCAGCCCTTCTGTTGGCGGCCGGCCGCGGCGAACGCATGCGCCCACTGACGGATACGACCCCCAAGCCCTTGCTGCCTGTTCGTGGTCAACCCCTGATGCAGTGGGCCATGCAGGGCTTACAGCGCGGGGGTGTGGACCATTTGGTCATCAACACCGCTTGGTTGGGTGAGCAAATTTCGCAGCACTTTGGGGGGGTGTTGACCACCGAGGGCCAAGCCTCGATGTACCTGCAGTATTCGCAAGAGGGGGTGGACTTTGGTGCCGCGCTGGAGACGGCTGGCGGCATCGTGCGTGCACTGCCCTTACTCGCCGATATTTTTTGGGTGGCTGCGGGCGATGTGTTTGCGCCCGAGTTCGTGTTTGCGCCCGAAGCGCTGGCACGTTTCAAAGCCAGCCCTCAACTCGCCCACATCTGGCTGGTGCCAAACCCCGCGCACAACATGGGCGGGGACTTTGGTTTGTCCGAAGAAGGCCTCGCTCTTAACCTGCCTAAGCTCGCTGCGCCTGCCGCAAACATTGATCCACCGCGCTACACCTTCAGCACCATGGCCCTGTACAAACGCGCTTTCTTTGAGGCCGCGTGGTGCGACATTCCTGCGGGAAATCCTGCTGGGGTGAAAGCCCCACTGGCGGCCATGCTGCGTGCGGCGATGGACAATGACGCGGTGAGTGCAGCCCTCTACACAGGTCCATGGACCGATGTGGGCACGCCCGAACGCTTGGTGGCGTTAAATGCAACCTCTGCCGTCTCAACCCCAAGACTTTTCAAACCGAGCTCGCCATGACTCAAGCCCCCGCCTCCCTTTACGCACAACGCCGCGTGCGCTTGGCTGCTCAGCTGGGCGACGGTGGCGTAGCCATCATCCCCACCGCGCCCGAGCACGCGCGAAACCGCGACAGCGATTTCCCGTACCGCCACGACAGCTATTTTTATTACCTGACGGGTTTCACCGAACCCCATGCTTGGCTGGTCCTCGATGCCACAGGCCGCAGCACGTTGTTTTGCCAGCCCAAGGATTTGGAGCGCGAAATTTGGGACGGCTACCGTTTGGGGCCAGATGCCGCGGTGGCGGCACTGGGCGTGAACGCCGCCGTGTCAGTCACTGAGCTGGACAAACAACTGCCCAAGCTGCTGGAGAACCAACACACGGTTTGGTATCCATTTGCCACGCACAAAGGGCTGGAGACGCGTGTCGATGGCTGGCTCAACGCAGTGCGTGCCCGAGTGCGTTTCGGTGCCCAGTGCCCCGCACAACAACGCGACGCCTGTGGTCCGCTGGATGAAATGCGCCTCATTAAAGACGCGCACGAGCAAGACGTGATGCGCCGCGCGAGCGCCATCAGCGCCCGCGCGCACATCCGTGCCATGCAAACCAGCGCCCGCATGTTGCGTGCGGGCCAGGACGTGCGCGAGTACCACTTGGATGCCGAGTTGTTGTATGAGTTCCGCCTGCACGGCTCGCAGTTCCCCGCCTACACATCCATCGTTGCGGCGGGCGCCAATGCCTGTGTGCTGCACTACCGTGCCGACGTGGCACCTGTGCGCGATGGTGAGTTGGTGTTGATCGATGCTGGCTGTGAGTTAGATGGCTATGCGTCCGACATCACCCGCACCTTCCCGGCCAACGGCAAGTTCACGGGCCCGCAGCGCGACCTCTACAACTTGGTGCTCGCCAGCCAAGACGCAGCTGTGGCTGCGACCAAGGCGGGCGCGCGCTTCACCGACCCACACGAGGCGACCGTCAAGGTGTTGGCGCAAGGCTTGTTAGACCTCGGGCTTTTGAGTCAAGCCAAGCACGGCAACGCGCAAGACGTGATTGACAAACGCGCGTACTTCCAGTTCTACATGCACCGCACCGGCCACTGGCTAGGCATGGATGTGCATGACTGCGGCAGCTACGTAGAGCCGTCGGAGTTGGGTCAAACCAGTGCGCGCCAAGACCCGCTTTCTGGCGAAACCATCCTCAACCGCCCGAGCCGAATCTTGCGCGAAGGCATGGTGCTCACCATTGAGCCGGGCTTATATGTGCGTCCCGCCGACGATGTGCCAGAGGTGTTTTGGAACATGGGCATTCGCATTGAGGACGATGCCATCGTGACGGCGGATGGCTGCGACATCATCACCCGCGGGGTGCCTGTGATCGCCGATGACATTGAAGCGCTGATGCGCGCCTGATCGCACCAACTTATGAAATGGCTGGACGCACTGCGCGCGAAGCAAGTTCATACGCTTCGGTCTTGTCTTTTGATCAAGACTGTTTAAGGATATTCACGCATAAAAACCGAAATATCCAAGCCTAGAATGGCTCCCCATGTAAGGGCGACGTCCTGCTTTTGACAGGCCGTCGCCTTTCGCACTATTAGGAGATTGCTATGAGTTCCAACCCCACACACAACAGCGCTGAAGCGCGCGCAGAGCTGCGTCGCGCAGCGCTGGAATACCACGAGTTCCCGACCCCTGGCAAATTAGCGATTCATGCCACTAAACAGCTGGTCAATCAGCACGATCTGGCGTTGGCGTACTCACCGGGCGTGGCAGCGCCTTGCGAAGAAATCGTGAAAGACCCCAACAACGCTTTCAAGTACACCAGCCGCGGCAACTTGGTGGCCGTGATTACCAACGGGACAGCCGTTTTGGGTTTGGGAGACATTGGCCCATTGGCGTCTAAGCCTGTGATGGAGGGCAAGGGTGTCTTGTTCAAAAAGTTTGCAGGCATCGATGTGTTCGACTTGGAAATTGACGAGAAAAACCTCGACAAGTTGGTGGACATCATTGCCTCACTCGAGCCCACCTTTGGTGGCATCAACCTCGAAGACATCAAGGCGCCAGACTGTTTCTATGTGGAGCGCAAGTTGCGCGAACGCATGAAGATTCCAGTCTTTCACGACGACCAACACGGCACCGCCATCACCGTGGGTGCGGCCATTTTGAACGGCCTCAAGGTTGCAGGCAAAGACATCAAAAACGTCAAGCTCGTGACCTCGGGCGCTGGTGCTGCCGCCTTGGCTTGCTTGGGACTGCTCCTCAAGATGGGCATGCCCCGTCAAAACATTTACGTCACCGACTTGGCTGGCGTGGTGTTCGAAGGCCGCACCGAGTTGATGGACGAAGACAAGATCCAGTTCGCCCAAAAAACAGACGCGCGCACCTTGAGTGACATCATCGAGGGCGCAGATGTGTTCTTGGGCTTGTCCGCTGGCGGTGTGCTCAAGCCAGAGATGGTCAAGAAGATGGCTGCCAAGCCCATCATCATGGCCTTGGCCAACCCTAACCCAGAGATCACGCCTGAAGAAGTCAAAGCCGTGCGCGACGACGCCATCATCGCCACAGGTCGCAGCGACTATCACAACCAGGTGAACAACGTCTTGTGCTTCCCCTACATCTTCCGCGGTGCGTTGGATGCGGGTGCCTCCACCATCACGGATGAGATGGAAATTGCAGCTGTTTACGCGATTGCTGAGTTGGCTCAAGCCGAGCAAAGCGAAGTGGTGGCCGCTGCTTATGCCGGCGAGACTTTGGCCTTTGGCCCTGAGTACCTCATCCCCAAACCATTCGATCCACGTTTGATGATGAAGATCGCGCCTGCTGTGGCCAAGGCTGCGGCAGACAGTGGTGTTGCCACCCGTCCCATCCAAGACATGGACGCATACGTAGAGAAGCTGCAAGGCTTTGTCTACGCGTCCGGCTCCATCATGAAGCCGATCTACGCCGCCGCTAAACGTGCCAGCAAAAAGCGCGTGTGCTATGCCGAGGGTGAAGAAGAGCGTGTCTTGCGTGCCGTGCAAATCGTGGTGGACGAGCGCTTGGCCAAGCCCACCTTGATTGGCCGCCCTGCCGTGATTGCCCAGCGCATCGAGAAATTTGGCCTGCGCCTCAAAGAAGGCGTGGACTATGACGTGGTCAACGTCGAGCAAGACCATCGCTATCGCGATTTCTGGCAGACCTACTACAAGATGACCGCCCGCAAAGGCGTGACCGCGCAGTTGGCCAAAATCGACATGCGTCGTCGTTTGTCGCTGATTGGCACCATGATGCTGCACAAAGGCGAAGTCGATGGTCTGATCTGCGGGACGTGGAGCACGCCTCTCACACATCTGAAATATGTCCATGAGGTGATTGGCAACCGAAAAGGCGTGAGCACCTACGCCGCCATGAACGGCTTGTTGTTGCCCGACCGCCAAGTGTTCTTGGTCGATACACACATCAACTATGACCCCAGCGCGGAGCAATTGGCAGAGATCACCGTGATGGCCGCAGAAGAAATGCGCCGCTTTGGTATCCATCCCAAGGCCGCGCTGTTGTCCCACTCCAATTTCGGGAGCAGCGATCAGCCATCGGCTCTCAAGATGCGTGAAACCTTGGCCTTGGTGAAGAAAAAAGCCCCTTGGCTTGAAGTCGATGGCGAAATGCACGGCGACAGCGCTTTGGATGGTGCGGCACGTTTGGCCCATATGCCTGACACCACGTTGATTGGCGACGCCAACTTGTTGGTCTTGCCCAATTTGGACTCCGCCAACATCGCCTACAACCTACTGAAAACGGCAGCTGGCGGCAACATTGCCATTGGCCCCGTGCTTTTGGGTGCAGCCAAGCCCGTCCATATTTTGACGGCCAGCACCACGGTTCGTCGTATTGTGAACATGACCGCCCTCACGGTGGCAGACGCGAGCGCCGTGCGCTGAATTGCGCGCACATCAAATGAGCTAATTCAGCTTAAATAACCCTTCAAGGCCCTCCCCGAAACGGGAGGGCCTTGCTTTTTTGCTTCAATTCGAAGACACTTGCGTTTCTGATTTTCGGGTAAACCCGAACACAAAACTAATATTTCTTATGACACTGCGTACCGTCAAAACCAACATCGTTCAGTCCATCCGCGCTTTTCGCGTTCCTGAGCTGCAAGAGGCCGCTCAAGGCCTTGGCCACCACTTCTTGTATGTCAATCTCGCGCAAGCCCAAAGCAAACAAGACATCTTGGACATCATTTGCAAAGAGTTCAATTTGTCTGCCCAAGCCAGCAAGAATTTTGATTCTCTGTATGACGGCATGACCGACCCCTTGCACAAGTCTGGCCCACAGCCCGGCTTTGTTCTGGTGTTGGAGCACATTCCCGCACATGCCAAGTTTGACAAGGAAGCCCGTGAGCAACTGCTGGACATCTTCCGCGAAGCGGCTGATTACTGGTCTGATCGCAAGGTGGCTTTCCGTTGCTTCTACTCGTTCTCTGTGGCGCGCGCCCCCTCTGCTGAAAAAGCGGCAGGCATGTCTCCCGAAGGAATTGAGCTGTTAGAAGAAGGCGAAAAAATGCCAACCGACAAGTTGGTGGACGTCTCGCCTATGGCGTTGCGCATGAGCAGCCCATTCAACGCAGGCTACTGGCAGACAGCCGCTTAAAAGTACGCGTCTGCAAGGCAGCGCTCAAAGAAAAAACCCCATCGCAGGGCAACCGCGATGGATTTTTTGATGTCCTGACTCACAGGCTTTGAACCAATGCCACATATTCGGCGACGGGCACTTCCTCAGCACGCCGTTGCACATCAAAGCGTCCTGAAAAATTTCGTGCCTCTAGCCAGCGTCCTAGGGTGTGGCGCAACAGTTTTCGGCGCTGACTGAATGCAACCCTCACCATCTCTTCCATGAGCTTGACGTCAAGCTGTGGCGGGACCGCCAAGGGCACCATGCGCACCACTGCGCTGTCCACGCGAGGCGGTGGGTCAAACGATTCGGGTGGAACAAACAACACGTCTTGCATGTCATAGCGCCATTGCAACATCACACTGAGGCGGCTGTAGTCGCCGTTGCTGGGGCTGGCAACCATCCGGTCAATCACTTCTTTTTGCAACATGAAGTGCTGGTCTTGGACCACGGCGACATGCTCCAGCAAGTGAAACAAAATAGGCGAGGAAATGTTGTACGGCAGATTACCCACCACACGCAACTTTGGAACATTCAGGGCAGCGGCCAACTGCGTGAAGTCCACACGCAAGACGTCGGACTCCACCACGTTCAGGTGCGGATGTTCGCGCAATCGTGCCGCGAGATCGCGGTCCAGTTCAATCACATGGAGATGACCCAAGCGCTCCACCAGCGGTTGGGTGAGCGCGGCCAAGCCGGGACCGATCTCAACCACGGGTTCACCCGCCTGTGGGTGAATGGCATCGACGATGGCTTCAATGATGGCGCCGTCAGTTAAGAAATGTTGGCCGAAGCGCTTGCGTGCAATGTGTTTCAAGTGGGGCTTCGCTTATTGGGGTGCATCGCGGTATTCGACATAAGCGCGCCCACGGACTTCTTGCGCCCACAGTTGGTAGGTTTCCTCAAACTTTTTATCACGCAAGTTATTGCGTGCCAGCTCACGCAGCTCACGTTCGCTGATCGGGGCTTCACGCCGCTCCAGCACTTGAATCAGGTGAACGCCAAAGCGCGAGATGTTTGGATCTGCAATTTGACCTAGCTGGAGCTGGTTCATGACCTCTTCAAATTCCGGCACAAACATGCCAGGAGATGCCCAACCTAAGTCGCCCCCCTCTTGAGCGCTGCCATCTTGAGAGTGCGCACGCGCGAGTTTTTCAAAGTCTGCTTTGCCCGCTTCAATTTGCCGTTTGTAGTCTGCCAATTGCGCACGCGCTGTGGTTTGACTCAGTTGACCACCAGGACGCAACAAGATGTGACGGGCATGGGTTTGGGTGACCGTCATCACGCTGCTGGCGCGTTTGGTGAAAAGCTTCAACACGTGAAAACCTGCGCCCGATCGAACCAAGGTCGCATCGCCGACGTTCAAACTTTTGGTGGCCTCCACAAACAAGGTTGGGTAACGGCTGGCTGCACGCAGGCCCATCAACCCGCCTTTGTCACGCTCAGAGCCATCGGAAAACTCTTTGGCCACGCGGGCAAAGTCATCCCCACGTTTGACGGCAGCCAGAACCGACTGCGCTTTGGATTGGAGGGCGCTGAGCTCAGACTCTGTCGCTTTTTCTGGGACTGAGATCAAGATGTGGCCCAACTCGATATCGGGGTTGATGTCCACACTGGCACTCTGACGATCGCGGATCGCCTGATCAATTTCTGTGTCACTGACTTTGATGCGGCCGGGTACATTCCGTTCGGTCAAGCGTTGCAAGGTGAGTTGGTCGCGCAGGTTTTGACGCAAACGCTCAATGCTGGAACCCTCTGCCTTGACTTTTTGGTGCAGTGCATCAACGCTGATTTGATTTTGGGCCGCCATGCGTTGCTCAGCCTGTGTGATGGCTTCGTCTTCAATCGTCACGCCAGTTTCCTTGGCAAACTGCAGCAAGGCTTTCTCCACAATCAAACGCTCCAAAGCGGCCTTGAGTAGCGCGTCGCCTTCAGGGATGGCCTTGCCTTGTTGTTTGAGTTGGTCACGCAACTGCGGCGCACGTGAGCGCACGTCATGGTTGGTGATGGGCACCGAGTCGACCACAGCGACGATGAAGTCGCTGTTACGGCTGACCTGTGTTTGTGCAGAGACAGACAGCACCGATGCCATGAAGGTCCACAGGAGAAGAGAACGGGGAGTTGCAAAGAGCATGGTCATCGTCAATCGTAATTGCCAAAACGGCTAGGGTTCATGGTCGGTTGGCGCAGAGGTTGGTAGCGTGGCACATTGTTTCTCAAAGAACCTAAGGCATTGGTGCCTACGCGTGACAGACCGACAAATTCAAGTTGGAACAAGATACGTTGGCGCGCCAGCCCGTCGGCAATTTGCAAGCGCTCAATCACCGTGCGGCTTAACCAACATCCAGCATCGTATTCGAAGCCAATCACGGACTCGACGGCTTTATTGGTCAGCATGTCGTAGTTCAAGCGTGCCACGCTGTACCAGCGACCTTCGCCCAAGCCTCTGCCCATTCCATCGTCACCATCCGCGCCGCCCCACAGATCATGCAGTGGCCATTGCCAACCCACGTCCATTTGTCGTGAGACGGCGTTGCCGGACTCGTCATTTTCAGTCCGCCAAGCAGCGTTGACGACGCGGTAGGAGCCGGGGTTATAGCGTCCACCCACGACACGGCGCATGAAGTTGTTGGTGTTCGTGTTGTATTGCACGGTCGAGTCCAAGGCCCAAGCACGAGAAAGATTCAGGCTGGCGCCCGCCAGGGTGTCGCTGATACCGGGCTTGCCCGTCGGGTCATCAGGCATGGTCACGCGCTGTTCTTGCATACGCAAGCGTTGTGCAATGCCAAAACGTGCGCCTTCAGCGCCGGTTTCTGGATCAATGAAGCGTGAGGTTGCACCCAAGGTCAGCAACTTGCTGTCAGAAATGCGGTCATGACCTGCAAAGGCATTTTCGGTAAAGATGCTGGCAAAGTTGAAGGCATTGCTGCCCGAGTCATAGTTGGGCAAGTAGTTTTGATCGCGATAAGGCGTGTACACATAAAACACGCGCGGCTCTAAGGTCTGTATCCAATCGCGGCTGAACAGGCGGTTGTTGCGTTCGAAGGCCATGCCCGCATCTAAGCTGAAGGTTGGCACCGTCACGCTGGCGCTGGTTTGACCTTGGTGGCCGTCATAAAACAAGGTGTTGGGCAAGCCCCCCTGAAACTGGTAACTGCGCGCATGCAATTGCATTTTGGGCGTGACATAGCCATAGGACGAAAGAAATGGCCGACTCAGTTGGGCCCAAGAAACGGCACGATCTGCATTGGGGGCGCAGTTGTAAAACAACTTGGTGCCGCCATTGGCCGCAGCTGTCGCGCAATCGAAGTCGCGCGCTGAGGCAAAGCGCGTCATGTCGCCATCGATGCTGAAGTCAAAGCCACTGGTATTGAAGCGCTGCAAACGTGCGGTGAACTGCGGCAGCCTGTCAAACGGCGGTGTGATGCGGTTGTTCACATTGGCCAAGTCTTGTAGCGTTTGCCATTTTTGTGCTCGCAGGCCGGTGCTGACCAGACCGTCAGACCAAGTCAGGCCAGCGTCACTGGACAGCAAGCGTTGAACGCCAGAGCTGCTGTTGATCGAAAAATCTTTCCAATAATCGTCATCACTCACGCGGTTGATGTTCATGTTGAGGCCCAGGGCGCCACCGGCCACATAAGGGTTGACCAACCCCGTGTGTTGGTAGTTCATGCTCCAGCGTCGGGCGTCGTTACGCAGCTGATCCTTGTCCATGTAATCAAAACGCATCACCCCTTGGAAGGGAGGTTGTGGGGCGGCACTCTCTAAATAACGAAACTCAGTGCCAAAGTTCACGCCGCGTTTGCTCCAATAGGTGGGCGTGAACGTGACGTCACGGTTGGGCGCTAAGTTCCAGTAGTAGGGCTGTGTGTATTCCAATCCGCCAATGTTGTCGATGCCTATGTTGGGCGGCAACAAGCCAGATTTACGCTCATCGTTCAGAGGAAACTCCACCTCGGGTACGGGCAGGACAGGCACGCCTTTGAAGCGCACGGTGCCACCTTCCACCAAACCAACGTTGCGTTCGTTGTCAATCGAAATCTTGTCGCCTTTGAAAAACCAGTCTGGAACCCAATCGGGCCCCGGTTTACGTTGACAGGTGGTGAAGCTGGCGTTGTGCATGATGGTGTGGTCGGGGTCCACAAAATCAATGCGATCAGCATTGCCATACGCATTGTTTTTTAAGAGCCGGTAGTTGGGCTGTGTGAAGAAGCCCTCAAAAGCATCTAGGTGCAAGTCCAGCGCCGGGCCCTGATAGACATTGCCCGATTGATTGACGTACACATTGCCGCGTGCTTTGGCGAGGTCGCTGATTTGGTTGTAGTCCACTTGATCGGCTTTGAGCAACACCTCGCCACGACGGATGACCACTTGGCCCTCCAGCATGGTTTGTTGATTGGTGCGTTCGTTGAGCGAATCGCTTTGCAAATATGTGGGCAGCTGCTTGCGTATTTCGGGCGAAAGACCTTCTTGCAACAAGCTGCTGGGTTTCAAAATCAACGGTGGTGCATTGACCCCTTGTGCTTGCGCGCTGGCACAGCTGACAAGCATGCCAAACATCAGCCAGGACAGGGCGCGAATTTGGCGGTGAAAATCAGGCAACAGCATGAAAACAGGAAAACCTTCAATAGAACCAACCTTGAAGCAGCAAGCTCGAAAAGTCGAGGCGCTGAAGGTCGTTTGTAGAATTTAGATTATCCATGAGCACACCCCCTACTTCCTCGCCCTCGGGCACATCGCCACACGCCCCGATTGAATGGGCCCAGCCTGCACGTCAAGCCGCCTTTCACCAGTGGCTAGAGGCCCAAGTCAGCGCTCACGGCGTCCAGCCCGCTACCGTGCGACAGGCCTCTGCTGACGCTAGCTTTCGGCGTTATTTCCGGGTCGACACAGCCGACGGCTCGTGCATCGTCATGGACGCGCCGCCTGACAAAGAAAACTGCGAGCCTTTTGTGCGCATTGCACGCTTGATGCACGAGGCAGGCTTGTATGTCCCTCGTATCTTGGCTTGGGATGAGCCGCAGGGCTTCATGTTGCTCGATGACATTGGCGCGCAAACCATGATGGACGTGATCCAGCGCGACGACCCACTTGCCAATCACGGTCTTTATAGTCGCGCCTTGGATGCTTTGCTGGCGTTGCAACAAAGCAGTCGACCCGACGTCTTGCCCGCGTATGACGAGGCACTGCTCCAGCGCGAGTTGTCGCTCTTTCCCGATTGGTACTTGACCCAGCATCGACAGTTGCACCTCGACAGCACCCAGCGCGACATGCTGGACAAGACCTTTCAAACCATCGTGCGACGCAACCTAGCCGCGCCCAGCGTGTACGTTCACCGCGACTTCATGCCCCGCAATTTGATGATGCCGCATGACCCCAGCGAAAAGCGATTGGGCGTGTTGGACTTTCAAGATGCGGTCTACGGTCCCGTGACCTACGACATGGCCAGCCTGATGCGCGACGCGTTTTTGACGTGGGAAGAAGACGTGGTGCTCGACATCACCATTCGTTATTGGGAACGTGCGCGCAAATTGGGACTGATGGATTTCGAAGACTGGCACAACGACTTCGGTGCTTTCTACCGTGCCGTGGAGTGGATGGGCTTGCAGCGCCACCTCAAAGTGGCGGGCATCTTTGCGCGTCTCACGTTGCGTGATGGCAAGCCCAAGTACTTGGCCGATGCACCACGCTTCATCCACTACATACGCGCCACCGCGAGCCGCTACAGCGACCTCACGCCTTTGCTGCGCTTGATCGACAAGATCGAAGGCACCGAGCCTGCCATCAGCTTGGCCTTTCCTCGCTTGACCCCCCACGCGGGCGGACGGGCTTAACGTGGCGCGCTTTTATTGCCCCATGCCCTTGGTGTCAGGCCAAGTAGTGGATTTGCCACCGACCGCAGCCCGCCATGTCCAAGTGCTGCGCATGCAACCTGGGCACACCTTGACCTTGTTCAACGGTGAAGGCGGCGAGTTCAACGCCGAAGTGCAGCACATGGGCCGCAGCGAGGTGCGCGTGGTGGTGGGTGAGCATCGCGACGTGGGATGCGAAGCGGCGCTAAAAGTCCACCTCGCGGTGGGCATGCCTGCCAACGAGCGCATGGATTGGTTGGTCGAAAAAGCCACTGAGCTGGGCGTGTCCCGCATCACCCCCTTGATGACCGAGCGCAGCGTGGTGCGCCTGAGCGGGGAGCGCGCCGAAAAGAAACAAATGCATTGGCAAGCCGTGGCTGCGAGTGCGAGTGAGCAATGCGGCCGCAACCGCGTGCCCACCATTGACGCGCCCGAGCGCTTAGAGACGTGGCTGGCGCGTCAAGCACCGCAGGCCGAAGTGACGCACGGCGTGCTGTCCCTGCATGCCAGTACTCAGCCTTTGTCGGGCCTGCGTGGCGGTGCGGCGGGGCCAGCGAAGACGTGGGTGTTGCTCAACGGCCCAGAAGGCGGACTGACCGATGCAGAAGATGCCGCCGCGCGCGACAAAGGCTTTGTCGCGCTGAGTTTGGGTGCGCGGGTCTTGCGTGCGGAAACTGCGGCACTGGCAGCGTTGGCGATGCTGACTTTGGCTTAAACGCGCTCCAACTTAAACACCGCCGTCCCCGCCATGAGGTTGGGCCACACGTCTACACGCTGACCGTTTTGCAAGCCAAACGCATCGGTCACGTGCAGGCCGTTTTTTTCGGCCAGTATTTCAAAGTCTCTGAAAGTACCCACTCGGATGTTGGGCGTGTCGTACCACTGGTAGGGCAGGCGTTTGGTCACGGGCATGCGGCCTTGCAAAATGCTCAGGCGGTTGGGCCAATGTGCGAAGTTGGGAAAGGCGACGATGCCTGTGCGCCCCACGCGGGCGGTTTCGCGCAGCATGATTTCGGCGTTGCGCAAGTGTTGCAGCGTGTCGATTTGCAGCACCACATCAAACGACTGGTCGGCAAACACGCTCAAGCCGAGGTCGAGGTTGAGTTGCAGCACGTTCACCCCGCGTTGCACGCAGGCATGCACGTTCGTGTCGTCGAGCTCCACCCCGTAGCCTGTGCAGGCTTTGTGTTGTTGCAGATGGGCCAGCAAGGCGCCGTCGCCGCAGCCGAGGTCGAGCACGCGGCTGCCGTGGGGCACGAGCGCGGCAATGGCGTTCAAGGTGTCGTGGGTCATACCGCCGCTCCTGTGTGCGAACTGATGGTCGGCGTTGCGGCCTGCTCTTGGTGGATACGTGCAAAGTACGAACGCATGACACCCATGTAGCGAACGTCATCCAGCAAGAACGCATCATGGCCGTGCGGCGCGTCAATCTCGGCGTAGCTCACATCGCGCTGGTTGTCCAATAAGGCTTGCACCATTTCTTGGCTGCGTGCGGGTGAGAAGCGCCAATCTGTGGTGAAACTCACCAGCAAAAACTTGGCTGCTGTGCGTGCAAATGCGGCCGACAAATCGCCGCCATAGGTGCGCGCAGGGTCAAAGTAATCCAACGCACGGGTGATCAGCAAATAGGTGTTGGCATCAAAGTACTCGCTGAACTTGTCGCCTTGGTAGCGCAGATAGCTTTCGATTTGAAACTCCACGTCTTGCGTCGTGTACAAATAATCTCGCATCGCGTCGCCCGCCGCTAGGCCGCCCTGAGGCGGGCGAGCCCCCTCGGGGGGCAGCGAATCACGCTTAGCGGAGAGCGTGGGGGCACGTAATCTGCGGCCAAATTTCTCGTTCATCACATCGTCGCTGAGGTACGTGATGTGACCCACCATGCGAGCGATGCGTAACCCGCGTTGCGGCACCACGCCGTGCTCGTAAAAGTGGCCGCCATGAAAATCAGGGTCGGTGACGATGGCGCGACGTGCCACTTCGTTGAAGGCGATGTTCTCCGCCGTCAGGTTAGGTGCGCTCGCCACCACCACCGCATGACGCACGCGCTCTGGGTATTGCAGCGTCCAGCTCAGCGCTTGCATGCCGCCCAAGCTGCCCCCCAAAACGGCGGCGAGTTGGGTGATGCCCAAGCGGTCGAGCAACAAGGCTTGCGCGTTCACCCAGTCTTCCACCGTGACCACGGGGAAGTCCGCGCCGTACACACGGCCCGTGTCGGGGTGGATGTGCATGGGGCCGGTGGAGCCAAAGCAAGAGCCGAGGTTGTTCACGCCAATCACAAAGAAGTGATTCGTGTCCACGGGCTTGCCCGGGCCAATCATGTTGTCCCACCAGCCTTCGCTCTTGTCTTGGCCTTCGTACACGCCTGCGACGTGGTGCGAGGCGTTGAGCGCGTGGCACACCAGCACCGCGTTGGAGCGGTCGGCGTTGAGTGTGCCGTAGGTCTCGTAGGCGAGGGTGTAGTCGCGTATCTGCGCGCCGCTTTGCAGTGGCAAGGCCTCAGCAAAGTGCATGGCCTGCGGCGTGGCAATCATGGGTTGGGCGTGGACGGTCATGCGCAATTACTCGCCAATAGGCCGCAGGTGTTTGCCAGCAATGCCCGCGAGTTCAAACATGGTGACTTGGGGCTTGCCAAACACGGCCAAGAGTTTGGCGTCGGCATTGATGGCGCGTTTGTTGGTGGCGTCTTGCAAGCCGTTGGCCTTGATGTAGTCCCACAGCTTTTTGATCACCTCGGTGCGCGCCACGGCTTCCGCGCCAATCACGTTGGCCAAATCAGCGCTGGGCAAAAAGCCCGCGGTGACTTTGCGGGGTGCTTTGGGCTTGGCCACTTTTTCAGCTTTGACCTTGGCGGCTTTGGTGGTTTTAGCCGGCACTTTTTTGCCAGCGGCTTTGATGAGTGCGTTGGTCGTGGGCGTCTTGCCGCCTTTGGCGGGGTACTTGCTCACACGGGGTTCGAACGCAAAGTTGACCTTGCCTGCTTCGGCGTCCCATTGCAAGAAGGCCTTGAACGAACGGCGTGTGCGCATGGACACAAATTTGTCGAGCAAATCGGTTTTACCTTCACTCAACAGCTTGACCATTTGCTCGCGCTCCACCGGTTGCTGCAAGATGATCTTGCCGCTCTTGAAGTCGCAGCTGGGGGTGGCTTGTGCGTGCGTGGGCACGGCCTTGCTACACAGATAGTTGCTGCCGTGCTCGTGCACGGGGCTGCCACACTTGGGGCAGTTGCCCAGTGGTGGCGCATCGCTGAACTCCACGATTTCGCCCGAGTCCGCGCCATCGTCCCCAAAGTCGAATTCGAGTTTCCAGTTTTGCTCTTCTTCGTTGTACTTGAGCGCGATTTCTGCGGTGAACGGCCAGCCCGCTTTGGAGCGGAAGCCGTCGAGTGGGCCAATCTTTTTGTCGGTCAAGAACTGTTCCACTTCGGCGGCATCAAAGGTGCGGCCGCCCGGAATTTTGCTGATGGAGAAGCCGCAACCTGCGCCGTTTTCGCCCGAGTCAGAAGCGCTGCCGTCTTTGCCCACGCAGGCGTAGCGGCGGTAGTTTTCTTTCACCACGCCGCCGCATTTGGGGCACGGTGTTTTCAAGGTGGCGTAGTCACCGGGGATGGTGTCGCGGTCAAACTCTTTGGCCTTTTTGACGATGTGCTCGGTCATCTCGGCAATCTCGCGCATGAAGGCTTCGCGGCTGAGTTGGCCGTGTTCCATGAGCGAGAGTTTGTGTTCCCAGCCGCCCGTGAGTTCGGGCTTGGACAACTCTTCCACGCCCAAGCCGCGCAGCAGCGTGAACAACTGGAAGGCTTTGGCGGTGGGGATCATCTCGCGGCCATCGCGGATGAGGTATTTCTCGTTGAGCAAACCTTCGATGATGGCGGCACGCGTGGCCGGTGTGCCCAAGCCTTTTTCTTGCATGGCTTCGCGGAACTCGTCGTCTTCCACCAGCTTGCCTGCGCCTTCCATCGCGCCCAGCAGCGTGGCTTCGCTGTAGCGGGCGGGTGGACGTGTTTTCAGGCCCTTGGCATCGGCAGATTCGTTCTTGGCTGATTCGCCCGCTTTCAAGGCGACGAGGGTCTTGCCGTCTTCTTCGTTGTCCGAGGCTTCTTGCGCGGCGTCTTTGCCGTACACGGCCATCCAGCCCGCGTTGACCAACACCTTGCCTTCGGTGCGGAAGTGGTGGTCTTTGCCCGCGGCTTTGACGGTGCTGATGCGGGTGGTCACCATGTATTCGGCGCTGGGGAAGAACACGGCCATGAAGCGGCGCACCACCAAGTCGTACAGCTTTTGTTCGGCCTCAGACAAACCGCTGGGCGCTTGCAAGGTGGGGATGATCGCAAAGTGATCGCTGACCTTTTTGTCGTCAAACACGCGGGGCAGTTTGCGCACGTAGTTGTTGTTCAACGCGACGGTGGCGTGCTGCTCGAGGTGTTTCATCCCGCTGTCGGCGAGCATGGTGAAGGTGTCTTTCACCACGGGCACGTAGTCTTCAGGCAGGTGGCGTGAGTCGGTACGAGGGTAGGTCAGCGCTTTGTGACGCTCGTACAAACTCTGCGCCAAGGCCAAGGTGGTTTTGGCCGAGAAGCCAAAGCGGCCGTTGGCTTCGCGTTGCAGCGAGGTCAGGTCAAACAAGCCGGGGCTGGCCTTGGTGGTGGGCTTGCTCTCTTCGGTGACGGTGGCTTGTTGGTTGCGCACCGCATCTGCAATGGCCAAAGCCTCGGCCTCGCTCCATACGCGGTCGTGTTTTTTCTCAGCGTCTTCCGCATCTTTTTTGTGTGCAGGGTTGAACCACTTGGCGGGGTAGCTGCCTGCAGCCACTTGGAATGAGGCGTGAATTTCCCAATAGTCGCGGCTGATGAACTTGCGAATTTGCTCTTCGCGCTCCACCACCACCGACAGCGTTGGCGTTTGCACACGGCCCACGGTGGTCAAGAAGAAGCCCCCTTCGCGTGAGTTGAACGCGGTCAAGGCGCGTGTGCCGTTGATGCCCACCAGCCAGTCGGCTTCGGAGCGGCTGCGTGCGGCATCTGCCAAGCCTTGCATTTGTTGTTGGGTGCGCAGGGCGTCAAAGCCATCGCGAATGGCTTGCGGCGTCATGGATTGCAGCCACAAGCGCTTGACAGGTTTGTCGAGTGGTTTTTTGCCGCCCGCGTATTGCTCGATCAAACGGAAGATCAGCTCACCCTCACGGCCCGCGTCACAGGCGTTGATGAGGGCGGTCACGTCTTTGCGCTTGGCTAATTTCACCACCGCGTTCAAACGGCTCTTGGTTTTTTCAACCGGCTTCAAGTCGAAGAAAGGTGGAATCACGGGCAGGTTGGCAAAGCTCCATTTGCCTCGCTTCACATCAAACTCTTCTGGCGCTTGGATTTCCACCAAATGACCGACGGCACTGGAGACCACATAGGTGTCGCTCTCAAAGTGATCGTCGTGTTTCTCGAACTTCCCCGCCACAGGCGTGAGTGCGCGCACGATGTCTTGCGCGACCGAAGGTTTTTCGGCAATCACGAGGGTTTTGCTCATTTCAACGTTCCTTAAAAACTGACCACTACAATTCGCTTCTCTCGCGTGCGCACGCGCGCCCACGGGCGCGCACGCACATGCGTACGTATTTAAGTTAACAGAAAAAATCCCGTGTCCAAAAAATCTTCTGTCCAGACCCCTGCGCCGATCAAAGGCCGTCGTATTCAAACCCGCCGCTCTGGTGTCCATGGCAAAGGCGTTTTTGCACTGAGTGATTTTGCGCAGGGCGAAACCATCATCGAGTACGTGGGCGAGATCATCACGTGGAAAGAGGCGCTGCGCCGTCACCCGCACGACCCGACCGACCCCAACCACACGTTTTATTTTCACATTGACGAGACCCATGTGATCGACGCGCTGTACGGTGGCAACTCCTCACGGTGGATCAACCACTCGTGCAAGCCCAACTGTGAGCCCGACGAAGTCGATGGCCGCATCTTCATCAAAGCCATCCGCGACATCAAGGCGGGCGAAGAGCTGAACTACGACTATGGCTTGGTCATCGACGCGCCGCTGACGGACAAACTCAAACTCGAATACCCCTGCTGGTGTGGCGCCAAGAAGTGCCGTGGCACTTTGCTGTCTTCAACTTCGGAGTTTCCTAAAGGGAAGTCGGTCAAAGCCAAAAGCGTTAAAAAGAAGTCAGACAAAAAACTGGACAAGAAGGCCGACAAAGCCAAGTCCAAGTCAAAAAAACGCTGAGCCACATGATCTGGCCTGCTGAAGACCTCTGGCTTGCGATGGTTGCAAGACATCCGAGCTTGACGGTTGAAGTATTGCCCCAGATCGATTCCACCAACACAGAGCTGATGCGTCGTGCACGGGCGGGTCAGACAGAGCCAGTCTTGCTGGTGGCCGAAACCCAAACTGCAGGTCGCGGCCGATTGGGCCGCCCATGGCATGGCGAAGTGGGCCATGCCCTGACCTTCTCCTTGGGTCTCATGCTCAAGCCGGTGGATTGGTCGGGCCTGTCTCTGGCGGTGGGGCTGTCGCTGGCACGCAGCCTAGACCCGCAGGGCGACTTGGGTGTGCGCTTGAAGTGGCCTAACGATTTGTGGGTCAAGCGCCCGAGCATAGACACGGGCTGGGGAAAGTTAGCGGGCATCTTGATCGAGACGGCCTTGCCGCTTGGCGTGACCCACGATGGCGACTTGGGCCGCTACTGCGTCGTGGGTGTTGGTATCAACATCGCGCCGCCCGCCATGGACGGCTTGTCGATTGCCCCATTAGGGCTGCAAGACTTGGTGCATGGTGCGACTGCGCCCCAGACCTTGTTGCAGGTCGCGGAGCCTTTGCTAGCGACATTGCTGGCATTTGAGCGCGCAGGTTTTGCGCCGCTGCAAAACGCTTTCAATGCGCGTGATGCGCTACTCAATTTGCCAGTGACGTTGAGTGACGGCCGAAGTGGTGTGGCCCATGGCGTCGACGCCACCGGTGCCTTGCTGGTGACGACGGCGCGAGGCCCAGAGATCATCAGCAGCTCAGAAGTGAGCGTTCGGCCGGTTTAAATCCAAGAGGTAATCCCCCATGAATTCGAAATATTTTTGGCGCAATGTGGTGTTTGCGTTGGTCGCTGTGAACTTGTTGTATTGGCTGTGGACGGATGGCAGCTTGCGGTTTTTAGGCTTGGGGCCTAAGCCCGTGCAAGAGCCGCAGCGCGTGGAGAACCAGATCGACCCAGGGTTGCTGACGCTTAAGCCAGCGGCGTCTGACTCACGCTAGTTCGCCACGTATCTAAACGGCAAAGACTTCATCACCACTCACCCTGAGGAAAAGACGTTCATTGGGTCACTTGTGGGTACAAGATTTTTGTCGCTCGTGTGTCGCGCAGCACCAGCTGAATATCAAGCGCACTCAGGACTCGCAGCAGTTGCCCTGCGCTTAGGGTGGCAGGGTTGCGTTCAATCGCCGCAATGCGCGTAGGTGCTGGGTCAGTTGATCGGTGGCCTCTAGCATTTAGTCCCGCTAAGCCATGTTGTCTGACAGCCTGCAGCCATATTGGCTGATTTGTCGTCTACTTCAAAGTTAAACCCCACACAGAGGAACAAAATGCGACGACTAATTCTCCTTGTCTCGCTCGCTGCGTCGCTTGCACATGCGCAGATGGAAAACGAACTACTTCTACAAAACATGCCACCCGGCTACAAGATTGGATTTCAAACGAAGCGAGGCAACATGGTAATGACCGAATTTGTGCCGGAAAAGGAGTCCGTGGAAAACTGGACTGAAATGCTTACAACGCAAGTATTTCTTGGGCTAACCAAACCAACACCCAACGAATTTAGACAAGTGATGCAGAAAACGTTTGAACAGACTTGTGTCGGCGCTCAGTTTGCTGATGTAGCCCAAGCTACAGAGAACGGCTATCCATTTGAAGTTTGGATTCAGGATTGCCCGAAAAACGAGAAGACAGGAAAACCTGAACGTATTTGGTTCAAGGCGATTAAAGGGAACGACAGTTTTTACTTGATACAAAAAGCTTTCAGGTTTCACCCTGAACCAGAGCAGATGGTACGTTGGGTGCAGTATTTGCGATCGGTACAAGTGTGCGATACCAGGCTACCGGATCGTGGGTGCAATCAGAGGACGCAATGAGTACGGTTTAACTGGGCGTGTTTGTGGGACAGCTACACCGCCTCACAACTTTGACGTCATTTGACAAACGTACGCATTCGCGTACTATATGCTTCTTTTCAAAGAGCGTGAAATGAACACACTGACAGCCAGCCAAGCTCGCGCAAACTTGTATCGCCTCATCGACCAAACGGTCGAGTTACATGAGCCCATCATCATTTCAGGCAAACGCAACAGTGCCGTGCTGCTCTCGGCGGAAGATTGGAGCGCAATTCAAGAAACTTTATATCTGCTGTCAGTGCCTGGCATGCGAGAGTCCATCAAAGCAGGCATGGCCGAGCCGCTTGCCAAAAGCGCAAAGGCGCTTAAGTGGTGAGTTGGAAGGTGGTATTTGCGAAGCAGGCTACGAAGGATGCTGAAAAGGTGGCGGCAAGTGGCCTAAAGCCCAAGGCGCAGCAATTGCTGGCAATTCTGGCCTCTGACCCATTTCAAAACCCACCCCCTTTCGAAAAGTTGGTGGGCGATCTGGCGGGAACTTACTCCCGCCGCATCAACATTCAGCACCGCTTGGTCTACGAAGTTTTCACCCAAGAAAACACGGTGCGCGTCTTGCGTATGTGGACTCACTATCAGTGAGTCCCGGCGTCACTGCCGAATCAAATGATCAAACGCTGACAAAGCCGCCTTCGCGCCCTCACCAGCCGCAATGATGATTTGCTTGTAGGGCACGGTGGTGCAGTCACCCGCCGCAAACACGCCGGGCATGCTGGTGTGGCCTTTGGCGTCCACCACGATTTCGCCAAACTTGCTCAACTCCAACGTTCCTTTCAAGAACTCGGTGTTGGGCACCAAGCCGATTTGCACGAACACACCTTCGAGTTCAATGTGATGCACGGTGTCAGTGGCGCGGTCTTTGTAGCTCAGGCCATTGACCTTGCCGCCTTCGCCGGTGATTTCGGTGGTTTGTGCATTGGCGTGGATGGTCACGTTGGGCAAGCTCTTGAGCTTGTTGACCAACACGGCATCGGCTTTGAGTTGCTCGGCAAACTCAATCAAGGTCACGTGTTCGACGAGGCCCGCCAAATCAATGGCGGCTTCTACGCCTGAGTTGCCGCCGCCGATCACGGACACGCGCTTGCCTTTGAACAAGGGGCCGTCGCAGTGTGGGCAGTAGGCCACGCCTTTGTTTTTGTACTCGGCTTCGCCGGGCACGTTCACATTGCGCCAGCGTGCGCCGGTGGACAAGATGACGCTTTTGGCTTTGAGCACGCCGCCGTTGTCTAAGTGCACCTCGGTCATGCCGCCGGTTTGTTCGGCCGACACAATTTTGCTGGCGCGTTGCATGGCCATGATGTCTACGTTGTAGTGCTGCACTTGGGCTTCCAAGTCTGCGGCGAGTTTGGGGCCATTGGTCTCGAGCACCGAGATGTAGTTTTCAATTGACATGGTGTCGTTCAACTGGCCGCCAAAGCGCTCAGCCGCAATACCCACGCGGATGCCTTTGCGTGCGGCATACACCGCAGCGGCTGCACCGGCGGGGCCGCCGCCCACGATCAACACGTCATAAGGGGCTTTCTCGCTCATCTTCACAGCGTCGCGCGCAGCGGCGTTCGTGTCGAGTTTGGCCACGATTTCTTCCACACTCATGCGGCCCGAGCCAAACACTTGGCCGTTCAAAAACACCATGGGCACGGCCATGATTTGTCGCTCTTCCACTTCCTTCTGGAACGCGCCGCCTTCGATCACCACGGTCTTGACCTTGGGGTTGACGATGGCCATGAGCGAGAGCGCTTGCACCACGTCGGGGCAGTTGTGGCAGCTCAAAGACATGTAGACCTCGAAGTTGAAATCACCTTCCAAACCTTTGATGCTGTCAATCACGTCTTGCTCTACCTTGGGTGGGTGACCGCCCGTCCATAACAGAGCCAACACCAAGGAGGTGAACTCATGACCGAGTGGCAAACCTGCGAAGCGCACGCCTTGTGTTTCGCCTTCGCGCACCACAGCGAAGGATGGCTTGCGTGCATCGTTGCCCGAGGTGTCGAGCGTGACTTTGTCTGACAGTCCCACGATGGTATGAAGCAACTCGCCCATGTCTTTGCCGGTCTCGCTGTCGTCGAGTGAGGCGACCAAGCGGATGGGCTGGCGCAGCATGCCAAGGTATTGTTGAAGTTGGGCTTTGAGGGTGTCGTCGAGCATGGTGTTCTCCTATTTCGGGGTGCATTAACGCAAGGTCATGCGCTTGTGGCGCTGTCCTGGTGGGTTAAAAGGTTGGGGGTGATTCGCTGAGTACAACGCACGCTGGGGTACCAATGTGCGCTGCGCTCAACAACCTGCGCTGGCAGGTGTTGGTCCATCAACGCCCTGCTTGCGCAGGGGTTTGATTCAGTGGGCAGAAATTAGATCTTGCCGACCAAGTCGATAGAAGGAGCCAAAGTCTTCGCGCCCTCTTTCCACTTCGCTGGGCACACTTGGCCGGGGTTAGCGGCGGTGTACTGAGCAGCAGTCAACTTGCGCAATGTCTCAGACACGTCGCGAGCGATTTCGTTGGAATGGATTTCCATGGTCTTGATCACGCCGTCTGGGTTGATCACGAAGGTGCCGCGCAAAGCCAAGCCGTCTTCTTCGATGTGCACGCCAAACGCGCGTGTCAGCTTGTGTGTGGGGTCACCGATCAATGGGAACTTGGCTTTGCCCACAGCAGGCGAAGTCTCGTGCCACACTTTGTGGGAGAAGTGGGTGTCGGTGGTGATGATGTACACCTCGGCGCCGGCTTTTTGGAAGGCAGCATAGTTGTCAGCAGCGTCTTCAATTTCTGTGGGGCAGTTGAAGGTGAATGCGGCTGGCATGAAGATGAACACGTTCCACTTGCCCTTGAGCGTGGCTTCTGTGATTTCAACGAACTTACCGTTGTGGAAGGCTTGGTTCTTGAACGGTTGGATTTGGGTATTGATCAAAGACATGTGGTTTCCTTTGGTTGGTTGATAAAAACTATCGAATGAGAAAAACTCATTGACGTGAATGATAGTCAAGATTTTCTGTCTCGGTGATTGTTTGTCTCAATGAGAGCGATTGAGACAGCCTTGCTGGTTGGCGTGTTCACGCCTTCCTATCGCACCATGAAGGGATGAGTCGCTTCCATGTGTGGGCCACAAAAATCAAAGGACAGAATGCTCCTAAGCCAAAGTGAATGGGCGACACCCAATCATGTATGTCAGGGCTGCCGTAGAGCAACATCAAGCCAGTGAGGCTAATCGCCACAAGCACCATCAAGTTAGACATGCCTAGCCACCATTTGACCGGCGTGCCCTGCTTGTGCCACATCACCCGCACGTGTGGCCAAACGCCGCGACCACACAGAATGCAAAACAACCAACTTGAAACCCCATGCACCACGCCAGTGGCATGACGCCACGAAGCTTGGGCGGGCGTCATCTCAAACATGTCCGAGGCAGGCAGCATGAACATCACCACGCCTGTGATGAGCAGGGTCAGACAGACGCCCGCCATGAGGAAAAATGTGGTTCTTCCCCAGCCAGCCAGATGTTTCGTTTTTCTCATTGCGTTCTCCACATGCGGCCACGATTTTGTCGCAGCACAGCGCGCAAGTCTGGGCACAACAGGCTCGCTTGCATGGCCCACTTGGTCAAGACATCGGCTGCCAAGCAGGTGCTCGCTTGGACCGTCACGCTTTTCCAAAGGGGCTTGTGGTGCGGTCTGGAAAAGACAAATTCAGGGTTCAACGCGCCAGCCACGGAGGTCGCCACGGCTTGCTGGCACAGGCGAAAATTTTTGTTCAATTGCCGATCCATCAAAGTGAGGCCGGCATGCCGAACATCGATGGACCAGTGGTGCTGACCGATGGCGCGCAAATCGCCACCCGCATTGACCAACGCATCACGTACGCCATGAGAAATTAAAACCTCGATGGCGCGGTCGACGGCGTAGCCTTTGGCAATCCCACCGAAGTCTAGATGTACGGGGTGCGCCAATCGCACATCCGTTGCTGAGCACACCTCAATGTCGTCCAGCGAACCTATGGCATCGCTGTGAATGCCAGGACGCAGCTTGCATCGCGAAAGTTTTTGCGCCGCAACCGAGGGGTTGAATGCGCCGCAACTCAACTTTGTCCAATACTTCGCGGTACGAATGACATGCACGGTTTCGGCATCCAACGTGAGTACGTCATTGCTGGTCGCCCTCGATAGTCGTCCAAGGTCGGAGTCGCTGTGGTGTGCGCTCATCACGCGGCTGATGCGTGCCACGACCGACAACGCTTCGGAAATAGCGTGCGCCATTCGCGCTTCATCGCCACTGTGTGTATGCGCTTGAATGGACACCACCGTACCCAGCAATGGACGCGCGCGCGCAATCAGCATGCGGATTACTTGCTCGCGACCAACAGCGTGGTCAAGGCGCTCAGACGTTGCATGCCTTCTGTGACATGCTGGCAAGACAAGGTTGCGCCTGAGATGTTGCGAATGTCATCGGCGAAGCGCATGTGACTGGGCCCAGTCTTGCCGACGAACTGTTTGCGCCACGCGGACTGCTTGATTTCGGAGCCGTGTGACTCGCGATAGGCCAACACCTCCATACCCAACGATGCACCCTCTGCATCAAAGCCTGCCGCGTAATCAATCAGGTCATATTTGCCGATGACGCGATCCAAGATCACCCAACCCAGTGCTTTGCCACCACGCGAAGCACGCCAGACTTTGGGGTTGAAGTTTTTAGGGATACGTGTGTCAGAGGCCTTGGCGATGGCGTTGAGTTTGGATTCATCCAGCGTCAAGGTTTGGGCAAGAAATTCATCTGCATTGGGTAGAAGCATTTGTTGCGCTTGCTCTATCTCCATGTAAACAGCAGCAAAGACGGTGCCGCTCATCAAAGGAGTGGCGCATAAACCGAGCGCCCCCATTTTTTGTAACAAGCAGCGACGATTGGCAGAAATAGGTTGATTCATATCAGTAATGGAAGCCGATGCCCATGTTGAAACGGTCTAGGTCGCGGTTGTTTTGGTATCTCTGGAGATCCATTTTGAGAACGACTTGGGGATGCAAGTAATAGCTAGCCCCGGTCGTCCAAACCTTGTTATCAGGCCCCGTGCTGACGACTTGCCCCGAGAAGATGCCGGGGTAACTGACCGCAGTGTTCACGTGCTCGTAACGCGTAAAGGGCACCAAGCTCTCGTCACCGCTGCGCCACAAGCGATAGGCAGCTTGCGCGTACCAACCTCTGAACTGATTGGGGACGGGGTTATTGAAACCGTTCGACGAGGTAGCTGAATTGAAAGCACTGACATCATGGAACCAGCCTTGTGCCGCAAGCGCAGAAAGATCCCAAGACCCTACTTGCCATTTGGTGTGGAGTTCGGCCAAGGTCACGGACGCATCGGGCGAGGGCATGTATGCGCCGGTCGACGCCACCACGGATTGTTTTTGGCCTATACCGCCCTGAAACAAACTGCCACCAAAGTTCATGCCCGGCACACCATCAAAGTTCAAGGCGCCGTAATAACCCAGCGATGCAGCCTTGGCCTTTTGACCTTCTTGATGGATAGCGCCGAGGGGCGACTCTTTTGTCTCATCGCTGTTGTTGGGCCATTTGGTCAAGTCGAAGCTGGTGACCACGCCCGCGTCCCAGCGCAGACCAGAGTCTTGGATGCCACGAAAGCCGACACCAATTTCACGCCACGTGGAAGGAATGATGGCCGTTTCAACCAAGTTTCGGTTCACCCCGTAATAGCGTGTCGGTTCGTGTGTTTCGTTCATATAGCCGACAGGCAGCAAGAATAGGCCCATCTTGGCCGACAAGCCGTCGCGGATGTCGTGCTCTACATAGAGCTGCTCAAACGCAACCTCGCCGCTATCTTGGGCCGACACGACGGCGTGTTCAACTTCTAATTCCGCGGCGAATCGGGTTCGCTCACTGAACCTGTAACCAAACCCCAACACTGCACGGCGAGCGGTAGCCTCTGAGCTTGCCATGTTGTTCTTCAGGCGTGAGAAATTCAATTCACCATACCCAAACAAATTCACGGCATTGGTCGCAGGTTCAACTTCTCGGCTTGTTTTGGCCGCCGAATAGGACGCATGCTCACCGCTTGGACTCGACGCACGCGTCGCTGTGCTGACTGGATCTGGCGTCGGTGTGGCGACGCCAGCCGTGGCAGAGGGCGCTGGATTGTTCTGCTTTTTTAGACCGTCCAATTCCAAGCGAAGTTGTCGTAGTTCTTCTCGCATTTGACGCATTTCAGCGGCGACTTCTTGAGCGCTCTGCGCATGGCCAGCTTGGCAAGCCAGCAGGACAGCGGCGGCGACCAGTGTGGTTTTATATTTCATGTGATGGTCCTTTTCAATTTATTTAGCGATCATTGAGTGTTTTGAGGAAGGCGATCAAATCAAGTCGTTCATCCTCATCGAGCGCGGGCGTTTGACCGGTGCGGTTGTAAGGGCCTTCTTTGACGTTGACGTTTTGACGCTCACCGGCTGGCAAATCGTTGAATAAAAAATCGAACAGACCCGCTATGTCCTTGTACCAATCGGTTGGGTTTGTATCGCGTGTGACGTAGAAGTCGACCACCTCTTTCAGGGTGGTGAATTTGCCGTTGTGGAAAAACCGTTTGCGCTTTTCGACATTTCTTAGGCTCGGGACTTTGAATGCGCCGCACAAATCGGTGCGCTGGCTCAAATCCAACCGTTCAGGCCCACACAGTCCTTTGTCATAGAAGTTGGCAACGCCATTTTGGGGAATCTCTAAGTTTCTCGGGACGCCGAGGCTGTCGTAAGTGAAGTCTGTGAAAAGCGCGCCTGGTGCGTTGTCTGGCTTGGTGCTCGCGTGGCACGCAGCGCAATTGCCCTTGTCGGCACGGTTGAACAAGACAAATCCTCTCAACTCTTGTGGCGTGAAAACTTCTTTGCCTTGCATTACTGCATCAAACTTGCTGTTGAAAGGCGCAAACACGGGGTCTTCCACTTGATAGCGTTCTAAGGCGTAGGCCACACGCTCGAAGGCCGTGTTTGGGTCATCGAAGATGTTTGCCCCAAAGACCTTTTGGAATTGATCTGCGTAAGGCGCACGGCGAAGCTTTTCGATCACCTCTGCTGGCGAGTTATTGGCCATCTCGGCGGGCCCCAAAAATGGGCCTTTGGCTTGCTCTGCCAACGTATTCGCTCGGCCATCCCAAAAGAAACCGCCCATGGGCGTGCCGTCTGTATCGAACTTAAAGCCACCATTGAATTTGAGATAGTTCAGTGCGGGAGGGGTTCGCAGGCCTTTCACATTGAGTCCTGGGCCACCGGAGGCCACGGCTTCATTTGCATCAGGCCAGGCGTGTCCAATCTGTGGGTCATGGCAGCTCGCACAAGACATGGCGTTTGAGGCGGACAGGCTGGTATCTTGAAAAATCAATTTTCCCAATTGCGCGGCTGGGCTCAAAGCGCCTGCGGCGGTGGGCTCGCCACTGTTGCGGCCGCCACAAGATGCGAGAAATTGCGAATAGATCAAAAAGAGCGCGAATAAACAGGGCCTAAGCATGTTCAAAAAACTTTTGGTTTAGATTTGAAGGTAGAATAAGTGTAACTGCGAATCATTCCTATTTGTATTTTGGGCTCAAAAACTTTTTGATTTGAAAAGGCAAGACGATGCAAACACGTACCTCAACTGCTGAGCAACTCAGCAAAGAACCGCTCACACTTGAAAAGCTATCTCGTGGCGATTCAGGAAGCGTCATGGCCATCAATGTGGAAGGTGAATTGAAAAAACGTTTTTTTGCCTTGGGGCTGAAAGAGGGCACGCACATACAAGTGCTGCGCAAAGCCAAATTTGGTGGACCCATGCATTTGCGGGTCGGTACCAGCGAGTTAATTCTTCGTTTGAAAGAAGCCAGTTGCATTTGCTTAGTGGCGTCACTCGCAGCAACCAATTAAGGTTTTGGACATATGCAACGCGTCGCACTACTGGGAATGCCCAACACGGGTAAGTCAACTCTTTTCAATCGATTAACTGGCGCACACGCCAAGGTGGGCAACTGGCCAGGACTCACGGTCGAGCTTCTCAATGCACGCTTGATCGTGGGCGATCAAGTGGTGCGCATGGTCGATTTGCCCGGCATTTACGACTTGAATGGTTATTCTGAGGATGAGCGTGTCGTCACCACTTTTTTGGACACGCAGCAGACCAATCTCATCATTTTTGTTCTCAACACATCGCAGTACGAGCGACAACTGAACTTGCTCAGCCAAGTCATGGCCAAAGGCATTCCGATGCTGCTGGTGCTCAACATGGTGGATGAGGCCAGTGCCATGGGCATTCATGTCGATGTCGATGCGTTGAGCCAAAAGTTACAGATGCCCGTTCATTTCTTGTCTGCCAAATACGGACAAGGCATGGAGCGCTTGCAGCCTGCGATACGGCAATCCTTGCGTGAGGCGCCAACACAACCGATGCACACAACACTGGCTGCTGTTGACAAAGCATTTCACGAATCCATTCGTGTGCCCGCACAAGCGTCTCATGCGATGACTGAGCGCTTGGACAAAGTGTTGCTACACCCTGTCTTTGGATTACCGATCTTTTTCTTGGTCATGCTGCTTTTATTTGAAGGCGTGTTTGCCATCGGCAAGCCCTTGCAAGACGGGGCCACGTGGTTGCTCAGCACGATTCGCACAGAAGCCTTGGATCCTTTATTCACGCACTTCCCGCCGCTGCTTCAAGGGTTGTTGTTGGATGGTGTTTACAACGGCTTGAGTACAGTCGCGAGTTTTGTGCCTCTGATCGTGCTGTTCTTCTTGTTCATCGGCATTGTGGAAGACACGGGATATTTATCGCGTGCTGCATTTTTGATGGATGCCCTGATGGCGAAGTTTGGCCTCGATGGTCGAAGCTTTGTGATGCTGCTGATGGGTTTTGGTTGCAACGTGCCAGCCCTCATGGGCACGCGGGTGATTCGCTCTAAAGGCTTGCGCTATTTGACGATGTTGACTATCCCGTTTTCGCTCTGCTCGGCGCGCATGCAAGTGTTTGTCTTTTTGATTGCGGCGCTGTTTACTGCAGAACAGGCGCCATGGGTATTGTTTTCGCTGTATGTGATGAGCATCTTGATGTCAATCGTGACCTCACTCATCTTCAAGCGCCAGTATGTGAACAGCGATGCATTCATTTTGGAAATGCCGCCCTACCGTTTTCCAACGGTTCGTCAAATGGTGCTCACTGGCTGGCAAGAAGTGCGTCATTTTTTGAACCGCGCTACACGATTCATCGTGATTGGTGTCGTCATGATTTGGGTGCTGACCAACTTCCCGCAAGGTGTTCAACCAGGCAGCATTGACTCGTGGGCAGGGCAATTGGGCAACTGGTTGCAGCCTATATTTCATCCGCTGGGCATCAATGCGGAACTGACGATTGCGCTTTTATTTGGCTTTATTGCCAAGGAAATCGTCATTGGCTCATTGGCTGTCATTTATGGCCAAGAGGGCGCGGACCTTGTTCACACGATTACGCAGCACATCACCTGGGTGGAGGCCTACAGCTTCATGTTGTTTGTGTTGATCTACACGCCGTGTGTGTCAACGATTGCCACCATACGCAAAGAAACAAAGTCACTTGGTTTCACGGTCCTATCCGTGGCATGGCCAATGACCGTTGCGTGGTTCATCACGTTGGCGTTCTACAAAGTGGCCACTTGGGTCGTGAACTGACCCCGCACTTGGCGTGCAGTGTGTCAAGCCTGCGTGTTTGAAAAGCGCACGGTGAAGCGCGCACCCGGCATGGGCTTGCCGGGGTAAGCATCCTCTAGAGTCACCACAGCCGCGTGTTGATGGGCGATCTCCATCACGATAGGTAGGCCTAAGCCAGATCCATCAGCCTCGGTGCCCAAGGCGCGGTAGAACGGTTGGAACACCAAATCGCGCTCGGCTTCTGGAATGCCTGGGCCCGAATCCTCGATCTGCAAAACCACCACTTTGCCAATTTTGTCGGCCAGCAAACGCACCGTGATCACACCCGGTTTTTCTTCACTCGAGGGTGTGTAGTTGATGGCGTTGTCCACCAAGTTGCGGACCATTTCCTTGAGCAATGTGGGGTTGCCCATCACGCGCACGCCTGTGCTGCCCGATGCAACGCCTTCGTAGCCGAGGTCAATGTGTTTGTCCAATGCGCGAGGCAGTGAGTCTTGAATCACATCACTCACCAAATTCACCAAATCACAAGGGCTGCGCGCAATGTTGGTGGAGCCGCTCTCGGCGCGAGCGAGTGACAACAGCTGGTTGACTGTGTGCGTGGCACGAATGCTGGCGCGCCCAATGAGCTTCAACGATTGCTTGAGTTCATCCGCACTCGAGTCCGCACGCTGTGCCAAATCCGCTTGCATGCGCAAGCCAGCCAGCGGGGTTTTGAGTTGATGCGCTGCATCGGCCAAGAATCGTTTTTGTGTGGCGATGGACTCTTTCAGACGTGTCAACAAATCGTTGATGGACGCCACCAGAGGCGCCACTTCTTGCGGCACAGTGGTGTCATCCAGTGGGCTTAGGTCATCGGGTTTGCGCAGTCGGATGCGCTCTTCGAGTTTGTTGAGCGGACGAATGCCACGCGCCAAAGCCAACCACACCAACAACACGGCCAGCGGCAAGATGACGAACTGCGGCAGCATCACGCCTTTGATAATTTCTGTGGCCAGCACCGAGCGCTTCTCGAGTGTTTCGCCAACTTGCACCAACACGGGTTTCGCGCCTGGCACATCCACGCGCACCCAGGTGTAGGCCACGCGCACATCGGCACCGCGCATCTCGTCATCGCGAATCCGAACCTCGCTCGGTTGGGGTTGTTCTTCGTCAGGTGGCAACGGGAAATCACGCTCACCACTCACAAACTCGCCACGTGTTCCAAGCACTTGGTAGTAAATCAAGTCAGCTTCGTCGGCCCGCAAAATTTCCCGAGCCGGCAAAGGCAAATTGAAATACATGCGCGTTTGATCGCTCTTGACGAGCTGCGCGAGGGCTTGGACGTTGTATTCCAAGCCACGGTCAAATGGACGACCTGCAATGTTTTGCGCCACCAACCAAGTCAGCGCCAAGCTGACCGGCCACAGCAGCAGCAGCGGCGTGAGCATCCAGTCCAAAATCTCGCCAAACAGCGAGTGCTGCTCGCGCCTAAACAACTTTGCCATGCAGAGGAGGCGTGCTTAGCCCGGAATTTTTTCGAGGCAGTAGCCCAAGCCGCGCACCGTGGCAATGCGGATCGGGCCTTTTTCTATCTTTTTGCGCAAGCGGTGGATGTACACCTCAATCGCGTTGTTGCTCACCTCTTCGCCCCACTCGCACAAGCGCTCGACCAATTGGTCTTTGCTGACCAAGCGGCCGCTGCGTTGCAACAGCACTTCGAGCAAACCGAGTTCGCGGGCGGACAACTCCACCATCTTGCCGTCAATGGTGGCGACACGACCGGTTTGGTCGTAGACCAAGGGGCCGTGTTTGATAGACGAGGACGTGCCACCCATGCCGCGACGCGTCAATGCGCGCACACGGGCTTCGAGTTCTTGCAGGCTAAACGGCTTGGCCATGTAGTCGTCGGCGCCGTAGTCCAAGCCCTTGACGCGCTCTTCCACGCCATCGGCAGCGGTGAGGATGAGCACAGGAATGGAAGAGCCCCGTGAGCGCAAGCGTTTGAGCACTTCAAGGCCGTGCATTTTGGGAAGGCCGAGGTCCAAGATGAGCAAATCAAATTCATCGGTGGTCATCAAGGCCGCATCGGCTTCGGTGCCGCTTGCCACATGGTCAGCAGCGGCGCCGGAGGCACGCAAGGTTCGCAACAGGCCATCGGCCAAGACCAAGTCGTCTTCTGCAATCAGGATGCGCATGTGTTGTCTCCAGCTTTGTTTGCGTTTTGAGAGGGTGTCAGGGCTGGGATTCTAGGCCCGAGTAAGCCCCCGCATAGGCTTCTAGCCCTAGGCTCACCACGGTCGCCACCTCTGTGCCCACTTCTTGTTTGAATTCCGCCTCAGTTTGTGCCACGGCTTGCTCGAACGCGCGCAGCCATGCCAGGCCTGTGGGCGTGAACACAATGCGCCGCGCTCGAGCGTCTTGCGGGTCAGGCGTGCGTTGTACCAAACCCCAGGCCTCACACTGCGTCACCAAGTCGCCCATGGCTTGCTTGGTCATGCCTGCGCTGTCTGCCAAATCGCTCAAGCGCGAGCCTTGCAAACTGAGGTGGCGTGTGATGTGGATGTGCGCCGCGCTCACTTGCGTACGTGCCGCGAGGTTTGAAAGCGCCAAAGGCACGTCAACGTTGTTCGCCATCAAATGCAGCACGCGTGCATCAAAGCGGCGCATGGCGTGGCCAAGCAAGCGGCCAAGGTGAATTTGTCGCCAGTCTTGTTGGGTCGAGAAGGTGGGGGCAGCAGTCATATTTATATGGTAAGGCAAACTGACCAAAAAAAGTGTTTACAAGCTTTGACTTTGCAGTAAAGTACTGGTCAAGCATCCAGTTGTTGTTAAACACAGTAATTGGACATTCTCAGTAAACCCTTGATTTCACGGAGATTTTCATGAATAACAAACCCATCGTCGCTGACAGCGAAAAAGCCAAAGCCCTCCAAGCCGCCTTGGCACAAATCGAAAAACAATTCGGCAAGGGCACCATCATGCGCTTGGGCGAAGGCGAAGTGATTGACGACATCCAAGTCGTTTCCACCGGCTCTTTGGGTTTGGACATCGCCTTGGGCGTGGGCGGTTTGCCCCGTGGCCGTGTGATTGAAATCTACGGCCCAGAGTCATCAGGCAAAACCACCCTCACCTTGCAAGTCATCGCCGAGATGCAAAAACAAGGCGGCACCTGCGCCTTTGTGGATGCTGAACACGCCTTGGATTCGCAATACGCCCAAAAGCTCGGCGTGAATTTGCAAGACTTGCTCATCAGCCAGCCCGACACCGGCGAACAAGCCCTCGAAGTGGTGGACAGCTTGGTGCGCTCTGGCGCGGTGGATTTGGTGGTGGTGGACTCGGTGGCCGCCCTCACCCCCAAGGCCGAACTCGAAGGCGACATGGGTGACTCATTGCCAGGCCTGCAAGCCCGCCTGATGAGCCAAGCGCTGCGCAAATTGACGGCCTCCATCAAGAAGACCAACTGCACGGTCATCTTCATCAACCAAATCCGCATGAAGATTGGTGTGATGTTCGGTTCGCCCGAAACCACCACAGGCGGCAATGCCCTCAAGTTCTACGCCTCGGTGCGCTTGGACATTCGCCGCACCGGCACCATCAAGCGTGGTGACGAGGCTGTGGGCAACGAAACCAAAGTCAAAGTGGTGAAAAACAAAGTCGCGCCTCCTTTCAAGACAGCCGAATTCGACATCTTGTTTGGCGAAGGCATCAGCCGCCAAGGCGAGATCATTGACATGGGCGTGAACGCCAAAGTCATCGAGAAGTCGGGCGCTTGGTACGCCTACAACGGCGAAAAAATTGGCCAAGGTCGTGACAACGCCCGCGAGTTCTTGCGTGAAAACGAGGTGCTGGCGTTTGAGATCGAAAACAAAGTGCGCGAATCCTTAGGCATTCCTTTGTTGGCTGGTGGCGTGGAAGCGCCGGCGGTCAAGGAAGAAAAAGCACCGAAGGCGGCCAAGCCAGCGAAAGAAGTCAAAGGCGCTGCGGCTGACGCAGATGCCGACGGCGTGGTGGCCTAAGCGTTGATGTTTAACGCGAGATAAGAGCCAACCTCGTGATTCACGACGTGGATTCAAACGCAGACGAGCAACCCAAGGCGAAAAGGGCCAAGGGGTTTCAAATCTCACTCAAGGGCCGAGCCTTGCGCTTGCTGTCGCAACGCGAGCACTCGCGCCTTGAGTTGGAGCGCAAGCTCAAACCGTTTGAGGAAACGCCGGGTGAGTTGGCCGAGGCCTTGGATTTTTTGCAGGCCAAAGACTTCATCAACGAGCAGCGCGTGGTGGAGTCGGTGGTCAACAGCCGCTCTCGCAAGCTCGGTGCATCCCGGGTGCGTCAAGAATTGCAAGCCAAGGGGTTGCCTGTCGAGGCCATCGCCCAAGCCGTGCAAGAGATGCGCAGCACCGAGCTCGAGCGAGCCCGCGAAGTCTGGCGAAAGAAATTTGGTGAGCCGCCTGTGGACCCAGCGGCACGGGCCAAACAAGTGCGGTTTTTAGTCAGCCGTGGGTTTGCGCCGGAAGTCGTCAAGCGCGTGGTAGCGGGCGCGGACGACTTTTAAACGCCCAACATCAACTGCAAGTTCTGCACTGCAGCGCCGCTCGCGCCTTTGCCCAAGTTATCCAAACGCGCGATCAACACCGCATGGCGATGCGCTTCATTCGCAAACACGCGAATTTCTAATTTGTTGGAGTCGTTCAGCGCGGTGGCGTCGAGCTTGCCGTTGTCGGTGGCGGGCTGCACGCTCACCCAACCGTCTGGGTGTTGGCCGTAGTGTTGTGCCAGTGCATCGTGTAGGTCCGCCGCCTTCGGTTGGCTGGGCAACATCTCCAAATGGATCGGCAGTTGCACCAACATGCCTTGGCGGAAGTTGCCCACCGCAGGCACAAACAACGGGCGACGGCTCAAACCGGTGTAGGCCATGATTTCTGGGATGTGCTTGTGTTCGAGGCCCAAGGCATAGGCTTCAAACAGCGGCGCTTTGCCTGCCTCGTAGTCTTCAATCATGCCGCGACCGCCGCCTGAATAGCCACTGACCGAGGGCAGCGCCACAGGAAAGTCGGCAGGCACCAAACCCGCATCAATCAAGGGACGCAGCAAAGCAATCGCACCCGTGGCGTAGCAGCCGGGGTTGGCCACGCGGTCTGCTTTGACCACGGCCTCGCGCTGGCCAGCAGCTAACTCGGGAAAGCCATAGACCCAGCCGGGGGCCACGCGGTGCGCAGTGGAGGCATCGATGATTTTGGGTTGCTTGCCGTTCAGGCTGTCAATCATGGCAACCGATTCGCGTGCCGCATCGTCGTGCAGGCACAAGATGACCAAGTCCACGCCTGCCATGAGCTCACGCTTAGCTTGCGGGTCTTTGCGCTTGGCAGGGTCGATGCTGACCACTTGCACCGCTGGCATCAGGGCCAGACGTTCCCGAATTTGCAGGCCCGTTGTGCCGGCCTCGCCATCAATGAAGACTTTGGACATGGATGTCGCCAAAAAGTGCTGAAAGTTGGGCGTCGGGCTAGCTCTTGTAAGCCAGTTAAAAGTTTGACGCGATGCAGCATGATACATTCTTGGGGCTGTGTTCATCGCTGCCAGCGTGCATTTGCGGCTGAACAGCGCGTTACAAATCCACCGATTACTAAGAGAGATCTCATGAAGATTCACGAGTACCAAGGCAAGGAAATCTTGCGTCAATTTGGTGTGCCAGTGCCACGCGGTATCCCTGCGTTCACGGTGCAAGAAGCGGTGGAAGCCGCGCAAAAGTTGGGCGGCCCAGTTTGGGTTGTGAAAGCTCAAATTCACGCGGGTGGCCGCGGCAAAGGCGGCGGCGTCAAAGTGGCGAAAACCATTGATGATGTCAAGCGCTTGGCGGGCGACATTTTGGGCATGCAGCTCAAGACCCACCAAACCGGCCCTGAAGGCCAAAAAGTGCGTCGCCTCTATATTGAAGATGGCGCCGACATCCACAAAGAATATTACGTGTCAGTGGTGACTGACCGTGCCACGCAAAAGATTGCCTTCATCGCGTCTAGCGAAGGCGGCATGGACATCGAAGAAGTGGCCCATAGCACCCCAGAAAAAATCATCACCGAGTTCATCGACCCGTTGACCGGTCTGGGCGATGCACAAGCCAAGAAGATTGCAGACGCCATCGGCATGCCTGCAGACTCCACCGCGCAAGCCGTGGACATCTTCAAAAAGCTCTACCAGTGCTACATGGAAACCGACGCGTCGTTGGTGGAAATCAACCCACTGAACCGTGACAGCAAAGGCAACGTGATGGCCTTGGACGCGAAGTTCAACTTCGACGCCAACGCTTTGTTCCGCCACCCAGAAATCGTGGCTTACCGCGACTTGGACGAGGAAGATCCTGCCGAAGTAGAAGCTTCCAAATTTGACTTGGCCTACATCTCCTTGGACGGCAACATCGGTTGCTTGGTCAACGGTGCGGGCTTGGCCATGGCCACCATGGACACCATCAAGTTGTTTGGCGGCGAGCCTGCCAACTTCTTGGACGTGGGCGGCGGCGCAACAGCCGAGAAGGTCACAGAAGCGTTCAAGATCATGTTGGCCAACAAGAATGTCAAAGGCATTTTGGTCAACATCTTTGGCGGCATCATGAAGTGCGACACCATCGCCAGCGGTGTGATCACCGCGTGTAAAGCGGTGAACCTGTCCGTGCCATTGGTGGTGCGCATGAAGGGCACCAACGACGAGCTGGGCAAGAAAATGTTGGCCGAATCCGGTCTGCCCATCATCTCCGCCGACACCATGGCCGAAGCCGCAACGTCCATCGTTGCAGCCGTGAAGTAAGGGAAAACACATGTCCATCTACATCAATAAAAACACCAAGGTCATCACCCAGGGTATCACCGGCAAAACCGGTCAGTTCCACACTGAAAAGTGCATCGAATACGCCAACGGTAAAAACTGTTTTGTCGCGGGTGTGAACCCCAAGAAGGCTGGCGAAAAGATTTTTGACGTGCCAATCTTTGCCTCAGTCAAAGAAGCCGCTCAAAACACAGGCGCTACCGTGTCCGTGATTTATGTGCCACCTGCAGGTGCAGCTGCTGCCATCTGGGAAGCTGTGGAAGCTGATCTCGACTTGGCCATCTGTATCACCGAAGGCATTCCAGTCCGCGACATGCTTGAAGTCCGTAACAAGATGAAAGCCAAAGAAGCCAAAGGCGGCAAGAAGACTTTGTTGCTCGGCCCGAACTGCCCCGGCCTCATCACGCCAGACGAAATCAAGATCGGCATCATGCCCGGTCACATTCACCGCAAAGGCCGCATTGGCGTGGTGTCACGTTCTGGCACTTTGACCTACGAAGCCGTGGCCATGTTGACCGAAGTGGGCCTGGGCCAATCCAGCGCTGTGGGTATTGGTGGTGACCCCATCAACGGTTTGAAGCACATCGACGTCATGAAGGCCTTCAACGACGATCCAGACACCGACGCCGTCATCATGATTGGTGAAATCGGTGGTCCAGACGAAGCCGAAGCGGCGCAGTGGTGCAAGGCCAACATGAAGAAGCCCATCGTGGGCTTCATCGCAGGCGTGACCGCCCCTCCCGGCAAGCGCATGGGCCATGCAGGTGCCTTGATCTCTGGCGGCGCCGACACGGCAGATGCCAAGTTGGCCATCATGGAAGAGTGCGGCTTCATCGTCACACGCAACCCCTCTGAGTTGGGCAAACTGCTCAAGGCTCAGTTGAAGTAATCGCCTTTTGGCATGACCCAAATCAAAGCGAGCGGTGGTTTCACCGCTCGCTTTTTTTTGAACACTTGCGCTGAGGCTTCGAGCTGGACCGATGCCTAGAATCCACGCTCCACTTTTATCTAAGGATGTGCAATGAAACACGCTTTGCAACGCGGCTTCACCTTGATCGAACTCATGGTCGTTATCGCCATCATCGGTATCTTGGCTTCGGTGGCATTACCCGCCTACCAAGACTACATGGTGCGCGCGCGGGTCAGTGAGGGGCTGGGGTTGGCTTCAACTGCCAAAACCCATGTGCTGGATACCGTCAACAGCGGCAACATCGCCAAGGGCTATCAGGCGGGCTACACCTGGTCGGGCGCAACCAAGAACGTCAGCAGCATTGGTATTGACAACACGACGGGGGCCATCACCATCACCACCACAGCCGCCGCGGGTGGCGGTAGCTTGTTGTTGGTGCCGTACACCAGCAGCGGTGGTACAGACGCGGCCTTGCCTGCGCCAACGGGCAGCAACCTCACGGTCAACGGGGTGGTGCAGTGGAAGTGTTTGGCCAAAGGCGCGGCGGCATTTGTCGGTGTGTCGGTGTCCGAGAATGCGTTGGATACCAAGTATGTGCCGAGTGACTGCAAATAAGGCCAAGGACCGGACCGAACAAAGCGCCTGCGGGCGCTTTTGTTTTGGCACGCAGGCATGTTAGAGAATCAAGCCATGAACCTGCCAACCGCTCACAGCCCGATGTTTCGCCAGCCATTGTTGGTGTTGTGCATCGCCCTGCCTTGGCTCAACCCTTTTGCCAGCAGCCCTTCAACGGCGGTGATTCCCTTGCTGCTGAGTTGGATGCTGGCCGCCAGTGCCTTGCTCGCGGTGGTGGACATGCCGCTGGCCAAATCACCGTGGTCTGTGATCGAGCGCCTGCTGTGCGCGCTGGTGCTGGTGAGTTTGGCCATCTCCTTGATCGCAGTGCCGCAGGAGGTGGACCGTGCCTTGACCGCCGGCCTGGTCGCGTCACTCATGTGCGTGTGGCTCATGGCGGCTGTGGCACGCCGCGCAGCGGTGGACGAGGGTTTGTTGGACTGTCTGGTGTGGGGCTTGTTGGCCGCTGCTGTCATCAGCGCGGTGCTGGGGCTGTTGCAGTATTTGGGCTGGGCGCAGGGCTTGTCGCCGTGGGTCAATCAACCTTTGAAGGGCGACGCGTTTGCCAACTTGCGCCAGCGCAACCAGTTTGCATCACTCACCAGCTTGGGGCTCGTTGCTTTGCTCGGCTGGGTCGCAGCACAGACCCACAAACAAGCCATGACGCGATCGTCATGGTGGCTGGCTGGGTCGCTGCTTCATTTGTTGGCGGCGGGTGTGGCGTGCTCTGTTTCACGCACTGGGGCGATGCAATTGATGCTGGTGGGTGCATGCATCGCGGTGTGGGCTGCGCGCCGCAGTCAGCACAGGCCCGAGACGGGCAAGGGCTTGATGTGGATGGCGCTGGCTGCGCCCCTCATGGTCGCACTGTGGTCGGTGCTGATGCCTTGGCTGGCTTTGCAAACCACGGGTGAATGGGGCGCGAGTTTGATTTTGCGTGTGACGGGACAGACGCAGGACTATGGTGTGTGCGGCAGTCGCCGCGTGTTGTGGTCCAACGTGCTGGCGTTGGTGGCCCAGCATCCATGGCTAGGTTGGGGGTGGGGTGAGACAGACTACGCCCACTTCATGACGGGCTACAGCAGCATGCGGTTTTGCGACATGTTGGACAACGCGCATGATTTCCCGCTGCACTTGGCCCTTGAGTTGGGCGTGCCCTTCGCCGTGCTGGTCATGGCGTGCATCACCGTGTGGGTGTTGCGTCGCAAGCCGTGGCGCGAGCAGCACCCTTGGCGTGTGATGGCGTGGTGCTTGTTGTTGGTGCTGGGCTTGCACAGCATGCTGGAGTACCCGCTGTGGTACGGACCCTTTCAGATGACCTTGGGTGTTGCCATCGGCTTGCTCTGGTCGGCTCCGACTGCGCCAGCCAAAGAAGTAGCACCAGAAGTCCCCATGTTGGTGGCGGCGATCCTTTTCATTGGCTGTTTGTATGCCGCGTGGGATTTCAACCGTGTTGGTCAAATTTACCGACAAGCGGCTTCGCGTGATACCGCCTATCGAGACAACCCTTTGCACCACGCCAAGCAGTCGTGGTTGTTCAAAAATCAAGCCGAATTTGCCGAGCTGACCACGCAAACCGTGACCGCGGAGAATGCCGCCGAGTTGTATCCGCAAGCCTTGCGTCTCATGCACTATTCACCGGAGGTTCGCGTGGTGCAACGGGCCATCGACAGTGCACGATGGTTAGGCCATGATGAACAGGCGCAAGCATTGGCGCAGCGCTTGGCGGACGTTAAGCAAAACACCCCACGCTAAACTCAGATGTCACTTCATTTGCCAACATGACCCACGCATCCCCCACACTCTCGGCCATCGTCATCACGCGCAACGAGGGCCACAACCTGCACGAGTGCTTGCAATCCATGCACGGCTTGGTGGATGAAATCATCGTGGTGGATAGCCAAAGCACCGACAACACCGTCGCCATCGCGCAGCAGCATGGGGCCAAGGTCTCCCAGCCCGCTGATTGGCCCGGCTTTGGGCTACAAAAAAATCGCGCCCTCGATTTGGCGACGTGCGACTGGGTGTTGTCGATCGATGCCGATGAGCGCGTCACCCCCGACTTGTGTGCAGAAATCAAACGTGTCTTGCAGGCAGGCGATGCCGATGTGGCCTACAAGCTGCCACGCTTGTCGTCTTACTGCGGCAAGTTCATTCAGCATGCAGGGTGGCAGCCCGACTATGTGTTGCGCTTGTTCAAGCGCGGTGAGGCCAGGTTTTCAGACGACCTTGTGCATGAGCGCGTGGTCACCTCGCAAAACGTGGTCGCACTGCAAAACCACTTGCTGCACTTCAGCTACTTGGATTTTTCGCAGGTGCTGTCCAAGGTGGATGCCTACTCCAGCGCGTCAGCACGCCAAGCCTATGCACGCGGCAAACGCTCATCGGTGGCGGGTGCCTTGGGTCACGGGGCTTGGGCCTTCTTCAGAACGTATGTGATTCGCGCCGGATTTTTAGATGGCGCGCACGGCTTGGCTTTGTCTATCTCCAATGCGGAGACCAGTTATTACAAATACTTGAAGCTTTGGCACATGCAGCAGGCGCAAGAGGCCGCTGCCAAGTGATCGCAGGTCAGGCCGACACGTAACTGCCCGACTTGCCGCCGTGCTTCTCCAGCAAGCGCACATCCGTCATCGTCATGCCTCTATCCACGGCTTTGCACATGTCGTAAATCGTGAGTAGGGCGACTTGAACTGCGGTGAGGGCTTCCATCTCCACGCCGGTTTGACCGACGGTTTCGACGGTGGCGGTGCAGTGCACGCTGTGCATGGTTTCGTCAACGGCAAATTCCACCGCCACGCGGGTCAGTGCCAAGGGGTGACACAAAGGAATCAAGTCGCTGGTTTTTTTTGCCGCCTGAATTCCAGCGATGCGGGCGATGCCCAGCACATCGCCTTTTTTAGCGGTGCCGCCTTGTATGAGCGTCAACGTGGTCGGCAACATCACGATGCGACCGCTGGCCACGCCCACGCGGCGCGTGTGCGCTTTGTCGGCCACGTCGACCATATGGGCTTGGCCCTGCGTATCAAAGTGTGTAAGTGTGGACATGTGGAAATTTACAAGGGGTTAACATCAAGTGCGCATCATACGGTCCGTGGAATTTATGCTTTCTTGCCTGTTGTCTCCTCGTTGCTTACACCGCTTCGGTGTGTTGGGCCTGTGCGTAGCGTTGCTGCTGCCCGTTGCACCGGCGCAGGCGCAATGGAGCAACAACCGCCTTCCCAACTTAGGCGATGGCGCCGAAGTGCCGCTGGGCGTGGAGCGTCGTCTGGGCGAGAGCATTGCCCGCGAAATTTACCGAGACCCCGATTACCTCGACGACCCCGTGTTGGGCGACTATCTCCAATCCATTTGGCAGACCTTGCTGGCCTCGGCGCGTCAGCGCGGTGAGTTGACACCTGAGCTAGAACAGCAATTCGCTTGGGAGGTCGCGCTGATTCGTGACCGTAGCATCAACGCCTTCGCGCTGCCCGGCGGCTACTTGGGAGTGCATTTAGGCTTGATTTCTGCCGTCAGCAGCGCCGACGAATTAGCCTCGGTGCTGGCGCATGAGTTGAGCCACGTCACGCAGCGGCATATTGCGCGCATGATTTCTCAACAAGGCAAACAAGGCCCGATGGTGATGGGCGCCATGATCTTGGGCATGTTGGCGGCCAGCCGCACGACGAGCGCCAGCAGCATGAGCGCCGCGAATGCTGCCATCATGGGCGGCCAAGCCGTCGCAGTGCAAAGCCAACTGAACTTCTCGCGCGACATGGAGCGCGAGGCTGACCGTGTGGGCTACGGTGTGATGACGGGGGCTGGCTTTGAGCCGCAAGGTTTTGTCACCATGTTTGAGAAGCTGCAACAAGCGTCACGGCTCAACGACAACGGCGCTTTTCCTTACTTGCGCAGCCACCCCATGACCACCGAGCGCATTGCCGATGCGCAAGCGCGTCAACAGTTATTGCCGGCCCGTGCGGCTGTCGTCACGACACCGACCCACGCCATGATGTCTGCACGCGCGCAAGTGTTGGTCAAGCCTGGCGTGGATGTGTTGCGAAGCTTGGTGGCACAGGCAAACGCTACCGCTTTTGCCGCATTGACTCCGGCGAAACAGGCGGGTGTGCTTTATGGCGCCACGATGGCTGAGATGGAGCAGCGAAATTTTGTCGCGGCACGCCAAAACTTGGCGCGCTTGCAAAGCTTGAGTGGGCTAGAGCTCAGTGCTCTGCGCGTGGTGCGTTTATTGGCGGCGGAGCTCGCGCTGACGGCAGGTGATCCCGCGCAGGCCGTGAGCTTGCTCGAACCCAAGGCCTTGTTGTCAAGTCCCAATGACCGAGCGACACGCATGTTGTTGGCGCGCAGCCGCATTGGGACGCAAAAACCGCTACAAGGCAAAACAGCCGCGAGTGAGTTGTCGTTGTGGCTCAATCAGCACCCGCGCGATGCCTCCGCTTGGCTGCTCCAAGCTTCCGCCTATGAGTTGCAGGGCGATAGCTTGCGTGCCATTCGTGCGCAAGCCGAAGCGCGGGCGATGGAGCTGGATTACGGCGCGGCCGTGGACCGCTTCAAAGCGGCGCAGTTGTTCGCTCATCAAATGGCGAGCGAAGGGAGGTTAGACCGCGCCGGTCACATTGAGGCGTCCATCATTGACGCCCGTTTGCGTGACTTAGAGAAGTTGCGGCGGGAACAGACGCTGGAGCGCTGAGTCAATCACCACACCAAAAGCGGAATAGATCAAAGAGCCCAGCAGCGCTGAGCCAAAGCCGCGCACCCAAAAGCCATCGAGCAGGCCAGCGGCCGCCCAGAACAAGAGCGCATTGATGACAAACAAAAACAAGCCCAGCGTGACAAACGTCACGGGCAAAGTCAGCACAACCAAGGCAGGGCGCACGATGAGGTTGAGCATGCCAATCACGAAAGCTGCGGTCATGGCCGCACCAAAGCTGTTGACTTCAACGCCGCTGTAGAGATGCGCCAAAGCCATCAAGGCGGTGGCGTGGAGTACCCAAGTTAAAAGTAGTTTCATTGCGCAGCCAGCATAGCATTGCCGCTATCATCCACACCCCCACTTGACCCCTACTTTTTAGGCAACACACTCTAACGCGATGGCTGGCATTCACATCACCGACATTGAGGCGGCCATCAATTACTGGCGCGAACAAAAGCCCTCGCCCGATGGCATCACACTCGCGCCAGAGATTCGTGCCCTGGCCGAGGTCTATGCCTTGATGGTGTACTACCGCGAGGATGTGGCTGCAGAAAAAGGCTTTCCACCCAAAGCGTATGACGCGTGGCTGGCTTGGTATCGCACCACTCCCGATGCGCCATGCATCGCCATTTGTTCGACCAGCCAAGGTGATGAGGAGTGCAAAGGTTGTGGCCGTACGTTTGAAGAGGTGCAGTTTTGGCCAGAGATGTCACCCGCCGAGAAGCGCAGCACATGGCGACGCATCACCATGATTGGTACCTCTTGGCGCTTCAACAAATACGCCGAGCGTGCAGCTGCCAACGCCTCCGTGGATGTGCGAGACGCACACGCTGACTGAGCTTTTATTTCCAGCGCTCGCACTCAATGTCAACGGTGGTCTTGCCGTTGCTCATCATCACCACGCCCTCTTGCACCGTGGCTTGCAGTTGCATGCTGCGCTCGGCGAGTTTGGCCAAGTCTTGCGAAGCACTGCTGGGGATGCGCCACACTTGCAACGACGTCGGCTTGATGAGTTTGTTTTGCATGCTTTTCCACCAGACATCGCCTGAGCTAGAGAACACATACAGCATCACTTGGTCGGCCTTGCTACAGGCTTTTAGCAAAGGCTTTTCTTCGGGCTGACCGACTTCAATCCACAGGCGCTTGCGACCAGTGAAATCGGTCAACATCACATCGGGTTCGTCGGGGTCAGACAGGCCCGCGCCAAAGGACAGCACGCCGTCGCCATTGCACATGTCTTGCAACTGGTGCGCTTGGAGTGACAGCGCGACCAAGCGCACCATCATTCGTTCATCCGTTTCGCTGGGGTGCCGCGCCAAGGTGAGCGCGTGGTCGGCATAGTAGCCGTGGTCAATGTCAGCGATTTGGACGTTCGCTTTGAAGATGGTGGATTTGATGGCCATGTGGATGCTGCTTTTCTCGACGCTGCTCAAACGCGGCGTGCGAGTTCAGCAGCTTTACCCACGTAGCTGCCGGGAGTCATGGCGAGCAGGCGGTCAATGTCAGCTTGTGGGATTTGCAGCGAGGCAATCAAACCATGCAAGGCTTCGGCCGTGACAGTCTTGCCGCGCGTGACTTCTTTGAGTTGCTCGTAAGCGCCTTGCACACCGTAGCGACGCATCACGGTCTGGATGGGTTCGGCCAGCACTTCCCACGCGGCATCGAGGTCGGCATCCAAGGCTTCGCGGTTGAGTTCGAGTTTGTTCAGACCCACGTTCAATGATTGATAGGCCAAAGCGGCATAGCCCAAGGCTACGCCCATGTTGCGCAACACGGTGGAGTCGGTCAGGTCGCGCTGCCAGCGGCTGATGGGGAGTTTCTCACTCAGGTGCTTGAGCATCGCATTGGCCAGACCCAAATTGCCCTCGGCATTTTCAAAGTCAATCGGGTTGACTTTGTGCGGCATGGTGGACGAGCCAATCTCGCCCGCTTTCAAACGCTGCTTGAAATAACCCAAGGACACATAGCCCCACACATCGCGTGACCAGTCGATCAGGATGGTGTTGGCGCGTGCCACCGCGTCAAACAACTCGGCCATGTAGTCGTGGTGTTCGATTTGAATGCTGTAGGGCTGGAAAGTCAGGCCCAAGCCCAAAGGCGCAGGTGTCTCCACCACTTGGCGGCAAAACGCTTCCCAATCGAAGTCAGGCCATGCGCTCAGGTGGGCGTTGTAGTTGCCCACCGCGCCATTCATCTTGGCCATGATGGCCACACTGGCAATGCGTTCGCGCACTTGGCGCAAACGCATCACCACGTTGGCGACTTCTTTACCCACTGTGGTGGGGCTGGCGGTTTGTCCGTGTGTGCGACTGAGCATGGGCACATCGGCGTAGGCGTGAGCCATGTCGCGCAGTTTGGCGATCAGGCTGTCGAGGCCTGGCAGGATCACCTCGTCGCGACCCGCTTGCAGTTGCAGCGCGTGGCTGGTGTTGTTGATGTCTTCACTGGTGCAGGCGAAGTGCACAAACTCGGCCGCAGCTTCGAGTTCGGGGTGTCCCTTGAACTTCTTTTTGATCCAGTACTCCACCGCCTTCACGTCGTGGTTGGTCACTTTCTCTTCGTCCTTGATGGCCAAGGCATCGTCCGTGCTGAAATGGGTCACCAAATCGAGCAAGTAGGCGCGTGATTCGGCGCTCAAGGGTTTGAATTCGGCGAAGCCAGCGTCGCTCAGGGCGATGAACCAAGCAATCTCCACTTGCACACGGCGGTGCATATAGCCTTGCTCGCTCATCAATGGTCGCAAAGCGGCGAGTTTGGCGGCATAACGGCCATCGAGGGGTGACAAGGCGGTGACTTGTGAAATGCTTTGGGGGGTGCTGGTGGTTTGGCTCATGGCTGCAATTTTAGGTGTTCATACCAGCACCATGTATACGCAACATAGATAAACTACAGTTTCAACAAATCTATGAAAACCGTATGAAACTGATTGGCTCAAGCACCAGCCCCTATGTGCGCAAAGTACGCATCGTCATGGCAGAAAAGAAACTGGACTACCAGTTACTCAATGAAGACGTGTGGGCTGCTGAAACCAACATCTCGGCTTCTAACCCCTTGGGCAAAGTGCCGTGTTTGGTGATGGAGGGTGGTGAGGCCTTGTTCGATTCACGCGTCATCGTGGAGTATTTGGACACGTTGTCGCCAGTCGGCAAGCTCATTCCAGCTGGGGGGCGCGAGCGCGCAGAGGTTAAAACTTGGGAAGCATTGTCCGATGGCCTGCTCGACGCAGCGATCTTGGCGCGCCTTGAGGCCACTTGGCCAGGCCGTCAAGAGGGCGAGCGCAGTCAAGCTTGGATTGACCGTCAAATGAAAAAGATTGACGACAGTCTGAGCGCGATGGACCGTGCGTTGGCCGAGCGCAGCAACTGTGTTGGCATTCATTTGAGCTTGGCCGACATTGCGGTGGGCACTGCGGTGAGTTACTTGGATTTCCGTTTTGGCCAGATTGATTGGCGTGGCCAGCACCCTAACTTAGGTGCTTTGTACGAGCGTTTGGCGCAACGCCAAAGCTTCAAGGACACCGTGCCGACTTAAGTGTTGGCGCGTTTTTTCAGCCAACGCATCAAGCTGCCCACGACGGGCAGCTTCTCATACAGCTCCTCGGCGGCATCCCAATAGTCGCGATGGATGGCAATCTTCCACACCCCTGATTCTTCGCGCAACACCAAGTGGCTGGCACCGCGAATGGTTTGTGTTTGTCCTGCGTCGAATCGGCGCATGGCAAACAAAAAATCCCATGTGACAAAACATTGCTCGCCTTGTTGTACCTGTTGGGTGATGACAAAGCGAGGGGCATCAAGCGCATCAAACATATGAGCGAAGACATGCGCAATGTCGGCCACGCCTTGCACCTCGTTGAACGGGTCTTTGAACCGCGCATCCTGCGTGTAAAAGTCGGCAATGTGCGCGACGTCGCTGGCTTGCAAGTCTTCAAAAAAATGCACCACACGTTGCAGTGCGGCTTCGGGGGAATCAACCAAAGGTGCGTGAGGAGATGACGACATATTGGTGGCCTCCTACATGCCTGTGCCGCGACGTACCAGCGCAAAGTACCAGCGGTACGGCAGCACACGCAACAGTTGCAGCAAACGCGTGAAGCGTTTGGGAAAGTGAATTTGAAACGCGCCTTGGCGCCATCCCTTGATAATTTCTTGCGCCGCCTTGGCTGGGCTGATGAGCGCGGGCATGGGGAAGTCATTGCCAGAGACCAAGGGCGTTTCGACAAAGCCCGGCGTGATGACGCTGACGCCAATGCCCTGCGGCGAGAGGTCGTAATACAAGGCTTCGGCCAAATTGATCAGCGCGGCTTTGGTGGGCCCGTAGGCCAGACTTTGCGGCAGACCTCGAAACCCAGCCACGCTGGCAATCAGACTGATGTGACCGCTTTGCTGTGCTAGCAGCTCGGGCAACACCGCCTCCAACACACGAAGTGCGCCGGTGTAATTCACGTCTTGGTGGCGCAACATTTCAGGCAAGGAATACTGTGTGGCACGCACAGGTTGGTAGTAGCCGGCGCAATACATCACCACATCCAAACCTTGTTGCGCTTGCACATACTTGGCGGCTTGGGCAATCGCGGCCATATCGCCCACATCCAACACCACCGCTTGGGCATTGGGGTGCGCATCGACAAATTGTTGCAGCAACTCTGCCTTGCGTGCTGACACCACCACCCTCGCTCCTGCCGCATGCAGGGCTCGCGCCGTAGCCAAGCCGATACCACTGGATGCCCCAATCAGCCACACGCTGCGACCACGCCAATCGGTGATGGGGGGATTCATAGGTTTGAAAAAAAGTGACATGGGCGTGTGATGAGGCTTACGGTTTGAGCAAGGTGTATTGAACCACGTCAATGTTGTGCTGCTCAAACGCTGCTTCGCAGTAAGCGAGGTAGAACTCCCAAATGCGGACAAAGCGTTCGTCAAAGCCGAGCTGCAGCACTTGTGCCTTGTCTGCCATGAATTGGTGACGCCAACGACGCAAGGTTTCGGCGTAGTCCAAACCAAACGCCAACTCGTCCACCACTTTCAATCCTGCGCGTTCGGCTTGGGCGCGGAACTCGCGTGGACAAGGCAAGCAGCCACCCGGGAAGATGTACTGCTGAATGAAGTCGGTGCTCTTGACGTAGCGTTCAAACAAAGCGTCATCAATGACGATGCTCTGCACACAGGCTTTGCCGCCCGACTTGAGCAAGCGTGCCAAGGTTTCGAAATAAGTCGGCCAATATTCTTGACCCACGGCTTCTAACATTTCGATAGAGCAGATCGCGTCGTAGGGACCGTCGTCAATATCGCGGTAGTCTTGAAGCCGCAAGTCGCTGGTGCTCGCCAAGCCCAGGCGCGCCATGCGTTCTTGGGCAAAGCTGAGTTGCTCATGGCTCAAGGTCACGCCGGACATGCGGGCGCCAAACTCTTGGCCACCTAGCTCTGCCAAAGCGCCCCAGCCACAACCAATTTCGAGAATGCGGTCACCGGCCTTGGCGTCCACCATGCGCAGCGCGCGGCGCACTTTGGCCGTTTGCGCTTCGGCCATGGGCTGGCTGCGGTCTTGGTCAAACCACGCCGAGGAGTAGTTCATCGTGGGGTCTAGCCACAGCTCATAAAAAGCATTGCCCAGATCGTAATGTGCGTGGATGTTTTTCTTGCTGTTGCGACGCGTGTTGCGGTGGAGCAAGTGACGCACGCGGTAGAAAAGTCGGCCCAACCAATGGCCGTAGATCACCTCCTCCATGTCGCGTCGATTGGCGACCAAGAGTTGCAGCAAGTCGGCCAAATTGTTGGTGGTCCATTCGCCAGCGATGTAACTTTCGGCAAACCCAATGTCGCCCGATTTCAGTGCCTGCGTGAGCGGTGCCCAACTGTGCAAATGCAAGGTGGCGTTCAAGCCTTGTCCCGATGTGGCGGCAGAGCCAAACTGTTGCAGACGGCCATCGGGCCACTGCACATGCAAGGTGCCATGTTGCAAACGTTGGAGCAAACCCACCACACGCCGTACGGCCGTGGGCATGTCTGGGCTGGGGGAGGCATCGGTGGCCGAGGTCGTGCGGGTGTTCATGGCAGTGCGTTTCTCATCATCAACGGGTCACAAAATCTTGTGGGGGGGCAGGTTTGGTAAAGAAGGGCACGCGCTTGAGCCACAGCTTCAAGGCTTGCCAATGGATGCGCGTCATCACCATCAGTGTCATCAACGGGTAACCCCACAGTGCACGGCGCAGCGCGGCATGGGTGATGGGCTCAAGTACGCCGCTGACGCTGGTTTCAATCAAGGGGCCGTGTGCGTCGTCATGGTCGACGCGGGCCACAGTGTGGGTGGCGGTGCGCATGAAACGAAAACGATAGCTGCCTAGGACATCACAAAACGGTGACACATGAAATACCTTGCTGGCGCTTTGTGTCACGCCGTAGTGCGGGCGGTCCAGCAAATAGCAATGGCGTTCGCCAAAGGTGTTGTTGACTTCGACCACGATGGCACGCAAGGTGTTGTCTGCTGCGTGGCAGTACCAAAAACTCACGGGCTTGAAGGTGTAGCCCAGCACGCGTGGGTAGCAGTGGAGCCAGACTTCGCCCGTGGCATCGAGGATGCCTTCGCGGTGCAGCAACTCCTCCAACCACCCGAGCGCGCCGCCCTGTTCGACGCCTCGGCCATCGCCGTGGTCGACGTCATGAAAGCTGATGGCTGCGCGGCGGTTGATGGCCAACACCGCGTTGTGCGCGTGTTCGCGCAGCTGGCGCATGGGCAACATCAAGAAAAAAGTTTGGTAGGTGAATGCGTGGTGTTTGGGGCGCAAGCGTGTGTGACGAACCTCACCAAAGCCCAGCATTGCTTGTGCGGCATCGTTGGATGTGGTTGCGCTGGGCGTTGTGGCGCGGTTCATGTGGCTTGAAGTTCCTCGGCCAACAGGCTTTGTGCTGCGGCACGTCCGGCTTTGAAGCCATCTTCGTGAAAGCCGTAGCCCATCCATGCGCCAGCAAACCACGTGCGTTGCTGGCCTTGCAGCTGCCCCATGCGGGCTTGCGCTTGGATGGCTGGCAGATCAAACACAGGGTGTGCATAGTCGTATTCGCCAATGATCTTGCTGGGGTCGATCTCACGCACAGGGTTGAGCGACACGATCACGTCTTGCGTGAACGGCAGTGGTTGCAGCAGGTTGAGCCAGTAGTGCAAGCACACACGGGTGGACTCGGTGCTGTCGTGTGCCGCACGTTCGTAGTTCCATGCCGCCCAAGCGAGTTTTTTCTTCGGCATCACCGAGGTGTCGGTGTGCAGCACAGCGCGGTTGGGGTGGTAGCGAATGGCGCTGAGCACGGCATGCTCTTGCGGCGTCGGTGCCGCCAACATCGCCAAGGACTGGTCGGCGTGGGTGGCCAAAATCACGTGGTCGAAAGCTTTTGCCCCCGTGTGCGTGTGGACGGTGACACCGTGCGCTTCGCGATCGATGCGCAGCACGGGGCTGTTGCATCGCTTGTCTGCGATGCCTGCTAAGATTTTCTCGACATAGTGCCGCGCTCCGCCTGCCACGGTGTACCACTGGGGGCGGTTGTTCACTTGAATCAAGCCGTGGTTGTGGCAAAAGCGAATCATGGTGGCCACAGGGAACTGCAACATTTGGTCCGTCGGGCAACTCCAGATGCAGCCCAGCATGGGCAGCAAATACCAGTCACGAAACGTGTGGCTGAAGCCATGTGCTTCTAAAAACGCATGCAGTGGTTGTGCCAACTCGTGGTCTTGGTTGCGTTGCGCCAACGCCGTGGCCAAGGTGTTGAAGCGCACCACATCGCGCAACATGCGCAAAAAAGAAGGCTTGAATAAATTGCTGCGCTGGGCAAACACGGTGTTCAAGTTCGCACCGTTCCACTCAATGGCACGGCTGCCAGTTCGGCCCGGCACTTGCACCGAGAACGACATGTCGGATTTGACGGTCGTCACTTGCAAGTCTTCAAACAAAGCAATCAGGCCCGGATACGTGCGCTCGTTGTAGACCAAGAAGCCTGTGTCTACACCGTGTGTTTGCAGCCCTGTGGGCGTTGGCAAGGTCACGTCTACCGTGTGGGTGTGACCGCCGAAATAGTCCCCCGATTCAAACAAGGTGAGGTCGGCCTGACCCTGCAAATGATGGGCGGCAGACAAGCCCGAAATACCCGAGCCAACGATGGCGACGCGCGGCTTCATTGGGCCGTGCCTTTGGCTGCCCAATGCTTTTCAATTTGTTTTTCAACTTCTTGAACAAAGGCTTTGTCTTGGGGGCCCGTCACGCTGCCGAAGCTCTTGATGTCTTTGCCATCGCGGCTGATGATGTATTTGTAAAAGTTCCACTTCGGCGTGGTGCCTGTTTGCTCTGCCAGTTGTTTGAAGAGTGGCAAGGCGTCAGGGCCACGCACGGTGGTTTTGACAAACATGGGGAACTTCACACCGAAGGTGTTTTCGCAAAAGTCAGCAATCTTGGCGTTGCTGTCGGGTTCTTGCGAGAAGTCATTGCTGGGGAACCCCAGCACCACCAAGCCACGGTCTTTGTATTTGCTGTACAGCGCTTCCAAGCCCTTGTATTGCGGGGTGAAGCCACAAAAGCTGGCGGTGTTCACCACCACCACGACTTGTCCTGCGTATTGGCAAAGTGCTTGCGGTTTCTCATCTTGCAAACGCAGCACGGTGTGTTGCAACACGCGCGGACATGCACCGCTCACAGGGGTGGCGTTGTTCACCGTCTCAGTGGCTCCGTGTGCTGCGGTGACAGCCATCACAAGCGCCAGCCCAAAAAAAACAAAACGCTGCAGCATGGGAAAGCCCTTCTTTAGTTGGGGTCTATCATGGCTTAATATGTGCCATATGTCTAGGACAGAGGCCGTTCTCCATACGCACTAACGGGGATTTCAATTCATGAATTCACGTGACGACCATTCACGGGTGGCACTTTCGATTGCAGCGGTCGAGCGCGACACCGGTATTGGCAAAGACACCTTGCGCGTCTGGGAGCGTCGCTATGGGTTTCCACAACCGGACCGTGATGCCCATGGCGAGCGCACCTATCCTCTGGACCAAGTGGAGAAGCTGCGCACCATCAAGCGGTTGATGGATCAAGGCCATCGCCCTGGCCGCATCGTGGCGCAATCGATGGAGGCGCTGCAACACCTCAGTCGGGGTGAGGCCGCATTGCAGTCAAACCGGGCCTTGCCTCACGCGCACAACAACCCAGACTTGATGCCCTACATCGCCCTGCTGCAAAGCCAAGACCATGACGGCATGCGGCGAGAGCTTTTGAAGGTCTTGTCGCATGAAGGCTTGCAACACTTTGTCACAGAGGTGGGGGCTCCGCTGACCCGCATGGTCGGGGACGCTTGGGCCCGCGGTGATTTGGCGGTGTATGAGGAGCATCTCTACACAGAATGCGTGACCAGCTTGATGCGCCAAGCGATTTTGGCCATCCCGCGTGCGGACTCAGGTGGTGCGCCCACCGTGCTGCTCACCACGCTTCCGCAAGAGGCCCATGGCTTGGGTTTGTTGATGGTGGAGAGCTTGTTGTCTTTGCAGGGTTGCCGTTGCGTGTCATTGGGCACACAAACACCTGTGCGTGACATTGCCCAAGCTGCCAAGGCGCACCGTGTCGATGTGGTGGCTTTGAGTTTCAGCCTCAACATGAACCCCAACCATGTGGTGGACGGCTTGGCAGAGTTGAACTTGCTCTTGCCTGCATCCATCGATGTGTGGGTGGGAGGGGGTGCGCCTGTCTTGCGTCGCCGCGCGCTTGAACACGTGGTGGTGTTGAATGACTTTGATGCCATCGCCCATGCCATTCAGCAATGGCGTGTTCAGAACATCAAGCCCGAAAGCAAGTCAAACACCAGCGCATGAGGGCCTCAGGGCCACGCCTAGAATGGCGCCACCATGACCGTCACTACTTTTCCTGCGCCTCTTTTTCTTTCCAAGTTGGCTTCACGCCAAGACGCTGTCCAGCGCGTCGCGGCGCTTCGGGCGCAGGGGCCGGTGGTGTTCACGAATGGTGTGTTTGATGTGCTGCACCGCGGCCATGCCTCTTACTTGGCCCAAGCGCGCAGCCTGGGTGGCAGCTTGGTGGTGGCCTTGAACAGCGATGCCTCTGCGCGCCGTTTGGGCAAAGGCCCGGACCGCCCCTTGAACAACGAGTTAGACCGCGCAGCCTTGATGGCGGCGCTGGAGTCTGTGAGTTTGGTGACGTGGTTTGACGAAGACACGCCGCTCGAGCTCATTTCTGAGTTGCGCCCAGACATCTTGGTCAAAGGCGGCGACTACGACATGAGTCGGCTTGCAGAAACACAAGTGGTGCTGACCTACGGCGGGCATGCGCAAGCGATTCCGTTTGTCGATGGCTACTCCACCACCGCGCTGGTCCAGAAGATTCGTCAGGGCTGAGGCGCCGTCTGCACCTGCCCTTGGACGGCGTGGCGCTTGGACTCAGAGCGAGGTGTCAAACACCGCGTGCCACAAGGTTTTGATCGCCGCGCATTCTTGCTCCAGCTGGGCCATGGGCACTTGTGTGGGCTGCTCATCCAAGCGCGCGCGATGTTGGACGCGACGCAGTTCGCGGTAAGCGCTCCCTGCCGCTTGCCCCACGCCCATTGGCAACAAGCCTGACTTTTCGGCACTCATCAGCAGAGCAATGTTCCCCACGTTGTCCAACAAGGCCGGGTGTTGCTGCGCATGCGCCAGCACCAAGTACTGCACGGCAAACTCCACATCGACCATGCCCCCCGTGCTGTGTTTGACATCAAACAAATTCGATGGAATCGTGTGCGCCGCATGCAGCTTTTCCCGCATGGCCACAATTTCTTGGCGCAGCGAAACGAGGTTGCGTTTGGCATGAATGACATTGGCACGCACAGCATCAAAGCGTGATTTGAGTGCTGGCACACCCAAGCAAAACCGCGCCCGCGTCATGGCTTGATGCTCCCATGTCCACGCAGTGTTTTCACCGCGTTGGCATTGGTAGTCGGCATACGCGTCAAAGGTTGAGACCAGCAAGCCAGAGTTGCCGTTGGGTCGCAAGGCGGTGTCGATCTCGTACAAATCTCCGTCGCCCGTTTTGACCGTGAGCCAGTTGATGAGCTTGCGCACATAGGCGGCGTAGATTTCACCCGCCCGTTCGTGCGCATCTTCGTACACAAACACAATGTCGAGGTCGCTGCCGTAACCCAGCTCTTTGCCCCCCAACTTGCCGTAGGCCAGAACCGCGAACTGCGGCTCATCGCGGTGACGTTGTTTGAAGTTTTGCCACACCCACTGGCTGGTAATTTTCAGCACGCTGTCGGCCAAGGCACTCAAGTCGTCCGCGACTTGCTCGACCGTCAAGCGTCCTTCCACATCACGCGCCAAGGTGCGGAACACTTCGGCATGGTGGGCGCGACGCAGCAGGTTGAGCAACGTCTCTTCGTCCGCTTGGCCCGTCGATTGCAGCGACGCCAAGCGGCGTTCTAGCTCTTGTTCAAACTCCAGCGGCATGAACCGTTCAGCCAACAAGGCTTCGCCTGCCAGCTCGTCAATCACACCGGGGTGTTGTTGCAAATACTTGGCCGGCCAGCGCGCCAAGCCGAGCAAGCGCAGGAGTTGTTCATGCACGCGAGGCCGTTCAATCAACAAGGCCAAATAACTCTCGCGGCGCAGCAGCGGCTCCATCCAGTCGCTCCAGCGAACCGCGGCTTCTTCGCTCACGCGGCCTTCCTCAATCCATGCATGGGTGCGTTGCAAGAGTTTGAGCAGACGTTGCATACCCTCGTCGCGTAGAGCCCGCATGCGAGGTTGTTCGGACCAATGCGCCACGCGTTCGCGCAAACGCGCGTTCAGGTCGGGCAACAAAGCGTCCAAGTCCACATACTCGTTCTTGGCTTTGGGGGTGCAGCCTTTGCATTCGCCGTTGTGGGTGGGTTCTGCTTTGTCACCCAACCCCAACAGGCGGTCAAACTCTTGCGCCACCAATTCACGGTGGCTGTCGAGTTGGGTCAAAAAGTCGCACACATCGCCGTAGCCCAGCGTCAGCGAGATCCAATTCAAATCCTCGTCATGGGTGGGCAGCACATGGGTTTGTTGGTCATCCAAATATTGAATGCGATGTTCCACTTGGCGCAAAAACACATACGCCTTGGCCAGTGCTTCGGCGGTCGCCGCAGGCATGAGGTTGGCTTGGCTGAGCCGCTGCAGGGCTTGCAATGTGGGGCGTGTGCGCAACTCAGGAAAGTGACCGCCGCGCACCACTTGCAAGAGTTGCACCGTGAATTCAATTTCACGAATGCCGCCGCGTGAGAGCTTGACATCGTTGGCGCGTTCTGGGCGCCCTGCGCTGCGCGCGAGCGAGTGTTTGCGAATTTGCTGATGCAAACCTCGCAAGGACTCGAACACGCTGTAATCCAAATAGCGGCGAAATACAAAAGGCAGCACGGTGTCACGCAACTCAAAGGCCCGAGCTTTGCCGCTCAAGGGCGCGACCACACGGCTTTTGAGCCAAGCAAAGCGTTCCCACTCGCGGCCCTGCACCAAGAAATACGCTTCCAAGGCTTGGCGCGACAGCACGCTCGGCCCCGAGTTGCCGTTCGGGCGCAAGGCTAAATCCATGCGAAACACAAAGCCATGCTCGGTGGTGTCACCGATCAAGGTGTAAATCAGTTTGACGGCTTTGGCAAAGTAATCGTGGTTGCTGATGCGCCCGCGTCCGTCAGGCAAGCCCGTGGTCTCGCCGTCTTCGTCGTACACATAGATCAGGTCAATGTCGCTCGACACGTTGAGTTCGCGTGCGCCAAATTTGCCCATGCCGATGATCCACAACACCGCACGTTCGCCGCGCGGGGTGGTCGGCATGCCGTAGCTCGCGTCTAGTTGCGCTTGGGCTTCACGGAAGGCCACATCCAGACTGAACTCGCCCAGCTCCGTGACCGCACGTGTCACCACTTCAAGGCTGGCGTGCTGTTCGCAGTCCAGCACCACCAAGCGTTCCATCACCAGCTGGCGCAGCATGCGCAAGGCGTCGCCACAGCTGTGTGTTTGGCGCAGGGCTTCAAAACAGGTTTGCAACGTGGCCAAAACAGGCGCACCCGCAGGCAGCAAGTGCAGCTCATTTGCATAGCGACGACGCAAACGCTGTGCAAAGCGTGAATAAGTACTCAAATTTGACACAGAGGAGGGGATAATTCCGATCACGTTGCTAGCACCATGAAATATTTGTCTGATTCTGTAAGTCCCACCCCTGAACACGGCGTCTCTGATTTGAAAATCAAGTCGGCTTGGCGACGTGCGCTCAACTGGGCTGTCGGTCTGGTGGCCTTGGCTTGGGTGGCTGTGGTGCTGGCGTGGAGCGCCTTGCACATTTTCATTGTGCCGCGAATTGATGATTACCGTGAGGTGTTGCAACAACAAGCCTCACGCGCCATGGGCGTGCGGGTTGAAATTGGCAACATTCGCGCCCAAGGCGGATGGTGGCTGCCGTGGTTTGAAGTCAACGACATCGTGCTGTTCGATCAGGAAGGACGTGAAGCCTTGCGTTTGCCACACGTGGTGGCGGCGGTCTCGCCTCGCTCGGTGTTGTTCGGGCGGTTTGAGCAACTCAGCATTGACAACCCCGAATTAGAAATTCGCCGTGATGCGGATGGCCATGTCTGGGTCGCGGGTCTCGATATCCGCGGGACTGGCGATGGCAGTGGCACAGATTGGTTCTTCTCCCAACCCGAGTTTTTGGTGCGCCAAGGCGTGGTGCACTGGCGCGACGAAAGTCGATTGCATGAGGGTCGTTCAGATGCGGCGCAAACCCGTGGGCCTGTGCTGACTCTCCAAGGCGTCGATGTGTTGGTGAAGAACCATGGGTTTCAACATGAGTTGCGTGTCAGTGCCACACCTCCTGATGTGCTGGGCCAGCGCTTGTCGGTGCAGGGCAAGCTCTACCACTTGCCATGGCAGCGAACGGGCGACCTCGCGCGTTGGTCTGGTGAGCTGTTTGCCGATTTGCCATACGTCGACCTCGCTACCTTGCGTCAATGGGTCTCGATGGACAAGGGCCTGTTCTTGCAAGAAGGTCGCGGTGCCATGCGCGTGTGGGCAGATGTGCAAAAGGGGCAAGTCACAGGTGTCACGGCTGATGTTGCCCTCGATGCCGTCTCCGCCCGCTTAGGGGCTGACTTGTTGCCTTTGAGCTTGCGCCGAATGCATGGTCGCGTCGGGGCGCAATGGCAAGACGGTGAAACGGCCATCAGCAGTCAAGATTTGGTGTTTGATACACAACAAGGTGAGCATTGGCCCGGTGGTCTGTTGCGTGTGAGCTGGCGTGGGAATGCGTGGGACGCTGGCACACTCAGTGCCGACCGTTTGGATTTAGATGCCCTCGCCCAAGTCAGTCAACGTCTGCCGCTTTCTGCGCAGATGCGCGGCCTGTTGGCGCGGACCCAACCGCAAGGCCAAGTCAACCAGCTCAAGGCGACATGGCAAAAAAATGACGATGCGTCTTGGCAGTACAGCGCACAAGGCCAAGTGCGACAGCTTTCATTGCAACGCGATGTGCAAGCAGACAGCCCTCTGGCGCATGTGCCCAGCGTGCAAGCTGCCCAAGTGGAATTTGATCTGACCCAAAAAGGCGGCAAAGCACGTGTGAGCGTACACAACGGCAGTTTGACCTTGCCCGCCGGCTTGGACGAACCGCGCATTTTGTTGAACGATGCTTCGGTGCAGCTGGCGTGGCAACTCAAAGGTCAAGACATCGCTGTGCAATTCACACAAGGACACCTCGCGAACGATGACGTGTCAGGTGAATTCAACGGCCATTGGAAAACGGGCGAGGGCGAGATGCGCTTTCCCGGTGCGTTGGATGTGACGGCCTCGGTCAGTCGAGCCCAAGTCGCTCAACTTCATCGTTATCTACCCCATGCGCTGTCTGCCAATGTGCGTGGCTATCTTCGGGACGCGATACAAGCCGGTGAAGTCAGTCATGCGACGATGCGCTTGCGCGGCAACTTGAACGACATGCCGTTTGACAACCCCAAACTCGGCGAGTTCCGCATCGTGGCGCAAGTGACCCAAGGTAAATATGCTTATGTGCCACCGGTCGCTCAAAAGGCACCCACACCCGCTTGGCCGGCCTTGACGCAAATTCAAGGGGAGCTGATGTTGGATCGCAGCACCTTGCAGTTCAAGGGCCGAACCCAACTGGCCGGTGCGCCCGATGTGACGTGGCAAAAGGTGGAGGCGCGCATTGCGAATTTGGCGCAACCTGTGGTGAGTGTGGCCGGCGAAGCACGCGGTCCCCTGGCACAAGTGTTGGACATGGTGAGCAAATCCGCACTCAACGATTTGACCGGTGCCGTGCTGGGCAAAAGCCAAGCCACGGGCGACGCCAATTTCAAATTGACCTTGACCTTGCCACTTGATCATTTGGCGGCCTCCAAAGTGCAAGGCAGCGTGACCTTTGCCGATAACGCTTTGCAAATCCTTCCTGGCACACCTGTGCTCAACCGCACGCGTGGTACCTTGCAATTCAGTGAGCAAGGCGTTCAACTCAAAGCCATGCAAGCCAAGTTGCTCGGTGGCGAAGCCCTGCTCGACGGCGGTTTGTCCTTTGTGGCCAAAGACGACCAGTCGCCTTTGCAACTCAAAATCCGTGGCGACTTGACGGCAGAAGGTTTGCAGCAAGCGCGTGAACTCGGGTTTGTGTCACGCCTTGCGCAACGTGCGTCGGGTAAATCAAGCTACAGCGCCACCTTGGGTTTACGTCGCGGTCAGCCAGAGCTGCTCATCAGCAGCGACCTCAAAGGCATGGCCTTGACGTTGCCAGCGCCTTTGAACAAAGCGGCGCAAGCGCTGATGCCGTTGCGCATCGAGTCGCAGCTGACGCGTGAGTCCTTGCAGCCCAAATCACGTGTGTTGCAAGACCAAATCAAAGTCACCTTGGCTCGTACGTTGGCGGTGGCTTATGTGCGCGACCTCAGTGGGCCACGTGCCCGTGTCGTTCGCGGTGGCATTGCGGTGGGGCAATCGGTGAGCGACGCGTCGCCCATGCGTGACAACGCGGTGAGCCTGAATTTGCAGTTGCCATCCTTGGACTTGGACGCTTGGAACACGGCCTTGACGCAACTCACGGGCGTGTCGCCACTCAAGCGCAAAGCCACACCCACGTCCGTCATTGGTAACGAAACTGCGGGGGACGATGCACAAGACTACATGCCCACTTTTGGCGCGCTGCGTGCCGAACAAATCAAAGTGGCGGATCGTTTGATTCACAAAGTCTTGGTGGGTGGCACACGACAAGGCGACTTGTGGCGCTTGAACATCAGTGCGGACGAGCTCAATGGATTTGCGGAAGTGCGTCCACCCAACGGCCATGTTCCAGCGCAGTTCTATGCGCGCTTGGCCTACTTGAACATCCCCCCAAGTTCAGTCTCCGATGTTGAGCGTTTGTTGAGCGAACAACCCAGCAGCATTCCCACCTTGGACATTGTGGTGAACGAGGTCACGCTGCGTGGCAAAAAACTAGGCCGCTTGGAAATTGATGCGGTCAATCGTGTGGGCGCCAATGCAGCGCGTGAATGGCGTTTGAATAAATTCAATGTGACCTTGCCTGAAGCCACCTTAACGGCGAACGGCAACTGGGCTGCCGAAGGGCCACGTGTGCGACGGACCCAATTCAACTTTGTCTTGGCCATTCGTGACAGCGGTGAGTTGTTGGCCCGCTTGGGAACGCCGGGCGCGGTCCGTCACGGGGAAGGGCGCGTGGATGGCCAACTCTCTTGGCAAGGCTCACCCATCACGCTGGATTACGCCAGCATGAACGGCAAGATGAACTTGGCGATTGAAAAAGGACAGTTCTTAAAAACAGAGCCAGGCGCAGCACGTTTGCTGGGGGTGTTGAACTTGCAGGCCTTGCCGCGTCGCTTAACGCTGGACTTCAGTGATTTGTTCAGCGAGGGTTTCGCCTTTGATTTTGTGCGCGGCGATGTGCGCATTGAGCAAGGTGTGGCCTTCACCAACAATCTGCAAATGAAGGGCGTGGTCGCAGGTGCTTTGATCGAAGGCAACGCCGACTTGGTGCGCGAAACGCAACAGCTCAAAGTGGTGGTCGTGCCTGAAATCAATGCTGGCACAGCCTCGCTGTATGTCGCCACCATCAACCCCTTGATCGGACTCACCAGCTACCTCGCGCAGTTGGTTTTGAGCAAACCGTTGGTGCGGGCTGGAACCACAGAGTTTCGTGTCGATGGCACTTGGGCCGATCCCCGTGTGACCAAGGTGGATTGATGGTGTTGCCTGCTGGACCACAAATACGCCGTTGGGTGTTGTGGGGACTCTTGGTGGTGTTGGTGCTGTCCATGCTCAGTACGCTGGTGTGGTTGGCGGGCCGCTATGAAGTCAGTCAAGTGCAAGCGCGTCTGGAGCGCGATGCCGCAGACGCGGTCAGCGATATTCGGACGGTTCTCACGCGCAATGCACAGAGTCTGCAAGCACTGCAATACGCCGATCGCAGTACCGTCCCTTGGAGAAATGACGCCCACGCTTTGCTGCGTGAACACCGCGAGTGGTTGCGCTTGGAGTTGCGGGACTTAGATTTGCGGGTCCTCAAAAGTGTCGACACCCCGTTTCGTGCGCCCGTGTTCAATCGTTTGGGCCGTGCCGCCAACCAACCCGAGGTGGTGCAAGCCTGCGGTGTGGCGCGTCGCCAAAGTGGCCCCGGTTATGGGACGAGCACCTATGTGCCGCAAGCCGATGGCTTGGGGTTAGAAATCATGGACTTGTGCTTGCCCGTCATCACCGACGGGGAACTCACGGGCTATACCGTTGCCACGTATTCCTTGGCTGAAATTTTGGTCAACATGGTGGGGCCACAACTGACACGCAGCCAAGAGGTCTCGTTCACGGAGTCGGATGGCACGCGTTTGGCCATGCACGGCACAACGCGTCGAGGCTCGCGCGTTTTCATCGCCAAGCAATTGCTGGACTTACCTGGTCACACCATGGTGTTGCGCATGGACAGTTGGCGCGGCGCGCCCGACTTATTCCCCAATGTGTTGACGGCCCTCGTGACGGCCATGGCGATTGCCTTGGCGACGGTGCTCTTAATGCTGGCGCGCGACATGCGGCGTCGCCAACGCGTGGAGCTGGACTTGGCCAACGCCTTGGCATTTCGCAAAGCGATGGAAGACTCCCTCGTCACGGGCTTGCGTGCGCGTGACAACCAAGGCCGCATCACCTACGTGAACCCTGCGTTTTGTGAGATGGTGGGGTTTGAGGCCAAAGAGCTGATGGGGCGTAGCATCCCCGCGCCCTTCTGGCCGCCAGAGATGGTGGACGAATACGGTCAGCGTCAGGCCCTGCGCTTGGCCGGTAATGCCCCACCGCGCGAGGGCGTGGAGTCGGTCTTCATGCGCAAAAACGGCGAACGCTTCGCCGTCATGATTTTTGAGGCGCCGCTCATCAACGCCTTGGGCGAGCAAACCGGTTGGATGGGGGCGGTGTTGGATATCAGCGAGCAACGCCGTGTGGAAGAAGTGTCTCGCGCCAGTCAAGAGCGCTTGCAAGCCACCGCACGTTTGGCCACGGTGGGGGAGATGGCGTCGCTCCTGAGCCACGAACTCAACCAACCCTTGGCCGCCATCTCTAGCTACGCCACGGGCAGCATGAACTTGCTGCAAGATGCGGCCTTCAAAGACCCACAGTTGGCTGAGATCTTGACGAGTGCGATCCAACGCATCGGACAACAAGCCGAGCGTGCAGGCAAAGTCATCAAGAGCGTGCATGACTTTGTGCGCCGTCGCGACCAAGCCCGAGAAGCCGTGACGCCGCGGGCTTTGCTAGACGATGTGATGCCCTTGGTTATTTTGCAAGCCCGCAAATTGGGCGTGCGCGTGGTGGTGCAATGCCCGTCTGATCTGCCAGCGGTCTTGTGCGACCGCACGATGGTCGAGCAGGTGCTGCTCAACCTCGCGCGCAATGGCATGCAGGCCATGGCGGATGACACGTCGCACAAGGTCCTGACCTTGGGTGTACGGCCCGCAGCATCCAATGCCACCAATCGTTGGTTGGAGTTTTCTGTGTCCGATTTGGGTCAAGGCATTCCCGATGGCGTCTCTGAAAAACTGTTCACACCATTTTTCACGACCAAAGAGGAAGGCATGGGTTTGGGTTTGAGTTTGTGCCGCACGGTGGTTGAGCAGCATGGCGGTTTCTTGGGCCACAGACCCAACACACCTCGTGGGACGGTCTTCAGCTTCACCCTGCCACAATCCTGACTTGAGGCCCAACCTATTTGAGGCTTGATGCATGCAACCCACAGAAGACGCTTTGGTTTTTATTGTTGACGATGACGCAGGTGTGCGCGAGGCGCTGGCATGGCTGCTGCGTTCGCGTCGCTTGCCCAGCCATTCCTTCGAAAGTGCTGACAGCTTTGTGGAGTTCCTCAACAACCCAGACAGCCCGTGGCAGCCCAGCCAGCCAGGCTGCTTGCTCTTGGATGTGCGCATGCCCGGCATGAGTGGCTTGGCTTTGTTTGAGCAACTTTTGGAGCGCAAGTTGTTAGACGTGCTGCCTGTGATCTTTTTAACAGGCCATGCCGATGTCCCCACGGCGGTAGATTCCGTCAAACGCGGTGCTTTTGATTTCTGTGAGAAACCGTTTTCAGACAACGCCTTGGTTGACCGCATTGAACAGGCCTTGGCACGCTCGGCACACACCCTGCAAAGCTTGCGTGTCAAGCAAAGTCTGCAACACAACTTGGCGGACTTGACCGACCGTGAGCGTGATGTGATGCACTTGGTGGTGGGGGGGTTGCCCAACAAACTGATTGCCGATCAACTCGACATCAGCGTGCGCACCGTCGAAGTCCATCGTGCCCGTGTGTTTGACAAAATGAATGTCAAGTCGGCCGTGGAGTTGGCCAATTTGCTTCGGGGCGAGTGACTTACTTTTCTTTCTTTGCGGCTTCTCTTTGTGCCGCCTCATGTTCGGCTTCAGCCTCTGCTCGGCCTGAGAACATCGTCCACCACACGATCACCACCAAGATGCAACCCGCGCCCAGCGCTTCTAGCAAAATAAACAGCATGCGACAAATCCTGTGGCGTTTGATGTGGACCTTCATTGTAGGAAGCTTGGTGGCATGCGGCACGCCACGCCGTGCGCCTGTGAGCGACTATGGCCGCACCTACCCCACTGCACCCGCCTCCCCTGATGCACCACGCGCAAGCGGCACACTCGCTGGCATGCCCGGCACCCCCAACCCGCAGCAAAGCTACCGCAGCCGATGGGTCGCCGTGCCGTGGAGCGATGTGCCGGGCTGGCAGGACGATCCAACGCAAGACGCATGGAATGCGTGGCTGCACAACTGCGAGCGTCCTGGCCCCCTCTTTGGGCCGCTGTGCAGCGACGTGCGCCAACTCATGCTGGGTAGCGACGATGACCGTCGTTTGTGGATGATGGGTCATTTGCAGCCCTACCGTGTCGAGTCACTCGATGGCGCCACCGATGGGCTACTCACCAGCTATTACGAGCCCTTGTTTGACGCCTCGACGCAAATGCGTCCCGGTTTTGAGGCGCCGCTCTATGCCCCTCCCGATGGTTTGAGTGAGGCACGTCGCACAGGCCGCCCGTGGTTCAGCCGACAAGAGATAGATACTTCCCCACAGGCGCGTGAGGCCTTGCGTGGCCGCGAAGTGGCGTGGTTGGCCGACCCAGTGGATGCGTTGGTCTTGCACATCCAAGGCTCAGGCCGCGTGCGCGTGAGCAATCCTGATGGCAGCACCCGCATCATCCGCTTGGCATTTGCTGGCTCGAACGAGCAGCCTTATCAAAGCGTGGGCCGTTGGTTGCTCGACCGTGGGTTCATTCGCGATGCCTCGTGGCCCGGCATCAAAGCATGGATTGCCAGCACCCAACGAAGCAACCCACGCTTGGTGCAAGAGATGCTGTGGAGCAACCCACGTTATGTGTTCTTCCGCGAGGAGGTTCGCAGCGCGGCCGATGCCGATCTCGGGCCCCGTGGTGCACAGGGTGTACCGCTGAGCGCAGGCCGCTCCATCGCGGTGGACAAAGACTCCATTCCCTATGGCACGCCCGTATGGCTGGCCAGTGCAGGCAGCAACGCCAACTTGCAGCGCTTGGTCTTCGCACAAGACACGGGCAGCGCCATTGTGGGCGCGGTGCGCGCGGACTACTTTGCGGGCACGGGAGCCGATGCGGGTGAGTTTGCAGGGCGCATGAAACAGGGCTTGAGACTTTGGGTGTTGTGGCCCAAGGCACGCGAGTAGACGATGAGCATCAAACAATTCAATGGCGAATGGGTGGCCCGCGAAGACCGTGTGCGTTTTCGGTTCAACACCAGCGAGGGCGAAGACTACAGTTTTTGGCTGACGCGTCGCATCTTGCAAGGCCTGATTGCGGGCGCACAACACACCGCCGTTAAGACATTGGAGAAAACCCACGCCCCCGAAGTCGCTCAAGCCGTGCAAGCGTTTCAACAGCAAGCGGTGGCCCAGCAAGCCAATTTCCAACAAAACTACCAAGGGGCAGCGCAACACCCCTTGGGTGAAGAACCCTTGCTGGTCATTGGCTTGGTCATCCACCAACAAGACGAGCAAACTTCGGTGGAGTTTCAACTGAGCATCGGACAAAGCGTTCACATCCAGATGGCGCAGCATGTGGTGCAAGTCATGGTGACCTTGCTCAACAAGTTGCAAGAGACGGCGCAATGGGGGGTGGGCTTGCCTGACGTGACGCCTATGCCGGTGTTAGGCGCCAGTGCGACGCCGCCGGTGGTTCACTGACCTAAAGCGGGAGTGCTCCGCTGGTTTTGACTTCGCCCAGCGAAAAGCTGGTGTGCATGTCTTTGACGTGTGGCAAGTTCAGCAACACATCGCGCGCAAATTGACTGAAGCTCTCCAAGTCACGCGACACCACTTGCAGCTCAAACGTGCCTGTGCCACTGATGTAGTGGCAGGCGACGATCTCTGGAATTTTTTGAATCTCCGCTTCTAGTTTCCTCGCCACGTCGCCCGAGTGCCGCTCGGCATCGAGTCGCACGAACGCGAGCACCCCCAAACCAATCTTGTGACGGTTGATTTCAGCGTGATAGCCCAGGATGTAGCCCTGCTCTTCGAGCACACGCACGCGTCGCCAACACGGTGCTGCGCTCAAGCCCACACGCTGCGCCAGTTCGGCATTGGTCAGGCGTGCACTGGCTTGCAATTCACGCAAGATGGCCAGATCAAATTTGTCCAGTGTCTCCAAGTTGTCGCTCCAATCTTTCTTATTTCTTCGATTCTAGAAAGAATCTTTCTTTGAGTGGCTGATTTGGCTCATCAAACGCATACCCATATCGGAGCCATCCCCCTACACTTTGCTCGGTACACCCAACAAATGGAGACAACACATGAACGCCCCTTTGCCTGAACACATTCGCCGCGCACTCGAGACGGTGACGTTGGACGACAAATACAGCCTCGAGGTGGGACGTGCGTTCATGAGTGGGGTGCAAGCCTTGGTCAAGTTACCGATGCTGCAACGCCAACGTGATGCGATGCAAGGCAAAAACACGGCTGGTTTTATCAGTGGTTATCGCGGCTCACCGTTGGGTTCGTATGACCAAGCCTTGTGGAAGGCCAAGTCGTATTTGCAAGCGCAAAACATTGTGTTTCAACCGGGTGTGAACGAAGAGTTGGCCGCGACGGCCCTGTGGGGCACACAACAACTCGGCTTTGCCCCGCCCGGCAGCAACAAATTCGATGGGGTGTTTGGTATTTGGTACGGCAAAGGCCCAGGGGTGGACCGCTGCTCGGATGTGTTCAAGCACGCCAACATGGCAGGCACCACGCCGTGGGGTGGCGTGCTGGCGATTGCGGGTGACGACCATGTGGCCAAGAGCTCCACGGCGGCCCATCAAAGCGACCATATCTTCAAGGCCTGTGGCACGCCCGTGTTCTTCCCCAGCAGCGTGCAAGAAATTTTGGATTTAGGTTTGCACGCCTTGGCCATGAGCCGCTTCAGCGGTGTGTGGTCGGGCATGAAAACAATTCAAGAAATTGTGGAGTCCAGCGCCACGGCGGTGATTGATCCTGCGCGCGTGAACATCGTCCTTCCTGAGTTCGACATGCCTGCCGGTGGCTTGCACATCCGCTGGCCCGACACGGCGCTGGCGCAAGAGGCCCGCTTGTTTGACTACAAGTGGTACGCCGCCCTCGCGTATGTGCGTGCCAACCGCTTGAACCACAACGTGATTGAAGGGCCGAATGACCGTCTGGGTCTGATTGCCAGCGGCAAGGCGTTCAACGACACGCGCCAAGCTCTGCTGGACTTGGGGTTGGACGACGCCACCTGTCGCCGACTTGGCATTCGCTTGCACAAAGTGGCGGTGGTCTGGCCGCTGGAAGCGCAGCTCACACGTGAATTTGCCAGCGGGTTACAAGAAATTTTGGTGATTGAAGAAAAGCGTCAAGTCATTGAATACCAGCTGAAAGAGGAGTTGTACAACTGGCGCTCCGATGTGCGCCCCAATGTGCTGGGCAAGTTCAACGACATCGGTGAATCTCAGGGGCGAGACAGCCTCTTTGGTGGCGGGGGCGAGTGGTCCATGCCCAACCCCAGTGCCAACACCTTGCTGCGCGCCAACGCCGACCTCAACCCTGCACTCATCGCCAAAGCCATTGCACAACGCGTGCTCAAGCTCGGTGTGGATGCGGACATTGCCACACGCATCCATGCGCAGTTGGCCATCATTCAAGCCAAAGAGCAGGCCTTGCAGGCGCGAGCCACGCCCGTGTCGTCCGGTGCTTCAAAAGGGGCAGGGACGGCGGGCGCAGAACGCATGCCTTGGTTTTGCTCAGGTTGCCCACACAACACCTCAACCCAAGTGCCAGAAGGCTCGCGTGCCATGGCCGGCATTGGCTGCCACTTCATGGTGCTGTGGATGGATCGTCACACCGATGGCTTCACACAAATGGGGGGTGAGGGCGTGCCTTGGGTAGGACAGCAGCCGTTTGTCAATGACGCGCATATTTTTGCCAACTTGGGTGACGGCACTTACTTTCACAGCGGCATCTTGGCGATTCGCCAAAGCATCGCGGCGGGCGTGAACATCACCTACAAAATTTTGTACAACGATGCGGTGGCGATGACGGGCGGCCAACGTGTCGGAGAGAGACCCGAGGGTCACAGCGTCTTGCAAATCGCCCAAAGCATGAGAGCCGAAGGTGCGCAACGCATCACCGTGGTGACGGACGAACCCGAGAAATACGAGGGCGCAGACTTGGTCAGCGGTGTGGCCGTGTTCCACCGTGACGAGCTAGACCGTGTCCAGCGCGAGATGCGTGAGATCAAAGGTTGCACGGTGATCATTTATGACCAAACCTGCGCCACTGAAAAGCGTCGTCGTCGCAAGCGCGGCACCATGGTGGACCCTGCGGTGCGCGTGGTCATCAACGATTTGGTGTGCGAAGGCTGTGGTGACTGCGGCGTGCAAAGCAACTGCTTGAGCGTGGAGCCGCTGGAGACCGAGTTGGGCCGCAAGCGCACCATCAACCAAAGCACGTGCAACAAAGACACCAGTTGCTTGAAAGGCTTTTGCCCCAGCTTCGTCACGGTCGAAGGTGGGCAGCTCAAGAAGAAGGCCAAGGGCGCATCGCGGATTGCCTGGCCTGAGCTTGACTTGCCTGAGCCTAGCTTGCCCGATACCAAGCACGCATGGGGCATGGTCGTGGCGGGGGTGGGCGGCACGGGTGTTATCACCATCGGCCAGTTGTTGGGCATGGCCGCGCACATCGAGGGCAAGGGCATCGTCACGCAAGACGCAGCAGGCTTGGCCCAAAAAGGCGGGGCCACTTGGAGCCATGTGTTGGTTGCGGACCACCAAGAGGACATTCGAACCACGCGCGTCAGCCTCGCGGCCGCTGATTTGGTCATCGGCTGCGACCCGATCGTGACAGCGAGCCAAGAAACCATGCAACGCATGCGTGAGGGCCGTACCCATGTGGCACTCAATACCCACAGCGCTCCCACCGCTGCATTTGTGCGCAATGCCAATTGGCAAAACCCAGGCGAGGCATGCATGTTGGACATCGTGCAAGCTGTTGGCATGGACAGTGTGCGTACATTTGACGCCGACCGCGTGGCCACGCAAGTGTTGGGCGACAGCATTTTTGTCAACCCCATGCTGTTGGGCTTTGCTTGGCAAAAAGGTTGGGTGCCGTTGGGTCTCGACGCTTTGATGCGCGCCATAGAACTCAACGATGTGGCGGTGGCGCAAAACAAAGCCGCATTCACTTGGGGTCGCCACTGCGCGCAGCATTGGCCAGCGGTGCAAGCGCTGTTAGCGCCTGCGCAAGTGGTGCAGTTCCATCCACCACAAGGGGTGGATGCCGTGATCGACAAACGCTTCGCCTTTTTGCAGGACTACCAAAACCTCGCCTATGCGAACCACTACCGTGCCTTGGTTGAGCTTGTGCGTGATGCCGAAGCGCCGTTGCACAAAACCACGTTGACCGAAGCTGTGGCACGCAACCTCTTCAAACTCATGGCCTACAAAGACGAGTACGAAGTGGCGCGCTTGCACACCGATGCAGCGTTCTTGCAAAAAATCAACGACATGTTTGAGGGCGACTACACCCTCAACTACCACTTGGCCCCGCCCCTCATCGCCAAGACCAACGCCAAAGGCGAATTGCAAAAGCAAAAGTTTGGCCCACTCATGTTGACGGGCTTTCGGCTGCTCAAGCACCTTAAGGGACTCAGAGGCACGGCGTTGGACGTGTTTGGCTATACCCATGAGCGCCGTACCGAGCGCGCACTGATTCAGCAATACCGCGCCACGGTGCAGACATTGGCGAGCCAACTCAACACCGCCAACCATGCTTTGGCCGTTGAGATGGCGCGCATCCCTGAGCAAATCAAAGGCTTTGGCCACGTCAAAGCACGCCACTTAGCCGCGGCGCGTGAAAAGTGGGACGGCTTGAAAGCGCGGTGGGATGCTCTGAACTGATGGACTGACCCAGCCGCATACAATCCGCGGTTGGTCTGCTGGGGCGTTTTGCACCTCAGCAGCAGTCCCTCAATTTGGAGTTTGACCGTGCTGATTTCTTCTGCTTTTGCCCAAACCGCACCTGCCGCTGCTGCAGGTGGTGACCTGATGTCTTCTTTGCAAGGCATGTTGCCTTTGGTGTTGATGTTTGTGGTCTTGTATTTCGTGATGATTCGCCCACAAATGAAGCGTCAAAAAGAACACAAAGCCATGATCGAAGCCATCGCCAAGGGCGATGAAATTGCAACAGCCGGCGGCTTGCTGGGCAAGGTGACCAAATTGGCCGAAGCCACGGTGACCATCGAAATCGCAGCTGGCGTGGAAGTGCAATTGCAACGCCAAGCTGTGGTGCAAGTGCTGCCCAAAGGTACGCTTTAATTCGGCACACTGTAATTTGTAACCACGAGACGACGAAGCGACCATGAACCGTTACCCCCTTTGGAAGTACGCGATCATCGTGATCGCTTTGTTGATTGGCAGCCTCTACACGCTGCCAAACTTTTTTGGTGAAGCACCGGCCGTGCAGGTCTCAGCGGCCAAGCCGTCTGTCAAGGTCGACTTCGCTGTGCAAGAGCGCGTGCAAGCGGCGTTGGCTGCAGTCAACCTGACCCCCGATGTGGTGGCCTTGGACAACGGTTCGCTCAAGGTGCGCTTTGACACCACCGACCAACAACTCAAAGCCAAGGATGCCATCCAGCAAGCCTTGGTGCCCGATGCCAACGAAGCCGCTTATGTGGTGGCTTTGAATTTGCTGGCGCGTTCCCCCGCTTGGTTGTCGGCCCTGCATGCCGCGCCCATGTATTTGGGTTTGGACTTGCGCGGTGGCGTGCACTTCATGTTGCAAGTGGACATGCCAGCGGCCCTCACCAAGAAGGCCGAGTCCTTGGCAGGTGACATTCGCACCGGTTTGCGCGAAAAGAACGTGCGCCACAGCGGCATCAGCCGCAACAACCAGACCATCGAGATTCGTTTCCGTGACATGGCCACGCTCGAAGCCGCGCAACGTGTGATTCAAGACCAGTTTTTGGATTTGCAAACCACGGCTGCCCCGGATGGCGCTGAGTTCAAACTCACCGCCGTCATCAACCCTGTGGCGGCCAAGCGTGTGCAAGAGCAAGCCATCAAGCAAAACATCACCACCTTGCACAACCGCATCAACGAGTTGGGCGTGGCAGAGCCTGTGATTCAACAGCAAGGCACCGACCGCATCGTGGTGCAACTGCCGGGCGTGCAAGACACGGCCAAGGCCAAAGACATTTTGGGGCGCACCGCCACGCTGGAAATTCGCATGGTGGACGACAGCGCCGAAGCGCGCAGTGCCGAGTTTGGCAATGGCCCCGTGCCGTTTGGTACCGAGCGCTTCATGGACCGCAACGGTCAAGCGGTGATTGTGAAAAAGCAAGTCATCTTGACCGGCGAAAACCTCACCGACGCGCAACCCGGCTTTGACACCCAAAATCAAGAAGCCGCCGTGCACCTGACGCTCGACGCCAAGGGTGCCCGCATCTTCAAAGACGTGACCCGCGAAAGCGTGGGCAAGCGCATGGCGATTCTGCTGTTTGAAAAAGGCAAGGGCGAAGTCGTCACCGCGCCTGTGATTCGCAGCGAAATTGGCGGTGGCCGTGTGCAAATCTCGGGCCGCATGAGCACCGTGGAAGCCAACGACACCGCGCTGTTGTTGCGTGCAGGTTCACTCGCCGCGCCGATGGAAATCATCGAAGAACGCACCATTGGCCCAAGCCTCGGTGCTGAAAACATTGCCAAAGGCTTTAACTCCGTCACTTGGGGCTTTGTGGCGGTGACCGCCTTCATGTGTCTGTATTACATGCTGTTTGGTGTGTTCTCAAGTGTGGCCTTGGCGGTGAACTTGTTGCTCTTGGTGGCGGTGTTGTCGATGTTGCAAGCCACGCTCACCTTGCCCGGCATGGCCGCGATGGCCTTGGTGCTCGGTATGGCGATTGACGCCAACGTGCTCATCAACGAACGCGTGCGCGAAGAGTTGCGCAACGGCGCGTCGCCCCAGTCGGCCATCCATGCGGGCTATGACCGCGCTTGGGCCACCATTCTCGACTCCAACGTCACCACCCTGATTGCGGGCTTGGCCCTGTTGGCCTTTGGCTCTGGCCCTGTGCGCGGTTTTGCGGTGGTGCATTGCCTCGGCATTTTGACCAGCATGTTCTCGGCGGTCTTCTTCTCGCGCGGTTTGGTCAATGTTTGGTATGGCCGCCAAAAGAAATTGCAAAGCGTGTCCATTGGCACCGTGTGGCGCGCTTAAGCGCAGGCGATAAGAAAGAGATTTGAGACATGGAATTTTTCAAAATACGCAAAGACATCCCGTTCATGAAGCATGCGGTGGCGTTCAACGCCATCTCGTTCATCACGTTTGTGGCGGCGGTGTTCTTCCTCTTTAGCCGCGGCTTGCATTTGTCGGTGGAGTTCACGGGCGGCACGTTGATGGAAGTCAGCTACAGCCAACCGGCCGACCTCAATGCCGTGCGCGACCAAATCGCCAAGCTTGGCTTGTCCGATGTGCAAGTGCAAAACTTTGGCACGGCGCGCGATGTGATGATTCGCATGCCCGCGGTCAAAGGCCAAAGCTCGGCCCAGCAAAGCGAGCAGGTGTTGACCGCACTCAAAAGCAGCGACGCTCAGGTGCAACTGCGTCGCACCGAGTTTGTCGGCCCACAAGTGGGCGACGAGCTGGCGGTCGATGGTTTGAAAGCGCTGGCCTTTGTGGTCGTGGGCATCATGATTTATTTGGCCATGCGCTTTGAGTGGAAGTTTGCTGTGGCCGCCATCATTGCGAACTTGCATGACGTGGTCATCATCTTGGGCTTTTTCGCGTTCTTTCAGTGGGAGTTTTCTCTGCCTGTGTTGGCGGCCGTTTTGGCGGTGCTGGGCTACTCGGTCAACGAGTCGGTGGTGATCTTTGACCGGATTCGTGAGAACTTCCGCCGCTATCGCAAGATGCACACGGTGGCGATCATCGACAACGCCATCACCTCCACCATCAGTCGCACCATCATCACCCACGGTTGTACGCAGCTCATGGTGTTGTCGATGTTGCTGTTTGGTGGCGCCACCTTGCACTACTTTGCGCTGGCGCTCACGATTGGCATTTGCTTCGGTATTTACTCCTCCGTGTTCGTGGCTGCGGCCATCGCCATGTGGCTGGGGATCCGTCGTGAAGATTTGATCCACCACCACCATGGCACCAAAGTTGAGGGTGATCCTCAAGACCCTAACTCAGGTGCGGTTGTTTAACTTTTTGTCTTTCAGGTGACTTGAAAAAGGGTTTACCCCTTAGCAACAGAAGCGCTCGATGATTAGCATCCACGTCTTAGACAAGTGGATCCCCCTCGAGGCAACTGGTTTGAAACATAACGACTTCATCTTAGAAACAAAACAGCTGACACGCGAGTTCAAAGGCTTCGTAGCTGTTGATGGTGTGAATTTGCAAATCAAGCGTGGTTCGATCCACGCCTTGATTGGCCCGAACGGTGCGGGTAAGACCACCGTGTTCAATTTGCTCACCAAATTTTTACCGGTGAGCTCAGGTCAGATCCTCTACAACGGGCAAGACATCACTGCACTCAGGGCGGCTGAGGTGGCGCGCATGGGCATGGTCCGTTCGTTTCAAATTTCGGCGGTGTTTTCACACTTGAGCGTTCTTGAAAATGTGCGCATTGGCTTGCAACGCAAGTTGGGCACCAGCTTTCACTTTTGGAAATCTGAAAACTCGCTCAACAGCCTGAACGAACAAGCCATGCACCTGCTGGCGCAAGTGGACTTGGCCAGCTTTGCGCAGACACAAACGGTGGAGTTGCCCTATGGGCGCAAGCGCGCCCTCGAAATTGCGACCACCTTGGCGCTCGATCCTGAATTGATGCTGCTGGATGAACCGACCCAAGGCATGGGGCATGAAGACGTGAGTCGCGTGGTGGATTTGATCCGCAAAGTCGCGGCCAATCGCACGGTGTTGATGGTGGAGCACAACATGAATGTGATTGCTGATTTGTCAGACACCATCACCGTGTTAGCGCGCGGCGCCGTGTTGGCAGAAGGCCCCTATGCGCAGGTGTCTAAAGACCCTCGCGTGCTCGAAGCGTATGTGGGCACAGCGGAGGAGGTCCAATGAGTGCGCCGCTTTTGAAAGTGACCGGCCTTGATTCTTGGTACGGCGAGTCGCACATCTTGCACGGCGTGAACTTTGAAATCCACGAGGGTGAGTTGGTGACCTTGCTGGGTCGTAACGGCGCTGGCCGCTCGACCACCATCAAATCCATTCTTGGGTTGACGGGCCGCCGGACGGGGTCCGTGCAAATCGACGGTGTTGAAACCATTGGCATGCAGACCAACCAAGTGGCGCGTTTGGGCTTGGGTTATTGCCCCGAGGAGCGTGGCATTTTCTCGACCTTGAGTTGCGAAGAAAACCTGATGTTGCCACCCAAGATTGGCCCCGGCGGTATGTCGGTGGAGGAGATCTACGCGATGTTCCCCAACCTCAAGGAGCGTCGCCACAGCCAAGGCACACGTTTGTCGGGCGGCGAACAACAGATGCTCGCGATGGCGCGCATCCTGCGCTCAGGTGCGCGCATTTTGTTGTTGGATGAAATCACCGAAGGCTTAGCGCCAGTGATTGTGCAAACGCTGGGCCGCGTCATTCGCCAGCTCAAGGCCAAAGGCTTGACCATTGTGTTGGTTGAACAAAATTTCCGATTTGCCGCACCCTTGGCAGATCGCCACTATGTGATGGAGCATGGCCAGATCGTGGCCACGGTCCACAAAAATGAACTCGATGACAAAGCACAAATGCTGAACGAGTATCTGGGCGTCTGAGCCTTTTTCAACAGGAGCAAACTATGAAACGTAATTTTGTGACTTCGGCCGTTGCAGCAGCAACCGCGTTATTTTTGGCGGGTGTTTCTACCAGCGCATTGGCTCAGGGCAAGCTGTCTGGCGACAGCGTCAAGATTGGTGTGTTGACCGATATGTCAGGTGTGTACGCCGACTACGGCGGCCCTGGTGCGGTGGCTGCAGCCAAGATGGCGGTGCAAGACTTTGGCGGCAAGATGTTTGGCAAGCCGATTGAAGTCGTCAACGCCGACCACCAAAACAAACCCGACATTGCCAAGAACATCACCCAGCAGTGGTTTGACCGTGACGGCGTGGACATGACGGTGGAAAACTTGAACTCTGCGGTGGCGCTGACGGTGCAAGCTTTGGGCAAAGAAAAAAACAAGATCACGATTGTGAACGGCGGTGCAACCGCACGCTTGACCAATGAGGACTGCGCGCCTGGCACGGGCATCCATTACCTGATGGACACCATTGCCTTGAGCAATGTGGTGGGCAAAGCCATCGTGAAAGATGGTGGCGACAGCTGGTTCTTCCTGACGGCTGACTATGCGTTTGGTCACTCCCTCGAGAAAGACACGAGCGAGGTGGTGAAAGCTGCTGGCGGCACGGTCAAAGGTGCTGTGCGTCATCCTTTGTCGACCGGCGACTTCTCATCGTTCTTGTTGCAAGCGCAGAGCTCAGGCGCCAAGGTGGTGGGTTTGGCGAACGCAGGTGGCGACACGGTCAACAGCATCAAGGCGGCGGCTGAGTTTGGCCTTACCAAAAAACAAAACTTAGCTGCTTTGTTGATGTTGATCACCGATGTGCATGCCATTGGATTGAACACCGCCCAAGGGCTGTACCTGACAGAGGGTTGGTATTGGGACTTGAATCCAGAAACACGCGCCTGGTCTCAAAAGTACGAAGCCATCATGAAGAAAAAGCCCAACTCTGACCACGCCTCCGTCTATTCATCCACGCTGCATTATTTGAAAGCCGTTCAAGCCGCAGGCACAGATGACACCGCGGCGGTGATGAAGAAAATGCAAGAGATGCCCATCAATGACATGTTTGCCAAGAACGGCAAATTGCGCGCCGATGGTCGCATGGTCCACGACATGTATTTGTTCCAAGTGAAGAAGCCTTCCGAATCCAAAGGTCCTTGGGATTACTACAACTTGAAGGGCACCATCAAGGGTGAAGAAGCCTTCCAGCCGTTGGCACAAAGCCGCTGCCCTGCGTTTAAAAAGTAACTTTCGGATTTATGACTGAAATTTTTGGCGTGCCCATCCAGGCCTTGATGGGGCAACTCATGCTCGGCCTGGTGAATGGTTCTTTTTATGCCATTTTGTCGCTGGGGCTGGCCGTGATATTCGGCATGCTCAACATCGTCAACTTTGCGCATGGCGCGCTTTACATGGCGGGGGCTTTTTTTGCTTGGATGTTGCTCAACTATGCGGGCATCAATTACTGGATGGCTTTGGTCATTGCACCGATTGGGGTGGCGCTCATCGGTGTGGTGATTGAAAAAACCATGTTGCGTTGGCTGCATCAGCTGGATCACTTGTACGGGCTGCTGCTCACTTTTGGTTTGGCCTTGATTTTGGAAGGCCTCTTCCGCGAGTTTTATGGCTCATCAGGCCTGCCCTATGAGTTGCCTGATGTGTTTCGCGGGGTGTTTGACTTGGGCTTCATGATGCTGCCCAAATACCGTGTGTGGGTCATCGCAGTGTCCGTGGTGTTGTGCTTTTTCACATGGTTTGTGATTGAGAAAACCAAGCTTGGCGCTTACTTGCGCGCTGGCACTGAAAACCCCAACATGGTCAAAGCCTTTGGCATCAACGTTCCCTTGATGGTCACGCTGACGTATGCCTTCGGCGTGGGCTTGGCTGGCTTGGCAGGGGTCATGGCTGCACCGATTTACCAGGTGAGTCCTTTGATGGGCTCGAACATCATCATCGTGGTGTTTGCCGTGGTGGTGATTGGTGGCATGGGCTCTATCTTGGGCGCCATCATCACGGGTTTGGGCTTGGGGCTCATTGAGGGACTGACCAAAGTGTTTTTCCCAGAGGCCTCGACCACGGTGGTGTTTGTCATCATGGCGATTGTGTTGTTGATCCGGCCAGCGGGCTTGTTCGGGCGGGAGAAGTGATGAGTAAACGTTTGATTTACGGCGGACTCTTGCTCGCCCTACTCGTGGCCCCGTTTGTGGGCTACCCCATGTTTTTGATGAAGGTGCTCTGCTTTGGCTTGTTTGCCTGTGCCTTCAACTTATTGATTGGCTTCACGGGTTTGCTGTCGTTTGGGCACGCGATGTTTTTTGGCTTCGCGGCTTATGTGTCGGGTCACGCCGCCAAGGTGTGGGGCTTGACGCCTGAGGTCGCGGTACTGGCAGGCACGTTGGCGGCCGCTTTGATCGGTTTGTTCACAGGCTGGTTGGCTGTGCGCAGACAAGGCATTTACTTTGCAATGGTCACGTTGGCTTTGGCGCAAATGATTTACTTCATCTGCGTGCAGTCACCGTTTACCTATGCCGAAGACGGGATTCAAAGCATCCCACGCGGCAAGCTGCTGGGGTTGGTGGACTTGAGCAGCGATACCCACATGTACTACCTTGTCTTGGCGATCTTTGTCGGGGCCTTTGCGTTGATTCACCGCGTCGTGCATTCCCCTTTTGGTCAAGTGCTCAAGTCGATTCGCGAAAACGAGCAACGTGCGCTTTCTTTGGGCTACAACGTGGACCAATACAAGCTGGTTGCATTCGTTTTGTCAGCCGCACTGGCGGGCTTGGCCGGTGCGACCAAGGCGCTTGCGTTTGGGCTGGCTACGCTCACTGACGTGGGTTGGCAAATGTCGGGCGAAGTGGTGTTGATGACCTTGCTGGGTGGCATGGGCACCTTGGCCGGACCTGCTGTGGGTGCTGCAGTCATCATCACGATGGAGAACTATTTGGCCAGCATGGGCTCGTGGGTCACCATCATCATGGGCTGCACATTTGTGACTTGCGTGCTGGTTTTCAGACGCGGCATTGTGGGTGAGATAGAGCACCGTTTTAGCCGCAAAGGCTAGGTGGAGCACGGTGGCTAGTGTGCGACGCGATCGTTGTCGTCACACAGCTCATCGAGCACCAAGGCATCTGGCTCCAGGCCAATGCTCCAGTACACCATGAGCACGATGATCTTCAGGTCGTCCAAATCCATGGGGTGACCTGGAACGGCCATGGCGCGATCGAGGACGATTTCGCGCATGTGTGGCGACAGCACATCGGCAGATTCCAGAAAATTAATGAAGCCCAAGCAAGCGGCACCCAAATGGTCTTGCTCAGCGACCGAGTACACGCGCATGCTGTGAGCGGATTCGGTGTGGTGTTCACGTGCGGATTGGCTGATGTCAATCAGCTCTGTTTTGTGCGATGCCAAGTTCAGCTCGTCGAGCCACGACAAAGCTTGTTGGATGTCATCTACTTCAAAACCAGCAGCGCTGAGTTTGCGGCCCAGCTGTTCTAGCTCAGGACACGCATCGCCTCGCCAGTAGTTTTCATAGACGAATACGAGCACTTCAAACATGCGGCCAATATACATGTTTTTTGTGTCTGAGCGGCTTGCCGATGTGGGTGTTCTCCCTTAGGCGCTGGCCAAACGCTGAAACAAACCACCGGGCAAGCGACCGATTTCACCATCGAGCTCGAGCGTCAACAGTTGCGCTTGCAAGTTGGCTGTGTCGAGGCCGCAGCGGGCTTGCAAAGCATCCAAACTGACGGGGACATAGCCCATGTGGTTGAGCAGCGGGTGGGTGGCTGTGGCGCCTGAGGGCTGTGTCGTGTCAGCATGATGGGTGGCAACCAACGCATCGGCAAATAAATCGCTTTGCTGTTGCGGTGCGAGTTGCAACTCTTCCATCACGTCTTGCGCGGTTTCGACCAACTTGGCCCCTTGGCGAATCAAGGCATGACAGCCGTGTGATTGCGTGGCATGGATGGAGCCGGGAATGGCCAAGACCTCTTTGCCCAAATCAAGCGCCATTTGGGCGGTGATGAGTGAGCCAGACTTCAGTGCCGCCTCGACCACCAAGGTGCCCAAGCCCAAAGCCGCAATGATGCGGTTGCGTTTGGGAAAGTTGCCAGCAAGAGGTGGCGTGCCCAAGTGGTACTCGCTGATAAGCAAGCCTTTTTGTGCAACGTCACCCGCCAGCGCTTGGTGGTGGCGCGGATACACGCGGTCTAGTCCTGTGCCCACCACGGCGACGGTGCGCCAATGGACGTCGCCAGACGTGGTGCTGCGCTTGCTGCTGCGCAGCGCGCCGAGGTGCGCTGCACCATCGACACCCAAAGCCAAGCCTGACACCACACACAAACCAGCGGCACCCAGCGCCTCAGCAAACTGTTCAGCGGTTTGTGCACCTTGCGGGGTGGGGTTGCGGCTGCCCACAATGGCGATGGCATTGCCCAAGCGCGCTTGGGTCTGGCCTGCCGCATACAACATGAGCGGGGGGTCAGCCAGTTGCAGCAACGCGTGTGGGTAGTGGGCATCGCCAAGAGTCCACAGTGCGTGATGGTGTGCGTCAGGGGCTTGCGCCAACCATTGCTGCGTGCGCACGAATTGCACCGCCAGTTCGTTGGGCACAGAACACAAAGCTTGTGCTTGCAGGGGGTTCACCACTTGGCTCAGGGTGGCTTCGGTTTGGTCAAACACGCTTTGAGGGCTGCCAAAGCAGGCCAGCAGGCGACGCGCTGCATCATTGCCAACGCCCTGCGTCATGCTCAAGCGCAACCATGCGCGCAACTCGTCTTTGTCCATGTGTGCCTCCTGTGGAATGAAAAATCATTGTCAGAAGGGGGGGTCGTCCTGGGCTGGCCTGAAGGTCAAAAACTTCAAAAGCGGAGACAATAAAGCCATGCCCAAGTTAGACATCCTCCGATTTCCAGACCCCAAGCTCCACACCGTTGCCAAGCCGGTGAAGGAGATAGATGCACGCATTCGCACCTTGATTGCCGACATGCTTGAGACCATGTACGACGCCAACGGTATCGGCTTGGCTGCCACACAAGTGGACGTACACGAACGCTTGGTGGTGATTGACACGTCTGAAGAGCGCGACGAACCCATGGTGCTTATTAACCCAGAAATCACGTGGATGGGGGACGAGCGCGTCAAAGGTGACGAAGGCTGTTTGTCGGTGCCCGGCATTTATGACGGCGTCGAGCGCGCCACACAGGTGAAGGTCAAAGCGCTGGATGAAAACGGCCAAGAGCGCACCATCGAGGCCGAAGGTTTGTTGGCCGTGTGCATCCAACATGAGCTGGACCATTTGCTCGGCAAAGTGTTTGTGGAATATCTCTCGCCTTTGAAGCGCAACCGCATCAAAACCAAAATGCTCAAAGCCTTGCGTGACGACGAATAAATGAGTCAGCCGCTTCGCGTCATCTTTGCGGGCACGCCCGAATTTGCGGCCACGGCCTTGGCGCAAATTTTGGCCGCAGGCCACGCCGTGCCCTTGGTGCTGACCCAGCCCGACCGCCCTGCGGGTCGCGGCATGAAGCTGCAAGCCTCGGCCGTCAAGCAACTGGCCGTGCAACACCACCTCCCCGTTGCCCAGCCTTTGAGTTTGCGCCTCGACGGCAAATATCCAGATGACGCAGCCGCAGCGCACGCCGCGATTGCCGAGGCAAAAGCAGACGTGATGGTGGTGGCCGCCTATGGCCTCATCTTGCCGCAGTGGACGCTGGACGCGCCGCGTTTGGGCTGCCTCAACATTCACGCCTCCTTGTTGCCACGCTGGCGCGGTGCTGCGCCGATTCACCGTGCCATTGAGGCGGGTGACGCGCAAACGGGCGTGGTCATCATGCAAATGGATGCGTGTCTGGACACTGGCGACATGCTGCTCACTGACAGGCTCGACATTGCCGCAGACGACACCACGGCCACCTTGCACGACCGCTTGGCCGACATGGGTGGCGCGCTGGTGGTGCGTGCCTTGGCCGATGCACAAGCGGGCAAGTTGCAGCCTGTGAAGCAGCCCGAAGCAGGCATCACCTACGCCCACAAAATTGACAAAGCAGAGGCCGCGGTGGATTGGCAGCAATCGGCGGAGGCGATTGGTAGACGTGTGCGTGCGTTCAATCCCTTCCCCGCTGCCTCGGCGCAACTGGGCGCAGACACCATCAAGCTGTGGCGCGCCACGGTGGACAACACCGCACACCACAAACCCGCCGGCACCGTGTTGAGTGCCGATGCGCAGGGCGTCCGCGTGGCGTGCGGCGAGGGCGTGTTGTGCGTGACCGAGTTGCAGCGTGCAGGCGGCAAACGCTTGAACGCCGCCGACTTTTTGCGCGGCTTTTCACTCACCGCTGGTCAGTGTTTTGAGCCACACACAGCACACAAAGGCCACTGATGTTTTGGCAAGCTAGGCTCTACCAACACCCGGAATTCAAAGTCGGCATGCGTGACTTGGCACCGCAAGCCTTTGGACAAATTGCTTGGGCCTTGATGACGGGCGTGGCCTTGGTCAAGTCAGGCATGAGTGTGTTTGAGTCTGTGTTCATGACGCTGGTGGTGTATGCGGGCAGCTCGCAACTCGCGGCGACGCCACTCATCGTGGCGGGCGCACCCGCATGGGTGGTGTTGGCCGCTGGCTTTTGCGTGAACTTGCGTTTTGTGGTGTTTAGCTTGCACATGCGCGGCTACCTCATGCATTTGCCACGTGTGCCGCGCATCGTGACGGGCTACTTCAATACCGACCCGACCTATGTGTTGTTCACCCGCCGTTTTGCACACCCTGCAGACACCGACGAACTGCGCCTCACGCAAGAGGCTTATTTGGCGGGCTTGAGTTTTGCCAATTGGAGCAGTTGGATCAGTTGCAGCTTGCTGGGCATTGCCTTGGCCAACGCCATTCCGCCCTCTTGGGGTTTGGCATTTGCGGGTATTTTGTGTTTGCTGGGCATCCAGTGCTCGTTGGCCAGCTCACGTTTGCGTGTGTTGTCTGCCATCGTCGCAGGCATGGTGGCGGTGCTGGCCTATGCCTTGCCTTTGAAACTCAACATCGTGCTGGCCATTGTCATGGCCGTGGTGGCCTGCTTGATGGCAGAGCAGCTCAAGGCTTTGAAAGCGCGGGCGGCATGAGCAGCGTTGAATTGAACGTGACCGACGCGTGGACCCTGTGGGTCATTGTGGGCTTGGCCATCATCACGGCCGTGACGCGCAGCTTTTTCTTCTTGAGCAACCGCGAATGGCACTTGCCCCACTGGGCACAGCGCGGTTTGCAATACGCGCCCATCGCCGCCTTGTCCGCGGTGGTCGTGCCTGAAATTGTGATGAGCCAAGGCGAGTTGATTGCCACTTGGCAAGACGCCCGCCTCTTTGCGGCCGCGGTGGGCGTGGCGGTGTACTTTGTCAAGCGCGATGTGTTGCTGACCATCGTGCTGGGCATGGCGGTGTACTTGCCCTTGCACATGGGGCTGGGCTGGTAAGCCACGCACCTTCAGCGGTTGACGTTTGTAGAAACTTAGCCGCGCACAAACAAGGTCACGAGTTCGTCAGGCCCCACTTGGCGGCTCCAGTGGCCGTGCACTTTGGCGTCAAACGTGGCGCCTGCGGGCAACACATCGGCGGAGTAAAAGTGCTCGCCCGGACCAAAGACGCGCGACGTGCCGTCTTGCAAAAAGATTTCCATCTGACCTTCCAACACAAACAACCACTGCGGGTTGTCCGTGCAATGAAAGTCGCTGCAAAACCCCACAGGGCTGCGACGCAACTGGAACCCACTGCTGGGCATGAGGGGGGACAAACGGGCTTGCGGCTTGCCCTCGGTGAGTTCGACCGTTTCCTCGCGGAAACGCGCGAAGCCGTCGGTGTCGGTGAAGAGGATGACTTGGTTGAATGTGCTCATGGCGTTACTTTAGCCTGACTAAGCACGCGACACGGCTTACGCACAAGAGACAACCCTGCTGGCGAGGGCCTTGAGTTTGTTCACAATCAGACTTTTACACAGGAGTACCCCATGAGCAAAGTAGCACTCGTCACAGGCGCCAGTTCAGGCATTGGCAAGGCGTGCGCTTTGGCCTTGCTGGCTGAAGGGTGGCGGGTGTTGTTGGTGGGGCGTCGTGCGGACGCACTGCACGCCACGGTGCAAGCGGCGGGCGCAAATGCCAGCCATGCTTTGGCTGTGCCTTGTGATGTGAGCGACGAGGATGACGTGGCCAAGTTGTTTGAGCAGGTGCGCGTGAACTACGGCCGCTTGGATTTGTTGTTCAACAACGCCGGTATCTTTTTGCCCGCCACCATGCCCGGCGATTTGTCTGGGGCCGATTGGCGTCGCTCGGTGGATGTGAATTTCAATGGCGCGTTTTATTGCCTCTCGCACGCGTTCAAGCTGATGAAAGATCAAAGCCCACAGGGTGGGCGCATCATCAACAACGGCTCGATTTCGGCGCATGCACCGCGCCCCGGCTCGATTGCCTACACGGCCACCAAGCACGCCATCACCGGCATGACCAAGGCCGCGTCACTGGACGGTCGTGCGTTTGACATTGCGGTGGGCCAGATTGACATTGGCAACGTGGCCAGCGACATGACCGAAAAGTTCGCCGCAGGCGCGTTGCAAGCGGACGGCAGCGTCAAACCCGAAGCGCGCATGGACATGCAAGGGGTGGTCGATAGCTTCATGGCCATGGCGCGTTTACCGCTGTCGGCCAATGTGCTGTTCATGACGGTGATGGCAACCAAGATGCCGTTTGTGGGGCGGGGCTAACACAGCTTCACGAAGCTCTTGGCCTTGCCAATTTCGTGCAAGGTCGAACTTTTAGAATCTACCTAGTTTCTAACTTTTCCCCAATCCAACATGAACGTCATTCGCTTCTCTGATTTGTGCGCCAACGGCTCGGCCAAAGGCAAACGTGTGTTCATCCGCGCCGACCTCAACGTGCCGCAAGATGACGCAGGCCACATCACCGAAGACACGCGCATCCGCGCCTCTGTGCCCGCGATTGAGATGGCGCTCAAAGCGGGCGCAGCGGTGATGGTCACCTCGCACTTGGGTCGCCCCACCGAGGGCGAGTTCAAGCCCGCCGATTCCTTGGCGCCCGTGGCCAAACGCTTGGGCGAGCTGTTGGGCCGCGATGTCCCGCTGATTGCCAACTGGGTGGACGGCGTGAAAGTTGAGCCCGGCCACGTGGTGTTGCTGGAAAACTGCCGCGTCAACAAGGGTGAGAAAAAGAACAACGACGAACTGGCCCGCAAGCTGGGCGCCTTGTGCGACATCTTTGTGCACGACGCGTTTGGCACCTCGCACCGCGCCGAAGGCACGACTTACGGCATTGCGCAATACGCGCCCGTGGCCTGTGCAGGCCCTTTGTTGGCAGCCGAGATTGACGCCATCACCAAGGCCTTGGCCAACCCCAAACGCCCACTGGCCGCCATCGTGGCGGGCAGCAAGGTGTCCACCAAGCTGACCATCCTCAAGAGCTTGGCCAGCAACGTGGACCAGCTCATCGTGGGCGGCGGTATTGCCAACACCTTCATGTTGGCTGCGGGCTTGAACATCGGCAAGAGCTTGGCTGAGCACGACTTGGTGGACGAAGCCAAAGCCGTGATCGCGTTGATGAAGTCACGCGGCGCCGAAGTGCCCATCCCCACCGATGTGGTGACCGCCAAGACCTTTGCCGCAGATGCGGTAGCCACCGTGAAGCAAGCCACCGACGTGGCTGACGACGACATGATTTTGGACATTGGCCCAGAGACCGCCGCCAAGCTGGCTGCGCAGTTGATGAAGGCGGGCACGATTGTGTGGAACGGTCCTGTGGGCGTGTTTGAGTTTGCGGCGTTTGAGCACGGCACCAAAACCATTGCTCACGCGATTGCCGAATCCAGCGCCTTCAGCATTGCCGGCGGTGGCGACACCTTGGCGGCCATTGCCAAGTACGGCATTGAAAAACAAGTGGGTTACATCTCAACGGGCGGCGGCGCTTTCTTGGAGGTGCTGGAAGGCAAGACCTTGCCTGCGTTTGAGATTTTGACCAAGCGCGCTGCGGGTTAATTACCAAGCACAAGCAAACGAAAACAACTGCCGACTCATGCTGTCTTGGCTGATCGGTCGCCAGCCTTCAGGGACAGGCAAGGCTTTGATGGCGGGGCCGTTGCCCATTTTGTTGGGGTGGCTGGTGGCGCTGAGGGTTTTGTATTTGCCTTCGGTGCAGTCGTAGTCGATGTTTGATTTGACGGATTGCTGCCCTGTGGCATCGGGGGCAGTCAGGTCGTACACCACCCAAACGCGGCGGTTGTAGCCCATTTTTTGGATGGACATGGAGTCGATGTAGACGGTGGCTACTTCGTTGCGCGTGACTGTCACCCACATGGCATGCACAGCCGTAGAGCAAAGCAAGAGTGAAATTAAAACAAGGCGTTTCATGGCTGGAAGCGTACAAGAAAAAGCCCCGTAAATTCGTGAGAACTGACGGGGCTGAGGAAGCTTTGCTGATTAAGCGGTCTTCATCGCGCGGGGGCTGGTGACGGTGCCATCGTAAGTGGTCCAACTGTCGGTCTTGAAGTCATACAGCTTGCAGTCGCGTGCTGTTTGGAAGTACCAGCGCCAAGAGAACGGCTGCACGATGATGCGCTCTGGCAGCAACTCTTCGAGCTTGCTTTGGGCTTGCTTCAACTTGTAGAGCGGGATGCTCATGTCCAAGTGGTGTGCGGTGTGCTCCATGATGTGGTGCATCAGCGCGCCGATGTTGAACGGGAAGGTCAAGTGCACGGTGGTGGACACGAATGGCGAGGCCTTGGACCAACCGGTGCGCTCTTCGTGCCAAGACACGTCCACATGGGTGTGGTGCACGTAGACCACGAAACCAATCATGGTGACCCAGAAGAAGAAGGGCACAACCACGCCCATCAACAACATGTAGGCCACGGATTGTTCAGTGGCCAATGCAGCCCACACCATCGCAGCCACCCACGCAGCGCCAAAGGCGGTGATCAGCAAACAGTCTTTGATGAAAATGGGGCGGCGTGTGGGCATGTTCTTCTCGTTGGGGAACACCATCTTGTTCCACCAGATTTCGATCATGTAGTACAGGCCAGGCGCCCAGCCGCTGCGGTAGATGCGGTCTTTGAGTTGCGCCCACTTGCTCAAGGCTGCGAACTCTTCAGGGGTGTAAGGGGCCCACACGAAGTCGAAGTTTTTGAGGTTGGTGTAGCCGTGGTGCACTACGTTGTGGCCAATGTCCCACAAGCTGTAAGCCGTCAATGAAGGCAAGAACGCAATGCGTCCTAACCATTTGTTGAGGTTGCGGTGTGGGGTTAGGCTTTGGTGACACGCGTCATGGCCGATGATGAACAAGCGGCCGATCACAAAGCCAGCAGCGCAGCCGCTCAGCAGCTTGGCCCACCAAGCGTCAAAGTACACGGTGCCAGCCATCAGCGCGGCCCAAAGCACGTAGTCACAGACGAGCAACACCACGGCCAGCACGGTGGTGCGCTCGGCCAGAGGAATCAGCCACTCGCGCATGACTTTGCGGTGTGGCATGGGCTCGCCGGGGAGGATAGGTTGGATGTGTGTTGTCATAGGAAATGAATCTTAGGTGGCCCTTGGCCAACTGCACTGATTTGAATCAAAAAGCTCCGTGATTATCGCCGTTTCAGCTCTGACAAGGCGTTTACCCGTGCAGTGGCCAAGGCCATGCGATTTAAACGAAGTCGAAAGCACCTATTCATTGGGCAGCTGGAGCGCAAAAGCAAGGCAAAACCGAGCTTCAGGCATGCAAGAATGAGGCAAACAAAATCAAACAGGAGACTCCTCATGGCGCGTCATGCCACCAAAATTGTTGCCACCCTTGGCCCTGCTTCCAGCGACCCTGCTTTGCTGGAAGCCATGATCCGTGCCGGCGTGAATGTGGTGCGCCTCAACTTTAGTCACGGCAAAGCCCAAGACCACATTGACCGCGCCCGTTTGGTGCGTGAAGCCGCTGCCCGTGCAGGCCGCGAGGTGGCCATCATGGCCGACTTGCAAGGCCCCAAGATTCGCGTGGGCAAGTTTGTGGACGGCAAGGTCATGCTGGAGAACGGTGCCAAGTTTGTGCTCGATGCTTCACGCACCGAACCTGGTGACTTGCAAGGCGTGGGCCTCGACTACAAAGAACTGCCCCGTGATGTGAAGCCCGGCGACTTGTTGTTGCTCAACGATGGCTTGATTGTGTTGACGGTCGAGGCCGTGCGTGGCGAGCAAGTCCACACCACCGTCAAAGTAGGTGGCGAGTTGTCCAACAACAAAGGCATCAACAAACAAGGTGGCGGCTTGACCGCCCCAGCCCTCACGGGCAAAGACATGGAAGACATCAAAACCGCGATGAGTTTTCAAGCCGACTACCTCGCCGTGAGCTTCCCCAAAAACGCCACCGACATGGAAATGGCGCGTCAACTCGCCAACGTGGCGGGGGCTGAATACAAACACAAGCCGGGCTTGATTGCCAAGATCGAGCGTGCCGAGGCCATTCCATTGCTGGACGAAATTTTGCGTGCCAGCGACGGCATCATGGTGGCGCGTGGTGACTTGGCCGTCGAGGTGGGCAATGCCGCGGTGCCGGCCTTGCAAAAACGCATGATCAAATTGGCGCGTCAACATGACAAAGTGGTCATCACCGCCACGCAGATGATGGAGAGCATGATCACCAACCCCGTGCCCACCCGTGCCGAGGTGAGTGACGTGGCCAACGCCGTGCTCGACGGCACCGACGCCGTGATGCTGAGTGCGGAAACCGCCGCAGGCAAATACCCGCTGGAAACCGTGCAAGAAATGTCCAAAATTTGCGCCGCTGCCGAAGCTGCCGAAGATGTGGAACTCGACGCCGACTTCAAAGGCCAAACCTTCACTCGCATTGACCAAACCATTGCCATGGGCGCCTTGTTCACCGCGCACCACTTGGGCGCCAAGGCCATCGTGGCCTTGACCGAGTCGGGCTCGACCGCGCTGTGGATGAGCCGCCACCGCATTCACATTCCGATTTACGCGGTGACCACCAAGGTGGCGTCACAACGACGCATGGCTTTGTTTCGCAACGTGCGTCCCTTGTTGATGGACACCAGCGCCGACCGCGACACCGCCTTGGCCCAAGCCGAAGCACATTTGAAGTTGCGCGAAATCGTGGACACGGGTGATGTGTACGCCATCACCTGCGGCGACCCCATGGGCACGCCCGGCGGCACCAATATGCTGCGTATTTGCGAAGTGCGATAACACCCCTGACTTCCCCGTGACAGCTGGCGGGCCTCTGCGCCTGTCCGTTGGGGGCGGTGCTGCCGCCTTTAAAATTGTGCGCAGTTACATCAGTTTTTAATTTTTGAGGATTCCCCATGGCACTCGTATCGATGCGCGAACTTCTGGACCATGCTGCAGAGCACGGTTACGGCATCCCCGCTTTCAACGTCAACAACTTGGAGCAAGTCCAAGCCGTGATGATGGCTGCCGACGCCGTGGGCGCACCCGTCATCTTGCAAGCGAGCGCGGGCGCACGCAAATACGCCGGTGAGCCTTTCATCAAGCACTTGATTCAAGCCGCCACCGAAGCCTACCCCCACATTCCCTTGGTCATGCACCAAGACCACGGCACCTCGCCCAAGGTGTGCCAAGGCGCGATTGACCTCGGCTTTGGCTCCGTCATGATGGACGGCTCTTTGATGGAAGATGGCAAAACACCGTCGAGCTTTGACTACAACGTGCAAGTCACCCAACAAGTGGTGGCCATGGCGCACAAAGTGGGCGTGTCGGTCGAGGGTGAATTGGGTTGCTTGGGCAACTTGGAAACTGGCGAAGCGGGCGAAGAAGACGGCATTGGCGCAGAGGGCAAACTCGACCACAGCCAAATGTTGACCGACCCTGAAGAAGCCGCCCAGTTTGTCAAAGCCACCCAGCTCGATGCCTTGGCCATTGCCATTGGCACCAGCCATGGCGCTTACAAGTTCACCCGCGAGCCCACGGGCGACATCTTGGCCATCAGCCGCGTCAAAGAAATTCACGCGCGCATCCCCAACACCCATTTGGTCATGCACGGCTCGAGCAGCGTGCCGCAAGATCTGCTGGCCATCATCAACCAATACGGCGGCAAGATGAAGACCACGTTTGGCGTGCCCGTGTCTGAAATTCAAGAAGCCATCAAGCATGGCGTGCGCAAGATCAACATCGACACCGACATCCGCTTGGCCATGACGGCGGCGGCACGCAAGTTCATGTTTGAGAACCCAGAAAAGTTCGACGCCCGCGAGTGGCTCAAGCCTGCACGTGAAGCGGCGATGAACATTTGCAAGCAACGCTATTTGGAATTCGGTTGCGAAGGCCAAGGCAGCAAGGTCAAGGGCGACAGCCTCTCTGTCGTGGCGGCCAAGTACGCCAAGGGCGAACTCGCTCAGTTGGTGAAGTAATCCATGTCAGCACTGCATACCTCTGCGCTTACTTCTTTGCCTTTGCTCGCACGCGGCAAGGTGCGCGACAACTACGCCGTGGGCGAGGACCGCATCTTGATGGTGGCCTCTGACCGCATCAGCGCGTTTGACGTCATCATGGGCGAGGCCATTCCCGGCAAAGGCGAATTGCTCACCCAAATGGCTTTGTTTTGGTTTGGCAAGCTCGGCCACATTTGCCCCAACCACCTCACGGGCGAAGCGCCTGAGAGCGTGGTGAGTGCGGACGAAGTGGCGCAGGTCACAGGTCGCTCTATGCTGGTCAAGCGTTTGAAGCCCATCCCCGTCGAAGCGGTGGTGCGTGGCTATTTGGCCGGCAGCGGGTGGCAGGAATACCAAGCCAACCAAGCGGTGTGTGGTGTGCCATTGCCCAAAGGTTTGAAAAACGCCAGCAAATTGCCCGAGCCCATCTTCACACCTGCCGCTAAAGCTGCCGTGGGTGACCACGACGAGAACATCACCTACGAACAAGTGGTGGAAATGATTGGCGCCGGTTTGGCCGAAAAAATCAAAACCGTCAGCATCGCGCTCTATGAGACTGCGCGTGACGTGGCCGCAGCCAAAGGCATCATCATTGCCGACACCAAGTTTGAGTTTGGTTTGGATGCCAATAACAACCTGGTGTTGATGGACGAGGTGCTCACGCCTGATTCATCACGTTATTGGCCCGCCGACAGCTACGCCCAGAGTTTCAAAGACGGTGTGAACCCGCCGAGCTACGACAAACAGTTCTTGCGCGATTGGCTCGACACCGCCCAAGTGCAAGGCAAGCCGTGGAGCAAGTCGCCCCCCGCGCCGCATTTGCCGCAAGAGGTGATTGCCCAAACCGCCGCCAAGTACCAAGAGGCTTGGGAGCGCTTGAAGGACTGAGCGTTTCAGCCCTGACGACCAAAAACCCCGCCTGTGACCCGCGGGTTTTTTGATTTTTGGCTGGCCTTTTTTGTGCGCAGTTCTTGAAGAATGGACATGGGTCAGCCTTGACAAGTTGATTTATTGTTAATACATTAATATGTCCATGCCATGCACTACGAATTTGACCCTGTCAAAGACGACAGCAATTTCAAAAAACACGGCTTGCGCTTGTCGGATGCAGAGAACTTTGATTGGGAAACTGCATTGGTCTTGGAGGATGGTCGCCAGGCGTATGCCGAGCGACGCTATGAAGCCAAGGGCTATGTCGGTGAGCGTTTGTGTGTGATGGTGTTTTGTTTGCGCGCAAACGCGGTGCGTGTCATCAGCCTGCGCAAAGCCAATTTACGAGAGGTCAAGAGTTATGCCGAAGCTTAAAGCGTGCACTGTGTTGCCAACCGCAGAAGATGATGCAGCGATTCAATCGGGCATTGCCGCAGACGCGGATGCGCGAGAACTCACGCCTACATGGCAGAGCCAAGCCAAGCCCGCCCACGAAGCCCTGCCAGCACAGGTGTACGACGCCTTGGTGGCTTTGAAGCGGCCTCGCGGGCGACCCAAAGCCGAAGTCACAAAGGTGTTCACCGCCATCCGCTTAGACGCAGATTTACTCGGCGCCTTCAAGGCCACAGGCAAGGGCTGGCAAACCCGTGTGAACGCTGCCTTGCGACAATACATTCACGAGCACCCGCTGGACTAAGGCGTGGTCAGTTCAAGGCCATGCTGAGCTTGCGGCGGTAGCGAGAAATCATCTCCAGCACGGGGTCTTCTTGCACCGTCGCCTTGCCCGTTAACTCGATGCCGCCCGCGGTTTTGCCGAAGGCGGCATCATCCGTTTTGGGCTTGGGTGGGGTCATCAGCTCCAAGATGGCCACATAGGTTTTGCGCGCCACGTCGTTGTTCCATGCCTTGTCGCGCATGATGATTTCTAGCAGCTCATCCATGGCGTGTTCAAACAACTGCGCGGCAATCAGCACGCGGGCTTTGGCCAAGCGGGTGTCGAAGTCGCGCTTGTTTTGGGTGATCAGTTCGTCAAACTGCTCGAAGGTCCAAGTCGCACGCGCATCGGTCGCCACAAACTGCAAGGCTTGCAGCCAGTAGTGGAGCGCGTCAAAGCGCAGTTGCAAGGGGATTTCGATCAGTTTGGGCGCCAAGGCCGCTTGCGCCTCTTCTAGTTCGCCCACAGAAATCAAGAGCTTGACCAAGTTGTAGCGCGTTTCGTCGTCGGCGGTGTTCAGGCTCAAGGCCTCTTGCAGTTTGGCGATGGCGGCGCCCGCATCACCCGCTTGCATGAGTTGTTGGGCCTCTTGGGCGTCGGCTTGTGCGGCCACTTCGTTGTCGGACGGCAAATGCTTGTCCAAGAACTCACGCACTTGTGCCAAGGGCAAAGCACCCATAAAGCCGTCCACAGGGCGGCCCCCCATGAGCAAGATGCAGGTGGGCAGGCTCTTGACGCCAAAGGCGCCCGCGAGTTGTTGCTCGGTGTCGGCGTTGATCTTCACCAACTTGAAGCGGCCTTGGTAGTCGGCTTCTAGTTTTTCGAGCACCGGCCCGAGCGATTTGCAGGGCGCGCACCAGTCGGCCCAGAAATCCACCAGCACAGGGGTGGTTTGAGAGGCCGCAATCACATCGGCCTCGAAATTTTCCATCGTCACATCCATCATGGGGGTCCCGTCTTAAAATTCGTTTTTGCTCACACACAGCCTTCATCATGACCCAGTGCCAAGTCGGTGTCGTCATGGGTTCCAATTCCGATTGGGACACCATGCAACATGCAGCCCAGATTCTCCAAGAATTTGGCATCACTTTTGAAACCCGCGTGGTTTCAGCCCACCGCATGCCGGATGACATGTTTGCGTATGCCGAGGCTGCACAGCAGCGCGGCTTGCGCGCCATCATCGCAGGTGCGGGCGGCGCAGCGCACTTGCCCGGCATGATCGCGGCCAAAACCATCGTGCCCGTGCTGGGCGTGCCCGTGGCGAGCAAACATTTGCAAGGCGTGGACTCCTTGCACAGCATTGTGCAAATGCCCAAAGGCATTCCCGTGGCGACCTTTGCCATTGGCCACGCAGGTGCTGCGAATGCCGCTTTGTTTGCTGTGGCTTTGCTCGCATCGACCGATGCAGCTTTGGCCAAGAAGTTGCAAGACTTCCGTGTGGCACAGACTGAGGTGGCGCGCAACATGACGCTGCCACCTGTATGAGCCCAACCTTAAAGCCTTTGTTACCCGGCGCCACCTTGGGCGTGTTGGGCGGCGGCCAACTTGGCCGCATGTGGGCGCACACCGCGCAGCGCATGGGTTACAGCACCGCCGTGCTCGACCCCGACGCACACAGCCCCGCAGGCTTGGTCAGCCACCACCACATCCACACCGATTACTTAGATGCCGCAGGTTTGAAGCAACTCGCCGCGGTGTGCCAAGCGGTGACCACCGAATTTGAGAACGTGCCCGCCGATGCGCTGGCGCAACTCGCCGCCGCTTTGCCTGTGTCGCCCGCTGCCTCTGCCGTGGCGGTGGCCCAAGACCGTGCGCGCGAGAAAGCCCACTTTGTGAGCTGCGGCGTGCCTGTGGCCCCGCATGCGGTGATTGACACCGCAACGCAACTCGCCGCGGTGGACGAGCACTTGCTGCCCGGCATTTTGAAAACCTCCCGCATGGGCTACGACGGCAAAGGTCAGTTGCGTGTGCGCACGCGTGATGAACTGAACGCGGGGTGGACCCAGCTCGGCCAAGTGCCTTGCGTGTTGGAAAAAATGTTGCCCTTGGCCAGCGAATGCTCGGTCATCGTGGCGCGGGGTCGTGATGGCGCCATGGTGAACTTGCCCGTGCAGCGCAATTTGCACCGCGACGGTATCTTGGCCGTGACCGAAGTGTTTGCGGGCAACGTGCCTGAAGTTTTGGCCAATCAAGCCATCACCGCTGCCAAATCGGTGGCGCAAGCGCTCAACTACGTGGGCGTGTTGTGCGTGGAGTTTTTTGTGTTGGCTGACCACTCGTTGGTCGTCAATGAAATCGCGCCGCGTCCCCACAACAGCGGCCACTACAGCCAAGACGCGTGTGATGTGTCGCAGTTTGAATTGCAAGTGCGCACCATGGCCGACTTGCCCTTGACACAACCGCGCTTGCACAGCCCCGCCCTCATGCTCAACCTGTTGGGGGACTTGTGGTTTAAACCATCGGGGTCAGAACCCAATGCTTTGCAGACCGAGCCCGCATGGCAGCAAGTGCTGGCGCTGTCCGGCACACACCTGCACCTCTATGGCAAACGCGAAGCGCGTGTGGGTCGCAAGATGGGCCACCTCAACATCACGGCAGCCACGCCAGAGGCAGCGCGTGCCGTGGCTTTGCAAGCCGCGGCTATTTTGGGCATCGCACCGTTTTAACGGTGCCCTTGCCACGCGTTTCGCTGTGTTCAACCATCGCTCTAGGCGCACATGATTCTTGACGGCCAATCCCCCCAAGCCATTGCCGCAGCGGCACAAGCCTTGCAGCGTGGCGACTTGTTGGGACTGCCCACCGAGACGGTCTACGGCTTGGCCGCGGATGCAGGCAATGACGCAGCCGTGGCAAAAATTTTTGCAACCAAAGGCCGTCCCGCCAATCACCCACTCATCGTGCATGTGGCCAATGGCCAAGGCGTGGCGCGTTTTGTCAGCCATGTGCCCGAGTTTGCGCAACGACTCATTGATGCGTTTTGGCCCGGCCCGTTGACGCTCATCTTGCCGCGCCGTCCAGAGGTCGCTGCGGTGGCCGCAGGCGGACAAAACTCGGTGGGCCTGCGTTGCCCCTCACACCCAGTTGCCCATGCCGTGCTGGAAAGGGCGCAAGACTTGGGCGTGTTGGGCGTGGCCGCGCCCAGTGCCAATTTGTTTGGTCGCGTCAGCCCCACCACCGCTGCGCATGTGGCCAGTGAGTTTGGCGACAAGCTGCTCATTCTCGATGGGGGCCCATGTGACGTGGGCATTGAGTCCACCATCGTGGATTGCACCCGTGCCGTCCCCGTGTTGCTGCGCCCCGGTGTGTTGACGCCGCAGCTGCTCAGTGACGCTTGCGGCGTGACGGTGATCGCACCCCAAGTGCCAGATGCCGACGCGCCGCGCGCCTCCGGCACCTTAGCGTCACATTACGCACCAACCGCGCAAGTGCGGTTGATGAGCGCCACCGAGTTGCAGCAAGCGCTTGACACTTTCGCGCCGCCTGCTCCCGCCATGGACAAAGAAGCAGCCACGGTGGCCGTGTGGTCGCACTTTGCTTTGCGTATGCCTGACCACAGCGCTAATACGTTCGTACACAAAACCATGCCCACCAGCCCGGACGCTTGTGCCCAACAACTCTTCGCCCAGTTGCGTGACTTCGACGCGCAAGGGGTGTCTCAGATCTGGGTGCAAGCACCGCCCCAAACCCCTGACTGGGATGGTGTGCGTGACCGCTTGACGCGGGCTGCAACGCCAACTCGTTAAACTAGCCGAGTACTCAAAGAAAACCTGTCATGAATAAACTCCTTCGTCACGTCTTCCATGCACTGTGTGCCGTTCTCTTTGTGACCGTGTTGGCAGCGTGTGGATCGAGCAAAACCGTGGATCCATTGACACCCTCCCGTGTCATTGGTTTGGGCGATACGCTGAACGACATATCGACGGCCGCAGGAGGCGGAACAGCCCACACCGCCCGAATCGCAGGGGCTGACGCCGACGCCTCCGTCGTTGGGCATCTCGCCACCTTGTTTGGCGTGTCCAATGTCGTCAGTTATGCCTCCAGTACGAATCAATTGATCAGCGACTTGTCGGCGCAAATCGATAACTTGGGCGGTCTGTCTGCTTCCGCAGACTTGGTGGTGATCACGGTGGGTACCCAAGACATCATCCTTGGTCACTCAGGGACGTCGGTCGCGCCTACCTTGGTCAGCCAAATCCAGAGGTTATTGGACAAAGGGGCCAGGCATGTGTTGGTCATGCCACCTCTAGACCTCAGCAAAGCGCCCACGCCTCCAGCCAATGCCGCGAATGCCGCGACATTTGCTGCGGATTTGTCTTCGGCTTTGCAAAACGCTTTCTCGGGTCGGTATGCCAACAACGTGGTGATTTATGGCAACAACCCCCTGTCGCTGAACTTCGCATTGGCCACAGCCTCGCGTACTTACCCATACAGCGATGGCTACGGTACCTTCAATGACACCTATCAAAGTATTTGCGGGGCGGGTACTACTGGATGCGACAGGGCAGATGACGGCGGCTATCTCTTTGCAGACAATTACAACCTGACGCCAACCGGCAACAGATGGGTTGCACAGAATTTATTTGCCGCAACGGGCAGCGGCTGGCGCTAATTTCTGCTGGCGTGCACGCGTTGCACGCCCGCTGCAAGACCGCACCAACCCCGTGCTTCAGGGTTGCTGTGACGCCCAGTCAATGATGGCGTCCAATGCCGGACGTGCTGCATTGGCATTGGCGTGGTGCAACACAGCCACCACCACCAATCGCTTACCACTGGCCGTGTCCACAAAACCAGCGATGCCTGCCACATCGCGCAGGCTGCCTGTTTTCAGGTGTGCGCTGGCTTGTGCTTTGCTGCGTTTCATCGTGCCATCCAACCCCGTCATGGGCAGCGAGCTCATCAACTCGGGCATGGTGGGCGAGGCCCACGCCACTTGCAGCAAACGCGCCAAGGCTTGGGCGCTGATGCGTTCATCGCGGCTCAGGCCAGATCCGTTGTCAAAAGTGGGGACATCGCCGCCCACACGCTCACGCCACCAGCGTTGCATCACTTCGCGCGAGGCGTCATAACTGCCAACCCCACGTTGTTGCTGGCTGAGTGTCAGAAACACCTGTTGCGCCATCACGTTGTTGCTGTATTTGTTGATGTCGCGAATGGTCTCGGCCAGCGAGGCTGACTCGACGCTGAAGATCGCTTGCAAATTAGTGGGAACGCTGCCCTCACGCACTTGCCCGCTCAATTGCCCGCCCAGTTGCTGCCACATGCCCGCGACCGCGCGTGGCGCAAACAGCTGGGGTGCGGCATAGGCGATGGGCCAGATTTTTTCGCCGCACACGGCAGGGTAGCTGCCTGTGAAGCGGATGCGCGTAGGGTCTGTCCAATCGGCACGCAGCGAGCTTCGGTAATCGTTGCAGTCGCCGTTGCTCAGGGGCACGTTCGCAGGGAACTGCACGCCTGCCAGCGGCGGCTCTACTTGTATGCGGGCAACGTTGGCCGCACGATCGGGCACCAGCTGAATGAGCAAGGATTTGAAGTTGAGTAACAGCGCATCGGGTGCGGCGTTGTAGGGGCGAAGCGGCTCACCATCAAAGCTGGCAGCATCACGTGGCGGCACGTCAAAGGCACTGCGGTCGAGCACGATGTCGCCTTGAATTTTTTGAATGCCGAGGCCTTGAATGCGTCGCATCAACAGCCACAAGCGCTCCACCCCTAGACGGGGGTCACCACTGCCGCGCACATACACATTGCCTTGCAGCACACCGTCGCGCACGGGGCCCTCCACATACACGGGTGTGCGCCATACAAAGGCGGGGCCGAGGGTGTCCAACGCGGCGATGGTGGTGGCCAGCTTCATCAGCGAGGCGGGGTTGACACGCACTTGCGCTTGGTGACTCAGACGTGGGGTGCTGTTGGCGTGGGTGTCGACCACCATCACATGAAAGTTCTCGCTCGGCACTTTGGCGCGTTGCAGTGCAGCGAGTACTTCTGGGGGCAATGGACCCACGTCACCCGCGGTGTGCTGGGGGGGCTCGCTGCGCACAGCTTTTGAATGCGGCGCCGCATGCGTGTGCAGCGTGAGGGTGAGGACTGTCACAGTGAAAGCCAAGCGCACCCCACCCATCCGTGAGCGGAACCAATGTGCGCCAAGCAAAGGCAAAGAAGGCGAGTGCAAGCAAGTCATCGGCAAATTATCACGGCTGGGATAATCCAGCCCATGCAACACCACGCCTGGCTGGCTTTAGAGACCAGCACCGACACCCTTTCCCTTGCCGTCTCACGCGGGCCACACACTTGGGCACACACCAGCGCGGGCGGTGCGCTCACGTCCACCCAGATGATTCCCCAGACCTTGGCGCTCTTGAAAGAGGCTGGCTTGGCCTTGACCGATTTGCAGGCTGTGGTGTTTGGCCGAGGCCCCGGTGCCTTCACAGGCTTGCGCACGGCGTGCGCCGTCGCACAGGGCCTGGCTTTGGGTGCGGACTTGCCGGTGCTGCCAATTGACACCTTGTTGGCCGTGGCCGAGGAAGCGCGAACTGCCAGTGCCGCAGCGGGGTCAGCACCCGTGACGCGCGTGCTGGCTGTGATGGATGCACGCATGGAGCAGGTCTACGTGGCGGCCTACGAGTTCACGCCAACGCGCCCAGCCGCCTCTGACACGCGCGCCACCACCAGCCTGCAAGGCTCTTGGACTTGTGTCCAAGCCCCCGCGCTGCAAAGTCCGCCATCGTTGCATTGGCCCGCTGCGTGGTCGCACACCGCAAGCCCTGCTTTTGTAGCCGCAGGTAACGCTTGGTCGGTGTATGCAGGTCGTTGGCCTGCTGCGTTGTGCGCACCTCAAATCGCGGCGTTGCCCACCGCCGCAGCCTTGCTGCGCTTGGCGCCTGCGGCTTGGGCTGCCGGTGCTGCCGTCCCGCCCGAAGAGGCTTTGCCGCTTTACATCCGTGACAAAGTCGCGCAAACCACCGACGAGCGCATGCACATCAAGGCGCAGCAAGCCACTTCACCGACAATCCAAGGCTGACTTTTCCCTCATTTCCACGCACCCCATGAACGCCGTTTTGAAACCCGAAGTACGCCTCGAGCCGCTGACCGAAGCGCTGCTCGACGATGTGCTGCGTGTTGAAAAAAGCGCCTACGCCCACCCATGGACACGCGGCAACTTTGCCGACTCGCTCAAGTCAGGCTATCAACTTCAGGCGCTGATGGCCGGCGACACCTTGCTGGGCTATTGGGTGGCCATGGAGGGCGTGGAAGAAGTGCATTTGCTCAACATCACAGTGGCACCTGCGTTTCAAGGCCAAGGCTTGGGTGTACTGATGCTCGATGCCTTGGCCGTGTGGGCGCGCAGCCGCCACGCCCAGTGGCTGTGGCTTGAAGTGCGCGTGAGCAACACGCGCGCCATGCAGGTGTACGAGCGCTATGGTTACGCCCGCGTTGGCGAGCGCAAAAACTATTACCCCGCCGCCCAAGGCCAACGCGAACACGCGGTGGTCATGTCGCTCAAGCTGTAAGCTCCGTACCCATGACAGACACCTTGCACCTCGACAAACGCCAACGCGCCATGCTGGCCGAAATGGGTGTGCACGTGTGGTCGCCCATGTCCGAAGCCGCCGTCATGGGTGCGCCGGTCGATGGGGTGATGCAAGTCCACGCAGAACAAGCGCGCGCCGTGCCCGCCGCCCCACCCGCAGTCCAAGCGCCCATCCTGATGCAGCGCTCCGAAGGTGTCGACCAAATGGATTGGTCCGCGCTGCACACCACGGTGTCCGCCTGCCAAGCTTGCGCGCTCTGTGGTTCTCGCAAAAACACAGTGTTCGGTGTGGGCGCACCTGCGCACGCCGACCAAGCCCCGCGCGTCGATTGGCTCATCGTGGGCGAAGCGCCGGGTGAAAACGAAGACCTGCAAGGCGAACCCTTTGTCGGTCAAGCGGGCAAACTGCTCGACAACATGCTGGGCGCCATGAAGCTCTCGCGCACGGGCGAACGCACGGGCGAGGGCGGCGGCGCCTACATCACCAACGTGCTCAAATGCCGCCCGCCCGGCAACCGCAATCCCAAGCCCGAAGAAGTCGCGCAATGTCTGCCCTACCTCGAGCGTCAGGTGGCCTTGCTCAAGCCCAAAATGATTTTGGCCATGGGTCGCTTTGCCGTGCAAGCGCTGCTGCACGACACCGTGCCCGATGTGGACACCACGCCTTTGGGCAAGCTGCGTGGTCGCGTCTACCAATACCAAAACCTGCCCGTGGTGGTCACCTACCACCCCGCCTATGTGCTGCGCAATTTGCCGGAGAAGGCCAAGGTGTGGGCGGACTTGTGCTTGGCCATGGCGCATATTCAAGGCGCTGAATAGCCGCGTCTCTCAGGCTTGGGCCATGCCGTGCAAGTCTGCGAAGCCTTCTAAAATCTCGCCATGACCTTCCTTGATATGTTGAGCGCCGCTGAGCGCCAAAACGCTTCCATGCTGTGCGTGGGCCTTGATCCAGAACCCACCAAATTCCCAGACCGCATCAAGGGGGACTCCAACAAGATTTACGACTTTTGCGCGGCCATCGTCGATGCCACCGCCGACTTGGTCAACAGCTTCAAACCCCAGATTGCCTACTTCGCCGCGCACCGTGCCGAGGGCCAGTTGGAGCGCTTGATGGAGCACATGCGCCGCGTCGCCCCTCATGTGCCCATCATCTTGGATGCCAAGCGTGGCGACATTGGCAGCACTGCCGAGCAATACGCCATCGAGGCGTTCGAGCGCTACGGTGCTGATGCCGTCACCCTCTCGCCCTTCATGGGTTGGGACTCGGTGGCCCCGTATTTGAAGTACCACGGCAAGGGTGCTTTTTTGTTGTGCCGCACCTCCAACCCCGGTGGCGACGACTTGCAAAACCAACGCCTCGCCTCTGTCGAAGGCCAGCCTTTGATGTACGAGCATGTCGCCAAGTTGGCCCAAGGCCCATGGAACCTCAATGGTCAACTCGGCTTGGTGGTGGGTGCAACCTACCCCAAGGAAATTGAGCGTGTGCGTGAACTCGCACCCACCTTGCCTTTGCTCATTCCGGGCGTGGGCGCCCAAGGCGGTGATGCGGTGGCCACAGTCAAAGCCGGCTTGCGCGTGACCAACGGGCAGACCACAGGGCCCATCATCGTCAACTCGTCACGTGCGATTTTGTATGCGTCCAAGGAGGACGACTTTGCACAAGCCGCACGCCGCGTCGCTCTGCAAACACGCGACGTGCTTCACGCGGCGCGGGGTTAACGCAGCCCTTTGCGCATTAGCCTGCTAGTAAATCACGCGGCAGGCTGATGATGAAGTCATTCAGAGTTTTAGAGTCGCGACCGGGGCGCATGTGCGCCGTCATGCACGCAAACGCGGCATTGACATCGCGCTTTTCCAAAGCGTTGACTATTTTTTCATGCTGCTCGTAAGACGACTTGATCCGCCCTAGCGCGCCAAACGCATGGCGTCGATACGCCCCTGTGCGCGAGCGAATGCGCAGCACCTCTTGACGCAAGAAGGAGTTGCGCGCCCCCTCGTAAATGATTTCGTGAAACTGAAGGTTGGCCTCCTGCCAGCCGTCGATGTCTTCTTTGTTGGCCAGTTTTTGGCTGCCACGGTGTTGCTTCACCAAGGCTTTGATTTCATCGTTGGTCATGCGCTCGCAGGCCAGTCGCACAGCGACACCTTCTAACTCGGCCAACAACTCCCACAGCGACAGCAGTTGCTGCAAGTTCATTTTCGAGACGATGTGCCCGCCGCGTGGCGAGCTGCTCAAAATGCCTTGCGCTTGCAATTGCAGCAAGGCCTCACGCACAGGCGTGCGTGACACCTTGTGCTGCGTGGCCAAGGCCACATCGTCGATGGCGTCGCCAGGCAACAACTCGCCCGATGCAATGGCAGATTCGATGCGAAGACGGATTTGGTCGCTGATTTTCATAAAAGTGCTCTAGGTGGAAACGATATTTTAAATATCGACCATAAATATATTTATTGAGGTATAAATATACACATAGAAATCATCTGAATACGATTCATCCATGTCGACCCCTGCTCCGTGCGCGCAAGACTTCATCGAATTGGCCAAGCAAAGCTTTGCCGAGAAGGGCTTTGTGCCATCGCCAGCCCTGCTGCAAAGCACCGCAAAAGCCTTGGCACGCTTGGGGGTTGAAGTCGTCTCGTCGCCCGTCGCGCAGACCTTGAGCCTCAGCCATGAAGACATGCTGCGAAGGTGCGCGCATGCATGAGCTGCCCGCCCGCATGACGCAATTGCAAGCGCACATCCGCGCGGGGCAAATCACCGCCCAGCAGGCCTTGTCGGCGCAAGTGGCGCGGGGCCAAGCCTTGCGTCAGCACCACGCCTGTGTGGTGGATGAGCTTTCCATTTCGTCCCCTGCGCCTGGGCCATTGACGGGCATCGCCTTGGCGCACAAAGACATTTTTAATTTGCCAGACCGCCAGCCTGGATGTGGTGTGCAGCATGGTCACGTGCAAGTCGGCGTGCAAGCCGCCGCCGCCACGCAAGCCCTGACAGACGCAGGCGCTGCGCAATGGGCCACCTTGGTGATGGCGCCCCATGCCTGTGGTGCCACCGCACAAAACCCACACTTTGCGCGGTGCGTGAATCCTTTGGATGCGAAGGCCGCTGTGGGCGGCTCCTCCAGTGGTTCGGCGGTTGCCGTCGCTTCAGGCATGACGTATGCCGCGCTTGGCACAGACACGGCAGGCTCGGTGCGCATCCCTGCTGCGACGTGTGGCTTGATCGGTCTTAAGACCACGCAGGGCGCGGTGAGCGCCCAAGGGTGCGCGCCTTTGGCGCCCGCGCTGGACACTGTCGGTGTCTTGAGCCGTTACGCGCAAGATGCGCGTGAAATCTGGCAAGTCTTGCGTCCGCAGGCCTTGCGTCAACCCAACACGGTTGCTGGGCCATGCCAGTTGTGGCTGCCCGATGAAGGGGTGGACAGCCAAGTCATTCAAGCCATGCGGGACTGGGTTGCACAACTGCCGGTGCATGTGACGCACATCGACCTGCGTGATGCGTTTGAGCGACTCAGTCGCCATGCACAACGTGTCTTGCTTTTCGAAACAGCGCAGACCCACCGCGACGCCTTGCTGACGGATCAGGCAGAGCCTGCGGTGCGCGCCATTGGCCTGACGGGCTTAGGCATGCCTCAGGCTTGGTACCAAGAATCCTTGACGCAGCGTGCCACGGACTTGGCGCAGTTTGTGGATCGCCATTTTCAAGACGCCGAGTTTTTGATCTTGCCGGCGTTGGGTCGTGTCTTGCCCGATTGGCAAACGGTGGAGGTCGGCCAGCCCACGTTTGACCGTACCCAATTGGCGGCCATGCATGCCTTCATGGGCTTTGTGAACTATTTGGGATTGCCCGCTTTGAATTTGCCGATTGCACGAGACACACAAGATCGCCCGATTTGTGTGCAGGTACTCGCGCGGCCTTTTGCAGAACATCGCTTGCTGGACTTTGCCGAGCAAGCGGAAACAATTTTTCGGATCTTTTAAATATGCCCAAAATACAAGCCTCCAGCGCACTCGCGCGTTTCAAAGTGATCGACTTGTCGCGCGTGCGTGCGGGCCCCAATTGCGTGCGCATCTTGACCGACTTTGGTGCGGATGTGATCCGCGTGGAGCCACCTGCGGGCGTCGATCCGAACGAAGCCATGTTCGCCGCCAACCGCAAAGGCGGTGATTTTCAAAACATCAACCGCAACAAGCGGTCGATGACGCTCAACCTCAAAAAGCCCGGGGCCATGGAGGTGCTGATGCGCTTGGTGGCTGAGGCCGATGTGGTGGTGGAGAACTGGCGTCCCGATGTCAAAACCAGACTCGGGCTTGACTACGAATCTTTAGCCAAAGTCAACCCGCGCATCATCTTGGCCAGCATTTCAGGATTTGGTCAGGACGGCCCCTACGCTTGGCGCCCCGGCTTTGACCAAATCATTCAAGGCATGGGTGGCTTGATGAGTGTCACGGGCGAGGCCGAACACGGCCCTGTGCGCGCTGGTTTGGCCGTTGCCGATTTGAGCGCCGGCTTGTACTGTGCGCTGGGAATTTTGGTTGCTCTGTTGGAGCGTGAAGTCTCAGGCAAAGGCCAGTGGGTGCACAGCTCTTTGCTGCACTCACAAATTGCCATGATGGATTTCCAGATGGCGCGTTACCTCAACGACAACGACGTGCCCGTGCAAGTGGGCAACAACCATCCCACCAGTTCACCCATGGGTTTGTTTGATGCCAAGGATGGGTGCTTCAATTTGGGCGCTTCGGGCGAGGGGAATTGGAAGCGCTTCTGTGACGCGCTGGACAAACCCGATTGGTATGCCGATCCTGAATTTCAAACCGAGCCCTTGCGCGTTCAACACCGTGCACGTTTGAACGCACAAATTGCCGTGGAATTCAAAAAGAACACGGTGAAACATTGGGTGGACTTGCTCAACCACGTGGGCGTTCCAGCGGGGCCGGTCTACACCGTGCCGCAAGTGTTTGAAGACGAGCAAGTGAAGCATTTGAAGGTCACTGAAAGCTTGATGACGAACTTTGGCAAAGAAATTGCGTACATCACTCAGCCGGTGGTTTTAGAGCGCACACCGTCCCAAGTTGTGGCGCCTGCACCTGGATGGGGCGAGCACACCGATGAAGTGTTGCGCGAAGCCGGTTACACGGAAGAAGAGATTCAACAATTTCACACACAAGAGGTGGTTTGATCATGGGTTCCATACAACTCACCTACGACCAGCACGTGGCGATGGTCACCATCGACGATCCAGAGCGCTTCAACGCCATGAGTCTGTCGATGTGGATCGTGCTCGGTCGTGCGTTTGAAGAGATCGAGCAAAACCCCGATGTGCGCGTGGCGATATTGCGCGGCGCGGGCGAGCGCGCGTTTGTCTCGGGCGCCAACATCAGTGAGTTTGAAACCCTGCGCAGCTCCGAGGCATCCGTGGGGCACTACAACCACAGCGTGGCCCAAGCGCAAGATGCCATCACCCACTGTCGTGTCCCTGTGATTGCGGCCATCAGTGGCATTTGCTACGGCGGTGGTCTGGGCTTGGCGCTGAGTTGCGATTTGCGCTACGCCAGCCCCAGCGCCAAGTTCCGCATGCCCGCGGCACGTTTGGGCTTGGGCTATGGCTACCAAGGCATGAAAAGCATTGTGCAAAACCTCGGCCCCACGGCTGCTGCCGAAGCGTTCTACACCGCCAAGGTCTACAACGCGACAGAGGCTGCACACATCGGCATGGTCAACTCGGTGCAAGACGATGTGTTCGCGCATTGCACCGAGGTGGCTGCACAAATTGCGCAGAATGCGCCGCTCACCGTTCAAGCTGCCAAGCAAGCCATGCTGTGCATCGCCAGCGGTGACACCTCTCAAATTGCACGCATCGATCAGGCCGTGGATGCGTGTTTCAAGAGCAGCGACTATGCCGAGGGCCGATTGGCTTTTGCACAGAAGCGGCCACCTCAGTTCACCGGCCATTGAATCCACCAACCCCATGGAGATGAAGATGAAATCTTTAAGAACCCTGCTCACGATTGCGCTGTCATTGGCAGCCACCGCGGCTTTGGCTGTGGGGCCTTCCCCCGCACCTATGAAGCAAAAAGAAGTCCTCAGTGTGGGCTTCGTCAAAGTGGGCCACCTCGCGCCCATGTTGATGCTGGAAGACGAGCTCAAGAAGCTCAACATCGAAGTCAAACGCGCTGAGTTTGTGCGTTACGCCGATGCACGCACGGCCTTGCTGTCGGGCTCGGTGGACGTCTCCGCCGTTGGCCCGGGCGACTTGGCCATCGTGGCCGCACAAGGCAGCAAGAACCTGATTGGTTTGACCGGCGTGGGCAGCTCCAACAAATTTTTGGTGGTGCGCAAAGGCGTGAAGATTGACGACTGGGCCGACATCAGCGGCAAGAAGATTGCCATTGCGCCCGGCTCGGCCGTGTGGTTCCAGTGGGCCATGACCTTGATTGAAAAGAACATCCCCTACACCTCGTTCTCACCGGTCAACGTGCAAGGTGGCGGCACCGCGTTTGTGCAAGCCATGAAGCGCGGTGACATCGATGCCATGGTGTTGTGGGAGCCCTTTGAATCGCAAGCTGTGGCCGAAGGCGATGCGTACTTCGCCACCAAACTCGACTACAGCCAGTCCCGCTCTGTGGGCGCTGAGTTGGGCATGTTGGCCGCCTCTGGCGAAGCCATGAGCACCAAGAAAGAACTGGTGCGTCGCTTCTTGTGGGCTTACCTCAAAGTCGAAGAACAACTGGCCAAAAACAACGACCAGTTTGCTGACGCTTACGCCAAGTACACCGGCTTGCCTTTGAGCGTGACCAAAGAATCCGCCAAGATCATCAAGCTCGGCGGCGTGCTCAACAAAGAGCAAGTCGGTCGTTTGGCTGAGGCTGCGTTCAAACAAGGCATCGTGCAAAAAGACGTGACCAAAGAAGCGGCCGAGCTGTATGACGACAGCATGGCCAAAGAAATCAAGAAGTAAGTGCAAGGACACACCATGAAGACGACGGCACATTTCAAGCAACTGCTGCTCGGACTGGTAGTGCCCACTGCCGTTGTCGTGCTGTGGCAGGTGATGGGCAACATGCCCGGCATGGCCGGCATCTTGCCCACCCCTTCCAAGGTGGTCGAGGGCTGGCACGGCTGGATCTTTGGTCAAGCGGGCTTGGGGCTCAATCCCTACCTTGGCACTTGGCTGTCCAACGTGGAGTACTCCTCGATGCGCGTGGCACAGGGCTTTGTGCTGGCTGCGCTCATTGGTGTGCCGCTGGGGCTGTTGATTGGATGGAGCAAATTCATCTCCCAAATGTTGGACCCGCTGATTCAAAGCCTGCGCCCGATCCCGATCACGGCTTGGTTGCCGTTCTCGATCGCGGTGTTTGGCATTCGCGATGTGGGCTCCATCTTTTTGATTTTCCTCGGTGGCTTTTATGCCATCGTGGTCAATGCCACCCAAGGCGCGCGCGACGTGGACCGCAACTTGGTGCGTGCCGCCTTGATGATGGGCGCGAGCCGCGCCCAGCTCTTGTACCGCGTGGTGTTGCCTGCGGCCATGCCTTCCATCTTCACGGGTCTGCGCATTGGCTTGGGTATTTCATGGACGGCCGTGATCGTGTCCGAAATGGTCGCCGTCAAGTCGGGCCTCGGCTATGTGCTGTGGGACGCCTATTACGTCGGTCGCATGGACATCGTGCTAGCCGACATGGTGTCCATCGGGGCCATGGGTTACATCAGCGACCGCCTCATTGTGTTCATTGAACGCAAGATTTTGGTTTGGCGCATTTTGCAAAGTCATTGAAATTCTTATGTCCAATATCACTGTCCAAGACCTTTGCAAAATTTATCCCGGTCAACCGCCGGTCAAAGCACTCGACCACATCAACCTCGATGTCCCACCGGGTGAGTTTGTGGCTTTGCTCGGCCCTTCGGGGTGTGGCAAGTCCACCTTGCTCAACCTGATTGCGGGTTTTGAGTCGCCCAGCACGGGCGTGCTTGAAGTCAACCAACAAGCGGTGCATGCCCCAGGGCCTGAGCGTGGCGTGGTGTTCCAAGAAGCCGCGTTGTTCCCTTGGCTGACGGTGTGGGAGAACGTCATCTTTGGTCCGCAAATGCAAGGCCTGCCCAAGTCCGAGTACGAAGACCGTGCCCATGAAATGCTCAGCATCGTGGGCTTGGGTGATTTCAAAAACCACTTGCCCGTGCAACTCTCGGGTGGCATGCGCCAGCGGGTGGGCATTGCCCGCATCTTGACCTTGGGTTCGCGCGTGCTGTTGATGGATGAGCCCTTTGGTGCGCTCGACGCGCAAACCCGACTCACCATGCAAGAGTTGTTGTTGTCGGTGTGGCAAAAGCTCAAGCCGACCATCATCTTTGTCACGCACGACATCGACGAAGCCATCTTCTTGGCCAGCACCATCTATGTGATGTCGGCACGACCTGGGCGCATTCAATCCAAGATCAACGTGCCTTTGGCGCGTCCTCGCACCGTGGCTGACACCGCGAGCGAGGCCTTCAGTGCCATGAAGCTCGACATCCTCAACCTCATCCGACACGACCATGGCTAATCCCCGCATCCCTTACCGTTTCTCCGACGAAGGTCCGCAGTTGGTGGCGCCGCCAGAAGGCGCGATCTTGGTTCACTTGGTGGTCAACGTGGAGCATTGGCAGTTCGATGCCAGCATGCCGCGCACCATCATCACGCCCCCGCATGGCAAAGAAACTGTGCCTGATGTGCCCAACTTCAGCTGGGTCGACTACGGCATGCGTGCGGGGTTGCCCCGCATCATCAACGCCATTCACAGCCGTGGTTTGCCTGCGTCCACAAGCTTCAACGCCGGTGTGATTCACGCTTACCCACGCGCGGCAGAAGCCATGCATGCCGCAGGCTGGGAGTTCATTGGCCACGGCGTGCATCAAAAGGCGCTGAACCATGCCGAGGGTGAAGAGGCGCTGATCGCCACCAGCCTTGACATGATCGAGTCGTTCACAGGCAAGCGTCCTCAGGGTTGGTTGAGCCCGGGCTTGCGCGAGTCCCACGACACGCCCGATATTTTGAAAAAGCTCGGCGTGAACTACGTGTTCGATTGGGTGGTCGACGATGTGCCGCATTGGATGCACACCAAGAACGGCCCCCTCATGGCCCTGCCTTACAACCTAGAAGTCAACGACTCCATCATTTACGCGATTGAAAAACACGCCTCGGACGAAATGTTCCAGCGCCTGTCCAACACCCTGAGTTTGTTCAAGCGCGAATGCCGCACCCAACCGCGTGTGTTGTCCTTGGGCTTGCACCCGCATTTGATCGGCGTGCCCCACCGTTTTGAGAGCTTCGAAAGAATGCTCGACTTGCTCATGGCGACACCCGAGGTGTGCTTTGTCACAGGCGAAAAAATCGCCCAGTGGTATGCCGCCCAAGTGCCTGCCCCCACCCACTGACCCCCACTTCACAGAAAGCATCTATGAACTTAGAACTGACCGGACAACGTGTCCTCATCACCGGTGGCTCCAAAGGTATTGGTCTTGCGATTGCGCAAGCGTTCGCCGCCGAAGGCGCCAAGCCTGTCTTGGTGTCGCGTGACCGTGCCAACTTGACCCATGCGGTGCAAGCCATTGAAGCCGCCCACCACATCACGCCCGAAGTGTTTGAAGCTGATTTGAGCTTGCCCGGTTCGGCCGACCAGCTGTGCCAGCAGGTGGGCGACATCGACGTGTTGGTGAACAACGCAGGCGCCATCCCCGGCGGCAGCATTCACGACATCACCGAAGAGCGTTGGCGCCAAGCGTGGGAGCTCAAGCTCTACAGCTACATCAACCTGACCCGCGCTTATTTGCCCAGTATGGAAATACGCGGCAAAGGCGTGGTGGCCAACATCATCGGCATGGCCGGTGCGGCGCCTCGCTATGAATACATCTGCGGCTCGGCCGCCAATGCCGCGCTGATCGCGTTCACCCAAGGCTTGGGTGGCGGCACGGTGCGCCAAGGGGTGCGCGTGTTTGGCATCAACCCCTCGCCCACGCGCAGCGACCGCATGCAAGGCATGTTGCAGCAGCAAGCCACCACCAAGTTGGGTGACGCTTCGCGCTGGCAAGAGCTGACCTTGGGCCTGCCCTTTGGCCGCTTGGCCGAACCCGACGAAATGGCGAAGCTGACCGTGTTTTGCGCGTCACCGCTGTGCGGGTATTTGAGTGGCAGCGTCATCAACGTGGACGGTGGCCAGATGTTCACCACACCGAGCAAATAAACATGAGCCGACAAGATTTTCCTGAGCTGCGCGAAGGTGTGCGCCAAGTGGTGTCTGCCTTTGATTCACGTTATTGGCAAGAGGTGGATGAGGCGCGCGCCTTTCCAGAAAAATTCGTCACCGCCTTGACCGAAGCGGGTTGGTTGTCTGCCCTCATTCCGGAGGAATACGGTGGCTCCAACCTGAGCCTGACCGAAGCCAGTGTGATCATGGAAGAGATCAACCGCGCTGGTGGCAACTCGGGTGCGTGCCATGGCCAGATGTATGTCATGGGCTGTGTGGTGCGTCATGGCTCCAAGGCGCAAAAAGAAGCCTTGCTCCCGAAGATCGCCTCGGGCGAATTGCGCATGCAGTCGATGGCGGTGACAGAGCCCACCACGGGCTCGGACACCACCCAACTCAAAACCGTGGCGGTGCGCCAAGGCGACCACTATGTGGTGAACGGGCAAAAGGTCTGGACCTCGCGCTTGCAGCACTCCGACTACATGCTGCTGTTGGCCCGCACCACGCCATTGGCGGAGGTGAAGAAAAAGTCAGAAGGTTTGTCTGTGTTTCTGGTGGACTTGCGCGAAGAGGTGGGCAAGTCCATCACGGTCAAACCCATCCGCAACATGGTCAACCACGAGACCAACGAAATCTTCATCGACAACCTGCGCATTCCGGTGGAGAACCGCATTGGCGAAGAAGGCAAGGGCTTGAAGTACATCATGGACGGCTTGAATGCCGAACGCATTTTGATTGCCGCCGAGTGCGTGGGCGATGGCTATTGGTTCATCGACCGTGCCACTCAGTACGCCAAAGAGCGCGTGGTCTTTGGGCGCTCGATTGCGCACAACCAAGGCATTCAATTCCCCATTGCCAAGGCCCATGTGAATGTGGAGGCCGCCAGCTTGATGCGCTATGAAGCCGCACGTTTGTTCGATGCCGGTGTGGCCTGTGGTGCCGAGGCGAATATGTCCAAACTCCTCGCCGCCGATGCCTCGTGGGAAGCGGCCAACGTGTGTTTGCAAACCCACGGCGGGTTTGGCTTTGCCGCCGAGTACGACATTGAACGTAAATTCCGCGAGACACGCCTCTACCAAGTGGCACCCATTTCAACCAACTTGATCTTGTCCTACGTGGGTGAACACGTGCTGGGCATGCCCAAGTCGTATTGAGCGTACGGCATGTCTCATCCCTCCTTGCCTGACTACACCACCTTGGCGTGCACGCGCGTGTCCGACCATGTGTTGCAGGTGTGCCTGAACCGTCCCGATGTGGGCAATGCCTTGAACACGCAAATGGGCGTGGACTTGCTGGATCTGTGGACGCGCCTGACCGATGTGCCGGGCGAGGTGCGCTGTGTGGTGTTCACGGGGGCAGGCCAGAAAATATTTTGTGGCGGCGGAGACCTCAAAGAGCGCAACGGCATGACGCCGCAAGCGTGGCAGCACCAACACGAAATTTTTGAGCGTTTGTATTGGGCCTTGATTGACTTGCCCCTGCCCGTCATCGGTGCCATCAACGGTCACGCCTATGGCGGCGGCTTGGAGATGGCGCTGTGCTGCGATTTTTTGTACGCCAGCCAAGACGCACGCTTTGCCTTGCCCGAGGTCACGCTGGGCATCATGCCGGGCATGGGCGGCACACAAAACCTGCCCCGCGCCTTGGGCGAGCGACGCGCCAAAGAATTGGCCTTGACAGGTCGCCCTTTCAGCGCCGCACAAGCCTGTGAGTGGGGATTGGTCAACCAAGTCGCACCCGCCGATCAGGTGCTCGCCGTGGCACTGGAGACGGCGCATCGCATCGCGGCCAACGCGCCGTTGTCGGTGCGACAAATTAAAAAGTCCATCCGCTACGGCGGGCAAATGGAGTTGCGCACGGCCTATCGGTTCGAGGTCGAGGCCTACAACCGCTTGGTGGACACCGACGACCGACGCGAAGGCGTGGCCGCCTTCAACGACAAACGCCCGCCCGTGTTCAAAGGCCGTTGAGTCACACCGAGGCCCGCGTGAGTTCTGCCCACACGCCCTCTTGGACCGAGCAATTGCTGGCCCTACAAGGCCGCCCCATCACCGACCCAGATCGTCGCCGCGCAGCCCTGCATCTGTTGGATTGGCTCGGCTGCGTGCTGCTGGGCCACACCTCACCAGCGGGTGAGGCCCTGAGCCGCTGGGCGGCCAAGACCGCAGCGGGCCCGTGTTGGACAGTGGGTGGCTTGCACCTCGGCAGCGAGGCCGCGGCTTTGGTCAACGGTGGCTTGGGCAATGTGGATGAGCTGGACGACTTGCACCGCGCCGCCGTGGTCCACCCCGCCGACACCATCATGGCCGCTGCACTGGCGGTGGCCCAGCGCGAACAGGCCACACCGCATGCACTGCTGGATGCCATCGTGCGTGGTTATGAGGTGGCCATCCGTGTGGGCCTGCTGGCAGGCACCGTGCATTACCGGCACTGGTACAGCACAGCCACCTGCGGGGTGTTTGGCGCAGCGACCGCCAGCGCCAGTGTGTTGCAACTCGATGCCACACAAGCCATGCACGCCTTGGCCCAAGCCGGCATGCAAGCCAGCGGCGTCTGGCAGTGCCGCTTGGAGCCCGGATTCTCTAAACAACTGGCGGCCGGTCGCAGTGCGCAATCGGGGCTCATGGCTGCGGACTGGGCCGCGGCGGGAATGACAGGGCCGCGCTTCATCCTCGAAGGCGAACAGGGTTGGTTGAGCGCCACCCACAGCAAGCCCAACGCCGTGCATGCCGCCGCGGTGTTGCGCCCCGCGCCTAACGCCGCGTGGTTGATCCACGAGGTCAGCTTCAAGCCTTGGCCTGCTTGTCGGCATGTGCATCCGGCCATCACCTGTGCGCTGCAACTGCATGGCCAAGTGGGCGATGTGAACCAGATCACGCACATGGAACTCAGCACCTACCAAACCGCGCTGGACTTTGCCGACCAAGCGCAGCCACACACCCGCCAGCAAGCGCGCTTTAGCTTGCAGCACGCCGTCGCCGTGGCTTTGTTGCGGGGCGATTTTGGGCTGGCAGACACACAGCCGCAGTCCTTGGCGCAGCCAGCTCTGACGCGCTTGCGCGCGCTCACCCAAGTCCGCGCTGCAGCGCGCTGGAACCGCGCCTACCCCGCGCATTACGGGGCGCAGTTGCGTGTGCACTTGCGCAGTGGGGAGATCTTGCAGGCTCGCGTGTCAGACGCGCTAGGCGATCCAGAAGCGCCGATGTCCGACGCGATGGTGCTCGCCAAGGCCACGCGTGTCATGCAAGCGGCGGGCTATGCAACGCAGGCGGTCATCTCGCTCACGCAGGTGTGTGCGGACTTGCCTCGGGCGAGATCGTTGACGCCGCTGTGGCAGGCCCTGCGTCAGCTCAGCAAGGCATGAGTCGCTCAGGACGCAGGATTGGAGGCGCGTGCGGGCCACAACACCGATGCAATGGCGGCCACCACCAACAGCACGGCCATCCAGTCTTGCCAGTGCAGCACTTCACCCAACCACCAAGCGCCCGTGAAGACACCAAGGACGGGGATGAACATCACGCTCAGGCTCGATGCCAAGGGCGGCAAGCTGCGCGCCAAGCCCAACCAAGCGGCTTGCGCAAACACAAACACGCCCACGGCGTTGTAGAGCATGGAGGCCCACGTGCTGGCCGGCGGCATGGCCCACCGGTCCATTTCAAATAAAACCGCCAGCGCGCTCATCACAACAGCCGTCATGCCCGTCATCCAAAACACAATCGTCAGCGTGGGCACCGTCATCTTGGTGTGACGAATTTGTTGGGTGCCCAAAGCCCATGAGGCGGCCGCGAGCAGGGCGATCAGCACACCCATGGGCTTGCCCGACAAGTGAACCAACTCGTGCCACAGCAAGAGCAGGGCGGCCAAGCCCGCCAAGACCACCCCCAGCCACGCACGCGGGCGCAGCGGGGACTTGAAAAACAACACGCCGATCACGGCCGAAAAAATTGGCATGGTGTAGCCCAAGATGGCAGCGCGTCCGCTGGACAAATCTTGCACCGCCAAAATAATCAGCACATGCCAGACAAACATATTGCTGGTGGCCAAAAGCAACAACTCTCGCCATTCGTTGCGCGGCACTTTGAAGGGCACCTTCATGCGCCACAACACCATGCCCAACAAAGGCCAGCCGATCCACATCGACATGCTGCGAAAGGTGATGGCGGGATAGCCCGTGACACCGATCTTCAAAATCGGCCAGTTCATGCCCCAGACCAAGGTCAAGATGACGAGGGTCACCAGCTGTTTGCGTGTGAGTGCGTGTGTGTGGGGCATAGAGGCCAAGATGAGCGTCGCGTGTGCGTGACGTGTTCAGACCGTGCGGTCAACAGGCCGTGGTCTCAAACTGGTCGCGCAAGTAAGCCACGATGGCGTTGGAGTCTTGCAGCCAACGTGCTTGACCGTTCGCCTCTGTGATTTTCAAGCAAGGCACTTTGGTGGCCCCACTGCCTTGTTGCAGCTCGTCGCGGTGGGTGACGTTGTGTTGGGCGTCGCGCTTTTCAATGGGCAGTGACAGGCGGCGCATTTCTTGGCGCACCTTGATGCAAAACGGGCAGGTGTTGAACTGGTACAGCGCCAAGCTTTGGCATTGCACATCCACCGCGGCTTGTGCCGCCGCATCACGCTGCATGCCCTTGGGGTGTGTGAGGCGCTCTTTGAGCAACATGACGGGGCCCAGCACAAGGCGCAGGGCTTTAAAGAAGGCACGGATGACAGGTTTCATGGGGGTGAATGGTAAGGCTTGGTGACGAGACACCTCAGAGGAGCCACCCCAGAGGTCGTGGACAATGGCGTTTTTCATTCAAAGCCTCGCCATGCAGATCATTCAAGACACGGCCGTCACTCTCAAATATCAAGTCACCACGCCCGCAGGCAAGCCCTTGGACGCGGGGCATTTGTCGTATCTGCACGGCGGCTATGACAACATTTTTCCGAAGGTCGAAGCGGCCCTCAACGGTCAAGCGGTGGGCTTTGCCGTCAAGTTGGAGTTGAGCGCCGAAGACGCCTTTGGCGAACGCGACGAATCCTTGGTGCGTGTGATTCCTAAATCAGAGTTCCCACCCGGCGTGAAAGTGGGCGGTCAGTTACAAGGCGCGGGCGACGATGGTCAGCCGCGCGTGTTCAACGTGGTGAAGATCAAAGGCCCCGAAGTGCACCTAGACGGCAACCACGCGTTGGCTGGTCAAGCGCTGCGTTTCAGTGGCACCGTGACGGAGGTGCGCGCCGCCAGCACTGAAGAAATTGCCCACCGCCACGTGCATGGTGCACATGGGCATCAACATTAATCTATGCGCACTGCCCAAGACCTCCTCACCGAACTCAATGCGAGCGACGAGTCGCCTCGCATTGAGGCCAAGCGTGCTCGCGAAGCTGGCAGGTCGATTTTGGAAACGGTGATTGCCTTTGCGAATGAGCCCAGCTTGGGTGGCGGGCATTTGCTGCTGGGGGTGAACTGGGAAATCAACGACAAGGGCGACACGCGTTATTGGGTGGAAGGCGTGGCTGACCCAGACAAACTACAACGCGATTTAGCCAGCCAATGCGCCAGTATGTTGAATGTTGCGCTACGCCCCGAGATGTCGGTGGAACGGGTGGATGGATGCGCGGTGGTTGTGGTGTTTGTGGCAGAGGCGGATGTCAGTCAAAAGCCTATTTACTTCACCGCAACAGGTTTACCCAAGGGGGCTTATCGCCGCGTGGGCTCAACCGATCAGCGTTGTGTGGACGAAGATTTATGGGTGTTGCGTGGTGCGAGCCAGCCGCAAATGGGGCCTGACATGGCCCCCATTCCAGATGCGCAACTGCATGACCTAGACCCCGTTGCCATTGACGAATATCGGCGTTTACGTGCCTTGGTTAATCCACAGGCCGAAGAGCTTGCCTACGAAACGTCAGACTTGTTAGAAGCCTTGTCAGCGGTTCGGCGCGTGGGGGATCAAATCAAACCCACGTTGGCGGGCATGGTGCTGTTTGGTAAAGCAATGGCGTTGCGGCGGTTGTTCCCTGCCTTGCGTGTGGACTACGTGCGTGTGGTGGGCACACAGTGGGTGGATGACCCTGAGTCGCGTTTCACATCGGTAGACATTCGCCAGCCGTTGATGCTGGCACTGCCTAAGGTTGAAGCTGCGGTGATGGACGACTTGCCCAAAGGATTTCGCTTGCCTGAGGGTGAGTTGCAAAGCCAGCAAACCCCTTTGTTGCCTCGTAAGGTGATTCGCGAAGCCTTGGCCAATGCAGTCATGCACCGCAGCTACCAAGATCACAGCCCTATGCAGATCGTGCGCTACAGCAACCGCATTGAAATTTTGAATCCAGGTTTTTCACTGAAGAACATGAGCAGTTTGGGCTCGCCACGCTCGCGCTTGCGGCGGTGTTGCACGAAGTCAACTGGGCAGAAACCAAGGGTTCTGGTATTCGTGCCATGCGCCGTTTGGCGGCTGATGCTGGGCTACCGCTACCAGAGTTCGTCTCTGATCGGCAACGCAATGAGTTCAAAGTCACGTTGTTTTTGCATCATTTATTGACCGAAGAAGACTACGCATGGTTGAAGGCTTTAGCGGGTGATGCTGTGTCTGCGGATGAAGCCAAAATTTTGATTTATGCCCGAGAAACTGGGGCGGTAGATAACACAGCATGTCGGGATTTTTCGGGTTTGGATACCTTGCAAGCCAGCAATGTGTTGCGCCGATTGCGTGATCGGGGACTTTTAAATAAGCAAGGGGCTGGTAACCGCACGCATTACGTGCTTGTGGAAGCCACCATGAATCAACTTGCGATGACCGACCTTTTCAGCCAAGAAGGTGGCAACCTGGGACAAGAAGGTGGCAACCTAGAGCAAAAAGGTGGCAACCTAGGACAAGAAGGTGACAACCTACAGCCGCCTGAAAAGGGGCGAACCATGCCCGAGGCTTTGGCTCGGCGTTTGCCTGAAGCTGGGCGTAACCTTAAAACACCAGAGTTACGCGCGTTGATCAAGGACTTGTGCCAGTGGCAGGCATTGCGTACAGACGAGTTGGCTCAATACCTGCATCGTGATAAAAAATATTTGCGCACCAAGCATTTGACACCGATGGTGCAGGCAGGTGATCTGGTCTTTTTGTACCCCGAGTCACCCAACCATAAATGGCAGGCCTATGTAGTGCCGTGAGCGTTGTTTTTCGCTCGCATTACGTTTGAGCTAGCAAACGCTTCAAGTACTTGCCCGTAAAGCTGTCAGGGTTGGCCGCCAAGTCTTCGGGCGTGCCCACGCCCACCACGGTGCCTCCCCCGCTGCCGCCCTCTGGCCCCATGTCAATCAGCCAGTCGGCGGTTTTGATGACGTCGAGGTTGTGCTCAATGATGACGATGGTGTTGCCCGCATCACGCAGGTGTTGCAGCACTTTCAAGAGCAGCGCAATGTCGGCAAAGTGCAGGCCCGTGGTGGGTTCGTCCAAGATGTAGAGCGTGCGGCCTGTGTCGCGCTTGCTCAGCTCCAAGGCCAGCTTCACGCGCTGCGCTTCACCGCCGGAGAGGGTGGTGGCGGCTTGGCCGAGTTGCAGGTACGACAAGCCCACGTCCATCAAGGTTTGCAGCTTGCGGGCAATGTTGGGCACGGCGTTGAAGAACTGCAAAGCGGCTTCCACCGTCAGCTCTAAAACCTGCGCAATGTTTTTGCCTTTGTACATGACCTCGAGTGTTTCGCGGTTGTAGCGCAAGCCGTGGCACACGTCGCACGGCACGTACACGTCGGGCAAGAAGTGCATTTCCACTTTCACCATGCCGTCGCCTTGGCAAGCTTCGCAGCGGCCACCGCCCGAGCCTGCCGCCACGTTGAAGCTGAATCGTCCCGGCCCATAGCCGCGTTCGCGCGCCATCGGCACTTCGGCCATCAACTCGCGAATGGGGGTGAACAAGCCGGTGTAGGTGGCGGGGTTGCTGCGCGGTGTGCGGCCAATGGGCGACTGGTCGACGTTGATCACCTTGTCGAAATAGTCGAGGCCCGTCATCTCGTCGTGAGCGGCGGGCTCGTCGTGTGCGCGGTGAATGGCGTGCGCAGCCGCGGTGTAGAGCGTGTCATTCACCAGCGTGGATTTGCCCGAGCCCGACACACCGGTGACGCAAGTGAGCAAGCCCACGGGGAAATCGGCCGTGACGTTTTTCAGGTTGTTGCCACGCGCACCACGGATGCGGATGACTTGGTGCGCAGACGCATCTTTGTGCAGCTTGCGTTGGAACTTGAGCTCTTCGGCCTCCACGGGCAAGAAGGCATTGCGCTTAGGTGGCACCTCGATGCGCAGGGCTTGCGCGAGGTAGCGGCCTGTGAGGGACTGGGGGTTGGCTTCAATCTCGGCGGGTGTGCCGCGCGCCATCACATGGCCGCCGTGTATGCCTGCGCCGGGACCCATGTCGACGCAGAAGTCGGCAGCGCGAATCATGTCTTCGTCATGCTCCACCACCAACACGCTGTTGCCAATGTCGCGCAAGTGTTTGAGGGTGTCGATGAGGCGGTCGTTGTCGCGCTGGTGCAAACCAATGCTGGGCTCGTCCAATACATACATCACACCCGTCAGGCCCGAACCAATTTGGCTGGCCAAACGGATGCGTTGCGCTTCGCCGCCCGACAAGGTGTCGGCACAGCGGTCGAGGCTGAGGTAGTTCAAGCCCACGTCGTTCAAGAACTTCAAGCGTGAGGCAATTTCGCGCACCACTTTGTCCGCAATCTCCGCCTTTGCACCTTGCAGTTTGAGCGTGTTGAAGTAGCCAAAGCATTCGCCCAGCGTGGTGTGGCTGATGTCAAAAATGCCGCGCATTTGTGCGCCTTCGCCAATGCGCACGTTGCGCGCTTCGCGGCGCAGCCGTGTGCCGCCGCACGAGGTACAAGCACGCACGCCACGGTAGCGTGACAAGTCTTCGCGCACCACGGTGGAGTCGGTCTCGCGGTAGCGGCGCTCCATGTTGACCAAGATGCCTTCGAAGGGGTGCTTCTTGCTGAGTTTTTTGCCCGAGCCGTTTTCAAGGCTGTAGTTGAACTTGATTTCTTCTTCGCCCGAGCCGTACAGCAGCACTTGGCGCGTCTCGGGGCTCAGGTCTTCGAACGGTGTGTCGAGGTCAAACTTGTAGTGCTTGGCCAAGCTCTCGAGCATCGTGAAGTAATGCGCGTTGCGGCGGTCCCAGCCTTTGATGGCACCACTGCCTAAGCTGAGTGACGGAAACGCCACCACGCGTGCAGGGTCGAAATAATCTTGGTGGCCCAAGCCGTCACACGCAGGGCAAGCGCCCACGGGGGAGTTGAACGAGAACAAGCGAGGTTCGAGTTCGCTGATGGAATACGTGCACTGAGGGCAAGAAAACTTGGCGTTGAATGCGTGCTCCACGCCCGTGTCCATCTCTAGCGCAATGGCGCGGCCTTCGGCCAAGCGCAGCGCGGCTTCAAAGCTCTCGGCCAAACGCTGGCGCAAGCCGGGGGGTGGTGCGGTGACTGCGATGTCGCCAATGCTGGGGGGCACGATGGGTGCTGGTGCGACAGGTGCTTCGTGGCGCACCTTGATGCGGTCCACCACCACGTCGATGTCGTGCTTTTCGGTTTTCTTGAGTTCGGGCAGTTCGTCGTATTCGTACACCTTGCCTTCAATGCGAAAACGCACATAACCCTGCGCTTGCAGCTGCGTGAAGATTTCGCTGTACTCGCCCTTGCGGTTGCGTGCGATGGGCGCGAGCAGCATGAGCTTGGTGTCTTCGGGCAGGGCCATCACGGCGTCCACCATTTGCGACACGCTTTGCGCTTGCAGCGGCAGTTGATGGTCGGGGCAATAGGGCGTGCCGGCGCGGGCAAACAGCAAGCGCAGGTAGTCGTGAATTTCGGTCACCGTGCCCACCGTGGAGCGCGGGTTGTGGCTGGTGGCTTTTTGCTCAATGCTGATGGCAGGCGACAGGCCTTCAATCAGGTCCACATCGGGCTTGTCCAAACGGCCCAAGAACTGACGGGCATAGGCCGACAAGCTCTCTACATAGCGGCGCTGACCTTCGGCGTACAGGGTGTCAAACGCAAGGCTTGATTTGCCCGAACCCGACAAACCCGTGATGACCACCAACTGGTTACGCGGAATGTCGAGGTCGATGTTTTTCAGGTTGTGCGTGCGCGCTCCGCGAATGCTGATGTTTCGCATGGCAGAGGGGTGGTGCATGGCCTGGCCTAGATAGGCGCCGTCGTCAGTGGGTTTGTTCACGGGTCAATTCATCAAAGGGCAACCCGACATGATAGTGGGTGAAGCGTAAAACCTGATGCGGACTACATATTCCCGAAGCCTAGATAAGGAAAACTTGAGATGTGTTTCAATTTTATGTAGCTACATTAAAATATGCATGTCGAGTTCGATCCGACCAAAGATGCAAGTAATCAGCTTAAGCATGGTGTATCGCTGGCTATGGCCGCAGAGCTTGATTGGGACGCTGCTTGGGTATGGGTGGATGATCGGTTTGACTACAGCGAAATGCGCATGATTGCGCTGGCACCAAAAACCGAAACCCTTTATTACGTGGCATTTGTGGACCGTGGTGACGTACGAAGAATCATCAGTCTTCGGCGCGCCAACCGACGCGAGGTGAAGCACTATGTCGAAAATGATGAAACGATCTAAAGTTCAAATGCCCAGTGCGCAGGAAGACCGCGCCATCACTGCTGCCGCCAAGCTCGACCCAGATGCTCAGCCGCTGACAGGTCAACAACTCAAAGCCATGGTGCCCATGAAAGCGCTGCGCGGACGGCCAAAGTCTGAGAACAAAAAACGCTTGGTGTCGGTGCGATACAGCCCAGAAGTGATTGACTATTTCAAATCCACGGGGGATGGCTGGCAGTCTTTGATGGACTCTGTTTTGCGCAAATATGTGGCGCGTCATTCACGTAGCGCCTGAGTTGAACTGATGGGCCCAGTGTCGAGTTGACTCACAGAATGCAGGACAATGAGCGCCTGTGACGATCAACCAGACCCCCGCCCCCACCCTAGACGACAGCCCCACGATGACGCCCGTTGAGCGTCGTGCCAGTGGTTCACTCGCGTCTATCTTTGCCTTGCGCATGCTGGGCTTGTTTTTGGTGTTGCCCGTGTTTGCGCTGGAAGCGCGCAAATACCCGGGCGGGGATGACCCGGCGATGGTCGGTTTGGCGATGGGCATTTATGGCCTGACGCAAGGCATTTTGCAAATTCCGTTTGGTGTGGCGTCAGACCGCTTGGGGCGCAAGCGGGTGATCATTTTTGGTCTGCTGATATTTGCCTTGGGCAGTTTGGTGGCGGGCGCTGCGGACACGCTGACCGGCTTGCTGGCTGGTCGTGCGTTGCAAGGTGCGGGCGCGGTGTCGGCTGCTGTGACGGCTTTGTTGGCCGACTTGACGCGCGACAACGTGCGCACCAAGGCCATGGCCTTGGTGGGGGCCAGCATTGGGTTGATGTTTGCGTTCTCTCTGGTGGTGTCTCCCGTGATTGCTGCGCACATCGGTTTATCGGGCTTGTTTGTGTTGACAGCGGTGCTGGCGCTGTTGGGCACGGCGGTGGTGGTGTGGGCGGTGCCGGCCGAACCTGTGGTGCACAAAGACGCCGCCCGTGGTGGCCTGCGCCAAGTGCTGTCGAGTCCCGCGCTGTTGCGCCTGAACATTGGCGTGTTTGTGTTGCATGCGGTGCAACTGGCCATGTGGGTGGCGATCCCTGCGTTCTTGGTGCAAGCGGGTTTGGGCAAGGATGACCACTGGCAAATTTACTTGCCCGCCGTGTTGGGCTCGTTTGTGCTGATGGGTGCTGTGTTTCCGCTGGAGCGTCGTGGCTATTTGCGGGCGGTGTTTTTAAGTGCCATCGGCTTGATTGCTTTGGTGCAAGTGGCGCTGCTGTGGGTGTCGTCGGGTGCGCCCAGCATTGCCTGTTTGGCGTGGTTGTTATTTGCGTTCTTTTGTGGCTTCAACGTGTTGGAAGCCACGCAGCCCAGTTTGGTGTCACGCATCGCACCTGCTTCGTCACGTGGTGCGGCCATGGGCGTTTACAACACCTTGCAGTCGTTGGGTTTTTTTGCGGGTGGCGTGATGGGCGGGCAGCTCGTCAAAAGCTACGGCACACAAGGCCTGTTTTTAACTTGCGCAGCACTCATGGTGCTCTGGCTGGTGGTAGCTTGGCCCATGGTGGCGCCCAAGCGGTCGGGCAACGCCACAAAGACCTCATAATTAGCCCCTATCTGGAGGAATTTACCCATGGCATCCGTTAACAAAGTCATCCTCGTCGGCAACTGTGGCCGCGACCCCGAAGTGCGCTACCTGCCCAGCGGCCAAGCCGTGGCCAACGTGAGCGTGGCGACATCGAGCCGCCGCAAGGACAAAAACAGCGGCGAGATGATTGAAGACACCCAATGGCACCGCGTCACGTTCTACGACCGCTTGGCCGAGATCGCTGGCGAGTACGTCAAAAAAGGCCGTCCCATTTACGTGGAAGGTCGCTTGAAGTACGGCGTCTATACCGACAAAACCACAGGCGTGGAGAAAAACACCGTGGACATCATTGCCACCGAGCTGCAACTCTTGGGCGGGCGTGAAGGCATGGGCGGCCCTAGCGGTGGTGGCGAAGAAGGCGGTGGTGGCTACATCCGCCCAGCCGCCGCACCTCGCGCTGCGGCACCTGCAGCGCAACGCCCTGCGGCACCCGCCCCTGCCAAAGGTGGCTTTGACGACATGGATGATGACATTCCGTTCTGATCAGTCCACGCAAATCTGAGCGTGCAAATCTGAGCGTGCAATAAAAAACCGACGGCGCATCAGCCAGTCGGTTTTTTTATGTCGGTGTGGCGTCAATATTTTTTGACGTTGTGCAAAGTCTCGTGCGCGATCCAACCGATGCGTCCTTGTGTGTCCATGCGCTGGATGTCGTCAAGTGCAACGCGCATCAATTCGTTTTCTTGCTCTAGTTTGTAAACGCGGTTACGCAAATTGCTCGCGTCTAGCCACGAGCCAATGGCACTGAGCAAGCGAGCCACAAAAACACCCCAATTAGGCATGTGTCGCACCCCGCAGTTCAGCGCTGGCGATGACACCGCCGCCTAAACACACGTCACCGTCATACAACACGGCCGATTGGCCCGGTGTGACGGCCCACTGAGGATCATCAAAGGCGAGCACCAGCTCGCCATCTTCGTTGTAGTTCAGTTCGCACGGTGCATCGGCTTGGCGGTAGCGCGTTTTGGCCGCATAGCGGCCAGGGGCAGGTGGGTGCGGCGCACACCAGCTCAGATCGTCGGCATGGAGCGAACCGTAGAGCAACCAAGGGTGGTCGTGGCCTTGCACCACATACAAGGTGTTGGTGGCCAAGTCTTTGCGGGCGACGAACCAGGGTTGGTGTTCACCAGCGCCGCGCAATCCTCGGGCGCGCAGGGCTTCCATGTCGGCGCCTTTGGCTTTGAGCCCGCCGATGCCCAAGCCTTGACGTTGGCCGAGTGTGTAAAAACTCAGGCCTACATGGTTGCCAATCTTGCGGCCGCGTTCGTCTTTGATGGGGCCAGGTTCGTTGGCGATGTAGCGGTTTAAAAATTCGCGAAACGGGCGCTCGCCAATGAAGCAAATACCGGTGGAGTCCTTCTTCTTGGCGTTGGGCAAACCAATTTCATCGGCGATGCGGCGCACCTCGGTTTTGTGCAGCTCACCGACGGGAAACAAGGTTTTGGACAACTGGGCTTGGTTCAAGCGATGCAAAAAATAGCTTTGATCTTTGCTGGGGTCCAAGCCTTTGAGGAGCTGAAACTCGCCATGCAATTCACGCACTCGGCAGTAGTGGCCCGTGGCAATTTTTTCAGCGCCAAGACGCATGGCGTGGTCAAGGAATGCTTTGAACTTGATTTCAGCATTGCACAAGATGTCGGGGTTGGGCGTGCGCCCGCCTTGGTATTCGCGCAAGAACTCGGCGAACACGCGGTCTTTGTATTCGGCAGCGAAGTTGACGTGTTCAATCTCGATGCCAATCACGTCGGCGACCGCAGCCGCGTCGACGAAGTCGATGTTGGACGAGCAGTACTCACTGTCGTCATCGTCTTCCCAGTTTTTCATGAAGATGCCGATGACGTCGTAGCCTTGCTGCTTCAACAGGTAGGCGCTGACGGCGGAGTCCACGCCACCGCTCAAGCCCACCACCACACGTTTGTTATTTGCCATGTGGCAATTATCCCTTTGAGAGATTGACCACGCTGGCGTCCGTATAGATGAGGTGCATCGGGAAACGTTGTCCGTTCAGGTGGTCTTCCATGCAACGCAGGACCAGCGGGCTGCGCAAGCGGTGTTCGTTGGCGCGAATTTCGTCTGGCGTCATCCACAGGGTGCGCACGATGCCCTTGTCGAGCTGTGCGCCAGGGATGGATTCACCGAGAACGCCGCAATAAGCCAGTCGCAGATAAGTCACGTCTTCGGCCGCGTGACCTTCGCGAGCAGGGCGCAGCAGGCGTGACATGTAGATGCCGACCAGCTCCGTAGGCTTGAAGGTGTGGGTGGTTTCCTCCAGCGCTTCGCGGGCGCAGCCGTCTTCTGGGGACTCACCAGGGTCTAGGTGGCCTGCGGGGTTGTTCAGCCTCAGGCCTTCGGGCGTGTGTTCTTCAATCAGCAAGTAGCGGCCATCGCGTTCGATGATGGCGGCAACGGTGACACTGGGTTTCCAACGTTTATTCATTTGGCCATTATCTTTCGGGTAAGCCCGCCTCTGTTGTCGAGGTAAAGTCGTGTAACCTTGCTCGACTCTGACAAGAACAAAGACCCACACGAGGAGAAGCGCATGTTGATTGGTGTTCCCGCCGAAAAGACGGCCGGTGAGACCCGCGTCGCCGTCACACCTGAGACGGCTAAAAAACTCATTTCCCAAGGCCACAGTGTCCGTGTTCAAGCGGGTGCAGGTGTGCTTGCCAGCGTGCCAGATGCCGCCTATGCGGCAGTCGGCGCCGAGGTGGTGGATGCCGCGAGTGCTTGGGCTTGTGACTTGATCCTCAAAGTACGCACCCCCGAAGCCGCCGAAGCGTCCAGCATCAAAGCCGGTAGCACCGTGGTGGGGATATTGGAGCCCTTCAATGCCGAAGGCTTGCAACGCCTCGCCACAGCAGGTGCGACAGGTTTTGCGCTCGAAGCCGCGCCTCGCACGACCCGTGCACAAAGCATGGACGTGTTGTCTTCTCAGGCCAACATCGCGGGCTACAAAGCGGTCATGCTGGCCGCAGACAAATACCAACGCTTCTTCCCTATGTTGATGACGGCGGCTGGCACGGTCAAAGCCGCGCGCGTGGTCATCCTCGGTGTGGGCGTGGCGGGTTTGCAAGCCATTGCCACCGCCAAGCGTTTGGGCGCAGTGATCGAGGCCACCGATGTGCGCCCGAGTGTCAAAGAACAAGTGGAGTCACTCGGTGCCAAGTTCATCGACGTGCCGTTCGAGAGCCAAGACGAGAAAGACGCTGCCGAAGGCGTGGGCGGCTATGCCCGCCCCATGCCGCAAAGTTGGTTGGACCGACAAAAGATCGAAGTGGCCAAGCGTGTGGCCTTGGCTGATATCGTCATCACCACAGCCCTGATTCCGGGCCGCGCCGCACCTGTGCTGGTGACCGAAGACATGGTCAAGGCCATGAAGCCGGGGGCCGTCATCATCGACATTGCGGCTGGCAAGGGCGCCAATGGTGAAGGCGGCAACTGCCCGCTGACCGAAGCGGGCAAAACCGTCATCAAGCATGGCGTGACGATTGTGGGCGAGACCAACTTGCCAGCCTTGGTCGCGGCAGACGCCAGTGCTTTGTATGCCCGTAACGTGCTCGACTTTTTGAAGCTCGTCATCAACAAAGAAGGCGCGTTGCATATCGACATGGATGACGACATCGTGGCGGCGTGTTTAGTCACCCGCGATGGCGCTGTGGTGAAGAAATAAAACGAGGAATAACAACATGGATGCAGTCTCCCCCACCCTCGTCAACTTGATTATTTTTGTGCTGGCCATTTACGTGGGTTACCACGTGGTTTGGACGGTCACCCCTGCGTTGCACACACCGCTCATGGCAGTGACCAATGCCATTTCCGCCATCGTCATTGTGGGCGCCATGCTGGCCGCCGCCATGACCGAAACCACCTTGGGTAAGACCATGGGCGTGTTGGCGGTGGCGCTGGCTGCGGTGAACGTGTTTGGTGGCTTTATGGTCACGCGTCGCATGCTGGAAATGTTCAAGAAAAAAGACAAACCAGCTAAGGCAACTGCAGGAGACAAAGCATGAACATGGACTTTGTTTCAATGAACCTCGTCACCTTGATGTATTTGGTGGCGAGTGTGTGTTTCATTCAAGCGCTCAAAGGCTTGAGCCATCCCACCACCTCCATTCGCGGCAATGTGTCTGGCATGACGGGGATGACGATTGCGGTGTTGACCACTGCCGCCTTGATCGTGAAGTTGTCAGGCTCTGGTCTCGGCATGAGCTGGGTTTTGTTGGGGCTCGTGGTGGGCGGCGGTGCTGGCACGGTCATGGCGCAGCGCGTCGAGATGACCAAGATGCCCGAGCTGGTCGCCTTCATGCACAGCATGATTGGCTTGGCGGCCGTGTTCATCGGTGTGGCGGCGGTGGCTGAGCCTTGGGCGTTTGGCATCACACAGCCCCCCCAAGAGCTGGTGACGGGCATGCAAACATCGGCTGGTTTGGTCATCACCGAGAGTATTCAGCGCTTCCCTATTCCCGCGGGCAACCGTTTGGAGTTGTTCTTGGGTGCTGCCATTGGTGCGATCACCTTCAGCGGTTCCGTGATTGCGTTTGGCAAGCTCTCGGGCAAATACAAATTCCGCTTGTTCCAAGGCGCGCCCGTGAGTTTTTCCGGCCAGCACATGCTGAATTTGGTGCTGGGTTTGGTCACGCTGGGCTTGGGCGCGATGTTTGTGATGACGGAAAGCTGGACCGCGTTCTTTGCGATGCTGGCGCTGTCATTTGTGATGGGCGTGCTCATCATCATCCCCATCGGTGGCGCAGACATGCCCGTGGTGGTGTCTATGCTCAACAGCTATTCGGGTTGGGCGGCAGCTGGCATTGGCTTCTCGCTCAACAACAGCATGCTCATCATTGCGGGTTCGTTGGTGGGTAGCTCAGGCGCGATTCTGAGCTACATCATGTGCAAGGCCATGAACCGCTCGTTCTTCAGTGTCATCTTGGGGGGCTTTGGAGCCGAGGCCGTGACCGCGGCGGCAGGTGCCCAAGAGCAACGTCCTGTCAAGAGCGGCAGTGCCGATGATGCCGCTTATATCTTGGCCAATGCCGAGTCCGTGGTGATCGTGCCCGGTTACGGCTTGGCGGTGGCCCGTGCGCAACATGCGGTCAACGAACTGGCCGAGAAGCTGATGCACAAAGGCATCAGTGTGAAGTACGCCATCCATCCTGTGGCTGGCCGCATGCCTGGTCACATGAACGTGCTGTTGGCCGAGGCCGAAGTGCCTTACGACCAAGTGTTTGAAATGGAAGACATCAACGGCGAGTTTGGCCAAGTGGACGTGGCCATCGTGTTGGGTGCGAACGATGTGGTGAACCCCGCCGCGCTGGAAAAGGGCAGTTCCATTTATGGCATGCCGATCTTGGAAGCCTACAAAGCCAAGACGGTCATTGTGAACAAGCGTTCCATGGCCTCGGGCTATGCGGGCTTGGACAACGAGTTGTTTTACATGGACAAGACCATGATGGTGTTTGGCGACGCCAAGAAAGTGGTTGAAGACATGGTTAAGGCGATTGAATGAACGCAGCGCAGAAGCCATGGTTGAGCGCCTACCCAGAAGGCGTACCCGCAGAAATTGACACCAGCGCTTACGGCTCGCTGATCGATGTGATGCAAGAAAGCTTCAGTCGATTTGGCGACCGTGCGGCGTTTAGTTTTCTAGGGCGCAGTTTGACTTACCGCGAACTAGACCGCTTGAGTCAAGTGTTCGCAGCCTATCTTCAAAGTTTGGGCTTGGTGTTGGGTGACCGCGTGGCCATCATGCTGCCCAACACCTTGCAGTACCCGATTGCTGTGGCGGCCGTGTTGCGTGCGGGCTTTGTGGTGGTCAACGTCAACCCGCTGTACACAGCAAGGGAGCTGGAGGCGCAGCTCAAAGACGCGGATGCAAAAGCCATTGTGATCTTAGAAAACTTTGGCGCTACCTTGCAGCAGTGCTTGGCGCGCACCAGCGTCAAGCATGTGGTGCTGTGCGCCATGGGCGACCGTTTGGGCTGGCTCAAAGGGACGTTGGTGAACCACGTGGTGCGGCACGTCAAAAAGTTGGTGCCTTCTTTTGCGCTACCGATGGCGGTGCGTTTCAACGATGCATTGGCTCAAGGAGAACGCCACACGCTCACCTTGCCCGGCATCGACGGCAATGATTTGGCCGTGCTGCAATACACAGGCGGGACCACGGGTGTGGCCAAAGGCGCTGAGTTGTTGCATCGCAATTTGGTGGCCAATATGTTGCAGGCCTCGGAGTGGTGTGGTCCTGCGCTCAAACGTATTCCTGCGAATGAGATTCCAACGTTTGTCTGTGCTTTGCCGCTGTATCACATCTTCGCGTTCAATGTGAATTTACTGTCGTGCATGCGCATGGGCGGATGTTCAATCCTGATCCCCAACCCGCGAGATATTCCAGCGGTGTGCCAAGAATTGTCAAAGCATCGCTTCCACATCTTTCCAGCTGTCAACACCTTGTTCAATGCCTTGGCGAATCACGCTGATTTTGTCAAAGTGGACTGGTCGCGCTTGGTGGTGTCGTTGGGCGGCGGTACCGCTGTGCAAGGCGCGGTAGCAAAGCTGTGGTTAGAGAAAACGGGCTGTCCTATCTGCGAGGCTTATGGCTTGTCAGAGACCAGTCCGGCTGCGAGTAGCAACCCAGTGAGCAGTCAGACTTTCACAGGTTCGATCGGCGTGCCCTTGCCAAGTACCGAGATGAAAATCATCGACGACGATGGCAACGAGGTGCCCGTCGGCGAGCCTGGCGAAATTGCCATTCGCGGCCCGCAAGTGATGGCAGGCTACTGGCAACGTCCAGATGAAACTGCACGTGTGATGACGCCCGATGGCTTCTTCAAATCCGGTGATGTGGGCATCATGGATGAGCGTGGTTACTTTCGCATCGTTGACCGCAAGAAGGACATGATCTTGGTCAGCGGCTTCAACGTCTACCCCAACGAAGTAGAAGACGTGGTGGCTGGTTTATCTGGTGTGTTGGAGTGCGCAGTGATTGGTATCCCCGACGAGCATTCTGGCGAGGTCGTGAAATTGGTGGTAGTCAAAAAAGATCCGGCTCTAACGCAAGCCCAAGTGTTAGACCATTGCCGCCAAAATCTCACGGGCTATAAGCTGCCGCGCGTGATTGAGTTTCGTACGGAGTTACCCAAAACTCCGGTGGGCAAGGTCTTGCGTCGCGAACTGCGCGAACAAAAACAAGCATGAGTCGCATCGCGCTGGTGAGCGCCATGCACGAGGAGTTGGCGGCCGTGCTGGCGCGCATGCCAGACGAACACAAAACCGTCGTCGCGGGCCGTGAGTTTTGGGTGGGGCATTGGCATGGTCACGAGGTAGTGGCCGTGTTGTCTCGGATTGGCAAGGTGGCCGCAGCCACCACAGCCACCACCTTGATTGAACGATTTGGCGTCAACCGCATGGTGTTCACGGGAGTGGCGGGCGGTTTGGCCGCGCATGTGAATGTCGGGGACGTGGTGGTGGCTCGCGAGTTCATCCAACATGACATGGACGCTTCGCCTTTGTTTGCGCGTTATGAAGTGCCGTTGACCGGCATGACGTGTTTTCCAGCCGATCCCCACTTGAGCGACGCACTGGCTGGCGCAGCACCGCTGGCCCTCCAAGATTTGGTGGCATCTCTGCACCGTGACGCTTGGTTGGGTTTAGACCTAGCTGCTGCACGTGTGCATCAAGGCTTGGTGGCCAGTGGTGACCGCTTTGTTTCCACCACCCTTGAAAGCCAAACTTTGCAACGCGAGTTACCCCGTGCGTTAGCCGTTGAGATGGAGTGTGCTGCGATCGCGCAGGTCTGTCACGACTACGGGGTGCCTTTGGCGGCGGTGCGAACCATCTCAGATCGCGCGGACGATGCCGCGCATGTGGACTTTCCTCGCTTCATTCGCAGCATCGCAAGCGGTTACAGCGCCGCCGTGCTCGACCGCCTGTTGGCGCAACTGCCGATCTGATTACTTCAACCAACCGCGCTTGCGGAAGTACCACATGGGCACCAAGGCGCTGGCCACCATCAAACCTAGTGCGAACGGATAACCCCAAGTTTTGTCTAGCTCAGGCATGAACTGGAAGTTCATGCCATAAATGCTCGCGATCAAGGTCGGGGGCAGCAAGGCCACGCTGGCCACTGAGAAAATCTTGATGATCTTGTTCTGGTTGATGTTGATGAAACCAACCGTGGCATCCATCAAGAAGTTGATCTTGTCAAACAAGAAGGCCGTGTGGTTATCCAGCGATTCGATGTCGCGCAAAATTTGACGCGCTTCTTCGAACTGATCGGCGTTGAGCATGCGCGAACGCATCATGAAACTCACGGCACGACGGGTGTCCATCACGTTGCGACGAATGCGACCATTCAAGTCTTCTTGGCGTGCGATGGCGCCCAAGACTTCACCTGCCAATTCGTCGGTCACATCTTCTGACAGCACCAGCTTGCCAGCTTTTTCCAGCTGGTCGTAAATGCCTTCTAGCGTGTCGGCTGAGTATTCGGCGTCAGCGTCGAAGAGTTTGAGCAACACATCTTTGTCATCTTCAATCAGGCCCGGTGCGCGGCGCGCACGCATGCGCAGCAAACGAAACACCGGCACATCCTCGTCGTGAATGGAGAACAGCACGCCACGACTACGCAAGGCGGTGTTGTTTTGGTTCAAGATGAAAGCCACCCGTACCGTGCGCGGTTCGTCTTCGTGGGCGATCAAGAAGTCACTGCGGATGTGAAGTTCGCCGTTGTCTTCTTCATAGAAGCGTGCCGACTCTTCAATGTCTTCGTCCATCGCATCTTCAGGGATGGAGAGGCCGTAATACTGTTTGATCCAGCGTTTTTCCTCTAGCGTGGGCGCTTCGAGGTCCACCCAGATCGGTTGGAATTTGGAGAGTTCTTCCAGCGATTCGATCTCTTCTTGGAAGAGGCGACCGTTGGCCAGCGTGAAGATGTTGAGCATGGCAGTCCTTGCGCGAGTGGCACAGAAATTCGAAGGGGAAAAATGCAGCTTTCGAATTCGCGCGTTGCCTGTCGGCCGGATGCGGTTCGAAAGCTACCGACTAGGGTAGGTTTCCAAGGAGATAGCTCCGCTGTTGAGGTGGGGCAGATTATGGCACTGCCTCGTTGCGGTCTAGGGGTTTTCCGTAGGCTGATTTTTCGGGGTTTTTGAATCTAGCCCATTGCCTTTTTCACACGCGGAGCGCATAGTGAAACCGTTAACTCACCAACGGAGGCTTTTTATGAATTTGACGATCAGTGGTCACCATCTTGAAGTAACCCCAGCGCTGCGCACCTATGTGACAGGTAAGCTCGATCGAATTACCCGACATTTCGATCAGGTGGTGGACGTCAAAGTACTGCTCAGTATTGAAAACCAAACGGAGAAAGAGCGTCGTCAAAAAGCTGAATGCAACATCCATGTCAAAGGCAGCGACATGTTTGCCGAAAGCGCACACGAGGACATGTACGCAGCGGTCGATGAACTGGTCGACAAGTTGGATCGCCAAGTCGTTCGACACAAAGACCGTCTTCAAAGTCACCACCATGAGAGTCCCAAGCGCCTGATGTGATGCCTAGGAAACTTCTCAAAACCGCCGTTCATCGGCGGTTTTTTTGTTTTGGGCCTTTTTATTTTGTAGGTGCATAATCTGCGCTCAATCATGAATCGCTTAGCCTCCATCCTTCCTCCCGCACAAGTCCTTGTGCATGTTGAGGTCACCAGTAAAAAACGCGCCTTTGAAGAGGCGGGCTTGTTGTTTGAAGGTCTGCACGACCTCAACCGCGCCTTGGTGGCTGAGAGCTTGTTTGCCCGGGAGCGCTTGGGCTCCACAGGTTTAGGCCATGGCGTGGCGATTCCACACGGACGAATCAAGGGATTGAAGTCACCCATGGCTGCCGTGTTTCAATTGGACCAAGCGATTGGCTTTGATGCCCCCGACGAGCAGCCGGTCAGCTTGCTCATTTTCTTGTTGGTGCCCGAGGCTTCTACGCAAAAGCACCTTGAGATCTTGTCTGAAATTGCCGAGCTTTTGAGCGATACCGGTCTGCGCGAAAAAATCAAAACCTGTGATGACGCCGTGGAACTCCACCGCATCATCTCTACCTGGAACGCGGTGTAACCGTGAGGCCTTCCGTCATCAGCGCTGATGTGCTGTTTGAAGCCTTTCGTGGCCGGCTGCGCTGGGAATGGATTGCTGGCCTAGGCGCTTCAGAACGTCACTTCGATGAAGTCGCCGTGCGCAGTGCCCGCTCTGGTGCTGACTTGGTGGGCTACCTCAATTACATCCACCCTTATCGTGTCCAAGTGCTGGGTGAGCGCGAGGCGAATTACGTCAGCAAAACCTCACCCGAAGACAGCGCTCGACGCATTGCGCGCATCGTCACGCTAGAGCCCCCGATGTTGGTCTTGGCCGACGGACAGCAGCCCACAGAGGCGTTGGTGTCCATGTGTGAGCGTGCGCAGATTCCGTTGTTTGCCACCCATGAGTCTGCGGCGTTTGTCATTGACCTGTTGCGCGCTTATTTGTCCAAGCACTTTGCGGATCGCACCACCATGCACGGGGTGTTCATGGACATTCTGGGTTTGGGCGTGATGATCACGGGCGAGTCTGGTTTGGGCAAAAGCGAGCTGGGACTGGAGCTGATTTCGCGCGGCAATGGCTTGGTCGCTGACGATGCGGTCGATTTGTATCGCATCAACCAAACCACGATTGAAGGCCGCTGCCCAGAGCTGCTGCAAAATTTGTTGGAAGTCCGTGGTATCGGTTTGCTCGACATTCGTGCCATCTTTGGTGAGACGGCGGTGCGACGCAAGATGCGCCTGAAACTCATTGTTCATTTGGTACGCAAAGAAACTTTGGAGCGCGACTACGAGCGACTGCCCCACGAACCGCTTACCCAGGATGTGCTGGGTGTACCGGTGCGCAAGGTGGTGATTCAGGTGGTGGCCGGGCGCAACATCGCGGTGTTGGTGGAGGCGGCTGTGCGCAATTCAATCTTGCAATTACGCGGAGTCGACACGTACCAAGAGTTCATCGCACGCCACCAACGCGCCATGTCGCAAAGCTGAGTCCTTATTTATTTGCAGGACGATGCTCGCAATTTTTCTTGCGGCAATGTGCATACAGGCTCAATGCATGGTCTGCAATTTCAAAGCCATGGCGCTTGGCCACCTTGACTTGTAGGGCCTCGATTTCTTCGTCGTGAAACTCCTCAACTCGACCGCAGTCTAGGCACACCAAATGGTCGTGGTGCTCACCTTCGTTGAGTTCATAGACCGCACGTTCGCTTTCAAAGTGGCTGCGTGTCAGGATGTTGGCTTGTTCAAACTGCATCAGCACGCGGTAGACCGTGGCCAACCCGATATCGACGTGTTGTAAGAGCAAATGGCGATACACATCTTCGGCGGTCATGTGCCGTTGCGTGCCTTGTTGAAAAATTTCCAAAATTTTCAAGCGAGGGGCTGTGGCTTTGAGGCCAATGCTTTTGAGGTCGTCTGGATGTGCCATTTTGTCTTTCGCTCTGCAGTAGAAATAGACCCGCCGCTACAATGAACGAATCATAGCCTTAACGCCTTATTCGGCCTTTCACACCATGTTTGAATCCTGTCGAAATGCCTTTTATTTTTTGCGTCAACCGCATCGCCTCACCGCATGGGTTGGCTTGGTTGCATGTGTTGGGCTCACGGCTTGTTCGACTAGCCTGATTTATAAGCCTGAGGTTGTGCAAGGTAATTTTGTTTCGCGCGAGCAAGTACAAGCCCTGCGCCCAGGCATGCCACGTCAAGCCGTGCGCGACGTGTTGGGCACCCCTTTGGTGACCAGTTTGTTCCACGCAGACCGTTGGGACTACGCCTTCACCATTCGTCGCCAAGGTGCCGAGCCGCAGCAACGCCACTTCAGTGTGTTCTTCAAAAAAGATTTGCTAGAACGCATTGAGGGCGACCCCTTGCCTACGGAGGCCGAGTTCGCCGCAAAGCTAGACAACCGTCGTCCTCCCGCCAAATTGCCGGAGCTCAAGGCGACAGAGACTGACTTGGCCAAGTTTCCTGTCAAGCATGTGTCAACAGCCGTTGAACCAGCCGCACCATCCACACCCGTTTCTTATCCGCCGCTGGAAAACGCGGCTCGTTGATCATTGAAAGTGCCGACACACCATGGCTGCATCTCCTGATATTTTGAAAATTGCCATCGCTGGTGCGAGTGGTCGCATGGGGCACATGCTGATTGAGGCTGTTCGCAATGACCCCACATGCCAACTCGCGGGTGCATTGGATGTGCCTTCGAGTCCCGGCATTGGCAATGACGCCACGGGCTTTTTGGGCCAAGCCAGCGGCGTGAACATCGAAGCCGATGTGCGCAAGGGTTTGCAAAACAGCCATGTGTTGATTGATTTCACGCGTCCCGAAGGCACGCTGGCGCATTTGAAAATTTGCCGCGAGTTGGGTGTGAAGTTGGTCATTGGCACCACTGGTTTTACGGATGCTCAAAAAGCAGAAATCGCCGACGCAGCCAAAGACATCGCCATCGTCATGGCGCCCAATATGAGTGTGGGTGTCAACGTGACCTTGAAACTCCTCCAAATGGCGGCCCAAGCCATGCCCACGGGCTACGACATTGAAATCATCGAGGCCCATCACCGCCACAAGGTGGACGCCCCCTCTGGCACCGCTTTGAAGATGGGCGAGGTGATTGCCGAGGCCATCGGCCGCGACCTCAAAGACTGCGCCGTTTACGAGCGCTATGGTCACACCGGCGAGCGTGATCCCTCGACCATTGGTTTTTCCACCATCCGTGGCGGCGACATCGTGGGTGATCACACCGTGATGTTTGCGGGCATTGGCGAGCGCATTGAAATCACGCACAAGTCATCCAGCCGCGCCACTTATGCGCAAGGCAGTTTGCGTGCCGCCAGTTTCTTGGCTGGCAAGCGCAAGGGCTTGTTTGATATGTTTGACGTGTTGAACCTGCGTTAATTTTTATGGATTTCTTTGCCGCCGCGCTCCAAGGTGATGCGCTTAGCGCCGTCTTGGCGCTAGGTTTGTTGGCCATGTCTGTGGCGAGTTGGAGCGTGATTTTTTACAAGGCTTGGTTGCTGCATCGCGTGAGTGTCGATGTGGCTCAAGGCAAAGCGGCTTTTTGGCAAGCACGCGATGTGCAGCAAGGTATTCAAGCCTTGACGTCGGTGGAGCGCACGGCGGTGTTGCTTCCGCTGGCCCGGGCCAATCAGCAACTGATGCCGAACACGCTAGGCGCGCAAGGTGATGTGTCAGCCCAGCGCACCCGCGTGTTGCGCGATGCCTTGCATGGTGTGTTGCACCGTTTGCAATCGGGCCAGGTGTTGTTGGCCACTGTGGGTTCCACTGCGCCTTTTGTGGGTTTGTTGGGCACGGTCTGGGGCATCTATCACGCCCTCACGGGCATTGCCACGGCGGGGCAACTCACCATTGAGCACGTTGCGGGGCCTGTTGGCGAGGCCTTGGTCATGACCGCCGCTGGTTTGGCGGTGGCTTTGCCAGCGGTGTTGGCGTTCAACGTGATGGGCCGTGTGATCAATCGGTTAGAGCAAGAGCTGGAAGGCTTTGCCCACGACCTGCGAGCACTCTGATGGCGTTTGGACGTTTTGAGCGCACACCGGGCCAAACGCCCATGAGCGACATCAACGTCACCCCTTTGGTGGATGTGATGATGGTGTTGCTGGTCATCTTCATCATCACTGCGCCCTTGATGGTCAGCGCCCTGAAACTCGATTTGCCCAAAACCGAAGGTGCGCAAGCCAGCAGTGCGCCGCCGCGCTTTGTCAAACTCAGCATCGACGCCAAAAGCGTGGTGTACCTAGACGACAAAGTCATTGCGCTGGATGACCTCAAACGCAGCCTCAAGGCCCAAGCCTCTCGGGCTTTGGCGGTGGATCACGGTGAATTGCCCGAAGTCCAGTTGCGCGCCGACGAGCGCGTGCCTTACGGCAAAGTGGTCGAAGTCATGGGCTTGGCCCAGCAAGCGGGCATGAACCGCATTGGCTTTGTGACCGAGCGCAAACCACCTGTCGCCAAGCCCTAAAATCTAGGCCTATCTAGCCTTTGCTTTTTGAAGGCGCTGCCCCCTGAAGGTTTGGGGGGTTCTCAGACTAACTCCATGCAAGACAAATACAACCACACCGAGGTCGAACGGGCTGTGCAAGCCGCTTGGACCCAAGCCGACGCTTACCGCGTGACCGAAGACGCGTCGAAGAAAAAGTTTTACGCCTGTTCCATGCTGCCTTACCCCAGCGGCAAGTTGCACATGGGCCATGTGCGCAACTACACCATCAACGACATGCTCACGCGCCACTTGCGCATGAAGGGCTTCAACGTCTTGATGCCCATGGGCTGGGACGCGTTTGGTTTGCCTGCCGAAAATGCCGCGCTTAAAAACGGTGTGCCACCCGCCAAGTGGACCTACGAGAACATCGCTTACATGAAAAAGCAAATGCAGGCGATGGGCTTGGCCATCGACTGGTCACGCGAAGTGGCCACCTGCGATGCAACGTATTACAAGTGGAACCAATGGTTGTTCTTGAAGATGCTGGAAAAAGGCATTGCGTACCGCAAGACCCAAGTGGTGAACTGGGACCCGGTCGATCAAACGGTGTTGGCCAATGAGCAAGTGATTGACGGCAAAGGCTGGCGCACCGGCGCACCGGTTGAAAAGCGCGAAATCCCTGGCTACTACCTCGACATCACCCGCTATGCACAAGAGCTGCTCGACCACGTGCAGATGGGCAACGACAAAGCCACTTTGAACGGCTGGCCCGACAAAGTGCGCTTGATGCAAGAGAACTGGATTGGCAAGAGCGAGGGCGTGCGCTTTGCGTTCACGCACGACATTGCGGGTGCAGATGGTTCGCGCATTGGCGACGGCAAGATGTATGTGTTCACCACACGCGCCGACACCATCATGGGCGTCACCTTCTGCGCGGTGGCGGCTGAACACCCGCTGGCGTTGCATGCGGCGGCGACCAACCGCGCCTTGGCTGCCTTCTTAGAAGCGTGCAAGAGCGGTGGCACGACCGAAGCCGAGTTGGCCACGCAAGAGAAAAAGGGCATGCCCACGGGCTTGTTCGTCACGCACCCTCTGACCGGCGCGAAGGTCGAAGTGTGGGTGGGCAACTACGTGCTCATGTCCTACGGCGATGGCGCCGTCATGGGTGTGCCGGCGCACGACGAGCGCGACTTTGCGTTTGCGTTGAAATACGACTTGCCGATTCGACAGGTGGTGGCACCTGCCGATGCCGCCTCTTCGGCGTTCGATGCCACGGCTTGGCAAGAGTGGTACGCCACCAAAGCGGGCGTGTGCGTCAACTCAGGCGAACTCGATGGGCTGAGCCAAAAAGCGGCGGTCAACCAAGTGGCGGAGCTGTTGGCGGCCAAAGGCTTGGGCGAGAAGAAAACCACATGGCGTTTGCGCGACTGGGGCATCAGCCGCCAGCGTTACTGGGGCACCCCCATCCCCATCATCCATTGCGACGAACACGGCGCGGTGCCCGTGCCTGAAAAAGACCTGCCCGTGGTGCTGCCGCAAGACTGCATCCCTGACGGTTCAGGCAACCCATTGCACAAGCACCTTGGTTTTCACGCCGGGGTGACCTGCCCCGTGTGCGGCAAGTCCGCCCGCCGTGAGACCGACACCATGGACACCTTCGTGGACTCGTCGTGGTACTTCATGCGCTACTGCGACCCCACCAACACTGAGGCGATGGTGGCCGAGGGCGCGCAGTACTGGGCGCCGATGGACCAATACATTGGTGGCATTGAGCACGCCATTCTGCATTTGCTCTACGCACGTTTCTGGACCAAGGTCATGCGCGACATGGGTCTGGTCAAAGTGGACGAGCCGTTCACCAAGTTGCTCACGCAAGGCATGGTGCTCAACCATATTTACTCACGCCGCACGGGCAAGGGTGGCAAAGACTATTTCTGGCCGCATGATGTGGAGCATGTGCTCGACGACGCGGGCAAAGTGGTGGGCGCAAAACTCAAAAATGCGGCCGACAGCAGCGACGGCAAATTGCCGGTAGGCACGCCCATCGACTACGAAGGCGTGGGCACCATGTCCAAGTCCAAGAACAACGGCGTGGACCCGCAAGACCTGATCGAGCGTTACGGTGCTGACACCGCGCGTCTGTACACCATGTTCACTGCGCCACCCGAGGCCACGTTGGAATGGAACGACGCCGCCGTGGAGGGCAGCTACCGCTTCTTGCGCCGTGTGTGGAACTTTGCGCACAAGCACGAGGCCACATTGAAGGCCGCGACGGCGGGCAACTTGCGTGCCGCCAAAACACGCAAAGAAGCCACTGACCTGCGCCGCGACATGCACATGGTGTTGAAGCAAGTCAGCTATGACTACGAGCGCATGCAATACAACACCGTGGTGTCGGGCTGCATGAAATTGCTCAATGCCTTGGAAGATTTCAAGGCCGACGGCAGCGATGGCGACCACGCCGTGTTGTGCGAAGGCATGTCTGTGCTGCTGCGCATGCTCTACCCCGCATGCCCGCACATCAGTGCGAACTTGTGGGCCGAGTTAGGTTACGCCAAGCAGTCGGGCGATTTGCTAGACACAGCTTGGCCAGAGGTGGATGAAAGTGCCTTGCAGCGCGATGAGCTAGAACTGATGCTGCAAATCAACGGCAAGCTGCGTGGCGCTGTCATGGTCAGTGCCACGGCCAGCAAAGAGCAAATTGAGCAAGCAGCCTTGTCTACCGAGGCCTTCATCAAACAAGCCAACGGCGCTGCCCCCAAAAAGGTCATCGTCGTGCCCGGGCGTTTGGTCAACATCGTTGTTTGAAAGTCACCATGAACACCACTCGCCGTACTTGCTTGATGGCCGTTGCACTTGTTGCAGGAATGGCGGGGTGTGGCTTTGAATTGCGCAAGCCCCCCAACTATGCGTTCCACACGTTGTTCAGCAGCATCCCTATCGCTTCGCCTTTTGGTGCGAAGCTCAAACGCAGCTTAGAGTCCTCGGGGCAGGTGGAAGTCATCACGGACACGCGTCAGATTGAACGTGCCGATGTCATCTTTGACCAGTTGTTTGAGTTTCGCGAAAAGGTGATCGTGGGGCGTACCTCCACGGGCGCCATTCGTGAATTTCAATTACGTCTGCGTTATCGCTTTCGCGTGCGTTCACGCAACGGCATTGAGTTGATTCCCGACTCGGAAATCTTGCTCACGCGCGACATCAACTTCAATGAGACAGGCGCCTTGTCCAAAGAGTCAGAGGAAGCCTTGCTCTACAAAGACATGGAAAACGATTTGGTGTTGCAACTCCAGCGTCGCTTGGCGGCGCTTCGCCAAGTCTGAACATGCAAGTGGCCAGCGTTCAATTTGCCAACCATTTGCAAGCGCAAGCAAGCAAGGGTTTGCGCAGCCTCTACACCTTTCACGGGGATGAGCCGCTGTTGCAGCAAGAGGCGCTAGATGCATTGCGCACCATTGCACGCACACAGGGCTACACCGAACGCAACGTGTACACCGTGGCGGGGGCGCACTTTGATTGGGGCGAGGTGCTTGCCGCAGGCGGCTCCATGAGTTTGTTTGCCGACAAGCAACTCATTGAAATTCGCATTCCTTCGGGCAAGCCCGGCAAAGAAGGCAGCACGGCTTTGCAGCAAATTGCCGAGTTGGCTGTTGGCAACGACAGCACACTCACCTTGGTGTTGCTGCCCCGCCTCGACAAAGCCACCAAAAGCTCGGCTTGGTTCAGTGCATTGGAAAACAACGGCATCAGCGTGCAGATCGACCCGATCGAGCGCCACGTCTTGCCCACATGGATTGCGCAACGCTTAGGCGCACAACAGCAACGTGTGGCCGCAGGCGAAGCGGGTCAGCACACCTTGCAGTTTTTTGCGGACCGCGTTGAAGGCAATTTGCTGGCCGCACATCAAGAAATTCAAAAACTAGCCCTGCTGTACCCCGAGGGTGAGTTGAGCTTCGAGCAGGTTGAACGCGCGGTTCTGAATGTGGCGCGTTACGACGTGTTCAAGTTGTCAGAGGCGGTGCTCAGTGGCCAACCTCTGCGCGTGCAGCGCATGCTCGATGGCTTGAAGGCCGAGGGCGAAGCCGAGGTGCTGGTGCACTACACGCTGGCCGAAGAAATTCGCGCTTTGAAGCGCGTCAAAGATGCCGTTGCCTCGGGCAAGGCTTTGCCGATGGCCTTGCGCGAGCAGCGCATTTGGGGACCACGCGAGCGTTTGTTTGAACGTGTGTTACCCCGTCTGAGCGTGCCCCTGCTTGACAAATTGTTGCAATCAGCCCATCAGGTGGACGGCATTGTCAAAGGCTTGAAAACGCCAGAATGGCCCGCTGACAATTGGCAAGCCCTGCACCGTTTGGCCATGCGTTTGTGTCGTGCTTGTATGCCGCGCAACGCTTAACTAGGAAACACACATGACGACTCTCCATGTTGCCGACCACATGCACGCGCTGGGCGCACAAGCCAAAGCGGCCTCAGCCCACATGGCCAAAGCCTCTGCGGCGGTCAAGAACACTGCGCTGCGCAAGTTGGCCGCTTTGCTGCGCGAGAACATCGACGCATTACAAATCGACAATGCCAAAGACATTGCGCGTGCCATTGCCGCGGGCTTGGACGCCCCCATGGTGGACCGCTTAAAGCTCACCCCCAAAGTGTTGGAAACCTGCGCCCAGGGCTGCGACCAACTCGCCGCCATGCCCGACGTGATCGGCGAGATCATGGGCATGAAACAACAACCCAGCGGCATTCGCGTGGGTCAAATGCGCGTGCCCTTGGGTGTGTTCGGCATGATTTTTGAGAGTCGCCCCAACGTGACGATTGAGGCGGCGTCGCTGTCCATCAAAAGCGGCAATGCCTGCATCTTGCGCGGCGGCTCTGAAGCGATTGAGTCCAATAAAGCCTTGGCCAAGCTGGTACAACAAGCCTTGCTCGAGAGTGGTTTACCCATTGACGCCGTGCAACTGGTGCAGACCACCGACCGCGAAGCCGTGGGGCATTTGATCGCCATGCCCGAGTTTGTCGATGTCATCATTCCACGTGGCGGCAAAGGCTTGATCGAGCGCATCAGCCGCGACGCCAAAGTGCCCGTCATCAAACACTTAGATGGCAACTGCCACACCTATGTGGATGACCCTTGCGACATCGCCATGGCCGTGACTGTGGCCGACAACGCCAAGACCCAAAAGTACAGCCCATGTAACGCCAGCGAAAGCCTGTTGGTGGCGCGTGGCGTGGCTGCCGAGTTTTTGCCAAAGATTGGTGCGATCTACGCGGCCAAGGGTGTGGAGATGCGCTGCTGCCCTGTGGCCAAAGCCATCCTGACGCAAGTCAAAGGCGCAAACCTCAAAGACGCGACCGAGCAAGATTGGTTTGAGGAATACCTCGGCCCGATCATCAGCGTCAAAGTGGTCGATGGCTTAGACGCCGCCATTGCCCATATCAACCACTACTCCAGTCACCACACCGAATCCATCCTCACGCGTGACCACATGCACGCCCAGCGCTTTTTGCGCGAGGTCGATTCTTCCAGCGTGATGGTCAATGCCAGCACCCGCTTTGCTGATGGTTTTGAATACGGCTTGGGGGCTGAAATAGGCATTTCGACGGACAAATTCCATGCGCGTGGACCGGTTGGGATTGAGGGGCTCACCTCGTTGAAATACGTGGTGTTAGGTCAAGGCGAAATTCGCCTTTAAACCACACTTTTTAGAGAGTGGCCTCTCTAAAGAATCGACGGACCAACCGTCCTAGAATGGCGCTCTACTTTTTGAGACACCATGGTTCCACACCTCATCACGGCCCTCAATGGCCCCATCAACGAGCTTGAGCAACGCATCCTCGATTCCATGCCCGCCATCGAACGTTGGTTTCGCTTGGAGTGGATGGAGCACACGCCGCCGTTCTACAGCTCGGTCGATATCCGCAACGCCGGCTTCAAGCTCGCCCCCGTCGACACCAATCTCTACCCCGGCGGTTGGAACAACCTGACGCCCGAAATGCTGCCGCTGGCTGTGCAAGCTGCGATGGCCGCGATTGAAAAGATTTGTCCTGAAGCGCGCAATCTGTTGTTGATTCCTGAGAACCACACGCGCAACACCTTCTATTTGTCGAATGTGGCGCAACTTCAGCGCATCTTTCACATGGCCGGTTTGAATGTGCGCGTGGGCTCCATCAATCCTGAAATCAAAGAGAACACCACCATCGATTTGCCCAACGGGGACAGCGTCACGCTGGAGCCCGTGATTCGAAGCAAACGTCGCTTGGGGCTCAAAGACTTCGACCCTTGCACGATTTTGCTCAACAACGATTTGAGCGCGGGCATTCCTGGCATCTTGGAAGACTTGCATGAGCAACACCTGTTGCCGCCATTGCATGCAGGGTGGAGTGTGCGTCGCAAGAGCAAGCACTTCGAGTGCTACGAAGAAGTGGCCAAGCGCTTTGGCAAGTTGTTAGGCATCGACCCTTGGCTCATCAATCCCATGTTCAACCAGTGCGGCGAAGTCAATTTCGCAGAAGGCACAGGCATGGAGTGCTTGAAAACCAATGTGGATGCCTTGCTCACCAAGATCAAGCGCAAATACAAAGAGTACGGCATCAACGAAAAACCCTTTGTCATCGTCAAGGCGGACAACGGCACCTACGGCATGGGCATCATGACCGTGCGTGATGTCAAAGACCTCGATGTGGTCAACCGCAAGACGCGCAACAAAATGAGCGTGGTCAAGGATGGCCAAGAGGTGAACCAAGTCATCATCCAAGAAGGCGTGCTCACGCACGAGCGTTTGAACGATGCGGTGGCCGAGCCCGTGGTTTACATGATGGACCGTTATGTGGTGGGTGGTTTCTACCGCGTGCATGCCGACCGTGGTGTGGACGAAAACTTGAACGCACCCGGTGCCAGCTTTGTGCCCTTGGCTTTCGAGCAAAGTGCGCACACGCCGCAGCCCGGCATGAAACCGGGCGCCAGCGCTCCCAACCGTTTTTACATGTATGGCGTGATTGGTCGTTTGGCCATGCTGGCTGCGAGCTATGAACTCGAAGCCACCGACCCTGAAGCTGAAAACTACGACTGAGGTAACTCATGGAACAAAACAACAAATCGTCGCTTGCGGCGCTGACTCTTGGCGCGATTGGCGTCGTGTACGGTGACATCGGCACCTCCCCTTTGTATGCGTTCAAAGAGGTGTTTGCCAGTGCGCACGTGCCAATCAACGAGGCCAATATTTTGGGTGTCTTGTCATTGTTCTTCTGGACCTTGACCATCATCGTGTCGCTGAAATATGTCGCTTTGATCATGCGGGCCGATAACCAAGGCGAAGGTGGCTTGATGTCTTTGTTGGCCTTGGCCTCTCAGGCCGTGAAGGACTCAAAACGCGCCCATCAAATTCTGTTGATCACAGGCGTTTTCGGAGTTGCTTTGTTTTTTGGTGATGGGGTGATTACCCCCGCGATCTCTGTGCTCTCCGCGGTCGAGGGCTTAGAAATCGTGACGCCAGAGGCCAAGCCTTATGTAGTGCCAATCTCATTGGTCGTGTTGACAATGCTGTTTTTGATGCAGCGTCGCGGCACGGCTGATATTGGCAAGTTGTTTGGCCCCATCATGGTGGTGTGGTTCTTTGTGATCGGGTATTTCGGTCTGCTGGCCGTGATGGAAAACCCCTCGGTGCTCGCCGCCATCAACCCCGTGCATGCCTTGCGATTTGGTTTGGAGAACCATGGCTTGGCTTTCTTGACTTTAGGCGCCGTTTTCTTGTGCGTCACGGGTGCCGAAGCGCTGTATGCAGACATGGGGCACTTTGGTAAAACGCCCATTCAGCTGGCTTGGTTTTGGCTCATCATGCCCACCTTGATGTTGAACTATTTTGGTCAAGGTGCCTTGGTGTTGGCAGACCCCGCCGCGGCCGAAAACCCATTCTTCTTGCTTATCCCAGAGTGGGCGTTGTTGCCCATGGTGATTCTCGCCACCGCAGCCACTGTGATTGCTTCTCAAGCACTGATCTCTGGGGCTTTTTCTGCCACCAAACAGACCATACAGCTGGGCTTCTTGCCGCGCATGAGTATCTTGCACACCTCCATCAAAGAGGCGGGGCAAATTTACGTGCCAGCGGTGAACTGGACGCTCTTTGGCGGCGTCGTTTTGTCTGTCAGCTTGTTTGGCTCATCGACCGCATTGGCGGCGGCTTACGGTATTTCTGTGAGCTTGGTGATGGTGATCACAACCCTCATGACGTACTTTGTGATTCGACATGGTTGGGGGTATCCGTTGTGGGTGTGTATTCCCGCAACGGCTTTATTTTTGACGGTCGATGTGGGCTTCTTCATTTCTAATTCTTTGAAGTTCTTCCAAGGGGGCTGGTTCCCAATTGCCATGGCCTTGGGGCTTTTTGCGATGTTGGCCACTTGGAAAGAAGGCCGTCAATTGCTCAGAGTGGCGGCACGCACCTACGGCATGGAGTTGACCTCTTTCCTCGATTCGGTTTTTGCGCATCCACCTTCTCGCGTGGAAGGCACGGCTGTTTTCTTGACCGCCGAGTCCGACACCGTTCCCAACGCCATCTTGCATAACTTGAAACACAACAAAGTGCTGCACATGCAAAACTTGTTTGTCACCGTCCGCAGTCATGAAGTGCCTTGGGTGGACGTGTCCGAAAGAATGCAAGCCGAGTCTTTGGGGCATGACTGCTGGAAGGTCTACCTGAACTACGGTTTCAAAGACGATCCAGATGTGCCCACGGGTTTGGCCCTGTTGAACGGCAAAGGGTGTCAGATCGACCCCATGACCACCAGTTATTTCTTGTCGCGTGACCGCGTTGTGCCAACGCTTGGCAGTGGCATGGCGCAATGGCGAGAAAAACTGTTCGCCCAGATGCACCTCAATGCCAGCTCGGCAGCCGACTTCTTGAACTTGCCTAGCAACTCAGTCGTTGAGCTGGGCAGCAAAATCGAAATCTAAAACATGCACATCCTCTTCGTCGCAGACCCGTTGTCGTCCTTCAAAATTTACAAGGACACCACGTTTGCGATGATGCGTGAAGCACAGCGTCGCGGCCACCAAGTGTTGGCTTGTGAGTCACAAGACATCGTGTGGCAAAGCGACCAACAAGTGACCGCGCGCGTGCAGCAAGTCCGCTTGACGGGGGATGCCACGCATTGGTTTGAGGTGCAAAGCACGGATGCGCACTACGCGCTCAAAAGCGCAGACGCCATTGTCATGCGCAAAGACCCCCCCTTTGACAGCGAGTATTTCTACGCCACCCACTTGTTAGAGCAAGCTGAGCGTGAAGGCGCCAAGGTCTTCAACAAGCCCGCTGCGTTGCGTGACCATCCCGAGAAATTGGCGATTTTGGAGTTCGCGCAATTCATCAGCCCCACGCTGGTGACGCGCAGTGCGGACACCATCCGTGCTTTCCATGCGCAGCACCGCGACATCATCTTGAAGCCACTCGATGGCATGGGGGGCATGGGCATCTTCCGCGTCAAAGACGATGGCTTGAACCTCGGCGCCATCATCGAAACACTCAACCGTGACGGCGCGCAAACCGTGATGGTGCAAAAGTTCATTCCCGCGATTGAAAAGGGCGACAAGCGCGTGCTGGTCATTGGCGGCAAGGTCGTGCCCTACTGCTTGGCACGGATTCCCCAAGGGGGTGAAGTGCGCGGGAATTTGGCCGCTGGCGGCAAAGGTGTGGCGCAAGCCATCTCTGCGCGTGACCAGACCATTGCCGAAAGCTTGGGGCCTGTCCTCGCGCAACGTGGCTTGCTGTTGGTCGGCTTGGATGTCATCGGTGACTGCCTCACCGAAGTCAACGTGACCAGCCCCACGTGCTTTCAAGAAATCTTTGACCAAACCGGCTTCGACGTGGCTGCGATGTTCATCGATGCACTTGAAGTCGCGACCAAACACTAATCTGGCGACACAGAAGTCACGCAACGTGACACCAAGTCAGCCCTGTAACTGCCCATCCACAAACACTTTCAAATCACCGGGCGCAAAAGGCGTCCACACCTCATTGGTCGTGAGTGGTGCGGTGACCACGACTGCGACACGGTCATCAGGCGAGGCATGTTCGGCAAAGTTGATGCTCATGTCTTGATCGCTCAAGGTTGCCTTGGCAAACGGGTGTTGGCGCTCGATGTAGCAAAGCTGCGTCGATGCGTGCGCCCACAGCGCTTGCCCATTTGAGAGCAAGAAGTTGAACGTGCCGTGCTTGGCAATTTGCGGTACCAATTCTTTCAGGGTCAGTGTGAGTTCCTCAACCGACGGCACGCTGGCGTGTGACTTCGCCAGTTCTTGCATGAGCCAACAAAAAGCCTGCTCACTGTCGGTATGACCCACAGGTTTGAAGCTGCCGTGCAAACGTGGTGTGAAGTTCTCTAAGTTGCCGTTGTGTGCAAACACCCAGTAACGCCCCCACAACTCGCGCACAAAGGGATGGCAATTTTCCAAGGCCACTGCACCTTGTGTCGCTTTGCGTATGTGTGAGATGACGTTGCGACTTTTGATGGGGTACTTACGAATCAGCTCTGCCACAGGCGATGTGCTGGCGGGCAAATGGTCGATGAAGTGACGTAACCCACGGTCTTGCTCTGAGCCCTCGAAAAATGCAATCCCCCAGCCATCGGCGTGATGGTCGGTCACGCCCGCACGTTGCGCGAAGCCGCTGAAACTGAAGGTCGCATCGGTGGGGTTTTTGCAGTTGAGTCCGAGCAGTTGGCACATGGCAGATGACTCCAGAAATTAAATGGTGCGACGCTGGCGCGGCGCACGAATTTGCCATGCCGCCAACAGCGCCAGCGCGCAGACCAGCGCGAGGATGAGGAACACCTCATCAAATGCAGCCAAGCGTTGGGTCGACAGCACCTTGTGGGTGAGGGATTCCCCATGCGCCGCCATGCGCCATTCCAGCAAGATGCCACACAAACTCACGCCGGCCGCGCCACCGAGCATGCGCAAAAAGTTGATGGCGCTGGCACCTTGGGGGATGAGGTTGGAATCCATGCCGCGCATGGCGCCAATGTTGAGGGAGGGCAGGATAAAGCCCAAGCCTATGCGTCCCAAAATGGCAAACGTCACCAGCACCCACACTGCGGTTTGCAAATTCACCACCAGCATCAGCCCAAAAGACAGCGCCAGCAGTACCAAGCCAAAACTCACCATCAAGTGCGTGGGGTGTGTGCTGGAATAGCGCCCCACGATGGCAATCGTCACGGCCAACATCAAGCCCGCAGGCAGCAGCAGCGTGCCCACATGGCTGGGCGACAGACCTAAGCCCAATTGCAAATACACAGGCAGTAAATAGGTGGAGCCAAACAGGGCGATGCCGTAAATAAAGGCCACCGTGGTACCCATGGCAAAAGGCCGATGGGCAAACAATGCGAGGTTCATCAAAGGCACGCCGCCTTGCTGAGTTTGCATGCGTTGCCACACCACGAACCCAATGGCACTCAGCACGGCGACGCCGATCAAGCTGAAGGCGCTGGCCAAATCACCACTGTGCAGCCGCACCAAACCATTCAGCAAACACAGGGTCCCCACGGTGGCGAGGGCCAAGCCCGCGACATCCAATGACGGCTTGCCGTGGTTGGCACTAACGCCTCCGGGCGCTGTGGTGGGCACATAACGAAGCGCCATCCACATCGACGCCATGCAAAACGGCACCACCATGAAAAACAGGGCGCGCCAACTCATCCAGTCGACCAGCAAGCCACCAATGCTGGGGCCAATCGCAGGTGCCAGCACAACGCCCATGCCAAAAAAACTGTTGGCACGGCCTTGCTCTGATGTGTCAAACGCACGCAAGATGATGATGGCGGGGATGGGTTGCACCACGCCAGCCGCTAAACCTTCTGCCACGCGAGAGATCAAGACCAAGTTGTAATCGCCAGACAGGCCGCCAGCAATCCCAGCGCTGAGCAGCAGCAGCATGCAACCCAAATACGTGGTGCGGTAGCCAAAGCGTGCCAGTAGCCAAGGGGTGGTGAGCATCGACACGGTCATGGCGATCATGAAGCTTGAGCTGACCCATTGGGCGCGCTCTTGACCAATGGCAAACTGCAAGCTCATGTCGGGAATGCCCACGTTCATGATGGTGGAGGACATGATGGCGGCCATGGAGCCAATCATCACCGTCGTCAACATCAACCATCGATGACGTGTGCCATAGCGACTCTGCAACTCCGCCAGTGAGCCTCGTTCAGCCATGGTGCAGCCTCCTGCCAAGTTGCCGCGCACAGCGGTGAACAGACAAAGTTATGAACGTGGGGGACATGCTGTCTCCGCAGTGGCACAGGCGTGGCAAATGCAGGCTTGACCTTGTGCCGCGACTGGAACTCTGGCCATGAGTTCTGGGGTGAACGCGACATTCACGCACCAGCATGTTGAGAGGGCTTGCCCTGTCGCTTTGGCCGCCTCCATGGCACATTGGTTTGGCTTGCCGCACAAGGGGCAAGTGCAAGCATCCATGGGGGAGGGGATTGGGTGCTGCAAACTCAACTCACATCACTGGCCAGGAGCTGGGGTAACTTTGGTGATGAAGTACTCTGTCTCGCCAAAGCAAGCAGGCAACCCTTTGTGTTGCTCATATTGGACCACGACCTTTTGGCCAATGCTGGCGTTGATTTGGTCGGCGACAGTTGAGTCACGCACGGTGAAAGCAAACTTTTCTGGGATCGCTGGCATCACAGCCAAAGCGCGCACTTGCTCGCCTTCCCATGTTTTGCAAATCCAACCTTTGTAAGACAACTTTTGCACAAAGCCCACGCTCTCGCCACGCGAGTAAGTGAAGTGGTACGAAAACAGCAGATAGCCGCTCACCAAGAGGAGCACGGTCAGAAACAAACCGATCACAGTGCGCAGCGCAAAACGAATGAGGGTGCTGGTCAAGGGGCTGGTCATGGGTGTGTGTTCAAGAGGTTTTGAATGGGATCAATCATAGTGCGAGCACACAGACGACAACGGCTCCCGAGGGAGCCGTTGCGTGTGACATCACCCGAGCGTGATCATGCGTGACCCGCTTTGACTTTCAAGCGCCATGCGTGCAGCAAAGGCTCGGTGTAGCCGCTAGGCTGCTCTTTGCCTTTGAACACCAAATCCAACGCGGCTTGGTAAGCAGGGGCCTTGGCAAAGCGGCCAGCCATTTTTTGGTACAGCTTGTCACCCGCGTTTTGCTTGTCCACGATGGAGGCCATGCGCTTGAAGGTGGCTTTGACTTCTGCCGGTGTCACCACGCCGTGGTGCAACCAGTTGGCAATGTGTTGGCTAGAAATACGCAAGGTCGCGCGGTCTTCCATCAAGCCGACGTTGTGGATGTCGGGCACTTTGGAGCAACCCACGCCTTGGTCAATCCAGCGCACCACATAGCCCAAGATGCCTTGCACGTTGTTGTCTAACTCTTGTTGCTTTTCCGCAGGTTTCCAGTTTGGCGTTGCCACCACGGGGACTTGCAGCAAGTCGTTCAACAATTGGTCGCGTACTTTGTTGTAGTTGATTTTTTCCAACTCTTTTTGCACGTCCACCACTTTGACTTGGTGGTAATGCATGGCATGCAACACAGCGGCCGTCGGGCTCGGCACCCAAGCGGTGTTGGCACCAGCTTTGGGATGACCAATTTTCTGCTTCAGCATCTCAGCCATCAAGTCGGGCATGGCCCACATGCCTTTGCCGATTTGTGCTTTGCCGCGCAAGCCGCATGACAAGCCGGCTAAGACGTTGTTTTTCTCGTAGGCTTGAATCCATGCGCTGGACTTCATATCGCCTTTGCGCAACATCGGGCCTGCTTGCATCGCGGTGTGCATTTCGTCGCCGGTGCGATCCAAGAAGCCGGTGTTGATGAACGCCACGCGGCTCGCGGCAGCGGCGATACAAGCTTTCAAGTTCACGCTGGTGCGGCGCTCCTCGTCCATGATGCCCAGCTTGACGGTGCTGTCTGCGAGGCCTAAGACTTTCTCGACGCGACCAAACAACTCGCAGGCAAACGCCACTTCAGTGGGGCCGTGCATTTTGGGTTTGACGATGTAGACCGAGCCTGTGCGTGAGTTGCGAATGCCTTTTTTGCCGTGGCCTTGCAAATCGTGCAAAGCGATGGTGGTGGTGATGACCGCGTCCATGATGCCTTCTGGAATTTCATGCATCTGACCATCTTTGCCTTTGTAAAGAATGGCTGGGTTGGTCATCAAGTGGCCCACGTTGCGAAGGAACAGCAACGAGCGGCCATGCAATGTGACGGGCTGACCGTTTTTACCGTTGTACTCGCGGTCGGCGTTCAGGCCACGCGTGAAGGTCTTGCCTGCCTTCTCAACGGTCTCGGTCAAGGTGCCTTTGACGATGCCCAACCAGTTGCTGTAGGCCAGCACTTTGTCGTCGGCATCCACCACGGCCACGGAGTCTTCCAAGTCGAGGATGGTGGACAACGCAGCTTCAACAATCAAGTCACTCACGCCGGCGGGGTCAGTGGCTCCGATCGGGGTGTTGCGGTTGATTTGCAAATCAAGGTGCAAACCGTTGTGTACGAACAGCACAGAAGCGGGTTCAGACATCTTGCCTTGGAAGCCCGCGAATTGCGCCGCCTTGGCCAGCTTGGTGGTTTTGCCGCCTTTGAGTGTGACTACCAGTTCGCCGTTCACCACGGCGTAGCCTGTAGAGTCGATGTGCGAGCCGCTCTTGAGTGGCACGGTGCGGTCCAGCACGTGACGTGCGTAGGCAATGACCTTGGCGCCGCGCTTGGGGTTGTAGGCGCCTGCTTTTTCGCAGCCGCCTTTTTCTGAAATAGCGTCCGTGCCATACAGCGCGTCATACAAAGAGCCCCAGCGCGCGTTGGCTGCGTTCAAGGCGTAGCGCGCATTGAGGACGGGCACTACGAGTTGTGGGCCAGCTTGCAGGGCCAATTCAGCGTCCACGTTTTTGGTGGTGGCTTTGACCTTCTCGGGTTGTGGCACGAGGTAGCCAATTTTCTCCAAGAACTTGCGGTAAGCCTTCATGTTTTTGATCGGACCTGGGTTGGCGCTGTGCCAGCTATCCATCTCGGTTTGCAAGCGGTCACGCTCGGCCAACAAGGCGATATTTTTCGGAGCCAAATCTTGCACGATGGCGTCAAAGCCTTTCCAAAACTTATCGCTGCTGACGCCGGTGTCTGGCAATACTTTGGTCTCGATGAATTTGTACAAGTTGGTGGCAACTTGCAAGCTACGGACTTGCGTGCGCTTGGTGGTGTCTTGGTTCATGGTGCGGTCTCTATGGATGAATCGAAAATTAAAAAATCAGGACGAATCTTATTGGATTGCGTGAGCTTGATTGCATCGCCAGTTTTGGGGCTGTCGTGACAAATAGGTAGCTAATCCTCGTGGCTTGGTTTTCACTTCTCAGGCACCAACAATTGACCGTGACGCAAACCGCGCCATGTGCCTAAAGTCAAGCCCAAAATTAACAACGAAGTCACTGCCAACAGCACGGTGGCTGGCAGCTGTAGCCAAGCCCCACCCTGTTCTTGCGACATGCGCAGTGTGAGTGTGGTGAACGCTGCCATCGGAAAGCTCATGCCCCAATGGGGCAAACCAAAGGGCTGTTCAAAAATGGTGCGAATTTGGGTCAGCGACAAAGCCAAGAAAAAGACGCCAATGCCCCATGTGCCCCATGCCAAGCCCCGTGGTGCATCCATTTCCAAAAAGCACAGCCCAATGATGGAGGGCGCTACCACGGTGATGAAGAGGGTCGGACTCAAGCGCGCTGGCAGAGGCCCCGCTTGAGCCATGCGAATCAGCAACATGGTTTGTAGCACGGGCCACAGCAGCAAGCCCACGCCAAACTGCGCCATGGCCCAAGTCTCTAGGCCGATGGTCAAGCCCGCAACAGGGGCCACCACATTGCCGATGACTGGAATGAAAAATACCGGTGTGAATGTGGCCCATTGCAAGCCCCCGTTCTCGGCTGTGTTGAGCCAACGGGCCAGCACCCAAATGGTGGCCGCAATTTCCAAGACCGAACCCAGCACCCAGGCAAACGTCAGCAAGGTATCGAGTGTGCGCGACGTGTTCCAAAACAAGGACACCCCAATGCCCGCCAACAGCATGATGGACAAAGGCAGTGTCGCCATGAATGCGTGGCGCACGGGGTGACGCATATCGGCAGCCACCGCCTCGGGATGCACCGTCAAGCGAATCACGCACGAGATGCACAGCAGCACAAAAACAAACAGTGCAAACATGGCGCCGACCAAGCCCAAGCCAAGGGCGGTTTCGCCAAACACATCCGTGGCACGCAGCCATGCCAGCGACAAACCGCACCACCCCATGACCAACGCAAACCATGCGGGTGCGAGGTGCTCGAGAAGTGCGATGGCGCGTGCGAAGCGATGGGGAGTGTGCGCGGCAGAAGTGGGGTTCATAGCGCTGGATTTTAGGGGGCGGTCCATGGGCAGGGGCGTGGATAATTGCGGCATGGACAAACTCAAAGCCTTTGAGTCTTTTGTGTCAGTGGCATTGAAAGGCAGCTTGACCGCTGCGGCCAAAGCCGAGGGCGTGGCACCCGCCATCATGGGGCGTCGCTTGGACAGCTTAGAAGCGCACTTGGGCGTCAAGCTCTTGGTGCGCACCACGCGACGCATCACGCTCACACACGAAGGCACGGCATTCCTCGAAGACTGTCAACGCTTGCTGGCCGATGTGGCCAACGCTGAGGCGAGTGTGAGTGCGGGCGGCTTGAAAGCGAGTGGGCATTTGCGCATCACCGCGCCTGCGGGTTTTGGTCGTCGCCATGTGGCGCCCTTGGTCCCGCAGTTTCACCTCATGCACCCCGATGTGACGGTGTCCTTGAACTTGAGCGACCGCGTGGTGGACTTGGCTGCCGAAGGCTTTGACTGCGCGGTGCGCGTAGGTGACTTGCCTGACTCCTCGTTGGTCAGCGTGCGCATGGCAGATAACCGCCGCTTGTGTGTGGCGACGCCTGAGTTTTTGAAACGCTATGGCACGCCGCAAGTGCCCAGTGACTTGATGCGCTTTCGTTGTTTGACGCTCTCCAGTGAAGCATCGCAAACACGTGGCTGGGCATTTCGTGTGCCTGTGACGGGCAAGGCCCAAGCGGGGCAAACCCATGACGTGATCCACCTGCGCCCCAGCGGGCCGATGGATTGCTCCGATGGCCAAGTGCTGCACGACTGGTGCTTGGCGGGCCATGGCATTGCTTGGCGCAGCACGTGGGAGGTGGCCGCTGAGATCAGCAGTGGCCAACTGGTGCCCGTGCTCGAGGACTTTGCCGCGCCCCCGAATGGGATTTACGCGGTGTTTTCGCAGCGCAAACATTTGCCCCTGCGCTTGCGCTTGTGGATTGACTTTCTCAAAGACCACTACGGTCAAAGCACCTATTGGAGTGCTGGCGCATGACGCAACACCTCATTCAAAACGTGGTGCTTTGTGCCGACGACTATGCGTTGAACGCCCCCGTCTCGCAAGGTATCGTCGCCTTGACCGTGTTGGGGCGCTTGAGTGCCACGAGTGTGATGAGCCTGTCGGCGCGTTGGGCCGAAGACGCACCCGCCTTGCGCGAGGTGCGCCAGCGTTTGGATGTGGGCTTGCATTTGGACTGGACCAGCAGCTTTGCGCAGGCCGCTGGCCACGGCAGTGGGTTGACCACCGTGATGCTGTGTGCCGCACTGCGTCTGTATTCGCAAAAAAATATCGAAGTTGAAATCGAGCGTCAACTCGACGCCTTTGAAGCGCATTGGCAAGCAGCGCCCGACCATCTCGATGGTCATCAACACATCCAGCAGTTCCCGGTGTTTCGGGATGCCTTGGCGGCGGTGCTGATGCGTCGTTACGGCACCCAGTTGCCGCGTCCTTGGTTGCGTGTCTCACAAGTGGGCCAGCCCGGTCTGAAGGCACGCATCATTTCGGCGATGGGTGCGCACGCCTTGCACGAATGGGCGCAGCACCACGCATGGCCCACAGTCAGCCCATTGCTCGGTGCGTATGGGTTTGATGGCAGCCTTGAGGGTTACGCACACCACATGCAAAACTGGTTGGCCCACTTGCCGACCGATCAAACAGCGCTCATCATGTGCCACCCCGCGGTGTCGGCCCAAGCCGACGATGCCATCGGCACCGCACGCAAGCGCGAGTTTGCTTACCTTGCGAGTCACGACTTTGTGCAGCACATGCTCGACGCCAACGCGCGCTTGGTGCGCGGCAGTGGCAAACCTATAGAGACTTGAGACACGCATGACCCCTTCTTTCTTTGCTTCTGAACGTGGGCGCACACCTGGGCGTATGCGTTGGGCCCTGTGGCTGCTGCCCGTGTTGCTGCTGGTGTTGGCCAGCGTGCGTCCCTTGTCCATTCCTGATGAAGGCCGTTATGCAGAAGTCGGCCGCTGGATGCTGATGACCGGCGACTGGCTCACGCCACGCGTGGATGGCATTCCCTTCTTTCACAAGCCGCCGCTGCTGTATTGGTTGGAGGCTGCCTCCATGGCCGTGTTCGGCGTGACGCCTTGGGCTGCACGCTGGGTGGTGGCTTTGCACGCCTGCTTGATGCTTGGCCTCATGGCCGCTTGTGTGCGTCACTTTGCAGGTGCAGACGTGGCGCGTCGTGCCGCATGGGTGTTGGGCACCAGCATGACCTTTTTGGTCGCGGGTCAATACGTCAACACCGACATGCTGGTGGCCACATGGATGGGCGCTGCCATTTGGTGTTTTGCGCGTGCCTTCATGCACGAGGGTGGCATCCACGCCCATTGGGCGCGTGCTGGCTTTGTGGCCTGTGCTTTTGGGGTGTTGAGTAAAGGGTTGATTGGTTTGCTCTTGCCCGGCCTTGTGCTGTTTGTGTGGATTGCCTACACAAGCCAGTGGCGCAAAATTCTGGCCCTGCCATGGGTGAGCGGTCTTTTGCTTTTCGCGGCAGTGGCCTTGCCATGGTTTGTGTTGGCGGCGCGCGAGCATCCAGACATGCTGGCGTATATGTTTGGCAAGCACCAGTTTGGTCGCTACACCGCCACCACCTTCAACAATGCGCGTCCTTGGTGGTTCTATGGGGTGGCTGTGACGGTGCTGCTGTTTCCGTGGATTTTCTTTGTCGCGGCCGATGGCGTGCAGCGTGTGCGCCAACGGTTGCGCGGTCATGCGTGTGACGACCAGAGCGCTTGGGTGGCGCTGTGTTGGATTTGGGTGCTCGCCATTCTGGGTTTCTTTTCGATTCCCAATTCCAAACTCATGGGTTACGCGCTGCCCGTCATGCCTGCGCTGGCTGTGCTGGCCGCGTTGTGGTGGCAACGCTACCTCGCGCCGCGTGCGTGGAGTGCGTTGTTGTTTGCGGCCTTGTCGTTGGTAGGGGTGGGTGTGGCGGTCTTTGCCAATCACTATGCAAGCGAGTTCACGCTGGAGCGCAGCACGCGAGGCGTGGCCCAAGCGGTGGCCTGTCAAGTGCCCCCTGATGATGTGTTGGCCGTGATGGACGACTATCCGTATGACGTCATGTTCTACGCCCAACGCACCCGCCCCATGGAAGTGATTCAGGACTGGGCGCGTGAGCAGCGAGAGGCCGGTGACGATTGGCGACGCGAGCTGATGGATGGGGTGGACTTTGATCCTGCTTCAGGTGCTGTGCTGCAACCGATGTCACGCTTGGCGGCCTTGCGCAGCGATCCACACGCGTGGGTGCTGGCGCCACGTTGGCACAAAGCCTTCCGAGCCGAAACTTACGCGGGCTTCACCGAAGCCTACCAAGACGAGGCGTGGATTTTGTATCGCGGCGTGAACATCGCGCCAAACGCAAGCAAGCCGTCTGGCCCATCAACGCGCGCGGCGAAAAGCCCAGAAACGACTGAGCAAAAAAGTTTGCGCGGATGCGAAGACCAGCGCAAAAAATAAGGCCAACCACTCGGGCAAATTCAGCCCGCGCAGCAGCGCCACAAACATCACTTCATTGGCAGCAAAGCCAGCCAATGCAGTCGCCGCAAAGCGACGAAAGCTTTGCCACAAGCCGGTGTCTGCATCGCTGAAACTCAAGCCGCGGTGACCTGCAAAGCTCACCACAAAGGCCACGCAAAAGCCGGCTGCGTTGGCCACTTCGGGCCACATGTATGGCATGGCCCACATGAACACCGCCATGTGAACGGCAGCGGCTGTTGCGCCCACCACCAAAAACCAAAAACCGGTGCGCATCAATATTTATTTTCTAAGCATGGGCAGCAATTGCTTAGCAAGCTTTGAGCTTGCGTAGTCCGAGATGTGATCACCATAGCTGTACAAGAAGCTATCACCTTCAGAAATGGAACAGGTGTTGGTATTCAAATCACACAACAAAGGCGTAGGGTCAAAAATCAGTAACTCAGGATTCTGAGCTTGAAGTTGTTGGATGAATTCTCGGTATGGGGCCGTGCCTTTTAAATGGTCGGAATATGAGACCTGACAATTTTGATTTGCATTTCTATGAATAAATATATTCAGGATTGCAAAAGGTGTCATGTCACCGCTGAGGCAACTGTTGGGATCAGGAAGAGTTGGATTGTCCATCACGAAAACGACTTTTTTCCCTGCGCCCTGGAGGTGCTGAATCGCGCTGCTGTAGGCTTTGACCCAGGTACTGATTTTTTCCGATGGGACTTGATAATCTATAAAGCCAGTCGTTTGATTCAGTGATGTAAACCCCCTCAGCGCGTTGCTCAGTACGACAGTTTTGATATTTTTATCGGACGTAATTTTGTCCATCGCGAGCTGATTGAGGCCGTCTGAATAGCCCGTTAGAAAATTCACGGGGCCAATCATCATCCAACTTTCTTTGGCTGATGATTGACGTGACAATCCAAAATACAAAGCCTCACCTTTGCTATCGCCCAAAACGGCATAGTTAGGCTGGCTGAGTTTGTTGTCTTGTGTGCACCACTCGATGTCGATGGTTTTGATCTCTTCTAAGCCGCAAATTCGACTGTGACTCGAACGATCTGCTCCGATCACCAACGTGGCTGGATTGCCATTGAGTTTTCCGAATTGCCTAAATGCAAAACCATGGTTTGTTTTGATGTAGAAGGCCGTCACAAGGACCGCGATCATCGCAGCACTTAAAACGGTCACGATGAATTGATTGTCTTTTTTTCCTCGAATTGGTTTCTCGATCAATTGATAAGTTAACCAAGCCAACAAAAAACTAGTGCCGACCAAGGCAAGTCTTTGCGCGCTGGAGGGTGTTCCTCCTTCAAAAATGCGGGCAAAACTCAGCAAAGGCCAGTGCCATAGATAAAGCGGGTAACTGATCAATCCAATCGATACAAAAAGCGGATTCGCCAGTAATTTCTGGTTAAAAATGGAATTGCGAGACCAAATAAGCAGGGCAGCACCCACGACAGGAAATAAAGCCAAGGTGCCTGGAAACGCTGACTTCTTATCAATCAAGAAAAATCCGATCGTGATGGATGCCACCCCGATCAAGCTGATGAAGTCATGGTGTTTTTGCAGGAGTTTGGGGTGCGTCATGCTGATTGACGCAAGCAACCCGCCCGCCAACAGCTCCCAAAATCGGGTTAATGGTGAATAAAAGTCTCCGACAGGATCAATTTGTATTTTCCATGCGCTGTAAATAAACGAGGCTGCCAAAAGCACAGCGATTGGCGCAAAGACAAATCTACGGAATTTAACCAAAGTAATGAATATCAATGGCCAGAATAAATAGAATTGCTCTTCGATGGCCAGAGACCATAAATGCAGCAGTGGCTTGGTTTCTGCGGGATTGTCAAAGTATCCAGACTCTCGCCAAGAGACAACATTGTTGATAAATGCAGCGCCAGCAGCGGCGTGTCGTGTCAACTGCTTGTATTCGTCCGCAGTCAAGGCGACCCATCCAACAACCAAGCTGAAAATTAACACGATCAGCAAAGCAGGAAAAATTCGTTTGATACGTTTCGCATAAAAGTGAGACAAAGAAAACGAATTATTTATTTGCTCTTTGAAAATAATGCCAGTTATTAAATATCCGGAAATAACAAAAAATATATCAACCCCAATAAACCCGCCCGTCAAAACGCTCGGAAATGAATGAAAAATAACAACGGATACTACGGCAATAAATCGAAGGCCATCAATATCGGGCCGGTAGGAGTCGTGAGTGTGCATGTGCTTCCAGATATAAATAATTAGCGTGTGACTAAAACTTCGGTGAATCAATTTTAATTGGCTGACCACCGCAAAAAGCCGGTGCGCAGGTGGCTCAGACCGGATGAGGTGGGTCGGTATCGATCACCTCGGGTGCCACGGTTTTGATGGGTGCCAGCCCTAAGCCTGCGCCCCAGCGCTGGCTCACCAAATACATCGGGCGCTGCTTCACCTCTTCGTAAATGCGGCCCACGTATTCGGCCAGCACGCCGATGGACAGCAGCTGAATGCCGCTGAAAAACATCATGCCCACTACCAGCGTGGCGTAGCCCGGCACATCAATGCCCCAAAGGAAATACTCCATCACCACGTAGGCGCCATAGCCCAAAGACAACATGGCCAGCAGCAAGCCGGTGATGGTCAAAGCGCGCAAGGGTGCAATTGAAAACGCCAACACCCCCGTCAGCGCCAGCGCAAACGAGCCGCGCAAGCCAAAACTGCTTTCGCCCGCAGCGCGGGGCAGTGGCTCATAGTCCATCGCTGTGCTGGCAAAACCCACCCAAGCGTACAAGCCCTTCATGAAGCGGTTGCGCTCAGGCAGTTGCTTCAACGCTTCCACCACGCGGCGGTCCATCAAACGGAAGTCGCCTGCGTGTGCAGGAATCTTCACACGGTTGCCCGCATTGATGAGTTTGTAAAACATGCCCGTCAAGCCTGCGTGCAAAGCCGACTGGTCATCGCGCGTGCGGCGAATCGCGTACACCACATCCGAGCCCTCGCGCCAGCGCTGGAGCATGTCGCCCACCAGCGACACGGGGTGCTGACCGTCCGAATCCATCAGCACCACCACCTCGCCGCGCGCGGTATCAAGGCCCGCGGTGAGCGCGGCTTCTTTGCCAAAGTTGCGCGATAGGTGGATGCCCACCACTTCGCGGTGGGCTTCGCACAATGCTTGAATGACTTGTGCGGTGTCGTCACGGCTGCCGTCGTCGATGAGCACGATCTCCACCTGTGAACCCAGCGCTTGCAAGGCTTGCAACACCTGTGGCACCAAGGCGCCCAAGCTTTTGCCCTCGTTGTAGGCGGGCATGACGCACGACAAGGTGGGGGTGTATTGAAAACGGTCGGAGGGGGTGAGGTCGTGGGGCGCGCGCATATAGGGGTAGATCATGCCAAAAAATCTGGACGCTCCTTCAATTGCAGGACCGCCCCGTAAAATCCAGCCATGCTCCAAGTTAAACAAGAATTGCTGGCCGCCCTGAGCCAAGCCCTCGACGGGTTGTTGCCCGGTTCCGGCCACAAGGCCGCTTTTGAATCTCCCAAGGTTGCCGCGCATGGCGACTACGCCATCACGGCAGCCATGCAGTTGGCCAAGCCCCTCAAGCTCAATCCCCGTCAGCTGGGTGAGCAATTGCGCGATGCACTGCTGGCCGCGCCCGTGTACCAACAGTGGGTGCAAGACATTGAGATTGCAGGTCCCGGCTTCATCAACATCCGTTTGAAGCCCACCGCCAAGCAACAAATCGTGCGTGAGGTGTTGGCGGCCAAAGATTGCTTTGGCTTCCAACCCGACAACGGCCAGCGCGTGTTGGTGGAGTTTGTGTCGGCCAACCCCACTGGCCCATTGCATGTGGGCCACGGTCGCCAAGCGGCGTTGGGTGATGCCATTTGTAACTTGTTTGCCACGCAGGGCTTCAACGTGTACCGCGAGTTTTATTACAACGACGCAGGCGTGCAAATCAACACCTTGGCCAAGAGCACGCACATGCGTGCCCAAGGTTTCAAGCCTGGCGACGACTGCTGGCCGGTGGACCCTGAGAATCCAGAGAGCAAAGCGTTTTACAACGGCGACTACATCCAAGACATTGCCACCGATTTTTTGGCCGGCAAAACCGTCAAATCCGACGACCGTGAATTCACCGCCAGCGGCGACGTGAACGATGTGGATGGCATGCGCGAATTCGCCGTGGCCTATCTGCGCCATGAGCAAGACCTCGACTTGAAAGCCTTTGACGTCAAGTTCGACAACTACTACTTGGAAAGCAGCCTCTACACCAGCGGCAAAGTGGCCGATGCAGTGAGCCGTTTGCAAGCGGCGGGCAAAACCTACGAGCAAGACGGTGCCTTGTGGCTCAAGTCCACCGATTACGGTGACGACAAAGACCGTGTGATGAAAAAAACAGACGGCACCTACACCTACTTTGTGCCAGACGTGGCCTACCACATCACCAAGTGGGAGCGTGGCTTCACCAAGGTGGTCAACATCCAAGGCACCGACCACCACGGCACCATTGCTCGCGTGCGTGCGGGTTTGCAAGCAGCTAACGTGGGCATTCCCGAGGGCTACCCTGACTACGTGTTGCACACCATGGTGCGCGTGATGCGCGGCGGCGAAGAGGTCAAGATTTCCAAACGTGCCGGCAGCTATGTGACCTTGCGCGACTTGATCGAGTGGACCAGCAAAGACGCGGTGCGCTTTTTCCTGCTCTCACGCAAGCCCGACACCGAGTACACCTTCGACGTGGACTTGGCCGTGCAAAAGAACAACGACAACCCCGTGTACTACGTGCAATATGCTCACGCCCGCATTTGCTCGGTGTTGCGCGCCTGGGCTGACAAAGACGGTGGCGATGTGGCCTCGCTGCAAAGCGTGGACTTGTCCGCGCTGGAGAGCCCACAAGCCCAAGCCCTCATGCTGCAACTGGCCAAGTACCCCGCCATGCTCTCGGCCGCCTCGGCCGACTTTGCACCGCATGACGTGACCTTCTACCTGCGCGATCTCGCGGCCAGCTATCACAGCTACTACGACGCCGAGCGCATCTTGGTGGACGATGAGGGCATCAAAAAAGCGCGACTCGCACTCGTCGCTGCCACGGCCCAAGTGCTGCACAATGGCTTGGCAGTTTTGGGGGTGTCCGCCCCTGCCAGCATGTGACGTATCGGGAGACATCAGCCATGAATCAACAACGCGGAAACACCTTGGTCGGCTTCATCATCGGTTTGTTGGTGGGTTTGACGGTGGCTTTGGGTGTGGCCATTTATGTCACCAAAGTGCCGATTCCATTCATGAGCAAAGGCCAAACGCGCTCGTCTGACTCCGATGCCGCTGAAGCCGAGAAGAACAAAGACTGGGACCCGAACGCCCCGTTGTACGGCAAGAAGGGGACTAAGCCGAGCGACAAAGTGGACGAGCCCAAAGCCGACATCAAGCCAGAGCCCAAAGCGGACAACACGGTCAAGGTCGACCCCAAGAGCGCTGACCCCTTGGGTGATCTGGCCAAAGCGAAAACTGCCGAGCCTAAAGTCAAGCCTGTTGAGCCCAAAGCAGCAGAAACCAAGCCTGCCGAAGCCAACAATGGCATGGATGTCAAGGCCGATTCCAAGCCCGTTGCCAGTGCAGATCCATTCATTTATTTTGTGCAAGCCGGCGCCTATCGCAGCAACGATGAGGCCGAGGCGCAACGTGCCAAAACTGTTTTACTGGGGCTCGATGCCAAGATCAGTGAACGCGACCAAGGCGGTCGCACGGTCTACCGCGTGCGTGTGGGGCCGATGGACAAATCAGAAGCCGAGCGCGTGCGCGCCAAGCTAGAAGCCGCCCATATCGATTCCGCCATGGTGCGGGTGCAACGTTAAACACCAAGAGGTCAAGCATGAAACGTCGTGATTTTTCTTTCGCTGCTGTCAGCGCTGCTACGGCGGCAACTCTGCCTTTGGCTGCCCACGCGCAAGGTCCATCGGGTGCTAAAAAGCCGGTTGAAGGCACGGATTACCTGTCGCTCGACAAGCGTGTGCCCACCGATGTGGGGACCGGCAAGATCGAGTTGATCGAGTTCTTTTGGTACAGCTGCCCCCATTGCAATGCGTTTGAACCCACCTTCTCCGCTTGGGTCAAAGCCGCCCCCAAAGACGTGGTGGTGCAGCGCGTGCCTGTGCGCTTTCGTGACGACTTTGAAGCCCAGCAGCGTGCGTATTACGTGTTTGAGTCACTCGGCATGGCCGATGCCATGCACGGCAAGCTCTTTCACGCCATTCACGCCGAGCATCAACAGCTCAGCACCGCCCCTGCATTGGCCGCATGGGCGAATAAAAATGGCCTGCCTGAGAAAAAGTTCATGGACACTTTCAACAGCTTTGGTGTCGCCGCCAAAGCCCGCCGTGCAACGCAATTGCAAGACGCGTTCAAAGTGCAGGGCGTCCCCGCCTTGGGTGTGGCAGGCCGCTTCTACACAGACGGCTCACTCACCCAAACCATGGAACGCGCTTTGCAAGTGGCCGAGTACCTGATGGGCGAGGTGCGTCGCGGTCGCTGAGCCAATTAGAGTCAGCACGAAAATTGCTAATGTTGGTGGTTAGAATGCCAGCACTCCAACGAGCAATATTCGTGCCTTGACTTCATTTGCTTCTTTCTCACTCGCTTTGTTGATGGCCATCGTGCCCGTAGCGGCGTCGGCGGAAAAAGCAGATCGTGAGAAGCCCACCAACATTGAAGCCGATAACCTGCTGCATGACGAGCTGAAACAAGTCAGCATCTTCACCGGCCATGCCGTGTTGACGCGAGGCACCATGGTCATGCGAGGCTCGCGCATCGAGATGCGCGAGGACGCCGATGGTTATCAGTTTGGCGTCATCTTTCCCGAATCCAACAAGCGTGCGTTCTTTCGCCAAAAGCGCGAGGGCAACGACGAGTTCATGGAAGGCGAAGCATTGCGCATTGAGTTTGATGGCAAGGCCGATCGCGTCAAACTCATCGACAGCGCCGAAGTGCGTCGCTACCGTGGTGCGGTGCTCAACGACACCATGACGGGCAAACTGATCATTTATGAAAATCTGACCGATGTGTTCAGCATCGATGGCCAGCGTAGCGAAGCAGGTGGCAAAGCCAGTGGTGGTCGGGTTCGCGCGGTGTTGGCGCCGCGCAGCAAAACATTGGACAAACTGTGATCGAAACATCCTCGTCTTCCCCTCGCGCTGACACCACGGAGAGTTGCTTGGAAGCTCGCCATTTGCAAAAAGCCTATGGCAGCCGAAGGGTGGTGCATGACGTGTCGATCTCAGTCAAGAAGGGTGAAGTGGTGGGCTTGCTCGGCCCCAACGGTGCTGGCAAAACGACCTCGTTTTACATGATTGTGGGGCTCGTGCGTGCCGATGGCGGCAGCATCACCATCGATGGCCTGCCTGTGGCGCACTTGCCCATTCACCGCCGTTCGCGCTTGGGCTTGAGCTATTTACCGCAAGAAGCCTCCATCTTTCGCAAGCTCAATGTGGAAGACAACGTGCGTGCGGTGTTGGAGTTGCAACGCGACGAGAACGGCACGCCTTTGGCGCATGACGCCATCGAAAAGCGGTTGACCGCTTTGCTGCAAGAGCTGCGTGTGGACCACTTGCGTGCTTCACCCTCTGTGGCTCTGTCTGGGGGGGAGCGTCGCCGCGTGGAGATCGCACGCGCCTTGGCCACCAACCCACGTTTCATTTTGTTGGACGAACCCTTTGCGGGCATTGACCCGATTGCGGTGATTGAGATTCAACGCATCATTGGTTTCTTGAAAGCGCGTGGCATGGGGGTGCTCATCACCGACCACAACGTGCGCGAAACGCTGGGCATTTGCGACCATGCCTGCATCATCAGCGACGGTCGTGTGCTGGCGCAGGGCACACCGCATGAAATCATCGAGAACGCGGACGTGCGCCGCGTGTACCTCGGCGAACATTTCCGAATGTGATTGAGCATCATGAAACAAGGCTTATCACTCCGTGTCTCCCAACATCTGGCGCTCACGCCCCAGTTGCAGCAGTCGATCCGACTCTTGCAGTTGTCGACCTTGGAGTTGAGCCAAGAGATTGAACAAATGCTCGACGAGAACCCGTTTCTCGACAAAGACTTTGAAGAAGCCCCGCGCGAAGAGTTTGGCCTCGACAAAGCCGACACACCTAGCCGTGACGATGAAGTCGAGCCCATGCGCGAAGTGCCCTCACTCGATGGCGGCATGTCAGAGATTACCGTGGACAACACCGCCAGCGACACCGAGCCCAGTGTGGACGGCGTGGCGGAAAGTTGGGATGGGGATGGCAGCGTCGAGTTCTCTGCCGATGATTCTGAATGGGGCGGCGATGCCCCCGCCAGCAATAGCAACAACACCGCCGACAGCGACACCGCAGACGCCACCGAGTTGGCGCGCATGCAAGAGTCGCTCACCTCGCACCTGCATCGCCAAGCGTTGGCCTTGCGCCTGAGTCCGACCGACCAAGCGGCACTGCGCTACTTGATAGAAAACCTCAACGACGATGGTTATCTGGAAGACTCCTTGCGTAGCTTGGCCGAAGGTTTGGGTGGCGATGATGAAGAAGAAATTGAAGAGCTCGAGCACCGTTTCCAAATGGCCTTGTCACTGCTTCAAAGCCTAGAGCCTGTGGGTGTGGGCGCGCGTGACTTGGCCGAGTGTTTGACGCTGCAACTCAAAGCCTTGGAGCCCAAAGGCGACGAGGCGCGACAAGTGCGTGACACAGCCATTCTCATGTGCAAGCAGCCGATGGAGATGCTGGCCAAACGCGACTTCAAACGCTTGGCCGTCATCGTGGGAGACAGCGAAGCCAATGTCAAAGTGGCAATTGCTTTGATTGCTCGCTTAGAGCCCAAGCCCGGCCGTCGCTTCGCCGATGTGGAGCGCCATGTGGTGGTACCCGATGTGTTGGTCACGCGGGTGGGCAAGTCCACCACCGCACCGAAGTTCAAGGTGGCGCTCAACCCCGATGTGATGCCCCGCTTGCGCGTGCACGACATTTATGCCAACGCCCTCAAAGGCGGCAAGGGCGAAGGGCATGCGGGCTTGCAGCAACGCTTGCAAGAGGCGCGTTGGTTCATCAAGAACATTCAACAACGCTTCGACACCATCTTGCGCGTGAGCAACGCCATCGCAGAGCGCCAGAAAAACTTTTTCGTGCACGGTGAACTCGCCATGCGCCCCATGGTGCTGCGCGAGATTGCCGAGGAACTGGGCTTGCATGAATCCACCATCAGCCGCGTCACCACCAATAAATACATGAGCACGCCTTTTGGCACGTTTGAACTCAAGTACTTCTTTGGCTCGGGCCTAGAAACCGAGAGTGGCAACAATGCTTCCAGCACAGCGGTGCGCGCGCTCATCAAGCAATTTGTGGCGAGCGAGAACCCCAAAAAGCCGCTGTCGGATAATCAGCTTTCCGAAATGCTCAAAGAGCAAGGCATCGAGTGCGCTCGCCGCACCGTGGCCAAATACCGTGAGGCGCTGCGCATTGCGCCCACCACCTTGCGCAAAACCCTCTGATAACTTGCAGCGACAGCGCCTAGATCGCTTGGCAACTCGCGCTGTCCTCCACTGGTAATACGATGAATCAATTACATCTCTTCTTGCCCTGCGCAGCAGGTGTCGAGTCCTATTTGGCAGAAGAAGTCCGCCGCATCACCGGCGTGGGCGACGACGACTTGCGTGCCTTTCGTGCGGGTGTGATGGTGCGTGCCTCGTGGCGCGATGTGTTGCAACTTAATTTGCACAGCCGCTTGGCGCAGCGTGTGTTGGTGGAGTTGTCGCACACCCTTTATCGTCAAGAAGAAGACTTGTACCGCGCGGCTTGCGAAGTGGCGTGGGAGCTTTGGTTTTCGCCCAAAGAAAGCTTCAAGATTGAAATCACCGCGCAACACAGCCCGCTCAAAAGCTTGAACTTTGCTGCGCTCAAAATCAAAGACGCGGTGGCCGATCGCTTCCGCCACAAATTTGGCGTGCGCCCCGATGTCAACACGCAATGGCCCGATGCGCGCATCTATGCCCACTTGACCACCGAGCATTGCACGCTCTACATCGACACCTCAGGCGAGCCGCTGTTCAAACGCGGCTGGCGCGCCGACAAAGGCGATGCCCCGCTGAAAGAAACACTCGCTGCCGCCATGTTGGCGGCCAGCGGTTGGAGCCAAGGTGACGGCACGGCGGCCAACCCTGACGGCCTCGTGGCTCAGGGTGTTCCGCTGTATGACCCGTGTTGCGGCAGCGGCACCATTGCGATTGAAGCGGCACAAATTGCGTGCCATATCGCGCCGGGTTCCATGCGCAAGTTTGGTTTCCAAAAACTCATTCCTTACCAAGAGCACGTCTGGCACGGCTTGCTCGACAACGCCCGCGCCCAAGAATGCGCGCCACGTGCCGACGTGTTTGGCAGTGACGTGGCCTTCCGCATGGTCGACTTCGCACAACGCAACGCCGAGCGCGCAGGTGTGGCCCATGCCGTGCAACTGCGTGGTGGCGATGCGCTGCAACGCATGCCCCCCAGCGAGATGCCTGGTGTGATGTTGGTCAACCCACCGTATGGCGAGCGTATCGAAGCTGCCGGTATTGCGGGCGCGGCGCGGCGTGCGCGTTATTCACCACCCACTGACTATGTGTCGCCGTATGAAGACGTCAATCAGCATGGCGATGCGGGTTTTGATGACCAAGCGTTGGGGGGGCGGGAAAACAGCAACGGCATGCTGCGCGACGATGTGCCGCGCTTTGGCGCCCGCGACATTGCACAAACCGAAGACGGTGGCGACTTCTTTGCCCAACTCGCCAGCCACTGGAAGAAAAACTACCCCGGTTGGACCGCGTGGATGCTGACGCCTGACTTGAAGCTGCCAAGCCGCATGCGCTTCAAAGAATCGCGCCGTGTGCCCATGTGGAACGGCCCTATTGAGTGCCGCATGTTCCGCTTTGACCTGCGTGCAGGCTCCATGCGCAACAAAACCAACGATGCGCCCTCTGCTGAGGGTCAAGGACCGGCACAGCCGTGAACGCTGAGCTCAACGCTGGCGTTGCCATCGCACCCGCTCGCGTGGTGCTCGATACCAACATCGTGCTCGACCTATGGCTCTACAAAGATGCCGCCACGCCTGCGTTGCTCGAAGCGCTGACGAATCAAACCGTGCAATGGTTGGCCACGCAAGTCATGCGTGACGAGCTAGAGCGCGTGTTGGCCTACACGCACATTGCCCAGCGTTTGGCATTTAGCCAGCTCACGGCGCAAGACATCTTGGCGCAATTCGATGCCCATGCGCGCCTCATGCCCGTGGCTGCCAAGGCCTTGTTTGTTTGCAAAGATGCAGACGACCAAAAGTTCATCGATCTTGCTGCCGAACACCGCACCCAACTCATCAGCAAAGACAAAGCCGTGCTGACCATGCGCAACCGGATGGCGCGTTTAGGCGTGGCTGTGGGGAAGGTGTTTCCAGCTTAGCGTTTAGAAAGTTATTTGTACCTGCTCATTTATTAAGCTAGACCTAAAAATAATTCTAAATATTGCTACATATAATTTTTGTAGTTGTATATAGCTAAATGGAGGTCTCGATGCGACTTGATATGCGTTGGTTGATGGGCGCGCTGCTTTTGACGGGGTTTGCACAAGTGCAGGCCGACACAGGGAAAGAAGAAGAACTGGTTCGCATGCAGCGTCAGTTGAATCAAGAAACCATGGACAAACCGTTCCATGCAGAAGACCCCGAGAAAGTTGATGCTTACATCAAGGAAGCATCCAAGAATCACATCAAACCCTTGGAATACAGCGGCCCCCACTGGCAGGCGGGTTACACATGCCACGACATGTTGCGCTACTCATGGATTGAATACCGTGACTGCCGTTATTACCACCACTACTACGGCCATTACTACAGCTATCCCTGAGTCTTAAAACCATTCCTTATTCCCAATTCTTAAAAAAGGTTGACAGTATGAAAACAAAAATTTGTTGGATGTACCGCGCATCGCTGGTCGCGGGCGTTATCGCCACCATGGCTGGTTGCGCTGCAGTCTCGACATCGGTGGCCAAGCGAAATTTGGATGTGCAAACCAAGATCAGCACTTCTATCTTTGTTGAGCCCGTCAAGCGTGCGAGCCGCACGGTTTACATTGACATTCGCAGTGGTGTCATGGAGTTTGATCGCAATATCTTTACTCGAGCCATTCGTGAAGCATTTGCGACCAACCCCAACGGTTACACGATCACAGACGATCCAGACCAAGCGCAGTACCGGTTGGCGATCTTTGTCAACACATTGGAAAAAGCCAGTCCCACGGCGGCTGAAGTGGCGTTGAAACAAGGCTATCGTGGCGATGTCAGTGCTGGCGCGCAGGCAGGTTTGGTTGTAGGAGCTGATCAAGGCCGCACCGCCACCAGTGCAGTAGCTGGTGGCTTGGTCGGGGCACTCGGCACATCTGCAGCGAATGCGTTTGTGCAGGACGTGACTTACATGCTGGTGGCCGATGTTCAGATCAAAGAAAAAACAGCCAATGGCGTCATTGTTCGCAAAGACACCAAAATCAGTGCCAAAGTCTCAGATGCTGGCACGAGCACACAAACTGCCTCAGAAGCTTCAAACAGAATGGAGTACCGCACGCGCATCGTGACCACGGCAAACAAAGCGAATTTGGAGCTGAATGAAGCGCAAGAGGTGATGTTCAAAAAGACCGCATTTGCGATGTCTAGCTTCTTCTGAACTCACACTTACTAAGTTCACTTGTGCTCAGTTTGAAGCCTTCCTGATGGAGGGCTTTTTTTCGTCAGGACTTTTTTAACAAATCCAGCAAGGTTTTTATTGCGTGTTGAACGGTCGCTTCCCGCACCGCAGCACGGTCACCCGAGAATTGCATCCGCTGGGTTTTGACCCACGCTGTTTCAGCACCGAGCGTGGGGCCTGCATCGCTGGGGGTGGCCCAAGCCAGCCACACCGTGCCCACAGGTTTGTCGGCAGAGCCACCTGTGGGCCCCGCCACGCCCGTGACGGCGACCGACACCTGCGCACGTGAGTGGCGCAAGGCCCCGAGTGCCATTGCTTGCGCCACGGCCGCGCTGACTGCGCCGTGCTCGGCGATCAAAGCAGAGTCCACGCCCAGCATCTCGTGCTTGGCCTCGTTGGAGTAGGTCACAAAGCCGCGTTCAAACCATTGGCTAGAGCCTGACAAGTCGGTGCAGCGACTGGCGATCAGGCCGCCGGTGCAGCTCTCTGCCGTGGCCAGCATCCAGCCATGTTGCAGCAGCACCTCGGCGAGTTGTTCAGTCAAGTTAGGTGAGCTCACAACGACCTCCAAAGGGCGATGACCAGCAAGGTGCAAAACGCAGCCACCAAGTCATCAAAGAGGATGCCCCAGCCCCCACGCCACCCCAAACCTTTGAACAAACGATCGGCCCATCGAACGGGACCGGGCTTGGCCGCATCGAAGTAGCGAAACAACAGGAACGCGCCGAGTTGACCGCCAAATGTCGTCGGTGTCACCAGCCAAAGGATGAGCCAAAACGCGATCACCTCGTCCCACACAATTGCGCCCGGATCGGCCACCCCCATGTGCTGTGCCGTGACGGTGCAAGCCCACCAACCGACCAAGGTGGAGGCCGCAATCAGCAGGCCCATTTGTAGCGGCGTGAGCCAAAACTGCAGCAGCAAAAATACCGCCCAAGCCCACAGTGTGCCGGCCGTGCCCGGTGCCAAACGCGACAAACCCGCACCGCCGCCGAGCGCGATGAAGTGGGCGGGGTGAGCGAGTAAAAAGCGGCGGTTGAGCATGGCAAATGTTTAAGCGAAGTGGTCAAACGAGGCAAAGCGTCGCTTGATCGGTTGCCCCTGCGGGTCCAGCACGACCAAGCCTTGCGCTTGTGTGATGCGGCCAATGCGTGTGACGGGCGTGTGGGTCTCCCACGCGGCGGCATGGACCAACTCGCGTTGGTTGACGGGTGCGGTGAAACACAGCTCGTAGTCGTCACCGCCTGAGAGGGCGAACTCCAAGCGCTTGTGCCAAGGCAACTCGGCCATCACGGGGGTGATGCCTGCGGGTAATCGTGCGTCGCCAAAGCTGCCTGCGGCTTGCAGCCAAGCGGTGTCCACCTGAGCGCCCACGCCCGAGCGTTTGAGGATGTGGCCCAAGTCACCCAGCAAACCGTCGCTCACATCAATGGCGGCGTTGGCCACGGCGCGCAGAGCGGTGCCCAGCGCGATGCGAGGCGTCGGTTGCTCCATGCGCAAACGCGCGTGCTCGAAGGCCTCGCCCGACAGGGTGTGGGTGCCACGAAACACCTCCAGCGCCAAGCGCGCATCGCCCACCGTGCCGCTGATGTAGATGTCATCACCGACTTGCGCGTTTTGCCGCAGCAAGGCATCGCCGGGCGGCACTTCGCCAAACACGGTGATGCAAATGTTCAGCGGGCCTTGGGTGGTGTCGCCGCCGACCAGCTCGCAGCCGTGGGCATCGGCCAAGCGCAGCAAGCCGCCAGAGAAGCCTGCCAGCCAAGCTTCGTCCACGCGGGGGAGTGAGAGCGCGAGGGTGAAGGCCAAGGGCTCGGCGCCCACGGCGGCCAAATCACTCAAGTTCACAGCCAGTGCTTTGTGGCCGAGCCGTGCAGGATCGACCGTGCTGAGGAAGTGACGGCCTTCGACCAACATGTCGCTCGAGACCGCCAGCTGCATGCCGCGAGTGGTGTTGAGCAGCGCGCAGTCGTCACCCACACCGAGTGCGGCTTTGTGTGTGGGGCGCTTGAAGTAGCGCTCAATCAGGTCGAATTCGCCCATGTGTGGTCTCAGTGCAGATGGCGTTTGCCCGACTCGTCACTCAGGGCGTCGAGCACAAACATGGGGATGTCTACATCAAACTTTTCACCGTCTTCGGCCACGCAGAAGTAGCTGCCATGCATGGTGCCCGTGGGCGTGCGCAATCGCGTGCCGCTGGTGTACTCAAACTGCTCACCTGGTTTGAGCAAGGGCTGATGTCCCACCACACCGAGGCCTTTGATTTTTTCGTGCATGCCATTGGCGTCGTTCACATGCCAGGTGCGCGAGATGAGTTGTGCGGCCACCCCCCCAACATTGCTGATGGTGATGGTGTAGGCAAACACATACAAACCGCCGTCTGGGTCAGACTGCTCAGGCAGGTATTGCGGATGGACTTCGACTTGAAATTTGTAATCTGGCATGGGGCGATTTTGGCCTAAGGGCAGCCATGCTGTGCCGAGGGTGAAATAATCGCCCCATGACCAGCACCCGCCCTCCATTCAACATCGCCCCCTCCATCTTGTCTGCCGACTTCGCCCATCTGGGTGACGAGGTGAAAAACGTCATTGCCGCTGGCGCTGACTGGATTCACTTTGATGTGATGGACAACCACTACGTCCCCAACCTCACGTTTGGCCCCATGATTTGCCAAGCCTTGAAGCCCTATGCCAAAACGCCAGCAGGCGTAGCCGTGCCCATCGATGTGCATTTGATGATCTCGCCCGTGGATGCTTTGGCGGCTTCGTTTGCACAAGCGGGTGCGGACTACATCAGCTTTCACCCCGATGCCAGTGCCCACGTGCACCGCAGCATCCAAGCCATCAAGAGCCAAGGTGTGAAAGCGGGCTTGGTGTTCAACCCCGCCGAGCCGCTGGATGTGTTGGAGTGGACGATTGACGAGATTGACCTCATCCTCATCATGAGCGTCAACCCCGGCTTTGGCGGGCAGAGTTTCATTGGCTCGGCGCTGCGCAAAGTCGAGTTGGCGCGCCAGTGGATTGAGCGCAGCGGCAAAGACATTCGCCTTGAAGTGGATGGCGGCATCAAGCCCGACAACATCCGCCAAGTGGCCAATGCAGGGGCCGACACCTTTGTGGCGGGCAGCGCGATTTTTGGCAAGCCTGACTACCAAGCGGTGATCGAGCAAATGCGCGCGGCTTTGACCTTTTAGGTTTGTATGGAGCTCATTTTTCCTTTGCGTCGTGTCAGCGTCAAAGCGGCCATCCTCGATCTCGATGGGACGATGATTGACACTCTGGGTGATTTCGAAGTGGCCCTCAACCGTGCATTGGGTGATTTGGATTTGCCACCCGTCACGCGCGCGTGGGTGGAGCGCACGGTGGGCAAAGGTTCGGAGCATTTGATCCGCTCAGTGCTGGCGCATCAGTTGGCCTTGCCCGAGGTCAAAGGCCTTGCCAATGTCTGCGAGGCGCGTGGTGCAGACAACTTATATGAAGCGGCATGGTTGCGTTACCAACACCACTACCTCGCCATCAATGGCGAGTTTGCTGCGGTGTATGAGGGTGTGACTCAGGCGCTGCAACAGTGGCGTGACGCGGGTGTGCAACTGGCCTGCCTGACCAATAAACCCTTGTCGTTTGCCAAACCTTTGTTGCAGGCCAAAGGGCTTGACCATTTTTTTAGCCACGTGTTTGGTGGCGATAGTTTTGAACGCAAGAAGCCAGACCCATTGCCCCTGCTCAAAACCTGTGAGGCCTTGGGTACACGGCCTACGCACACCTTGATGGTGGGCGACTCGAGCAACGACGCCCAAGCCGCCCGCGCTGCTGGTTGTCCTGTCGTGCTGGTGCGCTATGGCTATAACCATGGCGAGCCCGTCGATGGGGTGGACGCCGACGGGCATGTCGATGCGCTGACCCACATCCAGCGCGCGTTTGCCAGCAAGGGCTGAGCCTTTGCTAAACTGAGCCCCATGTTCATTCATCGCAGCACTGTCACAGGTTGTCATGACCGGGGAGCTTGGCCCTGGCGTACGCCCTCGTTTGCGCTCGTCTAAAAGCACGTTCAGGTTCACTGATGCCGTGCCCGCGCTGAAGCACCTCTGAGCTGCTCAGCACTTGTCCGAATGAACGCCCCAAAGCTCATGGGGCCGAGCTGTGGAGGCTCACGATGACTGAAACCGAATTTAAAAAACTGGCCCAAGCGGGCTACAACCGCATCCCGTTGGTGGCCGAGGCCTTTGCCGACTTAGAAACCCCACTCTCGCTCTACCTCAAGTTGGCCCATGTGCAAAACAGGGGTGAGCGCAGCTTTTTGCTGGAGTCGGTGGTGGGCGGTGAGCGTTTTGGGCGCTATAGCTTTATTGGTTTGCCTGCGCGCACCTTGTTGCGTGCCAGTGGCTTTGGTGACGCTGCCAAGACCGAGGTGGTGACTGATGGTGCGGTGGTTGAAACCCACGCTGGCAACCCGCTGGACTTTGTGGCCGCTTACCAAAAGCGTTTCAAAGTGGCGTTGCGCGAAGGCTTGCCGCGCTTTTGTGGTGGCTTGGCGGGTTATTTTGGCTACGACACGGTGCGCCATATTGAAAAGAAATTGGTCCACTCATGCCCACCCGATGATTTGGGCATGCCCGATATCTTGCTGCTGCAAACCGAAGAGTTGGCGGTGATTGACAACCTCTCAGGCAAGCTCTCACTCATCGTGTACGCAGACCCCGCACAACCTGATGCGTATGCACAAGCCCACGCGCGTTTGACGGAACTCAAACTTCGCTTGAAGGCCCCCGCGCAAGCGCCATCCATTGCGCCGTGTGCCAGCCACCCTGCCGAACGCAGTTTTGCCAAAGATGACTATTTGGCCGCCGTGGGGCGCGCCAAAGACTTGATCGCGGCGGGCGACTTCATGCAAGTGCAAGTGGGTCAACGCATTCACAAGAAGTTCACGGCCAGCCCGCTGTCGCTGTACCGTGCGCTGCGCTCGTTGAACCCCAGCCCCTACATGTATTACTACAACCTCGGCGACGCCTATGTGGTGGGCGCATCGCCCGAAATCTTGGTGCGCCAAGAGTCCACGCCTGAAGGCCAAAAAGTCACCATCCGTCCTTTAGCGGGCACACGTCCACGCGGCGCCACGCCTGAGGCCGACAAGGCCGCTGAGGTAGAGCTCATCAGCGACCCCAAAGAGCGCGCCGAGCATGTGATGTTGATTGACCTCGCACGCAACGACATCGGCCGCATTGCCAAAACAGGCAGCGTCAAAGTGACCGAGGCGTTTGTGGTGGAGCGTTACAGCCATGTGATGCACATCGTGAGCAATGTGGAAGGTCTGCTGCTCGACGGCGCAGATGGCCAACCGCTGACCAGCATGGATGTGCTCAAAGCCACGTTCCCCGCCGGCACGCTGACGGGGGCGCCCAAGGTGCATGCGATGGAGTTGATTGACCAGCTCGAACCCACCAAGCGTGGCCTGTACGGCGGCGCCTGTGGCTACTTGAGTTTTGCGGGTGACATGGATGTGGCCATTGCCATTCGTACCGGCATCATCAAAAACGACACGCTCTATGTGCAAGCTGCAGCAGGTGTGGTGGCCGATTCGGTGCCCGAGTTGGAGTGGCGCGAGACAGAGCACAAAGCGCGCGCCTTGTTGCGTGCGAGCGAGTTGGTTGAGGAGGGCTTGGAATGAGCAAGATCAAACTCCTGATGGTCGACAACTACGACAGCTTCACCTTCAACATCGTTCAATATTTTGACGAGTTGGGGGCAGAGGTCGAGGTGTTTCGCAACGACGAAATCACGCTCGAAGGCATTGCCGCGCGCAAGCCTGATCGCTTGGTGATTTCGCCCGGCCCTTGTTCACCTGCCGAGGCGGGCATTTCGGTGGCAGCGATTCAGCACTTTGCTGGCAAGTTGCCGATTCTGGGTGTGTGCTTGGGTCACCAAAGCATTGGTGCAGCGTTTGGCGGCAAGATCATTCGTGCGCAAGCGTTGATGCATGGCAAAACCAGCGTCATCACCACCACGCAAGAGGGCGTGTTTGGTGGCTTGCCCGAGAAGTTCACGGTCAACCGCTACCACTCGCTCGCGATTGAACGGGCCTCGTGTCCCGCGTGCCTGAAGGTGACGGCGTGGACAGACGATGGCGAAATCATGGGTGTGCGCCACACCGAGCTAGACATTCAGGGTGTGCAATTCCACCCAGAATCCATCCTCACTGAGCATGGCCATGCCATGTTGAAAAACTTTTTGTAAAGGACCGCTTGTGACCAGTACCCTGCACGCCATCACGCCACAAGAAGCGTTGCAACGCGTCATTGAACACCGTGAAATTTTTCACGATGAAATGTTGCACATCATGCGCCTCATCATGTCGGGCGAAATGTCGCCCGTCTTGATGTCGGCCTTCATTGCTGCGCTGCGCGTGAAGAAAGAAACCATTGGCGAAATCACCGCCGCCGCACAAGTGATGCGCGAGTTCTCGACCAAGGTAGACGTGCCCGACCGCACGCACATGGTGGACATCGTGGGCACGGGAGGCGATGGGTCGCACACCTTCAACATCTCGACGTGCTCCATGTTTGTCGTGGCCGCTGCCGGTGGCAAAGTCAGCAAGCATGGCGGACGCAGTGTGAGCAGCAAAAGCGGCAGCGCCGATGTGTTGGAGAGCTTGGGCGTCAACATCAATTTGTCGCCCGCGAACATTGCCCAATGTATTGCCGAGGTGGGCATTGGTTTTATGTTTGCACCCAACCACCACCCTGCGATGAAAAACGTGGCGCCCGTTCGCAAAGAGTTGGGGGTACGTACCCTCTTCAACATCCTTGGCCCTTTGACGAATCCTGCCAGTGCACCCAATATTTTGATGGGTGTGTTCCACCCAGATTTGGTGGGCATTCAAGTGCGTGCGTTGGAGCGTTTGGGTGCTGATCACGCCTTGGTGGTCTATGGTCGCGATGGTTTGGACGAGGTCTCCTTGGGTGCTTCTACCTTGGTGGGTGAGCTCAAAGGAGGTCAGGTGCGTGAGTATGAAATTCACCCCGAAGACTTTGGCTTCGCCATGAGCAGCAACCGCACCTTGCGGGTGGACACGCCCGAGCAATCGCGTGCCATGTTGCTGGGCGTGTTGGACAACCAAGCCGGCCCTGCGCGTGACATTGTGGTGTTCAACGCGGGCGTGGCGCTGTATGCGGCCAATGTGGCAGACAGCATCGACGCGGGCATTGCAAAAGCACGTGAGGCGCTGGACTCGGGCGCGGCCAAGGCCAAGCTGGACCAATTGGTCACAGTGGCACATCAACTCACTGCGGCTTAAACAAGCGCTTGGCGCAAGAAAGAAACACATGTCAGACATCCTGAACCAAATCGTCGCCGTCAAGCACCAAGAGGTGGCTGCCGCGTTGCAGCGCAAATCGTTGGCGGCGATGCGCGCCGATGCCGAGAGCCGCGTGCTGACGCGTGACTTTGTCGGGGCGTTGCGCGCCAAAATCACCGCAGGCTTGCCAGCGGTGATTGCTGAAATCAAAAAGGCCAGTCCATCCAAAGGCGTGATTCGCGAAGACTTCATTCCTGCCGACATCGCGCAAAGCTATGCCGAGCATGGTGCGGCATGCTTGTCGGTGTTGACCGACAAAGACTTTTTCCAAGGCCAGGTGGACTACCTCAAGCAAGCGCGCGCCTCGTGCGACTTGCCAGTGCTGCGCAAAGACTTCATGGTCGATCCGTATCAGGTATACGAAGCACGCGTCATGGGCGCAGATTGCATCTTGCTCATTGCGGCGTGTTTGACCGACGCGCAAATGGCGGAGATGGAAGCGGTGGCGCGCAGCCTGGATATGGCAGTGTTGGTAGAGGTGCATGACGCGGCCGAGTTGCAACGCGCGCTCCAACTCAAAACCCCGTTGGTGGGCATCAACAACCGCAACCTGCGCACGTTTGAGGTGTCGCTCGACACCACCATCGGCATGCTCAAAGATGTACCCGCTGATCGTTTGCTCATCACCGAGAGCGGCATCCTGCAGCGTAGCGATGTGCAAAAAATGCGTGAGGCGAATGTGCATGCGTTCTTGGTGGGCGAGGCGTTCATGCGCGCACCCGATCCGGGCGTGGCCTTGGCCGAGCTATTTGCCGCCTGAGGCTGGCGCAATTGACGAGCGATTTGTTTTCTGGCGGCGACGTGCAGGTGCCAGAAGCACCGCGTTTGACGGCGTGGGCACCGCAAGATTGGATCGTTCAGCCTGATTGGCGTCCCGTGCTGGACGCGTTTTGGCGCAGCGCGCAGGGTGTGTCGCTCGCCACATTTGTGCAATCGCGCTTGGCTGCGGGGGCGCTGGTGTATCCCAAACATCCTTTGTGGGCCTTGCAGCTCACGCCCTTGTCGCAGGTGAAGGTGGTCATCCTTGGGCAAGACCCGTATCACGGGCCGCACCAAGCGCAGGGCTTGTCGTTCTCTGTGTCGCCCGGCGTGAAGATCCCGCCTTCGCTGCGCAACATTTTCAAAGAGTTACAGCGTGACGTGGGACTGCCCATGTCGGCCAACGGTTCTCTCGAGGCTTGGGCCAAGCGCGGTGTGTTGTTGCTCAACACCAGCCTGACAGTCGAGGACGGCCAGCCAGCCAGCCATGCCAAGCGCGGCTGGGAGCAGTTGACCGATGCCTTGTTGGGCGAGGTGGCGCGCACAGCGCCTGTGTGCGTTTACATGCTCTGGGGAGCGCATGCGCAAGCGAAGGCCGAGATGATTGACCGTGAAACCCGAGGCTCAGTGGCCAGTTTCGAGGGTTTGCGTTCGGGTGGGGCGCCCAAGCGTGAGGCATTGGTGCTGAAGGCCAATCACCCTTCGCCTTTGTCTGCCTTGCGTGCGCCCCAGCCTTTCATTGGATGTGGACATTTCTCGCAAGCCCAAGCTTGGTTGGCTGAAAAAAACCAATCGATGACGTGGACTTTAGACGTCACTTAGATCGCAGGGTTCGCGAATACCCTAAAACTCTGCTATAGTTCGCGATTCGCCGGAGGGGTGCCCGAGTGGCTAAAGGGGGCAGACTGTAAATCTGTTGGCTTACGCCTACACTGGTTCGAATCCAGTCCCCTCCACCAGCGAAAACCAACAAGTAGAAGCGCCGGTAGGCCTGCAACTGTGATGATCTTTTCTGATCTGATGCGGGAGTAGTTCAATGGTAGAACCCTAGCCTTCCAAGCTAATGACGCGGGTTCGATTCCCGTCTCCCGCTCCACCTGTGGTTTTCAATGGATTGATTGGCGATCAATGTTTTGCCCTTGTGGCTCAGTGGTAGAGCACTCCCTTGGTAAGGGAGAGGTCGCGGGTCCGATTCCCG
>CAISMH010000012.1 GCA_903886485.1 uncultured Burkholderiales bacterium
GGTCAGTTCTCCACCACCGCATCAGATGTGTTGCTAGGCCATGGCAGCGTGGGGGTGAGCTTGCTCAATGACGTGAGCATCAGCACTGCTTCGAACAACGCCACCACTGGCAACATCACAATGGCGAGCTGGGTGCGTGGTGGCTACAACCTCTCACTCACCAGCAACGCCACGACGACCTTGACAGGCGCGGTGGGTGATGCCAACAGCCCATTGACGAGCCTCACCACCAGCGGCGGGGGCGCTGGCAGTGTTGCCATCCAAGGTGCGAGTGTCACCACCACGGGCACACAGACCTACAACAACGCTGTGAGCATGCTGGGTAACACCGCACTGACAGCTTCTGTGGTGACCTTCAACGCCGCAGTGACGGGCACGGCCAGCCTCACCGTCAACGCCGTCGCGCAGCTCAACGCAGGCGTCATCACCACCACTGGTGCGCAGACCTACAACAACGATGTGATGTTGGTATCCGACACGGCGCTGAATGCTTCTGCGCTGACATTCATGAATGCCCTCAAAGGCGATGGCAATTCAGCCAGCAATGTGACCGTGAACGCAAACAGCGGTGATGTGACCTTCAACGGCAACTTGGGCCAGACAGGTGCCCTGTTGGGCACGGTGACCCTCCATACCTTGGGTTCCACATTCTTTAACGCGCCAGTTCTCGTTGGTGCCATCGTGACAAATAGCTCAGGGGTTGGCTCTGGCAATACTTATATCCACACGGGGGCGATCAGCACGACAGGGGCTCAAACCTACAACAATCCAGTTCTGGTTCAGACGGATACGCTGATGAGCGGTGCTGTCCTGACATTCAACAACACAGTGGTGGGCAACACATCGAACCGCCGACTCGTCCTCAACGCTCAAGACAGCATCACCTTCAACAGCCCCATCACGATGGGCCACCTAGAAACGGGGGCCACAGGGAAAACTTACTTCAACAGCACAACAGCCACCACCACTGGCACGTCTTCGATGTTGTTTGGTAATGATGTGGTGGTCTCAGGTTCAACATTTACCTTTGACTCCACGGCTGGCGGCGCTTTGAGCACTGGCGCAAACATCACCTTCAACAAGACCCTCAGCGCCGCGATGTCAGGCGCCACGGCGGTGACGGTTGACGCGGGCACTCTTGGCAGTGTTAAGTTCCTCGGTGATGTGGGCAAGGACGCCAGCGGCACCGTTCTGCCGTTGAGTTCCCTAACGGTCACCGCCGGTGGTGGCATCGTGATCGGCGGTGGTTACATCCAGACCACAGGCGCACAGACCTACAACAGCCCCGTCACGCTGAGCGCCACGGTCACTTTGCTGGCTGATCAGCTGACTTGGGGAACAGTCACCGCGACAGCACCCCATGTAGGCCTCAGCTTGGTGAGTCAAGGCGCTCAGGTGCTGACAGACATCAGCCTCACGGGTGACCTGACCGTGACCACGGGCGTGGCTGGGGTTGTTGGTGGGGTCACGCAGGCTGCTGGTTCGGCACTGAGCATCGGCGGAGCCTCCACCTTTTATGCAAACACCAAGGTCGGGCAGGTTGCCGAGTTAAGCAGCGCTGCCAACAACTTTGTAGGCGCTGTCTCGTTACGCCCACAGAACGGCGGCTCTTGGGACAGGGCTGCCGTCGTCAGCGCCTCGCCGCTGGTGATCGGCACCACGACTGTCAGTGGTGACGTTTCTATCAAGTCAACCGGCGGGAATATCACGCAGGCAGGACCGCTGGTGGTGGGTGGCAAGACGGACATGGTCGCGACCGCGGGCGCCCTGAACCTGACAGATCCCGGCAACAGCTTCGTGGGTGTCGTGAACATCAACACAAGCAATGGCCTGAGCCTAACCACGAGCGGTCCACTCACGATTGGCAATATCAAAACGGTGGGCGACACTGTGCTCACAACCGCGGGCAAGATTGATTTGGGCACCTCTAGCTTCGGCGGTAAGTTGAAGGTCGATAGCGGTGGCTTCGAGATCATGCAGTCGGGGCCAGGTAACTTTGCTGGCGACACGAACTTCCAAGCGGGGACAGCCAAGATTGACCTGTTCAACCCGAACAACTTGTGGAAGGGGTCGATTGTTTACAAGGGCGGCATCGTCATGATCAATCACCCACAGCTCTTGAACGCTACCAACGCGGGAACGCTGATCGTGCGGGTCGAGACCACCATGAGTCCAGCTCCCCAGAAGTTGAGTTCACCCGTCGCCACGTCGTCGTCAAATGCCTCAGCCCAACCGCCGGGCCCTGGCGCGAGTACTGACGTGACTGTGAGCGTTGCCCGACCTGCGACCGCCGTGCAGGGTGGACTGGTGAGCGTGGCCGTGTCCGCGGAAACCGTGTCTGCGGGCAAGGGCTTTGCATTCTCACTGACCGAACACATCCCGGGCGACGTGCCAATGGCCAGTCAGGTTGCGGTGACACAGGTGGACGGCAAGCCCCTGCCTGAGTGGCTGCGCTATGACACTCAGACCGAGAAGGTCATCGCGACAGCGCCGCCGCCTGGCGCTTTCCCGATCCAGATCAAGGCCAGCATGGGCGGGATCGAGACGGTGATTGTGATCACCGAACAGCCCAAGTGAGGCCCGGTGCATGCACGTCGTTGAACCCTAAAATCGCTAGGCTATGACTGAAGCTTTGTTTGTGATTTATTTTGTGATCTTGGTGGCGACCTTGTTGATCAAAACCCCCATCATCAAGGGGCCGTGGCTATTTTTATTGCGTGCGTTTTTTCCTAACTGGAAATTTTTTCATGCGGTGGGCTATGTGCCGCATTTGTATGCGCGCTCGGCGGTGCAGCTGGCATCGGGTGAGCTGCAATGGTCAGACTGGGTGTTGATTTACCCACGGCGTGTGCGTCGCTTGAGCCATCTGCTGCACAACCCCGACACCAACATCGGCCTAGCCCAACAAAACATGGTGGACCACTTTTGGGCCGACTTGCATGATTTGCCCGAAGGCGTGGACCCACGGGGTTTGGTGAGTTATCAGATGATGCAGCGTTTGACCGATCAAGTGCTGCGTGCGCGGGAGATGAACTTGACCCACAGCCAGTTTGAGTTGCGCATGGTGCTCGATGGTCCTGCTGCCCGTGTTGACACGCACACCATGATGACCTCGCCTGTGGAGGCGTCATGCTCAGTGCTGCGTTGATTCAAGCCTGGATGGAGGCGTCCACCTTGATGGCGATTCGCGCCACCGAGTGGGTGTTTGCTTGGAGCTTGACCATTCAAACGCTGGAGTATTTGCGCATGGGCAAGCACACCGCCAACGATGCGTTTTGGTCTTGGCCCTTACAACGGGCCGACATTCCCAACGCACCCGTGCGCGCTGTGTTGGATGTGCTGTTTCAGCCGCACATGCATCAGCTGCATTTGGTGTTGCGCCTTTGTGCAGCCGTGTTGTTGGCAGTTCAGGGCGCCTCGCTGCCGCTGATTGGCTTTTTGTTTGTGGGCAATTTGCTCATCCTCATCCGTTGGCGTGGTGCGTTCAACGGCGGCAGCGACTTCATGACCTTGGTGGTGCTCACGGGCTTGCTCATCTCGCAAGTGCTGGGTGCCTTGGGCCATCCTGAGTTGGGGTGGCAAGCTGGTTTTTGGTACATCGCCATTCAAGCCATCACCTCGTACTTCATGTCGGGAGCGGTGAAGCTGCTACGGCCTGAATGGCGCAATGGTTCGGCCATGACTATTTTTTTGAATGGCGCGATTTATGGCCCCCTGTCGGCCACGCACCTTTTGCGCAACAAGTGGCTGGCTGTGTTGGGTTCGTGGGGCTTTATCGTGTGGGAAATTGTGTTCCCCTTGAGTTTGCTTGACCCGCGCTTGGCCGCTGCGTTTTGCGCCGTGGCGGCGCTGTTTCACTTCTTGGTTTTTTGGTTCTTTGGCTTGAACCGATTTTTCTGGGCGTGGCTGTGTGCGTTCCCCGCCATCCTGTGGTGCAGCGCGCAGTTCAGTGCGCGCTGGGTTTAAGCGACATCAAGCAGCGATTTAAGCCATCGCGGCTTCAATCGCATCCATGGCTTCGGTCAGCTCTAGCCAACGCAGCTCTAACGCCGCCAATTCGTCTTCCACCGCTTTGAGACGTTTGCCGGCTTCAGCAATGTCGGCAGGGGCTAGGGGCGTGGCGAGTTTGTCGTGCAAGGCTGTCTTTTCAGACTCCAGCGTGGCCATGGATTTCTCGACGCCATCGAACTCTTTTTTCAACGGACGTTTTTTCTCGTTGATGTCTTTGCGCAGTTGCGCATCGTCTTTGGGCGCTGCTACCACGACCACGGGCTTGAGCGCCGCCGCATTCGCAGCCGCCACCGCCTCGGCACGCAAGCGTTTGCCTTCGTCCAGCAAATAGCGTTGGTAGTCGTCCAAGTCGCCGTCAAAGGGCTCGACGCCGCCGCGTGACACCATCCAAAACTCGTCACACACCGCACGCAACAACGCACGGTCATGGCTGACCAGCATCACGGTGCCTTCAAATTCGTTGAGCGCCATGCTGAGTGCTTCGCGGGTGGCCAAGTCCAAGTGGTTGGTAGGCTCGTCCATGAGCAAGAGGTTGGGGCGCTGCCACACCAGCATGCACAGCACGAGACGGGCTTTTTCGCCGCCACTCATGCTGCCCACGGCTTGCTTGACCATGTCACCACCAAAGTTGAACTGGCCCAAGAAGCTGCGCAAGTCTTGCTCGCGTGTGGCTTGGCCTGCGAGCTTGCCGTCGGCGGTGAGTTTTTTGCACAGGTCAATCATGTGCTGCAGCGGGTTGTCGGCGGGGTGCAGCACGTCGAGTTCTTGCTGCGCAAAGTAGCCGATGTTGAGGCCTTTGCCTTCGGTCATGTCGCCGCCAATGGCTTTCAAATCACGCGCGATGGTTTTCACCAGCGTAGATTTACCTTGGCCGTTGGCGCCCAAGATGCCAATGCGTTGACCCGCCAACACCGAGCGGCTGACGTTTTGCACAATGACCGTGGGTGGCGTGCCCGCAGGTGCATCGGCAGGCGCGGGGTAGCCCACGCTCACGCCTTGCATGCTGAGCATGGGATTGGGCAAATTGGCGGGTTCTTTGAACTCGAAGCTGAAGTCGGCATCGGCCAACAACGGCGCAATTTTTTCCATGCGGTCCAAAGCCTTGACACGGCTTTGCGCTTGCTTGGCTTTGCTGGCCTTGGCTTTGAAGCGCGCGATGAACTTTTGCAAATGCGCAATCTTGTCTTGCTGCTTCGCAAACGCGTTTTGTTGCAGCTCCATTTGCTCGGCGCGCATGTCTTCAAACTTGCTGTAGTTGCCGCCGTAGCGCACCAGCTTGCCTGCGTCGATGTGGAGGGTGACGTTGGTGACAGCATCCAAAAATTCGCGGTCATGGCTGATGACGACCATCGTGCCTTCGTAACGCTTGAGCCAGGCTTCGAGCCACACCAAAGCGTCCAAATCCAAGTGGTTGGTGGGTTCGTCCAGCAGCAGCAAGTCAGACGGGCACATCAGCGCACGCGCCAATTGCAAACGCATGCGCCAACCGCCGGAGAAGCTGTTGACAGGGTTGTCGAGTTCGGTGGTTTTAAAGCCCAAACCCAAGATGAGTGCTTGTGCGCGTGACTGCGCATCGTGCTCGCCCGCGTCGTACAGCGCCATGTAGGCATTGCCCAAACGCTCGCCGTCTTCGGTGGCTTCTGCGGCGGCGACTTCGGCGCGTGCGTCGTTGAGGACGGTGTCGCCTTCAATCACAAACTCGGTTGCGCTTTGCTCGGTCTCGGGCATGTCTTGGGCCACTTGGCCCATGCGCCATTGGGTGGGGATGTAAAACTCGCCTGAGTCTTCTTGCAAGTTGCCATTGAGCAGCGCAAACAGCGAGGATTTGCCTGCGCCGTTGCGCCCCACCAAGCCTACTTTTTCACCGGGGTTGAGGGTGACGGTGGCGCCTTCGAGCAACACCTTGGCGCTGCGGCGCAAGGTGACATTTTTAATCGTGATCATTGTGTATTTGCGCCTTCGACAATCGCCTGGCGTGTGAGGAGTAAGACCTGGTCGTCACCAGCACTGGTCGATAGCCACACGACATCTAAATGAGGAAAGGCTGCTTCAAAGTGATTGCGTTCGTGGCCAATCTCGAGGACCAGAACCGCGTGTTCGCGCATGTGTGCTGGGGCGTCGCGCAGCATTTGGCGAATAAAGTCCATGCCGTCGTCACCACCGGCCAAAGCGAGCGCGGGCTCGCACTTGAATTCGGCGGGCAACTCGGACATGCTGTGTGCGTTCACATAGGGTGGGTTGCACAGTATCAAATCGAACACACCATCGGCTTTGGCCAAGCCATCGGATTCGGCCAGCGTCATGCGGCCTTCAAGGTCGTGGCGTGCGATGTTGATGTGGGCCACGGCCAGAGCGTCTTTGGACAAGTCCAAGCCCTGCACCGTGATGTCGGGGAAAGCGAGTGCCGCCAAGATACCCAAGCTGCCGTTGCCCGTGCACAGATCCAGCACGCGGGTGGTGTTGGGGTCCAGCCAAGGGTCAATGCTGCCTTCGGCTAAGACTTCAGCAATGAGCGAGCGCGGCACGATGGCGCGCTCGTCAATGTAGAACGACACACCTTGCAACCACGCCTCTTGCGTGAGGTAAGCCGCAGGCTTGCGGCTGGCCATGCGATGCGCAATGAAGGCTTGCACGTCGGCGATTTGGGCAGCGGAAAGGTCAGCATTGTGCGTGTCGTGTGACACATCTGTGTCGAGTGGCAAACCCAGCTTCCACAGCACCAGCCATGCGGCTTCGTCGGCGGCGTTGGTGGTGCCGTGGCCGAAGGCGACGTGGGCTTGGGTGAGTTGTTCAGCGCTTTGCTGAACTAAGTCTGAAAGGTTCATTGTTATTGTTTTTGATTGGCTATGAAAGCAACCGCGCATCTAATAGTTTTTGCACGATATCGGCTTGGCGCTGATCCCGTCGGCGCTTGATTGGATCACGGTTATCCGCTTTATCCGCCAACCAGCGCTTGAATTCCACAAATGTTTGCGGCGATACGGTTTTGAGTATGGCCATTTTGCCTGTGCTGCTGACCACCACCGACGCAAACTTGGGTGCACTGGTCAGCACAGAGGCGCGCATGGCTTGCACGGGCCAAATGTCGTCTTCATCTTTTGAAAACCGAAAGGGATGCGGATCGTCGCTCTCTTGCATTCGTCGTAAAAAATCCACCTCAAAACCTTTGGCATTGATCGCGGTTTCGTTTTGCCCTTCTTTGCGCACAAACGTCTTATCAGCCTTTTGCAGCACACCGAGCACAGAGTCGTCTAGCTTGGCCATATCGCTGACGAACTGTACTTTTTTGCGTACATCCCAAAGCAAATCAACGTCCAACGTGGCCATGGCCGCTTGCTCTATGCGTACACCTGCTGCCGTTTCGTAGGCATACAGGGCATGTGTTCCCACCACGGTGAAGTGTTCGGCTAAGCCGCTGTCGTGAAGGGCGTGAAGGATGTCAATGAGTAGCGAGGGCGCACGCCCAACCTTGAGCGCTTTGTTCAGTCGCTCGGCTTCTTTGACCGCCTCACGCAGCGACCGCAGACGCTCTTCAACGCTGGTTTTTTTTGCGATGAATTCGCGGTAAGCCAATTCCGTGTCAGCGCTTCGCGCGCCCACGCGCTGCTGGCGGTTGTCGATGCTGGTTTTGACAAGGTACTCGTAATCGCCTTGCTTTTTCCAATACATACCGCCCGAATAGGACTTCGCCTTGACTTTGGTTTTCTCAAACTCTTGGTAGATCGTGGACGAATCAATCCACTGTCTGGCTGCGTTGTCGGGGAGGGTTATCCAATTCATTGGCCGTATTAAATCATAAAATAGAAAAATATACGGCTAATTTTTAGCGGTCTTGAAAATTAGTGATGTTGTTGCATCAGGGAAGCTCGTTGTGAGGTACAACCCCGCCATCGTGCAAGGTTTCAGGCGGCGGCTCGGTTTAAATTTTCCAGCACACGGCGATAAATGTTTTTCAGAGGTTCCAAATCAGCCACAGCCACACACTCGTTGATTTTGTGAATGGTGGCATTGGGGGGGCCGAGCTCAATGACTTGTGGGCAGACTTGTGCAATGAAGCGCCCGTCGCTGGTGCCACCGGTGGTGGACAGCGCAGTGTCCAAGCCGGTTTCGTCGTGGATGGCGCGTTGCACGGCGCCAACCAAGTCACCGGGGGTGGTGAGAAAGGGCAGTCCGCCGATGGTCCATGTCAAGTCGAAGTCCAAGCGGTGTTTTTGCAGCACGGCTGTGAGGCGCTGTTGCAGTTGCTCAGGGGTGGATTCGGTGCAGAAGCGGAAATTAAAGTCCACCACGCATTCACCCGGAATCACGTTGCTCGCACCCGTGCCTGAATGGATGTTGCTCACTTGCCAGCTGGTGGGTGGAAAGAAGTCGTTGCCTTGGTCCCACTCAATCGCCACCAAATCGGCCAAAGCGGGGGCGAACAAGTGAATGGGGTTTTTGGCAAGTTGCGGGTAAGCGATGTGGCCTTGCACGCCTTTGACGGTGAGCTTGCCACTCATGGTGCCGCGTCGGCCATTTTTGATCATGTCGCCGGTGCGCTCCACTGAAGTGGGCTCGCCCACGATGCACCAGTCAAGCATTTCGCCACGCGCTTTCAAGGCTTCGCACACTTTGACGGTGCCATCTAATGCGGGGCCTTCTTCGTCACTGGTGAGCAAGAAGGCGATGTTGATATGGGCGTTCGCTTGCGCAGCCGCAAACTCCTCACACGCCACCACCATGGCGGCTAACGACGCTTTCATGTCGCTGGCACCACGGCCAAACAATTTGCCGTCGCGGTGAGTGGGGGTGAAGGGGTCGCTGGTCCATTGGCCGATGGGGCCAGTGGGCACCACGTCGGTATGGCCTGCAAACACCAGTGTTTTGGCTCCTGCCTGTGCGCTGCGTTTAACTGCCCACAGGTTACTCACGCGAAAAGTCTCTGGCCCGCTGTCGATGCGCTCACACGCAAAACCCAACGGCGAGAGCCGTGCGGTGATGAGGTCCAAACAGCCCGCGTCCTCGGGGGTGACCGAAGGGCGCGAGATGAGTTGCTCGGTGAGCTGGAGGGTGCGAGACATCTGAACAGGCTTTGAAAAAGATCAGTCGCGCAACAAGTCGTTGATGCTGGTCTTCGAGCGGGTTTGTGCATCCACGCGTTTGACCACGATGGCGGCGAACATGCTGTAAGGCGCGCCGTTGGCGGCGACTTTGGGAATATTGCCGGCCACCACCACCGAGCCAGAGGCCACGCGACCGTAGCTGATGTCGCCTGTGGCGCGATCAAAGATGGGGGTGGATTGGCCGATGAACACGCCCATGCCGAGCACCGAGTTTTCTTCGATGATGACGCCTTCCACCACTTCAGAGCGTGCGCCGATGAAGCAGTTGTCTTCAATGATGGTGGGGTTGGCTTGCAGGGGCTCCAACACGCCGCCAATGCCCACGCCGCCAGACAGGTGCACGTTCTTGCCGATTTGTGCGCACGAGCCCACGGTGGCCCAGGTGTCAACCATGGTGCCGCTGTCCACATAAGCGCCGATGTTCACGTAAGAGGGCATCAAGATGGCGCCCGAAGCGATGAAGCTGCCGCGACGTGCCACCGCAGGCGGGACCACGCGCACGCCAGCAGCTTTCATTTCTGCTTCGCTGAGGTGGGCAAACTTGGTGTCCACTTTGTCGTAGAAGGCCAAGTCGCCAGACTTCATGACACGGTTGTCATTCAAGCGGAACGACAACAAGACGGCCTTTTTGAGCCATTGGTGCACTATCCATTGGCCCACGCCTTCACGGGTAGCCACGCGCAAGCGGCCTGCGTTCAATTCGGCAATCACGTGGTCGACAGCATCGCGCACTTCCTTGGATGCGTCGGTGGCGCTGATGTTGGCGCGGTTGTCCCAAGCGTTGTCGATGACGTGTTGGAGTTGGTGTTGAGTCATGGTTGTCTTCTCTGCGTTGAAATTAAGAAATGAATCAGGATTGGGTGTTTTTGACAAACGCCACGATGCGTTGCGCGGCTTCTAAGCACTCGGCGGTTTCGGCCACCAAGGCCATGCGAATTCGACCGGCGCCGGGGTTGAAGCCCTTGGCATCGCCAATGAAGTGACCTTCACGCGCCAAGTAACTGCCCGGCAGCACCGTCACATTGTATTGAGCCAGCAAGTCGCGGGCGAAGGCCACGTCGTCACCACCGGGCACCGCCGCCCACAGGTAAAAGCCCGCATCCGGCAAGCGCACATCCATCACCGCTTCGAGCAGTGGCGTCACAGCCGCAAACTTTTGACGGTATTGCTCGCGGTTGGCCACCACATGGGCTTCGTCGTCCCAAGCGGCCATGCTGGCCGCTTGCACCATGCCACTCATGGCCGAGCCGTGGTAGGTGCGATAGAGCAAGAACTGCTTCAGGATGTGGGCGTCGCCCGCTACAAAACCGCTGCGCATGCCCGGCACATTGCTGCGCTTGGACAAGCTGGTGAAAGCCACCAAGTTTTTAAAGTCGGTACGGCCCAGTTTGGCGGCGGCCTCTAGGCCGCCCAGAGGCGCTTCTTCGCGGAAATAGATTTCGCTGTAACACTCGTCACTGGCTATGACAAAGCCGTGTTGGTCGCTGAGCGCAAACAGTTTTTCCCAGTCACGCATGGGCATCACCGCACCTGTGGGATTGCCGGGCGAGCACACGAACAACAACTGGGTCTTGGCCCACACCTCGGCAGGCACCTGGTCCCAGTTGACGTTGAAGTTGAGTGCAGGGTCGCTGGGCGCGTAATAGGTTTGCGCCCCCGCCAAGAGGGCCGCACCTTCGTAGATTTGGTAGAACGGGTTGGGGCAGACCACCACCGCTTCACGCGTGGGGTCAATCACGGTTTGGGCAAACGCAAACAGCGCCTCGCGTGAACCGTTGACCGGCAAAATTTGTGTGGCCGCATCGAGCGTCAAGCCGTAGCGTCGTTGCACCCAGTTCGCACACGACGCGCGCAACGCCGGCAAACCCGCCGTGGCCGGATAAGCCGCCAACTGCGCGGTGGCTTGGGCCAAGGCCTCTAGCACCAATGCGGGCGTGGCGTGGCGTGGCTCACCAATGCCTAAGCTGATGGGCGAGTAGGCGGGGGCGGGTGTGACGGTGGAGAAAAGCTGCTTGAGCCGTTCAAATGGATAGGGCTGCAGACGCGAGAGAAGGGGATTCATGGCTGCTATTATCCCCGCGCTCTCTCATCCCCTGAAAAGTTATGCCTACCCCTGCCTTGCTTGACCTCACCCGAGCCCAAGAGTTCGCTCTTGAGGCCGATCAACTGCGCGAATTGGTGGCGACGTTTGAGGAAAGTTTGGCTCAAGAAATGGCTGCCATTCAGGCTGGTATCCACAGCCAAGACGCCTTGAAAGTGGAGCACGCTTTACATGCACTGAAGGGGTTCATGCCCTTGTTTTCGGTGGACGCCCTGTCGCAAGCCATGAGCGATTTGTACCAAACCAGCCGTCAACAGCCTCTGAGCGTGACGGCCCCCGCATTTACCGCATTAGTTCCCAGTTTGGAGCAGTTGTTGGTCGAGGTTCGGACCTGCCTCGGCGCTTTATGATTGAGGCTGTGTCTAGAGAGGCTTTTCAGTGCGTCTGAATTCAATCAAGTTATCGGGTTTCAAGTCCTTTGCGGAACCCACCAATTTCCTGCTGCCCGGCCAATTGGTCGGTGTGGTCGGCCCCAACGGGTGCGGCAAATCCAACATCATGGATGCCGTGCGCTGGGTGCTGGGCGAGTCCAAAGCGTCCGAGTTGCGCGGCGAATCCATGCAAGACGTGATTTTCAATGGCACCACCACCCGCAAAGCGGCCAGCCGTTCTAGCGTGGAGCTGGTGTTTGACAACGCCGACCACCGTGCCGGTGGGCAGTGGAGCCAGTTCCCAGAAATCGCGGTCAAGCGTGTGCTGACGCGCGATGGCGGCTCTAGCTACTACATCAACAACCAACCGGTGCGTCGCCGTGACGTGCAAGACGTGTTCTTGGGCACAGGCTTGGGGCCTCGCGCTTACGCCATCATTGGCCAAGGCACCATCAGCCGCATCATTGAGTCCAAGCCCGAAGAACTGCGCTTGTTCCTCGAAGAAGCGGCAGGCGTTTCTAAATACAAAGAACGCCGTCGTGAAACCGAAAACCGCCTCAGCGACACCCGCGAAAACTTGACCCGCGTGGAAGACATCTTGCGCGAGTTGAACGCCAATTTGGAGAAGCTCGAAAAGCAAGCCGAAGTGGCCCAGCGCTACCACGGCCTGCAAGCTGATGTGAGCTTGAAGCAGCACCAGCTTTGGTTCTTGCGCCGTGCCGAGGCCGAGGCCGACCAAGTGGGCATCAAAACCCAAGCCGACAAAGCGGTGAACGACTTGGAGTCGCGCATTGCCGACTTGCGTCACATCGAAGCCGACCTGGAAACTGTGCGCCAAGCCCACTATGCGGCGGGTGACCAAGTCAACCAAGCCCAAGGTACCTTGTACGAAGCCAGTGCCGAGGTAGGGCGCCTAGAGGCCGAAATTCGCTTTGTGGTGGAAGGGCGTCAGCGCGCCGAAGCCCGTCTGATTCAAATCAAAGAACAAACCGCGCATTGGGCAGCCCAGAGCGAACAAGCACAGCAAGAGATTGAAAACTTGGCTTCGATGGCCATGGACGGCGAAGAAAAAGCCGCCATGCTCGCCGCCCAAGTGGAAGAGCAAGCCATGCAATTGCCCGAGTTGGAAGACGCTTTGCGCGTGGCCCAACAGCGCAGCAACGAGCAGCGCACCAGCGTGGCCCAAGTGCAGCAACAAATTCAGGTGTTGGCCGCCGACCAGCGCAACATTGAAGAACAAAGCCGCAACCTCAACGCGCGACTTGAGCGCCTGAGTGCCGACAAAAACGCCTTGGCCGCCCCCGATGAGGTGCGGCTGAACAACCTCAAGGCGCAGTTGCAAGAGGCCCAGTCACACGCCGAAGTCACCACCGCGCAACTCGACGAGTTGCAAGCCAGTGTGCCGGTGCTCGATGACGCACGTCGCAGCGCACAACAACGTGTGAACGACGAGCAAGCCAAGCAAGCCGACTTGTCGGCCCGTTTGGAAGCCCTCAAAGCCTTGCAAGAAAAAGTGCAGACCGACGACAAGCTCAAGCCTTGGTTGGCCAAGCACGGCTTGGACGGTTTGCAAGCTTTGTGGAGCCGTATCCACATCGAAGCAGGTTGGGAAAACGCCCTCGAAGCCGCTTTGCGCGAGCGCATGGCATCACTCGAAGTGTCTCGCCTCGACATCGTGCGCGCCTTCCAAACTGATGTGCCGCCGACCAAGCTGGCTTTCTACACCGCACCTAGTGCTGCAGCACCCGATGCTCAAAGCGCGTTGCCACGTCTGTCTGATTTGTTGCGCCTCAACGATGCCGGTCAAAAAGCCCTGTTGACCGATTGGCTCAACGGCTGCTTCACCGCCTCTGATTTGGACGAAGCCTTGGCCAAGCGCAGCAGCTTGCAACCGGGCCAAGTGATTTATGTGCCCAGTGGCCACGCCATCAGTGCGCACAGCGTGAGTTTTTACGCGCAAGACAACGCACAGTCGGGCTTGCTGGCCCGCGCCCAAGAGATTGAAAACCTCGACAAGAGCAGCAAGGCCCAAGCCTTCATTGCGGATGAAGCACGCAACACCTTGGTGCGGGCCGAGGCCGCGTACAGCGAGTCGTCGCAACGCTTGGTCAGCATCCGTGCTGAAGCTACAGCGGCCCAAGCCACGGCCCACGAGCTGCAAGTGGAAACCTTGCGTCTGAGCCAACTCGCCGAGCAAACCCGCGCACGCAGCGAGCAAATCAGTGGAGATCTGTCTGAAGTCGAAGCCCAATTGGCCGACCTGCAAGAGCGCCGCGCCACCGCAGAAGCGCGCTTTGAAGAGCTGGACATGCAATTGGCCGACAGCCAAGAGCGCCACGCCCAATTGGACGAAGCCGTCATCAACGCCGAGCGCCGTTTGAACGACAGCCGCGAGCAACAACGCAGTCTGGAGCGTCAAGCCCAAGAAGCCCAGTTTGCCCAGCGCAGCTTGGCCACCCGCGAAGCCGAACTCAAGCGCATCATCGACACCGCCACCCAGCAAGCCGCCTCGGTGTCTGCCGAAGAAATACGTGTGCAAGAAGACCTCACCCGTCTCACGGATGCCGCAGCACAAGCCGGTTTGCAAAATGCACTGAACATCAAGATGGAACGCGAAGCAGCCTTGGCCGCCAAGCGCAGTGAATACGACGACCTCACCACCAAACTGCGTGCCAGCGATGAGCGCCGCTTGCAACTCGAGCGTGAGTTAGAGCCTTTGCGCCAACGCATCACCGATTTCCAACTCAAAGAGCAAGCCGCGCGTTTGGGGCTAGAGCAATACACCCAACTGTTGACCGACGCCGAGGCGGACCTTGAAGCCGTGTCTGCTTCCATCCTTGCCAACAACGTGCGCTTGGGTGGTTTGCAAGGCGAGATCGACCGCTTGCACCGCGAGATCGCGGCTTTGGGCGCGGTGAACTTGGCTGCGTTGGAAGAACTCGCCAGTGCCAGCGAACGCAAGCAGTTCTTAGATGCGCAGACCCTAGACTTGACCGACGCGATGAATACGTTGGAAGACGCGATTCGCAAGATCGATGGTGAGACCCGTGAGCTCTTGGGCGGCACCTTCAAACAAGTCAACGAGCACTTTGGCCGCATGTTCCCCGAGTTGTTCGGTGGTGGCAATGCGCGCTTGGTGATGACCGGTGAAGAAATTTTGGACTCCGGCGTGCAGGTGATGGCCCAGCCACCGGGCAAGAAGAACCAAACCATTCACTTGCTGTCTGGGGGCGAAAAAGCCCTGACTGCGATTGCCTTGGTGTTTGCGATTTTCCAACTCAATCCAGCGCCGTTTTGTTTGCTGGACGAGGTGGATGCGCCGCTGGACGACGCCAACACCGAACGCTACGCCAAGCTGGTGTCAAGCATGTCCAAAGAAACCCAATTCCTTTTCATCTCACACAACAAAATTGCGATGGAAATGGCCGAACAACTCATTGGCGTGACCATGCAAGAACAAGGCGTGTCGCGCATTGTGGCTGTCGACATGGAGTCAGCTGTCTCCATGGTGGATGCCGTTTGATTTCAGAATAAAAACATGAGCACTCTTCAAATTGGTTTAGCGATTGCCGGTGGTGTGGTCTTGGCTGGCGTTGTGGCACACAGCACTTGGACTTCGCGCAAAAACAAACCGCGTCAAGCCGAGCCCTTGCCACAAGACAACGGGGTCGAGCCTGTCGCTGATGACACCCGCTTTGATCCTGTGCAAGAACCGTCATTCGACGCGTCACCCTTTGACGATGCACGCCAGACGCCCGCAACCACCCCCAGTCTTGCGCCAACCTACGAAAGCCAAGGCAGCCTTGACCCTGTCACAGACATTGCGCGCAGCATGATGGAGGAAGCCACCGCCCATGCCCAACGCGTGCCCGATGAAGCTGAAATGGCGCGCATTGCGCAAAGCAAAGCAGCGGCGGCCAAAGTCGCGGCCGAACGTGCTGCCCAAACAGCGGCGCAGGCGCCCGCCATGGCGCCTCATGTGGCCAAGGTGATGGCATCTGCCGCCTCCGAATTGCCACAACCTGAAAAACGCCCCGCCTTGGATGCGTTGATCGACGTCATCGCCGCGGTTGAAATTGACACGCCCGTCTCTGGCGACGCCGCTTTGGGCGCCATGCCCGTGACTCGCCGTGTGGGCAGCAAATTGTTCAGTGTCGAAGGCCTCAACACAGAAACCGGTTTGTGGGAATACCCACGCCAAGGTCAGCGCTACAGCGCATTTCAATCCGGCGTGCAATTGGCCAACCGCACCGGTCCTTTGAATGAAATTGAGTTCTCTGAATTTGTCACCAAAACACAGGCCTTTGCCGATGCCATCAATGCGGCGCCTGAGTTTCCAGACATGCTTGAAGAAGTGGGCCGCGCTCGCGAACTAGACCACTTTGCCAGCGCCCACGACGCACAACTGAGCTTCACCCTCAAAGCGACCAAAGCAGCTTGGAGCCCGGGCTATGTGCATCAAAACGCAGCACGTTTGGGCTTCATTGCGGGCGTGTTGCCCGGTCGCATGGTGGTGCCAGCCCCCACATTGGGCATGCCGCCCATTCTGGGTTTGACCTTTGACTCGCAAGCCGCGATGTCGGAAGACCCCACGCAGTCAGCCATTTACGAACTCACCTTGTCACTCGATGTGCCTCAGGTCGACCGCAAAGAAGAGCCCTATGCCCGCATGATTCAAACCGCCTATGAATTGGCGCGTGTGATGGATGGCGCGATCTCGGACGACAACGGTCAACCTTTGTCTGAGACCGCCATTGGTGCCATCGCCCGCGACTTGCTGGCCTTGTACGACACGCTCGACGCGCGTGATTTGTCGGCTGGCTCGGCGCAAGCGCGCCGCTTGTTCAGCTGATTGCAGGGCCACGCAGCATGAGCACCGCTGACTTATTTGGCGGCAATGCGGATGCCCATGACGGTGGCGCCGCCCGCCACAGCTTGCGCGATCCGGCCCAACAGGCGGCCGCTTTGCGCGCACAACTGCATCACCACGGTCACCAGTACTACGTGCTGGATGCGCCCACTATTCCCGATGCGGAATACGACCGCTTGTTCAAAGCGCTGCAAGCACTCGAGGCGGCGCACCCCGAACTCCTCACCCCTGACTCACCCACGCAGCGTGTGGGTGGCAAACCACTGGAGAGCTTTGCCAGCGTCAAACACGTGGTGCCCATGCTGAGCATCCGCACGGAAACCGACACGCAAGCCAGCGGCGCCGAAGCTTTTGACACCCGCATCCGCAAAGAGCTGGGCCTGACCGAAGCCGATGCACCTGTGGACTATGTGGCCGAGCTGAAATTTGATGGCCTTGCCATGAGCCTGCGTTACGAAAACGGCGTGTTGGTGCAAGCCGCCACGCGTGGCGATGGCGAAACGGGTGAAGACGTCACACAAAACATCCGCACCATTGGGCAAATCCCTTTGCGTTTGTCCAGCGACGCGCCCAAGGTGCTGGAAGTGCGCGGTGAGGTCTACATGGCCCGTGGCGATTTTGAAGCCTTGAACGAGCGCCAACGCACCCGCATTGCCGCCGGCGAGAAGGGCGAAAAAACCTTTGTCAACCCACGCAACGCGGCTGCGGGTGCTGTACGTCAACTCGACCCCAGCATTGCCGCGCAACGGCCCCTGAGCTTTTTTGCTTATGGCTTGGGCGACATCACCCCTGTGGAAGATGGCGGCCCTTCTTTCAACACGCACTTCGATTTGTTGATGGCGCTGAAGCAATGGGGCTTTCCTGTCGCGGAGCAAACCGCGTGCGTGCAGGGCGCTGCTGGCTTGGTGGACTTTCACCAACGCATCGGCCAAGCACGTGATGCGCTGGCCTATGACATTGACGGCGTGGTCTACAAGGTCAACAGCTTGGCTGCGCAGCGTCAGCTCGGCTTTGTCACCCGCGAACCCCGCTGGGCCGTGGCCCACAAATACCCAGCACAAGAGCAACTCACCACCGTGCAAGCCATTGAGGTGCAAGTGGGTCGCACCGGCAAACTCACCCCCGTCGCCAAACTCGCACCTGTGTTTGTGGGTGGCGTGACCGTCACCAACGCCACGCTGCACAACGAAGACGAAGCTCGCCGCAAAGACGTGCGTGTAGGCGACACCGTGGTGGTGCGCCGCGCAGGGGATGTGATTCCAGAAGTGGTCTCGGTGGTTTTAGAAAAACGCCTGCCAGACGCACAGATCTTCACCATGCTGCACGAATGCCCCGTGTGCGGCAGCCCTGCTGTGCGCGAAGAAGGTGAGGCCGATTACCGCTGCACCGGCGGTTTGTTTTGCAGTGCACAACGCAAGCAAGCCATCCTGCACTTTGCGCACCGCCGTGCCGTTGAGATTGAAGACCTCGGCGACAAGTTGGTGGAACAACTGGTGGACGCCGGGGTGGTCAAAACCTTGCCCGACCTCTACCGCATGGGCTTTACCGCCTTGGTCACGTTAGAGCGCATGGCTGAGAAATCGGCCAACAACGTGCTGGCGAGCATTGAAAAATCCAAGCAGACCACCTTGCCACGTTTTTTGTTTGGCCTAGGCATTCGCCACGTGGGCGAGGCCACGGCCAAAGAGCTGGCTCGTCATTTCGGCAGCATGGATGCCATCATGGACGCCACGCTGGACCAACTGCTGCAAGTGGCTGATGTTGGGCCCATCGTGGCGCAAAGTCTGCGCACCTTCTTTGACCAGCCGCACAACCGCGAGGTGGTGGAGCAACTCCGCGCTTGCGGTGTGACGTGGACAGAAGGTGAACCTACGGCTGGGGCCAGCTTGCCTTTGGCCGGACAAACCTTTGTGCTGACCGGCACCTTGCCCACCCTGAGCCGTGACCAAGCCAAAGACATGCTCGAAGCTTTGGGCGCCAAAGTGGCTGGCAGCGTGAGTAAAAAAACGCACTGCGTGGTGGCGGGGGCTGAAGCCGGAAGCAAGCTCGACAAAGCACAAGAGCTGGGTATTCCCGTGCTGGATGAGGCGGGCTTGTTGGCCTTGGTCGCCACGCATGCGGGCCGTACAGACGACACCGCACACACTGCGTCGTAAAGGACACACACACCATGGCTGTGCGCGAAATTTTAAAAATGGGCGATACCCGTTTGCTGCGCGTGGCCCAGCCTGTGATGGCCTTCGATACCCCAGAGCTGCAGACCTTGCTGCAAGACCTTGACGACACCATGTTGGCGGCCAACGGTGCGGGCCTCGCCGCACCACAAATTGGCGTGGACTTGCAAGTGGTGGTGTTTGGCTCGGGCGAGGTCAACCCACGTTACCCCGATGCGCCGGTGGTGCCCTACACCGTGCTCATCAACCCTGTGCTGACCCCGCTGGGCGATGAGCAAGAAGAGGGCTGGGAAGGCTGCTTGTCTGTGCCCGGTTTGCGTGGTGTGGTGCCGCGCTTCAAGCGTTTGCGTTACCAAGGCCTTGACGCCAAGGGCGAGCCCATTGACCGCACGGTGGAAGGTTTTCATGCGCGGGTGGTGCAACACGAGTGCGACCACCTCAAAGGCGTGCTGTATCCGATGCGTGTGCGCGACTTCTCACGCTTTGGTTATACCGAGGTGTTGTTTCCGGGCTTGGCCGACGCGGACGATTGACCGCCTAAGCCTGCAAGGCCGCTAACAACTCGGTTTCAATTTCGAGTTGCGCTTTGTTTTGCTGCAAAGCGGCGCCATCGACCAAGAAGGTGTCTTCCACGCGTTCGCCCAAGGTGCTGATCTTGGCGAGCAACAAATTCACCTTGTGGTTGGCGAGCACGCGAGCCACGCTGTAGAGCAAGCCCACGCGGTCGCTGGCGGAGATGCTCAGTAGCCACTTTTGTGCGCGTTCGTCTGGCTGCAAGGTCACACGTGGTGCGATGGGGAAGCTCTTGACGCGTCGTGACACACGACCTTTACCCACGGCAGGCAGAGGTTTGGCGTCGTTGATGGTTTCACTCAGGCCGGTTTCCACCAAGTTGATGAGATCGCGGTAGTGCTCCTCAAAATGGCTGCTGACCACTTGGAAGGTGTCCAGTGCATAGCCGTTGGTGGCGGTGTGAATTTTGGCGTCCCAAATATTGAATCCGGCTTGATCAAAGTAGCCACAGATGCGAGCAAACAAATCGGGCTGATCTGGCGAGTACACCATCACTTGCAAGCCTTCGCCGACGGGAGACAAACGCGCCCGCACGGTCACGCTCATGGGTTTGTCTTGAGTTTTGGCGATGGACAAGCTGCGCGAGAGTTGACGGGTGTGCCAAGCAATGTCGGCCGCATCGTGGCGCATGAAGTAACCCACATCCAAGGTGTCCCACAAGTCTTTGTGGGCCTCAAAGGGCAGTGCGTAGAGCGCCAGCATGGTGAGGGCTTCGCGTTTGCGTGACTCCACACGTGCCTCTGCATCAGGAGCACGACCTCCTAAGGTGCGGGCGGTGTAGCGGTAGAGGTCTTCTAGCAGTTTGCCTTTCCACGCATTCCACACCTTGGGGCTGGTGCCGCGAATGTCGGCCACGGTCAAGAGGTAAAGCGCGGTGAGATTGCGCTCGTTGCCCACGCGTTTGGCAAAGGCTTGGATGATGTCGGGGTCACTCAGGTCTTGTTTTTGAGCAATGTGACTCATCGTCAAATGCTCGCCTACCAAGAACTCAATGAGCTTGGCGTCTTCTTTGGAGAGCTGATGGTCACGCGCAAATTTGCGCACCTCACCACGCCCGAGTTGTGAATGGTCACCGCCACGGCCTTTGGCAATGTCATGGAACAACGCTGCCGCAAACAAAATCCAAGGCTTGTCCCAGCCTGCGGCGAGTTGTGAGCAAAACGGGTATTCGTGTGCATGTTCGGCCATGAAGAAGCGGCGCACATTGCGCAGCACCATCAAGATGTGCTGGTCCACGGTGTAGACGTGGAACAGGTCGTGCTGCATTTGCCCCACGATACGGCGGAAGGGCCACAAGTAGCGGCCTAGCACCGAGGTTTGGTTCATCAAGCGAATGGCATGCGTCATGCCGCTGGGCGCTTGCAAGATGCGCATGAACATCTCACGGTTCACAGGGTCTGCGCGGAACTTGCCATCCATCAAGCTGCGCGCGTTGTAGAGCGCGCGCAGTGTGCGGGCCGACAGACCGCTGATGCCTACCGTGGATTCGTACAACCAGAAGGTTTCCAAAATCGCGTGGGGGTTGTTCACATACACATCGTCGCTGGTGACTTCCAGCATGCCCGCTTTGTCTGCAAAACGCTCGTTGATGGGACGCGGCACTTGGGTGTTGCCAGTCAGTCGTTCTTCGATGTTGAGCAGCAAAATCTGGTTGAGCTGCGTCACCGCTTTGGCGGCCCAGTAATAGCGCTTCATCAGTGCTTCGCTGGCCGCGCGAGCGTTGAGCGTGCCGTCTTTTTCCACGCCTAAGCCCAGGCTTTGGGCCACTGCGTGTTGCAAGTCAAACACCAAGCGGTCTTCGCGGCGCTTGGCTGCCAAGTGCAGGCGGGTGCGGATGAGAGCCAGCGCATCGTCGTTGCGTTTGAGTTGCTTGACTTCAAACTCGGTGGCCAAGCCTTTTCGACCCAAACTCTCCCAGCTGTCGCCCAAGCCCGCCGCTTTGGCCACCCACAACACGACTTGCAAGTCGCGCATGCCGCCCGGCGACTCTTTGCAATTGGGCTCTAAGGAATAGGGCGTGTTCTCAAACTTGGCGTGACGCTGACGCATCTCTGCGGTCTTCGCGGCAAAGAAGGCTTGAGGGTCTAGCGCCTGTGCATAGTGTTTTTGGAATGTTTTGAACAGCTTGACGCTGCCCACCAGAAATCGTGCTTCCAACAGCGAGGTTTGCACCGTGATGTCTGCCGATGACTCTTGCACGCACTCGGTCACGGTGCGCACGCTGGATCCAATTTCTAGGCCGGTGTCCCAACAGCTGCCGATGAACTTTTCAATTTGCGATTTGAGGGTTTCGTCTGTTTCGGGCGATGTGCCGTCTGGCATCAACAGCAACACATCCACATCCGAGTACGGAAACAACTCACCTCGACCATAACCACCCACAGCGACAAGGCACATGCCATTGTCAAAACCGGCCCCATCCCACAGCGTGCGCAGGTTGTCATCCGTCATGGCGCACAGTTTGTGCAGCAAGGTTTTCACACTGCGTGCGGTGGTCGAGCTGGACGCGGCCAGCAGCAGCGCTGCCTTGTCCTTTCGGTAAAGGTTAGCCAAGGCGTTCATTGCAAGGTGCTTAACAGCAGGTGGTGGTCACAAAGTCGGGCAGGGCGGGGCTGCCCTCTGAGAGGGTCAACACCTCGTAGCCGGTCGGCGTGACGAGGATGGTGTGTTCCCACTGGGCTGACAAGGAGTGGTCGCGCGTGACGATGGTCCAGCCGTCGCCCAGCTCTTTGATGTCTTTTTTGCCCGCGTTGATCATGGGCTCGATGGTGAAGGTCATGCCTTCTTGGAGCGTCTCGCCAGTGCCGGGCTTGCCGTAGTGGAGCACCTGTGGCTCTTCATGAAACACCTGACCAATGCCGTGACCGCAAAACTCGCGCACCACAGAGAAACCGTGGCTCTCAGCGAAGCGTTGAATCGCAAAGCCAATGTCTCCCAAACGCGCGCCCGGCTTGACCTTGACGATGCCGTGCCACATGGCTTCGTAGGTCAGCTTTGACAAGCGCTTGGCCGCAATAGACACCTCGCCCACCGAAAACATGCGGCTGGTGTCGCCATGCCAGCCGTCTTTGATGACGGTGATGTCGATGTTCACCACGTCTCCTTTTTTCAGCGGCTTGTCATTGGGAATGCCGTGGCACACCTGATGGTTGATGGAGGTGCAAATGGACTTGGGGTAGGGGTTGTCACCGCTGGGGTTGTAGTTCAGCGGCGCTGGGATGGCTTTTTGCACATCCACGATGTAGTCGTGGCAGAGCTTGTCGAGCTGGTTGGTCGTCACGCCCGGCACCACGTGCGGGGTGATGAAGTCGAGCACTTCGGAGGCCAGTTTGCCTGCGATACGCATGCCTTGTGCGCCTTGGGCGTCTTTGATGGAGATGGTCATGGTTTGAATTATCCCATTGAGGGCGTTGCCCTTGCCGATGGCAGTTTTTCTATGCACGGCTCACATGCGGATTGGTTCAAGTCCTTAGGCTATTTGTGCTGCATCACTTTTACTTTATGTATGTACAATAAGTTCAGGATTATTTTTGACCCAGATAAAAACAGGCAAAACCAGAGCAAGCATGATGGCTTGTCATTGTCAGACGCAGAAGGGCTTGACTGGAATGGAGCGGCCTACTTCCTTGACCAGCGTCGTGACTATGGTGAAGACAGAGTTGTCGCGTTAGCCTACATGGGCAGGCGCCTCGTGGTTGTCGTGTTTGTTGACCGTGGTGATGAGCGAAGAATCATTAGTCTTCGCAAAGCAAATTTCAGAGAGGTAAAACGCTATGCCAAAACTTAAAGCTGGAACCATCATTCCAACGCCAGAGGAAGATGCCATCATTCAAAAAGCCATAGCACAAGACCCAGAAACCTGGCTCTTGACCGACGAAGAGTGGGAACAAGTCAAACCCACAGTGCGAATTGGCCGCCCACCCTCAGAGGTGACCAAAGAGCGAATCACCATTCGCTTGTCACGCGATGTCGTCACACAATTTCGTGCCACGGGTTCGGGCTGGCAAACACGCATGGATGCCGCTTTGCGTCAATTCATTCAAGAACATCCACTGGCGCACTGATTGTGTACAAAGAATCCCCTCGCGACACGTAAAATCTAACCTTTGCCGACCAGCCCCAGTCAGCGGCCCGGCGCGATTCGATTTCCGTCTTTTTCTCAAGGCTCTCCGTGTCTCTGCACATCAGCATTTTCGAAGGCGGCAACGCCCTTAGCGATTTCCGTGTTCAACAGCTCTTGCCCCGTTTGGCGGCAATCTCCCCGCAAATCCAAGGTCTGAGTGCGCGTTTTGTGCATTTGGCAGCGACCGAGGCCACGCTGGATGCCACGCAGCAGCAAACACTGGCTGCTTTGCTGACTTACGGCGAGCCTGCTCACAAATTACCCGCAGGCACCTTGTTGGTGGTCACGCCACGTTTTGGCACGGTGTCGCCTTGGGCATCAAAGGCGACTGACATTGCACACAACTGCGGTTTGCAGCTCAAGCGGATTGAACGCATCACCGAGTTCCATCTTCAGCTCAAAGATGGTTTGCTCAGCAAGGCCGCACTCACCCCTGAACAACTGGCCGCCGTGGCCGATGTGTTGCACGACCGCATGACCGAGTCCGTCATGCGCACACGCGACGAGGCGCTGGGCTTGTTCACTGAGTTGCACCCCGCACCCATAGAGCGGGTGGACGTGCTCACAGGTGGCGAGGTCGCTTTGCAAGAGGCCAACAAGCGCTGGGGCTTGGCTTTGGCTGAGGACGAGATGGCGTACTTGGTGAACGCCTTTACCCAGCTCAAGCGCAACCCCACCGATGTGGAGTTGATGATGTTTGCGCAAGCCAACAGCGAGCACTGCCGCCACAAAATTTTCAATGCCGAGTTCACCATTGACGGCGAAGCGCAATCGCACAGCCTGTTTGGCATGATTCGCCACACCGAAAAAACCAGCCCGCAATACACGGTGGTGGCGTATTCGGACAACGCCTCCATCATGGAGGGCCACAAGGTCGAGCGCTTCATCGCCACCAACAATGGCAAAGACTTGCCTCAGTATGAAAAAGTGTCCGCCACCAACCATGTGTTGATGAAGGTCGAAACCCACAACCACCCCACCGCCATTTCGCCATACCCCGGCGCGTCCACAGGCAACGGCGGCGAGATTCGCGACGAGGGTGCCACAGGCCGTGGCTCTAAGCCCAAGGCCGGTATGTCGGGCTTTACGGTGTCTAAGCTTTGGGACAGCCAACTGGGCCGCCCCTCACACATGGCCAGTCCTTTGCAAATCATGACCGAAGGGCCATTGGGCGGTGCAGCGTTTAACAACGAGTTTGGCCGTCCCAACTTGACTGGCTACTTCCGCGAGTACGAGCAAGAGGTGGCAGGCGTGACACGCGGCTACCACAAGCCCATCATGATTGCGGGTGGCTTGGGCGTGATTGACAGCGAGCAAACCAAGAAGATTGAGTTCCCCGCTGGCACCTTGCTGATTCAACTCGGTGGCCCTGGCATGCGCATTGGCATGGGCGGTGGTGCGGCTAGCTCGATGGCCAGTGGCACGAACGCGGCTGAACTCGATTTTGACTCGGTGCAACGCGGCAACCCCGAAATTGAGCGCCGTGCGCAAGAGGTCATCAACCATTGCTGGGCACAAGGCAAGGCCAACCCCATCCTCGCGATTCACGATGTGGGCGCGGGCGGCTTGTCCAACGCCTTTCCAGAACTCACCAACGACGCAGGTCGTGGTGCGCGTTTTGATTTACGTGCTGTGCCCCTCGAAGAATCGGGCTTGGCTCCCAAAGAAATTTGGTCCAACGAAAGCCAAGAACGCTACGTGATGGCGATTGCGCCCGAATCGCTTGAGCAATTCAAAGCCTTCTGCGAGCGCGAGCGTTGCCCATTTGCGTTGGTGGGTGTGGCGACGCAAGAGCGCCACTTAACTGTTGCCAATGAAGATGCGGAGTTGCCACATCACACAGAGGCCAGTGCAACGGCCGCCGTCAATATGCCCATGAACGTGCTACTGGGCAAACCACCCAAGATGCACCGCGACGTCAAGCGCGTCGAACGCACCAGCGCACCGATGGACTTGACCGGCGTGAGCTTGCAAGAGTCCGTCATCAGCGTGCTGAGCCACCCCACGGTGGCCAGCAAACGCTTCCTCATCACCATTGGCGACCGCGCCGTGGGTGGCCTGACGCACCGCGACCAAATGGTGGGCCCATGGCAAGTGCCGGTGGCCGACGTGGCAGTGACCTTGGCCGATTACCAAAGCTTTGCGGGTGAAGCCATGAGCATGGGCGAGCGCACGCCCCTTGCATCGCTCGACGCCACTGCCTCAGGCCGCATGGCTGTGGCAGAGGCCATCACCAATTTGTTGGCTGCACCGTTTGAGTTGCCCCGCGTCAAGCTGAGCGCCAATTGGATGGCTGCGTGTGGCGAAGCGGGCGAGGACGCTGCCTTGTACGACACGGTCAAAGCTGTCGGCTTGGAGCTGTGCCCAGCACTTGGCATCTCTATCCCTGTGGGCAAAGACAGTTTGTCCATGCGCACGCAATGGACTGACAACGGCGAGACGAAAAAAGTCACTTCGCCTGTGAGCTTGATCATCAGCGCGTTTGCCTCCATTGCCGATGTGCGCGGCACACTCACACCGCAACTCAACAGCACGGAAGACACCACCTTGGTGTTGGTGCAGTTGGGCGAGGGCCAACGCCGCATGGGTGGCAGCATCTTGGGTCAAGTGCTCAACCAAGCGGGCGACCAAGTGCCTGACCTCGATGATGCACAAGACTTGGTTAAGCTCGTCAACGCCGTCAACACCTTGCGTGCCCAAGGAAAAATTTTGGCGTATCACGACCGCAGCGATGGTGGCTTGATGGCAGCCGTGTGCGAGATGGCCTTTGCGGGGCAAGTGGGCGTGGCGCTGAATGTGGACATGCTCATCACCGAAGGTGACGGCATCCACGACAGCCGTGCCGAATACGGCGACAGTAAAAACTGGGCTTCACAGGTCAGCGCCCGTCGCGAAGAACTCACGCTGCAAGCCTTGTTCAACGAAGAGCTGGGTGTGGTGCTGCAAGTACGCACGTCTGAGCGCAACGAAGTGATGCAAACCCTGCGTGAGCATGGCCTGTCCAAGCACAGCCACTTTGTCGGCAAGACACGCCCAGAGTCGTCCACCATTGCCAAAGGCAAGGGCGAGATCAGCGTGTGGCGCGACACCAAAGAAGTGTTCGTAGCCAAGCTCGCCGACCTGCACCAAGTTTGGGACAGCGTGAGCTGGAAAATTTGCCAGCAACGCGACAACCCTGCGTGCGCCGACGCCGAACATGCGGCGGCTGGCAACCCCACTGACCCCGGCATGCACGTGCATTTGCCAGCAGGCATCACCGACAACGTGGCAGCGCCGTTCGTCAACGTGGGCACCAAACCCAAGGTGGCTGTGCTGCGCGAGCAAGGCGTCAACTCTCACATCGAAATGGCTTATGCCTTTGCCGAAGCTGGCTTTGACGCCTACGACGTGCACATGACCGACTTGCAAACAGGCCGCGCCAAGCTGCAAGACTTCAAAGGCTTGGTGGCGTGCGGTGGCTTCAGCTATGGCGACACCTTGGGCGCTGGCATTGGCTGGGCGCGCAGCATCACCTTCAACCCCGTGTTGTCTGAGCAAATGCAGCAGTTCTTTGCGCGCACCGACACCTTCGGCTTGGGTGTGTGCAATGGCTGCCAAATGTTTGCCGAGTTGGCCGACATCATTCCCGGTGCAGAGCACTGGCCACGCTTCACCACCAACCAAAGCGAGCGCTTTGAAGCGCGCTTGAGCATGGTGGAAGTGTTGGAATCACCTTCGCTGTTCTTCTCAGGCATGGCAGGCGCACGCTTGCCCATTGCCGTGGCGCATGGCGAAGGCTTTGCCAATTTCAGCCAACGTGGAGATGCCACCAAAGCATTGCCCGCCATGCGTTTTGTGGACAACCATGGCGCAGCGACCGAAGCCTATCCGTTCAACCCCAACGGCAGCGCGGGTGGTTTGACATCCGTTACCACCGCCGACGGTCGCTTTACGGCCATGATGCCGCACCCAGAGCGCGTGTTCCGCAACGTGCAAATGAGCTGGACCGACTTGGCCACCTCGGGCAGCTTGGAGGCGTTCAGCCCTTGGATGCGGATGTGGCGCAATGCGCGCAAGTGGGTGAGTTAAAAAGGGGTTGATGAAGTGGCATTGGTTGGGTAATAATTTAGGTATTACCTTCGATGGAGTCGGTCATGACAACCACTGTCAAACTCACTTTGGATTTAGAAAACGCACTTCGCCAGCGCTGTGCCAAGGAAGGCCGTAGCCTGAGCGAAGTAATGCGTGATGCGCTCACGGCTTATTTGGCCAAAGAGCCTGAGACGGTTTCAGCTTGGAAACTGGGCATGCAGCACTTTGGTCGCTACCAAGGGCCTGTCGACTTGGCGCAAAACCGCAAAGCCGAATTGGCTGACGCTTGGGGCACTAAGCGTCACTGACATGGCGAGACATTCATTGCCTCTTGAAGAGGTCAGTCCATCGTATTTGCTTGCCAGTTCATCGCGCGAAGCGCTCATCGACAGCGGACCTTTGCTCGCGCTATTCAACGGCAATGACAACTGGCATGCGCGTGTGGTAGCTTGGCTTCAAGCCAACGAACAGGTTCGCTTGGTCACCACATGGCCGGTTTTGACGGAAGTGTGCGCGTTACTGGCGCGTCGCGTTCATAACCGAGCTGCGCTTGATTTCCTGTCGTGGGTCGAACAAGGGGCTGTGCTGGTGGACGCGCCGGACAACTGGAGTCTCGCCAAAGTTCTCGAAATCAGCCTGCGATTTGCAGACTTGCCCTTGGATTTGGCAGACGCGACCATCGCGGAAACCGCAGCGCGTCGCGGCATCATGTGTGTGGTGTCACTCGACAAAGACTTTGACATTTACCGCGACACGCGCGGCAAACACTTGGTGAACCTGCTTCTAGGTGCTTGAGGCATTGCCCAGAGCGGGCCGCGTTTTGTAAAACGTGATGGGCGACTCAGCCATCTCTTTGACACGCTGGTTGAGTACCGACTTTTTCATCTTGCCCACCACATGCATCTCACACGGCTTGCAGTCAAAGCGCAGGGTGAGTTTTTCGCTGCCATTGATGAGCATGAGTGGCTCGGCCTTGACCGTGCCTTGCACGCCCGTCACACCTTTGGCCTGCTTGGGGCACAGGCTCATGCTGAAGCGCACGCAGTGCTTGGTGATCATCAGGCTGGCTTCGCCCAATTCTTCGTGGCTTTCATAGGCTGCCTCAATCACCTTCACGCCATGCTTGGCATAGAAGTCATGGGCTTTTTGGTTGTAGACGTTGGCGAGGTATGTGAGTGAATCTTCGGGGTAGTTCACGGGTGGCTCTACGGCGGCGGCACGTTGTGGGCGTTGGTAGGCTTTGAGGCGTGCTAGCTCTAAGGCGGTCACGGCATCGCGACGCAAGGCATTGAGTGACGAGGCTGGCACAAACCAAGCTTGGCTGAGGTTGATTTGCAGGTTGAGCACTTCAAACACGGTTGCACCAAATTTACTCAGATGCTCGCGCAAGCTGGCGTCGTTTCGCACCGCGTCTTTGGCGAGTTCTTTCTGGCAAACCAGTGTCGCGCTGGCGGTGTGACCGTCTTCGTCGGTGAGATTGAGCGCAAAGCCTTGCGGTGTTTCGACAAACGCGACCCAAGCGCCGATGCGACGCTCGCTGGATGTTTTCTCTAGGCCACGCACCCAGTCCATATCGCGGTTGCGATTGATGACCATGCCCGCACGCAAATCACGAAAGCCTTCTATCGGGTCTTTGGGATACAAGCGCCACACGCCTTTTTTGGGGCTGGGTTCAGCGCGGTTGATGGCTACGCCTACCAGTTCTTTTTGCAGGTCGTAGTAGCACAGGCCGTCGCCGTTGTGCAGCACGGCGGTCTTGTCGTAGGGTTGCACTTCCAGCCAATTTGGTCCTGTGCCCATCACTTCGCCTAACACAATGCCTGGGTTCTTGGGGGAGTCAAAGGCACCAATGTCCTCTTTGCGGCCTTGTACAAAGTAGTCTGTGAATTCGCGGTTGAAGTTTTGTTCGGGGTTGGGTGTGAAGTACAGCGTGGTGTTGCCGCTCGATGCGCGGCTGAGCGGTGTGCGCTCGGGGTCAGTCGAGTATTGGCGTGCTTCAATCAACTCGTCGATCAACACACGGTAGTGGCCCGTGATGTTTTTCACATAGGCCATGTCTTTGTAGCGGCCTTCAATTTTGAAACTGCGCACGCCCGCATCCACCAAGGCGGCCAAGTTGTCGCTTTGGTTGTTGTCTTTCATCGAGAGCACGTGTTTGTCGTGCGCAATGAAGCGGCCTTGGGCGTCGGTGACGTGATAGGGCAGGCGGCAGGCTTGGCTGCAATCGCCTCGGTTGGCGCTGCGGCCCGTGTGAGCGTGGCTGATGAAGCACTGGCCGCTGTAGGCCACGCACAAAGCGCCATGCACAAAAAACTCCAGCTTGCAACGCTCAGCATCGAGCACCTCGTGAATGGCTTTGATTTGCGGCAGTGTCAATTCACGCGCCAACACGATTTGGGAGAAGCCCACGTCTTGCATGAAGCGCGCTTTTTCGGGTGTGCGAATGTCGGTTTGGGTGCTGGCGTGAAGCTGAATGGGGGGCAAGTCGAGCTCAAGCAAACCCATGTCTTGCACGATGAGCACATCGGCACCTGCGCGGTACACATCCCACGCCATTTGGCGGGCGGCTTCTAACTCGTCGTCACGCAAGATGGTGTTGAGGGTGATGAAAATTTTGCTGTTGAAGCGGTGCGCCTCTGTACACAAACGCTCGATGTCTTGCAAGGTGTTGGTGGCACTGGCTCGCGCGCCAAAGGCGGGGGCACCGATGTACACCGCGTCTGCGCCGTGGTGAATGGCCGCAATGCCAATGTCGGCATCACGCGCGGGGGCGAGCAGTTCGAGTTGGTGGTTGAGCAAAGACATGGTTTGAATTATCTAGAAAAACAAAAGCGGCCCGAAGGCCGCTGTGTGCATGGGGCAAAGGTGGATTATTCGACCTTGGCTTTGGCGCGCAATTCTTGTTGGAAAGCAGCCATGCGTTGTTGTTGCAACTGTTGTGCAATTTGTGGCTTCACGTCTTCGAGCTTGGGCAGCTGGGCTTCACGCACATCGTCTAAACGGATGATGTGGAAACCAAATTGGCTTTGCACGGGGGCAGAGACTTGGCCTTTGTTCAAAACCACCATGGCGTCAGAGAACTCTTTGACGTAGTTGCCGGGGGCCGCCCAATCGAGGTCGCCACCGTTGGCACCTGAGCCTGGATCTTTGGATTGCTTTTTGGCGATGTCTTCAAACTTGCCACCTTTTTTGAGGCTAGCAAGGATGGCTTCGGCTTGGGCTTGTGTCTCCACCAAGATGTGGCGTGCGCGGTATTCTTTGCCGCCGTTGGCTGCCACGAACTTGTCGTATTCAGCTTGCACATCGGCATCCGTCACAGCCGCTGTTTGTTGGAACTCAGCAAACAACTCACGAATGAGGATGGTTTGGCGGGCCAATTCGATTTGGGCTTTGTAATCTTCAGTGGCATCTAAGCCGCGCTTTTGGGCTTCTTGCATGAAGATTTCACGTGCGATGACTTCTTCTTTGATTTGGCCTTCAACTTCAGGGGTGATGGGGCGACCAGAGCGAGCCACTTGCTGCTTGAGGGCTTCTGCACGGCTGGTGGGTACCGCCTTGCCATTGACGATGGCGATGTTTTGTGCCACGGCACTGATGCTCAAAGTGGCGAACACAGCGGCGGCAACGGCAGTCCAAATCATTTGTTTTTTCATGTCAGATCTCAGGGGGTTTCAATGACTTCAATGGCCAAGGCATGCAAGCCTTGGTCTATATATTCCTGCAACGCATCATACACAAGGCGATGCCTCGCTACGCGGGTCTGGTTTGTAAAAATTGGGCTTTGAATGCGCACCCGAAAATGAGTGCCTAAGCCCGTGTCATTGGCCCCTACATGGCCTGCATGGGCAGCGCTTTCATCGACAACTTCGACGAAAACCGGGTGGAGGCGCTCTTGTAATCGCTGTGTCAGCGCTTGTGCAGTGATCGTCACAGGGAGTCCTCGGGCTGCTCTTGTATGAAGCGGCTCATGTAAAGGCCTTGGGCCACGACAAACACCAGCATCAGGCCTAAACCACCAAAGAGTTTGAAGCTCACCCACGTGTCTGTGTCGAAGTGGTTGGCCACCCAAATGTTGATGCACCCCATGACGGCAAAGAAGCAGGCCCAGCTGTGCAGCAATACAAGCCAAGCGTGGGGGGGCAACTCGACTTGTGCACCCATGAGTTGTTTCAGAAAGTTGCGTTTGAACACATAGTGACCCGCCCACAAGGCGCAGCCCATGAGCCAGTAAAGCACAGTGGGTTTCCATTTGATGAAGGTTTCATCTTGCGTGAGCAAGGTGGCACCACCAAACACCACAATCACGCCCAGGCTGACCCATTGCATGGGCTCGACAAATCCCTTTTTGTAGCGCAGATAGCAAATTTGCGCCAAGGTCGCAGCAATCGCGACGGCCGTCGCAACCATGATGCCCCAGACTTTGAAGGTGACGAAAAACAGGATGATTGGGAAGAAGTCGAGCAGGAGTTTCATGGCGGCTTTATTTGTTTGGTACGAAGTCTAACGAAGCCGAATTCATGCAGTAACGCAAGCCTGTCGGAGCCGGTCCGTCGTTGAAGACATGGCCCAAGTGCGCACCACATTGGCTGCACACCGTTTCAACACGCACCATGCCGTGGCTGGTGTCGCGATGCTCGGCAATCGCGTCTTCGCTGGCAGCGGTGTGAAAACTGGGCCAGCCACAGCCCGCGTCAAACTTGGTCTCGGCATCAAAGAGCTTGGCATCGCAGCAGATGCAGTGGTAGCTGCCGCGCTCCCAGTGGTCCTCGTATTTGCCTGTGAATGGGCGTTCGGTGGCCGCTTTGCGAGTGACTTCGTAAGCCACAGGTTCAGCGTTCTTGGCAGCGAGGTGTTCGCGCCATTCTTGTTCGGTTTTAGGCATGGTCATGAGGAGCAGCTGATTTCAATGGAAGAGGCCCATTCTGGCGCAAGACCAGCCCAGGCTTCGTAGGTGGGGTGTTCGTCAAAGGGGGTGTGCAGCACATGCAGCAGGTCTTGCACCATGGCGAAGTTGCCAGCTTTGGCTTGGCGGATGGCCAACTCGCCCAAGTGGTTGCGCAAGATGTACTTGGGGTTGGTGCGCAGCATGGTCTCGCCGATGGTTTGGCGCTTGTCTGCACCGAGGCGTTCAAGATAACGCGCGCACCACGCATCAAACACATCGCGGTGCATGAACAAATCACGCACGGGTGCAAAAGCGTGTTTGCTTTGCGCAGATTCACGCACCGCCACACTCAATCGACGCCAAAACACGGTGTAGTCCACACGGTCTTGCTGCAAGGCTTGAAGCAGGTCTTCCACCAAGGTTCGGTCGTTGGCGTGGGTGCCCGTCAGTCCCAATTTGTCGCGCATGCGTTGGTCCATCGCGGCGGGGAAAATTTCTTTGTAGCTTTCAAGAGCGGCCAAGGCAGGGGCTTGCTCGTCGATGAGCGGCATCAGGGCTTGGCCCAAGCAGAACAAATTCCAGTACGCGATTTGTGGCTGACGCGCATAAGCGTAGCGGCCTTGATGATCGGAGTGATTGCAAATGTGGTTGGCGTCGAAACCATCTAAATATTGAAATGGGCCGTAATCCAGTGTGAGGCCCAGCACGCTCATGTTGTCGGTGTTCATGACGCCGTGGCAAAAACCCACAGCCTGCCATTGCGCCATCAACTCAGCGGTTTTGTGTGTGACTTCCCGCAACAAAGCGGTGTAGCGGTGTGGGCCTTGCAGCGATTGCAAAGCTGGAAAGTGCGCCACCACCACATGGTCTGCCAAAGCACGCAAAGCGTCGAGCTGACCGTTGGATGCGAAGTGCTCAAAGTGACCAAAGCGCACAAAACTAGGCGCAACGCGGGTCACCACGGCTGCGGATTCCACTTCCTCGCGACGCACATGGGCCGGTGACCCGGTGACGCACAAAGCTCGCGTGGTGGGAATACCCAGCCCGTGCATGGCCTCACTCGCTAAAAATTCGCGAATGCTGGAGCGCAACACGGCACGCCCATCGCCTCGGCGAGAGTAGGGCGTTGGCCCTGCACCCTTGAGTTGCAACTCTTGCAAACCATCCGGCGTGTGGATGGCGCCCAAATTCAACGCCCGTCCATCGCCCAACTGCCCCGCCCATTGGCCAAACTGATGACCGCTGTAAACACTGGCGTAGCTCGACACGCCCGCCAGTGACAAATTGCCCGTGAAAAGATCGAGGGCTTCTGGTTGCAGCCACAGTGTCTGCGGCAAGGCCAGTGCGGCACGCAGTGTGTCGTTGCAGCCAACCCAATGTGGCGCAGGCAGGGGCGTGGCTTCGGTCGGTGTGGCGAAATCGCTCCCCAACGATGCAAAACCTGCGTCTGAGTTGTGTAGCCATGGCAAGGCAACGGATGGCAGGGATTGGTGAATCGTCATGCTTCGGATTGTCTCGGGTTATCCATAGGCTGGTTTTTTGTGGGCTTTCACGAAAGATTCAAAAGACTCGGCACAATAGTTAAAAAAGCACGACCGTGCGAAAACAAAAAGGAAACCACATGCTAGGACTGATGCAAGACCAACCGCTGCTGATTTCAAACCTGATTGAGTTTGCTGATAAACACCATGGCGATGGCGAGGTGGTGTCGCGCCGCGTCGAAGGCGACATTCACCGTTACACCTGGTCCGATGTGGCGCGTCGCTCGCGTCAAGTGGCCAATGCCCTCGATGGCATGAAGCTGGGTTTCAGCGACCGCGTGGCCACACTGGCGTGGAATGGCTATCGGCACTTGGAGCTGTACTTTGGCGTCAGCGGCAGTGGCCGCGTGCTGCACACCATCAACCCCCGTTTGCACCCCGAACAAATTGCGTGGATCACCAACCATGCAGAAGACCAAGTGCTGTGCTTTGACATGACGTTCTTGCCCATCATCCAAGCCATTCACAGCAAGTGCAACACCGTCCAGCATTGGGTGGCGATGTGCGATGCCGACAAGTTGCCAGCCGATACGGGCATACCCAACCTCATCAGCTACGAGGCATGGATGGGTCAGCAAAGCACACGCTACCCATGGCCTATGTTTGACGAGAACACAGCGTCGAGCATGTGCTACACCAGTGGCACCACGGGCAACCCTAAGGCGGCCTTGTACAGCCATCGCTCCACCACCTTGCACGCCTATGCAGCGGCCTTACCCGATGTGATGTGCATCTCAGCCCGCGATGCCATCTTGCCGGTCGTGCCCATGTTCCACGTCAATGCATGGGGCATCCCCTACAGTACTGCACTCACGGGGGCCAAGCTGGTGTTTCCGGGGCCAGGCATGGATGGCAAATCGGTGTACGAGATGATTGAGAACGAAGGCGTCACCTATGCCGCAGGTGTGCCAACCGTGTGGCAGATGCTGCTGACCTATATGAAGCCCAATGGCTTGAAGTTCTCCACCTTGAAGCGCACGGTCATTGGCGGCGCGGCATGTCCACCCGCCATGATTTTCGCCTTCCGCGATGACTATGGCGTGGAAGTTTTGCACGCTTGGGGCATGACCGAACTCAGTCCCTTAGGGACCTTGTGTACCCTGAAGAACAAACACCTCAAGTTACCCAAAGCCGAGCAAATGAAGTTGCTGCTCAAACAAGGCCGCGCCATATATGGCGTTGACATGAAGATCGTCAACGACGCCGGCGATGAGCAGCCGCATGACGGCAAAGCCTACGGCGACTTGCTGGCCAAAGGTCCATGGGTGGTGGCCAATTACTACAAAGGCGAGGGCGATCCGTTGGTGACCGACAAGGACGGCCAACGTTGGTTTCCCACAGGGGACGTGGCCACCATCGATGCCGATGGCTTCATGCAAATCACAGACCGCAGCAAAGACGTCATCAAGTCGGGCGGCGAGTGGATCAGCTCGATTGACATTGAAAACATTGCCGTGGCACACCCTGCGGTGCTGATGGCTGCGTGCATCGGCATGGCTCACCCCAAGTGGGACGAGCGTCCCATCGTGGTCGTGGTGAAAAAGCCGGATGCTCAAGTCAGCCGCGAGGAGTTGCTGGCCTTTTACGACGGCAAAACAGCCAAGTGGCAAGTCCCAGACGATGTGGTGTTTGTCGACAGCATCCCCCTCGGTGCAACGGGCAAGATGCTCAAAACCAAACTACGCGAGCAGCTCAAGGATTACGTGCTGCCCGCCACGCCCTGATTCATTCCCGAACGCGATTCGTATTTCAAAGGACTTCTCTGATGAGTGCAGATTACAAACTTCATGGCGACATCGCTGTGATCACCCTGAACAACCCGCCCGTCAACGGCATGGGCTTGGAGACACGCCGCGCTCTGTTGGCTGGCATTGCACAGGCGCAAGCCGATGCAGCGGTGAAAGCCGTGGTCATCACAGGGCACGGCAAAGCGTTTTCGGGCGGCGCTGATGTGCGCGAGTTTGGTTCGCCCAAAGCCTTCCAAGAGCCTAATTTACTGAGCGTGATTTCTTGCATCGAAAACTGCAGCAAACCTGTGGTGGCCGCCATGCACAGCGTGGCCATGGGCGGTGGGCTTGAGCTGGCACTGGGGTGTCACTACCGCATCTGCGCGCCCGGCACCAGCATCAGCATGCCTGAGGTGAAGCTGGGCCTCATTCCCGGCGCAGGGGGGACGCAACGTTTGCCACGCGCTTTGGGGATAGAGCCCGCGTTGAACATGATCGTCAGCGGCGAAGCCATCAAGAGTGACATGTTGGGCATGCTGCCCGGCCAAAAACTGTTCGACCAAATGGCCATGTCGCCTCAAAGTCTGATGGATGAAGCCTTGGCCTATGCGCGCGAAATTGCCGATGTGCGCCCCTTGCCCAAAGTGCGCGATCTGCCTTGCAAACACCCCCAAGGCGATGCGTACTTTCAGTTCGCCCGCAACATGGTCAAGGCCATGGCCAAAAACTATCCCGCCCCGCCCAAAGCGGTGGACGCCGTGGAAATGGCCACCAAGAAAAAGTTTGACGACGGCATGATGTTCGAGCGCGAGCACTTCATCAACCTCATGTGGACCCCTGAGAGTCGTGCTTTGCGGCACTTGTTTGGCGCTCAACGCTCCGCCAGCAAAATTGCTGATGTGCCCAGCGACACACCCGTGCGCGACATCAAATGTGTCGCCGTCATTGGTGCGGGCACCATGGGTGGCGGTATCGCCATGAACTTCTTAAACGCAGGCATCGCGGTCAAGATGTTGGAAACCAAGCAAGAAGCCTTAGACCGAGGTGTGGCCACCCTTCAAAAGAACTACGAAGACCGCGTCAAAAAAGGCAAGCTCAAAGCAGACAAGGCCGCCCAGCGCATGGCGCTGCTGAGCACCACACTGAGTTACGACGACATCAAAGACGCTGATCTGGTGATTGAAGCCGTGTTTGAAGACATGGGTGTGAAAGAAGCCGTGTTCAAGCAACTCGACGCGGTGATGAAGCCGGGTGCGATCTTGGCGTCGAACACCTCGACCTTGGACCTCAACAAAATTGCCCACTTCACCCAACGACCACAAGATGTGGTGGGCATGCACTTTTTCAGCCCCGCCAACGTGATGAAGCTGCTCGAAGTGGTGCGCGGCAAAGACACCGCCAAAGACGTGCTCTCCACGGTGATGGACGTGGCGAAAAAGATCAAAAAGATTGCCGTTCTGTCGGGTGTGTGTGACGGCTTTATTGGCAACCGCATGATCGACCAATTCGCGCGTCAAGCCGGCTTTTTGCTGGACGAGGGATGCACCCCTTCACAGATTGACCGTGCCGCAGAAAAATTTGGTTGGGCCATGGGGCCGTTTCGCATCAGCGACTTGGCGGGCAACGACATTGGCTGGGCCATTCGCAAACGTCGCTACATCGAACAGCCTCATTTGCGTTACAGCAAAACCGCAGACCTGTTGTGCGAACAAGGACGTTTTGGGCAAAAGACAGGGGCAGGGTGGTACGACTACAAGCCCGGCAAACGCGAGCCCATCCCAAACAAAGATGTGGAAGCGATGATTGCCAAACACCGCGAAGAACTGGGCATCAAGCCGCGCAAAATCAGCGATGAAGAAATCGTGCAACGCCTGGTTTTCGCGCTGATCAACGAGGGCGCACACCTGCTGCAAGAAGGCATTGCCAGCAAGGCCAGTGACATCGACATGGTCTACATCAGTGGCTATGGCTTCCCGATTTACCGAGGCGGCCCGATGAACTATGCCGACGAACTCGGCCTGTTCAACGTGGTGCAAGCCATGCAGCGGTTTGCCACCAACCCACACGATGACGCCGAGTTTTGGAAGCCAGCTCCGCTGCTCGCCCAACTCGCGGCCGAAGGCAAGACCTTCAACTGAACCCGATTTAAGGACACCACTTTATGACCCAAGCTGTCATCGTTTCCACTGCCCGCACCCCACTGGCCAAAAGCTGGAAGGGCTCTTTCAACATGACGCACGGCGCGACCTTGGGCGGTCACGTTGTCAAGCACGCCATTGCACGCGCTGGCATTGAAGCCGCCGAAGTCGATGACGTCATCATGGGCTGCGCTTTGCCCGAAGGTGCCACCGGCACCAACATTGCCCGTCAAATCGCACTCATGGCGGACTGCCCCGTGTCCGTGTCGGGCATGACCATCAACCGCTTTTGCTCCTCAGGTTTGCAGACCATTGCCACCGCTGCCCAGCGCATCATTGCGGGCGAGGGCGATGTCTATGTGGCGGGTGGCGTGGAGAGCATCTCGTGTGTGCAACAAGAGATGAACCAACACATGTTGATTGACTTGGCCCTTCAAAAGAAGAAGCCCGAGATGTACTGGAACATGCTGCAAACCGCAGAAAACGTGGCCAAGCGCTACAACATTGGCCGCGAAGCCATGGATGCCTATGGGGCACTCAGTCAGCAGCGCGCCTTTGCCGCCCAAACCGCTGGTTTGTTTGATGCAGAAATTGCCGCCATCACCGTCAAAGCGGGCATGGCCGACAAGGTGATGGGCTTGATGACCAAGCAAGTCACCGTCAGCAAAGACGAGGGCATCCGTGAAGGATCGACCGCCGAGGCCTTGGCCAATCTCAAGTCGGCCATGCCCGGTGGCTTGATCACCGCTGGCAATGCCAGCCAGTTTTCAGACGGCGCAGGTGCGTGCGTGGTGATGAGCGAAGAACTCGCCAGCAAACGTGGCCTCAAGCCTTTGGGGCGCTTCCTCGGCTTTGCGGTAGCTGGCTGTGAGCCCGACGAAATGGGCATTGGCCCTGTCTACGCCGTGCCTAAAGTACTCAAGCGCGTAGGTCTAAGCGTGAGCGACATTGACCTGTGGGAGCTGAATGAAGCCTTTGCTGTGCAAGTGCTCTACTGCCGCGACAAATTAGGCATTCCAGATGAACGCCTCAACGTCAATGGTGGCGCAATTGCCTTGGGCCACCCCTACGGCGTGAGTGGTCAGCGCTTGGTCGGCCATGCCTTGATTGAAGGCAAGCGCCGAGGTGCCAAACGCGTGTGCGTGACCATGTGCATTGGCGGCGGCATGGGCGCAGCGGGCATTTTTGAAGTCCTCTAACGTTTCAAAGGAGAACACCATGCAAGAAAGTTTTGGCGCTTACATCCCATTTGTGGACCACTTGGGTTTTGAGATGGTGTTCTTTGAGGATGGCTACTCCGAGCTGCGCTACACGCCCGAGCCTGAACACATGAACTCGTTCAACGTGACGCACGGCGGCGCGGTCATGACGTTTTTAGACGTGACCCTTGCCAGTGCGGCCCGCAGCGTTGACAAGGGCATGGGCGCGGTCACCATCGAGATGAAAACCTCCTTCATGCAACCCGCCAAGGGCGTGCTCACTGGTAAAGGGCGTTTGATGCATCGCACGGGCAGCATGGCATTTTGTGAGGGCACCTTGGTGGACGACCAAGGCCGTGTGTGTGCGCATGCCACGGCAACTTTCAAGTACCTCAAGCGCGACGTGGCACCGACCGAGTTGCATGAAGTGTCAACGGATTGATGCTGGAATAGAAAACGAATGAACGAAGGGGACATCTGATGCGGTTTATCTTTGTATTGAGTGCGTTGTTGTTGACGATCGGTGCCAGTAGCTTGAGGGCGCAAGTGATCGAGCGAAACATTGATGAAATCAAAAGCGAATCTTTGCTGCGGGCGCAGCGAGGTGCTTACCCCTTGGGGGGACTGGATCCCAGCGACGTGGCCCAAGCGCTGAGTCAAATCCACACCCGCGATAAAGACGAATGGGCAAAGGGCTGGAGCCAAGTGGCACAAACCTACATTGACAAAGGCCAGCGTGCATCCTCAGCCCAAGAAGCGGCCATCGCCTACAAAAAAGCTTGGCGTTTGTATTACTTTGCGCAATGGCCTGTCCCCAACAGCCAAGGCAAACAACTGGCCTACGACAACGGCATCAAGGCCTACCTCAAATACGCTGAAACGATGAACCCGCCCATGGAGGTGGTCCAAATACCTTTTGAAGGCAAGACCATCACTGGCTATCTTCGTTTTCCCGCCAATTCGGCCAACCAAAAAGTGCCCATGATTTTGGCCATCAGTGGACTCGACAGTCGCAAAGAAACGGTGGCTGACAGCTATGAACAAATTCTGGCGCAAGGCGTGGGTTTTCTTGCGGTAGATGGTCCCGGAACCGGACAAGCGCCGATCAAAGTCAGTGCGACTGCGGAAAGAATGTTTTCAAAGGTCCTAGATTATTTAAACGCACACCCACGCGTCGACTCACAACGCATCATTGTTTCTGGGGTGAGTTTTGGTGGCTATTGGGCGAGCAAATTAGCCATCACAGAAAAGCACCGGTTGCTTGGCTCAGTGGCTCAGTCGCCCCCTGTGGATGAGTTCTTCTCTGAAAAATTTCTGCGTGAAGGCACCTTGGGCAACAGAGAATATTTGTTTGATTTGGCGCCCGCTTTCATCAACGTCTTTGAAGGCGCAAACAGCGTCGATGACCTGGCACGGCTGATGCCGGGCATGTCCTTGAAGGCCCAAAACTTACTCTCTCAACCCACCACGCCGATGTTGGTGGTGACGGGGGTGAAAGACACCCAAGTCCCCATTGGTGACATTGAACTTTTGATGCGCTCAGGCGATGTGCCCAAAGAGGCCTGGATTAACCCAATGGGTGGGCATTTGGGGCGTGAGGCCAAGGGTTGGACGGATCCTGTGATCTTTTCAAAAGTCATCATCCCATGGGAGCTCAGGCTGATCGCCCAATCACGTGGGAAATGAGTTCTCAGTCGCGACCGTCACTCAGGCAAAATTGCCTGTTGTGACGAATTGACCGACTGAAAACATGCAAAAAATTACCCGCCAACTGGCGGACGAAATCAAGATCTCCGAAGCCCAAGTGCGCTCTGCCGTAGAGCTGCTCGACGGGGGTGCCACCGTGCCTTTTATTGCACGCTATCGCAAAGAGGTGACAGGCGGCTTAGACGACATTCAACTGCGTGAACTCGAAGCACGCCTGAGCTACCTGCGCGAGTTGGAAGACCGCCGCGCGGCGGTCATCAAGAGCATTCAAGAACAAGGCAAACTCACGCCGGAGTTATTGGCGGCCATCGAAGCTGCACCGACCAAGCAAGAGTTGGAAGACATTTACTTACCGTTCAAGCCCAAACGCCGCACCAAGGGCATGATTGCCAAAGAGGCCGGCTTGGAGCCGCTGGCCGACAAACTGTTTGCAGATCCAACGCTCAACCCCCAGCTCGAAGCCGAAGCATTCATCTTGCCCGCAGGAAAAATTGAAGGGGCAGACTTCACCACCGTGGCTGCGGTTTTAGACGGGGTGCGTGATCTCTTGAGCGAGCGTTGGGCCGAAGACGCCGCACTGATTCAAAGCTTGCGCGAATGGCTGTGGAGCGAAGGCTTGTTTCGCAGCAAGCTGGCTGCTGGCAAAGACGAAAACAACCCCGATGTGGCCAAGTTTCGCGACTACTTTGATTACGACGAGCCCATTGGTCGCGTGCCATCACACCGCGCCTTGGCCGTGTTCCGTGGCCGCGCGCTGGAAATGTTGGATGCCAAGCTCGTTCTGCCCGTCGAGCCTGAACCCGGTAAGCCCAGCTTGGCCGAAGGAAAAATTGCTTTGCACTTGGGCTGGAGCCATTCGGGCAGAGCAGGGGACGACCTGATTCGCAAATGCGTGGCGTGGACCTGGCGCGTGAAGCTGAGCCTCTCCACCGAGCGCGACTTGTTCACCCGTTTGCGCGAAGACGCCGAGAAGGTCGCGATCAAAGTGTTTGCCGACAATCTGCGCGACTTACTACTGGCCGCACCCGCAGGTCCGCGCGTGGTGATGGGCCTTGACCCCGGCATCCGCACAGGTGTGAAAGTGGCTGTGGTCGACGCCACGGGCAAGCTGGTGGAAACCGCCACCGTCTATCCACACGAGCCCCGCAAAGATTGGGACGGTTCGCTCTACACCTTGGCCAAGTTGGCCGAGAAGCACGGCGTCAACTTGATTGCCATTGGCAACGGCACGGCCAGCCGCGAGACCGACAAACTGGCGGGCGAGTTGATCAAGCTCATGGCCAAACACGATGCGAGCAAAGTGATCGACAAAGTGGTGGTGAGTGAAGCGGGCGCGTCTGTGTATAGCGCCAGTGAGTACGCCAGCCAAGAAATGCCCGATGTGGATGTGAGCTTGCGTGGTGCCGCCAGCATTGCGCGCCGCCTGCAAGACCCCTTGGCTGAGTTGGTCAAGATTGACCCCAAATCCATTGGCGTGGGTCAGTACCAACACGATGTGAACCAAAGCGAACTTGCCCGCACCTTGGAGGCCGTGGTGGAAGACTGCGTGAACAAAGTGGGGGTCGACCTCAACACCGCCAGCGTGCCGCTGCTCACCCGCGTGTCGGGCCTTTCCACCACCACCGCCAAAGCCGTGGTGCGTTGGCGCGAGGCCAACGGTGCGTTTGCCAACCGCCAGCAGCTACTCAAGGTCACGGGCCTTGGCGCTAAAACCTTTGAACAAAGCGCAGGCTTCTTGCGCATTCGCGGTGGGGACAATCCGCTGGACATGACCGCGGTTCATCCCGAAACCTACCCTGTGGTGGAACGCATCATGGCGCAAACGGGCAAGCCCGTGGCCGAGCTGATGGGCCGTGCCGACATGCTCAAAACCTTGAAGCCCGAGTTGTTTGCCAATGACACTGTGGGCGTGATCACCGTCAAAGACATCTTGAGCGAACTCGAAAAGCCAGGCCGCGACCCGCGCCCCGACTTCAAAGTGGCCAAGCTGCAAGACGGCGTGGAAGACATCAAAGACTTGAAGGTGGACATGGTGCTCGAGGGCACGGTCAGCAACGTGGCGGCCTTTGGCGCGTTTGTGGATTTGGGCGTGCATCAAGACGGCTTGATTCACGTGAGCCAACTCAGCAACAAGTTCATCACCGACGCCCGCGAAGTGGTGAAGACGGGTGACATCATTAAAGTCAAAGTGCTGGAAGTGGACGTGGCCCGTAAACGCATCAGCCTGACCATGAAGATGGATGCTGCGCCTGCGCGTAAAGACGGCCCACGCGACAACAGGTTTGAACACGCGGGGCGTGACAACCGCCAAAGAGGCGGCGCAGGTGGTGGTGGCGGCTACAGCAGCGGTTACACCGCACCGCCGCAAGCAGCGGCGGGGTCGGCGATGGCGAGTGCATTTGCCAAGCTGCAAGGCTTGAAGAAGTAAGCACCACACCCCAAGGTCATCAAACTTTGAGGGGAAGGCTTTTGTGCTCTTGTCCTTCAGCGAATCAATGTCATGCCTGCGTGTTTTGCTGCGCCAGCATCGAAAGTCATGGTTGCAGTACATCCCGCACCAGACGCGGTGCGTTCGATCAAGCAGTCTGCAAAGTCAGCCTTGGCTGCATCAAAGACGCGCAATGCACGCAGAACTTGGTCTGCTCGGTCCACCACAATTTGCTTGGCGCGCAACAATGATTCAAGCGCCTCTTTGACCTGCGCCCCTGTGAGGTCATAACAAGAGGTGAGTACCCAATACAGCTCCACCACCGACACGAGCGAAATAAAGCCTAGATTGTCAGCATCCAGCGATTCAATCAATGCCGAGGCCTTCGGTGACTGCTTTGCATCGTCTTGCATGATGTAGCGCACCAAGACGTTTGTATCGAGGCCAATCATCAAGTGCTGGCTCCACGTTTTGCAATGGCCTTGTTCATGTCATCAATTGAGACGCTTTTGCTCGGCTTGCCGAACATGCCTTTGAGTTCTGTGATGCTAAGGTTGGCAGCCACAAACTCAAATCGATCAGGCGCAATTTGCACAAATTCGACACGATCCCCCGCTTCCACTTTGAGGGCGTGGCGTACGTCAGCGGGAATGGTAATTTGTCCTTTGGTTGTTAGAGTAGCTGTGGTCATACGTCAATTCCTTTGAATTTCCCTTACTTTAAAGTAAGGAATGTTACTGTGTCAACAGTTATTCGAAACAAATTAATCCTAAGTCTTTCGAAAAGAGGGCTTCACGCAGTCACAGCCCATAAAATTTGTGCAATCAAGCTGAGCTTTTTAAAAGCTGACAACCACTTTGCAAAAGCTCAAAGAGCTGTTTGAGGTTTAACCACATTGAAAGCCCTCCACATCTACGCTGGCCCCAAAGCCTTGGCCCACATCGAGGCCCATGGTTTGAAGCCCGAGCACATTGGTGTCATCCCCGCTGCGGCGGGTGGGCCCAAGGGTTTGATCCTTGGACCTCTTGACCGCTTTTTGTTTGGCGAGTGGTTGCCACAAAGCACGCAGCCCATCGATTTGGTGGGGGCCTCCATCGGTGCGTGGCGCATGGCCACCGCGTGTTTTAAGAACCCTGTGCAGGGTTTTGATCGTCTGTCGCACGACTACATCCATCAAGACTACAAAGTACCCGAAGGCCAAAAGCGTCCCAGCGCCCAACAGGTAAGTGACGAGTTCAGCCAAACCCTGCAAACGTTTTATGGCGGCCATGTGAGTGAAGTGCTCAACAACCCGCGCTATCTCCTGCATGTGGTGACCTCGCGTGGCAAACACATCTTGCACCACGAGCACCCGCTGCTCACGCCTTTGGGCTACGCAGGCGCCTATCTGTGCAACGCTTTGCAGCGCAAGGCGATGGGCGCATGGCTGGAACGCGTGGTGTTTTCTACCCGAGGTGAGTTGCCATTCGACACCAGCGACTTTGCCACCCAGCACATGGCGCTGAACGCGCGCAACTTCATGGCTGCGCTGCAAGCCAGTTGTTCCATCCCATTTGTGTTGCAAGCCGTGCATGACATTCCCGATGCGCCCACGGGTGCGTATTGGGACGGCGGCATCACCGACTACCACTTGCACCTCAACTACAAAGGTCTTGTGCTGTACCCGCACTTTCAACAAGCGGTGGTGCCGGGCTGGCTCGACAAAGCGCTGAAGTGGCGGCACAAAGCGACCCCGTTTTTAGACCACACCATTGTTTTGGCGCCTAACCCCGAGTGGGTCAAAACCTTACCCAATGGCAAGCTGCCAGACCGCAGTGACTTTGTGCGCTATGCCACTGACTTTGAGGGGCGGGTGAAGGTGTGGCAACAAGCCGTGCGTGCAAGTGAGCAGTTGGCGCAAGAGTTTTCGCAATGGTTGGCCAACCCGCATCTGGCAGCCGTGCATCGTCTTTAAGGAGTCACCATGCGCCAAGCTTATGTCGTCGGTCAAATGACCGTGAAGAACCCCACGAAATGGGCCGAGTACCGGGGCCAAGTTTTAGCCACCTTGATGCCATGGCGCGGTGAACTGGTGTTTCGTGGCAATCAGGTACGGGCACTGTCGGGCGAATGTCCGCATGAAGACATCGTCGTGATTCGTTTCGCCTCGCTGACCGATGCAGACGGTTGGCACAACTCAGCGGCGTATCAAGCCTTGATTCCATTGCGTCAAGAGGCGGCAGACGTGGTGCTCACCACGTATGAGGCCTGACGCTTGATTTGTGTAATCTGCCTACATTTTTGAAAAAGCACATGACCCAATTTGCCAAAGACATTTACACCGAACCCTCGCCCATTGACGTGGATACCTTGGCTAATCTTGGCCCCTTGCGAGCCATGGCCGGCGTGTGGGAAGGCCAACGCGGTATGGACGTGAAGCCCAAAGCCGAAGGACCCAAAAAGCAAGCCTATGTTGAACGCATTGAGTTGCAACCGATTGACCCACAAACCAACGGCCCGCAGTTGCTGTATGGCTTGCGCTACCACACCCACATCACCAAGCCTGAACAAGTTAAGACCTATCACGAGCAAGTCGGCTACTGGCTCTGGGAGCCCGCCACGGGTGAGGTGATTCATACAGTCACCATCCCACGCGGCATGGTGGTGATGGCACATGGCAAAGCACGTCCGAATGACAAAACGTTTGAAGTCGCTGCGACGGAGGTAGATCCACACTTTGGCGTGCGCTCATCGCCTTTTTTAGACCATGCGTTCAAGACGATCGAGTTCCGCATCAAGGTGCAGATCAACGATGATGGAACTTGGGGATATGAGGAGGACACGGTACTCATGATTCAGGGCCAAACCGAACCGTTTCATCACACGGATAAAAACCTGCTGGTCAAAGTGGCTGAACCGACGCCCAATCCACTGGCGCGTTGACTGAGAGAGTTATGAGCCACCATCGCAACCCTCAAAGCCTACTCACGCCTGCCATGCGCGACGTCTTGCATGCAATCGCCAAAGCAGGCCGACCCCCCATGGCGTTGTTGACGCCCGAGCAAGCCAAGCAGGCCTTCGCTTTGGGCGCGGGCGTGCTCGAAGTGAATGCACAAAAAATGGTGCGTGACGACACCTTGCACATTCCTTCTCGCGATGGCACCTTGCTGCGCGCCAAGCTATGGGCTGACCATGCGGTACCCAACTTGCCTGTGTTGCTGTACTTTCATGGCGGCGGGTTCACTGTGGGTAGCCCCGAAACACACGAAGCCTTGTGTAAACATTTGGCACACCTCGCACACTGTGCCGTGGTGTCGCTGGACTATCGCTTGGCGCCGGAGTACACATTTCCCACCGCGCACAACGACGCGTTCGATGCTTTGCAATGGCTAGCCGCCAATGCCACCAGCCTCGGCTTAGATGCGACACGCATCGCCATTGGTGGCGACAGTGCAGGCGGTACGCTGACCGCATCGACTGCCATTGCGGCGCGTGATGCGGGCATCGCCTTGAAGCTGCAACTCATGTTCTATCCCGGTTGTTCGCCCGAATACTTGGCTTCGGCACACACGTTTGAGAAAGGTTTCTTGCTGGAGAAAGACAGCATTGAATACTTTTACGGCCACTACGTGCCCAAGCTGGAAGATCGTCAAAATCGACGTTTTTCGCCCATGTTGGCCGATGTCGCCAGCGTTGCCCCTGCGTGGCTGGGCTTGGCCGAATGCGACCCATTGGTCGATGAGGGCATCGCCTATGCCGATCACCTGCGCTTGAGTTGTGTGCCGGTCGACCTTGAGATTTACAAAGGCGTGGTGCACAGCTTTATCCAAATGGGTCGTGTCATTCCCGAAGCCTTGACTGCGCGCGCCGACGCAGCACGTGCCTTGCGGCAAGCGTTTGGTCTGTGAAATTCGAGCCATGAAGACCTACCTAAAAATCGGCGAATGGCTGACCATGCAGTCGGCGGCGCAGGCCCTGCGTACGGCAGTGTTTGTGCAAGAGCAGGGGATTGCTGCGCAAGACGAATGGGACTCAGAAGATGCCACAGCCTTGCATGCCGTGCTGTTCGATGAAAGCGGCAACCCCCTAGGCAATGCTCGCTTGTTACGGTCCCAAGGTCATATGGCCAAGGTCGGGCGCATGGCCGTGTTGCGCGAAGCGCGTGGCCATGGTTACGGTGCACGCCTACTGCAAGCTCTGTTAGAAGAAGCCCGCAAGCGAGGTGACCAAGAAGTACGCTTGAGTGCACAACGCACGGCAGAGCGCTTTTACGCAACCCACGGATTTAGCGTGGTGGGCGAGCCGTTTGAGGAGGTGGGTATTCCTCACATAGAAATGCGACTGCGCTTGGTTTAGTTGAACTTGCAGGCATGTGAGAATGCTTGCAGTTAAAAACATGTCGAAAAAACTGTTATGAAAATATCCCACCATTTGTTATCTGTGACTTTGGCCATCGGCAGCGCAATGGTATGGAGTGCCCCAGCCACAGCGGGTGACTTGACCCATTTCAGCGCCATCAATCAAACGGAGTTTTTGGGACTCAGCAAAGACTTGGCTGCTGTGACAAGCACCAAAGCCATGACCCCAGCGGCCCCTTTGGGGATCTCGGGTTTTGACGTCAGTGCCTCCAGCGCCATGACCAAAATTCAAGACGGTTCCGCGTGGGCCAAAGTCTCTGGGAGCAGTGAGACGAATGTGATGCAAACCAAGTTGTCCGTCAGCAAAGGCTTGGCCGGTGGCTGGGATGTGGGCGCCTTTATGTCTCGTGTGCCTTCGAGCAATGTGTCAATGGCTGGTGTGGATGTGAAATACGCGCTGGTGGAAGGTAACAGCATCCTCCCCGCGATGGCCTTGCGCGGCAGTTACAGCCGCATGGGCGGTGTGTCGGACATGGGACTCAGCAACACAGGGCTTGATCTGTTGATTTCCAAAGGCTTTGTGGGGTTCACGCCCTACGCAGGTGTGGGCACGGTTTACTCCAGCGCCAAAGCCACAGGTCTAAACGATGAACATTTCACGCAAAGCAAATCGTTTGTGGGCTTGAGCTGGAATGTCTTGTTCGCCAACCTCTGCGCTGAGTACGAGCGCACGGGCCAAAACTCAACCCTCGGGTTGAAGGCGGGCGTGCGTTTCTGAGTCACTGGCCCAGCTCGATGTGTCAAATATCGTCGCGCAACACGTAGGGCAACGGCAACAAACGCAAGGCCGGTCCATCTGCAACACCCAAATGCAAGCTGCTGTTTTCGCTAGCGCTGAGTTGCAGCTCAACCACGGCGACATGATGCACGCCATCTGTCGCAGCCTGCGCGACCAAGCCGCAGGGCTGTGTGATGTCCAAACTTGAAAAAATTTCTTGCCCTGCCTTCATGGGTGACTCGCTTTGCACGATGAACGCACGGCGCTTCAACGTGCCACGAAACTGGCTGCGCGCTACGATTTCTTGACCAGGGTAGCAGCCCTTCTTGAAGTTCACGCCATCGACCGACTCGTAGTTGAGCATCTGTGGCACAAAGGCTTCAAAGGTAGCCAACTCGACCCATGCAATACCGCTCATCACCTCGCCCACTTGCCACAGATCAGCGCTGAGTGCGGCACAGGTTGGTGGCGCCACGTCTTTGGGCGCCAGCCAAAAAGCACGCGGCTGTCCCAACGCAGGGTAGAGGGTGAGCACATCGGCGAGCCCAACCGTGTGACGCTGCCAAGCCTGAATGGCGCTAGGGGAAGTCGCTGCGGTGTTCAAAACTTGTGTCACTGCGTCGCCTGCCAACCCAAGTAACTGGAACGCATCGCTGGCATCGCTGAGTTTCGCTTTGGCGCGCAGCACAAACATGGACAAGCGCTTGACGGTCTGGGCCAGCAGATCTTGGCGGCAAATCAACAGCAGTTCTTCGGCGCTGCGTTTGTAAACCACGAAGCTCGCTTGCATGCGTCCCTTGGCGTTGCAAAACGCCGCGAGGCGGCATTCACCCGCTTTCATCAACAGCACGTCGTTGGTGAGTTGGTAGTGCAAAAAGCTGGCGGCGTCGGCACCCTCGGCGCGGATGATGCCAAGGTGGGGCAGGTGGGCCATGCCGTTCAAGGGCATGGCAGTTGAGTAGGTATTTTGCGGCATGGGGTGAATTATCATGCCCGCTCGATTAACGTGATTGGATGTAAGGGTTGTGATGCGACTCATCAAGCGAATCTTTTGGACACTGCTGAGTCTGGCCCTTTTGCTCGTGATGGCTTGCGGCGGGTGGGCTTTAAAGCCCTTGTCATTGCCCACGCCAACCGTGGATTTGTCGATCGAACCGCAAACCCCTGTGCGCGGCATTGCCCAAGCCGTGGCCGATGCCGGTGTGGATGTGCCGCCTTTGGTTTTGTACGCGTTCTTCCGAGCCAGCGGCCAGTCGCGCAAGCTGCGAGCGGGTAGTTATGAGTTGATTCAGGGCAACACACCGTTGGATTTACTTCGCAAACTCACCCGTGGGGAAGAAAGCCTCAAGGCCATCAGTCTGATTGATGGTTGGACGTTTCGCCAATTCCGTAGCGCTTTGGCCAAGGCTGAAGGCCTGAAGCACGACACACAAGACCTCAGTGCCGACGCCTTGATGGAGAAGCTGGGCATGCCAGGCATCGCTCCCGAAGGGCGGTTTTTCCCCGACACCTACACCTATGGCAAAGGCACCTCCGAGCTGCATGTGATGGCACGTGCGGCCAAAGCCATGAACAAACAACTCGCCGCCGCATGGGCCATGCGTGGCTCCGATATTCAAGTCAAGACACCGGAAGAAGCGCTGATCTTGGCGAGCATTGTGGAGAAAGAAACCGGCCGCGAGAGCGATCGCACCACCATCAGCCGTGTTTTTCACAACCGGTTGGCCCTAGGCATGCCCTTGCAAACCGACCCCAGCGTGATTTACGGCATGTTTGATGACTTCGATGGCAACCTGCGCCGCGCCGACTTGCGCGCCGATCATCCCTGGAACACTTACACCCGTAAAGGCCTGCCAGCCACCCCCATCGCCATGCCGGGACGCAACGCGCTCAAAGCAGCCGTGCAGCCAGCCCCGAGCCATGCGCTGTACTTCGTAGCCAAGGGTGACGGCACCAGCTACTTCAGCGCGACCTTGGAGGAGCACAACGCCGCCGTGAATCGTTACCAACGCCGCCTATCGGGTGCCGGCGATGAAGTCAAACCGTGATGCAGCACAGGCAAAATAGCAGGCTATGACAAAAACAGGTCTGTTCATCAGTTTCGAAGGCATCGACGGCGCAGGCAAGTCCACGCACATCGATGGTCTGGCTGCTGCGTTCAAAGCACAGGGACGTCAAGTCACGCTGACGCGCGAGCCCGGCGGCACACCGCTGGCTGAAAAGCTGCGCGAGATGGTGCTGCACGATGCAATGGATGCGTTGACCGAAGCGCTCCTCATCTTTGCGGCGCGCCGCGATCACCTGCAAAACGTGATTGAACCAGCGTTGGCACGGGGTGACGTGGTGCTGTGTGACCGCTTCACGGACGCCACCTTTGCCTATCAGGGCAGTGGTCGTGGCTTTGACTTGGGCGTGCTGCAACAACTGGAACACTGGGTTCAAGCCAACTCACAGGGGTTGCGCCAACCCGATGTGACCGTGTGGTTTGAACTCGATCCCGCCATTGCGGCTGTGCGTTTAGCCGGCGCCCGCGTGCCTGACCGCTTTGAGGCGCAACCCGTCGCGTTCTTCCAAAAAGTGTCTGACGGTTATGCTGCCCGCGCCCAAGCGGACGCCCAGCGTTTTGTTCGCCTAGACGCTGCGCAACCCCGCGAATCTGTTTGGCAGCAACTGCAGCAGCAGTTTGTCCAGCGCGGTTGGCTGGATGCTCGCCTCGTATGAACGACACCGCCTCACCAACAAGGCCCGTTCTGAGCCCGTGGCTGCAAGGCCAGCTCACCACGCTGCTGGAGCGACGCGGCCACGCTTGGCTGCTCCAAGGCCCATCGGGTCTGGGCCAATACACACTGGGCTTAGAGTTGGCGCGGGCTTGGTTGTGCGAATCACCAACCAAGCAGGGCGCTTGCTACCAATGCCGCAGTTGCCACGCCGTGGATGTGCGCACCCATGCCGACTTGTGTAGCCTCATGCCCGAAACCTTGGCTTTGGCGTTGAACTGGCCGCTCGACGAGAAAACTCAAAAAGACCTGGACGATAAAAAGCGCAAGCCCAGCAAAGAGATTCGTGTGGAAGCCGCACGTGACATGGTGGCCTTCAGCCAACAAACCCGCTCTGGGGGCTCGACCAAAGTGGTGTTTGTCTACCCCGCCGAGCGCATGAACCATGTGACGGCCAACACCATCCTCAAAACACTCGAAGAACCACCGGGTGAATGCCGCTTTGTGTTGGCCAGCGAAGCCGCGCACCAATTGTTGCCCACCATCCGTAGCCGTTGCCAAACCCACACCATGGTCTGGCCCACGGAGGCCCAAGCCCTGAGCTGGTTGCAAACACAAGGCGTGCCTGCGACAGATGCCACCGTGCTGTTGCGTGCCGCCGGAGGCCGTCCCGAAGACGCACTGGACTTGGCCAATTCGGGCCTCAAAGCCGCTATTTGGGCGGGCTTACCCAAAGCCGTGCTGCGCGGCGATGTTGGGGTTGTGTCGGATGCCACGCCCTCGCAAGCCATTGCCATGCTGCAAAAACTTTGTCACGACTTGTTGGCCGTGCGCACCGGCGGCGAACCACGCTTCTTTTTAGCAGCAGATTTACCAGCCGCTGGCACGATCAACTCGCTCACGCAATGGTCCAAAGACTTGATGACAGCGGCGCGTACATCTGAGCACCCATACAACGCAGGTTTGATGTTTGAGGCCTTGGTGGCCAGAGCACAAACGGCACTGCGTGCTAAGGACTGACTATGTTCACCGATTCCCATTGCCACTTGAATTTTCCAGAGCTGGCTTACAACATCCACGCTATCCGCGACGACATGGCCAAGGCGCAAGTCACACGCGCACTGGTCATCAGCACCACTTTGGAACGCTTTCCCGAAGTACACGGGTTAGCCACCCAATTTGACAATTTTTGGGCCACGGTTGGTGTGCATCCAGACAACGAAGGCGTGCAAGAGCCGACTTTGGAGGATTTGCTCACCCGCGCCAAACTCCCCAAAGTCGTCGGCATTGGCGAAACCGGTTTGGACTATTACCGCTTGGGCGAACGCACTGTGGCCGATATGGAGTGGCAACGCGAGCGTTTTCGCATCCACATTCAGGCTGCGCAACACACGAAACTGCCCTTGGTGATTCACACACGCAGTTCATCGGCCGACACGGTGGCGATTTTGAAAGAGCAGGGCGAAGATGCCTCCCCAAACAGTGCAGGTGGCGTGTTTCACTGCTTCACGGAAACCGCAGATGTCGCCCGTGCGGGACTTGACCTTGGTTTGTATATTTCGTTCTCTGGCATCTTGACCTTTAAAAATGCGCAAGACCTGCGTGATGTGGCCAAGTTTGTGCCGATGGAGCGCATCTTGATTGAGACCGACAGCCCTTATTTGGCCCCTGTTCCATACCGAGGCAAGACCAATAACCCGTCTTATGTCCCCTTTGTGGCGAAGCAAATTGCCGAGATCAAAGGCATGTCAGTAGAGGCTGTGGCCGAAGCCACCAGCCGTAACTTCGATCAACTTTTCAGTGCTGTTTTAAAATGAGAAAATACTTTAAGTATTTCTTATATCTATATGTTTTTATTGGATATTCTTTATCCAATGCAGGCTCATATGACGACTTTATTTCGGCTCTGATTTTTGATCACCCCGAGGTGATTCAAAAACTTCTGGCCCGCGGTTTTGACCCCAATACACCCAATGAAAAAGGTGTTCCTGGCTTGCTCGTGGCGATTCAGTCCGAAGCACCTAAGTCGGCCTTGTTGCTCGCGCAACACCCACAAACGCAGGTCAACGTACAGAACGCCTTGGGCGAAACACCATTGATGCTGGCTGCCATCAATAACCAGCTCGAGTTGGCCAAGGTACTGATTGACCGTGGTGCTGATGTCAACCGTCAAGGCTGGACCCCATTGCATTACGCTGCAACACGTGGCCATCGCGAAATGATCCGTTTGCTGCTAGACCATGATGCCTATATCGATAGCGAATCAGCGAATGGCACAACACCATTGATGTTGGCAGCCTATGCAGCGCCACCTTTGGCGGTGAAGTTATTGCTTGAAGAAGGTGCAGATCCCACACTGGTCAACAGTGGTCAGGCGACCGCGTTGAGCTTGGCTTTAGTCGCTGACCATCCACAAAGCGCGTTTTATATCCGTGCCTTCACGGAGTCTTGGTATTTACAGAATCCAGTGAAAGAGTAGCTTGGTGTCTGCTGGACAGAGGGCTGCTTTAGTTGGCCACTTTCCTATTTTCATTAGTTAACATAATATACATCGTATGAATTGTTAAAAATACTCAGTGGCCATCATGGGCCCATAACAACAAGGCATCACGGCCTTCAACCACCAAGTCAATCTTGTGTCCAACGGGCAAACACAGCTTGGTGGGCACGTGGCCAAAGGGCAAATCGGTGAGCACTGGCGTTTTGATGTGTGAACGCAACCAATCGACCACGCTTTGCAACTTAAAGCCTTTGTCGTGGGCCGTGAGTTTGTAGTTGCTAAATTGGCCGAACACCACCGCTTTTTGCTGCGCCAAAACGCCAGCATGCAGCAGTTGCGTCAACATGCGTTCAATGCGGTATGGGTGTTCGCCCACATCTTCCAAGAACAACACACCATGTTTAATTAGCGGGAAATAGGGCGTGCCCAGCAATGACACCAACACGGACAAATTCCCACCCCACAACACCGCGTCGTGCGCCCAAACGCCGGGACGACGTTTGGCATGCGCAGCTGCACACGCGATGGAGAAGTGCCACCCTGCGCCTTCGCCCTGCCCGCTGACCATGTCATCAAAGCACGCTTCCATAATGTCGTCGGGTTGCTCCGCGCCAAAGTCTTCACCCAATGCAGGGCCCGCCCATGTGACCGCCCCCGTTTGGGCCAGCAAGGCATTTTGAAACGCAGTGAAGTCGCTCAGGCCGACAAACTGCGTACCTTTGGCAATGGCTTTGGCGACATGTTTGTATTTGATACCCGGCAGGATGCGTGTCAGCCCATAGCCGCCCCTTGAGATCAAAGCCACGTCGGCACCACTGTCTGCTGCTCTGTGAATAGCGGCCAAGCGTGTGGCATCGTCACCGGCAAAACGGGTGTGGCTGCTGAGAGCGTCCGCATCCAGTTCAACCGCATGACCAAGTTGTTCTAGGCGCTTCACGCCGCGTTTGAAAGCCGCCTTGTCGCGCACAGCGCCGCTGGGAGAATAAATGTAGATGTGAGCCATGCCAATATTGTCGCGGGAAATTGATGCGTGACTCACTCAGGCACGTTTGTAATGCAGCAAACGCCCTCGGTACGCACTCAAGTCTTGCAAAGGTTCGTTGAGGATGATTTCGGACACGCCAAACCCCATGCGTGCCATGTCTTTGTGAAACGCGCTGCGGTTGCCACGGTTGGGGTCCACGATCAGCACTTCTGCGCCCTCTGCCGCGTGTTCTTGAATAAAGCCCGATAGCTGCGCAGGGTGACTGCGCTCGTACAGCACATCACTGGCCATGAGCAAATCAAAATCGCCCAGCCCTTTGTTCACCCTGCCCCAATTGCCTGTTTCGTAGTGCAAGGGTGGCAGTCCATTCAAACGCACATTGGCTTTTAAAAAAGTTTCCGTCAATGGGTGGCAATCGCTGGCGGTGATATTGCCTTCACGGCGATGCACCACCAGACTGGCCAACCCCAAGCCGCAGCCCACCTCGAGCACTCGCTTGCCTTTGAGATCCCATGTCTGCATCAAGTCAGCCAACTTTTGCGCCGAGGGCCACACCAAACCAAATAAGGGCCACGTGGCCGATGAAATACCGGCATCCAACGCGAGGTCGAGAGGGTCATAAAACTGCTGTTTGTCTAACAGCGAGCGAATTTGTAAATCAGCACCCCCTCCGACACCGACCCTCTGAAACTTCACTTCGTAACCGATGGGTGGTGTGGCGTCTGGCATGTTTAACTTCGTATCGGAGGCGGCGCAGGTGCGCGCCCCGCCAGCAAGGTGCGCAAGGCACGGGGACCGGCCATATGGCCTGTGTCTGGGTAAGGAGCATCACGCAATGGCGCAGACAAGGCGCTCGGTTCAAGCCATTGAATAGGCAGCGTCAAGCCAGACAGCAAGGGCGCCATCTCGCGCGGCGCATGCACACCGACAGCATGTGTGAGCGCCAAAAACTCACGCAACACTTGGGCATGCCAAGCCATGCGATGTGCGGCTATTTTTTTAGGCTTGTCTGACAAGCCAAAGCCGATCAAGTCCAAAGCCACCACAGGCTCGGTGGATTGCAACTGGGCCGCGTACTGCACACTCCAGCCATCGAGCCCATGCACATACATGTGCGGGGCAACTTGCGCGTCTTGTCGGTTGTCAAACCAATGCAGGCGCAGGCCCTCTAAGGCCGGCAAATCTGTGGTGAAGTGCGACAGCGGCCATGGCACATCCAGCCCCTCCAATGCACTGTCAGGCGTGCGCAAAGCATCTTCACGCAAAGGCACTTTTTGGCGTTGTTGCGCTGCGCGGCGTTGCTCAAAAAAATCTTGCAACACCTGCGCACAGGCCTGGGCCAACACACCGCCCGTCAACTGGGTTTGGTGGTTGAGTTGTGCGTGGTCAAAAACATTGAGCACCGAGCCTGCCGCGCCCGTTTTGGGCTCGTTCGCACCAAACACCACGCGCTTGAAACGCGCATGCAAAGCCGCGCCACTGCACATGGCGCAAGGCTCCAGCGTCACATACAAGGTGCAGTCGTCTAAGCGGTAGTTGCCAAGTGCTGCAGCGGCCGCACGGATGGCATTGACTTCGGCATGTGCCGTCGGGTCATGCTTGGCCAGCGGTGTATTGCGGCCCTTTGCAATCACCTGCCCTGCCCTCACCACGACGGCGCCTACGGGCACTTCACCCGCATCCGCGGCAATCTGCGCTTGGAGCAGGGCCAGTTGCATGAAGCCCACGTCTTCGGGCGAATGCGTCATGGGGCAACCATGCCGAGCTTGACCATCCACTCCGCCAACGCTTGTTCATCAGGTGTGCCCTTGGCATACGCGGCATACATAGACGCGTGGGATTCAGGTCGGTGTTGGTTGAGTTTGAGCTTGCATTGCAGCTCGGTGATGCGCAACTCAAACGCCACAATGCCATTGAGCATCTTGTGTTGGTAGTCTTCACCCAAGCCGCGCCATTGTTCGGCATAAGGCGGTTCGTGGTCGCCGATGAGTTGTTTGAGCAAGCGGTCTTTGGCTTGCGCGTCTTCCACCAAACTCGCCTCCACCTTGGCGTGTACGGCCAAATAGCTCCACGTGGGCACACGCGTGAGGTCTGGATACACCTTGGGTGACATATAGGCTTGCGGCCCCATGAACGTCACCACGGCTTGTGGCCGCGCTTGCAGATAGCGCCAATGTGGGTTGGCTCTGGCGCAGTGACCTAGCAACACGTGCTGGCCACCGACTTGCGTCAAGTGGAGGGGTAAGTGCGAGACAAAGGGGAGCCCGTCGTCATCCACGCTGATCAGGCTTGCAAAGGGATACGCTCTTAGGAGTTCGAGCGTATGAGCCTCATCCTTGGCTTTGAACTGCGCTGGCAGATACACAAGCAGCCTTAGCTTTGGCGGCTGAACGCTGCGATTTTGTTGCCATCCAAATCGCGGAAATAGCAGCCGTAATAGCCGCTACCGCGCAAACCGGGGGCGCCTTCGTCAGTGCCGCCCAATGCCAATGCTTTGGCGTGTAAGGCGTCGACCAGTGCTTGGCTGGCGACTGTCAAGGCGACCATCGTGCCATTGCCCACCGTGGCAGGCTGACCATCAAAAGGCTTGAGCACGCTGAACATGGGTTGGCCAGGCTTCACGCCCCAACCAATGCCGCGCTCTAACTCAAAGAAACGTTTGCCATCGATCAACGCAAACAACGCGTCATAAAACGCAGCTGCGCGGGGCAAATCGTTGGTGCCAATACTGGTGTGACTGATCATGCGAGCCTCTTGGTAAATTGCCTCACGGCAACAGACCGCAAGGCGGTTGCGAATTTAGAAACGGCGTTTGGCTGCTGGGCCAGGGCCCTTGCCTTCGATGTGACGGAAAGTCACACGGGCTTTGTTCATGTCGTAGGGTGACAGTTCGACCGTGACTTTGTCACCTTCGATGATGCGAATGCGGTGCAGGCGCATTTTGCCTGCGGTGTATGCGATCAGTGAGTGACCGTTTTCTAAGGTGACGCGGTAGCGAGAGTCGGGCAAGACCTCGGTCACGACACCCTTCATTTCGATCATTTCTTCTTTTGCCATGTACTCGGTGTTCTCTAATTTAAAAATCAAGCCCAAAACGGGCGCTTTGCCAACAGCCTCCGATTGTAGGCGGTTCACGCTGGCGCTGATTGTTTCGTCATTCCCACTCGATTGTGGCCGGTGGTTTCGAAGACACGTCGTAGGTCACTCGGTTGATGCCACGCACTTCATTGATGATGCGACCAGACACTTTCTTGAGCAGCGCGTAAGGCAACTCGGCCCAGTCGGCCGTCATGAAGTCGCTGGTTTGCACAGCGCGTAAGGCCACCACGTAGTCGTAGGTGCGGCCGTCTCCCATCACGCCCACGCTCTTGACGGGCAAGAACACAGTGAACGCTTGGCTGGTCAAGTCGTACCAAGTTTTGCCTGTGGCTTCATCTTTGAAGTTGTGCAGCTCTTCGATAAAGATGGCATCCGCACGGCGCAGCAAGTCGGCGTAGTCTTTTTTCACTTCACCCAGAATACGCACGCCCAAGCCGGGGCCTGGAAAGGGGTGGCGATACACCATCTCGCGAGGCAGGCCAAGTGCCACACCCAACTCGCGCACTTCGTCTTTGAACAGTTCGCGCAAGGGCTCCAAGAGCTTCAAGCCCAATTGCTCAGGCAATCCACCCACGTTGTGGTGACTCTTGATCGTCACAGCTTTCTTGCTCTTGGCACCACCGGACTCAATCACATCGGGGTAAATCGTGCCTTGGGCGAGGAAGGTGGCGCCTTTATGCCCACCATCGCCCGCCTTGAGCTTGGCGGCTTGTTCTTTGAACACGTCCACAAACAAGCCGCCGATGATTTTGCGTTTGGCTTCTGGCTCGCTCACGCCCGCCAACTTGCCCAAGAACAAATCGCTGGCGTCCACGCGAATCACGTGTGCGTGCAACTTGCCCACAAACATGTCCATCACCATGTCGCCTTCGTTCAGACGCAGCAAGCCGTGGTCCACAAACACACAGGTGAGTTTGTCGCCAATGGCGCGGTGAATCAGGGCTGCGGCTACCGACGAATCCACGCCACCGGAGAGGCCCAAGATGACCTCTTCGTCACCCACTTGTTGGCGTATGGCAGCCACCGCTTCTTCGATGTAGTCGCCCATGATCCAGTCAGGGCGTGTGCCGCAGATGTCCAACACAAATCGGTTCAACAAGGCTTGGCCTTGCACCGTGTGCGTCACTTCGGGGTGGAACTGCACCGCATAAAACTTGCGCGCTTCATCGGCCATGCCTGCAATGGGGCAAGACGGTGTGGACGCCATCACCTTGAAGCCTTCCGGCAACTGCGTGACCTTGTCGCCGTGGCTCATCCACACTTTGAGCATGCCGTGGCCCTCTGGCGTGTTGAAGTCCTCAATGCCTTTGAGTAACTCGGTGTGGCCGTGGGCTCGCACTTCGGCATAGCCAAACTCGCGGGTGGTGCCCGCCTCCACCTTGCCGCCCAACTGGGTGGCCATGGTTTGCATGCCATAGCAAATGCCCAGCACAGGCAGACCTAGCTCAAACACCGCATCGGGTGCGCGGTCATCCACCTCGTACACGCTGGCGTGGCTGCCTGACAAGATGATGCCTTTCAAGTTGCCGTCTTTGGCGTACGCACGCACCCAGTCACTGGTCACATCACAAGGATGAACCTCACAAAACACATGGGCCTCGCGCACACGGCGGGCAATCAGTTGGGTCACTTGTGAACCGAAATCGAGAATGAGGATTTTTTGGTGCGACATAAATAAAAAAGGGCCGTCAGATGGCCTAGGGTCTTATTGTCTCAAAAAACAAAGCCACCCCGAGAGGTGGCTTGCTGGCGAATACTTCAGCTTTATTCGGCGCGGTAGTTCGGCGCTTCTTTGGTGATCTGCACGTCGTGAACATGGCTCTCGCGAATGCCCGCCGCAGTAATTTCAACAAACTCCGCACGCTCGTGCATGTCAGCAATGGTGGCGCAACCGCAGTAACCCATGCTGGCACGCAAACCACCTGCCATTTGATAAATGATGGCCACCACCGAGCCCTTATAAGGCACGCGACCTTCGATGCCCTCGGGTACCAGTTTGTCGGCGTTGGGGTTGCCCGTGCTGGACTCTTGGAAATAGCGGTCGGCACTGCCCTGCTGCATGGCACCAATGGAGCCCATGCCGCGGTAGCTCTTGTAGCTACGGCCTTGGAACAACACGATCTCGCCTGGCGCCTCTTCGGTGCCGGCAAACATGCCTCCCATCATCACCGTGCCAGCGCCTGCGGCGATGGCTTTGGCAATGTCGCCGCTATAGCGAATGCCGCCGTCTGCAATGAGTGGCACGCCCGTGCCTTTGAGCGCCTGCGCCACGCTGTCCACGGCCATGATCTGGGGCACACCCACGCCCGCCACGATACGGGTGGTGCAAATAGAGCCTGGGCCAATGCCCACCTTCACGCCGTCTGCACCGGCCTCCACCAGAGCCAAAGCCGCGGCACCGGTAGCAATGTTGCCGCCAATCACTTCAATGTGCGGGTAGTTTTGCTTGACCCAACGCACGCGGTCGATCACGCCTTTGCTGTGGCCGTGCGCGGTGTCCACCACGATGGCGTCGACACCCGCACGAGACAAAGCCTCTACGCGCTCTTCGGTGCCCTCGCCCACCCCTACAGCAGCGCCCACGCGCAGCTTGCCTGCGGCATCACGTGCGGCATTGGGGAAGTTGAGTTGCTTGGTGATGTCTTTGACGGTGATGAGGCCCTTGAGCTCAAAGGCGTCGTTGACCACCAGCAAGCGCTCGAGTTTGTGTTTGTTTAGCAAGTGCTTGGCTTGTTCGGGCGTGGTGCCTTCGGGCACCGTGATCAAACGCGCCTTGGGCGTCATGATTTCGCTCACACGCTGGTCGTAGCGGGTCTCAAAGCGCAAATCGCGGCCAGTGACGATGCCCACCACTTTGCCTCCATCGCACACAGGAAAGCCAGACACGCCCAGCTCTTCCGACAAGGCCATGACTTGACGCACGGTGGTTTCAGGGGTGATGACCACAGGGTCGCGCAACACGCCAGACTCATAACGTTTGACCTTGGCCACTTGCGCCGCTTGCTCTAGCGCAGTGAGGTTTTTGTGCACGATGCCAATGCCACCCTCTTGCGCAATGGCAATGGCCAAACGCGCCTCGGTCACGGTGTCCATGGCCGCAGAGACCAAGGGCAAATTCAAACGGATGTTGCGGGTGAATTGGGTGGCGAGGGAGGCGTCCTTGGGCAGGACTTGGGAGAAGGCGGGCACCAACAACACATCGTCGAAGGTGAGGGCTTTGCCGAGAAGGCGCATGGTGGTGGCTCCAAAAACAGTATTTTACGTAGCGACTTTGGCGTCCTTGTATACAGGGCGCTAACAGCGGTTGGCCAGCGGCAAATTCAACAACAAGTTTTGTGGCTTGAGCTTGAGTCGCTGGTTCGCGTCGACCGCCATGGCCAAGTAAACGGGCTTGCCGCGCACATCGGCCAGCATGTCGTTGGGCTCAACAAACTCTAGTTTGAACAGACACAGCAAGCGCTCCATGCGTTCGGCATCGACGTCTTTGCCTTGATAGAGGTCGTTCAACACGCCGCTGGCTTGGGCATCCAAGCCCACATGCCACACCCAATGGTCGTCGTTGATCTCGCGTTCTGTTTGTATGCGCACTTGCACACCCAAGAAATGCTGCACCCACTTGCTCATCACCTCGCACAGCGCGTTCAAAGCAGACTGGCCGCGATTGAGGCTAATGACCCAGTCAAAACTTTCACTGCGGGGCCAATAGGCCTCTTGGTTGTCGTCTTTGAGCACATCCAAGTCGACACTGCGCAGCTTGATACCGCCTTGTTGAAGCAGTTCGCCAATCGATCCAAAGCTGCCTTGCGTGGCATAGCGCTCGACCGTTTCGTCGTCTGCCGCCATGACGGCACCGTCTTCAAGCACCGTGATTTTTTGGGTGTGCATCAGCATTTCAGCCGCTCGCGCCTGCATGGCGGAGGGCGCTTCACCCAGCACATGGCGCAACAGAATGTGGGTGACGTGCTGCACCAGCAACGGTGGTACGTCCACGCCCTCACCTTTGAACAAGGCAATGTAGCTGGCCTCTAGCGTCGGCAGCGTCGTGATGCGCTGGCGAAACCGCAGCCACACGGCGTAGTTGTCAGCGGCATCTTTGTCTTGTAACTGCGCCAGTTCGTTCGGCATCACTGCACGGCGCGGTTGCTCAACCAAGCTGTGGTGCAAAGCGATTTCAGCTGCGCATGAGGTAGGGATAGGGGCCAACTCAGGACGTTCCAGCAAGAAGCGTAAAAAGTCGTCGGTCACCACCAAATGGCCTGCCTCGTTGTGCGTCAGCAGTGTGTAGCCGCAGGTGGGCCAGAGTGGGTGTGTCATCGTCAATAGCCTGGTTTTGCACCGACTCGGCGCTTGGAGAACAAGCCTGCACGGCTGGTCCCTTGTTTTTGAAAGCGCTCGCGGCGCGCCACCTTGGGGTCCACCGTGAGGGGACGACAAATTTCGATGCGGTCTAAGTCACGCAGCACATGCTCCGGCGTGGTCTTGCGACCCCAAATGCACACGGCAAAGGCGTCAGATTGACTCACATCAATTTCCGGAAACTCGGTCAACACGCCACTTTGTTGCAAGGCTTGCCACACGGTCACACCAGCAGCAATCGACAACACGCGTTCATGCACCACACGGGGTGCAGGTGCATACATCAAGGTAATGTGGATGGTGGTGTTTGCCGTGTTCACGCGACGTACACCTGCTCTGCCCGCTTGACAAAGGCATCCACCAAGGTGGCGGCGATTTTGTCAAACACGGGACCCACCAAGGCGCCAAACATGCTTTCGAACGCATAGTTCAGCGTCAGCTCGATGCGACAGGCGCGCTGAGGCTCTTGGGTGTTGGGATCGAGCAGCGGGTGAAAGTCCCACGTGCCATCCAAGTGCTTGAAGGGGCCATCGACAAGCTCAAGTTTGACCTGACGACCTTCGCTGTGCACATTGCGCGTGGTGAAGCTTTTGTGAAAACCACCAAAGCTCATGCCTATCTCAGCCGTCGCGCCATCGGCGTGTGTTTCGAGCACACCCGCGCGGTCACACCAAGGCAAAAACTCCGGATAACGGGCCACATCGGTGACCAACGCGAACATTTCTTCAGCGCTGAACCAAATAAGAACGGACTTGTGAACGGTTTTCATAGAATGGCCCACATTGTAAGAAGCTCTACTGTCCCCACATTTTCTAAATGGCTACCAAAAAACCTGCAACTCCCTCACGCATCGCCGACAACAAAAAGGCGGCGTACAACTACTTCTTCGAAGAAAAGTTCGAGGCCGGCATGGTGCTGGAGGGCTGGGAGGTCAAGGCTGCGCGTGAGGGCAAGGTTCAACTCACAGACGGCTATGTGGTCATCCGCGATGGCGAGCTCTACTTGATTGGTTGCCAAATCAACCCCCTGCACACCGCTTCCAGCCACGTCACGCCTGACAAAGTGCGCACCAAAAAACTGCTGATGAAGAAAGACGAAATCAAACGTCTCATTGGCAAGGTCGAGCAAAAAGGTCACACCCTCGTGCCCGTCAACCTGCATTGGAAGAACGGCAAGATCAAATGTGAAATCGCCTTGGCCAAGGGCAAGGCCGAGCACGACAAGCGCGACACCATCAAAGACCGCGAGGGCAAACGTGAGGTGGAGCGTGCGATGAAGTCGCGCAGCCGTTAAATCTGAACTCACTGCGCTCAGTTGACATGCGAGGTGTTACCTAGGTAATATCTAGCTATTCCTCTCTGGAGTTAAGCATGGCCACCCTCTCAGTCAAACTCTCCGACGCCACGCGAGACCGCGTACAAACTGCGGCACAAAATCTCGGACTAACACCCCATGCACTCATGGTGCACGCCATTGAAGACGCGGTTGAACAAGCTGAGACGCGTCAAACCCTGATTGAACAAGCACTCGCCTCACGCCAACGCGTGGCGCAAACGGGCTTGGTGGTAGACGGTGAGGCTTTTGGCGACTACCTCAAAGCAAAGGTGCGCGGTCAAGCTGCGAAGCGCCCAAAAGCCGTGGGCATTGAACACTTCATCACCAGCGGTAAATGACTCGCCACCTTCTTTCCAACGATGCGGCTGAAGACTTGACGCAGTTGGTAGATTTTTTATTGGCCAAACACCCCGCAGATGCCATCGCCACGGTTGACTTGGTGGTCAATGCCCTCCAAATTCTGAATGACCATCCACTGATCGGGCGCTCCGTGGAGCAAGGGCTTCGCGAACTGGTCATTTCAAGAGGAAAAACAGGCTACTTGGCTTTGTATGACTATGACGAAGCCACAGACTTAGTCGTCGTACTTGCCATTCGGCATCAACGCGAGCGCGGTTATCACTAACGCTATTGCGCGTTATTTTTTCTTGCGCGGTGGCAAACCCGTGTGCTGCGTGAGCAAACGCCCCTTCATCACCCCAGTGCTGTTCTTGCGACGCGCACTGGTGTAGCCACCATCGGTTTGCGGCTGGAAGGTGGGGATCAAATGCTGCTTGCCATTGCCAATGAGGTCGGCACGACCCATGGCTTTCAAGGCTTCACGCAAGAGTGGCCAGTTGTTGGCATCGTGATAGCGCAAAAAGGCTTTGTGCAAGCGGCGGCGGCGCTCTCCGCGCACGATGTCGACGACCTCACTGCTGCGTGTCACGCGACCCAAGGGGTTGCGACCTGAGTGGTACATGGCCGTGGCCGTGGCCATGGGGCTGGGATAGAAGGTTTGCACTTGGTCAGCTCTGAAGCCATTGCGCTTGAGCCACAGGGCCAAGTTCATCATGTCTTCATCGCTGGTGCCGGGGTGGGCTGCAATGAAGTAGGGAATGAGAAATTGCTTTTTGCCCACTTCAGCGCTGTACTTGTCAAACATCTGTTTGAACTTGTCGTAGCTGCCAATGCCGGGCTTCATCATCTTCGACAAAGGCCCGCCTTCGGTGTGCTCGGGCGCAATCTTGAGATAGCCGCCCACGTGGTGCTGCACCAGTTCTTTCACATACTCGGGCGACTTGACGGCCAAGTCATAACGCAGACCAGAGCCAATGAGAATCTTCTTGACCCCTTTCAACGCCCGCGCACGGCGGTACATGTGAATGAGCGAGCTGTGGTCGGTGTTGAGGTTTTGACAAATGCCGGGGTAGACGCAACTCGGCTTGCGGCAGGCAGCCTCAATCTCTGGGCTTTTGCAGCCGATGCGGTACATATTGGCCGTGGGGCCGCCGAGGTCTGAGATGACGCCTGTGAAGCCCGATACTTTGTCGCGGATGTCTTCAATTTCGCGAATCACAGAGTCTTCGCTGCGGCTTTGGATGATGCGGCCTTCATGTTCGGTGATGGAGCAAAACGTGCAGCCCCCAAAACAGCCGCGCATGATGTTGACACTGAAGCGAATCATCTCCCAAGCGGGGATTTTGGTCGCGCCATCGTGGCTGCCGTTCTCGTCGGCATAGGCGGGATGCGGGCTACGGGCATAGGGCAAGTCAAACACATGGTCCATCTCGGCCGTGGTCAGCGGGATGGGTGGTGGGTTGACCCACACATCGCGTGCGGTATGGCCCTCACCGTGGGCTTGCACCAAGGCGCGTGCGTTGCCGGGGTTGGTTTCTAAATGCAGCACACGGTTGGCGTGGGCGTAGAGCACGGGGTCTGACTTGACTTGCTCAAAAGCGGGCAAGCGAATCACGCTGCGCTCACGCGGCGGGACTTTGAGCTTGCCTTTGCCTTGCAGTGCAGGCATGTTTGGGTTCGGCACAAAGTTCAATGGCGAAATGGTGAAACCAGCATCACCTGCTTTGGCAGCGACTTGCGCGTTGGTGGCATCGGCCACGGCATTGGCTTCGTCTTCACGCGCGCAAGTTTCGCCTTGTGCTTTGGCTTGGTCACTGACCATCAAATATGGGTTGACATGCGCCTCAACTCGGCCCGGGACATCGATGCTCGACGAATCAATCTCAAACCAACCCTCGGGCGTTTCACGGCGCACAAAAGCGGTGCCGCGTACATCGGTGATGTCTTGCACAGGCTCTTTGGCCGCCAAGCGGTGGGCAATTTCCACAATGGCACGTTCAGCGTTGCCGTACAACAGCAAATCGCATTTGCTGTCCACCACAATCGAGCGACGCACTTTGTCGGACCAATAGTCGTAATGCGCAATGCGGCGCAACGACCCTTCAATGCCGCCCAACACAATCGGCACGTCGTTGTAAGCCTCTTTGCAGCGTTGGCTATAGACCAGCGCTGCACGGTCTGGGCGCTTGCCGCCCACATCACCCGGCGTGTAGGCATCGTCGCTGCGAATTTTTCGATCAGCCGTGTAACGGTTGATCATTGAATCCATGTTGCCAGCGGTCACGCCGAAAAACAGGTTGGGTTTGCCCAGCGCCTTGAACGGGTCGGCACTCTGCCAGTCGGGCTGCGCAATGATGCCCACTCGAAAACCTTGGTTCTCCAACATGCGGCCAATCACCGCCATGCCAAAACTGGGGTGATCGACATACGCGTCGCCGGTGACGATGATGATGTCGCAGCTGTCCCAGCCGAGCTGTGTCATTTCCTCGCGCGACATCGGCAAAAACGGGGCCGTGCCAAAACGAGCCGCCCAGTACTTGCGGTAACTGGTCAGCGGCTTGGCGTGACGGGGAAAAAGGGAGACGTCGGCGTAGGCATTCATTAAGGTTGTAAGTGTAAGAGCTTGGGCCCAACCTTGACTCTAAAGGGGCTATCTAGAAATGCCGCGCTTGAAGACCTCGCCCCAGCCATCTTTTCACTTGCAAGTAGTTGCGCACACAACCATTCTCGTAAACACCTAGTTGCGCGCGCAACTACTTGGACACAATAACGCTTGATTTCACAACTCCAACTCCTTCAGCGAGATCCTTCTATGTTGTCCATGAAACATTGCCTTCGTATGGCATTGACTGCCACTTTGGCCGTCACCAGCGCCCTCAGCGGCGCGCAAACTTACCCCAACCGTCCAATTGAGTGGGTGGTGCCCTATGCCCCAGGCGGCGGAACAGACACGGTGGCGCGTTCGCTGGGTCAAGCCATGGGCACGGTCCTAGGCCAAAGCGTGGTGATCGTCAACAAACCAGGTGCCGCGACCAACATCGGCGCTGAGTACGTGGCACGCGCAAAACCCGATGGCTATGTGCTGATGTCTGCGGACACAGGCACCTTAGCGGCCAACCCTTTCATTTACAGCAAACTCAGCTACAACGTTGAAAAAGACTTTGCCCCTGTGGGTCTGACGGTGCGTTTCCCAATGATCTTGGTTGTCAACCCCAGCGTGCCTGCACAAAATTTGAAAGAGCTGATGGCTTGGGCAAAAACTCAAGCCAACGGCGTGAGCTACGCCACCCCTGGTGCTGGCAGCCCCCACCACCTCGCCACCGAGTTGTTCCGCGAGATGGCCGATGTGAACCTTTCGCACGTGCCCTATCGCGGCGCAGCGCCTGCCGTTCAAGACGTAGTTGCCGGTCAAGTTCCCATGATGTTTGTCGACACGGCCAGTGGCTACCAATTCATTACTTCGGGTAAGTTACGTCCCATTGGCGTTGCCAGTGCCAAACGTGTCAAGAACTTCGAAAACATTCCTACCCTCAGCGAGCAAGGTTTGAAAAACTTCGAGGCCTATGCTTGGCAAGGTTTGGTCGTTCCTGCGGGCACACCGGCCGAAGTCATCAACACCCTCAACCAAGCTTTGCTGGCTGCCCTCGCCACCACAGAAGTGAAAGCGCGCCTTCAGGTGTTGGGCCTTGAGGCCATTCCCAGCTCACCGAAACAAATGGCTGATTACGCAGCCAAGGAACGCGCCAAGTGGGGACCGATCATCAAGGCCAACAACATCAAAGCCGACTGAGCCTGCGCCCAACATGACGACTCAACTAGATCGCACACTCACCTACCGTCTGCATCAACTCCACAAATTAACCGATGCGGACAGTCAGTCCAGTTACCCCGAGCGAACCGGTTTGTCGATGAGTGACGGGCGATGCCTCACCACGGTCGGCACATTTGAACCCTTGTCCGTGAAAGAGTTGGCTGCGAAAGCCAACTTGAACAAAGGCCAAGCCAGTCGTGCTGCACAAGCCTTGGTCGACCAAGGGCTGGTCCTCAAAGCCGACCACCCCGGTGATGGCCGAGGTGTGGTGCTCACTTTGACGCCTGCAGGTCGCAAGGTCTTCAAACGCGCCATGGACATGGTGACCCAACGCAACGCACAAATCTTTGGCTGCTTGAGCGACAAAGAACGGACGACCTTGAGCGCCATGTTCGACCGACTGATCGCCCATGCTCGCCCACGCTGACACAGCTCCTCTTGAAATTCACACATGCACACGCCCACCACACAAGCACGCCCTTCGATTTATTACACCTACGAGGTGTTCAAACCTTGGTTGGCCTCCGAACATCCCAAACCCACCCGTCAACAAGTGGTGATCGTGGGCTCTGGCCCTGCAGGCATGGTGACCGCATTGGAACTGGCCCGCCACGGTGTGGCCAGCGTGGTGCTGTCCTCTGAACTGCAGTTCTCGCAGGGCAGCCGCGCCATTTGCTTCACACGGCGTTCGATGGAAATCTTGCAGCAAGTCGGCGTTGCGGATCGCATGACCGAAGGTGGCTTGCCTTGGCGTTTCGGCAATTCGTATTACCGCGGCCAACGCGTGTTCCGCATGGAAGCCCCGCACGATGCCGATGACCGCTTTTTCCCCATCATCAATGTGCAGCAGCAGTTCATGGAGGAATACCTGCACGACGCCTGCAAAGCCAACCCCTTGATTGACTTTCGCTGGGGTAACAAAGTCAACAAAGTCGAACAAAAAGACGGCTACGCCGTGCTTGAGGTCGACACGCCAGAGGGCATCTATGCCCTAGAAAGCAACTGGGTCGTCGCCGCTGACGGTGGTCGATCCGGCATACGCACCGCCATGAATTTAGAAATGGAAGGCGCCTCTTACGAAGGCTTTTTCGTGATCGCCGACATCAAGGTCGACTTGCCCTTGCCCACCGAGCGCTTGGCCTATTTCGATCCTGACTGGAACCCGGGCAACACCATCTTGATGCACCGCGAGCCCCATGGCATTTGGCGCGTTGACTATCAATTACCTGAGGGCGAAACACCTGAAGAAGCCTTGAAACCCGAATCGCTCAAAGCGCGCATTGATGCCCAACTCGCCATGATTGGACACGCCGGTGCGCCATGGGAAATGGATTGGTCCTCGGTTTACTCCGCACGCACTCTGACCTTGCCAGAATTTGTGCATGGCAGTGTGATCTTCACGGGCGACGCCGCGCACTTGTTGCCCATCTTTGGTGTGCGCGGTGCCAACACCGCGTTCCAAGATGCGCAGTCTTTGGGTTGGCATTTGGCGTTTGTCGTCAAAGGCTTGGCAAGTCAAAAGCTCTTGACCAACCACAGCGCCGAGCGCGTGGGTGCAGCACGCGAAATCATCGATGAAGCGGGCAAGAGCACGCGCTTCATGGCGCCTCCGGCAGGTGGTTTTCAGTTGCTGCGCGATGCGGTCTTATCGCTCTCGCTCACACAAGCGTTCGTGCGCCCGCTCTACCACTGGCGCACCTCGCGTCCACACGCGTACACGCATTCCATGCTCAACAGCATGGGCGACGACAACGGCTTGTTCAGGGCAGGCCCAGCCCACGGCGCACCCCCTCAAAACGTGCGTTTGGGCGCCAACGATTTCTTGCTCGATCATTTGGGCGGTGGCTTTGATTTGTTGTATTTCACAGATGCACCCGCCATCCCTGAATCCCTGCAGCACACCATCCAAGCGGCGCGTGCCAAAGGCATGCCCTTGCGTGTGATGGCTGTCGGCAGCGCGCTCCCCGTCGCTGGTGCGGACACCACCCTTGCCGATACCCATGGCCATCTGCGTGAGCGCTACGGCGTGCCTGCCAACGGCGCTGCGTATTTGTTGCGCCCAGACCAACACATTTGCGCGCGCTGGCTCACGCTGGATGCCACGCGTCTGCAAGCAGCCTTCCACGCAGCATTGCCCCAGTAAGGAGAAGACATGACCCATACCCCTAACGCTTTGACCATCCCCGATCTAGAAATCGTGTACGACAGCTTGGCCAACGCCATTGATCAAGCAGGTGAAGAAAAATCTTCGCTATTTTTGGTCAAGCTCGCCCTGCTCAACGCCAACGCACTCGCCAATGCCGAGGTGTTCCAAACGCACGTGCAAGCCGCTTTGCAAGACCTTTGATTCAATCAGGAACACACATGCTCGTTAAAAAAGTTCATCACGTGGCGTACCGCTGCATCGACGCCAAAGAAACCGTGGCGTGGTACGAAAAACACCTTGACATGAAATTTGTGCTGGCCATCGCAGAGGATGAAGTGCCATCCACCAAAGCCGCGGACCCTTACATGCACATTTTTTTAGATGCGGGTGGCGGCAACATCTTGGCCTTCTTCGAATTGCCCAGCCAACCGCCCATGGACCGCGATCGCAACACCCCTGCTTGGGTGCAACACTTGGCGCTCGAAGTTGATTCAGTGGAGACCTTGATAGCCACCCAAGCCAAGCTGGAAGCTGCTGGCATTGAAGTGGTCGGCCCCACCAACCACACCATCTTCAAGAGCATTTACTTTTTCGATCCCAACGGACACCGTTTGGAGTTAGCCGCCAACACGGGGACTCCCGAGATGATGCGCAAGCTCGACGAAGTCAAATGGGACATGATCAACGAATGGGCGCAGACCAAGCGCGCACCCAAACACGCAGCATGGATGCACGATGGCAGCATGTAACGAAACCCACAACCCCGCGCTGCGCAGTTGGGTCAGCTCGGCCAATACCGCCGCCTGTGATTTCCCCATTCAAAATTTGCCTTTTGGGGTCTTTCGTCGCAAGCGTTCAAACGAAGCGTTTCGCGGTGGCGTCGCCATTGGTGATCAAATTTTGGACTTAGCCGCAGCCGCCCAAACAGGTCTGTTCACAGGCGACGCCGCGACCGCCATGCAAGCCGGTGCGCAAGACAAGCTCAACGCGTTGATGCGCATGGGACCACAGGCTTGGCACGCTTTGCGGTTGGCGCTTTCACATGCGTTGCGCGACAACGCCCCCGAACAAGCCACCTTACAAAGCTGCTTGGTGCCACAAGCGCAAGCCGAATACGACGTGCCCGCGCGCATCGGTGACTACACCGATTTCTACACCTCGATTCACCACGCGACCAACATCGGCAAACAGTTCCGTCCAGACAACCCGTTGTTGCCCAACTACAAATGGGTACCGATCGGTTACCACGGTCGGGCCTCCAGCATTGGGGTGTCGGGTCAGGCCTTTCACCGTCCCGTGGGACAAACCATGCCACCTGGCGCGACCGAACCCTCATTCGGACCTTGCAAGCGGATGGACCTTGAGTTGGAGCTGGGCATCTTCATCGGCCGCGGCAACGCCCTGGGTGACGCCTTGACCATGGAGGAAGCCGAAGACCATGTATTTGGCATTTGCTTGCTCAATGATTGGTCTGCCCGTGACATCCAAGCTTGGGAATATCAGCCTTTAGGTCCGTTCTTATCCAAGAATTTTGCGTCCACCATTTCGCCTTGGGTTGTGACCTTGGAGGCCCTCGCTCCGTATCGCGTGCCCTTCAAGCGCGCCGCAGAAGACATCCAACCCATGGCCTATCTGGACTCAGAGGCCAACCGTCAGCAAGGTGCATTGGATATCCAACTCCAAGTTGGCATCCACACGCCCAAGATGCGCGAGGCAGGCGAGCCCGCAGCCATCGTGTGCAACACCAGCTACCGTCACGCTTATTGGACCGTGGCGCAAATGGTGACGCACCACACCGTGAATGGCTGCAATTTGCAAGCGGGTGATTTCTTAGGCAGTGGCACTTTGTCTGGCCCCACCTTGGACCAAGCTGGTGCCTTGATTGAACTCACCCAAGGTGGCAAACCCCCCCTGCAATTCGCCAATGGTGAGCAACGTGTTTACTTAGAAGATGGCGATACCGTGGTACTGCGCGGCTGGTGCGAAAAAACAGGTGCGACACGCATCGGTTTTGGCGAGTGTGTGGGCACGGTATTGCCCGCGAAGCCACACCAATCAATCTGACGTCAGCGCTTCAACCTGTGCGGTGGCGCCCCAAAGGTGCGTCACCGCAAGCTGCGCTTGAGCCACATCCCCTGTGGTGAAAAACTTGACAGAACCCAGCGCTGTTTGAGTGGTCAAACTGCCGTTGTCGGCCAAGCGCCGTGTCAGCTCGCGCGCCACCGCCTCGGCTGGGTCAAGCAAGGTCACCCGCTCGCCTGCGATGCGCGCAAGGGTGTCACGCAAGAAAGGGTAATGCGTACAACCCAGCACCAAGGTGTCTGCCCCCTGCTCTAGCAGCGGCGTGATGAACTGCCTCAGCAAGGCCTCGGTTTCTGCGCTGTGCAAATCGGCACGTTCGACTTGCTCGACCCAGCCGGGGCAAGCTTGCAGCAAGATGCGTTTGTCAGCCCCATACAGTGCCACCAGTCTCGCGACCGCCGCACTGTGAACAGTTTGGCGCGTCGCCAACACACCCACCACCCCGCTGCGCGTGAGTGCCACTGCGGGTTTGATGGCGGGCTCTATGGCCACGACAGGCAAATGCGTTTGTTCCCGCAAGGTTTTGGCAGCCACCACCGTGGCTGTGTTGCACGCAATCGTGATGGCTTTGACACCCTGCTCGGCCAGCCAGTTGCCCACAGTAAGTGTGCGTTGGGTGATGTGCGCTTCAGATTGGTCACCATAAGGCGCATGGCCCGAATCGGCCACATACACCAAATGCTCATGCGGCAGCGCCGCGCGGATGGCGCGCAAGACAGACAGGCCGCCCACGCCGGAGTCAAAGACGCCGATGGCGCCTTGAAGCTGCTTTGCGGTGGTGGCTGATGCGATGGGCTGGGACATGGTCCGAATGTGCAAAACTGGGTTTTCGTAAAAGAAGAATTTGCACATTCTCGCCGACTGAAAATGGCCGCCACATGAAGATGTAACCCGACTGGATAATGCATGAAACTAAGTTACATTAACAACCATGCTGGAACGTATCAAATCAAGCCTTTCATCCTTAGCCCCCGCGGAGCAGCGCGTGGGCAAGCTGCTTCTCACTGACCCACGCACTTTCTCAACCCTACCCGTCACCGAGTTGGCGGATCGCGCAGGCGTCAGCAAACCCACGGTGGTGCGCTTTTGCCGCAGCATGGGTTACGAAGGCTTGAGTGATTTCAAACTCAAACTCGCAGGCAGCCTCAGCGAGGGGGTGCCGTTCATCCACCGCAACGTGGGCGCGCAAGACAACAGCAATGATGTGCTGGTCAAGGTGATTGACAACACGGTGACGGCATTTTTGAAGTACCGCAACGATGCCTCTTCTGCGCAAATTGACAAGGCCGCAGAAGCCATCGCTCTCACGCATAAAAAAGGCAAACGCCTTGAGTTTTTTGGCGTGGGCAACTCAGGCATCGTGGCGCAAGATGCGCAACACAAATTTTTCCGCTTGGGTTTTCACACCATCGCGCACAGCGATGGCCACCTGCAAATCATGAGCGCCTCCTTGCTCGGCCCTGGCGACTGCTTGGTGGTGTTCTCAAACTCGGGCCGCACCCGCGATTTGCTCGACTCCTGCGAAATCGCCAAAAAGAACGGTGCGACCACCGTGGTGGTCACGGCCTCTGGCTCGCCATTGGCCAACGCCGGAAAAATCCACCTCGCCGCAGATCACCCCGAGAGCTACGAAAAATTCAGTCCCATGGTGTCACGCTTGCTGCATCTGATGATCGTGGACGTATTGGCCACCACCGTGGCACTGCGCATCGGCAGTGCGCAGTTGCAACCCCTGCTGCGCAACATGAAACAAAACCTTCTCAACAAACGTTACTCATGACACACACCACCCCACCCGCGGGCACGCTGGACATCGTGATTTTTGGCGGCGCTGGCGACTTGTCGTTTCGCAAACTTTTGCCCGCGCTCTACATGGCGCACCTGCATGACAAGCTTGACGCCACAACACGCATCATTGCCGTGGGCAGACAAGACTGGACACGCCAAGCGTATTTAGACTTCATCGACAAGAACTCGCCCGCCTTCATTGAGCAAGACGCTTTCACAGCCGATGATTGGAAAAGTTTTTTAAACCGATTGGCCTATGTGAGCATGGATGTGACCAACGCCCATGACTTTGCCAAACTCAAAGAGCTGTGCAACACGCCCGCCTTGCGTGTGTACTACTTGGCCACAGCACCGAGCTTGTTCAGCCAAATTTGCGCCCATTTATCGGGCGCTGGTTTGGTCGATGCGCAATCACGGGTGGTGCTTGAAAAACCACTGGGCACCGACCTTGCCTCTGCACGCGACATCAATGTGAATGTGGCCCGTTACTTTGACGAGCCACAGATTTATCGCATCGACCACTACCTCGGCAAAGAGACGGTGCAAAACCTGATGGTGTTGCGTTTTGGCAATGCGATTTTCGAACCGCTGTGGCGTGCGCCCTACATCAAGAGCGTGCAAATCACCGTGGCCGAGAGCGTGGGCGTGGGCAGTCGGGCTGGTTTTTATGATGGCGCGGGAGCCATGCGCGACATGGTGCAAAACCACCTGTTGCAGCTCTTGTGCATTGTGGCGATGGAGCCGCCTATCTCCTTGGGTGCGGACGATGTGCGTGATGAAAAACTCAAAGTCTTGCGCTCCTTGCGCAAGATGGATTTGAGCGACATCAAACGTGACACCGTGCGCGGCCAATACACCGCTGGCGCTTCAGAAGGCGCTGCTGTCAAAGGCTATTTGGATGAAGACAATGTGCCCGCCAACAGCCGCACCGAAACTTTCGTGGCCTTGCGCGCGCACATCAACAACGCACGCTGGGCCCATGTGCCCCTTTTCTTGCGCACGGGCAAACGCATGCAGCGCCGCGAATCGCAAATCATCATCGAGTTTGCAGACCAACCGTTTTCTATCTTTGGCTCCACGGCACAACAAGAACCCAACCGACTCATCATCACCTTGCAACCCGAAGAATCCATTCAGTTGGAGATGATGGTCAAAGAGCCGGGCACGGGCATGAACTTGCATCCGGTGAAACTCGGCCTTGACTTGCAACAGTCGTCCGACAAACGTCGCGCCGAAGCCTATGAGCGTTTGCTGATGGACGTCATCAAAGGACGCCTCACCCACTTCATGCGTCGTGACGAATTGGAAGCCGCATGGATGTGGGTCGAGCCCATCATCAACGGCTGGGCTGAGTTAGACGACAAACCACGCGCTTACTCTGCGGGTAGCTGGGGCCCTGCCGCTTCGTCGGCCTTGATGGCGCGCGAAGAGTTGTCATGGTTTGAGGAAGCCTGATGGGCAACACGTGGCTACCCGAATCACGCGGCACCTTGACGGTGCACACCGTCAGCCAAGCCGAGCTGAATGTGCGTTTGGCGCAAGACATGGCCCAGCGTTTGGCTGAGGCCATTCAAGCGCGCGGGTTCGCCGTGTTGAGTGTGTCCGGTGGCAGATCGCCTGTGGCCTTGTTTGAGGCCTTGCGCGTGATGGACATCGATTGGTCGCGTGTGCGCATCACCTTGGTGGATGAACGTTGCGTACCACGCCTTCACCCCGACAGCAACGCCCTGTTGGTGCAGACCCATTTATTGCAAAACTTGGCAGCCAAAGCGCAATTGGTGTTCATGGTGCCCCGTGCGACCGAGCCTTTGGAATCTCCCACCACCTTGGCCCAAGCAGCAAGCATGGCCCTGAGTGCAGCAGGCACAGCAGATGTGTTGGTCTTGGGCATGGGTGCAGATGGTCACACGGCGTCGTTGTTTCCTGATGCACCCAACTTGGCAGAGGCGCTTGATTTACGCAACACGAAAAGCTGTGTGGCCATTGAACTGAAGAGCCCACCGCCCAATGCCCCCTATGCACGCATCACGCAAACCTTGGCGCAAATTTTGTCGGCACGCCACATCGTATTGCCCGTGACGGGCGCTGACAAACGGCTCACTTTGCAGCAGGCGTGGACAGCCGCCACACCCGCGCTCCCCATTTCATTTGTCTTGCACCAAACCCAAACGCCCGTCGCGGTTTGGCTTTCAAACTGATCAACCATGACCACACCTTTGCACCCCACCCTTGCGGCTGTCACTGCGCGCATTGAACAACGCAGCGCCATAACGCGCCAAGCTTATTTAGACGTGTTGGCCCAAGCCAAAAAGCCTGGCCCGTACCGCGGTGGCATGGGCTGCGCCAATGCCGCGCATGCTTATGCGGCCATGCCTGCCAATGACAAGCTGGTGTTGCGCCAAGAGCGTCAGCCCAACGTCGGCATCATCACCGCGTACAACGACATGCTCTCGGCCCATCAGCCGTATGAGCACTACCCCGAAAAAATTCGTGCGGCTGCACGTGCCGCAGGTGCCACCGCACAAGTGGCGGGTGGCGTGCCCGCCATGTGCGACGGCGTGACCCAAGGCGAAGACGGCATGGAGTTGTCGCTGTTCTCGCGCGATGTGATTGCTTTGGCCACCGCGGTGGGTTTGTCGCACAACGTGTTTGATGCCGCTTTGTTCTTGGGCGTGTGCGACAAGATCGTGCCCGGCCTCTTCATCGGCGCCTTGCAGTTTGGGCACTTGCCTGCTGTGTTTGTGCCCGCTGGCCCCATGACCTCGGGTTTGTCCAATGACGACAAAGCCAAAGTGCGTCAGCAGTACGCACAAGGCTTGGTCAGTCGCGACGTGCTGTTAGAGGCCGAACAAGCGGCCTACCACAGCGCAGGCACCTGCACGTTTTATGGCACGGCCAACTCCAACCAAATGCTCATGGAAATCATGGGCTTGCACTTGCCCGGTTCCTCGTTCGTCAACCCCGGCACACCGCTGCGTGACGCCCTCACCGTGGAAGCGGTGAAACGTGCCGTGGCCTTGTCACAAGACACAGACGCGGGGATGGGCTACCAAATCAATGCCAAGGCCATCGTCAACGGCATCGTGGGTTTGCTCGCCACAGGCGGCTCGACCAACCACACCTTGCACATCGTCGCCATGGCGCGTGCCGCAGGCCTGATCGTCAATTGGGACGACTTCTCTGACCTCTCGGCCTGCGTGCCTTTGCTGGCCCGCGTGTACCCCAATGGCAGCGCCGATGTGAACCACTTCCAAGCCGCAGGTGGCATGGGCTACTTGATTGCGCAATTACTCAGCGCAGGTTTGTTGCATGACGATGTGCAGACCCTCATGGGCCAAGGCCTGCACCGCTACACGGTGGAGCCTTGGTTGAACATGGGGCAACTCGATTGGCGTGATGTGCCAGTGAAGTCTGCCGACGAAGCTGTTTTGCGCCCTGTGACACATCCTTTCAGCGCCGATGGCGGCTTGCGTTTGCTACAAGGCAACTTGGGCCGTGCGGTGGTGAAAGTGTCAGCCGTCAAGCCCGAACACCGCCAAGTGCGCGCACCTGCCATCGTGTTGACCGATCAAAAGCAGCTCGGCCAACTCTTCAAAGAAGGCAAGCTCGAACGCGACTTCGTGGCCGTGGTGCGCAACCAAGGCCCCCAAGCCAACGGCATGCCCGAGCTGCACCGCCTCACCCCCGTGCTGGGCGTGTTGCAAGACAAAGGTTTCAAAGTGGCCTTGGTCACCGATGGCCGCATGTCAGGGGCCTCGGGCAAAGTGCCTGCGGCGATTCACCTCAGCCCCGAATCTGTCAATGGCGGCTTGATTGGCAAGGTGCAAGACGGCGACATGATTGCGCTAGATTGCGACACCCAAACCTTGCAACTCGAAGTCAGCGAGGCCGAACTTGCCACTCGCACCGCCCCCACGCCTGACTTGTCTGGCAACCAACACGGCACTGGCCGCGACCTCTTTGCCCTGTTTCGCGCCAACGCGGCACTGGCCGAAGAAGGTGCATCGCCTTTGTTCACACACCGCTAAAGCAAATTCGACATGACCCAACTCAACCCCGCCTTCACACGCCCCGCTTTCAAATCACGCGTGGTCCCCGTCATCGTCATCACCCATCCGGACCAAGCCGTGCCCATGGCACACGCGCTGCTCGAAGGCGGTGTGGATGTGATGGAAATCACCTTGCGCCACGCCGCAGGTTTGTCCGCGATTGAACAAGTCGCCAAGCATGTGCCGCAGATGCACGTGGGGGCAGGCACCGTCACACGTGCCGACGAGATGGCCCGCGTGCAAGCCGCAGGCGCGCGCTTTGCCCTCTCGCCCGGCATGACCGATGCATTGGTGCAAGCCGCTGTGGCTTGCAAGCTGCCCTTCATGCCCGGTGTGATGACGCCCGGTGAAGTGATGGCGGCGCGTGACCACGGATTTGGTTTGGTCAAACTCTTTCCCGCCGCACAAGCAGGCGGCTTGGCCATGCTCAAGGCCTTGGGCGGGCCATTGGGCGATATGCGTTTTTGTCCGACGGGCGGTGTGTCGCTGGCCAACATGGGCGATTTTTTGAAACAACCCAATGTGGCGATGGTTGGCGGCTCTTGGCTCACCCCTGTGGAGGCTGTCGAGCGCGGAGACTGGGCTGAAATCACTCGCCTCGCACGCGAAGCCACAGACGCGGCAGGTTTAAGTTAATTCAAGCGCTCGATCAAAAGTTTCATTCGATGGGTTCGAGAAAGCCCATTAATTTGACGAAAATCCACACATGACGCCATTCATTCCTCCTCAAAAGCGCCAAGCTTGGCAAGCCCTGCAAGCCTTGGCCCAAGGTCCACAACCGCACCTGCGTGATTTGCTCAAAAGCTCAGAGCGCAACGCGGCCTTGCACGCCAGCGGCGCGGGCATCAGCATTGACTACGAGCGCCAACGCGTCACCCGCGAAGTGATGGCACAGCTCTTGGCCTTGGCCGACGAATCACAGGTCATGTCGCAAGCCCACGCCATGTTCAAAGGCGAGCCCATCAACGCCACCGAGCAGCGTGCGGTGTTGCACGTGGCCTTGCGTGGCAGCCATGTGCCCAACCCACCTTGGGGCCATGACATCTCCAAGCAAGTGGCGCATGAGTTGCACCGCGTGTGTACGTTTGCCGAGAAAGTGCGCGAAGGCCACATGAAAGGCTTTGGCGGCGAGTCCATCACCGATGTGGTCAACCTCGGCATTGGTGGCTCAGACCTCGGCCCACGCATGACCACCGAAGCCCTCAGCCATTTGACGCGCGACAGCTTCAAAAACAAAGTGCGTGTGCACTATGTGTCCAACGTGGATGCGTGGAGCTTGTACACCGCGCTGGCTTACCTGAACCCCGCCCGCACGGCCTTTGTGGTGCAAAGCAAAACCTTCACCACGCAAGAGACCATGACGCTGGCGGCCTCTGCCAAGCGTTGGTTGACCGACGGGGGCTGTCCCGCAGATCAACTGGGCCAACACCTGATTGCGGTCACTGCCCATCCACAAATCTCTGCGGCGCAGGGCTTCACGCCTGAGCACACCTTTGGATTTTGGGATTGGGTGGGGGGGCGCTACTCGGTGTGGTCGGCCATTGGTTTGCCACTGGCCATCTCCATTGGCGCGTTTGCTTTCCAAGACATGCTCTTGGGTGCACGCGCGATGGACGAGCATTTTTTAAGTGCCCCCTCCGATCAAAACTTGCCCTTGCTGATGGCCTTGTTTGGTATTTGGAACCGCAACTTTTTGGGCGCCACCTCCCACAACATTGCGCCCTATGCCTCACCACTGGGCAAGTTCGCCTCGTTCTTGCAACAAATGGACATGGAGTCCAACGGCAAAGGCACCCACGTCGATGGCAGCCCAGTTGAAGTGGCCACCGCGCCTGTGCTGTGGGGCGGCTTAGGCATTGACGGCCAACACGCGTATTTCCAACTCATCCACCAAGGCAAACACTTGGTGCCCATGGACTTCATTGGTTTGCGCACCGAACGCAGCCCCTTGCCATTTGCGGCCGAGCACCACCGCGTGGTGCTGCTCAACATGCAAGCCCAAGCCCAAGCCTTGGCGATTGGACGCACACCCGAAGAAACCATGCGCGAGTTGCGTGACAGCGGTCTAGACGAATCCGAAGTGCAGCGCTTGGCCCCGCACCGCAGCTATCCCGGCAACGTGCCCAGCACCACCATTTGGGTCGACGCCCTCACGCCACGCAGCATGGGCGCACTCATGGCCTTGTACGAACACAAGGTGTTTTGCCAAGCCGCCATTTGGGGCATTCATGCCTATGACCAATGGGGCGTTGAGCTGGGCAAGAAGATGGCCAAGGACATGGAAGCTGCTGAAGCGGCACGCCTCAAGGCGTGATGCGTGTTTGAGTCGCGTGACCCAGACTTCACTTACATCTCATCACCCAAAGCAAACCATGACTGACAAAACTTCAGCCAAAGCCACCCAGCAAGCCAAAGAAAACGAACGCCCGTTGGTCGAAGACATTCGACTCTTGGGTCGCATCTTGGGCGATGTGATTCGTGAACAAGAAGGCCGTGATGCTTATGAGTTGGTCGAGCAAGTACGCAAGCTCTCGGTCGCGTTTCGTCGCGACTCGGACGCCAATGCGGACAAGACATTGAAAAAACTCTTGGCCTCACTCAGTGCCCAAGCCACCGTCAGCGTGATTCGTGCCTTCACTTACTTCAGCCATTTGGCCAACCTTGCAGAAGACCGTCACCACATTCGCCGCCGCGCCATCCATGAACGTGCAGGCCACACGCAAGAAGGCAGCTTGTCTGTCGCCTTCAGTCGCCTCAAAGCCGCTGGGATTGCGCCTAAGAGCATTGTGCAAACACTGGCGCACAGCCATGTGTCGCCCGTGCTCACCGCCCACCCCACCGAAGTGCAACGCAAAAGCATCTTGGATGCCGAGCGTGGCATTGCCCAACTTTTGGCGCTGCGTGACGACATCAAATCACGCGCCGCCCTTCACACCTCCGGCAAAGCCGCACCCGATGCTTTGGCCCTGCGTGAACTCGCCGCCAACGAAATGCAACTGCGCGCACGCGTGTTGCAGCTGTGGCAAACCCGTTTGCTGCGCTTCACCAAACTCACGGTGTCGGATGAAATTGAAAACGCCTTGAGTTATTACGAGTCCACCTTCTTGAGCGAGATCCCCAAGCTCTACGCTGACCTCGAAGCCGAACTCGGCCAAGCCCACGTGCACAGCTTTTTGCGCATGGGCCAATGGATTGGCGGTGACCGCGATGGCAACCCCAACGTCAACGCCGACACCTTGCGTTTTGCCTTGCGCCGTCAATGTGATGTGGCCTTGCGCCACTACCTGACCGAGCTGCACTACCTCGGCACCGAGTTGTCCATGTCGGCCATGCTGGTCGATGTCACGCCCGAGATGCATGCCTTGGCCGAGCGTTCACCCGACACCAATGCGCATCGCCAAGACGAGCCCTATCGCCGCGCCCTCACCGGCATGTACGCGCGCTTGGCCGCCACCCTCAAAGACCTCACGGGAGGGGATGCCGCCCGCCATGCGGTGGCACCACAAAACCCGTATATATCATCCCAAGAGTTGCTCACCGATTTGCGCGTCATTGCCAATTCACTCGCATCTCAACACGGCAGTGCCTTGATGGCCCAACGCCTCACGCCGCTCATGCGCGCGGTGGACGTGTTTGGTTTTCACCTCGCCACGGTGGACTTGCGCCAAAGCTCGGACCAGCATGAATTGGTGGTGGCCGAATTGCTGGCCACGGCGGGTGTGGAAAACCATTACGCCAAACTCAATGAAGCACAACGTGTCGAGGTACTGAACAAGCTCCTGCACGACGCACGCCCCCTGCGCGTGATGGGCGCGCGCTACTCTGAACTCGCCCTCAAAGAGCTGGCAATTTTTGAAACCGCGCGCGAGATGCTGGCAACGTTTGGCAAGGACGCGATTCGCCACTACATCATCAGCCACACCGAAACGGTGAGCGATTTGCTCGAAGTGTTGTTGCTGCAAAAAGAAACTGGCTTGATGCGCGGCACCTTGGGCAGCAAAACATCGACTTGCGATTTGATCGTGGTGCCCTTGTTTGAAACCATCGACGACTTGCGTCGCGCCGCCGACATCATGGGTGGTTTTTATGCCCTCGACGGCATCGCCCACTTGGTCCAGCGCAGCGGTGGTGAGCAAGACATCATGCTGGGCTACTCCGACAGCAACAAAGACGGCGGCATCTTCACCAGCAACTGGGAGCTGTACCGCGCCGAGATTGACTTGGTCACCTTGTTTGATGGCTTGTTCAAACAACACGACATCACGCTGCGCATGTTTCACGGCCGTGGCGGCACTGTGGGGCGTGGCGGCGGCCCGAGCTACCAAGCGATTTTGGCGCAGCCCCCAGGCACGGTGCGTGGGCAAATTCGCCTCACCGAACAAGGCGAGGTCATTGGCTCGAAATACGCCAACCCCGAGATTGGCCGTCGCAATTTAGAAACACTGGTGGCGGCCACCTTGGAAGCCACGCTGCTACAAACCACCAAGCCTGCACCACAGGCCTTTTTGGAGGCCGCGCAACGCTTGTCTGCGAACAGCATGGCCGCTTACCGTGGTTTGGTGTACGAGACACCGGGCTTCACCGACTACTTCTTCGCGGCCACACCCTTGCGCGAAATTGCCGAACTCAACATTGGCTCGCGCCCCGCAGCGCGTCCCAAAAGCGGCAATGCCTCGCCCCGCATTGAAGACTTGCGCGCGATTCCATGGGGCTTTAGCTGGGGCCAATGCCGCTTGACCCTGCCCGGCTGGTTGGGCTTTGGCTCTGCGGTAGACCAATTCATCCACCACCACCCCACACTCAAACCCAAAGACGCGCTGGCCTTGCTGCAAAAAATGCAACGCCAATGGCCGTTCTTCCGCTCACTGCTGTCGAACCTCGACATGGTGTTGTCTAAGAGCGATTTGGGGCTCGCGTCACGCTACGCCGAGTTGGTGAGTGACGCTCGTTTGCGCAAGAAGATTTTTGGTTTGATCGAAGCCGAATGGCATCGCACCTCGGACGCCTTGAAGCTCATCACGGGCGACAAGCAACGCTTGGTGAACAACGCGGCACTCGAGCGCTCGATGCGTCACCGCTTCCCCTACATCGACCCGCTGCACCATTTGCAAGTCGAGTTGATTCGCCGCTACCGAGAAGGCAAACGCCCGCAAGACCGCGATGAAAAAGCCCAGCGCGGCATTCACATCTCCATCAACGGGATTGCAGCAGGGTTGCGCAACACAGGCTAAGTCGTCGCGACCCATCAACCCATAAAAAAACGCCACCCTTGGGTGGCGTTTTTCATGGCGCATTCAGTTGCAAGGCATTACTTCTTCGCACGCAAGCGTGTCAGCTCTTTCTGTGTGTCGCCCCACAAGTCCATGCCAATGTTGGAGGCAATGCCTGCGTTGACGTGGGTGAGTTTGTCGCGCATGCGGTTGACTTCAGCCACCGACAACTCATTGACTTGCATGCCTTTGGCTTTCAAGTCGCCCAAGGCTTTGGCTGCTTCGTCGCGCGTGTCTTTGCGTTCAAAGTCGCGGCTCACGCGTGCCGCATCGAGCAAGATTTTTTGTTCGGTCTTGCTCAAACCATCCCACCACTTTTTGCTGACCGTCACGATCCAAGGGCTGTAGACGTGGTTGGTCACGCTGAGGTACTTTTGCACTTCGTAGAACTTGCTCGACAAGATGGTGTTGTACGGGTTCTCTTGACCGTCCACCGTGTTGGTTTCCAAGGCGCTGAACAATTCAGAGAAAGGCATGGGCACGGCGTTGGCACCCAAGATCTTGAAGCTGTCGAGGTAGACGTTGTTTTGCATCACGCGCAGCTTGACGTCGTTCAAGTCTTCAAGTTTGGTGACAGGACGCTTGTTGTTGGTCAGGTTACGAAAACCGTTTTCCCAATAAGCCAGACCGACCAAGCCTTTGTCTTGTAACTTGTCCATCACCTTTTGACCGATGGGGCCGTCCAACACAGCGTCGGCTTCTTTGACGTTGTTGAACAAGAACGGTGTGTCCCACAAGGCCATCTCTTTGGTGATGCCCACCAAGGTGGCGGTTGAACCCACCATCATTTCTTGCGCACCGCCAATCAAGGCTTGTTGCATTTGTGTGTCGGGGCCCAAGGCCGCGGCGCCAATGGCGCGCACTTTCATCTTGCCGCCAGAGGCTTTTTCAACTTGCTCAGCAAACACCTTGGCTGCACGGCCTTGGTTACTTTGCTCATTCAAGCCGTAGCCAAAACGAATCAAGCGGGGCTTGATGTCTTGTGCGAAGCTCGAAAAAGAGGCACTGGCCACGGCCACAGTGGCAGCGGCAATCAGGGTTCGACGAAGAAATTTCATAACAGTCTCCTTGGGTTAAAACTTATCGCATCCACGCCACAGGGGCGATCACGAGGTCTGGGAACAAAACAAACACAGTCAAGATGATGAGGTAAGTCACCAAAAAGGGGTTCACGCCTTTGATGACTTGGTGCATGGACAAGCGCCCCACACCGGCCACCACGTTGAGCACGGTGCCCACGGGCGGCGTGATCAAACCAATCGCACCATTGAGCACAAACATCAAACCGAAATACACAGGGTCAATGCCTGCCTTCACCGCGATGGGCAGCATCACGGGCGCAAAAATCAAAATCGTGGGGGTGAGGTCCAGTGCCGTGCCAATCAAGACCAAGGTCACCATCATCACGGCCATGAGCACGCGTGGGCTCTCGACCAAGGGACCTAGCCAGCCTGTCAGCACGGTGGGCAAATCCGCCAAGGTGATCATGTAGCTGGCCACCTGTGCCCCCGCGCACAAGAACATCACCACCGCTGTGGTTTTGGCGGCACGCACCAGCACTTCATGAATTTCAATCAACTTCATTTCGCGATGAATCACAAGGGCCACAACCAAAGCGTAAAACGCAGCCACGACCGCCGCCTCGGTGGGTGTGAAGATGCCCGTCTTCATGCCGCCGATGATGATGAGTGGCATCAACATGGCCCAGAAGGCTTTGCGTGTGGCGTGCAAACGCTCAACCAAAGGCAGCTTGTCGCCTTGGGGCAAATCCATGTCGCGCAGTTGAAGCTTCCACGCCACGATCAAACCCACGCCCATGATCAGTCCGGGCACGATGCCAGACAAGAACAGAGAAGAGATGGAGGTGTTGGTCGTCACACCGTAAATCACAAACGGCATCGACGGTGGAATGATGGGCGCGATGATGCCGCCCGAGGCAATCAAGCCTGCCGAGGTGTGCATGGGGTAGCCTTGACGCTTCATCATGGGCAACAAAATCGTGGCCAACGCAGCTGTGTCGGCCAATGCCGAACCACTCATGCTGGCCATGAGGACCGCAGCACCAATCGCCACAAAGCCCAAGCCGCCTCGGATGTGGCCGACCCACGCTTGGGCCATGTCGATGATGCGGCGGCTGATGCCACCCGAGTTCATCAACTCGCCCGCCAAGATAAAAAACGGAACGGCCAACAAAGGAAAGCTGTCCACGCCAGCGACCAAGTTTTGCGCGAGCAACTGGGTGTCCCAAAAGTCGAGAACCCAAGCCATGCCCGCACCCGTCAAAACCAAGGCAAAGGCCATGTTGAGGCCAATGCCCATGAGCAACAACATGCCCACAGAGAAAACAATGAATGCTTGTGCTTCAGGTGTCATGCTGTTTACTCCACATCCACGCCGTGGTCAAAATCTACGGGCTTGTTTTGAATCAATTCTTTGAGCGCCATCAGGCCAATCGCCAAGGATGACAACAACACGGGCAAGGGCAGCAACCAATTGGGGTAGCCCAGCACCACAGAATTGCTGCTCAAACCCACTTCGACTTGTTGCCATGCACCACGCCCTAACAACACACAGCTCAGGACGACCAAGGCACGAATCAGAAGGGTCAATGCTTGCATCGTTTTGGGATGCTGGCGCAAGCCCGCCACAAAGCTGGTGAACGCCATGTGCTCACCAGCGGGGTAGGCTGCGGTGGCACCAACGAAGACCATCCAAACAAACAACAAACGTGAGAGTTCTTCACTGGCTGCAATGCCACTGCCAAAGCCGTAGCGCAACACCACGTTGAAGAACACAGCCACCGCCATGATGCCCAAGCACGCCGCCATCAGCACTTGTGCGATGGACTGAATGCGTGAAGGGGATGAATTCGAACTCATACACACTCCTTTTTTGTCACCCAAGCACACACCTGCGCTTGGATGGTTTCGATACCTTGCGTGGCATCCACCGTCAACACGCCAGCTTCATGGACAGGTTTTTCTAGGGCAGCAAACTGACTGTCTACCAAAGTGGGTTGAAAGTAGTGGTCGCGGCGTTGGGTGACCCGTGCAATGGATTGCTCACGCGTGAGCTCCAGATGCACAAAACGTAAGGACGGCACGCTTTGGCGCAAGCGGTCACGGTAGGCCTTTTTCAAAGCCGAACAGGTCAGCACCGCGCACGCGCCATGGCGAACCAATTGGTTGGCCAAGATGTCCAACCAGCCTGCACGGTCCTCGTCCGTCAGTGCAATGCCCGCACGCATCTTGTTGACGTTTGCAGACGGATGAAACTCGTCACCTTCAATCAACTGCCACCCCAAAGCCTGTGACAACGCGGCAGCCAAACTCGACTTGCCGCAACCGGCGACACCCATGATGACGACTGGACCATTCATTTTTGAATACTGGATAGCGCTATCCCATTTGGATAAAAAGTAGAGAGCTTGGGTGTTTTGGATCACACGCATGGCTCTCGGATAGCGCTATCATAAAGAATCAGAGTCGCACAAACCCTAGCAAAAACCCTAGCCCTCATGACATCCAAAAATACCCGTTCACGCGCCACAGGCCGTGTCACGCTGGCAGATGTGGCTGCGTTGGCAAAAGTCAGCCCGATCACGGTGTCGCGTGCGCTGCGGGGTGAACGCGCCGTCGCCAGTGATTTGACCGACCGCGTGAAAGCCGCTGCCTTGAAACTTGGCTACACGCCAGACCCCGCAGCACGCGCCCTTGCCTCTCGCCATAGCGACCATGTGGCCGTGCTGATCCCCATGTTGTCCAACAACCTGTTTGTCGACGTGTTGGAGTCCATTCAAAAAACATTGCGTCATGCGGGTTATCAAACACTGATTGGCATCACGCACTACAACACGCGCGAAGAAGAGCAACTCTTGCGCGAGCAACTGCAGCACCGCCCCGCAGGGATCTTGGTGACGGGCTTGGATCGCAGCGAAGCAGCACAATCCTTGATCGAGAAAAGTGGCATCCCTTGTGTGCACATGATGGAGTTGGCCCAATCGACGTATGTCAACAGCGTGGGCTTCTCACAAACGCAAGCGGCCAGCGCACTCACCCAGCATTTGCTCAGCCGTGGGCGCAAACGCATTGCTTTTGCCGCCGCACAGTTAGACCCACGCACGATGCAACGACTGGATGGATGGCGCCAAACACTCAAATCGGCCAAGTGCTATGACAAAGCTTTGAGTTACACCAACAAGTCGCCATCGTCGATGGCCTTGGGCGGTCAGATGTTGCAACACATCCTGTCGGAGGACCCCAGCATTGATGCCATCTTCTTTTGCAATGACGACTTGGCACAGGGTGCTTTGCTCGCCGCTCAGCGGATGAAAATCAAAGTGCCGCAGCGTTTGGCCATTGCTGGCTTCAACGACCTCACGGGCAGTGACTTGATTGGCCCTGGCTTGACCACCATTCGAACCCCACGCGCGGCGATTGGCGAAGCTGCCGCCCACATGTTGCTGGCCTTGATGCGCGATGAAGAAGTGGCCTCGTCTAGCGTGGACGTCGGGTATGAATTGATGGTGCGCGGCAGCACCTGATTGAGCCAGAACGACAAGGGACCGATGGGCTGATTACACTTCAAGCTATGCAAGCAAATACACCCTCCCCCGCGCAGCGTCTGGCAGGCAAAGTCAGCCTGATCACTGGCGCCGCACAAGGCATTGGTTTGGCCACTGCCCTCAAATTTGCCCATGAAGGCGCCATCGTCATCGTGTGCGATGTCAAGCAAGCGGCGGTCGATGCCGCAGTCACGCAATGTCAGGCCACGGGCGCACAAGCCGTGGGTTATGTGGTGGATGTGACGCAGCGTGACATGGTGGATGCCACTGTGCAATCCGTGTTGGCGCAGTTTGGTCGCATTGATGTGCTGGTCAACAACGCAGGCATCACGCAAGATGCGCGCTTGCAAAAAATGACGCTCGAGCAATTTGACCGCGTGATCGATGTCAACCTGCGCGGTGTGTTCCATTGCGCACAAGCGGTCACGGACAGCATGGTGGCCCAAGGCAGCGGGGTGATTTTGAACGCCTCATCCGTGGTCGGTATTTATGGCAACTTTGGACAGACCAACTATGCCGCCACCAAGTTTGGCGTGATTGGCTTTACCAAAACTTGGAGCCGTGAACTCGGCCCCAAAGGGATTCGTGTGAATGCGGTCGCCCCCGGTTTTATTGCCACGCCCATCCTCTCAACCATTCCAGAAAAAGTGATCACCGAGATGGCAGCACGTGTGCCACTCCAACGCCTCGGCGAGCCCGAAGACATTGCCAATGTGTATGCGTTTTTGGCGAGCGACGAGGCCGCCTATATCAGCGGCGCCGTGATTGAGGTAGCCGGTGGCTTGACCCTATGACCCCCTACACAAGCGCTGCGGCCCACGCGCCGCGCAGCAAAACTGATTTGTTTATTTCGTTCACGCTGTTGGCCTTGCAAGGGTTTGGCGGTGTTTTGGCGGTGGTGCAACGCGAGTTGGTAGATAAAAAACAATGGCTCACGCTGGATGAGTTTGTGGAGGACTGGGCTGTTGCGCAAATCTTGCCTGGCCCTAATGTGGTGAACCTTGCACTCATGATGGGTGGACGTCACTTTGGCTTGGCAGGCGCTCTGGCTGCGCTCAGCGGATTGCTGTTGGCGCCGACAGTGCTGGTGTTGTTGCTGGCCGCAGCGGTGGCAGGTGTCGCAGACACCCCCACCGCACAAGGCATGTTGCGCGGCATGGGCGCTGTCTCGGCAGGGCTGATTGCAGCCGTAGGCATTAAGCTCATGGGGGCTTTGAAAAACAACCCCATGGGCCTGTTGACTTGCCTTGGCATGGGCACGCTGACCTTTGTTGCCATTGGCTTGTTGCGCTTGCCATTGGCTTGGGTGTTGCTCAGTCTTGGCCCCTTGGCTAGCGTGTGGGCTGGACATTGCATCAAACAACGAGAGGTGGCCCAAAAATGATGACACCCATCACACTCAGCTTGGCCGATTGGGGCGCTTTGTTTTTGCACTTCATCTCGCTCTCGCTGTTGGCGGTGGGCGGCGCCATCACCACCGCGCCTGATATTCACCGCTACTTGGTGGATGAAATGCATTGGTTGAGCGACACCCAGTTCACCTCGTCGATTGCTTTGGCCCAAGGTGCGCCGGGTCCCAATGTGATGTTCGTCGCCCTGATGGGTTGGAACGTGGGGCTCAATGCAGGTGGTGGTTTGGCTGCGGGGTGGCCTGCCTTGGCCTTGGCCTTGTGGGGCGTGCTCATCACCATGGTGGGCATCATGATTCCCTCATGCACGCTCACCTTCGTCGCCACGCAATGGGCACACCGCAATCGCGACATGCTCGCCGTCAAGGCCTTCAAGTCGGGCATGGCCCCCATCGTGATTGCGCTGCTCATTGCCACAGGCTGGTTACTCATGGGCAACCATGAAAACCCCGCACATGATTGGCCGCTTTGGGTCTTGACAGGTGCCACCACACTGATTGTGTGGAAGACCAAAACGCACCTCTTGCTGCTCTTGGGTTTTGGCGCCTTGCTAGGCGCACTGGGCTGGATCTAAAAAACAGAAACGCAGGCCGAAGCGAGCTCAGAACAAATTAAGAAACAGTCCGCTGACGCCGCGCCTCGTACAAGCACACCCCACTGGCCACCGACACGTTCAAGCTCTCCACACCGCCACACATGGGGATGCTGATGAGTTCATCGCAAGTCTTGCGTGTGAGTTGACGCATGCCGTCCCCCTCGGCGCCCAAGACCAAAGCTGTGGCGCCTTTGAGATCCACTTGGTACAAAGTTTTAGGCGCATCGTCGCTGGTGCCAATGATCCAAATGTTGCGCTCTTTCAATTCGTTCAAGGTACGCGCCAAATTGGTCACCATGAAATACGGCACCGTCTCTGCCGCGCCACTCGCTACTTTGGCCACCGTGGCGTTGATGCCTACCGCGTGGTCTTTGGGCGCGATCACCGCATGCGCCCCCGCACCATCGGCCACGCGCAAACACGCGCCAAGGTTGTGCGGGTCGGTCACACCGTCGAGCACCAAAATCAAAGGTGCTTCAATTTTTTCAATGCCTTCGAGCAACTCATCCAACGAATGCACTTGTTTGATTTCGCTCACACGTGCCGCCACACCTTGGTGGCCATGGCCACCCGAGAGCTTGGCCAAGCGTGGGCCATCGGCTTCGATCAAGCGGATACCGGCTTCGGTGGCGCGCTCGACAAATTGACGCATGCGCGCATCGCGACGCGTGGGGTCAAAGTAGATTTCGATGATGGATTGCGGCGCTGTTTTGACGCGCACGCCGACGGCATGAAAGCCGAAGAGAACTTTAGGGGCTGAAGACATATGAGGGGATTATCCCTTGACCTGCCCTGCCTCTATCGTGATGGCCTGATCGCACCGCGCAGCCAGCTTCAAATCGTGCGTCACCAACACCAGCGTTGTGCCCAATTCTTGGTTCAGTTCAAACATCAAGTCCATGATGCGTTCGCCACTCGCGTGGTCGAGGCTGCCTGTGGGCTCGTCGGCCAGCAACAAGGCAGGCTTGACCACAAAGGCGCGGGCCAAGGCCACACGTTGTTGCTCACCGCCCGAGAGCACTTTGGGGTAGTGGCCCAAACGCTCGCCCAAGCCTACGCGCACCAACATGTCTTTGGCGGCGGCACGCGGGTTGGGTAAGCCCGCTAACTCCAATGGCAGCATGACGTTTTCTAGCGCGGTCATATTGCCCAAGAGCTGAAAACTCTGAAACACAAACCCAACTTGACGCGCACGCAAGGCTGCACGCGCGTCTTCGTTCATGGCAAAGATGTCCACCCCGCCCAGCCACACCGTGCCCTGCGTGGGGGTGTCCAGCCCCGCCATGATGGACAACAGGGTGCTTTTGCCAGAACCCGAAGCGCCCACAATGGCCAGCGACTGTTGGGGCGCCAAGACGAAGTCGATATCGCGGAGAATGTGCAGGGTTCCGCTGACATCTTGTACCGATTTGGACAAATGCGAAACGGCAATCAAGGGCGAGACGTGTGTGGATGAATTTACAAATGAAGGCGTGGTCATTAAGCGCAATGGTATGTTGAGACGCGACTTTAACTGGAGCGCATTGAGCGCCACTTTGCTAGGGACTTTGGGCCTAGGCACAGCTTCGGCGCAACAACAAGTCATCACCTCCACAGGCCAAGGCATGGAGGGCGACATCACCTCCACAGGTCCGCACCGCCGACGTGGACAGCCTTACCCCAGCCAAGTGCCGCCCCCCGGCTCTGCCCCCGCCCCCGGCACGATGCCGGCGGCCAGCATTTTGGTGTTGGGTGATTCGCTCAGTGCCGAGTACGGCATTCCACGCGGCAAAGGTTGGGTGGCTTTGCTGGCCGACAAACTGCAAGCCGAGCGCCCTGATGTGCGCGTGGTCAACGCCAGCATCAGCGGCGACACCACCGCAGGTGGCCGCTCTCGCCTGCCCGCCATGCTCGACCAAGTGCGCCCCGTGCTAGTGGTGATTGAGTTGGGCGGCAACGATGCCCTACGCGGCCTTGACCTCAACAACACGCAAAACAATCTGGAAGCCATGATCCAAGCCTGCCGAGCCGTCAATGCACGGGTGGTATTGGTCGGCATGCAGATACCGCCCAACTACGGGCCAGACTACAGTGCCAAGTTCTCGGTGATGTTTGCCAATCTGGCCAAACAATACCGCACGGGCTTGGTGCCGTTTTTTCTCAAAGGCATTGCCGATGGACCCGACACGGCTGCACAGTTTCAACCTGACCGCATCCACCCCAAAGCCGAAGCGCATCCGCGCATGTTGGCCAATGTGTGGCCCGAAATCAAAAAGAATTTATAAATCGTGAGCGTTACTTTTATCTCAGCGCAAGACGCTCTGGAGCGCATGGCCATTCCCCTCGGCACCCCCGGAGGTTTCAGCACCATCATCGACGCACGCAGTGAAGACGAGTTCGCCCTCGACCACTTGCCAAACGCTGTGAACTGGCCCTCGCTGAACAACGAAGAACGCATCTTCGTGGGCACCATGTACAAGCAAGTCAATGCCTTTGAAGCACAAAAGCACGGTGCGGCTTTGGTGGCGGCGAACATTGCGCGCCATATTCAACGTGAAGTCCTCGCACTGCCTAAAAATTGGCAGCCTCTGATTTATTGTTGGCGTGGCGGCAAACGCAGCGGCTCACTGTCCTTGGTGCTGGGGCAAATTGGTTTCAAGGTGAACTTGATTGAAGGTGGCTACAAAGCGTTTCGTGCGGCCATGGTGGAAGACATCCCTAAGCGTGTGGCACCACTGCAATTCAAAGTCATCTCAGGCCCCACAGGCTCGGGCAAAACACGTTTGCTGCATGCACTCGCTGCCGAAGGTGCGCAGGTATTGGACCTCGAAGACCTCGCCTGCCACCGCAGCTCTGTGCTGGGCCATATTCCAGGCCAGCCACAGCCAAGCCAAAAACGTTTTGACACCTTGGTGTGGCAAGCCTTGCGCAGTTTTGACCCAACGCGTCCTGTGTTTGTGGAATCGGAGAGCCGCAAAGTGGGCAACCTGTCGATTCCCGAATCCTTGATGCTGGCCATGCGTGACAGCCCCTGCTTTGAGTTGCAACTGAGCTTGGAGGAACGGGTCGCCTTGCTGATGGAGGACTACAACTTCTTCGTGCATGACAGCGATTTGTTTTGCCGTCGCTTGGATGCCTTGGTGGCCATTCGTGGCAAGGCCGTGGTAGAGGCTTGGAAAGAGCAAGTCCATCACGGGCACATCGAAGACGTGGTGCGCGACCTGTTGGTCTTGCATTACGACCCCACCTATGCATCGTCCATGTTGCGCAACTTCACCCAATCGCCCCAAGCCACCGTGTGTGCGGCCAAAAACCGTCACAGCGACAGCTTGCGCCAAGTGGCTCAGGCCTTGTGCCAAGCCTAAAGGGCCGTTGACAAAAACCTAGCGCTTCACGCAGCTTGCACGGGCGTCACACGCACGGCAGCGCGGTAGGCATGCCAGCTGGCAAAGCCCAGCCACGGCCCCACCACCAACAGACCTGCGGCGGTGGGCAGCATGGCGAGCACCACCAGCAGTGTGATCAATGCGCCCCAAAACACGGACACAGCGGTGCGGTCCACAAACACACGCAGGCTGGTGATGCAAGCGGTGATGGCATCTGTGTCGCGGTCCAAAATCATGGGGACAGACACCATCATGCTGGCAAACACCAAGCCCGCAAAAAACCCACCGACGCAAATGTAGGCGACGACGAATTCCCAATTCTGTGGATTGAACACCGCCTCCAACACCGTGGCGGTTGTCGGCATGCCTGCACTGTTGAAGCACACGGCAAACACCACCAGCGATGCGCGCCCCCACAGCAACTCCAACACCACCATGACCATGACCAGCATGCTCATGCTGCGAATGTGAGATTCCCAGCATGTGAGCGAACTGCCCATGCTTGGCGGCTCACCACGCTCCATGTGCATGCTCACGTCATACAAACCCATGGCCAAAAATGGACCAATCAACAAACACCCAGACACGACCGACAAGGTGTACTCGGGGTTGCTTTTGAAGACGGCTAACAGGATCAACGCCATCAACCAAAAACACGCCCCATAAAACAAGGAAATCAAGGGCTGCGACACCATGTCGCGCAAGCCTCGCCAAAGCCAGCGTAGAGGATCGCTCAGGTGAATGGGATGGATCTCAATGCGGTCATGTGCTTCGTCGGGTACCAGTTGCTGCATGTCTCCCCCTCATGTGGGTTTAGTTTTGTAAATGAGCCGCGGTCAGCGCGCGCAACACATCGTTTTGTAAATCTGTCACGTCCTCCAGCCCGATGCAAAAGCGCACCACCCGGCCCTGCTGTAAATGCGAGCTGGACCGCACACGGCTGGATGCCATGTGGTAAGGCATGACCAAGCTCATGGGTCCACCCCAGCTGTAACCAATTTTGAACAAGTGCAAGGCATCGCAAAACGCATCGACTTGCGCTGCACTGAACCGTTCGTCCATCACCACGCTGAAAATGCCCGCAGCCAAACCCTCGGGCGCTTGCGGCGTGATGCACAGTTGCTGCCAATGCGTGTGACCGGGTGAACCGTTGAGGGCCGGATGCAGCACTTGGCTGAATGCAGGCTGTGATGCACACCAAGAGGCCAAGCTGCGTGCGGCAAGGTCTTGGGCGCGGTAGCGCAGCGGCAAGCTGGGCAAAGCGCGCAACACCGCTTCTGCATCGTTGGCCCCCACACCGGTGCCCAAGCGCATGTGACTGAGCTTCAAGCGACGTGCCAATTCATCGCTGCGCGTGACGATACTGCCCATCAACACATCACCGCCACCACTGGGGTATTTGGTGAGGGCGTGAATGGTCAGGTCAACGCCTAGCGGGGCATCACCCTGCCCTGGCGTGAGGTCAAACGCGTTGAACGCCAAGCCTGCGCCCCAGGTGTTGTCGAGTGCGCAGAGCACGCCACGAGCTTTGCACAGCTGCACCAAAGCCACCAAGTCTGGAAACTCCATCGTCACCGAGCCCGCCGCCTCCAGCCACACCAAACGCGTACGCGCTGTGATGCGAGCCGCCAAGTCGCTCACGTCCAACGGGTCATACACCTGATGCGTGATGCCAAACCGCGCCAACTCGCCCTCAGCCAAGGACTTGTTGGGGGCATAGGCGTTGTCTGGAATCAACACCTCGTCGCCTGTATTGAGCAGCGCGAAATCGACATGTGCAATGGCCGCCAAGCCACTGGGGGTGAGGATGCAATGGGTGCCGCCCTCCAGCGTGGCCAAGCGTTCTTCCAGCGTGAAGGTGGTGGGCGTGCCGTGCAGGCCATAGGTGTAAGCCGACTTGTCCATCCACTCGCGTGTGCGCATGGCGGCCACGTTGGGAAAGATCACCGTCGAGGCTTTGAACACGCCGACTTGCGGGGCTTCAAAATCGGTGGGGGGCTGATACGGGTGGTGAATGAGGTCGGTGCTGCATGACATGCGCACATATTACGACAGGCAAAAAAAACTCCGCCACAGCGGAGTTCTTCAAACCTGCAAGGGAGAAGTTAGACCTTCCATTTCTCCAGCAAAGCCGCGGGTCGCATGTTGTCATACGGCTCGAAGGGTTGATGAATCCATGGGTTGGTGGGCAAGTAGTCCATCGAGTAGTCAGGCGCAAACGCCGAAACGCCCTTGGTCCAGATCACAGCGGTGCGCAACTCAGTGATAGGCGCATAGTTGTTTTTGAGTTGGTCCACCACAGCCTTCAAGGTGTGGCCGGTATCTGCCAAGTCATCCACCAACAGCACCTTGCCGGCGATCTCACCTTTGGGGGTGGTGATGAAGCGCGCAATGTCCAAGTGGCCCTGCACCGTACCAGCATCGGCACGGTAAGAGCTGGTGGACATGATGGCCAAGGGCTTGTCAAAGATGCGCGACAAGATGTCGCCGGGGCGCATGCCGCCACGGGCCAAGCAAAGAATGGTGTCGAACTCCCAGCCCGATTGGTGAATCTTGATGGCGAGTTTCTCAATCAGGTTGTGGTACTCGTCATACGACACGTACAGGTGTTTGCCGTCTTCAGTCAACATGGTTTGATCCTTTAAAAATTAAGCGATGTAGGGGTGGGTCAGCAAGATCGTGTGGTCACGGTCTGGGCTGGTGGACACCATGTGGATGGGCACGCCTGTGGTTTCGGCAATGCGATTCAGGTAGTGCTGGGCGGCCTTGGGCAGCTTGGCGTAATCGGTCACGCCCACGGTGCTGTCGGTCCAACCGGGGATGGTTTCGTAGATGGGTTTGCAACGCGAAATCTCGTCTGCGCCCATGGGCAGAATGTCGATGGTTTGGCCATCCAATTCATAGCCCACGCACAAAAGCAATTCGGTCAAACCATCCAACACGTCGAGCTTGGTGATGCACAAGCCGGTCAAGCCATTGACTTGCGCACTGCGCTTGAGCAAGGCCGCATCGAACCAGCCGCAACGGCGTGAACGGCCCGTGGTCACGCCTTTTTCAGCGCCCACCGTCGACATGTGATAGCCGGGATTGCCGGGCGTTTCCCAATCCAACTCGGTGGGGAATGGGCCTCCGCCCACGCGTGTGCAATAGGCTTTGGTGATGCCCAAGATGTAATGCAACAAGCCAGGGCCCACACCAGCACCGGCCGCTGCGTTACCAGCCACGCAGTTGCTGGAGGTGACAAACGGATAAGTGCCGTGGTCCACATCCAGCAAGGTGCCTTGGGCACCCTCGAACAAGAGGTTGGCACCCGCTAGGTGGGCTTCGTTCAGTTCGCGTGAGACGTCCGCGACCATCGGCAAGATTTCTTTGGCATAGGCCATCGCTTCGTTGTAAACGGTGTCGTAGTCCACGGCCGGTGCGTGCAAGATGTCGGTCAACACATGGTTGTGCAGCTCCAAGTTCTCACGTAGCTTGGTGGCGAAGCGCTCGGGGTGCTTGAGGTCTTGCACGCGCAAGGCACGGCGTGCAATTTTGTCTTCGTAGGCTGGGCCAATGCCACGGCCTGTGGTGCCAATCTTGGCAGTGCCCGCTTTTTCTTTGGCGGCTTCGCGGGCGATGTCAATCGCAGCGTGGTAAGGCAAGATCAAAGGGCAAGCTTCGCTGATGCGCAAGCGAGAACGCACTTCCACACCCGCCTTTTCGAGGCCCGCAATTTCTTCGAGCAGCTTGGTGGCCGACAACACCACACCGTTGCCGATGTAGCACTTCACGCCCGGACGCATGATGCCGCTGGGAATCAAATGCAAAGCGGTTTTCACGCCATTGATGACCAAGGTGTGGCCTGCGTTGTGACCGCCTTGAAAGCGCACGACGCCAGTGGCAGTTTCGGTCAACCAATCGACCAACTTGCCTTTGCCTTCGTCACCCCACTGGGTGCCGACCACCACGACGTTACGGCCTTTGGTTGCAGCCACGGTTTGTCCTACGGGTTTGCTCATATCAACTCGATTGCTTAAAAAATTAAAGGGCTTGACCGGAGGAAACAGCTTGCACTGTCCACTGGCCAGTGACTTCGATCAGTTCACGATCGCAGTCAAATTCATCGACTTCACTCTCATGGCCCGGCATGATGCAGACCACGGTTTCACCCTTGGCACGCAAGGAGGCAATGGCTTCGCGCAGGCCTTGGGCTGTTCCCCAAGGCGCGCGGATGGCGGCTTTGAGGGGACGCTCAGGCACCACGCAGACCAGCTCTTTCAAATCCAAACTGAATCCGACGGCGGGGCGCTTACGGCCAAACACCGCGCCCACTTCGTCATAGCGTCCACCGCGCACCAAAGCATCGCTCGCACCGGGGACAAAGATGGCAAAACGCACGCCGCTGTAGTAGGCGTAGCCGCGCAAATCAGCCAAGTCAAACGTGATGTTGATGCCATGCAGTTGGGCCGCAATTTGACGCAACTCGTCCAAAGCTTGCATGACCACAGGCCAAGCAGCAAAGGCTTTTTCAGCCTGAGCCAGCACAGCAGCGTCACCATACAGGCCCACCAGCGCAATGAATGCGGCACGCACGTTGGCAGGCAAGTCTTGCGTCAGGGCTTGGACACCCGATGCGTCTTTCGCTGCCAACGCACTGTGCAAGCCATCGCGGGCCTGAGGGGCCAACGTCACCCCCTCCAACAAAGCAGGCACGATGCGGGCGTCGCTTAAATCGACGGTGAAGTGCGGGATGGCGACAGCTTTGAGACTGTCCAAAGCCAGATGGAGCACTTCGAGATCGGCTTCGATGCCCGCATGGCCATAAATTTCAGCGCCAAACTGCAAGGGCTCACGGGTGGCGAATGGACGATCTGGGCGTGTGTGCAAAACAGGTCCGCAGTAGCACAAGCGTGTCACACCCGCACGGTTGAGCAAATGGGCATCGATGCGTGCAACTTGCGGTGTGGTGTCTGCGCGCAGGCCCAAGGTGCGACCCGAAAGTTGGTCCACCAATTTGAAGGTTTGTAAATCGAGTGCGCGGCCGGTACCGGACAACAGTGACTCGAGGTACTCGAGCAGCGGCGGCATGACCAACTCGTAGCCATAGCCCCTCGCAGCGTCCAAATACAGACGACGCAGCTCTTCGATGTGCCGGGCCTCAGAAGGCAGAACATCGGCGATGTGATCCGGCAGAACCCAAGCAGACATGAAATTAAGGGAGGCTGTTAAAACCGAGATTTTACAGGGCTTATCGCCCGTTAACTCAGCCACCACAACATCAAAAGACCTATCAAAACGCAGACCAAACCGAAAAATCGAATTTGCCCGTCTTCGAGGACCAAGATTTGGGCCATTTTGTCGCGCCACCCTTTAGGCGACATGAAGGGCAGGATGCCTTCAAAGACCAGCATCAGACCGAACGCGAGCCACAGCGTATCGCCGTCCAAATTCATCACGTAGACCTTTTACTTCTTGGGTGCAGGTGCGCTGGCGCCACCGCTGCCACGCAGGGCTTTGAAGAAGTCGCTCGATGGATCGACCACCATCACGTCACTCTTTTTGCTGAACGTGGTTTTGTAGGCTTCCAAGCTGCGATAGAACTGAGCGAAGTTGGCGTCACGCCCAAACGAGTCAGCGTACAAACGCGCAGCTTCGGCATCGCCCTCGCCTTTGATTTTTTGGGCTTCACGGTAGGCATTGGCCAAGGTGACTTCACGTTGACGATCGGCATCGGCGCGGATCTTTTCGCCCTCTGCCGCGCCGGTCGAACGCAACTCATTGGCCACGCGTTTGCGCTCGGCTTCCATGCGGCGGTAAACAGACTCGGTGATGGCGTCCACGTAGTCTGAGCGTGTGATGCGCACATCGATCACATCCACGCCCCAAGGCTTGGCGCCTTTGACCGCAGCCAACACCTCACGCTTGACGTTTTCCAGTAACTCCTCACGCTTGAGTGAGAGCAACTCTTTCACCGTGCGTTTGTTGATTTCTTCTTGAAATGCATTGCGCACCACGCGAGCGAGCTGAAGCGCGCCTGCGTTTTCATCCAAGCCCACGTTGCGAATGTATTGAGAAGGGTCCGTGATGCGCCAACGGGCATACCAGTCAATCACCACACGTTGCTTTTCAGCCGTCAGCATGGGCTCGGTGTCAGCGTTGTCGAGCGTGAGCAAACGCTTGTCGATGTAGCTCACGTTTTGAAAAGGTGGCGGCAGCTTGATGTTCAGGCCTGGCTCTGTGATGACGTTCTTGATTTGGCCGAAGGAATAGACCACACCAAACTGGCGTTGGTCCACCACAAAGAGCGTTGAGCTGATCAGTGCCAAGACCACCAGCACCGTGGAAATATAAAAACCGATTTTGTTGCTTTTCATGTTCGCTCCCTATCAACGGCCATCACGGTCGCGTGAACGACCATCGCGAGCGCGGGCATCTGCCGCGGCTGCTGGATTGGGGGTGGCCGTGTTCGCCGCGTTGTGTGCGGGGTCTGTCGGTGTTGCAGGTGCTGCACTGCTGGCTTGCTGGGTGCTCTGCTGCATGATTTTGTCCAGCGGCAAATACAACATGTTGGAGCCTTGCTTGGTGTCCACCAAGACCTTGGTGGTGTTGCTGTAAATCTGCTGCATGGCGTCGATGTACAAACGGTCGCGCATGACTTGCGGGGCCTTTTGATACTCACCCACCAAGGACTTGAAACGTTGCGCATCACCCTCGGCTTGCGCCACGATGCGCGCTTTGTAGCCATCAGCCTCTTGCTTCAAACGCGAGGCGGCGCCCACTGCACGTGGCACCACGTCGTTGGCATACGCCTCGGCTTCGTTCTTGGCGCGCTCGCGTTCTTGGCCCGCTTTGAGCACATCGTCAAACGCGGCTTGCACTTGCTCAGGAGGACGCACGCCCCCTTGCTGCAAGTTGATGCCGACCACTTCGACGCCGACTTTGTATTGGTCAAGAATGGCTTGCATGATGGTGCGAATGCGTGGGCCAATTTGGTCACGCTCTTCGGACATGGCCGCATCCATCTTCATCTTGCCGACCACTTCACGCACCGCAGTTTCAGCAGCTTGCACAACGGTGTCGGTGGGATTCTTGGTTTCGAACAAATACGCCCGCGCATCGGTCAATCGGTACTGCACGGCAAATTTAATTTCGAGAATGTTCTCGTCTTCGGTCAGCATGGCTGACTCGCGCAAGCCTGTAGATTTGACGATCGTGTCACGTCCAACATCGACCGAGCGAATTTGGGTGACAAACACCATCTCATGGCGTTGGAACGGATAAGGCAAACGCCAATTGAAACCGGCACCCACGGTCGAGTGGTAACGGCCAAACTGCGTGATCACCGCTTGCTGGCCTTCTTGCACGATGAAAAAACCAGTGCTCATCCAGATCGCCAAGGCGACGGCACCGATGACACCGACACCAAAGCGTGCGGCTTTGAAATCTGGGCCCGACGGCGCGCCGTTGTTGTTCGGTGGCTCTGAGCCACTGTTCTTATTGCCAAACAAGCCTGTCAGCTTGGCGTTGAAGTCTCGCCACAGCTCATCCAAATCAGGGGGACCACCTGCACTCGGACGCGAGGGATCGGCTTGCGGTTTTTTCTCGTCGCTGGACGAGGGAGGCTGTTGACCACCGTTGGGGTCGAAGGTGGGATTGCCGTCTTTGTCTCGACCCCAGCGACCATCGTTGAGGTTGAACATGCCGAGCAGTCGCGCGCGCCAAGAGGTGGAGCTGACCTTGTGGGTGTTGGAGTTCATGCGCATCGTTGTTTTCTTCTCTGAAGTCTTGATTGTGCCTAATGAATCAGGCCTCATTGCAATTCCTGCGAATCAGCATGGTCTTGCGCAGGCATTTGGGCCATGGCCTCTTGCGCCAAAAACTCACGCAACGCAGGCAAGCCCTCGCCCGTTCGGGCGCTGACAAAAAAGCGGGGCACGTTCTGGCCCTCCACGCTGTAATGGTCGTGCAACTGAAGCGGGCGAGTCTCAGGGCTCATGGCATCGAGTTTGTTGAACACCAAGACTTGAGGCACATCAGCGGCACCAATTTCGGCCAAAACCTTTTGCACCTCGTCCATTTGCTCGGGATAGTTGGGGTTCGAGGCATCCACCACATGCATTAACAGTGTGGCATCTGCCGCCTCTTGCAGCGTCGCTTGAAAGGCGTCAATCAATCCGTGCGGCAAGTCACGAATAAAGCCCACCGTGTCCGACAACGACACCGAGCGGCCCGTGCCGTCTTGGTTACCCAAATAAAGTTGGCGCGTGGTGGTGTCGAGCGTGGCGAACAGTTGGTCGGCGGCATAGGCACGGGCTTTGACCAAGGCATTGAACAAGGTGGATTTGCCTGCGTTGGTATAACCCACCAAGGAGATGGTGAACGCATCGCGGCGGTTGCGCTGGCGGCGTTGGGTGCTGCGCTGCTTCTTGACCTTTTCAAGACGCTCCCTTGTGCGTTTGATGGCGTCGTTGATCATGCGACGGTCCAGCTCAATCTGGGTTTCACCGGGGCCGCCACGCATGCCGATACCACCGCTTTGCCGCTCCAAGTGCGACCAGCGTCGAACCAGACGCGTGCTGAGGTAATGCAGCTTGGCCAATTCGACTTGCAACTTGCCTTCGTGACTGCGCGCGCGTTGGGCAAAGATTTCCAAAATCAACAAGGTTCGGTCAACCACGGCCAGCCCCAAGTGGCGCTCTAAGTTGCGTTGCTGTGCAGGACTGAGGGATTGGTCAAACAAAATCTCCGTGGCGCCGTGCATGAGTGCCAATTCTTTGATTTCATCAGCTTTGCCACTGCCGACAAACAAGGCCGCATCTGGCGCTTTGCGCTTGCACGTGATGCGCGCCACCGGCTTGAGGCCCGCAGTTTCAGCCAGTAGGCCGAGTTCTTCAAGCTCGCCATCGAAATGCGGCAGGCCAAAATCGACACCCACCAAAATGGTGGTGCCAGCGGTTGGTTGAGATGTGTCGTTCAAGCGGTCAGTCTAAAAAATAAGGCATAAAAAAAGGGCTGAAACAGCCCTTTTTGCAGAGCGTTCAAGCTCAGACTTCAGGCGAACTGCCTGTGCCGTCCGTCGGGTTGAAGTTGACAGCGCGGCCCGGCACGATGGTCGAGATGGCGTGTTTGTAAACCATTTGTGTGACTGTGTTGCGCAGCAACACCACGTATTGATCAAACGATTCGATTTGGCCTTGCAGCTTGATGCCGTTGACCAAGTAAATGGACACGGGCACATGCTCGCGGCGCAGGATGTTCAAAAATGGGTCTTGCAACAGTTGGCCTTTGTTCTTTGAGTTGTCGGTGTTCACGATATTCTCCGTGTCTGATAGGTTGGAAGAAATCCCACGTTACCACAGAGCCAAAAGTTTTTTGTACTCAGTCGTCTTTGTCAGCGTAAGGGTTACTTGAGGTCTTCATCTCAATTCGCAAGGGGGTGCCTTCCAAATTAAAGGCTTTGCGAAAACGCCCTTCTAGGAACCGTTTGTAGGTCTCTGTCACGTGTTCGAGTGAATTGCCGTGAATCACGATGATGGGCGGGTTCATGCCACCTTGGTGGGCGTAACGCAGCTTGGGGCGGTACATGCCACCGCGCTGGGGCGACTGAAACTGCACGGCCTCTAACAACAAACGGGTGAGCAGCGGCGTGGGCATCTTGCACATGGCGGCTCGGTGCGCTTGCGCAATGGCGCCCCACAAAGGGCCCAAACCTTGGCGCTTTTTGGCCGAGATGAAGTGCATGGCAGCAAACTTCAAAAATGGCAAACGGGTCTCAATCGAACGCATGAGCAATTCGCGTTGGTACGAATCCACCGCATCCCATTTGTTGACAGCCACCACCACGGCGCGGCCGCTTTCCAAGATGTAACCCGCGATGTGGGCATCTTGGTCAGTCACGCCTTGGGTGGCATCAAGCAACAACAACACCACATTGGCGGACTCAATGGCTTGCAAGGTTTTGACCACTGAAAACTTTTCGATGGCTTCAAACACTTTGCCTTTGCGGCGCAAGCCTGCGGTGTCGATGAGTTCAAACATCTGACCGTTGCGCTCGAACGGCACACTGATGGCGTCACGCGTGGTGCCCGGCATGTCAAACGCCACCAAGCGCTCTTCGCCCAGCCATGTGTTGATGAGGGTTGATTTGCCCACGTTGGGGCGACCTGCCACAGCCAGCTTGATGATGCCGTCGTCGGCATTGGCGTCTTCGGCATCGGGATCAGCCAAATGCAAGGGGGCCAAAGCGCTCGCCATCATGTCTCGGATGCCTTGACCGTGTGACGCAGACACCGGCAACACTTCGCCTAAGCCCAGCTCGTAAAACTCGACCAACTGAGCGCCCTCTTTCATGCCCTCGGCTTTGTTGGCGACAAGAATCGTCGGCTTACCCAAGCGGCGCAGATAGTTCGCAATGTCGTGGTCTTGGGCCGAAATGCCGCCACGGGCATCCACCACAAACACCACCACATCGGCCTCAGCCACGGCTTGCTGGGTTTGACGGGCCATCTCTTTGTAGATGCCTTTGTCAGCGGTTGGCTCAAAGCCACCCGTGTCGATGACGATGAATTCGTGCTTGTCAAAACGAGCGTTACCGTAGTGACGGTCACGGGTCAGGCCCGCGAAGTCGGCCACGATGGCATCACGCGATTTGGTCAAACGGTTGAACAACGTGGACTTGCCGACGTTGGGGCGGCCTACCAAGGCCAAGACGGGTTTCAAAACGGAATCCTTTAACTTCCCAATTACGGGATTTGGAGGCCTGTCACGCGGCCGTCGCGTGTGACCACCACATAATGCCCACCTGCAAATACAGGGGCCGTGGCCAATTCTTCGTTGTCAAGTTTGATGCGATTGAGCAACGCGCCATCCGCCAGCGACAAGAGGTAGAGCCAGCCACCATTGTCGGCCACCAGCACACCACGCGGGGTCACCAAAGGTGCGCTCAAGATGCGATATTTCAAGCGGTCGGTCTCCCACAAGCGCTCGCCCGTGGTTCGACCCCAAGCCTGCACCACGCCGTTGGACAAGGGTGCGATCAGCAACGTTTCGTTGCCACTCACACCGATTTCGCCCACAGAGGGACGGGTCCAAAGGGTTTGTCCACGTTCGGCGTTCACACAGCCCACGGCGGTTTGAAATGCGCGAACGCAGACCACCTCACCCACACGGTCCGATGGACTGACCAAATCAACCAAACGTTCGATGTCATTGATGCCACGGGGGGTGGCAATGGCAGACTCCCAGCGAATCACACCTGTGTTGGGGTCCAGCGCCACCAAGCGGCCCGACAAGCCCACCAACAACGTGTTCTTGTAGGCCAGCATCACACTGGCTTGCTTGAGCACCAAGGGATCGCCCGGACGTTGCTGCGTCCAAAGTTGGCGACCGGTGACACCATCAAACGCAATCACTGAACGATCCGCTGTGAGCACGAACACGCGCGCACCGGCCACCAAGGGCGGGGTGAACGACTGTGCAGGCAGGCTCTTGCGCCACTGAACTTTGCCATCTTGCAAGGTCACGAGTTCGTTGTTGCGCGTCACCACAGCGACTTGCTGACCATCACTGCCAACACCAGCCGCAATGGGTTGATCGAGTGTCAAACGCCAAATGTCTTTGCCAGTGGTGGCATTCAGAACCGCCACCACGCCTTGGCTGTTGGCCAAAGCGATGCGGTCTTCCCGAGCCGAGACGACCAAGGGGAAATCCACCTTGCCCATCTTCGTAGTCCAGCTGCTGCGCACTTCTTGCAACACAGGAACACCAGGAATTTCTGTGGGCTTGGGACGCGCAGGTCCAGAACAAGCGGCGATTGCGACACAAACGCCAGCCAAAGCAAAGCGCATCCAGCTCGCGCGCGTCATGTCCATCCAGCTCGGCGTTGTTGTGTTCACTTTTTGCTCTCCGCAACGGGGGTTTCTTCAGGATCTGCGCCCAAGGCAGCCAACTTCACGGCAACCAGACGGCGGTACTCTGCGTTGGGCTCAAAGCCTTTCCACGCATTTTTGTAATGTTGTACGGCTTGGTCCGGCTGAGATTGCAGCATGGCCAAGTCGCCCAAACGGTCCGCCATCAAGGGGGCAAAGGCCTCTGGCGTTTTGGCGCTGAGTTGTTGGCGGGCGGCATCGTAGGCCTTGTCGTCAATCAGCAAAGAGGCCAATCGCAGGCGGGCCAACGCTTGGTAGCCCTCATCGCTGGCTTTGTCGACCACCCGGGTGAGTTGCGCTTTGGCATCGGCATTGCGATTTTTATCTTGGTACACGCGCGCTGCAAGCAACGCAGCCTGTTGCGCATAAGTGGTGCTGGCAAATTTGTCTTTGATGTCTGCGACAGAGCGATCGAGCAAGGCCATGTCAGCCCCCATCGCAGCACGCTCTACCGTGTCGTACAAAGCGGCAGATTGCGCAGCTTGCTTGGACGAATAAGACTGCCACCCCATCCAAGTGGCATAGCCACCCAAAACGGCAATCAGTACCCACGTGATGAGATCGCCCCAGCGCTTCCAAAAGTGCTTGAGCTCATCCAGTTGTTCTTGTTCTTCAAGGTCGAGGTGGGAGGCCATGGTGTGGTTGCTTAACTAAAAATGGAATGGATTGTAGGGCGCGGCGTGTCACACACTTGTCTAGGCGAGGCTGGCACCTTGCGCCAGTTTCGCCGCGACACAGGCACACACATCGATCAAAGGCACAGCAGCTTGCGATCCCGCGCCATCACGCAGAGATTTGAGGGTGACTTCGCCTCGAGCCAGTTCATCCTCACCAAAAATCAACGCAAACTCGGCACCGCTGTGATCGGCTTTTTTGAACTGCGATTTCATGCTGCCCATGCCCACGTTCTCACTGCCACCTGCGCCCTGGGCAGCATGCATTTGCACCGACACGCCTTGCGCACGCAAAGCTTGGATGGTTTGAAACACCACGGGTAAGGCAGCCGCATCAGGCACGATGGCATACACATCTGGCCCCACGGCCTCGGGCAAGCTGCCTTGCTCTTTGAGCAATTCGAGGACACGCTCCACCCCCAAGGCCCAGCCCACCGCAGGGGCAGCTTTCCCGCCGACTTGCTCGATCAAGTAGTCATACCGCCCGCCCCCGCAAATGGTGCCCTGCGAGCCTAAGCGGTCCGTCACAAATTCAAACACCGTGAGGTTGTAGTAATCCATGCCACGCACCAAGCGCGGGTTGATGCGGTAAGTGACACCACTGGCATCCAAAATCGCACGCACAGCATTGAAGTGGGCCAACGAGGCTTCGCCTAAAAAGTCCATCAGCTTCGGGGCTGCTTCCACCACGGCCTGCATAGCTGGGTTCTTGGTATCCAAAATGCGAAGCGGATTGCTGTGCAGGCGACGCTTGGCTTCTTCGTCCAGCACGTCAAGGTGCTGCTCCAAATGCGTGATCAATGCGGCACGGTGGGCGGCACGCTCGTGGGGTTGCCCCAAGCTGTTGAGTTCCAAACGCACATCTTGCAAGCCCAACTCTTGCCACAGCGTGGCGGCCAACAAAATGAGTTCAGCGTCGACTTCTGCGCCGGGAAAACCCAAAGCCTCCGCACCGATTTGGTGGAACTGGCGATAGCGTCCGCGCTGGGGGCGTTCGTGGCGAAACATCGGCCCCATGTAATACAAGCGCTTGCCCCCGTCATAGAGCATGTTGTGCTCCACCACGGCACGCACCACACCTGCCGTCGCCTCTGGACGCAGTGTGAGTTGCTCGCCATTCAAGCGGTCTTCAAAGGAGTACATCTCCTTTTCCACGATGTCCGTCACTTCACCTAAGCCACGCACAAACAAGGCTGTGGGTTCAACAATGGGTGTGCGCAAGTTGCGGTAGGCATGCCGTGCCATCAAACCACGCACCTTTTCTTCTAGCCACTCCCATTGAGCCGAGGTAGGTGGCAGCAAATCATTCATGCCTTTGACGGCCACGAGTGCTTGGGCTTTGCTAGGTTTGGCTGTTGTTGTTTTGTTTTCAGTCGTCACGGTAAATAGGCGCAGGCGTTAATAGAGGAAAAGACTTGCATGATGGAGGTGCGACGCACCTTCATGCACGTGGGGCAAAGCGTTTCTCAATGTAGTTTTCAACAATCTGGTGGAACTCTTGGGCGATGTTGTCACCACGCAAAGTCAGCGCTTTTTCGCCATCGATGAACACAGGCGCGGCGGGTGCTTCACCGTTGCCCGGCAAGCTGATGCCAATGTCTGCATGCTTGCTCTCGCCGGGGCCGTTGACGATGCAGCCCATGACCGCCACTTTCAAGCCTTCCACGCCCGGGTACTGCTTGCGCCACACGGGCATTTGGGCACGCAAAAAGTCATCAATGGTTTTGGCTAACTCTTGGAACGTGGTGCTGGTGGTTCGGCCACAACCAGGGCAAGCCGTCACACTGGGAACAAAGGTTCGCAAACCGAGGGCTTGCAAAATTTCAGAAGCGATCACCACCTCTTGCGTGCGGGCCTCGCCCGGCTGAGGAGTCAGCGAGACGCGGATGGTGTCACCGATCCCCTCTTGCAACAAGATAGACAAAGCCGTGGTCGAAGCCACCGTGCCCTTGGTGCCCATGCCCGCTTCAGTAAGGCCCAAGTGCAGCGGGTAGTTGCAGCGCTGAGCCAGCTCGCGGTAGACCGCAATCAGGTCTTGCACACCACTGACTTTGCAGCTGAGCAAAATTTGTTCAGGCGGCATGCCCATGCTTTGAGCCAACTTGGCCGAATCAATCGCCGAGGTGATGAGTGCTTCATACATCACCTGCTTGGCATCAAAGGGGTGTGCGCGCTGGGCGTTGTCGTCCATCAATTTGGCGAGCAACTCTTGGTCCAGACTGCCCCAGTTCACGCCAATGCGCACGGCCTTGTTGTAGCGCATGGCGGCTTCAATCATTTGCCCAAATTGTTTGTCGTGTTTATCGCCCTTGCCGACGTTGCCGGGGTTGATGCGGTACTTGGACAAAGCTTGTGCGCAGTCTGGAAATTCAGTGAGCAAGCGGTGGCCGTTGTAGTGAAAGTCACCAATCAAGGGCACGTGGATGCCCATGCGGTCGAGTTGCTCGCGCACATGTGGCACCGCTTGTGCAGCCTCAGGCGTGTTGACGGTGATACGCACCAACTCAGAACCAGCCAAGGCTAATTCTTTGATTTGAATGGCCGTGCCAATCGCATCCACGGTGTCGGTGTTGGTCATCGACTGCACACGCACGGGGGCATCGCCCCCGACGGTGACAACATGGTCACCCCAAGCAACACGCGCTTGCAAACTGCGGCGTGCTTTGGGGATCGACAGGGCAATGCCTGAGAGGGTGGCGTTATCGAACATCTGAAACCCTTGGGGTGCTGGCAGCGGGAACAGGGGCACTGGCAGCTTGAGCCGTCACTGCCACAGAGTGGACGGTGGTGACCACCATGTTGCTTGTCTGGGCTTGCACCTCAGGCTGCACCTCTTCAGGAGGGAGTAAGGTGACCGCAGGCAAGGGTGTGGGGACTTCCACGACGCTGGCGGGAGGCTCATCTTTAAAAACAATCAAGCCGTGGATGTCGGGCCAAAACCCCAAAATTGATGCGGCAGCCAAGACTGCCAAAGCAGCCCAACGCATGGGCGTGAACAAGCGTGCGACGACGAGAAAGCTCGACTGCGGCAAAAAAGAAGGACGGTCCAGCGGGAAATCTAAACCACGTTCGTTTTTAGAAGCCAAGCGCGAGACATCTTGGCTAGGCAACAAGGCCAACACAGGCGAGGCATCGACGCCCAAATGACGGCACACGGCCAAGGTCAAGGCGCGGGCGAACATCGTATCTGGCAATTCGTCCAAATGGTCAGCCTCTAAGGCTTTGAGCTTGGTGGGAGAGACGCGCAACACTTGCGCCAATGCTTCCACCTTGAGACCGCGGGTTTCACGGTACTGGCGCAGCAATTCACCTGCCGTCACGCCAGGTGTTGTCGGTGTATGGTTTTCTTCAGTCATCAGTTTCGAATTTTTCTCTGGGTCCAGAGTTTGCACTCCAACCCATGTCAAAGGTTGGTGTCAATTATTGCGTTTACCTGCGTCCGTGTGAATCGCGGCGCGATCTTTGCAAAAGGCAATCGCGGCCACAGTCTTATCCACTTGGCGGTATCCGGTGCGAGTCAGGGCATGATCAAACTGGGTTTGGGCTTCTGGGAAAAGGTTTTGTTGGCACAAGAACCAACCATAGTTGTGTTCTATCGCAGCAAAATCGGCTGGTGAGGCCTTGGGCTGAGAGGCCAATTGCAACGCTTGCTCAAAACTTTTTTGGGCCAACACCACTTGGTTGTCGCGCATGTGAATCAGCCCCAACAAACTGTAGGCATCGGCGAAGTTGGGATCAATTAGCAATGCGGCGCGCACCTCTTGTTGCGCCACTTCGGTTTGACCTTGCTCGTAATAAGCGCTAGCCAAATTCAATCGGCGCATGGCACGTTGTCGTGTGTGGTCTGGTTCGGCTTGTGTGAGCGTGTCCAGTGGTGAAGTTGACGAGCTGCAAGCGGTCAATGCCAACACGGCCCATAGCAAGCTCAAAAACAAGCCCATGAACCAGCGCAAATCGAACGGCCAACGTCGCCAGCTCACGACGACACCTGTGTGAGGGGAATCACGCGCTGTTTGGCCATGCGCTCGTCCACCTTGGTGCGGTCTTTCACATCACCAGCAAGTTGACCGCAAGCCGCATCAATGTCGTCGCCACGCGTTTTGCGCACGGTGGTGATGATGCCTGCCTCGCTGAGTTGCGCGGCAAACGCTTTGACCGTCGCTGCGCTGGAGCGCGTGAGGCCTGAGGCAGGAAATGGGTTGAAGGGAATCAGGTTGAACTTGCAAGGCACAGGCTCACCCAGCCCGCGTTTGGGTTTGACCAAGTCAATCAGGGCTTGGGCGTGTTCGGGCTGGTCGTTCACGCCATCCAACATGCAATATTCAAAGGTGATGAAGTCACGCGGCGCATGCGCCAAGTAACGTCGACAGGCGTCCATCAACTCATCCAAAGGGTATTTGCGGTTGAGCGGTACCAAGTTGTCACGCAAGGCATCGGTCGGCGCATGCAGCGAGACGGCCAAGGCCACGGGGCAATCGTCACCCAAGCGGTCCATCATGGGCACCACGCCGGAGGTGGACACCGTGACACGTCGGCGTGACAAACCATAGCCGTGGTCATCCAACATCGAACGCAACGCAGGCACCAAAGCACTGTAGTTTTGCAATGGCTCGCCCATGCCCATCATCACCACATTGGAGATGACGCGCTCGGTGGTGTTGAACTGCTGGCGCAGCGTGTGCTCAGCAAACCACAGTTGCGACAAGATTTCGCCCGTGGTGAGGTTGCGGCTAAAGCCTTGGTGGCCTGTGGAGCAAAAGCGGCAGCCCACGGCGCAACCCGCTTGGGATGAGACGCACAAAGTGCCTCGGTCATCCTCGGGAATGAACACGGTTTCCACGGCATTGCCGTCGCCCACGTCGAACAACCACTTGATGGTGCCGTCGGCGGAGTCGTGTCTGGAAATGGGGGTGAGTGGCTGAATCTGCGCGCAGGTTTTGAGCTTCTCGCGCAGCGACTTGGCGAGGTCAGACATCTGATCGAAGTCTTGGGCGCCCTTTTGGTGAATCCAGCGAAACAACTGTGTGGCGCGAAAGCGTTTCTCGCCCAAGCGCTCACAAAAAACGGCCAAACCGTCGAGATCAAAATCAAGCAGGTTGGCCGTCATTTTTTGCTTAGGCGCGCTGTCTGGCAGCAACGCCCATTGCCTCTTAGTGACCGTAAACGTTCATGCCGGCAAAGAAAAAGCCGATTTCAACAGCGGCTGTGTCTGGGCCGTCAGAGCCGTGCACTGCGTTGGCATCAATGCTGTCAGCAAAGTCTGCACGGATGGTGCCAGGCGCTGCATCTTTAGGGTTGGTAGCACCCATCAAGTCACGGTTTTTCAAAATCGCGCCTTCGCCTTCCAAAACTTGGATCATGACGGGGCCAGAAACCATGAAGTCGACCAAATCTTTGAAGAAAGGACGGGCTTTGTGGACGGCGTAGAACTGTTCAGCTTCGCCACGTGACAGGTGTGCCATGCGAGCAGCCACCACTTTCAAACCAGCCGCTTCAAAGCGCGCGTAGATTTGGCCGATGACGTTCTTGGCAACTGCGTCAGGCTTGATGATGGAGAGAGTACGTTCGGTCATTTGGAATTTCCCTGTATTGACTGTGATTGAAACTTTTGTGCGCCATGCGCGTAACCTAGTATTTTAACCGTTTCAAGGGATTTCCCTTGAAATACACGGCGTTTTTGGTGCATCTTCACTGTGATTTATCGACCACCTCGGCCACGATTGCCACCCGCGCCCCCGCCATTGCCGCCACCTGAGCGACCACCCCCAAAGCTGCCACCGGCTGAACCGCCACGACGAGGGGCGCTGCTGGACGGACGTGGGCCACCCACCAAACCTGCTTTGAAGGCTTTTTGGCCATCTTTTTTACGTTGACGCTCAATGGCATAGCTGTCTGCACCGATATAGCCCACCGAGGTTTGCATCGGATCAGGTTGCGGCGCACGCTCTGGCGGCTTGCCGCCACGGCGACGCTCGGTACGCACCAAACGCTCGGGGCCGCTGCGCTCTTCTGGGGCACGCGGTGTCGAAGGTCGCGGACCCACGCTGTTGCCACGACGGCGGCTGTTGGCACGCTCGCTACGGTCATGGCGTGAGGGGCCGCTTTGCATCGGCGCTTCAGCGCCTGCGGCTTCCATCAAAGCACGAATGTCACGCTCACCCAGTTCCACAAAGGCACCGCGTTTCAAACCTCGAGGCAAGACCATGGCGCCATAACGAATGCGAATCAAACGGCTCACGGCATGGCCCACCGCTTCAAACATGCGGCGCACTTCGCGGTTTCGGCCTTCAGAAATGGTGACGCGGTACCAGCAGTTAGACCCCTCGCCACCGCCCTCTTCGATCGAGCCAAACTGGGCAGGGCCATCATCCAATTGAATGCCAGTGATGAGTTGTTCTTTTTGGTCTTTGCTGAGCTTGCCCAGCGAGCGCACCGCGTATTCGCGTTGCAAGCCAAAGCGTGGGTGCATCAGTTGGTTGGCCAATTCGCCCGAGCTGGTGAACAGCAACAGGCCTTCGGTGTTCAAGTCCAAGCGCCCGACCGATTGCCATTTGCCTTGGTACAGGCGCGGCAAACGACGAAACACGGTGGGACGGTTTTGCGGGTCATCGGTGGTCACCACTTCGCCCGCGGGCTTGTGATACGCAATGACGCGAGGCGGCGGCGGTGCAATACGCACCTTGAGCTGGCGCCCGTTGACTTTGATTTGGTCACCAAACTGCACACGTTGGCCGGTGTGGGCCACTTCGTTGTTGACCGACACGTGGCCTTCGGCAATCAGGCGTTCCATTTCAATGCGAGAGCCCATGCCCGATTGAGCCAAGACCTTGTGCAATTTGGGGGACTCAGGCTGAGGCAACAGAACGCGCTTTTCGGGGGCAGCTTCGGCGCGAATGAGTTCAGCATCGAATTCGCCAGAGACCACGTCTTCAAAATCGAAAGCACTGTCGTCGTCCAGCAGCTCGTCATGCGGGTCGATGGGTTGGCCACCCGCGTCGTGGTGTTTAGTGTTCATTCGGTGTGTCGCCGGTTGGGGCGGTGTCTCTGGGTGAGGAAAGTTCAAAAACAGGCGCGTCCGCGTTGTCAGCCGCGGGAACATCGACCACCACGGTTGCGTCTTCGGAAGACTCAAGCGCCATGTTCAATTGCAAAGAGGGGTCGTCTTCACCCAAGCGGGCAAAGGCGTTGGCTTGTGCTTGGGCGCTGTCAAACACGGGCAACTGGTCGAGCGAGGCCAAACCAAGGTCGTCCAAAAACTGGCGCGTGGTGGCATACAACGAGGGACGACCCACGGTTTCGCGGTGGCCGATCACCTCCACCCAACCACGGTCTTCGAGTTGTTTGATGACGAGGGAGTTGACGGTCACGCCGCGGATGTCTTCCATGTCGCCACGAGTGACCGGTTGACGGTAGGCGATGATGGCCAAAGTCTCCATGACCGCGCGTGAATATTTGGGCGGCTTCTCGGGATTGAGGCGATCCAAAAACTCACGCATCTCTGGGCGACTCTGGAAACGCCACCCCGTGGCAACTTGCACGAGCTCAACGCCGCGCTGCGCCCAATCGAGCTGCAATTCTTCCAGCAAGGTGCGAATGGTGTCGGCGCCCAAGGCGTCAGAAAACAGCACGCGCAAATCGCGAATCTGGATCGGTTGGTGCGAACAAATCAGGGCGGTCTCAAGTACGCGCTTGGCATCCACGGTGTTCATCGTGAGAGTTCCGGGTCAAGGGTCGAGGAAATGGCCTACGAAAATTCATCTCGAGGCTGGTAAGGGCCATGCGGGGCATCGCCAAAGTCAGAGCCAAAGGGCTCACCGCTTTCACAAGCGTGGACGCATATTGTAACGGAGGCCGCCTTGAGGACTTATTCGGGGCGCTTGAGGCCCAAACCAGCCAACAATTGGACCATGTCATCAGGCAACGGCGCTTCAAACTTGAGGGGTTTGCCTGTGATGGGATGGTCGAAGCTCAAACGAAATGCGTGCAAGGCTTGGCGGTCAATGCCCAAATTCATGGGGCCTGCGTAGAGAGAGTCACCCACCAAGGGGTGGCCAAAGTGCGCCATGTGGACACGAATTTGGTGTGTGCGCCCCGTGTGCAAGGTGCATTGCACCAAACAGGCTTCTTCTTGGCTGCTGAGACACTCAAACGTGGTGTGGGCTTCTTTGCCGGGTAAACGCTCGAGGTCCACCACAGCCATGCGTAAGCGGTTGCGGTAATCGCGACCAATGGCCGCCACGATGTCGCGCACAGGCGTGCCACTCCATTTGCGATAAGCCACGGCCAAGTATTCGCGATGCACTTGGCGCTCGGCAATCATGGCCACCAAGGCATCCATGGCGCGGCGCGTGCGCGCCACAATCATCAAGCCGCTGGTGTCTTTGTCTAAACGATGCACGATGCCTGCACGCGGCAGCATGACGGCTTGTGGATCTAAGGCCAACAAACCGTTGAGCAAGGTGCCGCTCCAGTTGCCGGGTGCGGGGTGCACGACCAAACCTGCGGGCTTGAACAACACGCGCAAATCTTCATCTTCGTGGATCACGTTCAGCGCAATGTCTTCGGGCTTGAAGGCTTGGCTTTGTGGCGTGGGCCTCAAAATGAGTTGGTAGCGCTCGCCCATGCGCACCTTGGCGGAGGCTTTGGTCATGATGCGAGCCATGGGGTGCACACAACTCACACATCCTTCACTCAATAGCTGCTGCGAAAAGCTGCGCGAGAACTCGGGCAGCAGCAGAGCCAAAGCTCGGTCCAGGCGCTCCCCATGCATATCCGAGGGAATCAAAAGTTCGCGTGTTTCTACCTCTGGACCGTCGATGAGGTCGACATGCTCATCAAGTGAAACATCTTCCGACGAAGGGACTGCAGATGACGGTGGAGCCGATAGAATGGTTTGACTTTGCTTCAAGAGGTTGACCTGTGGTGTTACGACTCAAATTATCGACGGTATGGATGGCCTTAGGCCTGTCTATCGCTATTCTTTTCACCGGATGTGCCAACAGCAATTACGACCCAACCAAAGATTGGAGCGTGGACAGGCTCTACAGCGAAGCCAAGGACGAAATGGCCGCAGGCGCTTATGACAAAGCGATTGGCTTTTACGAAAAACTCGAAGGTCGTGCCGCAGGTACCGCCTTGGCCCAGCAAGCCCAACTGGACAAAGCTTGGGCCCAATACAAAACCAACGAACCCGTGCAAGCTGTTGCCACCTTGGATCGCTTCATCAAGCTGCACCCTGCCAGCCCCGCGCTGGACTATGCGCTCTACCTCAAAGGCTTGGTGAACTTCAACGACAACTTGGGATTGATGTCCTCTTGGACGAACCAAGATTTGGCCGAACGCGATCCCAAGCAAGCTAAAGAATCTTTCGAAGCCTTCCGCGAGTTGGTGACTCGTTTTCCTGACTCCAAATATTCCGAGGATGGACGCTTGCGTATGGCGTTCATCAAGAACTCACTGGCACGCTCCGATGTCCATGTGGCGCGCTACTACTACCAACGCGGCGCCTATGTAGCGGCCATCAATCGTGCACAAACCACGGTGCAGGAATTCCGCGATGTGCCCGCCGTCGAAGAGGCTTTGCTCATCATGATCCAGTCATACGACAAGCTGGGCTTAACTCAGTTGCGTGATGACACCCAACGTGTGCTGGAAACAAGCTACCCCAACAGCGTGCTCTTGCACCCCGAGCGCGTGCCGGCTAAAAAGTCGTGGTGGAAGTTTTGGCAATAAGGTATTGACTCAGCGCATCCAAGGCCTGCGCCAAGTCGTCCGTGGTTTGTAGTTGTCGCATGGGCGGTAGCGCGGCAATCAAACGACGGCCGTAGCCGGTGGTGACCAAACGGTTGTCACACAAAACCAAAATACCTTGGTCTGACTCAGTGCGAATCAATCGGCCAGCGCCTTGCTTGAGAGCGACCACGGCTTCAGGCACAAAATAATCATTGAATGGGCTGCGCCCTTGCGCCTCTAATCGTTTGCTGCGTGCCTCGACCAGAGGGTCATGTGGTGGTGGAAACGGCAGCTTGTCGATGACCACCAGTTGCAGCGCGTCACCCGGTACGTCAAAACCTTCCCAGAAGGTGGCTGAAGCGACCAACACACAACCGCCCTCGCCAGCATGAGCGCCATCACGAAAGCGCTCCATCAAATGGCGTTTGGGCCATTCGCCTTGCACCAGCACCTCGATGCCAGACCCCTCCAGCTGCTGCTTCATCACATCGCCAATCGCACGCAAGGCTCGCAAGGTGGTGGTCAGAACCAAGGTCCGTCCACCCAGACGACGCACGGCATCGCTGGCTATCGCGGCCACTTGTGCGCTGTGTGCGGGGTCGTTCGGGCGCACGATGTCGCGCGGCACGAAAAGACAAGCCTGCGCGGGGTAATCGAAAGGACTGCTGACGCGCAAGATGGTCGCGGACTCCAAGCCACAAGGCTCCGTGAACCAACGCAGACGTGGGTCATCGCCCAAAGTGGCGGAGGTAAAAACCCAGCTGCGTGGCCGCGTGTCTTCGGCGGGACGCATGGGAAAAGCGCTGTCAAAGGGGGACTCATCGCAGACGTCCTCAGGCGTTGCAACCACCGTTTGTTTCATCAACCGTTCACGCACCGTTTGGGCAATGTCTAAGGGGGCTTGCATCAAGCGCATTTGGGAGGCGCTGACATCGACCCAACGCACCGCATCGGGGGCGCACGGGTTCAAAAAGGTATCCACACGCTGGGCGATTTCACCCACACGGTCATGCAGGCGCATGAAGTCGGGGGCGATTTCACTCACCGTGTCTAAGGCTTGCAGGGCTTGCACGCAAGCAGCGCCCACGTCTTGGAGCGACTGCTCCCACGCGCCGAGGTGGATGCCTTCTGGCGCTTCCTCTGTCCACCGCAGCTTGACCGCGCCGGGTCGCTTGCCGCCAATGAGTCGCAGTTCACGTGCGGCGCGTTCCAGCGCGGCGCACACGCCTTGCCAGTCGGCCAGACCGCGAGCCAGCTGTAAACCGGTGGCGAGCATGTCGCGCGTCACATCCAGCAACTGAGCCGTGCCGAGTTGCTGGCCCAAGAAGTTGACGCCTGTTTCGTTGAGCTGATGCGCCTCGTCAAAGATCACCACGCGCACGCTGGGTAACAACTCGGCCATGCCGGTTTCGCGCACGGCCATATCAGCAAAAAATAAATGGTGGTTGATGACCACCACATCGGCGCCGAGTGCATCACGACGTGCCGCGTTCACGTGGCAGGTTTTGAATTTGGGGCATTGAGAACCCAAACAGTTTTCGCGGTTGGAGGTGATGAGTGGGATCAAGGGCGAGCGCTCGTCCAAGCCCGGCAACTCCGCCAAGTCACCCGTGCGGGTGCTGAGGGACCAAGTTTCCACACGCGACAACAAGTGCGTGGTGTGGCGATCGGGCATGCTGGTGTCGCGTCGCGCCAACTCCATGCGATGGGTACACAGATAGCTAGAGCGTCCTTTGAGCAAAGCCAAGCGCACGGGTAGGTTGAGTGCCAGCACCAACCGTGGCAAATCACGCGCGAAGAGTTGGTCTTGCAAGGCCTTGGTGGCGGTGGAAAGCAACACGCGTTCGCCGCTCAACAATGCTGGCACCAGATAGGCAAAGGTCTTACCTACACCTGTGCCAGCCTCCACCACCAAACTGCCGCCATGCGCGACCACATCGGCGACCGCCAAGGCCATGTCCGTTTGTCCTTGGCGGGGGCTGAATTGATCGGTGGCGCGAGCCAAGACACCGAGGGGTGCAAAGGCCTCTTGCACCATGTCACGCAAGGGGTGGGTCATTGGCTCGGCACGGGCAGTGGAGCTGCGGGTTCTTTGTTGCGCTCGCGCAATTTCTTTTCCACATCAGCGCGACGCTGCGCCGCTTCACGTTGTTTCAGTTCGTACTCGCCGCGTTTGGTGCCTTGCAAGGCATGGTCGATTTGCTTTTGTGCATTGGCGTCAGCGCGCTCTTTGGAGGCGGCGATCGAAGCGGCTCGTTCGGCTTCTGCCTTTTTGAGCTCGGCTTCGCTGTTGCGTTCTGCCAAGCTGCGAATGGCTTCATCGCCTTGAATTTGACGCTCCATGGCGTTGAAATTCAGCTCCTCTTTGCGCAACACGGCATTGGCCTGAATACGCCGCTCACGCGCTTGGAGGCGACAGGTGTTGACATCGAAGTTTTGATAACACTGCTTCATGTCTTGTCGGTATTGCGCTTCGAGTTGCTGGCGGCGTCGCGACAAGTCCGTGCGCTGAAGGTTGCGTTCGTCTACGGATGGAAAGGCCGTGGCAGCTTGGCTTGCTGCCAATGTCGGCGCTGACGCTGAGGCCTCCGTCACCACCGCAGGCTGTGCCAGCGCAGCAGCGGCGCAAACACCGGCGAGCAAAAACAAAAGAAGTTTTTTCATGTCAGCGAGGTATCCACTGTGCGACGCTCAAGCGCCAAAAATTCCGCCGATTGCATCTCATTCAAGCGCGACACGGTGCGCGGAAACTCATGCGCCATCGGGCCTTCGGTGTAGAGCTCTTCAGGTGGCACAGCCGCAGACAGCATCAACTTGACGCGGCGGTCATACAGCACATCCACCAGCCAAGTGAAGCGCCGCGCCTCAGCGGCTTTGTTGACGGGCATGTGCGGCACATCACTCAGCAAAACGGTGTGAAATTGGCTGGCTATTTCCAAATAATCATTTTGTGAACGTGGGCCACCACACAAATCTTTGAAGTCAAACCAGACCACACCACCGGCACGACGACGCGCTTTGATTTGACGCGCTTCGATGTGCAATATGGGCTCTTCGTCTTGACACTCGGCCAAGCGGTTGAATGCATCTGTCATGGCGGCATCGGCTTTTTCGCCCAAGGGCCGCAAATACAGCTCGACTTGCTCTAGGGTGCGGCGGCGGTAGTCGGTGCCGTTGTCCACGTTGATGATGTCAAGCTCTTTGTTCAGCAAATCTATCGCGGGCATGATGCGGTCACGGTGCATGCCCCCCGGATACAAATCATCGGGTTTGAAGTTAGACGTGGTGACAAAGCCCACACCGTTGTCAAACAAGGCGTCGAGCAAGCGGTGCAAGATCATGGCATCCGTGATGTCGGCCACATGAAACTCGTCAAAGCAAATCAGCTTGTAGCGTTTGGACATTTGTTTGCCCAAGACATCGAGTGGGTTGACCGTGCCTTGCAACTCGCGCAGCTCACGATGTACCTCGCGCATGAACTCATGAAAGTGCAAACGCGTTTTACGCTGGATGGGTACAGCCTCGAAAAAGCAATCCATCAAAAAACTTTTGCCACGTCCTACGCCACCATACATGTAAACCCCACGAGGGATGGCTGGGCGATTGACCAGCTTTTTCAAGGAGTTGGAGCGCTTCTCTTTGTAAGCGGCCCATTCACTCGCGCAACGCTCCAGAGCGTCAATCGCACGCAGTTGCGCAGGGTCACTTTGAAAGCCTCGGGCTTGAAGTTCTTTGAGGTAGTTTTGGTGAACGGGCTGATGGTCTGACATAGGCCTCTATTGTGCCTTGCCCATGAAAAAAGCCCGCTGTCACCAGCGGGCTTCGCGAAGCAAAATTTGAAATTCTTTAGAAGTTCAAAGTGCGCTTGTCCACGGCCAAAGCCGCTTCTTTGGTGGCTTCGCTCAACGAGGGGTGCGCATGGCAAATGCGCGCGATGTCTTCAGCCGAAGCCTTGAACTCCATCGCCACCACAGCTTCAGAGATCAACTCTGACACCTGTGGGCCCACCATGTGCACGCCCAAGATTTCGTCGGTCGTGGCATCGGCCAAGAACTTCACCATGCCGGTGGTGTCGCCCAAAGCGCGTGCACGGCCGTTCGCGAGGAACGGGAAAGTGCCAGCTTTGTAAGCCACGCCATCGGCCTTGAGTTGCTGCTCCGTACGGCCCACCCAAGCGATTTCAGGGCTTGTGTAGATGACCCAAGGGATGGTGTTGAAGTTGACGTGACCGTGTTGTCCAGCAATACGCTCCGCCACAGCAACGCCTTCTTCTTCGGCTTTGTGCGCAAGCATGGGGCCACGCACCACGTCGCCCACCGCCCACACACCGGGGACGTTGGTTTTGCATTCACCGTCCACCACAATGGCGCCGCGCTCGTCGAGTTGCAGGCCAATGGCTTCGGCATTCAAACCGATGGTGTTGGGCACGCGGCCAATCGACACGATGAGCTTGTCAGCGTCGAGCACAATGGCTTCGCCTTTGGCGTTGGTGTAGTTGACAGTGACACCCTTCTTGCCGTTAACGATCTCGCCGACTTTCACACCGAGTTCGATCTTCAAGCCTTGCTTATCAAAAGCCTTCTTGGCTTCTTTGGCGATTTGCTCGTCCACAGCGCCGAGGAAGGTGGGCAGACCTTCGAGGATAGTCACGTCAGCGCCGAGGCGACGCCAGACAGAGCCCATCTCCAAACCGATCACGCCTGAGCCAATCAAGGCCAGCTTCTTAGGCACCGCGCCCACGCGCAAAGCGCCATCGTTGGACAACACGTTGACTTCGTCAAACGGCGTGCCAGGCAAGGCACGGGCGTTCGAGCCTGTGGCGATGATGACTTGCTTGGCTGTGATGGCCTCTTCGGTTTTGCCGGCCACGTGGATGGTGTAACCACCTTCAGCTTTGCCCGCAAAGCTGCCGCGACCGTGGAAGAACGTGACCTTGTTTTTCTTGAACAGGTACAAGATGCCGTCGTTGTTTTGCTTCACAACGTTGTCTTTGCGGGCAATCATCTTGGCCACATCCATCTTCACATCCTTGGCCGTGATGCCGTGGTCTGCGAAGTGGTGGTTGGCCTGCTCAAAGTGTTCGCTGGATTGCAGCAAAGCCTTGGAGGGAATGCAACCCACGTTGGTACAAGTGCCGCCGGGGGCTGGGCCACCGGCTGCGTTTTTCCATTCGTCGATACAAGCGACTTGGAAACCGAGTTGTGCAGCACGAATGGCTGCGATGTAGCCACCGGGGCCACCACCAATGACGACGACGTCGAATTGTTTAGACATATGAATCCTTTAATCAGATATCAAACAACAGACGTGCTGGATCTTCCAGCGCTTCTTTCATCGCCACCAGACCCAAGACAGCTTCGCGGCCGTCAATGATGCGGTGGTCGTACGACATCGCGAAGTAGTTCATGGGGCGCACCACCACTTGACCGTTCTCCACCATGGCGCGGTCTTTGGTGGCGTGCACGCCAAGAATCGCTGACTGGGGTGGGTTGATGATCGGGGTCGACATCATGGAGCCGAAGGTGCCGCCGTTGGAGATCGAGAAGGTACCGCCTGTCATCTCTTCGAGGCCGAGCTTGCCGTCACGTGCTTTCGTGCCAAATTCAGCAATCTTCTTCTCGATGTCGGCAAAGCTCATTTGGTCAGCGTTGCGCAGGATAGGCACCACCAAACCGCGTGGTGAACCCACCGCGATACCGATGTCAAAGTAGCCGTGGTAGACGATGTCGTTGCCGTCGACCGAAGCGTTCAAGACAGGGAATTTCTTCAAGGCGTGCACCGCGGCTTTGACGAAGAAGCTCATGAAACCGAGCTTCACGCCATGCTCTTTCTCGAAACGCTCTTGCATGCGCTTGCGCATGTCCATGACGGGTGCCATGTTGATTTCGTTGAAGGTGGTCAAAATCGCGTTGGTCGATTGCGATTGCAACAAACGCTCGGCCACGCGCGCACGCAAACGTGTCATGGGCACACGTTGCTCAGGACGCTCGCCCAAGTTCACAGCAGGTGCTGCCACTTGTGGCAATGCCTTGGTGGGTGCGCCTGTGGGAATGACAGCGGCCGTCGACTGGACGCCACCCGCCACAGCAGCGAGCACATCACCTTTGGTGACGCGGCCATCTTTGCCTGTACCAGCCACAGAGCCTGCGGCCAAGTGGTTGTCGGCCATCAGCTTGCCAGCAGCGGGCATGGCCACGCCAGCTTTGCTGCTAGATGTGGCAGCAACAGGCGCGGTTGCCGCAGGAGCAGCAGCAACGGGAGCTGCTACAGCAGCTGCAGCGGGGGCAGCAGCACCCACTTTGCCATCGGTATCGATGCGAGCAATGAGCTGCTCAGCCGCGACGGTGCCACCATCGGCGACCAAGATTTCGCACAACACGCCAGCAGCGGGTGCGGGCACTTCAAGCACGACTTTGTCAGTTTCGATGTCGATCAAGATTTCGTCAGCCGCCACCGACTCACCGACCTTCTTCTTCCATTGCAGCATGGTGGCTTCGGCCACGGATTCAGACAGCTGTGGAACTTTAACTTCTACGATTGCCATATCAATTCTTTCTGTATTGGGTATTTCGATTCAACGATTTATTTGGTCAGCACGAAGCCTTTGAGCTTGCTGAATGCACCTTCAACCAGCGACTTTTGCTGCTCTTGGTGCAAGTGTGAGTAACCCACGGCAGGCGACGCAGAAGCGGCGCGGCCAGAGTAGCCAAGCTTTTGGCCTGGCAACATGTTTTCGTGGATGTAGTGCTGAACAAAGAACCATGCACCTTGGTTTTGTGGCTCGTCTTGCGTCCATACCAATTCAGTGGCGTTGGGGTATTTCTTGAGTTCCGCAGCGAAGGCTTTGTGTGGGAAGGGGTAGAGCTGCTCGGCGCGCAAAATGGCGACGTCGTCAGCGCCCAGTTCTTCACGCTTTTTGACCAAGTCGTAATACACCTTGCCTGAGCACACCAGCACGCGTTTGACCTTGTCGGTCTTGAGCGCTTTGTTTTCAGGAATGATGGTTTGGAACGAACCCTTGGTGAATTCAGACACAGGCGATGTCGCATCTTTGTTACGCAACAAGGACTTGGGTGTGAAGATGATCAAGGGCTTGCGCAAGTCGCGCACCATTTGACGACGCAACACGTGGAAGATCTGACTGGCCGTGGTGGGCTGCACGATCTGCATGTTGGTGTCAGCAGCCAATTGCATGAAGCGCTCCAGACGCGCAGAGCTGTGCTCTGGGCCTTGGCCTTCGTAGCCGTGCGGCAACATGACGGTCAAACCGTTGACGCGGCCCCACTTCACTTCGCCCGAGGCGATGAACTGGTCGATCACCACTTGGGCGCCGTTGGCGAAGTCGCCGAACTGAGCTTCCCAGATCACCAAGGTGTTGGGATCGTTCGAGGCGTAGCCGTATTCAAAGGCGAGCACCGCTTCTTCAGAGAGGATCGAGTCAATCACGGTGAAAGGTGCTTGGTTTTCAGTCACGTGTTGCAGTGCAACGTAAGTGCCGGTGTCCCACTTTTCACGCTTTTGATCGTGAATCACAGCGTGGCGGTGTGTGAACGTGCCACGGCCGCAATCTTCACCCGACAAACGCACGGGGTAGCCACTGGCCACCAACGAGGCAAACGCCATGTGCTCGCCCATGCCCCAGTCGACGTTGACTTCACCACGGCCCATGGCTGCGCGGTCGTCATACACCTTCTTCACCAATTGGTGTGGCGTGACAGATTCAGGGATGGTGGTGATCTTCTCGGCCAGACGCTTCCACTCGGCCATGGGGATGGCGGTGTCTGCCGCGTCTGTCCACTTCTTGCCCATGAAAGGAGCCCAGTCCACCGTGAACTTGGTCTTGAAGTTGGTCAGGACCACATCGCCCACGTGCTTGCCAGCGTCCAAAGCGGCGCGGTAGGCTTTGACCATGTCGTCGCCCAAGGTCTCGCCCAAGCCTTGTGTGGCCAACTTGTCGGCGAACAGCTTACGGGTGCCAGGATGCGCGGCGATTTTTTTGTACATCAGCGGCTGGGTCAGCGCAGGGGTGTCTTGCTCGTTGTGACCGAGTTTGCGGAAACACACGATGTCGAGCACCACGTCCTTGCGGAACGTCATGCGGTACTCGAGGGCCAACTGGGTGGCCAACACCACCGCTTCTGGATCATCCCCGTTGACGTGCAACACGGGGGCTTCCACCATCTTCACGATGTCGGTGCAGAACACGCTCGAGCGCATGTCGCGTGGGTCAGAAGTGGTGAAGCCAATTTGGTTGTTCACGATGATGTGGACTGTGCCGCCGGTGGTGTAACCACGGGTTTGGGCCAAGGCCAAGGTTTCTTGGTTCACGCCTTGGCCGCCGAAGGCGGAATCACCGTGGACCAGCACGGGCAACACTTGGCTGCCGGTGGGGTCCGCACGGCGGTCCATGCGCGCGCGCACAGAGCCTTCCACCACGGGGTTGACGATTTCCAAGTGAGATGGGTTGAACGCCAAAGACAAGTGCACAGGGCCGCCTTTGGTGGACACATCCGAGCTAAAGCCTTGGTGGTACTTCACGTCACCCGATGGCAACTCTTCTGGTGCAGTGTGATCGAACTCAGCAAACAAGTCGGCTGGCAACTTGCGCATGGTGTTGACCAACACGTTCAAACGGCCTCGGTGGGCCATGCCAATCACCACTTCTTGCACGCCTTTGAGGCCCGCTTGTTGAATCAACTCGTCCATCGCGGCGATAAAACTTTCGCCGCCTTCGAGTGAGAAGCGTTTTTGACCCACGTATTTGGTGTGGAGGTAACGCTCCAAGCCTTCAGCCGCCGTCAGGTTTTCAAGGATGGTTTTCTTTTGGTCAGAGTTGAAGTTGGGCTTGCTGCGAATGCTTTCCAACTTCTCTTGCCACCAACGCTTTTCGCCCATCTCGGACGTGTACATGAACTCGGCGCCCAGCGTGCCGCAGTAGGTTTCACGCAAAGCGTTGAGCAACTCGCGCAAGGACATGTTGTTCTTGCCGAAGAAGGTGTTGCTGGTGTCGAACACGGTTTCTTGGTCTGCATCTGAGAAGCCGTAGAAAGCGGGATCGAGATCAGGAATATTGGGGCGCTCTGTGCGCTTGAGGGGATCGAGATCGGCCCAGCGCTGGCCCACGTTGCGGTACGCGGCGATGAGCTGCTGCACTGCAGTGCGCTTGCGACCCATTTCCACGTTTTCGCTGGCCATCACGACCTTGGTGCCACCCGCTTTGGCGCGTTCAGCAAAGGCGTTGATGACGGGCAAGTGCGGCACGTCTTTGGCGTTCGAGCCATCGACGGCAGGTACATGCGACAAGGCATCGAAGTACTCGCGCCACGAATCGGGCACGCTACCAGGATTGGCTAGATAGTTTTCATACATCTCTTCGACGTAAGGGGTGTTGCCCCCGAAGAGATGGGTATTGCCTGAATAGGCTTGATAGACGGTTGTCTCACTCATTTGCGCTGACCTCCGTTTCCCTGCAGGAAACATTAGTTGGTTGGAAAAAAAACCTCCGCGACACGGCTGGACCGGTTAGCGGATGCGACTTTGATCAGGATTGACCTAAGTAACATCCAAGATTGTGCCACCGAAAGCCCGCCGTATGCGCCTTGTTTAGACGATTTGGTCTTTGATTTGTTGCAATGCCGTTGGGTCGTCGATGGTGGTCAAGTCACCGGGATCGCGCTTCTCGCAAACGGCTTGGATGGCACGGCGCAGCAATTTGCCGCTGCGTGTCTTGGGCAAAGCCGTCACAAAAATCACACGTGCGGGACGGGCCACAGCGCCCAGCTGGCCGTCCACCACCTTCATGACTTCGGCTTCCAAGGCTTTGCGCGCGGCATCATTGGTCAAGCCTGAGGTGTCTTTGGCAATGGCAAATGCCATCGCCACTTGGCCCTTGAGCTGGTCAGCCACACCCACCACCGCTACTTCGGCAATGTTGGGGTGGCTAGAGATGCTCTCTTCGATTTCACGGGTGCCTAAGCGGTGACCGGCCACGTTGATCACGTCGTCGGTACGGCCCAAGATGAAGTAGTAGCCGTCTTCGTCGCGCACCGCCCAGTCAAAAGTGCTGTAAACGAGCTTGTTCGGCACGGTCATCCAGTAGGTGTTGACGAAACGGGTGTCGTCACCCCAAATGGTTTGCAAGTTGCCGGGAGGCAGTGGGCCTTCGATGGTCAACACGCCTTTTTGATTGGCGCCGGTGAGCTCTTCCCCAGTTTGGTCGTCCACCAACTTGACGTTGTAGCCATACACCGCTTTGCCGGGTGAGCCAAACTTGCTCGGCGCTTTTTCCACGCCGTTGCAAATCGTCAAAATAGGCCAGCCCGTTTCGGTTTGCCAATAGTTGTCGATGATGGCTTTGCCGTTGAGCCCTTCAGAAATCCACTTGGCAGTTGGCTCGTCCAGCGGTTCGCCTGCTAAGAACAAGGCTTTGAGAGTGGACAAGTCGTACTTGGTGAGCAAGGCAGGGTCTTGTTTTTTGAGCACACGAATCGCGGTGGGTGCGCTGAACATGACCGAGACCTTGTACTTCTCAACCAAGCTCCACCAAACACCGCCGTCGGGACGGATGGGCAAGCCTTCGTACATGATGGTGGCCATGCCGCCAATCAGTGGGCCATAAATGATGTAGCTGTGGCCCACCACCCAACCAATGTCGCTGGTACAGAAGAAAGTCTCGCCAGGCTTGCCTTGGTAAATATGAGGAATGCTAGAAGCCAACGCCACGGTATAGCCACCGGTGTCGCGTTGCACGCCTTTGGGCTTGCCTGTGGTGCCCGAGGTGTAGAGCGTGTAGCTGGGGTGGGTGGACTCGACCCACTCGCAAGGCACCACCGTGTCCATGTGCTTGGCGCGCTCGGTGGCGTAATCCACATCGCGGCCTGCCACGGGGGCAAACGCCGCCAATTTGCGGTCCACCATGATGACGTTGTGGGGCTTGTGTGCGGACAGCTTGATGGCTTCGTCCAACAACGGTTTGTAAGGCACGCCTTTGCCGCCACGAGAACCTGCATCCGCACTGATGATGACTTTGGGCGAGGCATCTTCAATGCGTGTGGCCAAGGAATGAGAGGCAAAACCACCAAACACCACCGAGTGAATCGCCCCCAAACGCGCACAAGCCAACATGGCAAATGCAGCCTCAGCAATCATGGGCATGTAAATCAAGACGCGGTCGCCTTTGACCACGCCCAAGTCTTTCAAAATGGCGGCCATGCGCTGCACTTCGGCGTGCAAGTCGCGGAAGGTGTAGGTGTGTTCTTGGTTGGTTTCGGTCGAGACAAAGATCAACGCCGCCTGGTCAGCGCGGTCTTTGAGGTGGCGGTCTACAGCGTTGTGGCAAAGATTGGTTTTACCGCCGACGAACCACTTGGCAAATGGCGGGTTGCTGTAATCGCAGATTTGCTGGGGCGGTGTTTCCCAATCCACCAATTTGGCCTGCTCAGACCAAAAAGCATCACGGTCCTCAATGGAACGGCGGTGAAAATCTGCGTACGCAACCATCTATCTCTCCTCAAAACGAATCAGTACTGAATTCATAATTATGAGAAGAACGGACTTGCAACAAGCTGACTTTTTGAGTGGGTGAATACCCTTTATTTGACCAAGGCCTGAATTTCTTTGAATGGGTCGGCCTCCGCCGTGCGCAACCATTCGAACAACACCATTTCGGTCGTCACCAGCTCTGCCCCTGCGCCCGCCAAACGGTCGAAGGCCGCATCACGGTTGCGCTCGGTGCGTGAGCCGCAAGCATCGGTGACCACCCAAACCGAATACTCTTCCTCCAGCAAGTCCAAAGCGGTTTGCAGCAAACAGATGTGCGCCTCACAACCCGCAATGACGATGCTTTGGCGGGTCGGCTCTTGCGGCACGGCTTTTTGCAAATGCTTGGGCAAGCTGCGTGCATTGCCTGCGGGCGCGCGAGCTGCGGGGCGCAACAGTTCACTCAAGCCATCAGGGCAAGCACTGAAGCTCATCTTGGGGATGGTGCGGCGACACAGGGCGCGCAACTCCACTGGGTTTTGCCCCAGCTTGTCTGGGTTTTGCTCCGTGCCATAGGTCGGCACCTCCATCCAATGCGCCGCTTGTGCCAAGCGCATGGCATTGGCCAGCACCCCATCAGCTTCAAAAATAGCGGGCATCAGGCGCGCTTGGTAATCCACCAGCACGAGTTGGGATTCTTGGTCGTCGAGCAACATGCGTGATACGTGATGAGTTGAATAGGCTGGCAAGTATCGACGATGTGCAACTTGGAGCGATCTGAACAGGGAAAACCTAGGACTACCCCCATTAAATCAACGACTTACGTTCTTTTCTTGATGATTTCCAGCATCAAAAACAGCTAGAATGCCGGTCTATGTTGAAACGTACCCTTGTCATCCTCTGCTGCGTCGCCAGTGCACATGCTGCGCCGTCGAACAATGCGGCCGATGACATTGAGCGATATCTGGCCGACCGAGGCATCGTCGCGCAAATGGATCAAATGCGTCAGACCATGGGTAACGGCGCTTCAGAGTTGGTACTCAACGCCATGACTTTCTTAGGCGTGCCCTATCGTCGAGGTGGCACCAGTGCCGACACAGGCTTTGATTGCAGCGGCTTCGTGCGCAGCATGTTCGAGCAAACCGTGGGTAAAGTCTTGCCCCGACGTGCGAGTGAACAAGCTGCCGCGACTGAAAAAATCGACAAGAAAGATTTGAAGCCCGGCGACTTGGTGTTCTTCAACACAATGCGCCAAACCTTCAGCCATGTGGGCATCTACGTGGGCGACAACAAATTCATCCACTCACCCAAGCCCGGCCAACAAGTGCGCGTGGACGACATGCGCCAAGCCTACTGGGATCGACGTTTCTCAGGTGCACGCCGCGTCGCACCCCCCACTCTCGGCGACAACGGCAACAACTGAACCATAAGCTGTTCAAGCTAGAAACGCTCGCCTTCGGCCAGGTAGCGCCAAGCCCCCTCCTCCAAGTCGCCTAAGCTCACGCGTCCTAGACGAATACGGCGCAAAGCCAAGATATCCAAGCCCGACAACTCGCAAAGGTAAACGGCCAATCCGAGGTGAGAACCCTTCACGGCCAAACGCAGCTTGCTGCGCTCTGGGTTGGCACTGCCCACGCTGATTTTGAAATCTGGCAAGCGCAAACGCTCATCGCGCATCGCCCGCTCTATCGGCCTCAGGGCATCTGGATGCACCTCACCACGCACATCAATGATGAGCTCATGCTCCATGAAGGGCATGTCCTCCACCAACTTACGTTGGGTGCGAAAGTCTTGCGTGAAGGCCACCAAGCCACTGGCCTCGTATTCCAACGGCACGCTGGCGTCGAGCTTGGCCAAGTGGCTCTTCAAGAAGCGAACGCCACTGTGGTCATGCTGGCTGCGGTGCTCTGGCGTGAGCAGCAGACGCAGGTTCTGTGGGCCTTTGGCTGGACGGGCGGGCTCTGGCTTGCGGCCCGGCGGCGCAGGTTTGGCAACCGGCAAGGGCGTCAAGCCATCGGTCCAGCCTGCGGGCTTGTTCATGATGAGGGTCACAGACATGAGGTTGAGCAAGCTGGCGTGCGCGTCGATTGCCACGTTTTGCTGGCTCACACGAAACTGGGGCTCTTGCACCACCACGCCATCGACTCGCACAAAGCCTGCTTCGATGTATTGCTCTGCTTCACGGCGCGAACAATCGCGCAACTGCATGACGCGTTTGGAAAGGCGCTCGCCTGCTGACGGGCCTTGATCCCTAGATTGACTGAAATTCATAAGGGCTGAATCCTCCCACAGTTAATCGTTGTATCGTTCGAAGCCTCGCTTCTTTCTGGAGAGATTTCGTTGAATCTTGCCCATTTACTCGAGCGCATGGCGCGTCAGTTCCCAGCGCGCACTGCAATTTTTCATGGCCTGTCTGGTGTGGCCAGCTATGCCCAGTGGGCACAACGCTGCGCCCACCTCGCACACCAGTTTGAAGCCGCAGGACTCAAGACCGGCGACCGTGTGGTGCTGTTCATGCGCAACCACCCGCGTTACTTAGAAGTGATGTTTGGCGCATGGTGGGCTGGCTTGGTGGTGGTTCCCATCAACGCCAAGCTGCATGTGCAAGAGGCGCAATGGATTGTGGACAACGCACAAGCCCGTTGGGCTTTTGTGACCGCCGATGTCACCACCGACACAGGGGCGCAACTTAAGGGTTTGCAGCGCGTCATCGACGTGGACAGTGCGCAGGCTGATGCGCTGTGGGCCTGGCCACATGCCAGCGACGAAGCGCCGCAAAATCCCATCGTGGCGCGACAGTCGGACGACCTCGCATGGCTGTTCTACACCAGCGGGACCACCGGCAGGCCCAAAGGCGTGATGCTCACCCACCGCAACTTGATGACGATGGGTCTGGCCTACTTCTGCGACGTCGATGCCATTGCTGCGCAAGATGCCATCGTCTATGCCGCCCCCATGTCACACGGCGCAGGCTTGTATGCCATTCCACACCTCATGGCCGGGGCTCGTCATGTGGTGCCGGCTTCGGGCAGTTTTGATGCGGCCGAGTTGTTTGAGCTTGGGCAAGCGCTAGGCCCTCTCTCGCTCTTTGCCGCCCCCACCATCGTGAAGCGACTGGTCGATCACGCCGAACTATCCGCAGTGTCAGTGGAGCAATGCGCACAGGCATTCAAAACCATCGTCTACGGCGGTGCCCCCATGTATGTGGCGGACATCCAGCGCGCGTTGCGCATCATGGGGCCGCGCTTTGTGCAGATCTACGGCCAAGGCGAGAGCCCGATGGTGGGCACCGCCTTGTCGCGTTTTCATTTGAGTGATACCTATCACCCAGCGCATGCCCAGCGCTTGGCATCCATTGGGGTGGCACAAACACCGGTGCAAATTCGCATCACAGACGAACAGGGCCACGACTTGCCGCTCGGCGATGTCGGCGAAGTACTCATCCAAGGTGACAGCGTGATGGCTGGCTACTGGCGCAACCCCGAAGCGACACAAGCGGCCATTCGCGATGGCTGGTTGTTCACAGGCGACATGGGGAGCTTGGATGCGCATGGATTTCTCACGCTCAAAGACCGCAGCAAAGACCTCATCATCAGTGGCGGCTCCAACGTCTACCCGCGTGAGGTGGAAGAAGTGTTGTTGCAAGCACCCGGCGTGAGCGAAGTCGCCGTGGTCGGCGCCCCTGACCCCGAGTGGGGCGAAATGATTGTCGCGTTTGTGGTGGCACAAGCTGGTGTATCACTGAGCGCGCAAGACCTCGATGCGTTTTGCTTGCAAAAAATTGCCCGCTTCAAACGCCCCAAACGCTACGAACTGGTCGGCCACCTCCCAAAAAACAATTACGGCAAAGTGCTGAAAACCGAACTGCGACAACAACTCAGCCAACCCGAGTGGTATCGTGCTGCCCCATGCACACACAAATAGATCATCTCGTCATCGTTGCCAACACCTTAGAGCAAGGTGTGCAATGGTGCGAAGACACACTCGGCATCACGCCCGGCCCCGGCGGTGAACACGCGCTCTACGGCACCCACAACCGTCTCTTCAAAATTGCCTCGCCTGCCAACCCCATGGCTTATTGCGAAATCATCGCCATCAACCCCAGCGCTGTTCGCCCCAAACGCGCCTGCCCCACACGTTGGTACGACATGGACAACCCCGTCTTGCAAAAAGCCGTGGCCAAAGCACCGCGCTTGGTGCACTTTGTCGTGAACACCCCCGACATCAAAGCCGCGCGCATGGCCATTCGCATGCAAGGCATTGACCGCGGCCCCGCCATCCATGCCAGCCGTCGCACCAACAAAGGCACGCTCAACTGGCAAATCTCGGTTCGCGCCGATGGCCAACGCTTGTTTGATGGCTGCATGCCTTCGCTCATCCAGTGGGGCAAACCGGAGGCTACCGAGCCACTCAAGCTGCACCCACGCAACACCCTCACCCGCTCTGGCGTGACCTTGCAAAGTCTCGAAGTCATTCACCCCAGCGCAGCCAAACTGCAAGCGGCTTATGACGCCATCGAACTCACGCGTGTCACGGTGACCGAAGGCACAGCCAACCTCAAAGCCACCTTACAAACACCCAAGGGTGTGGTGGTGCTCGAAAGCCTCGGACTCTAAATTTGCTTGTGGGCCTGCACCTTGGCGTAGGCCGCCCAGAGCTTGTGCTGCATTTCGCAGCCGTCCATCCTCAGGCCGGGTGCTGAGATGCCCATGAAGCGGTCGGTCTGCATGATCAGCGCATGGGCTTGTTCAAACACCCCCGAGCCAAAGAGCTGGCGTATCGCACCCACATAAGGCGCGGTGTCGCCACGGTCGGTGAGCAGCACCAAAGTCTCGATACAGGCATAGACCGAACGTCGTTGTGGCGGAATTTGGTCAAAGTGGCGAATCCATTCGCAGCCCTCCACCGTCGCAGCTTCATCCCCACAGGCCAAGGCCAAAAGGGTTTTGAGTTCGCCCACGCGCAGGTCTGCCCAGAAGCTGCCGGCATCGGGCGCCATACCAATCAAGCCTGCCACAGGTCGTTGGTCGGCCAAGCTGGACTCGTTCAGACTGGCCAACAAGTCGGCGCACTCTTCGTTGTCCAGATCGGTCAAATTGAGAATGGCTTCGCGCATCTCATTGGCAATGCTGTTGTTCTCAAAATCGAGGTCATCCACGGGGTAAATCTCAGACATGCCTGGCACCAACACGCGGCAGGCGTACACGCCCAAGTGGTCGAAGTCGGCCATGTAGATGTCAAAGCCATCGTCGTGGATGCGCTTGACGCAATACGCATAGTCCTCGGCTGTGGTGTTGGCAAAGTTCCAGTCCACAAACACGTAGTCTGGAATTTCACCCAAGAACTCCCAATGGATCACGCCACTGGAATCCACAAAATGAATTTCGATGTTGGGTGCGCTGGCCGCTTCGTCTAAATCGAAGGTGGGTGACGGGAACCCGCCCAAGGTGTCCAAAGCGCGGCCTTGCAGCAGCTCGGTCAAAGCCCGTTCAAGGGCCACCTCAAAGCGCGGGTGTGCCCCAAAGCTGGCAAAACAACCTTGGTCTTGCGGGTGCAACAGCGTGACATTCATCACGGGGTACTTGCCGCCCAGCGAAGCATCCTTGACCAAGATGCCAAACCCTGCCGCGCGCAAGGCGGCAATGCCTGCGGCAATCCGTGGGTAGCGGTGGATCACAGCCTCTGGCACGTCGGGCAAGCAAAGGCCTTGGCTGATGATCTTGGCCTTCACATGACGCTCAAAAATCTCTGACAGCGCTTGCGTGCGTGCCTCAAGCGCGGTGTTACCGGCTGACATGCCGTTGCTCACATACAAATTGCCAATGATGTTGACGGGGATGTAGGCCGTCGCGCCGTCACGTTGACGCACATAGGGAATGGCGCAAATACCGCGCTCAAGGTTGCCTGAGTTGAAGTCCACCAAGTTGGCGCAATCGATGTGGCCCTCAGGGTTGTAAAACTTGTGCAACTCGGCATTCAACAAACCCTCGGGCCATGCACCGTCGTCCGTCAAATCAAACCAGCGCTCGTGTGGGTCATGCACAAAAGGTGCCTCCGCCGTGTCGGGGCCAAGGTAGAAATGCGTCCAAAAATAGTTGGTGGCCAAACGCTCAAAGAACTCACCCAAGGCACTGGCCAAACAAGCCATGCGAGAAGCGCCTTTGCCGTTGGCGAACAACACGGGGCAATCGCGGTCACGGATGTGGACCGACCAAACGCCGTCCACAGGGTTGAGCCAACTCCTCTCCTCGATGTGAAAGCCCAGCGCTTGCAGCTTGGCTTGCATGGTGTTGATGGTGGATTCCAACGGCGCGTCTTTGCCGAGAATGAAACTTTGAGTGGGCACGGTCAATCGCTTTTAAAAATAGCAGGGGCGCCCTAGAGCAAGCACTGATTGTGAGGCCTGCGCGATTTGGCCAGCGCTTGGGGTTTTCGCTGAAATGTTTTGCGCTCAGTCGTCTTTGGGCAAGGTCGCCAGCAAGGCCATGCCTGCGGCCATCACGCCAGCCGTCAGCCACAAAGCGCCTTTGAAAGTTCCCGTGCTTTGCGCCATATAGCCGGCAACCACTGGCGCCAACATTTGCGCCGAGCCATAGCTGAGGGTGAGTTTGGCCATGGCCTTGCCGGGGTTGTGGGGCGAGCGACGCCCGACCAAAGCCAACGTCATGCTCACGATGCCAATGAACGTCGCGCCATAGCCCACCGCACCCGCCAGTGCAGCCCACAGCTCGCCCGAGATGGCAGGCAACATCACCGACAGCGTTTGCAAGCCAAACGCCATCAGCAAAGCTTGTTTGTCGCCGAAGCGGCGTGCCACCAAATCCCAAATGAACACCGCAGGCATGGCCGCCAGTCCCACCATCGCCCAAGCCAGCGGACCAAGCCCCGCCAGCGCAGGCTCGCGCTCCACAATCGCCACGGTGAAGGTGGCGCTGATGACAAAGCCCCAGCCTGCGGCAAAGTAACTGCTCAACAGAGTCCACGTCCAGCGGCGTGAGCCCAAACCACTGGTCGTGGCGTCGTGCGCCGCCACCACTTGCGGGGGCACGGGCGGACGCCACTTCCAAGCGGGCACAAAAAACACCAAGCCCAAGGCGGCAAACGCCAACCACTGGTCAGACCAAGTGGGCCACCCCTGCGACAAAACCCATGCGCCCACGGCGGACACCACAATGCCCAGCCCCAAACCAATGAAATACAAACCCAGCTCAGGCCGCCGACCTTGGCGCATCAACCAACCCAACACCAAACCAGAGCCCAACAACATGCCCGTGGCACCACACAAACCGCCGATGTAGCGAATCAAAGCCCAAGCTGGCATCCACGTGGTGAGGGCCATCGCCGCCACCGTGACCAAGGCCATCCACAAGCCCGCGCTATACAGCCAATGACGCCAACGCACATCGTCAATCCATGTGGCCGCCAAGGCACCACTCATGTAGCCCGCGTAGTTGACGGCGGCCAAGCCGCCCGCTGCCGCATCCGTCAATCCAGTTTGGGTTTGCAGGCTCGGCAACAAAGGCGTGTAGGCAAAACGTGCCAAACCAATCGTCAACACCAAACCGCAAATGCCGCCGGTGATGACTTGCCAAGGATGAAGAGGGGGGTGGTTAGACATCAGCGGCGAAGTATGCCGCTGATGACAGGGACACGCAGTCACCAAGGTTTAGTCGGCGATTTTTTCGACGTGAATGACCGCCGCCTCCACCAACCACACGCGTACTTCGTCCCCGACTTTGAGGGCTTGGATGTCCACCCGTGGCGGCACAGCCACCACCAAGGTGCGCGAGGCGCCGCGCAGGGTGACTTGGTGCTGGGCAAGATCAATGTTTTGGATTTCCGCCAAGATTTCAACCGTACGGCTTAACTTCACCCCCGGCTTGTCACCCAGTGGGGCGCGTTGGGCTTGCGTGGTTTCAACCCTCTCGCGAATCCCTGTTGCAGCCACACGCTCGAGCTTGGCGGCAACCGCGGTGCTGTAGCGCACAGACAACTTATCGCCCACATGCACTTGGTCAAAATTGCGCACCTGCGGCGGCACATTCAACACCACGACCTCGCCTTTGGGGCCTTGCAAGGTCACGAGTCGATGCGTCATATCTAGCGACACCACCTTGGCGCGAAACTCCACCTCTCTGCCCACCTCTCTGCCCACCGCACGCCCCCCTTCGCCCGCCACGGCCACAGTGGTGGTGACCGGACTCGCCAATACCGGGACAGCAACAGCCAAAAGCCCGACAAGCGCCATTGCATTGAGTTTTTTCATCTTCAAGTTCCTGTAATAAAGGTAGCAAACGCACGCGGCGCATGCCACTCGACATGCAAAATTGCGCATCAATATTACTACCTATTTACTACAATCTTAAAAGCCAATGGGCCACATCGGCCGGATCCGAAAGCAGACGCACTTGGGTGTACGAGACTTCTGCCTCTGGGTAATGACGGCGCAAAAAATTCAACCATTGCTTGAGTCGCCCAGCTTGGTGTCGAGGACTGACACGGCTTGCCACCAACTGCCAAAAAACGGGAATTTGCTGGGCCACTGCGCCCCAAGCCATGTGGGTAGTGGGTGCATGTAAACCCGCATCGTGAGCTTGAATCGCATGGCCCAAACCGGGATACGCCACAATGCCTCGCCCCAACATCAAGTCAAAGCATCCCGACTCGGCGCGGGCGTTGAGGGCGTCTTGCACATTCCAAATTTCGCCATTGGCCACCAAAGGCGTTTTCACCTTGGCTTTGATGTCGGCAATGCGATGCCAGTACGCGGGTGGGCGGTAGGCATCGGCCTTGGTGCGGGCGTGCACCACGATCTCACTCGCACCACCGGCCTCGAGCGCCAAGGCGCATGCTTCTGCGGTGCTGTCATCGTTGAACCCTAGACGCATCTTGGCCGACACCACTTGATGCGCAGGCACAGCAGCACGCACGGCGCGCACGATTTGGTAGAGCACCTCAGGGTCTTGCAGCAGCACCGAGCCCCCGCCGTGACGGTTGACTTGTTTGGCGGGACAGCCAAAGTTCAGATCCACCCCATCGCAGCCCATGCCCGCCACACGGGCCGCATTCTCGGCCAAACAATGGGGGTCAGAACCCAATAACTGAGGTCGCACAGGCACACCCGCAAAGGTGCGCCCTCCGTTGGCCAACTCAGGCACGATGCGCAAAAACGTGCGCTCTGGCAATAGGGTGTTGGTGACGCGGATGAACTCGGACACGCAGCGGTCCACCCCGCCGATGCGGGTCAGCACGTCGCGCAGCACAAAGTCGAGCAAGCCCTCCATCGGGGCAAGAATGAGCATGGGGTTTGGGGGATGAACACAAGAAGCTGCATGCAGCGAAGGCACTACTCTACCTAAGTCACAAAGGGGCTGTTGGTTTTGCTGGGACAATAGCCGTCTTTCCTGATTCTTGAATTCTTTTCCATGTCCGATCTGACAACTGTTGAAGTCCGCGCTGCCTCCATGCGCGACGCCGCCAAAATCGCCGAGCTGTACGCAGCCACCGCCAAAGAAGCGTTCAAAACCATGCAAACCGGTAGCAAAGTGCTGCCTGTTCCTGAAGAAAAAAACACCACTTACTGGCGCGAAGCCATTGAGTTTGCCGAGCCCCAAGTGCAAGTGGCCGTCGATGGCGGCAAGATCGTGGGCTTTGTGGGCTACGACCGTTCACGCGACAAAGGCACACCCAACACCATGGGCGAAATTTGGGACATGTATGTCGACGCGGCCTACTGGGGCCAAGGCGTGGGTCTGGCCTTGTGGGATGCAGCGCGCGAAGGTTTGCAAGAAGAGGGCTGCACCCATGTCTCGATCTGGGTGCCGATTGCCAACGACCGCGCCATGCGCTTTTACGAACTCGCTGGGTTCAAGCGTGAAATGTCCAGCGCTAAAACCGTGCCGATGGGCCCCGTCAAGGTGGAAGAAATTCGCCTCAAGCAAGCGCTGTGACGCGCCCAACAACCCATCGTCTACGAGTTGACCGTGTCTGAACACTACGCTGCGCTTGGGCTCAAAAGCGATGCCACGCTGGCGGACATCAAACGCGCGTTCCGTCAAAAAGCCTCGCAGTTCCACCCCGACCGCAACAGCGACCCCGATGCGCCTGCGCGTTTTCGCGAAGTGCAAGAGGCCTATGACGTGCTGTCCGACGGCGACAAACGCAAAGCCTATGACGACAACCGTCGCCGCAGCTTGCTGGATGAACCCGCACAAACGGCACGCGACATTTGGCAAGCCTACTTTCAACAAGTGCTGAACCGGACTTAATGCGTCAACACGCAGACCACCATGAGTATTTCTCCATTTTTCCAAGAGCTGCGTTCGGCCTACCAAGCCGAGTTAGATGACCTCAACTCGGACTCCGAAGGCCACGACATCCTCGACAAACGTTTGGCCGAAAAACGTCAACAGCTGGACTTTCTTCTGCAAATGATGGACCTCAACCCAGAGATGGTGGCCGTGGTGCTGCACCAAGCCTTTGAGTTCCATGAGCCCGAGTTGATGGCCCACTTCATCACGCGCGATGCCGATGACTTGCTGAGCTGGGAGGCCTTGTCGCAAGGCGTACGCATTGCACCTTGGGCGCAAGCCATGGTGAACCAAATCTTGGCCGAGCCGGTGGGCGCTTGGTTCATGACGGTGGCGGCGGCCCTCGAATACATGCACGGCACACCCATGCGTGCTGGATGGTCCGCAGATGCACAGTCAAACGACGCCGATGCGGATGAAGATTTAGAAAACGTCGAGCGCGGTGACCACAGCGAGCAAGACGAAGAACGCGAAGCACGTGAGCGCGAAGAAGCTGGCAACGCGTGGATGGTCGAACAAGGCTTCGACAGCAAAGAATAAGGAACCGTCATGACCGACAAAACCAATGCCATTGCCCTGATTGCCAAAACGCAAAGCCTCATTGCCGCAGGCGACATCACCGGCGCAGAAGCTGCGTTGGTGGAACTGGCCGATGCCGAAGGCGATCAAGCCCTGATGGTGGTGCTGCAGCAGTTGCCGCCCAAAGACATCTTGGCCGTCATTCGCGAGTACGACACCTCCAAAGAATCCGTCATCAACCTCTTGGTCACGCCCGAGCAATTTGCTCGCGCCGTGGTGATTGAAAAACAATACAAAGACCTCACCCGCACCCACCTGCGCGGCATGATGAATTCCATCATCTTTCGTGACGATGCGGACCCCGTTGAGTTCCTCACCGCCATTGGCGACTTAGAAGGCGGGGCCGAAGCACTGGGCGACTACTTCAGCGAAAAGTGGAGCCGCGTCGAAGCCTTTGCCCGCACGGGCACCTTTGACACCATGGAAGACGACGGCGACATGCTCACTGAAAGCGCCCTGCTCGGCTCGGCCTATGTGAAGCCCCGCGTGGAAGAAGACGAAGTGGCTGACCAAGACTGGATGCAACTCGCTTGGATCTTGCGCCACAAAATTCCAGACCTCTTCATCGAAACCCTGCTGGTGCTGCGCGCCAAAGCACGCGCCCATGATGCGGGCTTGTCGGAAGAAGAAAGCGAAGAAGACGACGGCAAGGTCGAAACCAGCGCCACCGACCGCGGCCAAGCCACACCTGCTGCACGTGATTCGGACGAAGAGTCTGCCATCTAAGCTTTGACCATGACGCAATCTGTTGTTGCCCTGTTTGACGACCGCCCTTTCTTCGAAAAGGCCTTGGCCTTCGGCGTGCAACACGGCGTGCTGGACCCAGCTAAGCTAGACGCCATCCAAACCGACGCGCCCAAAGGCATGGTGCAAATTGCGCGTTACTTTGGCAGCGAATTTTTGCGCCCCGAGCTGGAAAAAGCCAAGGACCGCATCGTCAACCTGGTCAGCCTCACGCTTGAAATTCACAGCGGCGGCGACTTGCGCAAAGCGGCCGAGCAACTGCGCGAGCACTCCTTCATGTCGCGCTCCAAAGCAGCATCAGACATGCTCAAAGCCCTCATCGTCATGCCGCAAAACACGCACTTTGGCATGAACGAGCATGGCGGTTTCAGCGACAAGCACATCCCACAACTGGCCAAGTGGTCGCTGTGCAGTTTGGCCGAGTACCAAGCCGAGCTGGCCAAACGTCAACAAGTGGCCCATGTGATTGACGCTGCCATTTGGATGGCCGATCAACTGGGTCTGCATGCCGACGATTTGGAAGAAGCCGGTTGTGATGCCGAGGCCGTCATTCGCACGGCACTGTTAGCCGCAGCCACCCGACACAAAGACATGCCGGACTGGGTCGCGTTTCAAAAAATCATCGCCACACTGCGCAAACCCAGCGCTGCCAAAACCATCAACTTGGCTGCGCCTAAAAACTTACCCACCGAATTCAAGGCTGCGGTCGAACACGTGCGACAAAGCGTGGAAGCTGACCTGCCCAAAATCTTGGATACCAAGCTGACACCGCAAAAACTGTTCAACCAAACCCCCGCCTTTGTCGGCCGCTACTTTTGGGTGGAAGACGGTTTGTCAGAGGTGGACCACTTTGACCGCCAAACCTCTGTGGCATGGGCCAAAGCCACAGGAGGTCACAGCGACGACAGTGCCTTGCTCACGCTGTTTGTGTGCATCGCTGCAGGCAGCACGGGCAAAACCCTGTTGAGTGAAAAAACCGCCGCCACCTTGATTCGAAAAATCCGCAAATCCGGCTTGAAACCCGAACTGACCACTGCGTTCATACAAACCCATGCACCGGCCGAGCACCGAGACGACTACCTCGAGATGTGGGAGGCCTTCATGGACGAATCGCGCACCACGCTAGAGAGCGACCACGACCACAAACTGCACGACGCGCTCTCGCTGTTGCGCCGCGAGTGCAATGTGGCGGACTAAGCTTTCGCGCCGCTAGCCTCTCACTTCGCCTCATCGTGTCTGTTGACTTACCTCACGCTGTTTCGCGCCTACGCGCAGCCCGCCTCGCCCGCAGCGTCAAACCTTTTCTAGCCCGTGGTGGACCCAAAGGCGAGCGCTGCACAGGCTGCCGTTTGGTCCCCACGCACTGCATCTGTCCGCTGCGCCCCAACGTATCCACAGGCGCAGGCATGTGTTTGCTCATGGCCAACATCGAACCCCTCAAACCCAGCAACACCGGCTGGTTGATTGCAGACGTGGTGGCCGACACCTTCGCCTTTGGCTGGACGCGCACCGAGGTAGACCCCGCTTTGGTGGCGCTCTTGAACGACCCGCAATGGCAAGCCTATGTGGTTTTTCCTGCGGCGTTTGCCGATGATGCGCGCGTGGTGCATGAGGTGACGCCCGTGGCCCACAAACGCCCGCTGTTTATCTTGCTGGACGGCACATGGGACGAAGCGCGCAAGATGTTTCGCAAAAGCCCCTATCTTCAAACCCTGCCCGTACTCAGCCTGAACCCTGAACAACGCTCGCGCTACACCCTGCGCCGCGCCCAAAGCGAAAACCACCTGTGCACCGCCGAAGTCGGCGCCATGTGCCTTGCCTTGGCGAATGACACGCAAGCGGCACAGGTGCTCAATGCCTACTTGGACGTCTTCACCGACCACTACCTCAAAGCCAAACAACAATTGCCCGTTGATTTGAATGACGAAGTGCATCTGCAATTGCTTGCGGCCACCCACGCCGCGTGAACGACAATTCAAGCTATGGCTATTCAATGGTTCCCCGGACACATGCACCTCACGCGCAAGGCGATTGGGGAGCGCATCAAAGAGATTGACGTGGTCATCGAAATGCTCGACGCCCGCTTGCCCGGCTCGAGCGCCAACCCGATGTTGGCCGACCTCATTCAAGGCAAGCCCGCACTCAAGGTGTTGAGCAAACAAGACTTGGCCGACCCTGAACGCACCGCCTTGTGGCTGGCCCATTACAACGCCCTGCCCGGCGTGCGCGCAATTGGCTTAGACACCAGCATGTCGTCGCCTGCCAAAGCCTTGATTGACAACTGCCAACAACTCGCGCCCAACCGCGGCGGCATGGCCAAGCCCATGCGTGTGCTGATCTGCGGCATCCCCAACGTCGGCAAGTCCACCCTCATCAACACCCTCAAGGGCAAGCGCGCAACCAAGACGGGTGACGAGGCCGGCATCACCAAAACCGAGCAACGCATTGCGCTGGCCGATGACTTTTATTTGTACGACACCCCCGGCGTGCTGTGGCCGCGCATCATCGTCGAGCAAAGCGGCTTCAACCTCGCCGCCAGTGGTGCGATTGGCGTGAACGCCTTTGACGAAGAAACCGTGGCGCTGGAACTGCTCAACTACCTCATCCCGCATTACCCTGAGGTGCTGCACCAGCGCTACAACATCGACGACGTGGCCAGCCACACCGATGAAGCCATGCTCGAAGCCATTGGCCGCCAACGCGGTGCGGTGCAAAGCGGTGGGCGCATCAACCTGACCAAAGCGGCGCACATCGTCATCCACGATTTCCGCACGGCGGCACTGGGGCGCGTCACGCTAGAAACGCCAGATGAATTTGCAGCTTGGTTGGCCGAAGGCAAGATTGCTGATGCCGAACGCGCCGTCCGCAAAGAAGCGATTGAAAAAAACAAGCCTAAGAAAAAACCGCGCAAGTGAACCATCCCGCACACCCGCCACAGCGCCGTGACACCCCCGACAAAGAAGCCATCGCCCTGCTCCCGCTGTTTGAGCGATTGGGCTTAGATCGCATCACACAGGTCAACACGGGCAAACAAGCCCAACTCGCACATGACGCACTGGTCAGCGCACGCGCATGGGGCTTTGACACCGAATCCAAGCCCACCTTCCGCGTGGGCGAAGCATCCGATGGCCCACATGTGCTGCAGCTGTCCACCGCCGAGCGTGCTTGGGTGTTTCAATTGCACGAGCCCGAATGTCGCGCGGTGGCCGCTGACTTGCTGATGCGGGACGGGATTGAGAAGGCCGGCTTTGGTTTAGGCGATGACCGCAAACGCATCCGCGAAAAATTAGGCATCGAGCCCAAAGGCATCTTGGAGCTCAATGCGGTCTTTCATGCACAGGGTTACCGCAAAGACATGGGGGTCAAAGGGGCGGTGGCTGTGCTGTTCCAACAGCGGTTTCAAAAATCGAAAAAAGCAGCCACCAGCAACTGGGCCAATCTGCATTTGAGTGAATCGCAGCTGATTTACGCGGCCAACGATGCCTATGCAGCGTTTCGAGTTTGGGAAGCGCTTCAAGCGACCAGTCACGTACGAGACTAATTCAGTCGTAGTTCTGCGACGAATCGCTTGTTTCCTGATTGCGCAAGCTGCGCATTGCCACGATAGTTCGGGCTTGGTTTAAACACTTGAAAGCTTGGCCCATGAAACTGACCGTCAACGGAAAAAATCACACCCTCGACACCGAACCCGAAATGCCTTTGCTGTGGGCCTTGCGTGACGAGCTCGACATCAAAGGCCCCAAGTTTGGTTGTGGCGTGGCCCAATGTGGCGCTTGCACGGTATTGCTCAACGGCGAGCCTGTGCGCTCTTGCTCTTATCCTGTGTCTGCCGCAGTTGGCCAAAAAGTCATCACCATCGAAGGCCTTGCTGACAAAGACCGACTGCATGCGGTGCAACAAGCGTGGATCGATCACCAAGTCCCGCAGTGTGGTTACTGTCAAGGCGGCCAAATGCTTGCCGCTGTCGCCCTGCTCAAGAAAAAACCCAAGCCCACCGATGAAGACATCGATGCGGCCATGAGCAACATCTGTCGCTGCGGAACCTACGCCCGCATTCGCACGGCCATCCACGCCGCAGCCAAGAAAGGGACCCGCGCATGAGCACCCAAGACATGAACGTTGACGTTGAACGTCGCCATTTTTTAAAAGTCTCCAGCAGTGCCACCGCCGGCCTGTCCTTGGGCTTTTTTGTTCCAGAGGGCGCCCACGCAGCGCAAGCACCACAACTGAATGTGTGGGTCGAAATTGAGCCCAACGACACCATCATCATCCGCTACGCACGCGCCGAAATGGGACAAGGCAGCATGACCTCTGCGCCCATGATCATTGCGGAAGAACTGGATGCCGACTGGAAGAAAGTGCGCGTCGAATACGCCACCGCCCACGAAAACTTGCGCACCAAACGCGCCTACGGCGACATGGCCTCGGTGGGCAGTCGCACCATCCGCAACTCACAAGAGTACTTGCGCAAAGCGGGTGCCACCGCGCGTGAGATGTTGGTCGCAGCCGCCGCCCAACAATGGGGGGTTCCTGCCAGCGAGTGCAAGGCCTCACTGAACAAAGTCACGCACGCAGCCACCAAGCGCAGTCTGAGTTACGGCCAACTCGCCGCCGCAGCCGCCAAGCTCGAAGCGCCCAAAGAAGTTCAACTCAAAAACCCCAAAGACTGGACCTTGATTGGCAAACCCATTGCTCGTGTGGACATCCCAGACATCGTGGTGGGCAAAACGCGCTACGGCATTGACACCCAACTGCCGGGCATGTTGCATGCGGCAGTGGCAGCTTGCCCCGTGTTCAACGGCAAGGTCAAAGGCATGGACGCCTCCAAGGTGGAGAACCGCCGCGGCATCGTCAAGGTGTTGAACATGGGCGAGTTTGTCGCCGTGGTGGCCGACAACTGGTGGCGTGCCAAAGAAGCCTTGCGCGAAGTCTCGGTCGATTGGGATGTGGGCGAACACGGCACCCTCAGCAGCGCAGCCATCATGGCCCACTTCAAGGCGGGCATGGAGCAAGCCGAGCTGGCCGTCGCACGCAACGATGGCAACACGCCAGAGGCTTTGGGCAAAGCAGCCAAAGTGATTGAAGCCGATTACTTCACCCCCTATCTGGCCCATGCCACGATGGAGCCCATGGTGTGTACGGCATGGTTGCAGGGCGACCAACTCGACATTTGGTCATCCACCCAAAACCCAGAAGGCACCTTGGCCGTGGGCGCGGCCACAGCCGGCGTGCCACAAGCCAACGTCAAAGTGCATCCCGTTCAATTGGGGGGTGGCTTAGGCCGCAAGAGCCCACAAGACTTCACACGCCAAGCGGTGATGATCGCCAAAGCCATGGCGGGCAAACCCGTCAAGATGCTGTGGACACGCGAAGAAGAAATTCAACACGGCCTCTACCGCCCAGCCAGTTTGATGCGCTTCAAAGCGGGCATGGATGCCAACGGCAAAGTCGATGCCCTGCATATCCGCGTGAGTGCGCCATCGATTTTGTCCACCCTGCTCAAGCTGCCATTGCCCAAAGGCATTGACGGTCAAGCGGTCGCCAGCTTCAATGACCACCCCTATGACATTCCCAACACCTTGGTGGATTACGCGCAGCGCAACACCAACGTGCCTGTGGGCTTTTGGCGCTCGGTGGGTCACTCGCAAAACCCTTATGGACGCGAGTGCTTCATCGACGAACTGGCACAGGCCGCTGGCAAAGACCCAGTGGCATTCCGCCTGTCGATGCTGCCCAACAACGAGAAATCCAAACGTGATCGCAGCATCCTCGAAGCCGTGACCAAGGCCGCGGGCTGGGGCAGCCCCCTGCCCGCTGGCGTGTTCCGTGGTGTGGCCGAAACCGAAGGCTACGGCAGCTGGACGGCCTGTGTGTGCGAGGTGTCGGTCAACGCCAAGAACGAAGTCAAGATCCACCGCGTGGTGATTGGCATTGATCCCGGCTACGCCGTCAACCCCGACAACATCGTGGCGCAGTTCCAAGGCAGCGTGGTGCATGGACTGACGGCCATCTTCTGGGGCGAGAACACCATCAAAGAAGGTCGTGTCGAGCAATCGAACTTCCACGACTACCGCATGATGCGTTTGAACGAGATGCCCAAAGTCGAGGTCGTGATTGCACCGACGGGCGGCTTCTGGGGTGGCGTGGGCGAACCCGCGCAAGCGCCCTTGGCACCTGCATTGGTCAACGCCATTTCTGCGGCGATGGGCAAACGCATTCGCTCCTTGCCATTGAAAAACCACGGACTGAGCTTGGTCAAGGCATGAAAGCCCTTGTAGCAGGACTGGCGGGATGCCTCGCTTGCTGCACGGGTTTCATGCCGGCTTGGGCGCAAGCACCGAGTGGACCAGCATCGGCCTCGCCTGAGAGAGGCCGTGCTTTGTTGATGGAAAGGCAAGACACCGGCTGTATCTTGTGTCATCAAATCCCAGGCCTGCCAGTCGGCGGCGCACTGGGGCCTTCCTTGCACGGATTGGCACAACGCAGCACCCCCGCCCAAGCGCGAGAGCGCATTGCAGATGCCCGACGCTTCAATCCGAACACCCTCATGCCCGCCTACCTCAGCGTCGAAGGTCTTCACAATGTAGCAGCGCGTTATCGCGGTCAAACGGTGTTGACACCCTTGGCCGTGGATGACATCGTGAGCTACCTGTTTCAACCCGACACCACCGCACCATGACTCGGCCCTCCACTTCACGTCGTCGCTGGCTGCAGCACACCGCCACGTTGGGCCTCGCTTGGGCGAGTCTGCCAACGCGGTTGGCCTATGCGCAAAAAATGGAATCTGGGCAGCTCAAAACCTTGGCACAAATGATCGAGCCCATCACACAAGGTGCGAAGCTGCTCGAACAAGACGTCACGCTGCATGCACCTGTGCTGGCAGACAACGGCTTCTTAGTGGCCCTCGGTGTGCAAGTGCAAAGCCCGATGACTGCGCAAGACCATGTCACCCATCTGTACCTGCTGTCGCAACGCAACCCCGTCACGCGTATGGCCGTTTTTCACATGGGGCCATGGAGTGGCCGTGCCGAGATCAACACCCGCGTGCGCCTGGCGGGCACCCAAGCCGTGGTGGCCTTGGCCCGTTTGTCTAACGGTGAATTTCGTTACGGGCAGATCGACATCATCGTCACCGAATCAGCTTGCGTGGACGCGTCATGAGTCTCGCCCGTCTTCAATGGCCCGAGCGCATCGTTGCAGGGGATGTGGTCAAAGTGCGGTTGCTGGTCTTGCATCCCATGGACACCGGCTATCTACAAGACCTGCTTGGGAAAATGGTGCCACGCAATGTGATCCGTTTGCTGAGTTGCAAATTGGGTTCGCGTGAGGTGTTTCGCGTGGAGCCGTCATCGGGCATTGCCGCCAATCCATTGTTCGAGTTTTTCGTTCGCGCGACGGAATCTGCCGAGATGCTTGTCGAATGGGTCGATGACCGTGGCATCCGAGGCGAGTTCAGGCAAACCATGACGGTGCTACCTGCCCCTGTTTCAGCCCCATCCAAGTGAACACCTTGCGCGCGATGTCGACGACTTGGCGGTTGATGGCCGTGGTGTGCTTGGCACTTCCAAGCGCTTGGGCCCAATCAACGGCTCCCACACGCGCACTGCCTTTGTCGCAACTGCAGTCGGGCCTTTATTTTTCAGGCAAAGACGTGCAGGCCCTGCAAGCCGATGAGTTTGCGAACCCAGCACAACTTTGGCTGAGCCAAGGCGCCACACTGTGGCGCCGCGCCAGTGAGGCCAACGGTAAATCCTGCCTGAGTTGCCACGGTGAAGCGAGTCAAAGCATGGTCGGTGTCGCCACGCGATACCCCGCGGTGGATGCACGCCAAGGTCGCTTGATGAACATCGAAGACCGCATCAACCAATGCACCACCGAGCGTCAAAAACTCAAACCTTTGGCACCTGAGTCGGCGGCGCTGCTGGGCCTGACCCTTTTGGTGACACAAGCCTCCAAAGGCCTACCACTGCATGTGAACATTCAAGGCGCGGCACGACCCCATTGGCAAGCAGGTGCGGCGTTGTTCCAACAGCGACAAGGGCAATTGAATTTGTCATGTGCCCAATGCCACGACCAGAACTATGGCCAGCGCCTGTACGTTGACCCGTTGACGCAAGGCCAACCCAACGGCTACCCGGTGTATCGCTTGGAATGGCAAACACTCGGCTCGCTTGAGCGACGCCTGCGCAGTTGCTATACCGGCATACGTGCTGAGATACCGCCATGGGGTGCGCTAGAAATGCGCCAACTCGCGCTGTACCTGATGTGGCGTGGTGAGGGCCTGCCGATCGAGGTACCTGCGGTGCGCAAATGACGGATGGCCTTGGGGCTTGTCCCGTTCGCGTCTGGCGGGGCGTCGTGTTCTTCTTATGATCGCTGGCGTGAGTCAAAGACTCACTTTTTTTCATTGCTTAGGAGAACATTTTGCGCATCGCCACTTTTGTCCACCACGGGAAACGCCATGTCGGCCAAGTCTCTGCCGATGGCCTACAGGTCACGGCGTTTGCCCTTTCGGATGCACAAGCCCACCACGGTGCACAGCCTCTGATTGACGCCATGGTGGCCGGCCAAGGATTGCCTGCATTGACAGGCAGCCCTGTGGCCCTGACATCGGTCAAGCTGCAAGCACCGCTGCCTGTGCCACGTCGTAACGTGTGGTGCGTGGGTCGCAACTACCACGCACATGCCAAAGAGCTGCAAGCCTCTGTTTTCAAAGACAGCAACACCGACACCCAGGCTTGGCCCATCGTCTTCACCAAGGTGCCCGAGTGCGTGGTCGGCCCCACCGACGATGTGCATCTGCCAGGTGCCGCCATCTCCGATCAAATCGACTACGAAGCCGAGTTGGCCGTGGTGATTGGCCAAGGCGGCAAGAACATCGCCAGAGCCGATGCCATGCGCCATGTGTTTGGCTACACCGTGGTCAACGATGTGACCGCACGTGATGTGCAGATGCGTCACCAGCAATGGGACATGGGCAAATCGTTTGACACGTTCTGTCCGATGGGTCCGTGGCTCGTGACGGCAGATGAAGTGGACGGTCGCAACACGCGCGTGCGCTGCTGGGTCAACGGTGAGTTGCGCCAAGACGGTCCCACTGAGAACATGATTTTTGACATCCCGACCTTGATCGAAACCATCTCACGTGGCATCACGCTCTACCCGGGTGACATCATTGCCACGGGCACACCAGCAGGCGTGGGCATGGGCTTGAACCCACCGCGCTACATCGCCAAGGGCGATGTGATCCGCGTCGAAATCGACGGCGTGGGCACGATTGAAAACCGCTTCGTTTAAAACTAAAAAAAGCAGGCAGGCATTTCCCTGACCTGCCAACGAACAACTGAAGGAGACAACACATGGAACGACGCCAATTGATCCGTGGTGCGTTGTGCGTGGCCATGGCCTGTAGAGCCTTCACCGCGATGGCACAGGGCTACCCAACCAAACCTATCACCATGGTGGTGCCGTTTCCGCCGGGTGGTGTGGCGGACACCGTCGGCCGCCCCGTGGCCGAAGCCATGTCGCGTTACCTCAAGCAACCCATCGTGGTGGACAACAAAGGCGGTGCGGGCGGCGGCATAGGCATGGCACAAGTGGCCAAGGCCAAGCCCGATGGCTATACCGTGCTCATGTCTTTGTCTTCTTTGGTGGTGCTGCCAGAAGCAGACAAAATTTTGCAGCGCGCCCCCATGTATCAGGTGAACCAGCTCAAACCCATTGCGCGCTTCACCGCTGACCCCACAGTGCTGGTGGTACGCAGCGACAGCCCTTGGAAAAACTACGCCGAATTCATCGCCTACGCGAAAGCCAACCCGGGAAAAATTTCATTTGGCTCATCCGGCAACTACGGCACCATGCACGTGCCGATGGAGCAACTCAAAGTGGCCACCTCGACCTTCATGCTGCATGTGCCCTACACGGGTGCGGCGCCTGCGGTGATGTCGCTGCTGAGTGGTCAGATTGATGCGGTGTCCACAGGCCCTGCCAGCGTGAAGCAGCAGATCGCTTCAGGTCGCTTGCGTGCCTTGGCGCACTGGGGTGAGGGGCGACTGGCCAGCCTGCCCGATGTGCCGAGCTTCAAAGAACTCGGCGTGCCCATCCAGTACTCGCAATGGTCGGGCCTCTTTGTGCCCACTGACACGCCTGCTGCGGTGGTAGACAGCCTGCGTCAAGCGGCCAAGTTTGCGGCGCAAGATGCACGTGCGGTCTCGGCGCTGACAGCCTCTGGAACATCCTTCATGTACCAAGACGCAGCCGACTTTGAACGGTTTGTGCAAGCCGACGCCAAAGAAATGAGTGGCCTCGTCGCCCGCATTGGCAAGGTGGACTGATCCTCCCCAATCAGAGCAAACCGTTTTTGAAGTTCATAACTCGGAGACAAGACATCATGACACTACCCCGCACCCTCAAGCTGCTGGCCCTGACTTTGGCGATGGCCTCTGGACTTGTGCAGGCACAAAGTTACCCGAACCGCCCCGTGAAAATTGTGGTGCCTTTTGCCTCAGGCGGCCCCGCTGACAACTACGCCCGCTTCATGGCGCAGCGCTTGAGCGAGGAGTTCAAGCAATCGTTTGTGATTGACAACAAACCCGGTGCCGGGTCCATCATCGGCACTGACTTCGTCGCCAAGTCTGCCCCTGATGGCTACACCTTGTTGATGATGTCCAACGCGCACACGGTCAACGAGTCCCTCATCCCCAACAAACCATTTGGTTTGATGAAAGACTTTGTGGGCATCGCGCCTGTGAATTACTCCAACTTGTTGTTGGTGGTCCATCCCTCGGTGCCCGTCAAAACAGTGGGCGAACTCGTCACACTGGCCAAGTCCAAACCGGGCAAACTCAACTTCGCCTCCTCTGGCAATGGCACGCCGTACCACATGGCTGGTGAATTGTTCAAACACATGGCGGGCATCGACATGACGCATGTGCCCTACAAGGGCAGCTCAGGGGCGCGCACCGACATCGTGGGTGGTCAAGTCGATGTGATGTTTGATGCCGAAACCACCATGGCCGAATTTGCACGCAATGGCAAAGTCCGCACGCTCGGGGCCACAGGACTGGTGCGCTCTACCAACTTGCCCGATCTCCCGACGGTGGCCGAGACGGTTCCTAAATACGAGGCCACCATTTGGCTGGGTTTCATGGCACCCAAGGGCACACCCGCCGACATCGTGAACAAACTCAACGCTGAAATACGCAAGATCGCGAACAACCCAGAAGTCAAAACGACGTGGGCCAAGCAAGGCGCCGTCCCCATGTCCATGACGGTGGCCGAGTTTGACCACTACCTCAACGCCGACATTGCCAAGTGGGCCAACATCGTCAAAGTCTCCGGCGCCAAAGCCGACTAAAAAACCGAACAAGGAAAACAACATGCATGTCTTCAGTGGCGGCGCAGCCGAAGCCGCAGTCAAAGCCGTTCAGGCTGAATTTGAAAAAACAACAGGCACCCGCATCCACGGCACCTTCAGTGCCGTGGGCATGATGCGCGACAAGCTCTTGAGTGGCGAAGCCTGTGACGTGGTGATTTTTACCAAGCCCATCATTGAGCAACTCATTGCATCAGGCCATGTGGTGGCGGGCAGCGCGCGATCACTGGGCAAAGTAAAAACCGGTATTGCCGTGCGCAGCGGCACCGCACACCCCTCGGTGAAAACTCGTGCCGAACTGCATGCCGCCATGAGCGCGGCACAGGGCATTTACTTTCCAGACCCAGACAAAGCCACTGCAGGCATCCACTTCTTGGGTGTGCTCAAAGCATTGGGTTTAGATGAAACTTTGCGCAGCAAATTTCGCGTGTTTCCCAACGGCGTCACCGCCATGGGCGAGATGGCCAAGAGCAGCGACACCGGCATGATTGGCTGCACACAAGTGACCGAAATCAACTACGCCCACGGCGTGGATTTGGTCGATGTGCTGCCCCCCGAATTTGAACTCAGCACCGACTACACGCTCGGGCTTTGCACGAAGGCTGAAAATCCAGCCCATGCGCAACAGTTGATCGACCTGTTGACGGGCCCTGCCTCTGAAGCAGTGCGCAGACAAGGTGGTTTTGAGTTTTGAAGAAACTCTAAAATTGCTGCGGTCCGCAAGCTCGACGTTCGAGCCCGACCGCAACTGAAACCTCATCATGTCCGACCCCACGGGCCACAGCGCTGGCACACACTCTGCAACCTCCACCTCGGTGTGGAACTTTGCCAACGCCTTGTGGCGGGTGCGCAAGCCACGTCCGTTCGTGTTGGTGATTGAAGGTGAAGTGGGCCACGAAGGCACAGAGCCCACCGACTACCTGCACAACCAACTTCTCTTGCCCGAATGGCGCGAGGCTTTTTACCAAGTGGTAGATGCCACTGGTTTGGTGGTGTGCCTGAACGTCCACACCGAACACCCCACCTACCGCGACGTGCGCGGGCGCTCCAGCAAAGGGCGCCTGAGCCAAGGCGAGTATTACCACCACGACGGTTGCACAGGTCCCGTCAAACCGCGCTTTGTGGAAATACGTTGCCCCATCCAGCCGCAAACACGCGGCGTGGCCACCGCCGTGGCACCACACCGCGATGTGGTCAAAGCCATGGTGCAGGTGCTGCCCGCCGAGTTAGCTGCCACAGCTGCATTGGCAGGTCTCGACATGAGCCTCGCGGCCATGAACCAAATGAACGATGCCGCACTCGACCACTTGCAAGGCCTTATCACTCGCACCGTGCGCAAAAAACTCAACGCCGAAGGCGCACGCAGCTACTTCCGCCAAGTGGATGCCGCTGCCAATGCCTACTTTGAACCTTGGGCCTTGGGCGAAAGCCGCTTCATTGCCAACGCGAACAATGGCGTGACCATGCAACACCGCCGCGCCTACCAAACCCCACACACTGGCGGCGTGGCCAATGGCCACTTGGTCAAACGCTGGACCAATGAAGAACTGCTACTGCCCGGCCAAGTGGTCAACCAAGCCTTGATTGCGGCGCTGTGCAGTGAAGAAGGTGATGAGGTGGATGGGGAGCGGGCTTGTTACCTTGGGGTGCATTGATCACACATCAATGCCAAGAACGCGTCAACAACTCATCTAAAGCATCTGCAATTTCTTGCCCGTTCTCGGCCAAGGAACCCACGCACTCACCCAGTTGATCGAGTGCCACGGACACCATATCTAATGGGTGCAACACCAACACCACGCCACGCACTTTAAAGCTTGGATTCATGCGTGTGCCAGCAATGCTCGCAGGCAGCGCACTGCGCTTAACCAAGGGCACAACAACTCTGCGGCGATAGCCGTCAAACAAAGAAGACTGCACCACCACCACGTAAGGAATGGTGTCCTTCAATGGGCCTTTGTTTTTATGAAGATCGAACTGCGCCATCAGAGTGTGGAGTGCTCGTCAGCAAATGAGCCGATTTGAGCATGCAAAGCATTCCAACTTGCCACAGCTTGGTCTGCCACCTGTTGGTGATTTGAACGTGCCTGCTTTTGTGCCACCACATAAGCCGTGAGCAACTCTTCAGCAGTCGCTGACAAATTAGAGGTGTAATCTTTGAGGTCGGTGACCAAACTTTCACTCAAGGTGAGGTTAACCGGACGTTTTCGCGATGCGGGTTTGACTGTGTGAGTGCGTGGCATGTAAACCCCCATGAATGATGCGCATATTATGCGCATCAAATGACATGATGTCATGCCAAATCAAAAATAAGTTCCAAATCCAGCCCATGAAAAAGCCGCCAACCTTTTTCAGGTTGGCGGCTTCTTTGTTGAAAGCGCGAAGCGTTACTTCTTGCTAGGCGGCAAGTCCGTGCAGCTGCCATGCGCCACTTCTGCCGCCATGCCGATGCTTTCGCCCAGAGTGGGGTGTGGGTGGATGGTTTTGCCGATGTCCACCGCGTCTGCGCCCATTTCGATAGCCAGTGCAATCTCGCCAATCATGTCGCCCGCATGCGTGCCCACCATGCCGCCACCCAAGATCTTGCCGTGGCCGTGGGCCTCAGGTGAATCGTCAAACAGCAGTTTGGTCACGCCTTCGTCGCGGCCGTTGGCAATGGCGCGGCCCGAGGCGCTCCAAGGGAACAAGCCCTTTTTGACCTTGATGCCTTGGGCTTTGGCTTGGTCTTCGGTCAAGCCCACCCAGGCCACTTCGGGGTCGGTGTAGGCCACGCTGGGGATGACGCGCGCGTTAAATGCCGCAGCAGCCAACTCTTTGTTGCCTTGCAATTCGCCCGCAATCACTTCAGCTGCCACGTGTGCTTCGTGCACCGCTTTGTGCGCCAACATGGGCTGGCCCACGATGTCGCCAATGGCAAAGATGTGCGGCACGTTGGTGCGCATTTGTATGTCGACGTTGATGAAGCCACGGTCGGTCACAGCCACGCCCGCTTTTTCAGCGGCGAGTTTTTTGCCATTGGGCGTACGGCCCACGGCTTGCAACACGAGGTCGTACACCTGCGGCGCGGGGGCTGTGCCGCCCTCTTCTGCGGGTGCAAACGTGACTTCAATGCCTTCGGGCAAAGCACGTGCGGACACGGACTTGGTCTTGAGCATGATGTTGTCAAAGCGCTTGGCGTTCATCTTCTGCCAGATCTTCACCAAGTCGCGGTCCGCGCCTTGCATGAGGCCGTCCATCATTTCCACCACGTCCAGGCGTGCGCCCAGCGTGCTGTAAACGGTGCCCATCTCTAGGCCGATGATGCCGCCGCCGAGAATCAGCATGCGCTTGGGCACTTCTTTGAGCTCCAAAGCACCGGTGCTGTCGACCACGCGTGGGTCGTTGGGCATGAAAGGCAAACGCACCGCTTGCGAGCCTGCCGCGATGATGGCGCGTTTGAACGCGATCACTTTTTTGCTGCCGGTGGTGGCTTGTGCTGAGCCGCTGGTCTCCGACACCTCGAGGTGGTTGGCACCCACGAATTGGCCCAAGCCGCGCACGGTCGTGACCTTGCGCATCTTGGCCATGGCAGCCAAGCCACCGGTGAGTTTGCCAATGACTTTTTCTTTGTGGCCGCGCAGCTTGTCGATGTTGACGGCGGGTGTCCCGAAGTCCACACCGAGGTCAGCCATGTGCGCCACTTCGTCCATCACCGCTGCCACGTGCAGCAAAGCTTTGGAGGGGATGCAACCCACGTTCAAACACACGCCGCCCAAGGTGGCGTAGCGCTCGACGATGACCACGTTCAAGCCGAGGTCCGCGGCGCGGAACGCAGCCGAGTAACCGCCGGGGCCACCACCCAATACGAGCACATCGCACTCGATGTCGGCCACCCCTGCATAGTTCTCGCCGAAGGATGAGGCTGTGGGTGCGTGGACTGTAGCCACTGGGGCAGCGGCGGCTGGAGCGGCTGGAGCGGCTGCAGGAGCTGGCGCAGCTGGAGTGCTAGCCGCACCCTCTGCGTCCAGCACCAACACCACCGAGCCTTGCTTGACTTTGTCGCCAAGCTTGATCTTCAACTCTTTCACCACGCCCGCGTGTGACGATGGAATTTCCATTGACGCTTTGTCGGATTCGACGGTGATGAGCGATTGCTCTGCTTTGACGGTGTCGCCCACTTTGACCAGCAACTCAATCACGGCCACTTCGTCGAAGTCGCCGATGTCTGGAACTTGGATATCAATCATTGCCATATCAGTTCCTTGGACTTAGAGCAACACGCGACGGAAGTCGCCGAGGATTTGACCGAGGTACGCATTGAAACGTGCCGCTGCGGCGCCGTCGATGACGCGGTGATCCCAGGTCAGCGACAGTGGCAACATCAAACGTGGCACAAATTCTTTGCCGTTCCACACAGGCTCCATGGTGCTCTTGCACACACCGAGGATGGCCACTTCGGGCGCGTTGATGATGGGCGTGAAGTACTTGCCACCAATGCCTCCAAGGCTAGAAATGGTGAAAGTGGCGCCAGTCATTTCTGCGGGGCCGAGTTTGCCGTCGCGCGCCTTCTTGGCCAGCTCTGACATTTCTTGGCTGATTTGCAGCACGCCTTTTTTATCGCAGTCGCGGATGACGGGCACCATCAAACCATTGGGCGTGTCAGCGGCAAAGCCAATGTGCCAGTAGTTTTTGTAGACCAGTGCATCGCCGTCGAGTGAGCTGTTGAACTCTGGGTATTTCTTGAGCGCGGCCACACAAGCCTTGATCAAGAACGCCAGCATGGTGACTTTGATACCCGACTTCTCGTTCTCTTTGTTGGTCGAGACGCGGAAGGCTTCGAGGTCGGTGATGTCGCAATCGTCATGGTTGGTGACGGCAGGAATCATGATGGCGTTGCGCAACAAGTTGGCACCGCTGATCTTCTTGATACGGCCCATTTCTTTGCGCTCGATAGGACCGAACTTGGCAAAGTCCACCTTCGGCCAAGGGATGAGCCCCAAGGCTGCACCATCGCCACCGGCAGAAGCGCCGCCCTTGGCTGCTTGAGCTTTGGTTTGGGTCGCGCCAGACATGACGGCCTTGGTGAAGGCTTGCACATCGTTTTGGGTGATGCGGCCTTTAACGCCAGAGCCTTTGAGCTCTTCCAACGGCACACCGAGTTCGCGTGCAAACTTGCGCACCGAGGGAGATGCGTGTGGCAAGCCCAAAGTAGGCGCACCAGGTGCATGCGCAGGCGATGCCACAGCAGCGACAGCAGCAGCCACTGCGGTAGGCGCGGCGACAACAGCGGGCGCAGAAGCAACCACCGCAGAAGCGGCAGCAGCCACAGGTGCCGCCGCAGCAGATACGGCGCCTTCCAAGATGGCCAACAAGTCACCAATGTTGACCGTGTCGCCCACTTTGACTTTCAGCTCTTTGAGCACGCCTGCGTGTGAGGATGGAATTTCCATCGACGCTTTGTCTGACTCCACGGTGATGAGCGATTGCTCGACCTTGATGGTGTCACCGGGCTTGACGAACACTTCAATGACGGCCACATCTTTGAAGTCGCCAATGTCTGGCACATGAATTTCGATGGGGCCCAATGCGCCCGATGTAGCAGCGGTGGCAACAGGCGCTGCGGCGGCAACGGGTGCAGGCGCAGCGGCGGCTACCGCAGCAGCTGCAGGCGCGGCGGCCGGAGCTGCGGCAGCACCAGCGGCTTCCACCACCAACACCACAGAGCCTTCTTTGACCTTGTCGCCCAAAGCCACTTTGAGCTCTTTGACCACACCGGCGGTGCTGGATGGAATTTCCATCGAGGCCTTGTCTGATTCAACAGTGATGAGCGACTGCTCCGCTTTGACGGTGTCACCCACTTTGACCAGCAGTTCAATCACTGCGACTTCGTCGAAGTCGCCAATATCCGGGACTTTTACTTCTACCAATGCCATGTTGTGTCTCCCAGATTAAGCGTACAGCGGGTTGATCTTGTCGACTTTGATGCCGTACTTTTTGATGGCCTCAGCCACTTTCTCAACGGGCACGGTGCCTTCTTCACTGAGGGCTTTGAGTGCGGCGACCACGATGTAGTGGCGGTTGACTTCAAAGTGCTCACGCAGCTTGCTGCGGAAGTCGGAGCGACCAAAGCCGTCCGTGCCCAACACTTTGTAGGTGCGGCCTTTGGGGATGAACGGACGAATCTGTTCGGCATAGGCCTTCATGTAGTCGGTCGATGCAACGACTGGACCGACGTACGGGTCCAACTGTGCAGTGACAAACGGCACTTTGGGTTTGTCGGTGGGGTGCAGCAAGTTGTAACGCTCGGCGTCTTGGCCATCGCGTGTGAGTTCGTTGAAACTTGGGCAGCTCCACACGTTGGCAGCGACACCCCAGTCCGCAGCGAGCAAGTCGCGAGCAGCGATGGATTCGCGCAAGATGGTGCCCGAGCCCAACAAGTTCACGCGGGGTGCCGTCTTCTTGCCCTCGCCTTGTTGCAGCAAGTACATGCCTTTGATGATTTGCTCTTCGGTGCCAGCTTTCAGGCCGGGCATGGCGTAGTTTTCGTTCAACAGCGTCAAGTAATAGAAGACGTTGTCTTGCTTCTCCACCATGCGCTTCAAACCGTGGTGCAGGATGACGCCAACTTCGTGGGCGAAGGTGGGGTCATACGACACGCAGTTGGGGATGGTGTTGGCCATGATGTGGCTGTGACCGTCTTCGTGCTGCAAGCCTTCGCCGTTCAAAGTGGTACGACCCGAGGTGCCGCCCAACAAGAAGCCGCGTGCTTGCATGTCGCCAGCCGCCCATGCCAAGTCACCAATGCGTTGGAAACCAAACATCGAGTAGTACACGTAGAACGGCACCATGATGCGGTTGCTGGTGGAGTAGCTGGTGGCCGCTGCAATCCAGCTCGACATGCCACCGGCTTCGTTGATGCCTTCTTGCAAGATTTGACCCGCCACGTCTTCCTTGTAGTACATCACTTGGTCTTTATCGACCGGTGTGTATTGCTGACCAGCGGGGTTGTAAATACCGATTTGACGGAACAAACCTTCCATACCAAAGGTACGGGCTTCGTCCACCAAAATTGGCACCACGCGTGGGCCCAAGGCTTGGTCACGCAAGAGCTGCGTGAGGAAGCGCACATAGGCTTGGGTGGTGGAGATTTCACGGCCTTCGGCGGTGGGCTCCATCACCGATTTGAAAATGTCCAAGGCGGGCACGGTGAAGCTCTCATCGGCTTTTGTGCGACGGTGTGGCAAGTAGCCGCCCAAAGCCTTGCGGCGCTCGTGCAGGTAGCGCATCTCAGGCGTGTCGTCTGCGGGCTTGTAGAAAGGCACGTTGGCCAATTCGCTGTCTGGCACAGGGATGTTGAAGCGGTCGCGCATGTAGCGAATGTCTTCATCTGTGAGCTTCTTGGTTTGGTGCACGTTGTTCTTGCCCTCGCCCGCTTTGCCCATGCCAAAACCTTTGACGGTTTTGATCAGCAACACCGTAGGTTGGTCTTTGTGGTTCACCGCTTCGTGATACGCCGCGTACACCTTTTGTGGGTCGTGACCACCACGCTTCAAAGCCCAAATTTCGTCGTCACTCATGTGCGACACCATCTCGAGGGTGCGCGGATCGCGGCCGAAGAAATGTTTGCGCACATAAGCGCCGTCGTTGGCTTTGAACGCTTGGAAGTCGCCGTCCAAGGTGTCCATCATGATCTTGCGCAAGGCACCGTCTTTGTCGCGGGCCAAGAGCTTGTCCCACTCGCTGCCCCACAACAGCTTGATGACGTTCCAGCCGGAGCCACGGAATTCGCCTTCGAGCTCTTGCACGATCTTGCCGTTACCGCGCACAGGGCCGTCCAAGCGTTGCAAGTTGCAGTTGACCACGAAGATCAAGTTGTCGAGTTTTTCGCGCGCAGCCAAACCGATCGCACCCAAAGATTCGACTTCGTCCATCTCACCGTCGCCGCAGAACACCCAGACTTTGCGGTTTTCGGTGTTGGCAATGCCGCGCGCATGCAAATACTTCAAGAAGCGGGCTTGGTAAATGGCCATCAAGGGGCCCAAGCCCATCGACACGGTGGGGAATTGCCAAAACTCAGGCATGAGTTTGGGGTGTGGGTAGCTCGACAAACCTTTGCCGTCCACTTCTTGACGGAAGTTGAGCAACTGCTCTTCTGTCAGGCGGCCTTCCAAATAAGCACGGGCATAAACACCGGGTGACACGTGACCTTGGATGTACAAGCAGTCGCCACCGTGGTTTTCGTTTTCCGCATGCCAGAAGTGGTTGAAGCCCGCACCAAACATGTGGGCTAACGATGCAAAGGAGCCAATGTGACCGCCGAGGTCACCGCCGTCTGCGGGGTTGTGGCGGTTGGCTTTGACCACCATGGCCATGGCGTTCCAGCGCATGTAGGCGCGCAGGCGTTCTTCGATTTCGATATTGCCAGGACAGTGCGCTTCTTGGTCAGGTTCGATGGTGTTGACATAACCCGTGGTGGCCGAGAACGGCATGTCGATGCTGCTCTCACGCGCGTGTTCCAACAACTGCTCTAACAAGAAGTGCGCACGCTCAGGCCCTTCAGATTGAATGACGGCGGACAGCGCGTCCATCCATTCACGCGTTTCTTGGCTGTCCACGTCGGTGCGCAGATCGTTCGGTTGTGCTGACATGCTTGTCTCCTCTTGTTGCACTGTTATGACTCGAATGTACGAAGTTTCGCACAAAACTCTGAAATTTCAAATAGCGACGATCAATTTCTTATTGTGAAATTTAAAAGAGGCTGAGAGGGGCGGCACCTTGGCAGACATAAACTCTGCGCACATGTCCAAAACGTCGCCTATCTCCCCTTTCAAACAGTTGGTCAGCCGCTGGCGTCAATGGTGGCGCAAACAAACCCCCAACCGCCAAGACCGTTTCGCCTTTGTCGCTCCCCTCGCGGCCGTGGTGTTGTTCATGGCTGCGATTACCACGGCGTTTTGGTACTTGCGTTACGAGGAAATCGTGCGCGAACAAGAAGTCGTTCGCCGTGATGTGGAATACGCACAACAGCGCCTTCGCCTGCGCTTACTGGACAAACAAGAGCAAATCATGCGCATGGCGCGTGACATTGCGAACAAGGAAACCGATAGAAAAGCCTTCCACAGTGAAGCCCAAACGCTGTTAACGCAAAGCCCAGAGTTGGCCAGCCTCACTTGGGTAGACAGGCACCAACGGGTGCATGCGTCGTATGCCAGTGCCAGCAACAACTCCACGATGAGTTTTCTCACTGGCAGTGCCCTCACACACACAGAGACCTTGAGTGCATTGCATTTGGCGCGTGACTTACAGCAGCCCGTTTACTCGCAACCGATCATTGAAAAACGCCCGAATGCGGCGCCTTACACGCACCTCCAGTTGCATGTTCCTATCGTCGCGCATGGCAAATTCGAAGGCGTGCTGTTGGCCGAGTACACGATGGACGGCATGCTGCGCTTTGCTGTGCCCAATGAAATTGCGAACCGCTATGCCGTGTCTTTGCGCGACATGAACAACAACGTACTTGCAGGTCAAGCCAACAAAGCGCGGCCCAAAGTGACAGAGGTGTTGCCTTGGTTGTTCCAGACCAATGAATACGAAGTGCCCATCACACCCGTGGGCTATTCCTTGTCGCTGTACGCGCAGGCGTATCGCACCTCACAGGGTTTGATTGGCAATGGCGTCTTCTGGCTGGTCGCCGTGCTCAGTGCGATGACGGCTTGGATGTTGATTGGCACTTGGCGTCACACCCGCCGCCGCGTGCAAGCGCAACAGGCCTTGATCGCAGAAACCAACTTTCGCCGCGCGATGGAAAACTCCATCCTCACCGGCATGCGCGCCATGGACCTGAAAGGCCGCATCACTTATGTGAATGCGGCCTTTTGCCAAATGACGGGCTGGACCGAGGATGAGTTGGTTGACCGTGAACCACCGTTTCCCTACTGGCCCGAGGAAGACCGCGATACCCTAGAACAAAAGCTGGCCCAAGAGCTCCAAGGCGACACCACCGCCAGCGGCTTCCAAGTGCGCGTCAAGCGCAAGAGTGGCGAAGTCTTTGATGCACGTTTGTATGTGTCGCCCTTGGTGGATGCACGTGGCCAGCAAACGGGGTGGATGACGTCCATGACTGACATCACCGAGCCCAACCGCATTCGCGAACAACTCTCCGCCGCCCATGACCGCTTCACCACTGTGCTCGAAGGTTTAGATGCCTCCGTCTCCGTGGCCCCTTTAGGCAGCAAGGAACTGCTGTTTGCCAACAAGCTTTACCGACAATGGTTCGCTACCACCACGCAAGGACACTTGAGTTTGGTGACGCAAGCAGGCCAACCTCGTGCACTCAGCACCTCGCCAGCCGCGGATGACGACGGGCAAGACCAAGACGATGCGTTGATGGGACTGCCGACTGCTGGCATCACGGAAACAAAAACAGAGAACGCTGAAATCTTTTTGCCCGAACTGGGCAAGTGGTTGGAAGTGCGCTCACGCTACCTCAATTGGGTTGACGGGCGCTTGGCACAAATGGTGATTGCTTCCGACATCACCCCACGTCGCCAAGCCGAAGAACAAGCGCAGATGCAAGCCGAGCGCGCGCAATCCGCCAGCCGCCTCATCACCATGGGTGAAATGGCCTCAAGCGTGGCCCACGAGTTAAATCAACCGCTGACGGCCATCAACAACTATTGCAGCGGCATGATCTCGCGCATCAAAAGCCACAACTTGACCGAAGAGGACCTGCTCAATGCCTTGGAGAAAACGGCACACCAAGCGCAACGTGCGGGGCAAATCATCCAGCGCATTCGCTCTTTTGTGAAACGCAGCGAGCCCAATCGAACCCCCTCCGATGTGACGGCCATGGTCAGCGAGGCTGTGGAATTGGCAGGCATTGAAATGCGCCGCCGCCAAGTGCGCTTAAACCAAGTACTGGCAGCGCGCCTACCTCTACTCAATGTGGACCCGATCTTGATTGAACAGGTATTGGTGAACTTGCTTCGCAACGCCGCAGAATCCATCGACCTCGCACAACGTCCCCTGACGCAACGCGATGTGGAGCTCAAAGTCTTGCCACGCAGCGAAGAAGGCCAAGCCGTGGTTGAGTTCTCTGTCACAGACACAGGACGAGGCTTACCGCCGGAGGTCATGCAGCGCTTGTTCGAAGCCTTCTTTTCGACCAAGTCTGAAGGCATGGGTATTGGCTTGAATTTATGCCGTTCGATCGTCGAATCCCACCAAGGACGGATGAAAGCCGAGAACCTCTACAATGGGGCAGATATTACGGGCTGCCGCTTTTCCTTCTGGATACCGGTCCGATAAGGTTGGAGTTTTTTGATGAGCTTGATTCCCAAAAAAGGTACGGTCTACGTTGTCGATGACGATGAGGCTGTTCGCGACTCTCTGCAATGGTTGTTAGAGGGCAAGGACTACCGCGTTCGTTGCTTCGATTCGGCCGAAACCTTCCTCAGCCGCTATGACCAACGCGAAGTCGCTTGCTTGATCGTGGACATCCGGATGGGCGGCATGACAGGCTTGGAATTGCAAGACCGCTTGGTCGAACGCAAGTCTCCTCTGCCCATCGTGTTCATCACAGGCCACGGCGACGTGCCCATGGCCGTTGACACCATGAAAAAAGGCGCGATGGACTTCATCCAAAAGCCTTTTGACGAAACTGCTTTGGTCACCTTGGTCGAGCGCATGTTGGGTCAAGCCACGCTGTCCTTTGCCGAGTTCCAACAAGCCGCCAGCCGCGACGCGCTGATGGCCAAGCTCACCACCCGCGAGGCACAGGTCTTGGAGCGCATCGTCGCAGGCCGCTTGAACAAGCAAATCGCCGACGACCTTGGCATCAGTATCAAAACGGTGGAAGCGCACCGCGCCAACATCATGGAAAAGCTCAACGCCAACACCGTGGCTGACTTGCTGAAAACTGCACTCGGACAAAACGCCGCCAAAGCCTAAGCTGGCTCTCGCGACGCACTCCCTTCAACGCCCGTGCTACACGGGCGTTTTCAATTCAACCTCTCATCTGTATACACAACACCATGACAGCCCAACTCATTGACGGCAATGCCCTCTCCCAACAACTGCGTGCGCAAGTGGCCATTGATACAGCCAAGCTCAAAGCCCAAGGCCTCACACCCGGCTTGGCCGTGGTCTTGGTGGGCGACAACCAAGCCAGTCAGGTGTACGTTCGCAACAAGGTCAAGGCTTGCGAAGACGCCGGCTTGCACTCGGTGCTTGAAAAATACGACGCCACCATGACCGAGGCCGATTTGCTCGCGCGCGTCTCGGCTTTGAACAACGACGACACGATTCACGGCATCTTGGTGCAACTGCCCTTGCCAGCCCACATCGACGCACAAAAAGTAATTGAAGCCATCAGCCCCGCCAAAGATGTGGACGGCTTTCACATTGCCAGCGCCGGTGCCTTGATGACAGGCATGTCGGGCTTTTGGCCTTGCACGCCGTATGGCTGCATGAAGATGTTGGAGAGCATTGGCTACGACTTGAAGGGCAAGCACGCCGTGGTGATTGGCCGCAGCAACATCGTGGGCAAGCCCATGGCGCTCATGCTGCTGCAAAAAGATGCCACCGTAACCGTGGCGCATTCGCGCACGCAAAACCTCAAAGCACTTACCCTGCAAGCCGATGTGATCGTGGCTGCCGTAGGCAAGCGCAATGTATTAACCGCCGACATGGTCAAGCCCGGCGCGGTGGTGCTGGACGTGGGCATGAACCGCAACGACGAAGGCAAGCTCTGCGGCGATGTGGACTTTGACGGTGTGAAAGCAGTGGCTGGCTACATCACCCCCGTGCCGGGTGGCGTGGGCCCCATGACCATCACCATGTTGCTGGTCAACACCTTGGAATCGGCGCAACGGGCCTTATCTGAGAAGTCACACGCTTAACGAGCCACAACGATGACATCCAACACTGCACACACCAACCCTCTCCTCGACTTCAGCGACCAGCCGCTGTTCGACGTCATCCAACCATCTCACATTGCACCGGCTCTGGATCAGCTCTTGCCTGCGGCCGATGCAGCGCTAGAGCAAGTCACAGCCGCCGACTTTCCCGCCGAGTGGAAAGCGATTGCTGCGGTGCTCGATGTCGCCACCGAAAAACTCAGCCGTGCTTGGGGTGCGGTCAGCCATTTGCACTCGGTAGCCGACACGCCCGAACTGCGCGCCGCTTACACAGCGGCCCTGCCCCGCGTGACCGAGTTCTACACACGCTTGGGGGCGGACGAACGCTTGTATGCCAAGTACAAGGCCATTGATGTGGCGAGCTTGAACACCGAACAAAAACACGCACACACCTTGGCCATGCGCAACTTTGTGTTGTCAGGTGCAGAGCTCGTGGGTGCGGCCAAAGAGCGCTTTGCCGCCATTCAAGAGCGTCAAGCCGAGGTGAGCCAAAAGTTCAGTGAAAACGTGTTGGATGCCACCGATCAATGGTCGGCCATCGTCACTGCCGAGGAGATGGCGGGTGTGCCAGACGACGTGTTGCACACCACGCGTACGGCGGCTGAAAAAGACGGTGTGCTGGGCCACAAATTGAATTTGAAAATGCCGTGCTACCTGCCCATCATGCAGTTTGCGCACAACTCGGCCTTGCGTGAAAAGCTGTACCGCGCTTACGCGACGCGCGCCTCTGACCAATCGCAAGCGGTGCAAAACGGCAAAGCTGAACAAGACAACACCCCATGGGTCAAAGAAATTTTGGCGCTGCGCCAAGAAGAAGCGCAGCTCTTGGGCTACGCCAACTACGCCGAGGTGTCGTTGGCGGCCAAGATGGCGCAGTCGCCCGCCGAAGTGATGGCGTTCTTGCGCGACCTCGCCAAACGCGCCCGCCCCTTCGCTGAAAAAGATGTGGCCGAAATGCGTGCCTTTGCTGCCGAGCACCTCAACCTGCAAGACCCACAACCCTGGGACTGGCCCTACATTGGCGAGAAGCTCAAAGAAGCGCGCTACGCCTTCAGCGAGCAAGAAGTCAAACCCTACTTCACGGCGCCCAAGGTGCTGGCGGGTTTGTTCAAGATTGTGGAGACCTTGTTTGAGGTGAGCATTCGTCGCGACGAAGCCCCTGTGTGGCACCCCGCTGTGGAGTTCTATCGCATCGAGCGCCACACAGACGCAACGCGCACCCAGAACCTGCCGCCCGAATTGGTGGGCCAGTTCTACCTCGACCCGGGCGCACGCGCAGGCAAACGCGGCGGCGCGTGGATGGATGATGTGCGCGCCCGCTGGTTACGCCCCGACACAGGCACGCTCCAAACCCCCGTAGCACACCTTGTGTGCAACTTCGCCGAAGGCGTGGGTGGCAAACCACCCCTGCTCACGCACGATGACGTCATCACCCTTTTCCACGAATGCGGCCACGGCCTGCACCACATGCTCTCGCAAGTGAATGAACGCGATGTGTCGGGCATCAGCGGCGTCGAGTGGGACGCGGTGGAACTGCCCAGCCAATTCATGGAGAACTTCTGCTGGGAGTGGCCCGTGCTGCGCCACATGACGGCCCATGTGGACACAGGCGAGCCCTTACCGCGAGCACTGTACGACAAAATGTTGGCCGCCAAGAACTTCCAAAGCGGTTTGCAAACGCTGCGCCAAATCGAGTTCTCGCTCGTGGACATGCTGCTGCACGCTGACGGGGACAAAGCGCAAGACTTCATGCAAGTGCTGCGCGATGTGCGTGCCGAAGTAGCCGTCTTGCAAAGCCCCGCGTGGGGTCGCACGCTGCACACCTTCAGCCATATCTTTGCCGGTGGTTATGCGGCGGGCTACTACAGCTACAAGTGGGCCGAGGTGTTGAGTGCCGACGCCTATGCCGCGTTTGAAGAAACCGCCGGTGCGGATGGCGAGCCCAGCATTGACACGGGTCGGCGCTACCGCGAAACCATTTTGGAAGTCGGCGGCAGCCGCCCTGCGATGGCCTCGTTCAAAGCCTTCCGTGGCCGCGAGCCACAACTCGACGCCTTGCTGCGCCACCAAGGCATGAGCCACTGACATCCCACAGCCTCCAAACATCGCAAGCGTGACGCGCGCGATGTTTGGGCCATGCTAAAGTGCTCCGCGTTATTCCTTTGTATCGCGCTGTCACTTTATGCCTCACCTCCACGAACCGTCGCACTTGCCGCTTGAGATCCATGATCCAGCCGCACAAGATGAAGTCACCGTTGTCCCCCTTAAAATTGAAGACTGGCTGACTGTCATCGTGATGGGCCTGCTCTCGCTCATCACCTTCGCCAACGTGTTGGTGCGCTACTTCACAGACCAATCTTTTGCGTGGACCGAAGAGTTCTCTGTGTTTTTGATGATCGTGTTGTCGCTGGTGGCAGGCTCTGCTTCTGTCGCACGCAACCGCCAAATTCGCATCGAATACTTTGCTGACAGCGGCTCGCCAGAGCGCCAACGCGCCCTCGCCCGTTTTGGCGCCCTCATGGTGTTCGTGTTGTTTGCGTTGATTGCCGTGCTCAGCTCACGCGTGGTGTGGGACGACATCCGCTTTGAAGAGACCTCGCCCGGCATTGGCATCCCGCAGTGGTGGTACACGATTTGGTTGCCCATCATGTCGGTGGCGATTGCAGGACGTGCCTTAGGCTTGTTCATCCGTCGGGGGCGTCGCGCATGATCCCCACGCTTCTCTTTGTGGCCTTCATTGCCATGATGTTGGCGGGCGTACCTATTGGGGCGTCGCTCGGTTTGGCGGGGGCTGCGTGCATCGCTTTGGCCAACTCGGATGCGCAATGGTTTGGTTTGCTGGCTGTGCCGCAAAACTTTTATGCAGGCTTGGGCAAATACCCTTTGTTAGCCATCCCGATGTTTGTCTTGGTCGGCTCAATTTTTGATCGCTCAGGCGTGGCCTTGCGCTTGGTGAACTTTGCGGTCGCCATCGTGGGTCGCGGCCCCGGCATGTTGCCTTTGGTCGCCATCATGGTGGCCATGTTCTTAGGCGGTATTTCGGGCTCTGGCCCAGCCAACGCAGCGGCGGTGGGTGCGGTCATGATTTCGGCCATGTCTCGCGCGGGCTATCCACCCGCGTTCTCGGCCAGCGTAGTAGGCGCAGCCGCAGCGACGGACATTTTGATTCCACCGTCCGTGGCCTTCATCGTCTACTCGGTGTTGGTACCCGGCGCATCGGTGCCCGCGCTGTTTGCGGCGGGCATGATCCCGGGTGTCTTGGCGGGCTTGGCCCTGATCGTGCCAGCGGTGTGGATGGCGCGCAAACACAACATGGGGGCCCTCGAAGCCAGCTTGCCACGCCCACCGTTTTGGCAAAGCTTGCGCGAAGCCACCTGGGGCTTGGCGGCACCGATTCTGATTTTGGGTGGCATGCGTGCCGGTTGGTTCACACCGACGGAAGCGGCTGTCGTGGCCGTGTTCTACGGTTTGTTCGTGGGCATGGTGATTCACCGTACGATCCAAGTGAAAGACCTGTTCACGATTTTGCAAGAGTCAGGCGAGCTGTCCGCCATCATTTTGTTGGTGGTGTCACTCGCAGGCATCTTTGCGTTCTCGCTCTCTACGCTCGGCGTGATTGACCCCATCACCAACGCCATCATCAACTCCGGTTTGGGCGAGTACGGCGTGTTGGCGCTGTTGATTTTGATGCTCATCACCGTGGGCATGTTCCTCGACGGTGTGTCGATCTTCTTGATCTTTGTGCCACTGCTGTGGCCCATCGTGCAGTTCTACAAATGGGACCCCGTGTGGTTTGGCGTCATCCTCACGCTCAAGGTGGCACTGGGTCAGTTCACGCCACCACTGGCCGTGAATTTGATGGTGTCTAGCCGCATCGCGGGTGTGCGCATGGAAGAAACTGTGCCGTGGGTCGGCTGGATGTTGTTTGGCATGTTCTTGGTGATGGTGGCTGTCATTGCTTGGCCCGAGCTGGCCTTGTGGCTACCACGCCAAATGGGCTATTAAAAATTGACGATTGATTTTCGAGTTCGTTTTATTCAGGAGACAAAAACCATGAAACTTCGCAGAACCCTTTTGAGCTTGGTGGCCGCCGCAACCGTGATGGGCACCTTCGCAGGCACCGCCTCGGCCCAGCAACAAACCTACAAGTCTGAATACCGCATGTCGATGGTGCTCAACGTACCCACACCGTGGGGTCAAGCCGGCAAGCTGTGGGCCGACATGGTGAAAGAGCGCACACAAGGCCGCATCAACATCAAGCTCTACCCCGGCGTGTCCCTGATTCAAGGCGACCAAACGCGCGAGTTCAGCGCGCTGCGCCAAGGCGTGATCGATATGGCGGTGGGCTCGACCATCAACTGGTCGCCTCAGGTCAAAGAACTCAACTTGTTCTCGCTGCCTTTCTTGATGCCCGACTACGCGGCGGTGGACGCCCTGACCCAAGGCCAAGTGGGCAAACAGATCTTCAAAACGCTAGATAAATCTGGTGTGGTGCCCTTGGCATGGGGTGAAAACGGTTATCGCGAACTCACCAACTCGAAGCGCGCGGTCAAGTCGCCGGAAGACCTGAAGGGCATGAAGATTCGTATCGTGGGCTCCCCCATCTTCTCGGACATGTTCAGCACCTTGGGCGCCAACCCCACCCAAATGAGTTGGGCGGACGCACAGCCAGCCCTGACCAGCGGCGCCGTGGATGGACAAGAAAATCCCCTGTTCCTGTTCACCCTGCTCAAGATGCAAACCGTGGGCCAAAAGTACATCACCACCTGGGGCTACATGGCAGACCCGTTGATCTTTGTGGTGAACAAAGAAATTTGGAATTCATGGACACCGGCTGACCAAGCCATCGTGCGTCAAGCGGCGTTGGATGCAGGTCAACAAGAAATTGCCATCGCACGCAAAGGTTTGATCGAAGCGGACAAGCCTGTCATCAAAGGCATTGAAGCCTTAGGCGTGACCGTGACCCAACTCACGCCCGCAGAGCGCGAAGCTTTTGTGAAAGCCACACGTGGCGTTTACAACAAGTGGAAAGCCACCATCGGCTCTGATTTGGTGAACACGGCTGAAGCTGCAATTGCAGCGCGCAAGAAGTAAAGCCTCTGGATCACCAAGCAATCGCTTCGCCTTGGTGATCCACAAAGTGCGCCGCAGCTTGCGCAGGCAACGCATCCAACGCACGGAGTAAACCTGCCACCGATTGCGCGGGCGTGAGGCAATCTTTCGCAGGCACAAACTGTGCAGACAAGTTCGATGCCACCGTGCCCGGCTGCATCGCAGCCACCACCAGTTGAGGGCGTTTACGTGCAGCTTCAATCGCGGCCGTTTGCAACACCATGTTCAACGCAGCTTTGGCGGCGCGGTAGCCATACCAACCGCCTTTGCGGTTGTCGCTGATGCTGCCCACACGCGCGGATAGCTTGGCATAGATGCAGCGTTGCTCCGTGCCCAACAAAGGCACGAAGTGTTTGAGCAACAACGCAGGGCCAATGGTGTTGATTTCAAACGCGCGCGCCAATTGCTGCGCGTTGAGCGCGCCCATGTGCTTCTCTGGCCCCTGCCCGTCGAGGGTCAATGCGCCCGTCGCGTCGATGATGAGTTGAAACGGGCCTTCCAAGGCTGCGGCGGCCACCGCCATGCTGGCTTCGTCTTCTAAACGAAACGAGGGTTGTGAACTGCGCGACAGGCCGACCACGTCGACACAGGCGGCATCGGCTTGCAAAGCCTCGACAAAGGCCGCGCCAAGCGCACCCGTGGCACCTAGCACCAAGGCACGGTAGGAGGCCCCTAAGCTTTTCAAAACTTGAGCGTTTTCACGCCTGTGGAAGTGCCGAGCAAACACACCTGTGCTTTTTGATGCGCGAACACCCCCACCGTCACCACGCCCGGCCACTGGCTGACTTCGGTTTCAAACTGCAAGGGCTTGCTGATTTTCAGACCCGTCACATCCACGATGTGTTGACCGTTGTCAGTGACCAGCGGTTGGCCGTCTTTCAAACGCAGCTTGGCGCTGCCGCCCATTGCGGCGAACTGGCGCATCACGCGTGCAGCCGCCATGGGGATGACCTCCACAGGCAACGGAAATGCACCGAGCACATCGACAAGTTTGCTTTCATCGGCGATGCACACAAACATCTTGGATTGCGCAGCCACAATTTTTTCGCGTGTCAAGGCAGCACCACCGCCCTTGACCATATGGCCTTGATGATCGATTTCATCTGCACCATCGATGTAGACCGACAAGCTTTCTACCTCAGCGGCTTCGAACACGGGGATGCCCAAGGCTTGCAAGCGTTCGGTAGAAGCGACCGAGCTAGACACTGCACCTTTGATTTGGTCCTTCATGGTGGCCAGTGCGTCGATGAACTTGTTGACCGTCGAGCCCGTGCCCACGCCCACCACCTCGCCCGGCACCACGTATTGCAGAGCGGCTTGGCCCACCAAAGTCTTTAATTCATCTTGTGTCAGAGGGGCTGCGGTTTGCGGGTGGCTCATGGGTGAAAATCCAAGGTTCTATTGACGAAAGCTTGAGATTATCCATGTCGTTGTTGCCTTATTCACTTGCCCGCCCTTTTCTGTTTGCCATGGATGCCGAAACTGCGCATGAGCACACCTTGGCCCTGTTGGCACGCACCCAAAACACACCCTTGGATTGGGCCTATCGCCAAGCGCGTGTGCATGACCCCGTGCAACTGGCAGGACTCACCTTTCCCAATCGCGTGGGTTTGGCCGCAGGCTTGGATAAAAACGCGCACTGCATCGACGGCCTAGCAGCCATGGGCTTTGGTTTTGTCGAAGTGGGTACGGTCACCCCCAAGGGCCAACCCGGTAACCCCAAGCCACGCATGTTTCGCTTGCCACAAGCCCATGCGCTCATCAACCGACTCGGGTTCAACAACGATGGCTTGGATGCCTTCTTAACCAATGTGAAGCTCGCCAAGTTCCGCACCCAGTCTGGCACGCCCATGCTCTTAGGCCTGAACATCGGTAAGAACGCCGCGACCCCCATCGAGAACGCGGCGGACGACTATCTGATTTGCTTAGATGGCGTCTACCCGCACGCCGACTACGTGACGGTGAACATCTCGAGCCCCAACACCAAAAACCTGCGCGAACTGCAAAGCGACGCAGCGCTGGATGCCCTGATTGGCACATTGGCCAAGCGCCGCGATGAATTGGCCCAACAACACAACAAGCAAGTGCCGGTGTTCATCAAAATTGCGCCCGATTTGGACAGCCAGCAAATCGCTGTGATTGCGGCCACCCTGAAACGCCACTGTGTGCATGAGGGAACGCCAGCATCCCAAAGTCTGTGGGGCGTGATCGCCACCAACACCACCATCGCCCGCGATGCTGTGCAAGGCATGGCGCACGCCGAGGAGACAGGCGGGCTGTCTGGCGCACCGGTGTTCGAGAAAAGCAATGACGTGATTCGCCAGTTGCGCGCAGCGATGGGTCCTGACTTCCCCATCATTGGCGTGGGCGGCATTTTGAGGGGCGACGATGCCGTAGCCAAAATCCAAGCGGGTGCTGATGTGGTGCAGATTTACACCGGCTTGATTTACAAAGGCCCTGCGCTGGTGAGGCAAGCTGCACAAGCCATTCGCGACCGAGCGTCAAGTCCTGACGACGCCAGCGGTCAGGCAAAAATCGTGCGATAGCCCTCGAACCGTTTGGCCCAATACGTGTTAGCCAAGCGCTCTGTTTTGACGCCTGTTCTTTCGTTGGCCGCATGAATGAATTTGCCTGAGCCAATAAAGATGCCGACATGCGAGAAGGAGCTGCCCAAGGTGTTGAAAAACACCAAATCACCGGGATGGGCCAGTGTGGGGTCAATCGGTTTGGCAAGCGCTGCCATTTGTGCCGCGTTCCCCTGAAGTGCAATGCCTGCGGATTCTTTGTAGACGAAGGACACCAAGCCTGAACAGTCAAAACCTGTGTGCAGCTTTTTTCCGCCATAGGTGTAGCCACGGTCAAGCATTGCCATGGCTTGCATGACGATGTCTTGGCGCTTGGCTGGGTTGTTGGGATAGCTTGGCGGTGAGGATGCTGTCGTCGCATCGTGACGCGATGACGTCGAGCAAGCAAACAAAAAAGGCGTCAGGCAAACGCCAAAAAACAAGCGTTTATTCATGCCCACCATGATAACTTTCATACAAAGCATGAACCACAGCGTCCCCGATGGCCAACGCACTGGTCAAGCCGGGCGACTCGATGCCAAATAAATTCACCAAGCCTTTGACCCCATGCACCGCTGGCCCTTGAATGCAAAAGTCAGCCGCCCCCTCGTGAGGGCTAGAAATTTTGGGACGAATGCCGGCGTAGCCAGCTTGCAATGCGCCATCGCTCAAGGCAGGCCAATATTTGCGAATTTCTTCGTAGAACGCTGGCGCGTGTTCGGTGGACACCACCAAGTCATCTGGCCCATCCACCCATTGCACATCAGGGCCGAATTTGGCTTGACCACCGAGGTCTAAGGTCAAGTGCACGCCGAGGCCTGCAGCCTCGGGCACGGGGTAAATCAAACGCGAAAACGGCGACTTGCCCGACAACGTGAAATAGTTGCCCTTGGCAAAGTAAGCCTGCGGCACATGGGATGCAGCCAAGCCGTCAAAGTGATGCGCCAAGGCAGGCGCGTGCAGGCCTGCCGCATTCACCACGGTTTGCGCCAACAGTTCTGAGCCATCGACCATGCGCAGCCAAATGCCTTCGTCACCACACACAGCGGATGCCACGGGCGAGTTCAAGGCCACGATGCCACCGGCATTTTCAAAATCACCTTGCAAGCTCAACATCAAACCGTGGCTGTCCACAATGCCTGTGCTGGGCGAATACAGAGCGGCGACGCATGACAACGCAGGCTCCATGGCTTGCGCTTGAGCGGCGCTGAGTTTGACCACATCGCTCACGCCATTGGCATGGGCTTTTTGCAAGATGGCATCCAGTGCAGGCAGTTGGTCCGCGTGTGTGGCCACAATCAATTTGCCGCAGCGTTGATGGGCGACACCGCGCTCGGCCGCATAGGCGTAAAGCATGTGGCGACCTTGCACGCACAACTGCGCTTTGCGTGAACCGTGTGGGTAATAAATGCCGGCATGAATGACCTCGCTGTTGCGCGAGCTAGTGCCGGTGCCAATGGCATCCGCGGCTTCTAGGACCAGCCATTCACGGGCGGTGTCTGGAGCGGCCTGTATCAGGGCACGCGCCACAGCCAAACCGACGACACCCGCACCGATCACAACACCATCGATTTTGTCCACCACCGCGCTCCTTTGGTTTTTTGAAATCCTAGTCGAACTTGAATCAAACAACCCCCCGCGTCCAATAAAAACGGCTCCCGAAGGAGCCGTAGAGGAGGTCTTGGAAAACCTGAGAAATTAACGCTTCTTGGCGGCAGGCTTGCCAGCATTCAAAGCAGTTGCAGCGATGTTTTTGTAATTGGCTTCAGCAACATCAGTGGCTTGTTTGACCGCTTTTTGAACCGATTCCAAAGCGTTGTTACCTGCGGACACCGCTGTTTTGAAGGCAGCCACAGCAGCTTCAGAACCAGCAGGTGCGTTTTTAGCAGCGTTGTCGACCATGGTGTGGAAAGCTTTTTGGGCTTCGGCCACTTTGGACTCCATGTGACCTTGGAAGTGTGAGCTTGTGCCTGTGGCGATTTCAACCAAGTGACGGTTGTAGGCTACAGCCTTTTCAGCCAATGGCTGGAACAAACTGGCTTGCAAAGCCAACAACTCTTGGGCGTCTTTGACGCTCAAAGCAGCATGGGTTTGTTTTTGTGAATCAGCCAAAGTGCTTTTTGCAGCGGCCAAGTTCAACTCGATGAGTTGCTCCACACCAGAAAAAGCTTTGTTGGTCAAACCCACCAAAGTTTCCAAATTTGCTTTGTTGGCGGCGATTACTTGTTCAGGGGTCAAAGTCATTTCAAATCTCCAAAATATTAAAAGGAAGGTCAAACTGCTCTGAACCCAGCCCCTTGGCTCAAGTTATGTTGCAGTGCAGCATGACACGTATTCTAGGGACAAGTTGAGCGTTCGACAGCAATTTGCGCCGAAATGGTGCAGCTTTAGAGCTGACAGACTAAAACTGTGTCACAGGTCCCTTATTGCTCGCCGTGCGCCCAATGGTGGCGCCACTGAGCCTTGTATTGATGCGCCAGTTCGGGAGACTTCAAGACAAGAAAGTTTTCTGCGTTGCGAGTTTCTGCCGAATTGGTGAAATTGAAACTGCCCGTGATGACAAGACGTTCGTCGATCACCATCACCTTGTTGTGTGCGATGGCGTGTTTGCCGTCTTGGCGAACATCGATTTGATCTTGCGTCAACAAGTCGATGACATAGCGGTTGGAAGCTTTGCTCTTTTTGTCCAGGAGCACATGCACGCTCACACCACGCTGATGTGCCCGCACCAATGCTTGAGCAATGGCGTTGTGCGTGAAACCATAGGCTTGCACCAGCACCTCACGCTCGCTGGCATCGATGGCTTGCACGATGGCAGCAGCAGCCCCCACGGGCGGCGTGAAGTAAACGCCCAAGACTTCCGCATGAACGCCCTCCATAGGCGCACTTGGTTCGCCATGCGCTGCAAACTGAGGCCAGGCAAATAAAACAGTAGGCACCCACAGGCCAACCAACACGAGACTCACAGAAGCAAGTTTTTTCATGCTGCGGATGCTAAACCGCAAAAGTCACATTTATTACATTTATCGAATAATCAATAAATTCAACAAGTGTGTGCATAGTAAAGTCGGGTGGCTTTGAAGTCTGATCACCCACACCCCCCAACCTCGCACTCGCTCTCGCCCACCACGCGTCGGGCGATTTTCTTGTTGTCCTTGGCCACCTTTTGCAGCATGGCGGTGCAGCGAATTTGCGACCCCATGCTGCCCGAGCTGTCGCGGATTTTTAACGCACCGATCCGTGAAGTCTCGCAAGTGATTTCCTTTTTCGCGATTGCCTACGGGTTGATGCAGCTCTTTTACGGCCCTGTGGGTGACCGTTTTGGCAAGTACCGTGTGGTCATGTTGGCCGCCATCGCTTGCACCGTCGGCTGTGGGGTATCGGCGCTCAGTACAAATCTTGCTTTTTTGGTCGCAGCACGCGTGGGCACAGCGTTGGCCGCAGCCGCCATCATCCCGCTCTCACTGGCGTGGGTGGGCGACGTCGTGCATTACGAGAATCGCCAAGAAACGCTTGCCCGCGTAGGGTTGGGCACTATGCTGGGCATCACAGCGGGCCAGCTGTTCGGTGGCTTGCTGACCGATACCTTAGGCTGGCGATGGGCCTTTGTTCTGGTAGCGGGTGCATTTGCCGTCGTCAGCTTTTTGATGTGGCAACAACTCGCACATTTAGAGCCCACGACACATCACACGCACACGCCCACAGGATTTTTTAAGCAGCTACGGCAAGTCGCGCACAACCCTTGGGCGCGTGTTTTCTTGAGCATCACCTTGATTGAAGGTGCGACGGTTTTTGGTGTGTTGGCCGTGACCGCGGCACACCTGCATCAGGTGCACCATATTTCGCTCACCCTCGCCGGTGGCACCACGGCGCTGTTTGGTCTTGGCGGAATGGCTTACATGGCAACGGCAAAAATGACCATCCGTCGCTTTGGTGAGGTGGGTTTGGCGCGGTACGGCGGCATCGCTTTTGGTTTGGCATTTTTGGTGATTGCGTTCACCCCTTGGTGGCAAATGGCGCTGCCCGCATGCTTTGTGGCAGGGTTTGGTTTTGCCATGTTCCACAACACCATGCAGGCCAAAGCAACACAAATGGTCCCCACGGCTCGCGGGACGGGTGTGACTTTGTTTGCGGGATTTTTATTTTTAGGACAGTCGCTGGGGGTGTTGGTATTGGCCGAACTCTTCAGCCACTTCAGTTCTGACTTTATTTTGGGTGCGGATGCCATGGTCGTGGTTGGCTTGGGTTTATTTTTGTCACATGCGATTGCCAAGCGCAACGCCACGCAGGCCGACCACGTTTAACATGAGCGCCATGACACAAGACATCGAACAACTCGCCCGACAACTCGAACAACACCCAGACTACCGCGTGCTCCGCCGCCTCGTGCCAGGCCGTGTGTTCAACACCCCTGCTGCAGGCCAAAAACTCAGCAAAGGCATCGTGCTCGACACCGAAACAACCGGTTTTGATGTGGCCACCGACCGCGTGATTGAACTGGGCATGTTGGCTTTTGAATTCGATCCCGTCACAGGCGTGGTCTACCGCGTCAGCGATGTGTTTGACGAGTTGGAAGATCCAGGCTTTGCCATTCCTCCTGACTCAATTGCGATACATCACATCACTGACGAGATGGTTCAGGGCCAACGTATTGACGACGCACGCGTGGCTGCTTTTTTGCAGAATGTCGACGTGGTCATTGCCCACAACGCAGCGTTTGACCGCCCATTTGTAGAGGCTCGCTGGCCCTTGTTTGAACAACTCAACTGGGCATGCAGCATCAAAGACATTGACTGGCGTGAAGAAGGTTTTGGTTCTGCCAAGCTGGAATATTTACTCAGCACACAAGGCTATTTTTATGAAGCCCATCGTGCCGAGGCTGATTGCTGGGCCTTGCTCGAGTTGTTGAACCTCGTGCTCCCGCAAAGTCAACAGACGGCGCTGCTGGCCGTGCTGTTGACCTTGAACAAACCGCAGCAAAAGGTGTATGCCATCAACTCACCGTTTGAAACCAAAGACAAACTCAAAGCACGCAACTACCGCTGGTCCGCTGAATTGCGCTGCTGGAGCCGTGTGGTGGCTGGGGATGCCGAAATGAAGCAAGAACTGGAGTGGCTGAAACAGCATGTGTACAGCGGTCGCAGTGCGCGTGTGGAGTTAGAAACCACGGGTGGCAAAGTGCGCTACTCCAACCGCTTAGGGCACAAAGAAGTTGTCACCCTTTAAGAATCAGGGGCCCAAAAAAAGCCGGGCTAGCCCGGCTTTTTTTGTTCAGTACCCGACTGGCTGCCAAGGGACTTGGCAACTTGCAACATTGGGGTAGTACTGCTGAGCAGTGGGACAGAAATACGCCACGCGGCTAGGAGGCGCGTATTGCTGTTGGACCACCACCGTTTGAGGCCACACATAGTGAGGCGTGCTGGCTGCATACATCACGCCACCAACCACAGCAGCGCCAAGCACAGGGCCGACCCAGTGGTTGCCCCAACCACCACGATAACCATAACCCTCACCACCATGGTGCCCACCAAACCCACCGCCATAACCGAAGCCATGCGCTTGCGCTGGCACAGCCAACACAGCGGACAACACACAAGCCAAAAGAATAGAAATGCGTTTCATGGTGAACTCACTTTGTAAAGAGGTGTCACTTCAACGCACCATCTTCGCAAGTGGATGACAGCTTTACAAACCGTTCATCGCATCACCACCAACCATGGACTGGCACAGGTCTGCACCATCGGAAAATATTGGCCCGTATCACGGCAGTAGTAAGCCTCGACTGGCGCTTGCACCTGTTGGCCATTCACCCAAGTGCCGGGTGGCACAGGCGTGCTCACGACCACAGCAGGCGGGCTGGTGATGATGACAGTAGAGGGCTGCACAGGACGCGACAGATAAATGGACGTCCCCACAATCGCACCACCGACCAAGGCGGGACCCCAAAAATAGTCACCACCGCGGTAGTAGCCACCCCGATAGCCACCATACGGACCGTGCGCCAAAGCTGCGCTGGCGCAGGCTGCCAGCAAAGCACCGAATGCAAATACGCGAAATTTTTTCGTCATAAGCCGCTCTCTTTCTCTCAATCACCCAATTGTGGTCTAAGCATGTAAAGAATGCATGAAGTTTTCCAAACCCAACGCCACGCGCGCCAAGTGTGCGTCTTGTCCCGCAGTAGACGACACCATCAGCCCTATGGGCAACTCACCTGCTTGGTGGCAAGGCAAGCTCCAAGCACAGCCATTCATGTAATTGATAGCGGATGGGTTGCGCAACAGCAAACGGTTCACTTTGAAAAACGCATCATCGTCGTCCATCAATGGTGCGATCAGCGGTGCCACCAGAGGGACAGTGGGCGACAGCATGGCGTCAAAACCGGACAGCGTTTGCTGCGCCGCTTCAATCCATGCGTTGCGGCGGTTGTGCAGCTCTAGGTAGTCTTGTGCGCTGATGCCCTTGCCGAGCATCATGCGGGCCACCACGCGAGGGTCGATGCGATCGGCACCGCGCTCTAACCGTACGTGATGTGCGGCGTAGCCTTCAATGGGCGAAAAGCCGCCGGGCATGCTCAAGGTCGCAATGTCGCCGAGGGCTTGAAAAGGAATCTCCACCACCTGTGCACCCGCCTCACTGAGAAGTCGCAAAGTGCGTGCAAAAGCGCGGGCCACCGTGGCATCCAGATCATCCATCATCAAGGTTTGCGGCACGGCAAAACGCAGGCCACGCAGGTTGGCAGCATCGGTGGGCAAAGGTTGCTGCGACATCACCGCATCTACCGTTAAACACGCACGCACCGAGCGGGTGATGCTGCCCACCGTGTCCAGCGTGCGGGACAACTCCATCACCCCCGCGCATGGCATGCGTGCTTGCGTACTCTTGTAGCCCACCAACCCACACAACGCCGCAGGGATACGGATCGAGCCACCCGTGTCTGTGCCAATGCCCACCTCTGCCAACCCCAACGCCACCGACACGGCGGCGCCTGACGACGAGCCACCGGGCACGCGAGCCTGCGAGGTGTCGGCGGGGTTCACGGGGGTGCCGTGGTGGGGGTTGATGCCCACCCCCGAAAACGCAAACTCACTCATGTTTGTTTTGCCCAGCAGCACAGCGCCTGCATCGCGCAAGCGTTGCACCACAGGCGCATCGTGTTGCGCAGGCGCTTCACCAGCGCACACCACGCCACCCGCCATCGTGGTGGTACCGACGACATCCATGTTGTCTTTGAGCGTGAGGCACACGCCCTGCAACGCGCCCAAGCGTTGACCCGCGAGGAATGCTGCATCACATCGTTGCGCTGCAGCGTGAGCGCCATCCGTGAACAACTGCGTGAACACATGCCTCGCTGCGGGTGTGGCTGCGCCTTCCAGCGCACGTGTCACACGCTGCGTGGCGGACAAGTGAGGGTCAAAACTAGGCTGAGTCATATGGGTAATTTTGCCGCATCGCCAGCTGCTGGGTCTGCCGTGATAGCCTTCACGCGCATGCAAAACACACACCCTACTCCCGCACCTGCCCTGACGCTCTACTACGATGGCCAATGCCCCTTGTGTTTGGCCGAAATTGAGTTTTTGCAATCACGCAACCATCGAGGCCAGCTGGGGTTTGTCGATGTCACACAAACGGGTTTTGAAGCCGCGGGCCACAACATCTCGTGCGAAGCGGCGATGGCGCAAATTCATGGTCGCACTGCGGATGGTCAAGTACTGGTCGGTGTGCCCGTATTTGCCACAGCCTACAAAGAGGCAAATTTGCCCGTATTGGCTTGGGTTTTGTCTCGCCGCTGGCTCATGCCCGTGCTGCAACCGGCTTATGTGCTGTTTGCCAAACACCGCCAAGCCATCTCCAAACGCATCGGGCCTGGAGTTTTACGGTTGAGCAAACGGTTTCTGAGGTGATTTTTTAGGTTTTTAAGGCCGCTTGCGCGGATCGGTTGATAAATTTGCGAAAATATCATCTTTGCCTCGAGAACTACAACGATGTCACGCCCTGAAAAAACAGAAATCTCCAACGATGGTTTGCGCTACAAGTCGAAAAAAGGCGGTTCCCCTTTCGAGGGCTTAGGCCGCACCGGCGACACCATGAGCTGCATCAAGTGCGGCGTTCACAAGCCCCGCAACAACGGCTCGTTCAAGCGCATCTTGGGGTCATCCATGTTCGTGTGTTTTGACTGCAGCCCGCCCAAGAAAGAGGCGGACCCAGCAGCCGCAGCCGGCACCCCAGCGGCAGCGACTAAGGAAAAAGTCAAAGCTTAAATTCTTGGTACTCCACAAAAAAGCGGCTTCAAGAGCCGCTTTTTTATTTGGGTCGAAGCAAAAAATCACTCCACCCGCACCACCGCATTGGGCTTAAAGCCCAAATCCGCCACTTTGCCCTTCTTGGCGCGTGCCGCTTTGGCGTTGTTCAAGCTGCGAATTTCTAGCGTTTCTTCGCGCGCTTTGCCGCCACGGCCAATGCCTTGGATGCGCACGCTGCGGGTGTACGCGGCCGCACCGGCCAAGGTGTCTTTGGCTTCAAGGTCAATCAGCATCAAGCCACGACCGCCCTTTTCCATGGCTTTGAGTTCTGACAACTCAAAGGTCAAGAAGCGGCCCCCAGTCGATGCACAGGCCACATGCGTGGCAGGCGCTAAAGGCTGCGCGCCCGAGCCACCGCTTACCGGTGATGGGCGGCAGACGGTTTCACCCTCGCCCACGGTGATGAAAGCTTTGCCGCCTTTGTTGCGCGAAATCATGTGCTCGATGTTGGCCACAAAGCCATAACCGCCCGAGCTGCTGAGCAAATAGGTGGCGCCTGCAGGGCCCGCCACGTAGTGCAGCAGTTGGGTGCCGGCTTCGAGGTCGATCAGCGTCGTCATGGGCTGACCGTCGCCACGCGCACCGGGCAAGGCGGAGACGAGCACCGAGTAGATGCGGCCGTTCGAGCCAAACGCGATGAAGGTGTCCACCGTGCGGCACTCAAACGTGCCGTACAAGCCGTCGCCCGACTTGAAGGCAAAGGCGCTGGCTTCGTGGCCGTGGCCAGTGCGGGCGCGTACCCAGCCTTTTTCGGAGACGACCACGGTCACGGGCTCGTCCACCACCTTGACTTCGGCCACGGCTTTTTTCTCTTCTTGAATCAATGTGCGGCGTGGGTCGGCAAAGGTTTTGGCGTCGGCCTCAATTTCTTTGACCATCAAGCGGCGCAGCGCCGAGGGGTTGCCCACGATGTCTTCGAGTTTGGCTTGCTCGTCACGCAGCTCTTTGAGCTCTTGCTCAATCTTGATGGCTTCCAAACGCGCCAGCTGACGCAGGCGAATTTCCAAGATGTCTTCGGCTTGTCGCTCGCTGAGTTTGAAGCGCGCCATCAGTGCCTGCTTGGGCTCGTCACTCTGACGGATGATGGCAATCACCTCATCGATGTTGAGCAAGACCAACTGACGGCCTTCCAAGATATGGATGCGGTCCAGCACTTTGTTCAAGCGGTGCTGCGAACGGCGCAGAATGGTGGCAGAGCGGAACTCAATCCACTCAGTCAACATCTCGCGCAGCGACTTGGGCACAGGACGGCCATCAATGCCCACCATGGTGAGGTTGATGGACGACGAGGTTTCTAAGCTCGTATGCGCCAGCAAGGTGGTGATGAGTTCTTGTTGCTCAATGGTGCGGGTCTTGGGCTCGAACACCAAACGCACAGGGGCGTCTTTGCTCGACTCATCGCGCACCACGTCCAACACGGCCAATACGGTAGCTTTGAGTTGGGTTTGGTCTGCACTCAGTGCTTTTTTGCCGGTCTTGACCTTGGGGTTGGTGAGTTCCTCAATCTCTTCCAGCACTTTTTGGCTGCTCACGCCCGGAGGCAATTCGTTGACCACCAGTTGCCATTGGCCACGGGCCAAGTCTTCTATCACCCAACGGGCACGCACTTTGAGCGAGCCGCGTCCCGTGCGATAGGCATCGGCAATGTCAGACGTGCTGCTGATGATTTGACCGCCACCGGGATAGTCGGGGCCAGGCAAGATCTGGAGCAAGTCGTCGTCGCTGAGTTTGGGCGACTTGATGAGTGCCACGCACGCATCGGCGACTTCGCGCAAGTTGTGGCTGGGGATTTCGGTGGCCATGCCCACCGCAATGCCACTCGCGCCGTTGAGCAAAGCAAAGGGCAAACGGGCGGGTAACTGCTTGGGCTCTTCGGTGGAGCCGTCGTAGTTGGGCTGGAAGTCGACCGTGCCTTCGTCAATCTCATCCAGCAGCAGCATGGTGATTTTGGCCAAGCGCGCTTCGGTGTAACGCATGGCTGCCGCGCCGTCACCGTCGCGTGAGCCGAAGTTGCCTTGACCGTCAATCAGTGGGTAGCGTTGGGCAAAGTCTTGCGCCATGCGCACGAGGGCTTCGTAGGCGGCGCTGTCACCGTGGGGGTGGTAGCGGCCCAGCACGTCACCGACCACGCGGGCGCACTTGACGGGCTTGGCGCCTGTGTTGTTGTTGGGGCCGCTGTAGCCCAAGCCCATGCGGGACATGGAATAAAGAATGCGGCGTTGCACCGGCTTTTGGCCGTCGCACACATCGGGCAAGGCTCGGCCTTTGACCACGCTGAGGGCGTACTCAAGGTAGGCGCGTTGGGCGTAGTGGCCTAAGGCAATGTCGCCATCGTTATCGGCGGTGGGCAGTTCGGGGGTTAACAAATCGGTCATACGTCAATCTCAATCGAATCGCCATGCAGTTCCATCAGCTCACGGCGTGCGGCGGCTTCGCCTTTGCCCATGAGTTGGGTGATCAAACCTTCGGTGGTGGCAAAGTCCAGCAAGCCCAGTTGCACGGGCATGAGGCGGCGGGTGTCAGGGTTGAGGGTGGTGTCCCACAGTTGCTCGGCACTCATCTCACCCAAGCCCTTGAAGCGGCTGATGCTCCACTTGCCCTCGGCCACGCCGTCTTTGCGCAGTTTGTCGAGGATGGCGGTGAGTTCGCCCTCGTCCAAGGCATACACCTTGGTGGCTGGCTTTTTGCCACGCGCGGGTGCGTCCACACGGAACAGCGGTGGGCGCGCCACAAACACATGACCCGCTTCGATGAGCTTGGGGAAGTGACGGAAGAACAAGGTGAGCAACAGCACTTGGATGTGCGAGCCGTCCACGTCCGCGTCCGACAGAATGCACACCTTGCCATAGCGCAGGCCACTCAAGTCTGGTGTGTCGTGAGGACCGTGGGGGTCAACACCAATGGCCACTGAAATGTCGTGAATTTCGTTGTTGGCAAACAAGCGGTCGCGCTCAACTTCCCATGTGTTGAGCACCTTGCCGCGCAGCGGCAGGATGGCTTGGCTTTCTTTGTCACGGCCCATCTTGGCGCTGCCGCCGGCGGAGTCGCCCTCGACCAAGAACACTTCGTTGTGCGCAATGTCTTTGCTTTCGCAATCGGTCAGCTTGCCCGGTAACACGGCCACGCCTGAGCCTTTGCGCTTCTCGACTTTTTGACCCGCTTTTTGACGGGTTTGTGCGGCCTTGATGGCCAGCTCGGCCAGCTTCTTGCCGTACTCCACGTGCTGGTTGAGCCACAGCTCCATCGTGGGGCGCACATAACTCGAGACCAAGCGCACGGCATCGCGTGAATTGAGGCGTTCTTTGATTTGGCCTTGGAACTGCGGGTCTAACACCTTGGCGCTCAGCACATAGCTGGCACGGGCAAACACGTCTTCGGGCAAGAGCTTGACTCCCTTGGGCAACAAAGCGTGCAGCTCGATGAAGCTCTTGACTGCGTTGAACAAACCATCGCGCAAGCCGCTGTCGTGAGTGCCACCCGCGCTGGTGGGAATCAGGTTGACATAGCTCTCACGCACGGGCTGACCGTCTTCGGTGAAGGCCACGGCCCACGAGGCGCCCTCGCCTTCGGCGAAGCTGTCGTGGTTGCTGTCGGCGAAGCCCTCACCCTCAAACAAAGGAATGACGGGGTCGCCATGCAGGGTCTGCATGAGGTAATCACGCAAGCCGCCTTTGTAGAGCCAATGTTGTGTGTCTTTGGTTTTCTCATTGATGAGCGTCACACTCACGCCGGGCATGAGCACAGCTTTGCTGCGCAGCAAGTGCACCAGCTCGTTCATCGGCAAGGCCGAGGATTCGAAGTATTTGGCGTCGGGCCACACGCGCACGGTGGTGCCTTGCTTGCGGTCGCCTGCTGCTTGTTTGCGGGTGGTGAGCTTCTCCACCACGTCGCCGCCTGAAAACACCAAGTGGGCCACTTGGCCTTCGCGGTGGGAGGTGGCTTCCATGCGTTTGGCGAGGGCGTTGGTCACGCTCACGCCCACGCCATGCAAACCGCCGGAGAAGCTGTAAGCGCCGCCCGAGCCTTTGTCGAACTTACCGCCCGCGTGCAAGCGGGTGAACACCAGTTCAATGACGGGGGCTTTTTCTTCGGGGTGCATGCCAAACGGAATGCCACGGCCATCGTCTTCAATGCTGACCGAGCCATCGCTGTGCAGCGTGACGCCAATCTTCTTGCCGTGTCCAGCCAAGGCTTCGTCAGCCGCGTTGTCCAACACTTCTTGAATGATGTGCAGCGGGTTGTCAGTGCGGGTGTACATGCCCGGACGCTGCTTGACGGGTTCGAGTCCTTTGAGGACGCGAATCGAGCCTTCCGAGTACTGGGGCGGTGTGGGGGGTTGCTTGGTTGCCATGGGGCGGGATTGTAGTCAGATTCAAACTGACCACTGGATGAAACCACAGCCGCTATTCAATTCACACGGACGGCTCGACTGAACCCTTGTGACAGCCGATGTTTGGCACATTGGGTAAAGTCGCTGCCATGACTGATCACCAAAAAACATTGCCCATGTGGCAAGTGCTGGCCTGCGGGGCAGCCATCGTCACCATGTCCATGGGCGTGCGCCACGGCTTTGGCCTGTGGTTGCAACCCATCACCCAAGCGCAAGGCTGGACCCGCGAAAACTTTGCCATGGCCATCGCCATCCAGAACCTGACGTGGGGTTTTGCTGGCATCTTCTCTGGCATGTTGGCTGACCGCTTTGGCGCGTTCCGCGTCATCGTGAGCTGTGCCGTCCTGTATGCCATGGGTTTGCTAGGCATGGCGTACTCGTCCAGCCCAGCCCTGTTCACAGCCACAGCGGGGGTGTTGATCGGCATTGCCCAAGCGGGGACAACCTACGCCGTGATTTATGGCGTCATTGGCCGCAACGTGAGTGCCGCCAAGCGGTCGTGGGCCATGGGCGTGGCAGCCGCCGCGGGCTCGTTTGGTCAATTTTTGATGGTGCCCACCGAGGGTTACCTGATCGGTACGTTTGGCTGGCAAGAGGCGCTGGTCTGGTTGGCTTTGGCGGTCTTGCTGGTCATTCCACTCGCCTTTGGCTTGCGTGAACCCGGTTTTGGCGGGGGCGCTACGCCACACCGCGACCAGTCCATCCTGCACGCACTGCGCGAGGCGATGAACTACCGCAGCTTTCAGTTGCTGATGGCGGGCTATTTTGTGTGCGGCTTTCAGGTGGTGTTCATCGGCGTGCACATGCCCAGCTATTTGAAAGACCACGGGTTATCGCCCGAGGTGGCCAGCATTGCCTTGGCGTTGATTGGCCTGTTCAACGTGTTTGGTACTTACATCGCAGGCAGTTTGGGTCAGCGCATGGCCAAACGCAAAATTTTGTCGTTCATTTATTTTTCGCGATCCATCGCCATCGTCTTGTTTCTACTGGCACCACTCACGCCTATGAGCGTTTACATCTTCTCCGCCACGATGGGCTTGTTGTGGCTCTCCACCGTGCCGCCCACCAACGCGGTGGTGGCGCAAATTTTCGGCGTGGCGCATTTGTCCATGCTGGGCGGCTTTGTGTTTTTCAGTCACCAAATTGGCAGCTTCATGGGCGTGTGGTTGGGCGGCTATCTGTATGACAAGACCGGCAGCTACGACATTGTTTGGTACATCTCCATCGCGCTGGGTGTGTTTGCGGCCTTGGTCAATTTGCCTGTGAAAGAAAATCCGATCGAACGCTCGCCCAAGGTTGTACCGGCCTAAGTTTCGACAACGATGCTCATGACCTTCACAAAGCGCTCTCCTCTGTTGCGCTACCTACGCCCAGTCTTCATCGGCTTGGTATGCATAGGCGTGCTGATGGCAGTGATGGCTATGTATTTACAGCCCACTTTTTTGCTAACTTTGGCCAATCAGGTTTGGGGATGTTTTTAAGGTGAAGACCATGCTTCATGGTCAAGAGCCGACGAGCGCTTGGGTCGCACGTTGGTCACACCTTTTGCCTCGCGAATCCACTGTGTTGGACTTGGCTTGTGGCCATGGTCGCCACATGCGCTACTTGGCAGCACAGGGGCATACCGTCGTGGGCGTAGACCGTCACCCAGAAGCGATTGACGCTGTTGCGCACTTGGGTGAGACGGTATGCGCCGACATCGAGAACAGCCCTTGGCCGCTGGTTGGCCGGACCTTTGGTGGCGTGGTCGTCACCAACTACCTGTGGCGCCCTTTGTGGCCCTTCATACTTGACAGCCTTGCGCCCCAAGGCGTGCTGATTTACGAAACCTTCTCCACTGGCAACGAAAGCGTGGGCAAACCCTCGCGTCCCGATTTCTTGCTTCGCCACGCCGAGCTGTTAGAGGTTTGTCAAACTTTACGTGTCGTGGCATTTGAAGAAGGCTTTTTGGAGCAACCTGAACGCTTTGTGCAACGTATCGTTGCGGTTCGCGAGCCCAGCGAGGCACAAACCGCTGTGCGCTACCCACTCAGTCCCTGAAAAACTTCATGAGCACTCGCTAGAATGAGCGTTTTCCTTGACCGACCAACGGACATGACACCCATCACTGGCAGCATTGTGGCTTTGACCACCCCCATGCACACAGACGGCAGCGTTGACTACACCGCTCTGCGCAAGCTCATCGACTGGCACATTGCCGAAGGCACTGATTGCATTGGCGTTGTCGGCACCACCGGCGAGTCCCCCACCGTCAACGTGGAAGAACACTGCGAAATCATCCGCGTGTCGGTCGAGCAAGCAGCCAAGCACACGGAGCGTCACGTCCCCATCATGGCGGGTTGCGGTGCCAACTCGACCGCTGAAGCGATTGAGTTAGCCAAGTTCGCCAAAAAAGTAGGCGCGCATTGCCAGCTGCAAGTGGTGCCCTACTACAACAAGCCCACGCAAGAAGGTCAATACCTGCATTTCAAAGCCATCGCCGAAGCGGTGGACTTGCCCGTGGTGTTGTACAACGTGCCGGGTCGCTCTGTTGCCGATATGGCGCACGACACGGTGCTGCGTTTGGCCCAAGTGCCCGGCATCGTGGGCATCAAAGAAGCCACAGGCAACATCGAACGCGCCGAATGGTTGATACGTGATGTCCCCAAGGACTTTGCGGTCTACTCAGGTGATGATCCAACTGCCGTGGCTTTGATGCTGTGCGGTGGCCAGGGCAACATCAGCGTGACAGCCAACGTAGCACCTCGTTTGATGCATGAACTTTGCATGGCGGCGATTGCAGGCGATGTCAAACGCGCCATGGAAATCCAATTCAAATTGATGCCTGTTCACAAACACCTGTTTGTGGAGGCTAACCCTATCCCCGTGAAATGGGCGATGCATCGCATGGGTCTCGCGGGCCCCACCCTGCGTTTGCCCATGACCGAACTCACCCACGCCAACGAGTCCGTGGTGGAAGGCGCGTTGCGCGCTGCTGGTTTGATCTGATTGTTAAAAAGGCCTTGGCTGTGAATATTTCTTTTGCTTCGAATCGCACCGTCGTTGTGCTGACCACCTTGGCTTTGCTCAGCGGCTGTAGCTCCGTGATGGATAGCGACAAGGTCAACTACAAGACCGAAGGCGGCACCAAAGTTGTGCCCCTTGACATTCCACCAGACCTGACTCAACTCTCCCGTGACACACGCTATGTGGTCCCTGGCAGCGCCGTCAGCGCCAGCAGCATGGGCGTTCGAACAGTGGCACCGGCTGCAGCAACAGCGGCCAAACAAGTCAATGACGTGCGGATCGAACGCGATGGCAAACAACGCTGGTTGGTTGTCGACCGTTCTGCTGACGTTGTGTGGCCCCTCGTGTATGCGTTTTGGAAAGAAAACGGTTTCCAATACGTCTTGGAACAGCAACAACTTGGCTTGCTCGAAACCGAGTGGGCGGAGAACCGCGCCAAAATTCCACAGGATTTCATCCGTCGTTCGCTGGGCAAATTACTCGATGGTTTGTACTCATCCGGTGAGCGTGACAAGTTCCGCACACGAATAGAGCGCAACAGCACAGGCGGCGTGGACATCTTTGTGACTCACCGTGGCATGAGCGAAGAATACAAAGACCAAACCAAGACCAGCACCATCTGGACACCTCGCCCGAGCGACCCTGAGCTTGAAGCTGAGTTCTTGAGCCGTTTGATGCTCAAACTCGGCGTGTCAGCGCAAGCCGCTAACGTGGCCACAACTTCTGCAGAAGTCCCCCCTGCCAAAACAACTTTGACAACCAAAGGCGGCGCCACGTTGTTGAGCATTCCAGACTCATTTGACGTGGCATGGCGACGCGTGGGCTTGGCATTGGATCGCACAGGCTTCACCGTGGAAGACCGTGACCGCGCTCAAGGCGTTTACTTTGTGCGCTATGTGGACGTCTCGGCCAAGGATGAAAAAGGCTTTTTCAGCAAGATGTTCAGCAGTTCAAACGCGGACACAGGCCCGGTCAAATACCGCATTGCAGTCCGCAACTCTGATGCCAAGTCGACTGAAGTCACGGTGCAAAACTCCGCAGGCACAACAGAAAACAACGCTGTCACGCAGCGCATTTTGAAGTTGTTGGCTGACGATCTCCGGTAACAAGGCCTTGGTCTGACCTTGCGCCATGTTGCGCTTTAAAAGCCTGGGGAGTGGCAGCTCAGGCAATGCCACTTTGGTTGAAGCCCAAAGTGGCACGCATACCACCCGACTCCTCATTGATTGCGGTCTTCGACTTCGCGATCTTGAAGCTCGATTGGTCGAGGCGGGCACCAGCGCCCAGAACATCCATGCCATCTTCATCACTCACGAACATGGTGATCACATTGGATGCGCGCGTAGCTTTGCCAAACGTCACGCCACGCCTCTTTGGATGAGTCAGGGCACTTGGCTGGCCATCGCGGATGAAGCTTGGAAATCACACCAACACTTGCTGAACATCGCTCGCGATGGTTGCGTGATTGAAATCGGTGCGTTACAGGCTATGCCGTTCACTGTGCCGCATGATGCAAGAGAGCCCTTGCAACTGCGCTGCAGCGACGGCGAGCGACGCTTGGGCGTCGTGACAGATTTGGGTCATATTTCATCGCACGTGGTCAATGCCCTTGTGGACTGCCACGCTCTACTGCTAGAAGCCAATCACGATCCGGCTTTGCTTGAAGCGTCTGCGTACCCTCACTTTTTGAAGCAACGGGTCGCGGGACCGTGGGGGCATTTGGCCAACGATGCCGCAGCGGATTTGCTCAAGCGCGTGAAACACCCCAGCTTGAACCGCGTGCTCGCAGCGCATTTGAGCGAACGCAACAACACCCCCGAATTGGCCCAAACAAGTCTGAGTCGCGCACTGGGTTGCGCACCTTCAGAGATCGAGGTCGCCGATCCATTGACAGGCTCAGAGTGGATTCAGGTCTAGTCCTATTGGTTTCTCGCACCCCATAAAAAAAGCCACCCGAGGGTGGCTTTTACAGTCAGTTCGGAAACTGATTACTTGCTGGCAGCGTCAGATGCTGGAGCAGCTGCTTCGGAAGCAGCAGGAGCGGCTTCAGCAGAAGCAGCAACAGGAGCGGCTTCAACGGCTGGGGCTTCTTTTTTGCCGCAAGCGACGAGAGCGGCAGCAGCCAAGAGGGATGCCAACAGGATTGACTTGTTCATGTTAATTTTCCTTAAAGGGGGATGAAAACAATTTCCGGAAATTGCTGTGACTTGCACCACAACCGAGCTGATGGGCTCGAGCCCGCCAACTCAGCCGAGAATTATAGGGGTAATTCCTATAAACAATCAAATAATCTGTCAGCTACGCGTCAAAGAGAGGAAATTCATGCACCGGCATGGAGCCAACCATCGTCGCACCACTCTACGAGCAAACTCAGGGCCTGTGGGCTGGCACGATCGAGTTCTGTTTGGGTCAATTCACGGGTATCGGCCAAGCGTCGCATGAGCACAGAGTCTTTGCCAGCAGCTCGCCAGCTTTCGCCATTCAAAAAGATGTGGTGCGCGTCGTACATCATCTTGCTACGTCGGTCTAAACGCACGGACTTGAGCGCATGGGAGGCGTCCCCGATCTCAAACCACACATTCGCTTTGGGCTCCGTCAAATATTCACCCAAAGCACGCTGCAAGGCCTTGGGGTCTTTGAATGCCTGTTGCAAAGACGACTTCGCGAAATCGGCCAAGCCCTCAGGCACCGCGGCAGGCTTAGACACCGCAGGTTGGGCCGCGTCTTGGTACAAGTCGCACCCTACCGCTTCTTCCGCACTCTCACTCAGACGGACCAACAACTCGCGCGCCAAATCCCCTGCTTGGGGCACACGAAAGCCCACGGAGTACGTCATGCACTCACCTTGTGCCATCCCATCGTGTGCATAGCGCGGCGGCAAATAGAGCATGTCACCGGGATTGAGCACCCAGTCAAACTCTGGCTTGAAGTTGGCCAAAATTTTCAACGGCATGTCAGGCACCAACGACAAGTCTTTTTGGCGACCAATGCGCCAGCGGCGTTGCCCATGGGCTTGCAGCAAGAACACGTCGTAGCTGTCAAAGTGCGGTCCCACGCCGCCGCCTTCGGTGGCGTAGCTGATCATCACATCGTCCAAACGGGCATCTGGAATGAAACGAAATTGCTGCATTAAGGCAGCCACGCGGTCGTCGTGCAAATCCACGCCTTGCACCAGCAAGGTCCAGTCGCGCTCGGTCAACTTTGGGATAGTGCGTCGCTTAAAGGGACCACGTTGCATTTGCCAATCACGCTTGCCACCGTTGGCACCCATGACCAAACGTGACTCGACCTCGTTGTGTTCTGCCAAGTCAAACAGCTCTGATCGACTGAGTAAGGCTTTGAAGTCTGGAATGGCTTGTCGCACCAACAAAGGCTTACGCTGCCAATAGGTCTTCATAAATTCGGCGGGGCTGATGCCGCCGAGCAGGGTCAGGGGGTTGTTCACTTGCATCGTGCGACAATTTTGCCCTATGGAAATTACACAACACTGCGTGGTCGGCTTAACTTGGACCTTGAAAGACACCCTCGGCGAGGTCCTTGACGAGCTAGACAGCCCCGTTGAGTTTTTGGTCGGCGGAGATGATTTGCTGACCAAAATCGAAGAAGCACTTCAAGGCCACCGCGTGGGTGACCACATTGACCTGCAACTCGAGCCTGAGGAAGCCTTTGGCGACTACGACGAAAACTTGGTGTTTTTAGAAGCGCGCTCTCGCTTTCCCAAAGAGCTGGAAGAAGGTCACACGTTTGAAGGCCAAGCCCTGCCCGCAGGCTGCAACCCAGACGCACCCCAAGACCTGCTCTACACGGTGACCGAGCTCTATCCCGAACACGTGGTGCTAGACGGCAATCACCCGTTGGCTGGCATTGCCATTCGCATCCACCTCGATGTGCAATCGGTGCGTGAAGCCACGCAAGACGAGCAAGAGCGCGGCACCTTAGGGACGGGCTTTTTCAAAATCGAAGCCCAAGCGCCGGGCAACGATTTGCTGCACTGATTTACTTTTTGCCCGTTGAGCCGTAGCCGCCTTCACCACGTTCGGTCGGGGCGGCAAATTCATGCACGACATTGAACTGGGCTTGCACCACCGGCACGATGACCAACTGGGCCAAACGCTCCATCGGCTCCAAGGTAAACGCCACATCGCTGCGGTTCCAAGCACTGACCATCAACTGCCCTTGGTAGTCGCTGTCAATCAAACCCACCAGATTGCCCAAGACGATGCCATGTTTGTGACCCAATCCTGAGCGCGGCAAGATGAGCGCAGCGTAAGCGGGGTCAGCCAAATGAATGGCAATGCCGGTGGGCACCAATTGCCATGCATTGGGCTCGAGTGTGATGGGCGCATCCAAGCAGGCACGCAAGTCCAAGCCTGCGCTGCCGGGCGTGGCGTATTGGGGCAATTGGTCGACCATGCGGGGATCAAGAATTTTGACGTCAAGTTTCATAGGGTTTCCAATGAAAAAGTAAATGTGAAAAATTAAACGTTCAAGCGGCGCGCAATCTCGCCCACCAACTGACGCGCCAATGCGAGCTTGCTGGCGTGCGGCAGTTCTTTCGCACCTTGGGCATCGACCAACAGCAAGGCGTTGTCATCCAAGCCAAACGTGGCAGGGCCAATATTGCCCACCAGCAGAGGCACACCTTTGCGTTCGCGTTTGGCCGTGGCGTGCTGCAAGAGATCATGGCTCTCCGCGGCAAAGCCCACGCAGTACAAAGCACCGTTTTTGGCACGCGCTGACTGCGCCACACCCGCCAAGATGTCTGGGTTTTCAACAAAGCTCAGCCGAGGCAACTCACCCAAGCCGTCTTTTTTGATCTTTTGCTCCGCCACATCGGCCACACGCCAATCGGCCACCGCCGCAGTGGCCACAAACACCGTCGCGACGTCCACATGGTTTGCCACTGCCGTTTGCATGTCCAAGGCGGAGCGCACATCCACACGCTGCACACCACGTGGCGTAGGCAAATGGACAGGGCCAGCCACCAAGGTCACGTCAGCACCCGCTTCACGCGCGGCACGAGCGATAGAAAAACCCATCTTGCCGCTGGACAAATTGGTGATGCCACGCACGGGGTCGATCGCTTCGTAAGTGGGGCCTGCGGTGACCAGCACATGCTGACCTGCCAAGACCTTCGGCTGGAAGAACGCCATCAAGTCTTGCAAAATTTCTTCCGGCTCGAGCATGCGGCCGTCACCCGTTTCGCCACAGGCTTGTTCACCCTGCCCCACGTCCAACACCTGTGCGCCGTCGGCGGCGAGTTGCGCCATGTTGCGCTGCGTGGCAGGGTGCTGCCACATTTCGCGGTTCATGGCGGGGGCCAAAATCAAAGGCACACGCTCAATGGGACGCGCCAAACACATGAGACTGAGCAAATCGTCGGCCCGACCGTGCAGCAGTTTGGCCATGAAATCAGCGCTGGCCGGTGCCACCACAATCGCATCGGCCTCGCGACTCAAGTTGATGTGTGCCATGTTGTTGGGCTCGCGGGCATCCCATTGCGAGACGAACACCGGGCGGTTCGACAAGGCTTGCAGGGTGACAGGTGTGATGAACTGGGCGGCCGCCTCAGTCATCACCACTTGAACCGTGGCCCCCGCCTTCACCAAGGCGCGACACAACTCGGCCGCTTTGTAGCAAGCGATACCACCGCTCAAACCTAGAACAATGTGTTTATGAGACAGATCAGACATGGCTCGCAATGTAGCAGAGCGCCTATAATTTCGATTTCCACCTACCGGGAGACAGCTCCCGATCTGGCATGACCCAATTTGTATTCGTCACTGGCGGCGTTGTTTCTTCCCTTGGCAAGGGAATTGCAGCCGCCTCCCTCGCCGCTCTTCTTGAATCTCGCGGCCTCAAAGTCACCCTCATCAAGCTAGATCCCTACATCAACGTAGACCCAGGCACCATGTCGCCTTTCCAGCATGGCGAGGTGTTTGTCACCGAAGACGGTGCTGAAACCGACCTCGATTTGGGCCATTACGAGCGCTTCATCACGACGCGCATGAAAAAGGCCAACAACTTCACCACAGGTCAGATTTACCAAAGCGTGCTCGACAAAGAGCGCCGTGGCGACTATTTGGGCAAGACGGTGCAAGTCATCCCCCACATCACCAATGAAATTCAAGAGTTCGTCAAGCGCGGCGCCGCCTACGAAACCCCTGACGCGGTGGATGTGGCCATCGTTGAAATCGGTGGCACCGTGGGTGACATCGAGTCCCTGCCCTTCCTTGAAGCGGCGCGCCAAATGAGCTTAAAACTCGGCGCACACAACACGGCGTTTGTTCACCTGAGCTACGTGCCTTGGATTGCCGCCGCTGGCGAACTCAAAACCAAGCCCACCCAACACACCGCCCAAAAGTTGCGCGAAATCGGCATCCAAGCCGACGCCCTGCTGTGCCGTGCAGACCGCCCCATCCCCGAAGAAGAGCGCCAAAAAATCAGCTTGTTCTCTAACGTGCCCGAGTCGGGCGTGATTTCCATGTGGGACGTGGACACCATCTACAAAGTGCCACGCATGCTGCACGAGCAAGGCTTAGACAGCTTGGTATGCGACAAACTGCGCATCCACGCCAAAGCAGCCAACTTGCAACGCTGGGACGACTTGGTTCACGAAGTGGCCAACCCAAAACAAGAAGTCACCATTGCCATGGTCGGCAAGTATGTCGATTTGTCCGACAGCTACAAGTCACTCAACGAAGCGCTGCGTCATGCGGGGATGAAGAACCATGCTCGCGTCAAAATTGAGTATGTTGACTCTGAATTCATCACGCCTGAGAACGTCAACCAGCTTGGCAAATTCGACGCCATCTTGGTCCCCGGCGGCTTTGGCATTCGCGGCGTCGAAGGCAAAATTTCTTCGGCTCAATTCGCGCGTGAAAACAAAGTGCCCTACCTCGGCATCTGCCTCGGGATGCAAGTCGCCACCATCGAGTACGCCCGTCACATGGCCGGCTTGAAAGACGCCAACAGCACCGAGTTTGTGCCAGACGGCCCCAACCCCGTCATCGCCCTTATCAATGAGTGGAAAGACGCAGACGGCAGCATTCAAACTCGCACAGCCAACTCCAACCTCGGCGGCACCATGCGTTTGGGCGCACAAAGCTCAGATGTGGCACCCGGCACCTTGGCCCACAAGATTTATGGCGACGTGGTGACCGAGCGTCACCGCCACCGCTACGAAGCCAACGTGAACTACCTCGACACGCTTCGCAAAGCAGGCTTGGTCATTTCTGCACTCACCCAGCGCGAACAACTCACTGAAATCGTGGAGTTGCCACAAACCGTTCACCCTTGGTACATGGGCGTGCAGTTCCACCCTGAATTCAAATCCACGCCTTGGGATGGCCACCCTTTGTTCAATGCGTTCGTCAAGGCCGCGCTGGATCACAAGGCCAAGGTCTAAATCCAAAGGACACCACCCCATGAAACTTTGCGGATTTGACGTTGGCCTCCACCACCCTTTCTTTTTGATTGCAGGCACCTGCTCCATCGAAGGTTTGGAGATGTCCATCGACGTCGCGGGGCAACTCAAAGAAATCTGCTCAGGCTTGGGTATCCCGCTGATCTACAAAGGCTCGTTCGACAAAGCCAACCGTTCCTCGGGCAGCACCAAGCGCGGCGTGGGCATCGATGCGGGCTTGAAAATTCTGGACGAAGTGCGCCGCCAACTTCACTTGCCCATCCTCACGGATGTGCATGACGCCTCACAAGTCCAAACCGTGGCCAGTGTGGTCGATGTGTTGCAAACCCCAGCCTTCTTGTGCCGCCAAACCGACTTCATCCGTGCCGTGGCCCAGTCGGGCAAGCCTGTGAACATCAAGAAGGGCCAATTTTTGGCCCCTTGGGACATGAAAAACGTCATCGACAAAGCGCGAGACGCTGCCCGCGAAGCGGGCCTTCCCGAAGACAACTTCCTGGCCTGCGAGCGTGGCGTGAGCTTTGGCTACAACAACCTCGTGGCCGACATGACCAGCTTGGCTGAAATGCGCAAATCCGGCGCACCCGTGGTCTTTGACGTGACCCACTCGGTGCAAAAGCCAGGGGGCCAAGGCACGGTCAGTGGTGGCGCGCGCGACATGGTGCCCGTCTTGGCCCGCGCAGGTGTGGCCGTCGGCGTGGCGGGCTTGTTCATGGAAACCCACCCTCGCCCCTCAGAAGCTTGGTCGGATGGCCCCAACGCCGTGCCCTTGGGCAAGATGAAAGCTTTGTTAGAAACCTTGGTCGAGCTCGATGCCGTGACCAAAAAACATCCCTTCTTAGAAAACAACTTCGAGGCCTGAGTGCCAAGCACGCAGCCTGAGATCATTTTTAAAAACTTGAAATAGGAAAACACCAATGAGCGCTATCGTCGACATCGTCGCCCGTGAAATTTTGGACAGCCGTGGCAACCCCACCGTCGAATGTGATGTGTTGTTGGAGTCCGGCACCATGGGCCGCGCCGCTGTGCCTTCAGGCGCCTCCACAGGCAGCCGCGAAGCCATTGAGCTGCGCGACGGCGACAAAAGCCGCTACCTTGGCAAAGGCGTGTTGAAAGCGGTCGAGCACATCAACACCGAAATCTCTGAAGCCGTGTTGGGCTTGGACGCCTCCGAACAAGCCTTCCTCGACAAGACCTTGATCGACCTCGACGGCACTGACAACAAAAGCCGCTTGGGTGCCAACGCGTTGCTGGCTGTGTCTATGGCAGTGGCTCGTGCCGCGGCTGAAGAATCTGGCTTGCCCTTGTACCGCTACTTCGGCGGCATGAATGGCAACCAGTTGCCCGTGCCCATGATGAACGTCATCAACGGCGGCGCCCACGCCAACAACAACTTGGACTTGCAAGAGTTCATGATCATCCCCGTCGGCGCGCCCACCTTCCGCGAAGCCGTGCGTTACGGTGCCGAGGTGTTCCACGCCTTGAAGAAAATCATCCACGACAAAGGCATGAGCATTGCGGTGGGCGACGAAGGCGGCTTTGCCCCCAACGTCACCAGCCACGAAGCGGCCATCCAAATGATCTTGGACGCGATTGCCGCGGCAGGTTACACCGCAGGCGAGCAAATCGCCATTGGCTTGGACTGCGCTGCCAGCGAGTTCTACAAAGACGGCAAGTACCACCTGTCGGGCGAAGGCTTGCAGTTGACGGCCCAACAATGGACCGACATGCTCGCCACTTGGTGCGACAAGTACCCCATCATCAGCATCGAAGACGGCATGGCCGAAAACGACTGGGACGGTTGGAAAGTCTTGACCGACCGCTTGGCCAAAAAAGTGCAAATCGTGGGTGACGACTTGTTCGTCACCAACACCAAGATCTTCAAAGAAGGCATTGACAAAGGTATCGCCAACTCGATCCTCATCAAGATCAACCAAATTGGCACCTTGACCGAAACCTTTGAAGCGATTGAGATGGCCAAACGCGCGGGCTACACCGCCGTGATCAGTCACCGCTCTGGCGAGACCGAAGACAGCACCATTGCGGACATCGCTGTGGGCTTGAACGCGGGTCAAATCAAAACAGGCTCCATGAGCCGCTCGGACCGCATGGCCAAGTACAACCAACTCTTGCGCATCGAAGAAGACTTGGGCGATGTCGCGGTGTACCCAGGCCGTGCGGCCTTCTACAACCTGCGTTGATCGCTCTTGATGCTGCGCCCACTCCACCTCGTGCTGATTGCCCTGCTGCTCGTGCTGCAGGGCCAGCTGTGGTTTGGTCGTGGCAGCTTGCCGGATGTGATTCGCTTGCGTCAAACCCTCAAAGACCAAAAGCAACAAAACGCTGCGGCACAGCTGGCCAATGATCGACTGAGCGCAGAACTCCATGATCTGAAAGACGGTTTGGAGATGGTCGAAGAGCGAGCCCGCTCGGAAATCGGCATGGTCAAACCCAACGAAGTTTTCGTACAAATTGCGAAGTGATTGACACTGCTTTTTCAGTCGCCTTCACACTGTGGGACTACAGCACCTCTTGGATTGAACTGATCGCTGTTTTGCTGGGCTTGGTCATGGTCTTGTTCACCATCACCGAACGACATTGGGGCTGGTTGTTCGCCATCCTGAGCTCGGCGCTCTATTTTTTGATTTTTTGGCAAAGTCGTTTGTACGGTGATGCACTCCTACAACTGCTCTTTATCGCACTGGCTGCATGGGGCTGGTGGCTGTGGCTGCGTGGCCATGCACTGACACCCTTGCGCATCACACAGCTCACGCCACGCCAACAGTGGCTCACCACGCTAGTGGGCATGGTTTTATGGCTCATCACGGGCCGTGTGTTGCGTGACTTCACCGACACCGACGTGCCTTGGTGGGACGCATTTCCCACAGCGTTTAGCTTGGTGGGGCAATACTTGTTGGCACACAAACGGCTAGAGAACTGGTGGGCATGGCTGGCGGTCAATGTGGTGGCTGTCGGCTTGTTTGCATGGAAAGGGTTATGGCTGACGAGCCTGCTCTATGTTGTGTTTGCTGTGTTGAGCTTGGTCGGCTGGCGCACTTGGCTTGAGCGCAGCCGTGGAGTCAACACGTGAAGATTGCATTGCTCGGCGCCGAAAGCACAGGGAAGTCACAACTGGCCTTGGCATTGAGCGCGCACTTGCGCAGCGCTGGCTTGGCCGTTCATCACGTGGAAGAATATTTGCGCGAGTGGTGTGAGCGCTATCAGCGCACGCCGACACAAGGCGAACAGCAGCACATTGTGCAAACGCAAATCGCACGTGTCTTGGCTGCTCCGCCCGACGCGGTGGTGATTGCAGACACCACACCGCTCATGACGGCGGTCTATAGCCAAATGCTCTTCAACGACCATAGCCACGACGACTTGGCACTCGCTCACCAAGCTTTGTATGACATCACCTTGCTGACAGGGCTAGACCTTACCTGGGTCAGCGATGGCCTGCAACGCGATGGTCCGCATGTACGCGAACCTGTCGACCAAAAAGTGCGGCAAATGTTGTCGCAAGCGAACTTGCCGTACCAAGTGGTCTACGGCTCGGGCCCGCAGCGTTTAGAAAATGCTTTGTTTTGCATGGGTCGCCAAGCACCGCAATGGGCCAAACAACTCGAACGTCCGCTGTTGCGCGCGCGTTGGAGCGGGCCCTGCGACACATGTGGCGATGGCGACTGCGAGCACCGCTTGTTCACAGGGCTGGTCAAGTCCTGAGCTATTTACTGCAGCGAGGAAGTGCCTGGCGCTTGGCGTTGGTCGCCCGTAAAGATGTGCGCCGCATCAACCGCGTCGTAGCGGTATTGCTGGCCGCAGAAGTCGCAACCCACCTCCACCTCACCGCGCTCGGCCAAGATGCTCTCGACCTCCTCAGTCCCCAAGCTGCGAATCATGTTGCTCACACGCTCACGGCTGCATGAGCAGGCAAAGCTGGGCGTTAAGGGCTCAAAGCGAACAAGTTTTTCTTCCCAGAACAGACGACGCAAAATTGTCTCGGCATCTAAGTTCAACAACTCATCGGCGGTCAAGCTAGAAGCCAAAATGGAGATGCGGTTGTAGTCCTCATTGCGGCCAATTTCGTCTTCATCCTCCATGGTCGCTTTGGCAGCCAAGTTGCCTTCGCCTTTGATAGGCAAACGCTGAATCAGCAAACCCGCAGCGGTGGTGTCGTTGGCGGCCAAAACCAAGGTGGTGTCCAACTGTTCGCTCTGCAGCATGTAGTGCTGCAAGACATCGCTGAACTTGTCGAGTTTGTTGCGTTGATCGTCAAACAAAGGCACCACGCCTTGATAGGGCTGTTGGCCCGGCATCTTGTTCAACGGGTCCAAGGTGATGGCGCAACGGCCCTCGTTGTGTACGTTGACCATCTCGGGCAAGGTGCTGGCGTCGCCAAACTCGCCCACGACTTTGGCCGTGGCACGCAGGCTCAAATTGGGATTGACTTCGACCACCGCCAGCTTCAACGGACCATCGCCAAAGATTTGCATCACCAACGCACCGTTGAACTTGATGTTGGATTGCATCAGCACGGCAGCAGCCGTCATCTCACCCAACAAGTGGCGCACAGGCGCTGCATAAGGACCGGTTTCAACGTTGTCGGCACGGCGCTTGAGCACCTCTTGCCACACATCGGTGAGCTGCACCAACATGCCACGCACAGGTAAACCATCGAACAAAAATTTATGCAATTGAGACATCAAACAATTTTCTTTAAGCCCGCTTTGAAACGGTTTTTGTTATCGACATAGTGCTTCGCACTGCGGCGCAAACCCTCGATTTGTTCAGGGGTGAGTTGACGCACCACCTTGGCTGGACTGCCCATGATCATGGAGCCATCTGGAAACTCTTTGCCTTCGGTGACCAGCGAGCCTGCGCCCACCAAGCAGTTCTTGCCGATCTTGGCACGATTGAGCACCACAGCACCAATGCCAATCAAGGACTCATCCCCCACCGTACAGCCATGCAGCTGCACCATGTGACCCACGGTCACGTGCTTGCCAATAGTTAAAGGAACCCCGACATCGGCATGCAACACGCTGCCATCTTGGATATTGCTGCCCTCACCGATGTGAATCGTCGCGCTGTCGCCTCGCACCACGCTGCTGAACCACACGCTGCTGTCAGCAGCCATGTGCACATCACCCATCACTTGGGCGTTGTCAGCCACCCAAGCAGAGTCTGCGATGTGTGGCGTGTGTTCGTCGAGCTGGTAAATGGACATGGCGATCTCCTGCGTGGTTTTTGGTTTTCTACAATTGTAGAGATGAGCCTGCGCCATTTAGCCCTGACTGCTTTGTGTATCTGCGACCCCGATGAGAAAGTTCAAGCGGTTCAGTCACTGTGGGCCATTCAAAAAGAGTTGCCGCTCTTTCCTCACGCCGCCATAAGGCCAGTGGCTGCACAGACACTGCCCGGCCGCCCCGCGTTGCCACGCCTGATTCCCGCCAAACAAGTGCCCACGCGCACGCCCTTCACCCCAGAGGGGTTGGCCGCTTTGCTGCATGCGGTATGCCACATTGAGTTCAATGCCATCAACCTCGCCTTGGACGCGGTTTGGCGCTTTTCAGACATGCCCGAAGCCTTTTACACAGACTGGCTGCGTGTGGCCTTTGATGAATCGCAACACTTTGAGATGCTGCACACCCACTTACGCAGTCTCGGCTACCAGTATGGGGACTTTGATGCCCACGATGGTTTGTGGCACATGTGTCAAAAGACGGCAGACGATGTGTTGGCGCGTATGGCGCTCGTCCCTCGCACACTCGAAGCACGCGGCTTGGATGCCACGCCCTTGATTCAAGCCAAGCTGCGCAAAGCCGCCAACCCCAACGCACTGAAGGCGGTGGAAATTTTGGATGTCATCTTGCTTGATGAGGTGGGCCATGTAGCGATTGGCAACCACTGGTACCGCTGGCTGTGCGCGCAACGTGACTTTGACCCCGTGCCCCTCTATGGTGAACTGGTGCAACGCTACGACGCGCCCAAACTTCGTGCCCCGTTCAACACAGAAGCGCGCAAACGTGCGGGCTTCACGGACACGGAACTGAGTTACTTGCTCGGCGGTTAAGTTCCCTCACCCGCCAGGGTGGTGCTATTCACCCGCGAGGGTGGTGCTGACCGTGCAGGCTCTTCAAGCGTTCACGCGCAATGTGTGTGTAGATCGTGGTGGTAGAAATGTCGGCATGGCCGAGCAACATTTGCACTGCCCGCAAATCAGCCCCGTGGTTGAGCAAATGCGTGGCGAACGCATGGCGCAAGGTGTGCGGCGAAATTGGCACATGGATTTGTGCTTGCAAGGCATAGCGCTTGATGAGTTGCCAAAACATGACGCGGGTCATGGACTCCCCCGCGTTTTTTCCGCGCACCGTCACAAACAGGGCTTCGGTTTGATGGCCTGCCAGCAAGGCGGGACGTGCCTCACTCAAATAGCGTTGCAACCAATCACGCGCCACTTCACCAAACGGCACCAAGCGCTCTTTGCTGCCTTTGCCCATGATGCGCAACACGCCATCGTTCAAGCTCACATGCAAGGTTTTGAGGTCCACCAACTCACTCACGCGCAAGCCACTGGCGTAAATCAACTCGAGCATGGCGCGGTCTCGCAGGCCTAAACCCGTGGACACATCGGGTGCGTGCAGCAAGCTCTCGACTTGGGCCTCGCTCAAGCTTTTGGGCGCACGCACAGGTTGTTTGGCCGTGAGCAGTTTGAGTGTCGGATCGGCCACCAACAAACGTTCCCGCAAAGCCCAGCGATAAAACCGTTTGAACACGGTCAAGCGGCGGTTGGCACTGGTGGCCTTGGTTTCAAAGTGACGATGCGCAAAGTACTGCTGCAAGTCGGACTCTTGCGCTGCAAGCAAGTGTGTGCCCTGCCCTTGGAGCCAAGCATCCAGCAACTTCAAGTCGCGCCGATAAGCTGCCAAACTATTAGCCGCCAAGCCGTGCTCCAGCCACAGGGCATCAATGAAAACATCAATGTTGGCGTCTGGTACGCAGGCGTGTTGTGCAGTCAACGGGCTCAGTCCAAAGTCAATTTTTGCTCGACCACGACACGCTTGTAGACCTCATACTCGGCCTTGATCTGTGCGCCAAATTGCTCGGGCGTGTTGGCCACAATGAGCGAACCCGTGTCTTCAATGCGTTTACGTACAGCGGGGTCCTCCAAGGCTTTTCGCACGCCAGCATTGATCTTGTCCACGATGTCTTTGGGAATGCCTTTCGGGCCATAGATGCCATAAAAAGCCATGCGGTTGACCGGCTCCAAACCGACTTCTTTGAACGTGGGCACATTGGGCAAGACCGCCAAACGTTGAGGGGCCGCCACCACAATCGGCACCAAGCGGTTGTCTTTGATGAAAGGCAAAGCCGATGGCAGATTGTCAAAAATCATGGGGACTTGACCTGCCACGGTGTCATTGAGTGCAGGACCAGCGCCGCGATATGGAATGTGGGTCACAAAGACGCCACTCAGGTTCTTGTACAACTCCATCTGCAAGTGCCCAATGCCACCCGTGCCTGACGATGCGTAGGAATATCGACCTGGCAAACGCTTGATCTCTGCCACATAGCTTTTGTAATCTGTGGCGGGAAAGCTCGGATGCACCGCAATGATGTTGGGTGTCGCCGCCACGTTGATGATGGGTGAGAAATCCGTCAATGGGTTGTACGGGATCTTGACGTTGATCGCAGGATTGGCCGCCGTGGTGGACACCGTCGCCATACCCAACGAATAACCATCAGGTGCTGCCTTGGCGGTTTCATTGGCACCGACCACGCCACCACCACCGGCTTTGTTGACCACCACCACGGTTTGTCCCAACACCTTGCTCAACGGTTCTGCAATCGTGCGCGCAATGATGTCTGTGGTTCCACCCGGCGCAAACGGCACTTGCAATTGAATCACCTTGTTGGGATAGCCCTGAGCCCAAGCTGCACTGGCCATGAGCCCCAAAGACAGCACAAAACAATCACGACGTTGCATGGATTTCTCTCCTCAAAAAGATGCCATCAAGAACTTGCACTTGCATCCTAAACGCATTGCGCTCAGACGAAAATTCAAGTGCGGTATTCTCCTGATGTGAATTACGCCCAACTCCTCTTCCCTGACTTTTCTCTCATTCTTTGTGGTTATTTGGTTTGCAAATACACCGCACTCAACCGCACCGTGTGGGAGCAAGTAGAGAGTTTGGTTTACTTTTTTCTTTTCCCCGTCCTGCTCTTTCACTCGATCGCGCGCACGCCTTTGGATTTGCAAGCAGCCTCGCACCTCATCATGGCGGGCTTGGTGTTGGGGCTGTGCAGCATTGGCCTGTCCTATGCCATTGCGAAGCTTCCGCTGCTGCGCAAGCACATAGACACGCGCTTGCACGCAGCCAGCGCACAGGTGGCGTTTCGCTTCAACTCGTTCATCGCACTGGCCTTGGCTGACCGCATTGCAGGCCCACAAGCCCTGCTGCTCATTGCCGTGTTGATTGGCGTGTGCGTGCCCTTGTTCAATGTGGCAGCGGTGTGGCCCATGGCCCGCCAAGCCCAACGCAGCTTTGCCCGCGAGTTGATACGCAACCCTTTGATCTTGGCCACAGGCCTGGGCTTGAGCGCCAACATCATGGGTCTGCACATCCCTAGCTGGACTGAGCCCACGCTGCAACGCATCGGTTCAGCTTCCCTCGCCTTGGGCCTGATGGCCGCAGGCGCCGGCATGCAATTGGGGCACTTGATGAAGGCAAAAAGCCTCGCCATCTCGCTGCTGACCGTTCGACACTTGATCACCCCGTTGCTGGCATGGTGCTTGGCTCGCGTGTTTGAGCTGGACACGATGCAAACTACCGTGTTGTTGGCCTTTGCCGCCTTGCCCACCGCATCGAGCTGCTACGTGCTGGCGGCACGCATGGGCTACAACGGTGCTTTTGTCGCTGGCTTGGTCACGCTGTCCACACTTTTAGGCATGTTCAGCCTACCTTTTGCACTGGGGGTCTTGCGCTAAAGGCAGGATGTTTCGTGGCATAATGATGCGTTTTGCGGAAAGTGCGTTGAAATAGGTCGACGTGGCTACCGCAGCTGCTAAGGAAAAGCGATGAAAGAAGGCATTCACCCCAATTACCGTGAAATCTGTTTCATGGATATGTCAAACGGTTTCAAATTTGTGACTCGTTCATGCGCGAGCACAAAAGAAATGATCAAGATGGAAGACGGCCGTGAACTGCCGTTGTACAAGCTCGATACCACCAGCGAGTCACACCCCTTCTACACAGGCACACAGAAGTCTGTGGACAACATGGGTGGTCGCGTCGAGCGCTTCCGCAACAAGTACGGCAAAACTGTCGCCAAGTAAGCCACTCGCTTACTTCTCTCAAAAGGCAGCCCGGCCCTCCGCGCTGCCTTTTTTATTTCAAAGCTGTGAACCAACCTACCCCCGCCATCGTTCCCCAAAGTGCTGTGCGCCGCTTGCCGCGTGTCGCGCTGTGGTTGTTTTGCGCCGCCTATGTGCTACCGGGCTTGTTCGGTCGTGAGCCTTGGAAAGGCAACGAGTTCACGGCATTCGGCCATATGCTTGCGCTCGCAGAAGGGGCCAGTGATTGGTTCAACCCCAGCGTCTGGGGACAGGCACCCGAACTCGATGCGTTGCTGCCTTACTGGTTGGGTGCTTGGGCGATTCAAATCGCCCCTAGTTGGTTGTCTGCGGGATTGGCGACACGCATTCCGTTTGCCTTGCTCTTGGGCCTGACTTTGACGACCACTTGGCACGGTGCGTATTACTTGGGCTTGAGTCCGCAGGCACAACCTGTGCCTTTTGCCTTTGGCGGCGAAGCCAAGCCCAAAGACTATGCACGCACGATTGCCGATGGCGCCGTGTTGGCGCTCATCGCCTGCTTGGGGCTGACGCTGCTGTCCCACGAAGCCAGCCCCATCTTGACCCAACTGGCGTTTGTGAGCTGTGCGTTTTATGGCGTGGCAGCACTGCCTTATCACCCACGCTACAGCGTGACGGCCTTGAGCATGGGTTTGTTCGGTTTGTGCTTGAGTGGTGCGCCCAGCTTGGCCGTGCTGATGGCCATCGGGAGTGGTTTTTTGTGTTTGCTAGACCGTCAAAGCACATCAGCCGCCACAGGCCGTCAACATGCGCTGTGGCTTTTGGCGATGGGGTTGGCTGTCGGCGCTTTGGGCACGACCTTGGGTGTCTGGCATTGGCGCTTGTTGCCACTGCACAATGACTGGCAAGCATGGCGCGGCCTGTTGCGCTTGCTGGCATGGTTCACATGGCCTGCTTGGCCTTTGGCTGTTTGGACGGTTTGGCGCTGGCGCCGTCAATGGACGTCCCTTCACTGGAGTCGTCATTTGGTGCTCCCCATGTGGTTCACCGCGCTGACCGTCATCACTGCCATGCTGACGCGCTCTTCTGACCAAACCTTGCTTTTGGCCCTGCCTGCGCTCGCCACACTCGCCGCCTTTGCACTGCCCACCTTGCGCCGCAGCGTGGCGGCCTTGATTGATTGGTTCACCCTGATTTTCTTCTCAGGCTGTGCCTTCATCATTTGGGTCATTTGGATTGCCATGCAAACCGGCTGGCCTGCACAACCCGCAGCGAACGTGGCCCGCTTGGCGCCTGGCTTTGAGCCGAGCTTTGGTTGGTTTGCCTTCCTCACGGCGTTGATCGCCACCGCCCTCTGGGCTTGGTTGGTTGTTTGGCGTACCGCCAAACACCGTCACGCACTTTGGAAGAGCTTGGTACTGCCAGCTGGCGGTGCGGCTTTGTGTTGGTTGCTGCTGCTGACACTGTGGCTGCCGTTGCTTGACTTTGCACGCAGCTACAAACCTTGGGTAGAGCAAATTCAAGACGTCATGGCCAAAGAAGATGCCAGCCAAACACAGAACGTGTGCTTGCTTGGCTACGGTTTGGATGTGGGACAAATGACCGCCTTCCATTACCACGGCGGCTTTGAGGTAAGCGCTGTCGAAGTCACCCCGATCGCCCAACAAAACAACTGTCCTTGGCTGTTGGTCGATAACGATTTACGACCCGATCTAGACCGTGTGGTTCGCTTGAGCGAATGGACACGTGTGCGCACCATCCGCCGTCCCTCGGACAACAACGAGGACGTGACGCTGTACCACCGTCGTCGTCGCTGACAAAACCGCATGAGCAGCGAACGCGCCACCATCATGCGGCATGCGGGCACCCTGATGCTGGGCCAGCTCGCTGTCATGGCCTTCAGTGTCACAGACACCTTGGTGGCGGGTCACTTTGCAGACACAGCGTTGGCCGCACTGGCCGTGGCCTCTGCCACCTATGTCACTGTGCACATCTCGCTCATGGGGATGTTGCAAGCCCTGTTACCCGTGTGGGCAGAACTCCAAGGGGCACAACGACATGCCGAGGTCGGTCGCTCTGTTCGACAAGCGCTGTACTTGTGCGCCTGCACCTCAGCGATCGGCATGTGGGCCTTGCTGTGTCCCGATCCGTTGCTGAACTGGACGCAAGTGCCGCTGGACTTGCAAAGCGACGTGCGCGGCTACTTGACCATCGTGGCGTTTGGCCTGCCTGCGTCGTTGCTCTTTCGTCTTTACAGCACGCTCAACCAAAGCTTGGGAAAACCTAAATTGGTGACGTGGGTACAAGTCGGCGCGTTGGTCGTGAAAGTGCCGTTGTCCATCGTGTTGGTCTTAGGCATACCGGGAGTGCTCCCCGCGCTCGGTCTTGCCGGTTGTGCATGGGCCACGCTGGCCGTGATGTTGATGATGATGGCGCTGGCCCTTTGGTTGTTGTGCACGCAAGACTTTTATCGGCCCTACCTAATTTGGGCGCCTATGGAGAAACCAGATGTCGCCATCTTGCTGCGCTTTATTCGCCTAGGCTTGCCCAGTGGCTTGGCCATTGGCGTGGAGGTGACCTCGTTCACCCTCATGTCTTTGTTCATCGCCCGCTTAGGCGTTGTGGCCACAGCCAGCCACCAAATTGTGTCGAACATGACGGCGGTGCTTTACATGATGCCGCTGTCCCTGGCGATTGCCAGCAGTTCACGCGTGAGCTATTGGATTGGTGCCGGTCACACAGACAAAGCACGACACGCCCTGCGTACAGGGCTGGGGCTGATTTTGATCTTGAGCGTGAGCCTAGCCGCCTTGATGGGTGGACAGCGCGAAGCCATCACCCACATCTACACCCAATCGATCGAAGTGGCTGAGTTGGCCGCCACCTTGCTGTTGTGGCTGATGGTTTACCACGTGGCTGATGCGGTTCAAGTGTTCACCGTCTTTACGTTGCGCTGCTATGGCATCACGGTGCTGCCGCTCATCACCTATACCGTGCTGCTGTGGGGTTTGGGTTTGGCGGGGGGCTATGCGGTCGCTTACGGCACGGGCTTTCACACAGGTGTTTTGTCGTGGCTTGTGCCGCAGTCACCGATTGCCTTTTGGCAAACCGGTAGTTTGGCTTTGTATGTCACGGTAGCGGTCTTGCTGCCGGTGCTGTGGCGCGCCGCTTATCGACAAACTCAACCGACACACGCTGCAAGGGCTTAAGCCGAGAGGGTCTGTGCAATGCGCTTGGCACACGCGTTGGCTTGCGCTTGATCACGCGCTTCCACCATCACGCGCACCAAGGGTTCGGTGCCGCTGGCACGAATCAGCACACGACCTGTGTCACCCAATTCGGCTTGGACTTTTTGCACTTCTTCTTGCATGCGCGTGTTCGATTGCCAATCTTGGCCGGGACGTAAACGCACGTTGATGAGCGTTTGCGGAAACAGTGTGACGTCTTTGAGCAACTCAGCCATGGACTTGCCACTGCGCACACAGGTTTGCAAAATCTGTAAGGCACTCACCAAACCGTCACCTGTGGTGTGTTTGTCCAAGGCGAGTAAGTGGCCTGAGCCTTCGCCGCCCAAAATCCATTGGTGTTTGGCGAGTTCTTCCAACACATAACGATCGCCGACCTTGGCGCGCACAAACTGCACGCCACGTTTTTTCAAGGCCACCTCTACCGCCATATTGGTCATGAGTGTGCCCACCACCCCGGGCACCACTTCGTCATTGGCCAAGCGGTCATCGGCCATCAAGTAAAGCAGTTCGTCACCGTTGTAGAGACGCCCTTGTGCATCGACCATTTGCAAACGGTCCGCATCACCATCCAACGCAATCCCAAAGTCCGCATGGTTGGCTTTGACGGCGCGCACCAAGGCGTCGGGATGGGTCGCACCCACCTCATGGTTGATGTTCAATCCATCGGGACTGCAACCAATGGCCATCACCTCGGCACCCAACTCGTGGAACACCTTGGGCGCAATGTGATACGCCGCGCCATGTGCGGCATCGACCACAATTTTTAAACCTTTGAGTGTGAGGTCGTTGGAGAATGTGCTTTTACAAAACTCAATGTAGCGGCCTGCAGCATCGTCCAAACGCTTGGTCTTGCCAAGATTGGCGGAGTCCGCCCAGACAGGGGCCTCATCCAAGGCGACTTCAACCGCCAACTCCCAAGCATCACTGAGCTTGTTGCCTTGCGCACTGAAAAACTTGATGCCGTTGTCTGCAAACGGGTTATGGCTGGCACTGATGACCACCCCAAGGCTCGCGCGTTGTGCGCGTGTGAGGTAGGCCACACCGGGTGTCGGCAGCGGCCCCAGCAACACCACGTTCACCCCTGCCGAGTTGAAACCAGACTCCAAGGCCGACTCCAACATATAGCCAGAAATACGCGTATCTTTCCCAATCAATACAGTGGGATGCGCCTCGGTTTTTTTGAGCACACGACCCACGGCATGGGCCAAACGCAGCACAAAGTCTGGGGTGATGGGGGCTTGGCCCACGGTGCCACGAATGCCGTCTGTGCCGAAATATTTGCGTGTCATTTTTCTTTTGCCTTGGTGCTATTTTTTAAATTGCTTTCGCTTTGCACAGATTGTCTCAAACTCGTGCGGCCTGCCAAACTTTCAGCGCTTGCACGGTCTGCGCCACATCGTGCACACGCACCAGTCGCGCACCACGCTCCACCGCCAACACAGCCGCAGCCACACTGGGCACCATGCGTTCACCTACCTCGCAACCCGTGACCGCACCAATGGAGGATTTACGCGACCAACCCACCAGCAAGGGGTGACCCAAAGCCAGCAGTTGGTCTTGGTGCGCAAGCAGCTCAAAGTTTTGTGCCACGGTTTTGCCAAAGCCCACACCGGGGTCGAGTGCAATGCGCTGGGGGGCGACCCCCAAGGTTTGCAAGGCTTGGGCATGGCACTTTAAGAATTCAACCACTGGCGCAATGGCACGGCCTTGCATGGGCAAGGTCTGCATGGTTTGAGGCTCGCCGTGCATGTGAATCAAACACACACCGCATTGCGCATGCGCAGCCACCACCTGCTGCGCCCCAGTCTGACGCAGTGCCCACACATCGTTGATGATGTCTGCACCTGCATCCAACACCGCTTGCATCACAGCTGCTTTGTACGTGTCAACAGAGATGGGCACCTGCCAGCGCACGGCTTCACGCACCACGGGCAACACCCTTGCCAACTCCTCCTCCAGCGATACGGCGGGCGCGCCTGGACGGGTGGACTCGCCACCAATGTCCAAGATATGCGCGCCCTCCTTGAGCAACTGTTCGCCATGCGCCAACGCTGCCTGTGTGTGCGCATGTTGACCGCCATCCGAGAACGAATCGGGCGTGACATTGACAATGCCCATCACCTGCGGCTGAGAGAGGTCAATGCGAAAACGCGTGGTTTGCCAAAACATATATGCTCCATGAAAAACGGGGCTTGCGCCCCGTTTTGGATTCAACCCAATCGGCTTAAGCCGCGCTGGGCGATGGGTCTGCTTGCACCGCTGGGGTACCGCCACTGCTGTCACCGCCCGAGGGCGTGCGTGGTGTCCAGTCTTTGGGAGGGCGCGGTGGACGGCCTTCCATGATGTCGTCGATTTGCTCTTTGTCGATGGTTTCCCATTCCAGCAAAGCCTTGGCCATGGTGTGCATCTTGTCTGAGTTGTCTTCAATCAAGCGACGGGCCAAGTTGTATTGCATATCAATGATGCGACGCACTTCCACATCCACCTTCTGCATGGTGGCTTCAGACATGCTGGTGGTCTTGGTGACCGAACGACCTAAGAACACTTCGCCTTCATTCTCTGCATAAACCATAGGACCCAAGGCCTCGGTCATGCCGTAACGGGTCACCATGTCACGGGCGATAGAGGTGGCGCGCTCGAAGTCATTGCTAGCACCGGTGGTCATTTGGTTCATGAACACTTCTTCGGCAATACGGCCACCAAACAACATGCTGATTTGATTCAACATGTAATCGCGGTCATAGCTGTAGCGGTCTTTTTCAGGCAAGCTCATGGTCACGCCGAGGGCACGACCACGCGGAATGATGGTGACCTTGTGGACGGGGTCGCACTTGGGCAGCAACTTGCCGATCAAGGCGTGGCCCGACTCGTGATACGCCGTGTTGCGACGCTCTTCTTCGGGCATGACCATGCTCTTGCGCTCTGGGCCCATCAAGATTTTGTCTTTGGCTTTTTCGAAATCAACCATCTCCACCACACGGGCGTTGCGGCGTGCGGCCATCAAGGCGGCTTCGTTGCACAAGTTGGCCAAATCCGCACCACTCATGCCGGGCGTACCACGGGCAATCACACTGGCGTTGACGTCTTGGCCAATGGGCACTTTGCGCATGTGCACATTCAAAATTTGCTCGCGCCCACGAATGTCTGGCAAGGTCACGTACACCTGACGGTCAAAACGACCGGGGCGCAACAGCGCGGCATCCAAAATGTCGGGACGGTTGGTCGCCGCCACCACGATCACGCCGAGGTTGGTTTCGAAGCCATCCATCTCAACCAGCATTTGGTTCAAGGTTTGTTCGCGTTCGTCATTGCCTCCACCCACGCCTGCGCCACGTTGGCGGCCCACGGCGTCAATCTCATCAATGAAGATGATGCACGGTGCGTTCTTCTTGGCGTTCTCAAACATGTCGCGCACGCGGGCTGCGCCCACGCCCACAAACATTTCCACAAAGTCAGAACCTGAGATGCTGAAGAACGGCACTTTGGCTTCGCCTGCAATGCCTTTGGCCAGCAAGGTTTTACCCGTGCCGGGGGGGCCTACCAACAACAAACCGCGGGGGATACGTCCACCCAGCTTTTGGAAGCGTTGTGGGTCTTTCAAGAAGTCCACGACTTCTTTGACTTCTTCTTTGGCTTCGTCGCAACCCGCCACATCCGCAAAGGTGACTTGGTTGTTGTTCTCGTCCAGCATGCGGGCTTTGCTCTTGCCGAAGCTGAACGCTCCGCCCTTGCCGCCGCCTTGCATTTGGCGCATGAAGTACACCCACACACCAATCAAGAGCAGCATGGGGCCCCAGCTGACCAAGAGCGTCATGAGCAGAGAGCCTTCTTCGCGGGGCTTGACATCAAACTTCACGCCGTTGGCAATGAGGTCACCGACCAGACCGCGGTCAAGGTAAGTGGCCGTTGTGCGAATCTTGCGCTCGTCGTTGGTGACCGCTGTGATTTCTGTGCCGCCCTGGCCCTCTTGGATGGTGGCGGTTTTGATGCGCTTGGCACGCACTTCTTCCAAGAAGTCTGAATAGCCAAGGTAACCAGAGCCTGCGCCTGAGCGGGTTTCAAACTGTTTGAAGACGGTGAACATCACCAAAGCGATGACCAACCAAACAGCGACTTTTGAGAACCATTGATTGTTCAATGTGGGCTCCGAAATAAAAAGAGTACGAGATGTACTGAGATGGGCCTGATTTTAGGCGTTTCAAGCGCGTGTGCCGCTTTATTCTTGGTCAGCGGCCTTATGAACCTCAAGGATTTGCTGAAACGCGACTTTTCACGCCCAGACCAACCAAAAAGGTTTCACTTGATTTGTCGCGACTGGCCTTGGGCTTGATAGGTTTGACCACACGAAATGTGCCTTTGAAAAGGTTCACCAAGTCGCTGTAGCCGCTGCCATGAAAGAGCTTGACCACCAAAGCGCCCTCGTCTTTGAGGTGCTTTTGGGCGAAATCCACGGCCAACTCAATCAAATGGGCAATGCGGGTGGCATCGGTCGACTCAATGCCCGTCAAGTTAGGCGCCATGTCGGACACCACCACATCCAAGATGCGCCCTTGTAAGGCCGCTTCTAGCTGCGCCAAGACCTCTTCCTCTCGGAAGTCGCCTTGGATGAAGGTAACGTCCTCCACGGGCTCCATGGGCAAGATGTCTAAGCCGATGATGGTGCCGTTCAAAGTGCCGGTGGCCGCACCTGCGGGCGACATGCGGCGGCGCAAGTATTGGCACCATGCACCCGGCGCGCAGCCCAAGTCCACCACCACGTTGCCAGGTTTGATCAGACTGAGTTGCTCGTCAATTTCTTTCAGCTTGTAAGCCGCACGTGCGCGGTAGCCTTCTTTTTGGGCCAGCTTGACGTAGGTGTCGTTCACATGGTCGTTCAACCATGTTTTATTGACCTTTTTGCTTTTAGTTTTAGCTTTCAATTCAACCCTTTGATCGAGCGGGGATAATACCCGCATGTCCGCAATACAACTCACACCTGCTCAACGCAAAATTCACCGCGCCGAAGCGCACCATTTAGACCCCGTCGTGATGATTGGCAACGATGGTTTAACGCCTGCCGTGATCAAAGAAGCCGAGATGGCACTCAACGCCCACGGCCTCATCAAAATCCGCGTCTTGGGCGACGACCGCCAAGCTCGCGAAGCCATGTTTGTGGCTTTGGCCGACCAACTCAATGCAGCGCCGATTCAACACATTGGTAAGTTGTTTGTGTTGTGGCGTCCTCGCGCTGAAAAAGAACGCAGCGTGGACGAAGACCGCATGGCGGGCCCGCGCGATGTGAAAGTGCTCAAGTACAGCAGCCGTGGCGGTCAACGCCCCGAAGTGAAGACCTTGCGCGTGCTGGGCAACCAACGCCTGACCTCTGGCGGTCAAGTCAAACGCGCCAAACCGAAAAAGATTTCGGTCAAAAAACGCAGCTTGGGTTAATCGGTTTGCGCTGGGCTTGCGTCAACAGCAGGCCCCCCTCGTACAGGGCACAAAGCCCACAAGGTCTTGCCAGCACATACCCACTGCAGCACATACAAGGCCGTACCCAAGTTGTGCCACAGCACCATGTTGTCACGGGCCACGATGTGCGGCTTCACCGCCACTTCCATCAACAAGGCGCACAACATGCCAGCGATCACCCAAGGCGACGGTGTGTGCCCTCCCTCTTGATCGAGGCGCTTGGCGACCACCAACAGCAGCAAGCCACACACGAGTGACAGCCAAGACTGAGCCGTGAATAACTTGGCCGCCATTTGCCCAGCCATGGCGGGCGTGTCCAAATGCACAAACAGCAGGGGCACCACCATGAAGCCCACGGCACACAAGCTGCCCCACCACAGCGCCGCCAAAAAAACTTGTAGCCGCGCCATGTGCTGGCTTAGAGGTAAGACACTTTGACCACTTCGTAGTGCTTCACGCCACCCGGCGCTTGCACTTCGGCCACATCGCCCTCTTCTTTGCCAATCAAGGCACGGGCGATCGGGCTGCTGATGTTGATGAGGCCGAGCTTCAAATCGGCTTCGTCTTCGCCCACGATTTGGTAGGTCACTTTGTCGCCCGAGTCTTCGTCTTCCAACGCCACGGTCGCGCCAAACACCACGCGACCACCTGCATCGAGTGAGGCGGGGTCGATGACTTGGGCCACCGAAAGCTTGCCTTCAATTTCTTGAATGCGGCCTTCAATGAAACCCTGACGGTCTTTGGCGGCGTCGTACTCGGCGTTTTCGCTCAAGTCACCTTGTGCGCGTGCTTCGGCAATCGCCGCAATGACGGAGGGACGCTCAACAGTTTTGAGTTTGTGCAACTCGTCTTTGAGTTTTTCTGCGCCACGCTTGGTAATGGGAACTGTGCTCATCGTGTGTCCTTAAGCGGTCAATTGGGCGTGCATCTCTTGCACGGAAATGACATCCAATTTGTCCATGTACTTCATGCCTTCCACCGCTGCCTCTGCACCCGCGATGGTCGTGAATGTGGTCACACGGTTGAGCAGTGCCGAGGTGCGAATGTGACGCGAATCGGCAATCGCATTGCGACGCTCTTCGACCGTGTTGATGACCAACACCACTTCGTTGTTTTTGATGCTGTCCACAATGTGTGGGCGGCCTTCCGTGACCTTGTTCACAATGTCGCAAGGCACACCGGCCTCCACAATCGCAGACGCAGTGCCTTTGGTGGCGATCAATTCAAAGCCCATCGCAGCCAACTGGCGCGCCACCTCAATGGCACGTGGCTTGTCGTTGTTCTTCACAGAGATGAACACCTTGCCCGTCGCGCGGCCATCGGCATCACGTGGACGAGGCAATTTGGTGCCTGCGCCCAATTGGCTCTTCACAAAGGCTTCGCCAAATGTCTTGCCCACGCCCATGACTTCGCCGGTGGACTTCATCTCTGGACCGAGGATGGTGTCTACGCCTGGGAACTTCACAAAGGGGAACACCGCTTCTTTCACACTGAAATAAGGGGGCGTGACTTCGTGGGTGATGCCTTGTGAGGCGAGGGTTTGACCCGCCATACAACGTGCCGCCACCTTGGCCAACTGAATGCCCGTGGCTTTGGACACATAAGGCACCGTGCGTGACGCGCGTGGGTTGACTTCCAACACATAGATGACGTCTTTGCCATCCACGTGTTGAATCGCGAACTGCACATTCATCAAACCGATCACATTCAAAGCACCGGCCATCGCGGCAGATTGACGCTTGAGTTCAGTCACTGTCTCAGCAGACAAAGAATAAGGCGGCAATGAGCAAGCCGAGTCACCGCTGTGCACGCCCGCTTGTTCGATGTGTTCCATCACGCCACCAATGAAGGTCTTGCCTTCGGGGTCGCGCAAGCAATCCACATCACACTCAATCGCATCGTTCAAGAAACGGTCGAGCAACACAGGCGAGTCGTGTGACACTTTGACCGCTTCGCGCATGTAGCGCTCTAAGTCGCGTTGTTCATGCACGATTTCCATGGCACGACCACCCAGCACATAGCTGGGGCGCACCACGAGGGGATAGCCCAAAGCAGCGGCTTTTTCCAAAGCCTCTGGTTCGGTACGGGCCGTGGCGTTGGGGGGTTGACGCAGGCCGAGGTCATGCAGCAATTTTTGGAAACGCTCACGGTCTTCCGCCGCGTCGATCATGTCAGGGCTGGTACCAATGATGGGCACGCCAGCCGCTTCCAAACCGAGCGCCAATTTCAAAGGCGTTTGACCGCCGTATTGCACGATCACGCCCGTGGGCTTTTCTTTGTCCACGATCTCCAGCACGTCTTCGAGCGTCAGTGGCTCAAAGTACAAGCGGTCGGAGGTGTCGTAGTCGGTGGATACCGTCTCTGGGTTGCAGTTGACCATGATGGTTTCATAGCCGTCTTCGCGCATGGCGAGTGCGGCGTGAACGCAGCAGTAGTCAAACTCAATGCCTTGACCAATGCGGTTAGGCCCACCGCCGAGCACCATGATTTTTTTGTTCTGGGTGGGTTCAGCCTCGCACTCAGCAGCGCCCACACCAAAGGCTTCGCCGTTGCCCTCGTAGCACGAATACATGTAAGCCGTGTCAGTAGAAAACTCAGCGGCACAGGTGTCCACACGTTTGTAAACAGGGCGAATACCTTGCGCGTGGCGACGCGCACGCACCACGTGCTCGGTGGTCTTGAGTAATTTGGCCAAACGGCGATCGGAGAAGCCCTTCTTTTTCAAGGCACGCAATTCGTGCGCGGTGATGGCGTCGAGGGTGGTCTTTTCAACCTCCAACTCAATCTTCACAATCTCTTCGATTTGCACCAAGAACCAAGGGTCGATCTTGGTCAAGGCAAACACCTCGTCCACGCTCAGCCCCATCGCGAAGGCATCACCCACGTACCAAATGCGCTCGGGGCCGGGCTCGCCCAGCTCTTTTTCCAGCACTTCGCGGTCTTGGGTTTTTTCGTTCATGCCGTCCACGCCCACTTCCAAACCACGCAAAGCTTTTTGTAAGGACTCTTGGAAGGTTCGGCCCATGGCCATGACCTCGCCCACCGATTTCATTTGGGTGGTCAAACGGCTGTCAGCGGTCGGGAATTTTTCAAACGCGAAGCGTGGAATCTTGGTGACGACGTAGTCAATCGAAGGCTCGAACGACGCAGGCGTTGCACCGCCCGTGATTTCGTTGCGCAACTCATCCAGCGTGTAGCCCACCGCCAATTTGGCGGCGACTTTGGCAATTGGGAAACCCGTGGCTTTGGAAGCCAACGCCGATGAGCGCGACACACGTGGGTTCATCTCAATGACGACCATGCGGCCGTCTTTGGGGTTGATCGAAAACTGCACATTGGAGCCACCGGTGTCCACGCCAATTTCGCGCAACACCGCCAAAGAGGCGTTACGCAAAATTTGGTATTCCTTGTCGGTCAAGGTTTGCGCGGGAGCCACGGTGATGGAGTCACCGGTGTGCACGCCCATGGGGTCCAAGTTTTCGATGGAGCAAATGATGATGCAGTTGTCCGCCTTGTCGCGCACCACTTCCATCTCGTACTCTTTCCAGCCGAGCAAAGATTCTTCAATCAACAACTCGTTGGTGGGCGACGCTTCTAAGCCACGCTTGCAAATAATTTCAAACTCTTCAGGGTTGTAGGCAATGCCGCCGCCGGTTCCGCCCAGCGTGAAGCTGGGGCGAATGACGGTAGGGAAACCCACGCGCTTTTGCACATCCCACGCTTCTTCCATGCTGTGGGCAATGCCTGAGCGCGCAGAGCCCAAACCAATCTTGGTCATGGCGTCTTTGAACTTCAAGCGGTCTTCGGCTTTGTCGATGGCTTCAGGCGTCGCGCCAATCAGCTCGACCTTGTACTTGGCCAGCACGCCGTGGTGCCACAAGTCCAACGCACAGTTGAGCGCCGTTTGGCCACCCATGGTGGGCAAGATCGCATCTGGACGCTCTTTGGCAATGATCTTCTCGACCGTTTGCCACGTGATGGGCTCGATGTAAGTCACGTCTGCCGTGGCAGGGTCGGTCATGATCGTGGCGGGGTTGCTGTTGATCAAGATGACTTTGTAGCCCTCTTCGCGCAAAGCTTTACAAGCTTGCACGCCAGAGTAATCGAACTCACAGGCCTGACCAATGATGATCGGGCCTGCGCCAATGATGAGAATGCTTTTTATATCGGTACGCTTAGGCATTATTTTTTCTCCATCAATTTGATGAAGCGGTCAAAAAGGTAAGCAATGTCGTGCGGGCCGGGTGATGCTTCAGGATGGCCTTGGAAGCAAAACGCGGGCTTGTCGGTGCGGGCCAAGCCCTGCAAGGTACCGTCAAACAAAGACACGTGCGTGGCACGCAAGTTGGCGGGCAGTGATTTTTCGTCCACCGCAAAACCATGGTTTTGGCTGGTGATGGACACACGACCGGAATCGAGGTCTTTCACGGGGTGGTTGGCACCGTGGTGACCAAACTTCATCTTGAATGTTTTGGCACCGCTGGCCAAGGCCATGATTTGGTGGCCCAAACAAATGCCAAAGGTGGGAATGCCGGTGTCGATCAACTCAGCCGCCGCGGCAATCGCGTAATCGCAGGGCTGTGGATCGCCGGGGCCGTTGGACAAAAAGATGCCGTCCGGCTTGTGCTTGAGCACTTCTGCTGCGGGTGTCTTGGCAGGCACCACCGTGACCTTGCAGCCGCGCTGGGCCAACATGCGCAAAATGTTTTTCTTCACGCCAAAGTCGTAAGCAACGACATGAAACTTCGGCGCAGTGAGGTTGCCGTAGCCTTCGCCAAGTTTCCACTCCGTTTGTGTCCACTCGTACGCCTTGGCAACGGTGACCTTTTGTGCCAAATCAAGACCCGCCATGTGAGGCGCGCCTTGGGCCGCAGCCACGGCTTGGTCCACCAACGCTTGTGTCACTTCTTGGCCTTTGGCCAAACCCACGATGGCGCCGTTTTGCGCACCCTTGGTGCGCAAAATACGGGTGAGTTGACGCGTGTCGATGTTGGCAATCGCCACAGTGCCTGCTTCCGCCAAATAGGCCGACAAAGTTTGATGAGAGCGGAAGTTACTTGCAACCAATGGCAAGTCTTTGATGATCAAGCCAGCAGCATGGACTTTGTCAGCTTCGATGTCTTCCACGTTGACACCATAGTTGCCGATGTGCGGGTACGTCAAAGTGACGATCTGCTGGCAGTAGCTGGGGTCAGTGAGGATTTCCTGATAGCCGGTGAGTGAGGTGTTGAACACCACTTCGCCGACGGTGGAGCCTGAAGCTCCAATCGAGTTGCCGATAAAGACCGTGCCGTCTGCGAGCGCCAAGATGGCGGGCGGGAAAGTTCCCTGAAGAGACAAAAGCACTGGGTTCTCCGGAATAGTTCGGGTACGCCTCAGCGCTCACAAGAGAACGTGTCTCTTTGGCTGCTTTGTTCGAGGATTGGGCCTAGGTTTGAGCTGGGGCGTACAGGTTGATGCGGGAAAGCCTCTCATTATATCCGAGGCACTGGTTTTCCCCCGAATCATCCAAAGCAAGCAAGGCAAGACCGGCGGCAGAGACGCCCCGCCTGACTCGGCTGGGCACCAAAAAACAGCTTCAAACCAGAACAAACTGGCTAGCCGTCAAATTTGCTGGACGAGCCCAGCCCATGACGTCATTGCCACCCTGAAGGAATGTTGGCTGGGTTGCTTAAAAAGCTCTGATCTTTGTAGGCCAGTGTGGCCAATTGACTGAGCAATGCGTCTTTTTGAATAGATGTGGTCATGATGAAATGTCTTCTTTTTGGCTTGTTAGTTCGAGGTGTTAGAAAGTGTGGCTGCGGTGCCTTTGGTGCCTAGCGGTGGGGCAAACAGGCTCTTGTTGAATTCCTGACTGCGAACCATCCGCGCTTTGTTGAGTTCATGAATGCGACTCACAAAGCCCTCTGGCAACACCACCGTTTGATAACGCTTGGTAACTTGGTGTCTGGCTTCTTGAAGCTCTAACCGAACAGCAATGGTTTTGCGAGAGGAAATGAAGCAACCTAAGTTCAAACTCACCATCGACATGTCTCGATGAAAGCGTCGAAAGTAGCCATTGACATACAACTTGTCTGAACCTGCCTCATCACCACCCTTGTCTGTATCTACGTTGGACATGACGACCGCCTCTAGGTGTGTCACAGGGTCTGCAAATGCCACCAACGGTGCACTGCGCCATTGCCCGCGCTCCCAACTCAAGGGCACGGTATTGGGTGGTGGATCAATCGCAGCAATGCCTTTGGGTTTGTCGTCCTCCCACTTAAGCCAGCGCATTGAACTCTCTCTCGCCACCCACTGCGTCTGAATATCACTGGCCCACGGGAGCTTAGTTTTGTTCTCGTCAAAGTAGAGCTCAACAGTGCAATCTTCTTGTTTTTGGCAGGCATTGATATTGCCGCCCATGCCGCAGCGTTGATAACCCAAATCAACTATTCGAAACGCCGCTGCCTCTGCACCTTTCAAACCCTCAATGTGCTTAGCAGGCATGCCAAATAAATCAGCAAAATCTTTGGAATAAGTCCAGATGTTGTTGTCTTTGAGGAATGAAGTTCCATCGAAGGTTTGATTCACTTCGTAACACGGCGAAGCATCGTTGTGAGGCTTACTCCACTGCCCCGCTGTTTCGCGCGGCTTGCAGCGTTCAGCAGGTGTTTGCGTAAAGGCTGTGACTGCGCTTAACAATACAAACCCAGCGAGGGCTATCTTCAGAAAAAATTTCATGATGAATCTTTTGATGAGACGTTATTTAACAAAGAGCTTTGGGTTATGGGTGTTTGAATAATTTTGTAAACCATCACCTAACAATGATGAAAAAAATCTCAAACGTCAGGCCTTGCTATCGCATTCGCCGAACTCAACTTACGGCGCGCAAGAGTTGAACGCCCGAGCACCACTCGCTACTGCAACTTCTCCCCGCATAAAACTTCACACTTGGGTAGGGCTTGCTTATGCTGACCTTGTGGTTGTCCGCATACACCTCTCGCAGTAACTTGTTATTGACGGTGCATTGGGCTTCAAGCGCAGCGCCGCTGCCAATGCACCTTTGAGGCTGTTATTTGCAAATTGCGCCTGCATGCAAAACCGCCTGCAACTCGTGTACCGATATGCGAACCGCAATGCAAACTGTGGGCCCTTGCGTCATTGGCGCTAGTCGAACGTGACTTGTGTCCAAAGTCTGCAAGGAGACGGACACGGAACGTATCAAAGGTCGGAGGGGAAAGGATGGATAGCATCTTTTGTGAACTATTAATAACTACACGGCGTGAAGATATTAATTTAATTAAATTCAAAAGATGTATCTGCTAAGTCAATGATTGACAGGTGGCACTTGCGTGCAAACAAATCGCAGCCGCAGAGGCCACGTTGAGCGATTCTTCGCCGCCGGGTTGGGCAATGCGCACATGCAGCGCCGCTTGGTCTGCCAGCTCGGGTGAGACGCCCTGCCCTTCATGGCCCATGAGCCAAGCGCATGGCATGGGCAGTTTTGCTTCGGACAGCAAGGTGTGCAAAAACGGGCCTTGGTGTGAGCTGGTGGCCACCCAAGGCATCTCGAGGGCTTTGAGGTCTTCGACCTGCAAGCCTTCAACCAAGTGGAGCCCAAAATGCGCCCCCATGCCAGCACGCAAGACCTTGGGCGACCACAAGGCAGCGGCCCCTTTGAGGGCAAGCACCTGTGTGAAGCCAAAGGCGGAAGCGCTGCGCAAGATCGAGCCGACATTGCCCGCATCTTGCACGCGGTCGAGCACCACGGTGGGCGTCCTCGGTTGGATCTCTGGCGTGGCTGGGGCGGTGAGTACAAAACCCATCTTGGCGGGCGACTCAAGGCTGCTGATTTCTGCAAACAAAGCGTCAGGCACGACGGTGTTGCGCATGGCTGCTTGTGTCCACTCGCGCGGTGCGGTGGCCCAGAGTGACTCCGCAAACACGGCATGTTCAGGGGTCACGCCACGCGTGAGGGCGGCGCGGCAGAGGTGGTCACCTTCAAGCCAGACACGTCCTAGCTTTCGGTAGGCGGTGCTGTCCTGCGATAAGCGACGCAGGTCTTTGATGAGCGGGTTGTCACGCGACGTGATGAGGTTCATCTCAACACCGCCGTGACAGGGGCAAAGGATTTGCGATGCCAAGGCGTGGCACCGTGTTCTTTGAGTGCTTTCAAGTGTGCGGCCGTGCCATAGCCTTTGTGCCCATCAAAACCGTACTGCGGGTATTGCGCGTGCAGCTCTTGGCACCAGCGGTCGCGGTGCACCTTGGCCAAGATGGAGGCGGCAGAAATGGCTTGTACTTTGCTGTCGCCTTTGACGATGGCTTCAGCCAACACATCGAGCACAGGCAAGCGGTTGCCATCGACCAAGACCTTGGTGGGTTTTAAGCGCAAGCCCTCAACAGAACGGCGCATGGCCAGCAGCGTGGCTTGCAAGATGTTGAGTTCGTCAATCTCTTCTACCGTCGCTTGAGCAATTGAGCAACACAGCGCTTTGGCGCGAATTTCGTCGTACAAACGCTCGCGCTTTAAGGCGGTGAGTTTTTTGGAATCTGCCAAACCGGCAATGGGATTTAAATCATCCAAGATGACGGCGGCCGCCACGACAGGACCAGCCAATGGGCCACGCCCCGCCTCGTCCACCCCAGCGATCAAGCCTGTAGGCGCGTCCCAGACGAGGGCGACTTGTTCAGCGCGCAAGAACTTTTTCGATCGCATGGGCAGCCAGTGCGGGTGTGTCGCGGCGCAGCGTGTCGTGCAGCACGGCGAAGCGTTGTTGAACAGCGGTGACCGCAGCTGGGTGACTCAACCACTGCAGCACCTCGTGCGCCAAGGCATCGGGTGTGGCAGCGTCTTGCAACAACTCGGGCACCACAAAATCTTGACAAAGAATATTCGGCAATCCCACCCAAGCTTGCAACTTCTTACGGCGCATGATTTGCCAACTCAACCAGTTCATGTTGTAGGCAATCACCATGGGCCGTTTGAACAGCGCAGCCTCTAAGGTGGCCGTGCCACTGGCAATCAGGGTGACATCGCAAGCCGCAAGTGCGGTGTGTGATTGCCCATCAAGTATCAGAAGATTCGCCACCTCGCCCACTTCACGCAGGATGTCTTCGATGCGCGCACGCAAGGCAGGCATGGCGGGTAGCACAAAGTGCAAGCCCGGTTGTTGCTGGGCCATGCGCTGTGCGGCTTGCAAAAAGCGACGTGCGAGGTAGTCAATTTCAGAACTGCGACTGCCGGGGAGCAGAGCCACCACGGTGGCGTCTTGCGGCAAGTTCAAGACGGTGCGGGCTGCGGCACGGTCAGGCCTATCAGGAATGTGCTGGGCTAGCGGATGACCGACATAAGTAGCCTCAATGCCGTGCTGCGCGAGCAAGTCGGTCTCGAAGGGAAAAATACACAGCACGTGGTCCACGCTTTGGCGAATCTTCTCTACACGGTCAGCGCGCCACGCCCAGATGGAGGGACACACAAAATGAATGGTGGGAATGCCTTGGGCTTTGAGGTCGCGTTCTAAATCGAGGTTGAAGTCGGGCGCGTCGACACCGATAAAGGCACTGGGCGGGTTGGCCAGCAAGCGCGCACGCAACTGGTGACGAATGCCCACAATTTCGCGGTAGTGTCGCAGCACTTCGACATAGCCACGCACTGCGAGTTTTTCATAAGGCCACCAAGGCTCAAACCCAAGAGCGGCCATGCGGGGTCCACCAATGCCTGCGCTGTGCATGTCGGGCCATGTGTCACGCATGCCACTGAGCAACAGGCCCGCCAGCAAATCGCCCGAGGCCTCGCCTGCGACGAGCGAGAAAGACAGGGCCTCGGCCATTGGGTTTAACGCACGATGCCGCGTTGCGGCGAGGTGTGGTTCAAGAAGTCCAACATCATCGCCACATCGGCGGCGGCTTCTGGCTTCTCTTGGGTCAAGGCAGCAATACGCTCTTTGGCTTTGTCCAGCGTTAAGTCATCGCGGTACAAGGCTTTGTGCATGGCCTTGACGGCACTGATGCGCTCGGGTGAGTAGCCACGGCGACGCAAGCCTTCAAAGTTCATCGAGCGCGCTTCGGCGGGTTGGCCTTGGCACATGACGAAGGGAGGCAAGTCTGCAAACAACAGTGAGTGCATCGCAGTGAAGCTGTGGGCTCCGATGCGGACAAACTGATGCACCACAGTGAAGCCACCCAAGATCACCCAGTCACCCACATGCACGTGACCGGCCAATTGCGCGCTGTTGGCGAAGATGGTGTGGTTGCCAACGACGCAGTCATGCGCCAAATGGACGTAGGCCATGATCCAGTTGTCGTCACCGACTTGGGTGACGCCTGCATCACCGGGCGAACCAATGTTGAAGGTGCAAAACTCACGGATGGTGTTGCGGTCGCCGATGATCAGTTCGCAGGGCTCGCCAGCGTACTTCTTGTCCTGCGGAATTGCGCCCAAGGAGTTGAACTGAAAAATTCGGTTGTCTTTGCCAATGGTGGTGTGGCCTTCAATGACGCAATGTGGGCCCACCGTGGTCCCTGCCCCAATGCGAACATGGGGGCCAATGATGGTGTAAGGCCCAACCTGCACCGAGCTGTCTAGCTCGGCCTTGGGGTCCACAATGGCAGTGGCGTGAATGCGGCTCATCGTTGATGTCTGAACTTCGGCGTGTTTAGGCAATAGAGCGCATGGTGCACATCAAGTCGGCTTCTGTCGCAATCACATCGCCCACTTTGGCGCGTGCTTTGAACTTGAAGATGCCAGCTTTCATTCGGTCCAATTCAACTTCTAATGTCAATTGATCACCGGGCTCAACGGGGCGTTTGAAGCGCGCACCATCAATGCCTGCAAAGTAATAGACCGTCTTGTCGTCTGGGGCCGCACCCAAGGTGTCAAAGGCCAACAAGGCAGCGGCTTGCGCCAAAGCCTCCAAAATCAAAACACCGGGCATGACTGGATGGTGTGGAAAGTGGCCCATGAAAAACGGCTCGTTGATGGTCACGTTTTTGAGCGCTTTGATGCTTTTGCCTTTTTCAATTTCCAGCACGCGATCCACCAACAAAATGGGATAGCGGTGAGGCAATTGCTTCAAGATTTGGTGGATGTCCATGCTCATTTTTTTTGACTTTCAAAAGCTGATTCAAGAGATTTGATGCGTTCGCGCAAACGATGCAGTTGGCGCAAGGTGGCCGCATTTTTCTCCCACGATGCATTGTCGTCGATGGGAAACACGCCACTGTATTGACCGGGTTGATGGATCGAGCGCATGACGACGGAAGCGGCAGAGATATGCACGCCATCGCCGAGTTGCAAATGGCCCAGCACAATCGCACCACCTCCCACGGTGCAGTTCGCACCAATGCGCGCGCTACCGGCCACACCTGCACAGCCGGCCATGGCTGTGTTTGCACCGACGTGGACGTTGTGTCCAATTTGCACCAAGTTATCGAGTTTGACGCCGTCTTCAATCACCGTGTCATCCAAAGCACCGCGGTCGATGCAGGTGTTGGCACCAATCTCTACGTCGTTACCAATGCGCACGGCACCCAACTGTTCAATCTTCTCCCAACGGCCTTCGAACAAGGCAAAACCAAAACCATCGGCACCAATCACAGCACCAGCGTGAACAATGCAGCGTTCGCCAATGTGGCAATACTCACCCACAGTGATGCCAGATTTGAGCCATGTGTTGGCGCCAATGTGCACCCCTCGTTCAAGCACACACAAAGGGCCGATACGAGCTGTCGGGTGAACGTGGGCCTGTGGATGAATCACCGCACTGGGATGAAGCAAGGGCTCATCACTCACGCGGGTGTGCTGCCGCCACAACTGGGTGAGCCTCGCAAAGTAGTGGTAGGGGTGATCCGTCACGATCAGCGCAGCGCGAACGCTGACCGTACGTGCCACCTCGGGTGACACGATGACACAAGCTGCTTGTGTCGTAGCGAGTTGAGACTGGTATTTCGGGTTGCTTAAAAAGCTCAGTGCATCGCCGTTCGCTGTCTCTAACGGCGCGAGCTTTTTTATGAGGTGTTCGGGATCGCCGATGAGGCGACCACCCAGGCTGTCAATGATTTGGCCGAGACTCAGTGCCACGGCAAATTATTTAGCAGCGTTGATGACCTTGAGCACTTTGTCAGTGATGTCGTGCTTGGGATTGATGTAAACAGCTTCTTGTAACACCAGGTCGTACTTTTCTGTTTCAGCCACTTGCTTGATCACGCGGTTGGTACGCTCAAGCACTTGCTGGAACTCTTCGTTTTTACGAGCATTGAGTTCTTCTTGGAACTCGCGACGTTTGCGCTGGAAATCACGATCTTGCTCGCCCAGTTGTTTTTGGCGCGACAGACGCTGTGACTCAGACAATGTAGGTGCTTCACGCTCAAATTTTTCAACCGCGGATTTCAAAGACTTCTCTGCTTCAATGAGGTCTTTCTCACGCTTAGAGAACTCTTGCTCCAACTTGATTTGAGCCTGCTTAGCCGTGTTGGCTTCTTTGAAGATGCGGTCTGTGTTGATGAAGCCGATGCGAATCTCTTCAGCCTGTGCGCAAAATGCAGAGAGGCCCAATACAACAGCTAATGAAATTTGACGAGTAAACATGTTCATCAGAAAGATGTCCCGATTTGGAATTGCAATTGTTGGATTCTATCGCCTGGGAATGTACGGACTGGACGAGCCCACGCAAATCGTAATGGGCCCATGGGCGACACCCAGCTCAAGCCAACGCCGTAAGCGCTGCGCAGCAAACTGAGATCAACCTTCTGGAACTCGCCATACACGTTACCCATGTCATAGAAGCCATACAGACGCAGGGAACGATCATTGCCTGCACCTGGAAACGGCATCAAGAACTCGGTGTTGAGGGTGATCTTTTTTGCACCACCGATCACAGGACCCGTGATGTCACGTGGACCCAGCGTACCCTGCTCGAAGCCACGCACCGATCCTAAACCGCCGGAATAGTAGTTTTTATAGAACGGCAAGCTTTGACCGTTCATGCCATGCCCTAAACCAAGGTCGCCGTTGAAGGCAAAGGTGTATTGCTTGGTGATGGGGAAATACTGTTGGTATTGACCGCCCATCTTGGTGTAACGCGCATCGCCAATGGCGCCCAACTCCGTATTCAAACGAATGAACTTGCCGCTGTTGGGGTTCAAGTAGCTGTCACGGCTGTCACGCGCCCAACCCGCTGTGATGGGTACGTTTTGAGCAATACAACCAAAGTGCTGACACAAGTCAGCATGCACACCCAGCATGTTGGTTCCAGGAACAAGCTCAGTTCGCTCGGTGGCCGTACCCACAAACACACGATCAAGTTCACTGAATGGCACACCAAAGCGCACGCCCAAACCGGACGTGATCAGGCGGTAGTTACCGCCCTGCTCTACATAAGGTTTACTCGAACGGTGATAAAACTCGAACGTCCGCGATACGCCTTCTTCAGTGAAATAAGGGTCCGTCGTATTGATGACGTAATACTGGTTGAATTTACTGGTACTGACTTGAAGCCCCAAGTTATGACCCGATCCAAACACGTTGTCTTGTTGGATACCAAATGACAACGTGACTTTTTCTGCATTGGAAAAGCCAGCGCCCAACGACAGCATGCCCGTAGGCTTTTCTGCAACACTGACGTTCAGATCCACTTGGTCTTGAGAGCCCGGAACTTCTTGCGTATCCACCTCAACATCTTTGAAGTAACCCAAACGGTTGACGCGGTCACGTGACAAGCGAATTTTTTCACCGTCGTACCAAGATGATTCCGTTTGACGGAACTCACGGCGCACGATTTGATCGCGTGTGCGGTTGTTACCAGCAATGTTGATGCGACGCACGTAAGCACGTCGCGCTGGGTCTGCAACCAACACCAATTTCACGCGATTGGTCGCACGGTCAATCTCGGGACGCACATCGGTACGCGCAAATGCAAAACCAAAGTTGCCGAAATATTCATTGAATGCTTTGGTGGTTTTAGCCACGTCATCCGCGTTGTAGGCCTGTCCAGCCTTGATCTCAATCAAAGACTTGAACTCATCGTCTTTGCCCAAGTAGTAGCCTTCCATCGCGACTTCAGAGACAACGAAACGATCGCCTTCGGTCACATTGATGGTGATGCTGATGTCTTGTTTGTTCGGAGAAATAGCAACTTGTGTCGAGTCGATGCGGAATTCCAAATAGCCTCGAGCCAAATACCAAGCACGCAGTGTCTCCAAGTCAGCATTGAGTTTGGTGCGTGAGTAGCGATCCGACTTGGTGTACCAACTCAACCAGTTCCCTGTGCCCTGTTCAAATTGGCTGAGCAACTTGGATTCATCAAACGCTTTCGCGCCAATCACATGCAGTTCTTTGATTTTGGCCAAGTCACCTTCCACGACAGTGAACGATAAGTTCACGCGGTTGCGGTCACTGGGCGTGATGGTGGTGATGATTTCCGCCCCATACAAGCTGCGGTTGACATACTGGCGTTTGAGTTCTTGCTCCGCACGGTCAGCCAAAGCCTTGTCAAACGGGCGCCCTTCTGCCAGACCGATGTCTCGCAAGGCTTTGCGCAAGATGTCTTTATCAAACTCTTTGGTGCCGATGAATTCAACTTGTGCAATGTTCGGACGCTCCTCGACGATCAGCACCAAGACATCGCCATTGATTTCCAAGCGCACGTCTTTGAACAGGCCTAAGGCAAACAAACTGCGAATCGCAGCCGCGCCTTTTTCGTCGGTGTAATCGTCACCCACACGAAATGGGATGGAGGCAAATACGGTGCCGGGCTCTACGCGCTGCAAGCCCTCCACGCGGATGTCACGCACATTGAATGGATCAGCCGCGAAGGCATGAAATGCCATCACCGAACCAGCGATGAATGCCGCAGCTTGTGCGAGAGTGGAGCGCCGAAATGTGGAAGGTTGCATGTTCATGAACAGAAAACTCAAAGCCTTTGGGTGGATGTATCGGGGGACTTATGGGAGCCAACCCAGGCGAACCACGTCGTTAAAAAGAGCGAATGCCATCAATGTCACCAGGAGCACCAAACCAGCGCGTTGCATGACATCAAGCCACTGCGCCGCAGGAGGATGCCCTGTGCAGGCTTCGTAAAGATAATACAACAGGTGCCCACCATCAAGGACGGGCAAAGGCAGTAGGTTAAATACGCCAAGGCTTACGCTGACCAAGGCCAAATACCCCAAATACGCACCAATACCAAGGTTTGCAGAACGCCCAGCGTAATCAGCCATCGCCAAGGGACCACTCAATTGATCGAGCGAGGCATGGCCCGTGAGCAGGCGCCCCAACATGTCAAGCGTCATCACACTCACTTGCCATGTTTTTGATACGGCGCTGTGTATTCCATCCCACAAACCCCTCTGAACCCAAACTTTGGCAGGCGCCTCGCCCACTTGCGCACCGATGCGCCCTAAAAACTTTCCGTCTTGAATGATTTGGTCTGGTTGCACTTGTATGTGAAGCAAATGTCCGTCACGGGACACATCCCAAGTTTGTGTCGCAGGCACTTGCAACTGCCCACTGGCACGCACCAATGCGCGCAAATCAACCGCATCGGCAACCACACGCCCATCGATGCGCAACACTTCATCACCGCGCTGTAAACCGGCAGCTTGGGCCGCACCACCGTCTTGAATATTCGCCAAAACAGCACGGCTCCAAGCACCGGCGAAGCCTCGGGCTTGCCATGCATCAACGCCTTGGCGCATCGCCTCATCTGCGAGCGGCGGCAAACTCAAAACATGTGGACTGGACTTGCCTAGGGGCTGAACCTCTAGGTACACAGGCGAAGCATCTCGCAAAAGCATCCACCACCGCAAGGCCTCTAATGACGCAATGTCTTGCAAATTCTCAGCAGAGGCTCCAGCGCGCAGCACGGTGTCACCGCTTTGCAAACCTGCGGCTTGCGCCAACGAACCAGCCACAGGCGTGGCGAATGTGGCTTGGGTTTCATATTGACCAACCCAAAAGGTGGCTGCGTATAGGCAAGTGGCCAGTAACAAATTGGCCAAAGGCCCAGCCGACACAATGGCGGCTCTTGCCCACAAGGGTTGACGATTCAAGGCCATGAACGCATCTTGTGGCGGCACATCGGCTTCGCGCTCATCCAACATCTTCACGTAACCACCCAGAGGAATCAGGCTAATCAAAAACTCCGTGTCTTGCCCTGGATGTGGGTTGCGTGATTTCCAAAGCAGCAAGGGCTTGCCAAAGCCAATCGAGAAGGTGAGCACCTTGACACCACAGGCTACAGCCACGCGGTAATGGCCCCACTCATGCGCGGTGATGAGCACACCGAGTGCGAATAAAAAGGCCAAAAGCGTCATGGCTTATTTGGCCAAGAGGCGGACCGCATCTTCGGCCACAGCACGGGCTTGCGCGTCCAACACCAACAAGTCGTCCAACGTGTGCGGCGCAGCAGGTGACAGATGCACCATGCAGCTTTGATTCACATCGTGAATTTGATCGAAACGAATACGGCGCTCTAAAAATGCCGCAACTGCAATTTCATTGGCAGCATTGAGCACGGCGGTTGTGCCGCGAGGCCCGCGCAAAGCCTCCCAAGCGAGGTGGATGCCCGCAAATCGCTCTGGATGCCCGTGGTCATCCAAGGTTTCAAAGGTCATGGCCGACAAGGCATGAAAGTCCAGCGCTTGGGCGCCTGAGGCCATGCGCTGCGGCCAACTCAATCCATAAGCGATGGGCACACGCATGTCCGGGGTACCCAACTGGGCCACCACCGACATGTCGCGGTACTGCACCATCGAATGGATGATGCTTTGCGGGTGAATCACCACCTCTAAGCGCTCTGGCTGCAAACCAAACAAATAACGCGCTTCAATCACTTCAAGCGCTTTGTTCATCATGGTGGCTGAGTCCACCGAAATTTTTCGCCCCATCACCCAGTTGGGGTGGGCGCAGGCTTGCTCCGGCGTCACGTCTTTCAGGGTCTCGATCGCACGCGTGCGAAACGGCCCACCTGAGGCGGTGAGAATAATTTTTTCCACACGGGCATCCCATGTGGTGACATCTTCTGGCAGCGACTGAAAAATGGCAGAGTGCTCACTGTCAATCGGCAGCAACGTGGCACCACCCTGTTGGACGGCCTCCAAAAACACCTCCGCGCCGACGACCAAAGCCTCTTTGTTCGCCAAGAGCAGCCGTTTGCCAGCACGCGCAGCAGCCAAGCACGGCGATAGGCCTGCTGCACCAACGATGGCGGCCATCACGGCATCCACATCAGGGTGAGAACAGACGTCGTCTAAAGCACTGCTGCCTCTGAGCACGACCGTACTCAAGCCTTCAGCCTTAAGTTTGTCTTGGAGTTGTTGTGCCGCCAACGCATGCACCATCACGGCAAAGCGTGGTTTGAATTGCGCGCATTGGCGCAGCATCAAATCCACTTGGGTAGCCCCCGTGAGCGCAAAAACTTGGAATCGCACTGGGTGACGTGCTATCACGTCCAAAGTGTTGGTGCCAATCGAGCCGGTGGAGCCCAGCACCGTTATGTGTTGTTGCTTTGCGTCTGTGCTCATCTCGGTCACACCGATTGCGCCAGCATCAGGGCCAAGGGCAGTGTGGGCAGCAAAGCATCCACGCGATCCAACACGCCACCATGACCTGGCAACAACTGGCTGCTGTCTTTCATGCCAGCACTGCGCTTGACCAAGGACTCTACCAAGTCACCCGCCACACTCATCAGGGTCAGGAACAGAACCGCCAACACCAAGAACGGTGCGCCACGGCTGTTCAAGCGGCTGTAAAGACTGGGGCTGTCCACTGGGTAGTGCCCGTCCACCCAAATCCACACACAAGCCATGAGCAGCACGCCAAGCATGCCACCCCAAACACCTTCCCAACTTTTGCCGGGACTGATAGCGGGCGCCAATTTGCGTTGACCCAAAGCGCGGCCTGAGAAGTACGCGGCAATGTCCGCCATCCAGACCAAGAACAGCACCGACAACAAAAAGTTCACGCCCATGACTTTGGCTTGGTACAAGGCCACCCATGTGAGCCACAGCGCCAGTACGCCCATGACCAAGCGCAGCACACGTGAAATGGAGGCCCAGTGTTCAACACCATGACGGATCAACCAAGCAGCCACCAACACCCAAGCGGCACCTGTGATGTTCCACACTTGGGCTGGCGCGTCATAAGCCCAGCGAGCTGACCACGCATACAAGCAAAGCATGACGCACACAGCAGCGACACGCAACGAACCACGCATGGCAAAGCCGTTGAGACGCCCCCACTCCCAGGCACCTGCGGCAATCAACACAAGACTCAGACCTGCCAAAGGCTCTGCGGTGGTCGCCAGCAACGCAGGCAACAAAAGCGCCAACAGAACTAGCGCGGTGATGATGCGTTGCTTCAACATACGGGCTTAGACCGCCATGATTTCGTGTTCTTTGCTGGCGATGAGCTTGTCGATCTCAGCAATGTGGGTATCCGTGACTTTTTGAATGTCTGCTTCAGCGCGTTTTTGATCGTCTTCAGAAGCGAGCTTGTCTTTGACCAGCTTCTTCACAGACTCGTTGGCATCGCGACGAAGATTGCGCACAGCGACTTTGGCAGTCTCACCTTCGGTGCGGACCACTTTCGTGAGTTCTTTGCGGCGCTCTTCCGACATGGGCGGCATTGGTACGCGAATCAATTCGCCCATGGACGATGGGTTCAAACCCAAGTCGCTGTCACGGATGGCTTTTTCGATTTTGGCGCCCATGGGCTTTTCCCAAGGTTGCACGCTCAAAGTACGTGCGTCGAGCAATGACACGTTGGCCACTTGGCTGATGGGCACCATCGAGCCGTAGTAATCGACTTGCACGGTGTCAAGCAACGAAGGGCTGGGACGGCCGGTACGAATTTTGGTCAAGCTGTTGCTAAAAGCCGCAATGGATTGGTCCATTTTGGTTTCGGTGGTTTTTTTGATGTCAGCGATGGTCATGTTGTGCTCCTGAGGCAGCGCAGTGTGAGGTTCAAAAAATAGGGGCTTTAGGCGTGCACCAGGGTGCCCTCGTCTTCGCCCATGACGACGCGTTTGAGCGCACCGTTCTTGAAAATAGAGAACACCTTGATCGGCAGCTTTTGATCACGGCACAACGCAAAGGCGGTGGCGTCCATGATGCCAAGATTTTGGCCGATGGCGTCGTCGAAACTGATTTCGGTGTAACGCGTGGCGTTGGGATCTTTCTTGGGGTCTGCGGTGTAAACGCCGTCAACCTTGGTGGCTTTGAGCACCATCTCGGCACCGATTTCAGCGCCACGCAAAGCGGCAGCGGTGTCTGTCGTGAAGAACGGGTTACCCGTACCCGCCGCGAACACAACCACCTTGCCCTCTTCGAGGTATTGCAAAGCTTTGGGACGGACATAGGGCTCGACCACTTGGTCAATCGCGATGGCGGACATGACACGTGCGGTCAACCCTGTTTTGTTCATCGCATCGGCCAAGGCCAACGAGTTCATCACCGTGGCCAACATGCCCATGTAGTCGGCTGTCGCGCGATCCATGCCGACAGACCCGCCAGCCACACCTCGGAAGATGTTGCCGCCACCGATGACGATGGCAACTTCAACGCCAAGGTTGATGACTTCCGTGACCTCGTCCACGATGCGAACAATGGTGGCGCGGTTGATACCGAACGCATCGTCGCCCATCAAGGCCTCTCCGGACAGCTTGAGCAAAATACGCTTGTAGGCTGGCTTGGGTGAGGTCATGAAAAGGCTCCTTATGTATGCGATGGAATTGATGTACGGAATATCAAAAGGGGAGCCTAAGCCCCCCTTTGTTTTTTAAGCAGACTGCTTAGCAGCAGCAACTTGCGCAGCCACTTCGGCAGCGAAGTCGTCGACCTTCTTCTCGATGCCCTCACCCACAACATAGAGGGTGAAAGAAGCTACGTGGGTGTTGGCAGCCTTGAGCATTTGCTCAACGCTTTGCTTGTCGTTCTTGACGAAGGTTTGGTTGAACAAAGACACCTCTTTGAGGTACTTCTGCACAGAACCTTCAATCATCTTGGCGGTGATGTCAGCAGGCTTACCAGACTCAGCAGCTTTGGCTGCGGCAACTGAACGCTCTTTTTCGATCAGATCAGCAGGCACATCAGCGCTGGTCAAAGCCACGGGCTTCATCGCTGCCACGTGCATCGCCACATCCTTAGCGGCAGCTTCATCGCCGTCGAACTCGACGATCACACCAATGCGTGTGCCGTGCAAGTAAGCCGCCAACTTGTGTGCGCCATCGAAACGCTTGAAGCGACGAAAGCTCATGTTCTCGCCAATCTTGCCAATCAAACCTTTGCGCACGTCCTCGAGCGTTGGGCCAAAGCCATCTTGGCTGTATGGCAACACACCCATGGCTTCCACAGAAGCGGGGTTGTGCTTGGCGATCAGTTCAGCAGCCGCTTGGGCCAAAGCCAAAAAGCTGTCGTTCTTGGTCACAAAGTCAGTTTCGCAGTTCACTTCCAACAAAGCGCCTGTGTTGCCACTGATGTAGCTAGAGACAACGCCTTCAGCGGTGACGCGGCTAGAGGCCTTGCCAGCTTTGCTGCCGAGCTTGACGCGCAGCAACTCTTCTGCTTTGGCCATGTCGCCATCGGCCTCAGTCAGAGCTTTTTTGCACTCCATCATGGGAGCGTCAGTTTTTCCGCGCAGTTCAGCGACCATGCTTGCGGTGATTGCAGCCATTTAAATTCTCCGTATTCAGTTCAAAACAATTTGGGTGTGAAAAAGGGGCTTCACAAGCCCCTTTTCAAGCTTGGGTTGCGCGATTAAGCAGCGACTTCAACAAACTCTTCGCCGCCTTCGGTCACAGCTTTGACCAAGTCGTTAGTGGCGTTGGCACGACCTTCGATGATCGCGTCTGCGATACCGCGTGCGTACAAAGTCACAGCCTTAGAAGAGTCATCATTGCCAGGAATGATGTAGTCGATACCTTCGGGTGAGTGGTTGGAGTCCACCACGCCGATCAATGGGATGCCCAATTTCTTGGCTTCCGCGATGGCAATCTTGTGGTAGCCAACGTCGATCACGAAAATCGCATCAGGCAACACAGCCATATCTTGAATACCGCCGATGTCTTTTTCGAGCTTTTCCATTTCGCGCTTGAACATCAGTTGTTCTTTTTTAGACAAAGCATCCAAACCAGCTTCTTGCTGGATCTTCATGTCTTTCAAACGCTTGATGGACGTCTTGACGGTTTTGAAGTTGGTCAACATGCCGCCCAACCAACGTTGGTCGACGTAAGGCACGCCCGCACGTTGCGCTTCAGCAGCAACGATCTCGCGGGATTGACGCTTTGTACCGATCATCAACACGGTGCCACGGTTCGCAGACAACTGCTTGACGAACTTGATGGCGTCTTGGAACATCGGCAACGATTTTTCCAAGTTGATGATGTGAATTTTGTTGCGATGACCGAAGATGAACGGGGACATCTTGGGGTTCCAGAAGCGGGTTTGGTGACCAAAGTGGACACCGGCTTCCAGCATTTCGCGCATAGTGACTGACATAGAGATACTCCAAAGGTTGGGTCTAAAATCCAGCCCATCATCACCGCAAGTTTTTAGTTTTAAAAACTCTTGGCAACACCTTGATTGGACTGGTTTGCGAGTGATGTTTGTCCGAACTTGAGACAAAGCCTCAACCTCGGAAAAACCCAATGATTCTAGCACAGCAATACATGCCCCCTACCCCTTTTCACCTGCCTTGCACAAGGATTGACGCATGAAGGTCGCCGTGATTGGCGCAGGCGTGATCGGCGTCACCACCGCTTACGAACTCGCCGCCCAAGGGCATCAGGTCCATGTGTTTGAGCGCAATGGCGCAACCGCAGAAGAATGCAGCTTTGCCAACACCGGCATCACCTCGGCGGGCTACACCGCACCTTGGGCCAAGCCGGGCGTCATCAAACACGTGCTATCGCACCTTTGGCAACGCGACACGCCGCTGCGCTTCACAAGCCCTCGTATGGCCGACTGGCGTTGGTTATGGCAAATGCGCAAAGCCTGCGACAGCATCACTTTCGCGCGCAACCGTGCCAGCATGCTGCGCTTGGCCGAGTACAGCACCCATCGTATGCGCACGCTGACCGATACCTTGAACTTGGAGTACGAACGCAGCCAAGGTTTCATGGTGTTGTTGCGTAACGAGCGGGAGAGCAAACTCATGCAAGCCTCGCTGGAGGTGCTGCGCGATGCGGGACTGGGCTTCAAAACCTTGAATGCCGAACAAGCCAGAGCCATAGAACCAGCTCTCAATCCAGAAACAACACTGGCCCAGGCCATCCATTTTCCAGACGACGAAGTGGGCAACTGTCGCCAATTCACATTGCTAATGAAAAGCGAAGCTGAGTCCCTAGGGACGAAGTTTCATTTCAATACACCTGTGCTGCCCCTGTCTGCCGCACAGCCCAAAACCATTCGAACCTCAGAGCGCGACATTGGCGAAAAGTTTGACGCTGTCGTGGTGTGCGCGGGCTTGGCCAGCGCTCAGTTGTTGCGCCCGCTGGGTTTGCGTATCCCGCTCGCAGCGGTCCACGGTTACACCATCAGCGCAGCCGTGCGCGAGCCGCTAGACGCGCCACGTAGCGGCGTTATCGATGAGCAATACAAAGTAGCAATCAGTCGATTGGGGCAACGAGTGCGGGTATCGGGTGGCTCAGAGATTGGTGGCGACGCAAAGCGCCACGATGCGGCCAGTATCAAAACTCTGTACCGAGTTCTGGACGACTGGTTTCCGGGCGCTGCACGCACACAAGACAACGTTCAAGTCTGGAAAGGTTCACGGCCCATGCTGCCAGATGGCCCCCCCATCATCGGCGCCAGTGGTATTTCGGGCGTGTGGCTGAACCTGGGTCACGGAGCCAACGGCTGGGCCTTGGCTTGTGGCAGTGCTCGCGCAGTCGCCGACAGTATCGAAGGCAAAAAAACTGACATCGATTTGCAAGGCTTGGGCCTTGAACGGCTCCACCTTCAGTGATGTCGTTCGCCAGATCAACGCAAACACTCGATAGCCAAGCCTCTTGGCCTCTGCATTCGATTGCACAAACACAGGCGATTGAGCATCAAGCGCAAGCTGCGCTCCCCCCACACACACTGATGCAACGAGCAGGATTGGCCACAGCGCAACTGGCCTTAGCCATCGCGCCACATGCACACACAATTTGGATTGCGTGTGGTCCAGGCAACAACGGTGGCGACGGGTTGGAAGCTGCCATTCATTTGCACGCTTGGGGCAAACATCCCATCGTCACATGGCCGGGCCAAGCAGGCCATGCGCCAGTCGATGCGCAACACGCATGGCAGCGAGCCGTGGGTGCTGGTGTCAAATTTGCCGAACACGCACCAGACCAGTTTGACCTTGCCATCGACGCCCTGCTCGGCATCGGCGCCCAGCGTGCGCCCGACGGACTGATGGCGCAATGGCTGAACGCCATGCAAAGTAGCTCAGTGCCCGTGCTGTGTGTGGATGTACCCACAGGCCTATTGGCAGACACGGGCGAATGGCTGGGCGCTCCCAGCCTCCATCAAACCCATACGACAACACAACGTCACACCTTGAGCTTGCTCACACTCAAGCCAGGACTGTTCACCGCCGATGGTCGTGATGCGGCAGGCCAAGTTTGGCTGAACACCCTCGGCGTAGATACCGAGCTCGCACCCGCAACAGCTTGGCTACAAAAAAGAGCGCCTGTGCGCGCTTCACGCGCGCACAACAGCCACAAAGGTAGTTTTGGTCATGTGGCCATCCTTGGGGGATCTGCTGGAATGTCAGGCGCAGCCGCACTGGCGGGTCTGGCCGCTTTGCATGGCGGCGCTGGCCGCGTGTTGGTGGGCGTGATGGATGAAACGGCCAGACCATCGATCGCGGCGGCGCACCCAGCCCTGATGGTTCGCTCACCCACAGAACTGTCGCTGCACGAGTCCACCGTGGTGTGCGGCTGCGGTGGCGGTGATGCGGTGCATGCGCTACTGCCCCATGTGCTGTCATCCTCACAACAACTGGTGTTGGATGCAGATGCCTTGAACGCGATTGCACGCAACACATCGCTGCAACATTTGCTCAAACAACGCAACCATCGTCACAAGCCGACCGTGCTCACACCTCATCCGCTTGAGGCTGCTCGACTGCTCAACTGCTCGGTCAAAGAAGTACAAAAAAATCGCTTGCATGCCGCCCAGCAACTGGCGGATGTTTTTCAATGTGTGGTGGTCCTCAAAGGGTCGGGCAGCATCGTGACGAGTCACAAACACCAGCCCATCATCAACGCCTCAGGCAACGCACAGCTGGCCACAGCAGGCACCGGCGATGTATTGGCGGGTTTGATCGCTGCGTATATTGCCCGCAGCGAAGATGCGTTTGTTGCCTGCTGCCAAGCCGTGTTCTCACACGGGCATGTGGCGGACATGTGGCCGGCTGAGGGCGTCGCACTCGATGCCGCATGGCTAGCGGCCTCGGTGCGTTAAAGCGCAACAGCTACTTTATTTGCGCGAGCGGCGGCTCTTGGCGCTGGGTTTTTTTTCACTCGACTTACGAGAAGCACTCGCAACCGCCTTGGGCTCGCCGCGCCCTGTCTTGCCACTCATTTTGGTGAACGCTTTTTTCACCGCAGTTTTAAAGTTTTGCATGGGCGAACCATGGGCATCTTTCACACCGCGTGGCGTTAAGTCATCTGTCTCGCGCACCAAGCGGAAATCAATTTTGCGACCGTCTAAGTCAACACGACTCACCTGAATGCGCACGCGCGAGCCTATGCCGTAACGAATGCCCGTACGCTCGCCGCGCAGCTCTTGACGCATTTCATCAAAGCGGAAATATTCGCCGCCTAGCTCAGTGATGTGCACCAAGCCCTCCACATACATGGCATCCAAGGTCACGAACAAGCCAAAGCTGGTCGCTGCTGTGACCACGCCCCCGTACTCTTCACCCAAATGCTCACGCATGTATTTGCACTTGAGCCAAGCTTCGACATCACGGCTCGCCTCATCGGCTCGGCGCTCGTTGGCGCTGCAATGCAAACCAGCAGCTTCCCATGCTTGGCTGTCAGGCGTAGATTCAAATTTTTCGGCTAATTTTTTCTCGGGTGCACGCACACGTGAGGCCAAGCGACGCGCCAATTTGGCGTGCGCTTCCCCGGGTGTAGGCAGTGCAGGCAATTGGTATTTGCGTTTGAGCAAAATGGCTTTGATGACACGGTGCACCAACAGGTCGGGGTAACGACGAATTGGGCTGGTGAAGTGGGTATAGGCCTCGAACGCCAAGCCAAAGTGCCCGTTGTTGTCGGGCGTGTACACCGCTTGCGACATCGAACGCAACAACATCGAATGAATTTGTTGGGCATCCGGACGTTCTTTGGTTGCTTCAGCAATCGCTTGAAACTCGGATGGTTTTGGGTTGTCCCCCACGGTCATGCCAATGCCTGTGGCCTTGAGATAGCCGCGCAACAAGTCAATCTTCTCGGGTGTTGGGCCTTCGTGAACGCGGAACAAGCCTGGGTGTTTGCTTTGCAGAATGAAGTCTGCACTGCAGACGTTGGCGGCCAGCATGGCCTCTTCAATCAACTTGTGCGCGTCGTTGCGAACGCGTGGCACGATTTTTTCGATGCGGCCACTTTCGTCACACACAATTTGTGTTTCTGTGGTTTCAAAATCCACCGCACCACGAACACGACGGGCTTTGAGTAAAGCACCATACACATCGTGCAAGTTCAACAAATCATCGATGCGCTCTTTGCGTTTAGCCGCCTCTGGCCCGCGCGTGTTCGACAAAATGGCCGCCACTTCGGTGTACGTGAAGCGTGCATGGCTGAACATGACGGCCGGATAAAACTGATAGGCCTCCACATCGCCAGAGGCTGTGATGAGCATGTCACACACCATGCACAAACGCTCGACGTCGGGGTTCAAAGAACACAGCCCGTTTGACAACTTCTCGGGCAGCATGGGGATCACGCGGCGCGGAAAATACACGCTCGTCGCGCGGTCATAGGCATCGACATCAATGGCACTGCCGGTTTCCACATAGTTGCTCACATCGGCGATCGCGACCAACAGTCGCCAGCCTTTGCCCTTGCCTACTTTGGCCGGTTCGCAATAAACAGCATCATCGAAGTCGCGTGCGTCTTCACCATCAATGGTGACCAAAGGTACATCCGTTAAGTCAACGCGCCCCTTTTTATCTTGCGCACGGACCTTGTCTGGCAAGCCACGCGCCATGCCCAAACAGGCATCAGAAAACTCATGCGGGACACCATATTTGCGCACCGCAATTTCGATTTCCATACCAGGGTCATCGACTTCGCCTAATACTTCTTTGACACGGCCGACAGGTTGCCCATACAGGCTCGGTGGTTCGGTCAACTCAACCACCACCACTTGACCCACCATCGCGTTGGCCGTTGCGCCTTTGTTGATCAAAACATCTTGGCCGTAGCGTTTGTCTTCTGGCGCGACGAGCCACACACCACTCTCTTGCAACAAGCGGCCAATGATGGGTTGCTTGGATCGCTCCAAAATTTCAACCACACGACCTTCAGGTCGACCCTTGCGGTCAAAACGAACGATGCGTGCTTTGACGCGATCACGGTGCAGCACAGCACGCATTTCATTGGGCGGCAAAAAGATGTCGGGCGAACCATCATCGCGTTGAACAAACCCATGTCCGTCGCGATGTCCTGCAACGACTCCTTCAAACTCTTCCAGTAGTCCACTGGTATTTACGGAATTCTTGATACAATGCCTCTCTTTCCTGAAATGCCCAGGTGGCGGAATTGGTAGACGCACTAGTTTCAGGTACTAGCGAGTAACATCGTGGGGGTTCGAGTCCCTTCCTGGGCACCAATATAAGTTAAATGAAAGCCACCTTTTGGGTGGCTTTTGTTTTTAGGGAATTTAAATCGGTAATGCGACAAGGTCATGACCATCTGTCGCCACGACTTTGGCGCGGGTGAATTCACCCACTTTCAACACTTTGCTGAGTTTTTCGGGCGGCAACAACTTCACCACGCCATCAATCTCAGGCGCATCGGCATAGCTACGGCCCACACCGCCTTTGCGACCGCCCGCTGGGGCTGAGTCCACCAACACTTGAAGGGTCGAGCCAATGCGGCGTTTGAGCTTGGCAATCGACACCTCTTCTGCCACTTGCATGAAACGCGCTTGACGCGCTTCGCGCACTTCTTGCGGCAACATGCCCGGTATGTCATTGGCTGCTGCGCCGTCCACGGGGCTATAAGCAAAGCAACCCGCACGATCAATCTCGGCTTCACGCACGAAGTTCAGCAAGTGCTCAAACTCTTCTTCTGTCTCGCCAGGAAAACCGGCGATGAAGGTGCTGCGAATCACGATTTGCGGACACAGTTCGCGCCAGCGGGCAATACGCTCTAAGTTTTTTTCACCACTGGCTGGACGCTTCATGCGCTTCAACACATCGGGGTGACTGTGCTGGAATGGCACATCCAAATAGGGCAGCACATGGCCCGTGGCCATCAAAGGAATGATGTCATCCACGCTCGGGTATGGGTACACATAGTGCAAACGTACCCAAGCGCTGTAGGTTTGTGCCAACTTGGCCAAGGCTTGCGCCAGCTCTAAAGTACGCGTCTTGATAGGCTGTCCATCAAAAAAACCGGTGACATACTTCACGTCCACGCCATAAGCCGACGTGTCTTGGCTAATCACCAACAGTTCTTTCACGCCACCTTCAAACAAAGCACGCGCTTCTTTGAGTACATCACCAATGGGTCGACTCACCAAATCACCCCGCATGGAAGGGATGATGCAAAACGTGCAACGGTGGTTGCAGCCTTCGCTGATTTTCAAATACGCATAGTGCTTGGGAGTGAGCTTGACGCCCGCCTCGCCAAAACTATTGGGCACCAAGTCGATGAAGGGGTCATGCGGCTTGGGCAAATGAGCATGCACCGCATCCATCACCTCTTGCGTGGCATGCGGGCCGGTGACAGCCAACACGCTGGGGTGCATTTGCATGACCAGATTGGAACCACCTTCGGCTTGACGCGCGCCCAAACAGCCAGTCACGATGACCTTACCGTTTTCGGCCAGTGCTTCGCCAATGGTGTCTAGGCTTTCTTTCACCGCGTCATCAATGAAGCCGCAGGTGTTGACGATGACCAAGTCCGCGCCAGCAAAAGTTTTGGAAGTTTGATAACCCTCGGCGCTGAGTTGCGTCAAGATCAATTCGGAGTCGGTCAGAGCCTTGGGGCAACCCAAGCTCACGAAACCAACTTTAGGTGTGCTTACTTCTGTCATTTACGTTTCAGTCCCATCACATCCATCATGTGTTCGGTTTGTTTTTGCAATTGTTCGGCATAGCTGCTCACCAGTGTCGGCACGATGGGCAGTTGTGGCACGTTGTCCATGAACGTTTGTACGTTCTTCTCTAAGTAAGAGCCCATGAAGCCCTGCATTGAATGCCCATAGAAGCGAATGATGTTGGCCAAGACTTGCTCAGTCAGGATAGGCGCGCCTTCCGACTCGTGCTCCAAAATGATTTGCAACAAGATGCTACGCGTCAGATCTTCGCCGGACTTCGCATCGACGACTCGAAATGGGGTTTGATGCATGACCAGTTGCTTGATGTCAGCCAAGGCGACATAGCTGGATGACGCGGTGTCATACAGGCGGCGATTGGGATACTTCTTGATCACGCGGTCTTGCGTGTCATCTGAAGTGGTTGATTTTTTGCTGCTCATTGACGTCAGCTCCCGTTGAAAAAGAAAAGCCCAGAACTGTTCAAACAGTGCCGGGCTTGACGGGGAACAATTTGGTAGGCGCGATTGGAATCGAACCAACGACCCCCACCATGTCAAGGTGGTGCTCTAACCAACTGAGCTACGCGCCTACATTGTTCGAAGCTGAAATTGTAGCAGAGTTCAACGGCGTTTCGCGGCGCGCACACCGCGTACCTCTTTGACCAAACCCAAAACCTTTTGCAAACGACGCGAATCGCCGACTTCCACCGTGAATGTCATCCACGCCAAGTCTTTCACGGACTGGGTCTGCACGCCGATGACGTTCATTTTTTCTTTGGCAAAAACCTCTGATATGTCACGCAACAAACCTTGGCGATCTATCGCTTCAATGTTCACATCCACCGGATAAACCAAGGCCTTGGTCGAAGCCGACTGCCCCCAGTCCACGTCAATCACACGGTCCGCACTGCGCAAGGCCATTTGCTTGAAATTACCGCAATCCGCACGATGAATACTGACGCCCTTGCCACGGGTGACAAAGCCACGAATATCGTCGGGCGGAGCAGGCTTGCAGCACTTACTCAATTGCGTGAGCAACGAATCAATGCCCACCACCAACACCCCGCTCTTGGACGTTTTGTCACTGGGGCGCGACTTCTTCAGGCGCACATAGTCGTCTGCATCCATTACCATCGCAGGCGGGTTCAGCAACGTCTCAATGTTGCGCAGTGAAAACTCATCTTTACCCACGACCTCGAACAGGGCCTCGGCTGATTTGAAGCCGAGTTGCGAGGCCAAGTCGTCGAGTTTCATCGCCGTCTTACCTTCACGCTGCAAGAGCTTTTCGACAGCCTCGCGACCTTTGGCGGCCGTTTCTTGCATGGCTTGGGCATTGAACCAAGCCCTGATCTTGGCCCGCGCCCGAGAGCTGGCTAAGAAACCGAGTTCAGGGTTGAGCCAATCACGCGATGGCCCACCTTCTTTGATGGCCGTGACCTCCACAGTCTGACCGTTTTTCAACTGCGTGTTGAGAGGAACCATCGCGCCATCGACACGCGCACCACGGCAACGATGCCCAAGGTTGGTGTGCAAGGTGTAAGCAAAATCAATCGGCGTGCTGCCTTGAGGCAACTCCACCACAGCCGCATCAGGGGTCAACACATAAATGCGGTCACTCAGCGCATCGGTCTTGGCCTGACTCTGGGCATCAGCAGACAACTCACGCTCCCAAGCCAAAAGTTGACGCAACACCGCGATCTTGGCGTCATATGCGCCGGAAGCACTGACCCCTGCATAGCCTTTGGTGCCTGCTTCTTTGTAGGCCCAGTGCGCGGCTACGCCATGCTCAGCATGGGCGTGCATTTCTTGCGTACGAATTTGAATTTCAATCGGACGCCCTTGCGCATCGCGCACAACTGTGTGCAGTGATTGGTAACCATTCGACTTGGGCTTGGCAATGTAGTCATCAAACTCTGAGTCAATCGGGATAAATTTCGTATGAACAAAACTCAGTGCCGCATAGCAATCAGGTACGGATGGGACAACCATACGCAAAGCACGCACATCGAATACGCGCGAAAAATCTAACCCCTTGCCACGCATTTTTTTGACAATGCTGTAGATGTGTTTGGGCCGCCCCGCCACTTGCGCGATGACTCCTTGACTTTGGAGCTCAAGCTCCAAACCTTCTCGCAGCTGAAGCATGTAGTTTTCGCGCTCTGCACGTTTTTCGTCGAGGAGCTTGGCGATTTCTCGGTAGGTCTCAGGCTCCAGAAAGCGAAAAGCCAAGTCTTCCATTTCCCATTTGATTTGCCAAATTCCCAACCGATTGGCCAACGGCGCAAACACATGCAAGGACTCATAAGCCAAGCTGTGCGGTATTGGTTTCTTGGTGGCAGCGTAGTAGCGCAAGGTTTGTAAGCGCGAAGCCAAACGCAACAAAACCACGCGTAAGTCTCGCGAGAAAGCCAACAACATCTTGCGGACATTCTCAGTTTGCATCGCTGCAAGCTGTGACTCGGCAGCCACAGCACGCGCTTGTCGCTGTATGCGAATCAGCCGCATGCTCTCCACAGCGAGCTCGGCGTAACTCGCACCAAATGCTTTGGCAATCACTTCTTCTGGCTTTTGCAAATGCTCTGCAGCGTAGACCAAGTAGCAAGCGGCTTGCATCGCTTCGGAACCGCCGATTTGATGCAGGATGGCCACCGTGGCATCTGCGTGGCTCAGAGAATCTTCGCCCGTATCTACTGAAGCCCCTGTCAATAAGGGCACCGCAAAAGCTCGCGCACGCATTAAAGCCTCTGGCTGGTCAGGCAGCTCTTGCAATGACGGGCTCAAAAGCGACGTCCGAACCGTTTCTCCGTTATGTTTCATGTAAGCCACTGAACCGCATAATGTCTATAGGTTTGTCATCGTAATGGATATGGAGTTTTGAAATGTCTCAACGCACACTCATTGGTAAAACAGCTTTGGTGACTGGGTCCACCAGTGGCATTGGCCTGGGTATCGCCAAATCATTGGCACGCCAAGGTGCCAATATCGTTCTCAACGGCTTTGGCGATGCCGAAGGCCCGAAAGCAGAAATTGCAGCTTTGGGGGTCCAAGTCAGCTACCACGGTGCTGACATGAGCAAAGCTTCAGACATCACAGCCATGATGGCATTTGCCGCCCAGACGTTTGGAGGCGTGGACATTTTGGTCAACAACGCAGGCATCCAGCACGTGGCGTCGGTCGAGGACTTCCCAGTTGATCGCTGGGATGCCATCATCGCGATCAATCTCACGAGCGCCTTTCATACCTCTCGATTGGCATTGCCGCACATGCAGCAAAAAAATTGGGGGCGCATCATCAACGTGGCATCGGTTCACGGCTTGGTAGGCTCAGCACAAAAATCAGCTTATGTTGCAGCCAAGCACGGCATCGTGGGCTTGACCAAAGTGACGGCACTCGAGAACGCCACCACGGGCGTCACTTGTAACGCGATCTGCCCAGGCTGGGTGCTCACTCCCTTGGTTCAAAAGCAAGTCGATGCTAAAGCTGCGGCTTTGAAAATCTCCAATGACGAGGCCACCAAGCTTCTTTTGGGTGAAAAAGAGCCGTCCATGCAATTCACTACCCCGCAAGAGCTGGGTGAATTGGCCGTTTTCTTGTGTAGCGAGGCAGGGAAAAACATCCGAGGCGTTGCATGGAATATGGATGGGGGTTGGGTAGCCCAATAAGGCATGCGACGTTGAAGCGAGGTGAAAGATATTTATTAATAAAAAGTATTATTTTTTTCGTGTCCAAATTAAAATAAATACCCAAATATCTTTTACCTTCGGGGAATGAAACAGCAACACCCCAAAGAAACAGCAAAATTTGCTGCGCGTCTTCGCTCAGCCATCAAGGATGCCGGCGTTCGCGTGTCGGCAACCACCGTCGCACACGAGTTCAATTTGCGCTATTGGGGAGAAGGTATTTCTTCGCATGCCGCACGCAATTGGCTCATGGGCGTCTCCATGCCAAAACAAGACAAACTTTTGGTGTTGTCGAAATGGCTCAAAGTTTCGCCAGAAGGGCTGTTGTTCGGGACACCTCCGCAGCGGCCCATTGATGAACAGACGAATGAAGATCAGATCAACTTGGTAGATCAACAACTCATAGCGCGCTACCTTGCACTTGAATCAGAGCACCGCCGTGTCGTGAGGGAAGTGGTTGATGGTTTGGCTGCACTCAATCCCAAAAAAGATCAATAAATCAGCGCAATTGCACGTGCTTCCATACTCAGGCCCTGTCCCACAGGGCCTATTTTTTCAGCTGTCTTCGCCTTGACATTCACACAAGACACCTCGATATCCAGTGCTTGCGCAATCCGCATGCACATCGCAGGCATGTGCGCAGCCAACTTAGGTGCTTGCGCAATCACAGTACTGTCAATGTTGCCGATCTCAAACCCCGCAGAGCGGACCAGCGTTGCTGTCTTTTGCAGCAACACCCACGAATCCGCACCTTGATACGCTGCGTCGGTATCTGAGAAGTGCCGCCCAATATCGCCTAAGGCCGCAGCGCCCAACAGCGCATCTGTGATCGCATGCAACAGAACATCTGCGTCTGAATGGCCCAGCAAACCATGGGTGTGCTGGATGCGCACTCCACCCAGCATGAGCGGACGCCCTTCAACCAAGGCATGAACGTCCCAACCCTCACCAATTCGAAAACGAGGTGCAGTCATGTGATGGTCTTTCCATGTGTCAATTGCGTCATTGACGCGCATTCAAAATAGCTTCAGCCAAGGCAAAGTCTTCTGGATAAGTGACCTTGAAATTTTGTGCACTGCTGGGCACCAGCTTAGGCTTCAATCCCACCGCCTCCATCGCGCTGGCTTCATCGGTCATGGCCGCACCTGCTTGCGCCAATGCACGCAAAAGCTCGCCGACACGAAACATCTGCGGCGTTTGAGCCAGCCATTTGTCTGCTCGGTCAACAGTATGGGCCACGCGGCCTTTCGTCTCCACCTTTAAGGTGTCAGCCAATTTGTGCGCGAGCAAGCCCCCCACCGCATCGTCCTGGCAGGCATCGATCAACGCATCAATTTGCGCAGGTGTGACCAAGCAACGCGCAGCATCATGCACCAGCACCCAATCGGTGTCATTTGCGCCTTGATCCACCAGAGCTCGCAAACCAGCCAACACACTGTCAGCACGCGTAGCGCCACCTGTGTACACACTGGAAAACAAAGGCTGAGGACAAGCGGTCAGCACACGTGCCATCCGCACATCATCGGGAGCCAACACCAACACGCCATGTGCCATGCGTTCCACGCCCGAAAAGGCCTTGAGCGTGTGCACCACCATGGGAAAGCCTGCGATGACTTCGTATTGTTTCGGCACGGCTGTACCCGCGCGGCTCCCAAAACCCGCGCAGGGAATCACAGCAAAAAAACGAATGGGGGGTTGAGTTTGTAAGGGCATTGAATAGGTTTGGGCTTCGTTCGAATGAAAGCCCAGCCCCCATTCTAGAATTACCCCAATGCACCTGCCCTCTCTGAGTCCCGGCAAACGTTTTGCCATGCCCCGCCCTGTCGGTTCTGCGGACGCTTTGCTGCTCGCGCAGCTCGGGCTTCGTGAAAAAGCCAAGCCACAACGTGTGGCCATCATCACCGCCGATGCGGCGGACGCCCAACGTCTGCAAGACGAAATGGCGTTCTTCGCCCCCGATTTGCGTTGCGTGCTCTTCCCCGACTGGGAAACGCTGCCCTACGACAGTTTCTCGCCCCACCAAGACCTCATCAGCGAACGCTTAGCGACCTTGTGGCGCATCTCGCAGGGTGACGCCGATGTGGTGCTCATTCCCGCCACCACCGCGCTGTACCGTTTGGCACCCCCTGCGTTTTTGGCAGGCTACACCTTTCAGTTCAAAGTCAAACAGGCGTTGGACGAAGCCAAGCTCAAGTCACAGCTCACGCTCGCAGGCTACACCCACGTCACACAAGTGGTCAGCCCCGGTGAATACGCGGTGCGTGGCGGCTTGATTGACCTCTTCCCCATGGGCTCGCTGGTGCCCTACCGCGTTGACTTGTTTGACAACGAAATCGACTCCATCCGTACCTTCGACCCCGACAGCCAGCGCAGCCTCTATCCCGTGCCTGAAGTACGCTTGCTGCCAGGCCGCGAATTCCCCATGGACGATGCGGCGCGTGCGCTGTTTCGCAACCTTTGGCGCGAAATGCTCGAGGGTGACCCCACCAAGAGCCGCATCTACAAAGACATTGGCAATGGCGTGGCCACTGCAGGCATTGAGTACTACCTGCCGTTGTTCTTTGAAGAAACCGCCACGGTGTTTGACTACCTCGGTGCCTCAGCCACCGTGGTGCTGCATGGCGATTTAGAGCCCGTCTTTCAACGCTTTTGGCAAGACACCCAAGACCGCTATCGCTTGGTGCAAGGCGACCCCGAGCGCCCTGCGCTGCCACCTGCCCATTTGTTTTTAAGCGCCGAACAGTTTTACGCCGCGGCTAACAGCTATGCGCAATTTGCGCTGCGCCCGCATGTGACCGACGTGATCGACAACGCGTTTGCCCAAACCCTGCCCGACCTCACTGTGGTGCGCGGCGCGGCAGACCCGCTGCAAAAATTGCAAGCTCACGCGGGCAAAACAAGCAACCGCTTGCTCATCTTGGCTGAGAGCGATGGCCGTCGCGAAAGCCTGCTCGACTTTTTGCGCTCGTCCAACGTCAGTCCATCCGCGTTTGATTCACTGGCTGAGTTCGAAGGCAGCGCCGAAAAAATTGGTATCGCCACCGCTGCTTTGCAAGTGGGCTTTAGTTGGACCGAAGCAGGCTTAGACCTCATCACCGAGACCGAGTTGTTCGCCGTCGGCGCCACCACACGCCGCCGCAAAAAACAAGAACAGGTGAGCGATGTTGAAGCGCTCATTAAAGACCTGTCCGAGCTCAACCTCGGTGACCCCGTGGTGCACAACGCCCACGGCATTGGTCGCTACCGTGGCCTGATCAACATGGACTTGGGCGAGAAAAATGCCGATGGCTCGCCCGCGTTGCAAGAGTTCTTGCACCTCGAATACGCCGACAACGCCGTGCTCTATGTACCCGTGAGCCAACTGCACCTGATTGGCCGCTACACCGGCGTGAGTGCCGACGAAGCACCGCTGCACAAACTCGGCTCTGCCCAATGGGACAAAGCCAAACGCCGTGCCGCCGAACAAGTGCGCGACGCTGCCGCCGAGCTGCTCAACATCTACGCACGGCGTGCCGCGCGTCAAGGCCACCCCTTCCGCTACTCGCCGCAAGACTACGAAACCTTCGCCAACGACTTTGGCTTTGAAGAAACCGCCGACCAACGCGCTGCCATCCACGCCGTCATGCAAGACATGATCAGCCCACGCCCGATGGACCGGCTGGTGTGCGGCGATGTGGGCTTTGGCAAAACCGAAGTTGCCTTGCGTGCCGCATTTGTCGCGGTCACAGGTGGCAAGCAAGTGGCCCTCTTAGCCCCCACCACGCTGCTGGCCGAGCAGCACTACCAAACACTGGTGGACCGCTTTAGCAAATGGCCCATCAAGATTGCCGAGATGAGCCGCTTCCGCTCGGCCAAAGAAATCACCCTCGCCGCCAAAGGCTTGGCCGAAGGTCAAGTCGACATTGTGGTGGGCACGCACAAGTTGCTCAGCGAATCCGTCAAATTCAAAGACCTCGGCCTACTCATCATCGACGAAGAACACCGCTTTGGCGTGCGCCACAAAGAGGCCATGAAAGCCATGCGTGCCGAGGTGGATGTGCTCACGCTCACCGCCACCCCCATTCCGCGCACACTGGGCATGGCCCTCGAAGGCTTGCGCGATTTGAGCGTCATTGCCACCGCACCACAACGCCGTCTCGCCATCAAAACCTTTGTGCGCAACGAAGGCAATGGCGTGATCCGTGAAGCCGTGTTGCGCGAACTCAAACGTGGCGGCCAATGCTATTTCTTGCACAACGATGTGGCCACCATTGAAAACCGCCGCGCACAACTCGAAGCGCTGCTGCCCGAGGCCCGCATTGCGGTGGCCCACGGCCAAATGCCGGAGCGTGAGCTTGAGCGCGTCATGCGCGACTTTGTGGCCCAGCGCTACAACCTGCTGCTGTGCTCCACCATCATCGAGACAGGCATTGACGTGCCGAGCGCCAACACCATCATCATGAGCCGCGCTGATAAGTTTGGCTTGGCCCAGCTGCACCAGCTGCGTGGCCGCGTGGGTCGCAGCCACCACCAAGCCTATGCCTACCTCATGGTGCCCGACACACAAGGCCTGACCAAGCAAGCCTCGCAACGCTTGGACGCGATTCAACAAATGGAAGAGCTGGGCTCAGGCTTTTACCTCGCCATGCACGACCTTGAAATTCGAGGCGCGGGCGAAGTGCTGGGTGAGAACCAAAGCGGCAACATGCTGGAAGTGGGCTTTCAGCTTTACAACGAAATGTTGTCTGAGGCTGTGCGTGCTTTGAAAAATGGCGAAGAGCCAGACTTACTCAGCCCCTTGAGTGCCACCACCGAAATCAACCTGCACGCCCCCGCCCTGCTGCCCGACGACTACTGCGGCGACGTGCACCTGCGCTTGTCGTTCTACAAAAAATTGGCCACGGCTAAATCAGGCGATCAAATTGATGCCCTGCTTGAAGAAATCGTGGACCGTTTTGGCAAACTGCCCGCCCAAGCGCAAACCCTCATCGACGTGCACCGCCTGCGCGTGCAAGCCCGCAGCTATGGCGTGACCAAGGTGGATGCCGCACCCGGCGTGACCCACATCAGCTTCAAGCCCAACCCCCCGTTTGACGCCATGCGCATCATTGAGCTGGTGCAAAAAAACAAGCACATCAAACTCGCAGGCAATGACCGCCTGCGCATTGAACGCGAACTGCCCGAGCCTCAGGCCCGTGCGCAAATGGTGCGTGATGTGTTGCGCTCACTCGGCACACCCACAGCCCCTGTAGCGAAGACCGCTGAGACGCAGTCATAAAGCACCGATGCACGCGATAATTTACCCATGACTTCTGCCTCCGAATTTGCCCCAGGCCTTGCCATCCAAGGCTTCACCGCCCCCCTGAAACTCCAAGACTTCAAACTCATCGCGTTTGACATGGATTCGACGCTAATCAACATCGAGTGCATTGACGAAATCGCCGATGCCGCAGGCCGCAAGGCCGAAGTGGCGGCCATCACCGAGGCCGCCATGCGTGGTGAGATCACCGATTTCAAAGACAGCTTGCGCCGTCGCGTGGCGCTGCTCAAAGGCGTGCCCGAAACAGCCTTGCACGCGGTGTTTGAACACCGTCTGCGTTTGAACCCCGGTGCCAAAACATTGGTAGACACTTGCAAAGCCCACGGCATGAAAGTGCTGCTGGTCAGCGGCGGTTTCACCTTCTTTGCCGACCGCGTGTGCAAGATGCTCCACATCGACTACGCTCGCAGCAATGTGCTGGCGATTGAACACGGCCTGCTCACCGGCGATGTGGTGACGCAAGACTGGGGTGATATTTGCGACGGCGCCGAAAAGCGCACGATGCTGCTACACATCTGTGCGCAAATGGGCATCAGTCCCAAACAAGCGATTGCCATGGGTGACGGCGCCAACGATTTGCTGATGATGGGCGAAGCCGGTTTGTCGGTGGCATACCACGCCAAACCCAAGGTGCGCGAGCAGGCCATGGTGGCCATCAACGACGGTGGCTTGGACCGTCTGCTAGAGGTTGTGAAAGCCTAAAGAAGGCGCAAGCCAACAGCAAGCAGCGAACTTAACGCAACGCGTTGTAAATCGTTTGCGCCAACTCAGGCGAAATACCCTCCACCGTGCACAGATCAGCCACGCTGGCATCTCCCACCCCGCGCGCACCGCCGAAGCGTTGCAACAGCTTGGCGCGCTTCTTGGGGCCAACACCCGGAATTTCTTCCAGCTTGCTACCACCCACGCGCACTTTGGCGCGCGCAGCACGCATGCCGGTGATGGCAAAGCGGTGGGCCTCGTCGCGGATTTGCGCCACCAGCATCAGAGCCGCTGAATCACGGCCGAGGTAGACCTTCTCGCGCCCATCCGCAAACACCAACTCTTCCAAGCCCACTTTGCGGCCCTCGCCTTTTTCCACGCCCACGATGCGCGACAAATCGAGTCCGAGCGACTCAAACACCTCACGCGCCATGCTCACTTGGCCTTTGCCACCGTCAATCAGCACGAGGTCGGGCAGCTTGCCCTCGCCCGCACGGACCGCCTCGGCCAGCTTGCTGTAGCGACGCACCAGCACTTGGCGCATGGCGGCGTAGTCGTCACCGCCCGTGATCCCCTCAATGTTGTAGCGGCGGTATTCCGCGCTTTGCATTTTGTGGTGGTGAAACACCACGCACGACGCCTGCGTAGACTCGCCCGAGGTGTGTGAGATGTCAAAGCACTCCACGCGGAATTGCTCTAAATCTTCTGGCGCCAAGTCGAGCGCATCCACCAGAGCACGCGTGCGTGCTTGCTGCGAACCTTCTTCGGCCAACAAACGGGCCAGTTGAATGTCGGCGTTTTGTTGCGCCATTTCTAGCCACACACGGCGTTGCTCGCGCGGGTTATGCACGGCCGTGATCTTCACGCCGGTTTGATCGGTCAGCGCTTGCAGCAGCTCTTTGTCCACCGCATGGCTGGTGATGAGTGCGGGCGGCACGGGCACATCCAAATAGTGTTGGCTCAAAAAGGCTTCCAGCACCTCGGCAGGCTCGGCATCGTCCACATGCACAGGGAAGTATGGTCGGTCACCCAAATGGCGGCCTCCACGCACCATCGCTAAGTTGACGCAAGCTTTGCCGCCCTGCACTTTGACGGCGAGGATGTCCACGTCTTGGTCGCCCACGGTGTCCACCGCTTGTTGGTGCAACACTTTGGAGAGCGCCCCCATTTGGTTGCGCAACTCGGCGGCTTGTTCAAACTCCAGTCGTTCGGCATGCGCCATCATGCGCGCTTCAATGCTGCCCATGACCTCTTGGGTTTCACCGCGCAGCAAGCGCATGGCACTGTCCACATCACGCTGGTAATCGGGCACCGAGATGAGGCCCACACACGGCCCCGAGCAACGCTTGATTTGAAACAGCAAGCACGGGCGCGTGCGGTTGTTGAACACCGTGTCTTCGCAGGTGCGCAAGCGAAACACTTTTTGCAACAGTTGGATGGCCTCGCGCACCGCCCACACGCTGGGATAGGGGCCGAAGTAATCGTGGCGTTTGTCCACCGCGCCACGGTAATACACCACGCGGGGCACTTGTTGTGGGCTGGGGTTCGCGGGCGTGCCATTTGGCGTGGCCTGCTTGGGGGCGTCCTCGGTTTTCACCGCCACGCCTCGCGTCATCTTCAAATACGGGTAACTCTTGTCGTCACGGAACAAGATGTTGTATTTGGGCTTGAGCGTTTTGATGAGGTTGTTTTCCAGCAGCAACGCTTCAGCCTCAGAGCGCACCACCGTGGTTTCCATGCGCACAATCTTGCTCACCATGTGACCAATGCGTGTGCCTCCGTGATCGTTTTGGAAATAGCTGGACACCCGCTTCTTCAGGTTGATCGCCTTGCCCACATACAACACCTGCTCTTGCGCATCAAAGTAGCGGTACACCCCGGGCAACGCAGGCAAGCTGCCCACCAATTCGAGCAACTCGGGGGGGTGGCGCGGTGCGGCGTTGTTTGGCTTAGCGTCTGAAGAAGTTTTGGACATGCCCGTATTGTGGACAATCTGAGATGTGAAAAATCCACCCCATTCATCACCCAGCCTGCGCTGGGATATTTTTTGTAGCGTCATCGACAACCATGGCGACCTCGGTGTGTGCTGGCGGCTGTGCGCCGACCTCGCACAACGTGGGCACACGGTGCGCTTGTGGGTGGACGATGCATCGGCGCTGGCATGGATGGCACCGCAAGGCTGTGCGGGAGTGTCCGTGCATGCATGGCCCAGCGACGAAACACTGCACGCCTTGGCCCAAGACGCGCGCTGTCAAGTGGGTGATGTGGTGGTCGAAGCCTTTGGCTGCGAGTTACCCCACGCATGTCAAGCGCTGATGGCGCGGGCTACGCCACCGGTGTGGATCAACCTCGAATACCTGAGTGCTGAAAGTTATGTCGCGCGATCGCACGGCTTGGCCTCGCCCGTCATGAGTGGCCCTGCGCGTGGCCTGACCAAATGGTTTTTCTTTCCGGGCTTCACAGCCAACACGGGTGGCTTGCTGCGCGAGCCAAATTTGGCTGAGCGGCACACGGCGTTTGACCGCACAGCATGGCTATCTGCCCTGCCACTCGACAAGCCCCTTGCGGCCAAAGAGCGCCTCATCAGCCTGTTTTGCTACGAACCCACCGCCTTGCCTGATTTGCTGAAACAACTCAGCCAAGCCGACGCGCCCACGCGTTTGCTCGTTGCCCAAGGCCGCCCCAGCGCCGCCGTGGCATCGGCCACGCAAGCCCTACACATGGCTAGCAGCGGCACGGGCCAGTTGCACATCAGTCAACTGCCCTACCTCCGTCAAACCGACTTTGACCACCTGCTGTGGGCGTGTGACCTCAACTTTGTGCGGGGCGAGGACTCGTTGGTGCGTGCGCTGTGGGCGGGCCAGCCCTTCGTGTGGCACATTTACCCGCAAGACGATTTGGCCCACCACGACAAGCTGCTCGCGTTGATGGAAGCACTGGATATGCCTGCCGAGTTAAGAAATTTTCATGCGGTTTGGAACGGACTGACAACAGGGCCACTTCCTGCGCTATCCCGCACTGTCATTGACGATTGGCGACGTTGGCATCGTCAAGCACAGCAAGGTTTGCAAGCCCAAACCGACCTCACAAGCCGCCTGCTCAGTTTTGTGGCCCAAAAACGCTAAAATAAGCGGCTTTGCGAACCCTATCGCAGCTTGAGCTGCATGGGCCACAACCCTCTAAGAAAACCTCACACTATGAAAACCGCTCAAGAAATCCGCGTTGGCAACGTCATCATGCACGGCAAGGACCCTATGGTTGTCCTGCGCACCGAATACCAACGTGGCGGCCGTGGCTCCTCCACCGTTCGCATGAAATTGAAAAGCTTGATCGCCAACTTCGGTACCGAAGTCGTGTTCAAAGCTGACGACAAGATGGACCAAGTCATCTTGGACAAGAAAGACTGTACCTACTCTTACTTTGCTGACCCCATGTACGTGTGCATGGACGCCGACTTCAACCAATACGAAGTGGAAGCCAGCAACATGGGCGACGCCCTGAACTACCTCGAAGACGGCATGGAACTCGAAGTGGTGTTCTACGACGACAAAGCCATCTCTGTGGAATTGCCTACCAACGTGGTGCGCGAAATCACGTGGACAGAGCCTGCGGTCAAAGGTGATACCTCAGGCAAGGTGTTAAAGCCCGCCAAAATTGCCACTGGCTTTGAAGTCGCTGTGCCTTTGTTTGTGGCCCAAGGCGACAAAGTTGAAGTGGACACACGCACCGGTGAATACCGCAAGCGCGTCTAAGCTTTCAAAGCTTTTGCCAATCAAGGCCTCTTCGGAGGCCTTTTTTCATGGGCCTGTCCATCGAGCCGCTAACATAGCGCCATGGATGGAATGCTAGACCCTCACGACCGAAGAATTGCCGAAGCTTGGGAAACGCTGAAAGCGCAACACCCACCTGGCGATACGCTGTCGCCCGAATCCAACCGACTGGCCTTTGCAGACCCCGAGTTTTTGCTGCGTCGCGAAACGCGCGGCATTCGCTTACAACTGGAAATGCTCAAGCCCGATTTGGCGCAGCAGGCTATGGGCATTGAACACACCGTGGTGGTGTTTGGCAGTGCCCGCTTCAGGAGCGAAGAAGAAGCGCACCGCATCTTGCTCAAAGCGCGCGCGAGCAACGATGAACAAGCCATCACACAAGCCGAGACCTTGGTGCGTAACGCGCGCTTTTACGAGCAGTCTCGTGCCTTGGGACACCTCATCACCAAATTCAGCGCCGACCAAACCAAGGAGCGCAAGTTCTTCATCTGCACAGGGGGTGGCCCCGGCATCATGGAAGCTGCCAACCGAGGTGCTTCAGAGGCGGGTGGCATCAGCGTGGGATTGAACATCGCTCTGCCACATGAGCAAACCCCTAACCCCTACATCACACCCGGGCTGAGTTTCAAATTTCATTACTTTGCGCTGCGCAAAATGCACTTCATGATGCGGGCCAAAGCCTTGGTGGCATTCCCCGGCGGCTATGGCACCATGGATGAATTGTTTGAAACGCTGACCTTGGTGCAATGCAAAAAAGCCAAACCCGTGCCGATTGTTTTGTTTGGCACCAGCTACTGGAAACGCCTGTTCAACATCTCCGTGATGATTGAAGAAGGTGTCATTTCGGCCGAAGACGCAGACCTGTTCAAGTACAGCGACAGCGTCGAAGAAGCGTGGGAATTTATTCGTGCTTTTTATGAACTCTGAGCAAATACGCACTGCGCGAGCCCAAGCCCACCACGGCTGAGACACACCAAAATACCCCACTGATGCCAATGACGGTGCCTGCCGCACCAAACAACATCGGCATCAACACGCTGGATGCATTGATGCCCATCAAGCGCAAGCCCAAGGCTTCACCATGGCGATGCTCCGGCGTGATTTGGTGCAAGGTACTCATCACCATGGGCTGAACACCGCCCAATGACAACCCCAGCAACAACGAGCAAGCCCCCATCAACCACGCCGTTTCGGTGAATGGGTAAACTGCCAGCATGAACGAGGTGATGAGCATCGCCCCCGTGATGACTTGCCACTCATGCAAACGCGCCGCGACAAAAGGCATCAACATGCGAATGAAGGCTGCGGCCAACGCAAATACCCCCAAGATCGAACCAATGGCTGAAGCGCTCAAGCCACGTTCATGGCCCATGATGGGAACCACGAAGGTGTGTACATCCCAGCAAGCCGATAAAAACCAATTCACCATCAACAAGCGGCGGAACATGGGTTGGTTCAACAAATCCCATGCGCTATTTTTTTCATGTCCTTCAGGTTTCACCACTTTGGGCAACTCATGGGCTTGGCGGATCCACAACCAAGCCACGACAGGAAGCAAAGCCATCGCGGCAAACGCCCACTGAAAGCCAGCATGGTCGATCAGCAAACCAGCGGTGAACGGGCCAATGAAGTTGGAACACGCAGGAGCAATCGAGAGCCAGCTGAAAGCCTGCTTCATTTGCGCCAAGCCCTGCGCCGCACGCCCCACATGACGCTGCAACGCAATGATGGCGAGGCCACTCGCCCCGCCCGTCATCAAGGCACTGAAACACAGCATCGAAAAGTTAGGCCAAATCGCCGCAGAGCCTGCACCGATGACCCCCATGAGCACGCTCCACATCACCGGTCGCTTCAAGCCATGCAGGTCTGCATAGCGTCCCGCAGGCAAAGCCAAGAACACTTGCGTCAAGGCAAACATGGCCAGCAACACACCGACAGCCGCTTCGCTTTGGCCGCTGCGTAAAGCCATCAGCGGTGCGGCCATGCGCATGCCCGTCATGCAGGCATGCAGGCACACTTGGCCTGCCATCAGCTTGAGGAGTTCACGTTTCAAACTTGGCTGTCCGAATCATCCAAGGCTTCGTCGAACTTGGGCAGCAAGGCTTGTGCTTCGCCTTCGGGGAGTGCCTCGACGTTCTTCAATGCGCGACGCATTTGGCGGCTGCGCGTGTCAGCGCGGTCCAAGGTGTCCGCAGCTTTTTGCACCTGCTCGCGCACCTTCTCCACCCAATCGCCATAGCGTTCGAATTCGGTTTTGACGGCGCCCAACACCTTCCATACCTCGGAGGCTTGTTGCTCCAATGCGAGTGTGCGAAAGCCCATGTGCAAGCTGTTGAGCATGGCCAGCAAGGTGGTCGGGCCAGCCAAGGTGACGCGGTAGTCGCGTTGCAAACTGTCCATCAAACCGGGACGGCGCAACACTTCGGCGTACAAGCCCTCGGCAGGCAAAAACAAAATTGCAAAGTCCGTGGTGTGCGGGGGCGCGAGGTAGCTCTCGGCAATGCTCTTGGCTTCGGTGCGAATGCGTGCTTCCAAGGATTTGGCAGCCACTTCTGCGGCGAGGGCATCGGCGCGGTCTTGCGCATCCAGCAAGCGCTCATAGTCCTCGCGCGGGAACTTGGCATCAATCGGTAACCAGACGGGCTCACCGTCTTCGCCACCCCGGCCTGGAAACCGAATCGCAAAGTCCACACGTTGGTTGCTGCGCGGTTTGGTTTCAACTTGCTTGGCGTATTGCTCAATCGTGAGCACTTGTTCGAGCAAGGCCTCTAACTGCACCTCGCCAAACATGCCGCGTGTTTTGACGTTGGTCAGCACGCGTTGCAAGCTGCCCACGCCATCGGCCAACTTTTGCATTTGGCCGAGGCCGTTGTGGACTTGCTCCAAACGCTCGGCCACTTGTTTGAAGCTCTCAGACAGGCGTTTCTCTAAGGTGGTTTGCAGCTTCTCGTCCACCGTGCGGCGCATTTCATCGAGTTTGTCGGCATTGCTTTTTTGCAATTGCTGCAACTGTTGGTTCAAGGTGTCGCCAATGCTTTTTTGCATCAGCGTGAGTTGCTGCACTTGGCTTTGTTGGAACAGCGCCAAGTTTTGTGTCAGCTCTTGACGGCCACCTCTCGAGGACTCGGCAATCTCGGTGCGCAATTCGCGCTCAATGCGCTCGAGCTTTTCGTGCATGCTTTGCAAGCTCTGTTGCAAAGCCAGCGCAGCAGCAGTGTCTGACTGACCACTGGGGCGGCGCACCAGCATCAACAACAGCAAGGCATTGAAAGCACCAATGCCAACCGCAATCCAAATTTCCATCATGCAGACACCGAGTTCAAAGGCGTCAGCGACTTGCCTTGCGTGAAATAGCTGATGAGGTTGTCTGCCGCCAAATTAGCCATGGCACGACGCGTGGGAATGGAAGCGCTGGCAATGTGCGGCGTCAACACCACATTGGGGACGGTCAGCAAGTCAGGATGCACTTGGGGCTCACCCTCAAACACATCCAAACCTGCTGCCGCAATGCGTTTCTCGCGCAGCGCCACCGCCAATGCGGCATCGTCCACAATACCGCCGCGCGCAATGTTGATGAGCGTGGCGGTGGGCTTCATTTGCGCCAACTCAGCGGCACCGATGGTGTGATGCGACGCTGGGCTGTAGGGCACGACCAACATCACGTGGTCGGCGGTCTGGAGCAAGGTTTCTTTGCTGACATAGCTGGCTTTGCACTCGGCTTCCGCCTCGGCACTCAGGCGTGAGCGGTTGTGATAAATCACCTTCATGCCAAAGCCATGTGCGGCGCGGCGCGCAATGCCTTGGCCGATGCGACCCATGCCCAAGATACCTATGGTGCTGCCATGCACTTCTGCGCCGGCAAACATGTCGTAGCGCCATTGCGTCCACTCACCACGGCGCAGGTAATGCTCGCTCTCGGTGATGCGGCGTGCGGTGGCCATCAACAAAGCAAATCCAAAGTCGGCGGTGGTCTCAGTCAACACATCGGGCGTGTTGCTGGCTTGCACACCTTGCGCAGTCATGGCTGGTACGTCAAAGTTGTTGTAGCCCACCGCCATGTTGGCCACGGCTTTGAGATGGGTGCAGGCTTGAAGCACATCGGCATCGACAGGGTCAGACCCCGTGGTGAGTGCACCCACATGTTGCGACAGGGCTTTCGTCCATGACGCCTTGGTCCAAGGCGTGTCAGCTTGGTTGTCAGTCACGTCAAAGTGTTCGCGTAAACGCGCTAAGACGTCATCAAAGATAGGACGGGCGACGATGATTTTCGGCTTCATTGCATTACTCAGTCATGTTTAATTGTTTAGCCCACCAAGGGGTGAGCGCAGGCAGCACAGTCAAGGTCCAAATCACCACCCACGCCGTCAAAGGCATGAGCTGTGTCAGGTCCGGAAACTGCGCCACGGTGATCACGGCCAACACCACGGGAATCACCCCCGTTTCGCGAACAGCGCACAGAAACAGTTTTTCAGATCGACCCATGGCCGTTGGCATCAGTGAAATGAAGACCGCCAACGGACGCGCGAAGACGATGAACGCCAGCGACACGAACAAGCCCAAGCCTGCGGTCTCGGCCAGATGCGGCAAGGCGACGAAAGGCCCCACCATCATGAAGATGGTGGGCTTGGCCAAGCTCTCGATTTTCACTTCGAGGTTGTGTAACAAACCGTGAAAATGGTGTGTGCCGTGGTTGAAATTGGCTAACAGGCCAGCAATGAAAGCCGCCAAAAATCCATTGCCGTGCATCATCTGCGCCAGCACAAAGGTGACCAAGGGGACGGCTAAAACCAAAGCGAAGTCATACGGCGCATCCAGCTTGCCTTGTGCATGACGCTTGGATTTGTAGCGTTCAAAAGCATACATGGCGAGCCAGCCGATGACACCGGCCACGATGCCAAATCCAAACTGCATGGCGAGCCGTTGCAAGTTGTCAGGACTGAACAGGCCTGCGGCCAACAAACGGACGCTGTCAATTTGAACGCCGCCCAAAATCATGACCGAAATCGCCCCGGTGAAGATCGCGCCGACAGCATCGTTCAAGGCACTTTCGGCCACCGACAAGCTCGGCATTTGTTTGAACTCCGACTTGAACACCACAGTCTTGAGCGTGGGGATCAATGCTGCTGGATCGGTCGAACTCATGATGGCGGCTAAGAGTGCGGCTGTTTTGCTGTCCAAGCCTAGCCACATCAGTACCTGAAACATCACGAAGAACGTGATCAAGTAACCCACCGTGGCGATGAGCAGTGTGGGCAACGCAATCTTTAAGAAGTCCTTGCGTTCGATCTCATCGCCGCCCGACTTCAGAATGATGGCAGCAAGCGATGTACATACCACCACCGACAGCACCAGTTGCGCGGACAAAGGTGCCAGTGCATCGTGCAACACAATGCCGATCAGCAACTGCAAGGTAAAGCTCGGAAAAAGTGTGCCCTCAGCCGCTTTGCTACAGCCCCAACCAAACACGAGAAACAAACCCAAGCACCAAAGCGCCGCAGCGATGGCGGCCTCAGCGCCACCCAAGGCAGCAATGTGACTGAGCAACAAAGGCGCCAGCGCATTCAAACAAAAGGCCAGCGCAAACACCCAAACAATTTTGAGGTAGTTCATAAGCTCGGTTAAACAGGTTGCGCGATATCGAACACTTGACGCAAATAGGCCAAGTACCTTTCGTCTTGGCACATATTTTTGGAAGGCGTGTCCGACAGCTTGGCCACCGGCTGGCCATTGCACTGCGTCATCTTGATTACGATTTGCAAAGGTTCGTAGCCCAAGTCGTTGGTCAGGTTGGTGCCAATGCCAAATGCCAATTGGCAACGCCCTCGAAACTGTTGGTACAAGGCAATGATTTTTTCGATGGTCAGACCATCGGAAAAAATCAAGGTTTTGGTCATGGGGTCTACACGGTTGTTGCGGTAGTGCTCGATCATGCGTTCACCCCATGTGAAAGGGTCGCCACTGTCGTGACGCGCACCATCAAACAGTTTGCAAAAGTACATGTCAAAGTCCCGCAAGAAGGGCTCGATGCCATACACATCGCTCAAGGCAATCCCCAAGTCACCCCGGTATTCACGCGCCCACGTTTCAAAGCCGAACACTTGGCTATCGCGCAAGCGTGGACCCAGCGCTTGACAGGCTTGCAGGTATTCGTGCGCCATCGTGCCCAACGGGGTCAGGCCCAGCTTCATCGCAAACAAGGCATTGCTGGTGCCTGCAAACTGCCCTTCGGGCCCCGTGCCCAAGCGCGAGATGAGGACCCGCAGAATTTCCTCGTGCCACGCCTTGGAGAAGCGCCGACGTGTGCCGTAGTCTGCAATTTTCAAATCACTCAAACGCTCGGCATGCAGGGCTTGAATTTTTTGGTCCAAGCGTTTGCGACCTTCTGGAAAGTCTGGCACTTGTTGCGTGTTGCGAAAGTAGACCTCGTTGACGATCGCCAACACGGGAATCTCAAACAAGATGGTGTGCAGCCAAGGGCCTTGGATGCTGATGTCAATCTCACCATTCGACAAAGCATTCACCTGAATGTATTTTTCATTCAGGCGAAATAGCCCCAAGAAGTCCACGAAGTCGCTTTTGATGAAGCGCAAGCTGCGCAGCCACACCAACTCGGCATCTTGAAATTGCAAGCTGCACAAGGAGCGAATTTCGTCACGAATCTCTTGCACGTAGGGGGCCAGCTGCACACCGGGATTGCGGCACTTGAACTTGTACGACACCTGCGCACTCGGAAACTGGTGCAGCACAGCCTGCATCATGGTGAATTTGTATAGGTCGGTGTCGAGCAGGCTGGTGATGATCATGTCAAAGCAACTTAAAAACTTAGTCCACCCAATGGGTGAACTCATTCACGGGCACGCGTGGCGTGACGAGGGTGTTGACCTTGTCGCTCTCGTCGGCATAGCCCAAGGCCATGCCACACACCATCATCTCGCCCTCGCCCGCACCGATGTGCGGCAGGATGATGCTGTGAAACCCATTCCACGCTGCTTGCGGGCAGGTGTGCAAACCGCGTGCGCGGGCGGCCAACATGATGTTTTGTATGAACATGCCGTAGTCAAGCAACGAGCCACGCCCCATGATAGGGTCAAGGGTGAACATCAAACCTACGGGCGCATCGAAAAACTTGAAGTTGCGTTGTTGTTGTTCGTGCATGCGGTCTTTGTCGGCTTTGCCAATGCCTAGCAACCCATACAGGCTCCAACCGTTTTCGCGGCGGCGATCAATGTAGGGGCTGACCCATTGCGTGGGGTAGTAGTCGTATTGCTCTTGGTACTGCTTGGCTAAGTCGGGGTTGGCGCGAATGGCCTCGTGGGCAGCGCAGACTTTGTTCACCAAGCTGTCACGTGTCGCACCTTGGAGCACGTAAACCTTCCAAGGCTGGGTGTTGGTCCCCGACGGTGCGCGGCTCGCGACTTGCAAAATTTCTGTCACCAATTCGCGCGAGACAGCTTGCTGCGTGAAGGCACGTGCAGACATGCGTGAGGTGATGGCGTGGTCTACAGCAGCCACATGGGTTGAATGGGTCATACAGATGTCTCCAAGACGTTTTTAAATCGAATTACTCAAGCTGAAAGAGTTAGATTTTGCCAGCGTCTCCAATAAGAATTGGCGACACGGTAGGTGTTGACTTGCACCTGCACGGTATCCGTCATTTGATGTCCGTAGCCGCCAGCCATGCAGAAGGCCAAAGGAATGCGTTTGGACCATGCCCAATCGAACACCCGACGGTCACGCGCTTCCAAACCATCAAAGCTCAGGCTCAAGCGTCCCAAACGGTCACCCTCATGCGGGTCTGCACCAGCAAGATAAATCACCAAGCCTGGGTTGAAGCGGGCATCCATCTCTGCCAAGGCCTGTTCCAAAGCGTCCATGTAAGCCATGTCACCACATCCGTCGGGTAGCTCCACGTCCAAATCACTGCTTTCTTTGGCAAATGGGAAATTGCGTGCGCCGTGCATCGACAAGGTGAACACCTGCGCATCCCGCTCAAAGATACGCGCTGTGCCGTTGCCTTGGTGTACATCCAAATCAATGATGGCCACCTTCAATGGGTGTTGATGGGTACGACCCCATTCAGCTTGCATGAGGCGCGTGGCCACCGCCGCATCATTGAACACACAAAAGCCACTGCCTTGATCGGCATACGCGTGGTGGGTACCGCCGGCCAAGTTGGCACAGACACCTTCACCCCCCAGCAACGCAGCCCGTGCGGCCATGATGGTGGCACCCGTCGAACGGCGTGAACGCTCAACCATCGCAGGCGACCAAGGAAACCCAATTTCTTTCTGTTGGGCCGGCGTCAATGTGCCTTGGACCACCGACTGGATATAGCTGGGGGTGTGCACCAAAGCCAGCTCACCATTGCTTGCAGGCTCGGCGGCGGACAAGGTCAATTCGGGCAACTCGGCCTCCAAACGCTCACGCAGCAAGCGGTACTTGGCCATAGGAAAACGGTGGCCTAGCGGCAAGGGCAATACGAAATGGTCCGAATAGAAAGCGCGCATATCCCTTGGAAACCGCATCAAACAAGGCTGCATTGTCACCAATCTACAAAAGCCTTGAGCCTGCGCTGGAAGCTCAGATTTAGTAAGTCACCTCTAAACAAAGCCTTGAAGCGCCCAACCCTCTTGCAAAGCCGCGGGATAACCCTAAACTTCATCCCAATGCTGCACTGCAACATTTTTTGCAAGATCACTTAACTTTTGGAGTATCCCCATGATCAACGTTGAACAAATCGCCGCGACCAACAAAGCCAACCTCGACAACCTGTTTGGTTTGTCCAACAAGGCCTTCGCTGGCGTTGAAAAAATGGTTGAACTCAACCTCACTGCCAGTCGCACCGCCTTGGCCGAATCGGCTGCGCACGCCAAAGCCGTGATGGGTGTGAAAGATGCACAAGAGCTGATCGCTTTGCAAACCAGCTTCTTGCAGCCTTTGGCTGAGAAGTCTGCTGCTTACAGCCGCCACATCTATGACATCGCTTCCAGCACCAGCACTGACTTGACCAAAGGTCTCGAAGGCAAAGCGGCTGAAGGCCAACAAGCGGTTCAGGCTTACATCGAATCTGCTTTGAAAAACGCACCAGCTGGCTCTGAGCAAGCTGTGGCCTTCTTCAAGCAAGCGGTGACGGCCAGCAACACTGCGGTGGAATCTGTGCAAAAAGCTGTCAAGCAAGCTGCTGACATGGCCGAATCACACATTCAAACAGCGACTGAAACAGCTGTGAAAGCTTCTAAGAGCGTTGCCAAGAAGCGTTAATTTGTAACGATTGTCTCCTCGGATTCTTCGTCACCTCAGGGTTCAGGAATCCCTTCAAGGGCTTGCCGTCAGGCAGGCCCTTTTTTTTGCTCACTTGGCATTGTTTTATTGGGCAGCGAGGGCCTGTTTGAGTTGAGGCAAGGCTTGCAACATCGCTGCGCGACCGGCCTCAATCGAACGGCGGCGCGCTCTGAAGTCGGCACTCCCCACGTCCGCCAAAGCAGGGCGAACCACCAAATTCGCCTCACGTAACTCAAACGCATTGATGCTCTTGCCCATGATGGTGAAGGTCTGCATCAAGATTTGAAACATATCGCCTGTTTTGCCTGATTCGGGCGGGCTGGAAATGTCAATCGCCAACACATACTCGGCCCCCATCTGACGGGCATAACGCACGGGCACGGGCGACACCAAGCCCCCATCGACAAACTCACGGGCACCAATGCGCACCGGCTCGAAGACCGAAGGCACCGAACTTGACGCACGCACAGCGGTACCCACATCACCGCGTTGGAACAACACACCATCGCCGGTGCGCAAGTCGGTGGCCACAATGCCCAAAGGCATCTTGAAGTCTTCGATGCGGCGGTGGCCGGTTTGTGCATTGACGTAGCGACCCAACGCGTCACCGCGCATCATGCCGCGCCCAAGCAAGGGCACAGTCCAATCAGTGATGGTGGCCTCCTCCATGTTTTCCGACACTTTTTGCAATTGCAAGCCTGTCATGCCGCTGGCATAAAAAGCAGCCACCACACTGCCTGCGGAGGTACCCACCACCAAGTCGGGTTTGATTCCTGCCTCCTCCAGCACTTGAATCACGCCGACATGGGCAAATCCTCGAGCAGCACCGCCGCCCAAAGCCAAGCCAAATTTAGGGGCACGCTTGGCCACAGGCGCTTCGGGCTTGCCGCCTTCGACCGGTGGCAAAGGCCCAGGTGATGTACAAGCCGCCAAGACTGCGACACACAAAGCCAATACCCCAACGCGGAAAGTCAAAGGGATATGAAACTGACGCGAACTCATGCCACAACCTTTAAAAAATGAATCTCTCTCACTAGGGATTGTCCTAGATACCCACCTCAAGCCCTTGGCATCCCGCATAATTGACGTTTACGTAAACGTAAAGCAACTTCACAACACACGCGGGAGCCCCTCATGGACATCAAAGGTAAAGTTTTCATCGTCACCGGTGGTGCATCCGGCTTGGGCGAAGGCACAGCACGTGCATTGGCTACCCAAGGCGGCGTGGTGGTGATCGCAGACATGCAAGCTGACAAGGGTGAAGCAGTAGCGAAGGACATTGGCGGTGCTTTTGTCCAATGCGATGTGAGCGTTGAGGCCCAAGCCGCAGCCGTCGTCGCCAAGGCCGTTTCATTGGGCAAGCTGATGGGTTTGGTCAACTGCGCGGGTGTAGCGCCTGCTGAAAAAATCGTTGCTAAAAACGGCGCACATGCCTTGAGCAGCTTCACCCGCACCATCACCATCAACCTGATTGGCAGTTTCAACATGATTCGCTTGGCGGCAGAAGCCATGTGTCATAACGAGCCAGAACCCACAGGCGAGCGCGGCGTGTTGATCTCGACCGCCTCCATCGCCGCCTACGACGGACAGATAGGCCAAGCCGCTTACAGCGCGTCTAAAGGCGGCATCGTCGGCATGACCTTGCCCATCGCGCGTGATTTGGCGCGCAACGGCATCCGCAACATGACGATTGCCCCCGGCATCATGGGCACCCCCATGCTGTTTGGCATGCCGCAAGAAGTGCAAGATGCGCTGGCTGCGGGCGTGCCCTTTCCCTCACGCTTGGGCACCCCACAGGACTACGCCAAACTGGCGCTGCACATTTTTGAAAATGATTTGCTCAATGGCGAAGTGATTCGCTTGGACGGAGCCATACGATTGGCACCGAAATAAGCCGACGCCACGTGCGCTGAAACAGGGCTTTTATACTGAGGACTCACGTGGCCGCAAATCATGGCGGCCCTATTATTTTGAGTCCTCGTTTTAAATATCGCCCATGGAAATTAAGGTCAACTTTCTCGACAAGCTTCGCTTAGAAGCCAAGTTCGATGACTTCACAGTGGTCGCCGACCAACCCATTCGTTACAAAGGCGATGGCTCGGCTCCTGGCCCTTTTGATTATTTTTTGGCCTCATCGGCTTTGTGCGCCGCTTACTTTGTCAAGTTGTATTGCGTCACGCGCAATATTCCCACTGAAAACATTCGACTCTCGCAAAACAACATCGTTGATCCAGAGAACCGGTACCAGCAGATTTTCAAGATTCAGGTGGAGTTACCACCGGATATCCAAGAAGTAGACCGCCGTGGCATCTTGAACTCGATTGAGCGCTGCACGGTAAAAAAAGTCGTTCAAGCAGGCCCAGCGTTTGTGATCGAAGAAGTCGAACACTTGGATGCCGATGCGCAGTCATTGCTATCGCTGCAACCCAACACAGGCAGCAACACCTTCATCGCAGGCAAGGACCTGCCGCTAGAGCAAACCATCGCCAACATGTCAAACATCTTGGCAGACTTAGGCATCAAGATTGAAATTGCCTCGTGGCGCAACATCATTCCCAACGTGTGGTCATTGCACATCCGCGATGCACACTCTCCCATGTGTTTCACCAACGGCAAAGGCTCAACCAAGGAAAGCGCCTTGGCCTCGGCGTTGGGTGAATACATCGAGCGACTCAACAACAACCATTTCTACGCAGGTTCTTTTTGGGGCGAAGACATGGCCAACGCGGCGTTTGTCCATTACCCCAATGAGCGTTGGTTCAAGCCAGGAAAGAAGGATGCACTGCCGGCTGAAATTCTGGACCCGTTCTGCCTGCCAATCTATGACCCAGATGGTGAGTTGCGCGGCTCACATTTGATCGACACCAACTCCGGCCATACACAACGCGGCATCTGTTCGCTGCCGTTTGTGCGTCAATCAGATGGCGAGGTGGTGTATTTCCCGTCTAACCTGATCGAAAACCTGTTCGTCAGCAACGGCATGAGCGCGGGCAACACGCTGGCCGAGGCACAGGTGCAATGCCTCTCAGAAATTTTCGAGCGCGCGGTCAAGCGTGAAATCCTTGAAGCTGAAATCTGCTTGCCAGATGTGCCGCACGATGTGTTGGCCCAGTACCCGAGCATCTTGGCTGGCATTCGTGGCTTGGAAGAGCAAGGATTTCCGGTGCTGGTCAAAGATGCGTCTCTGGGAGGAACCTACCCCGTGATGTGCGTCACCTTGATGAACCCACGCACAGGCGGCGTCTTTGCTTCTTTCGGCGCGCACCCCAAGTTTGAAGTGGCGTTAGAGCGCAGCCTGACCGAGCTGCTACAAGGTCGGAGTTTTGAAGGCTTGAACGACCTGCGTCAGCCCACATTCGAAAGCCATGCGGTGACAGAGCCCAACAACTTTGTGGAGCATTTCATCGACTCCAGCGGCATCGTATCGTGGCGCTTTTTCAGCGCCAAAGCAGACTTCGCTTTCGTGGCGTGGGATTTTTCGAGTCAAGGCGAAAACGCCAATGCCGAGGAAGCCGCGACCTTGTTTGGCATTCTCAAGGACATGGGCAAGGAGGTTTACACAGCGGTGCACGACCAGTTGGGCGCCATCGCCTGCCGAATTTTGGTGCCCGGTTACTCTGAGATCTACCCTTTAGAAGATTTGATTTGGGACAACACCAACAAAGCGCTGCTGTTTCGTGCCGACATTCTGAACTTGCACCGTTTGGACGATGCCCACTTGGCCGCGCTGCTGGAGCGCCTCGAGAACAACGAGCTGGATGAGTATTCTGATATCGCGACATTGATCGGCATTGAATTTGATGAAAACACGCCTTGGGGTCAGCTCACGGTTCTCGAGTTGAAGTTGCTGATCAATCTGGCCTTGAAGCAATTTGAAGCAGCCCAAGAACTTGTAGGCGCCTTCCTCCAATACAACGACAACACGGTAGAACGCAAATTGTTTTACCAAGCCTTGAATGTGGTGCTCGAAGTCATGCTCGACCCAGACTTAGAGCTACAAGACTACGAGGTCAACTTTCGCCGCATGTTTGGCAACGCGCGGATCGACGCCGTCATGGGATCGGTCAATGGGAGCGAACGTTTCTTTGGCTTAACGCCGACGAGCATGAAACTCGAAGGCCTTGAGAAGCATCACCGCTTGATCGACAGCTACAAAAAATTGCACAAAGCGCGTGCCGCAAAGAGCAACGCCTAAAATCCGGCTGCTTTCTTTTCACCTATGGCCATCCCCCAATCCTTCATCCAAGAGCTTTTAGCTCGTGTCGACGTGGTCGAGGTGGTGGGCCGCTATGTGCAGCTCAAAAAGGGCGGGGCCAACTTCATGGGACTGTGCCCTTTCCATGGCGAAAAATCGCCATCGTTTTCAGTCAGCCCTGCCAAGCAGTTTTTCCATTGCTTTGGCTGCGGCAAAAACGGCAATGCGATTGGCTTCTTGATGGAGCATGCGGGCATGACTTTCGTCGAGGCGGTGAAGGACTTGGCGCAAGGCGTGGGTCTTCAAGTGCCAGAAGACGATGCCTCGCCCCAAGACCGCGCGCGCGCCGCCGAGCAGCGCCAAAAGCAAGCCACGCTGACCGATGTATTGGAAAAGGCGGGTGAGGCATACCGCAAGCATTTACGCAACTCCCCCAAAGCGATTGCGTATTTCAAGGGCCGCGGGCTGAGCGGCGAGATTGCCAAACAGTTTGGCCTCGGCTACGCGCCCGAAGGTTGGCGCAGCTTGGCCAGTGTGTTCCCAGATTACCAAGACCCCTTGCTGGCCGAGAGCGGCTTGGTCATCGTCAACCAAGAAGACGGCGAAGAAGAAAAACGCTACGACCGTTTCCGTGACCGCGTGATGTTCCCCATTCGTAACGTCAAGGGCGAATGCATTGGCTTTGGTGGGCGCGTGTTGGGTGAAGGCACCCCCAAGTACCTCAACTCACCCGAAACGCCGGTGTTCAGCAAAGGGCGTGAGTTGTATGGCTTGTTTGAAGCCCGCAACGCGCTGCGTGACGCAGGCTATGTGCTGGTGACCGAAGGCTATATGGATGTGGTGGCCTTGGCCCAGTTGGGCTTTCCCAATGCGGTGGCCACTTTGGGCACCGCCTGCACGACAGACCACGTGCAAAAACTATTTCGCTTCACCGACAACGTGGTGTTCAGTTTTGACGGTGACGGCGCGGGTCGACGCGCGGCGCGCAAGGCCCTCGATGGCGCTCTGCCCTACGCCACCGATGTGCGCAGCGTGAAGTTTTTATTCTTGCCCCAAGAGCACGACCCCGACAGCTACATCCGCGAGTTTGGCAAAGAAGCCTTTGCCCACTGCGTGACCGAGGCCATGCCCTTGAGCCGTTTTCTGATTGAAGTGGCGCGCGAGGGCTGCGACTTGCACACGGCCGAAGGCCGCGCCCACATGGCCAGCAACGCCAAGCCCCTGTGGATGGCCTTGCCCGATGGCGCACTCAAACGCCAGTTACTCAGCGAAATCGCTGAACTGGCTGAATTGGGCAACCACGAGTTGCAAGACCTGTGGATGCCCACCACCACCGCTGCAGCACCTGTGCGTTCGGGCGAGTTTAAAAAATCATCCAAATTCAAACCTCGTGAGTCTTACGCGCCAAAAAACTGGAAACGTGGCACACGCCTCATCCCCGCGGGTCGTGCAGACCATGCAGCACGCGTGCTGCTGTCGCACATGGACATTTGGGAGGACCTATCCACCGAAGACCATAACCTCTTGTGCGAGTTGGCACCGCCCCACGGCCCCTTGTTTGTATGGCTTGACCACCAACACCACGAACATGGCCACCAACCGTGGGGAGCGCTGCGCGAAGGCCTGCGCGAGCATGAGTCCGAAGACTTGGCATTGCGCGTGATGGCCAGTGCCTTTACCCCCTTGCTGGACGACGATGGCAAGCCCATGCCCGAAAATCTCTCGCCCGAAGCGCAAAGACGCGAAGCAGGCCTAGAGCTGCGCGGCATCTTGAACAAAATTTTGTTTGAGAGTCTCGACGCGCAAATGAAAGAAGCGATTGCCCAAGCTGCGGCTGATCCCAGCGCCATGCAACGCTACAAAGCCTTGTTTGAACGCCGTAAGCAGCTCGGCTCGATCCCGCAAAAACTGGTCGAAAGTCAAGACTGACGCGGCTGTAGCCAAATGTGCGTCGTCGTTTTAGGTATAATCCACGCACTAGCAAGTGCGACAGCAGCACCTCCGGGCCCGGCCAACCGTGACACAAGCGCACGACTCGCCACCTCACCGCAAGGACTGCATTCCAAATGTTCGCCCAATCCGCTTGCTTCTAGAGGTTCTTTTACTTCACCCCCCTTTTCTTTTCCCGCGCCGGGTTTTTGTGGCGCTGTGTATTTGTTTCTTTGATGTCTAGGAGTTTTCATGCCTGTTGACCGCAAGTCCAAGAAGCCTGCCAAGCCTGTGGCCAAGAAGGTGGTTGCCAAACCTGTGAGCAAAAAGCCAGCCCCCGCTGCGCCCAAAGCCGCAGCCAAGCCCTCCGTCAAAGCCACGGTCAAGACAGTTACCAAGCCCACCGCAAAACCCGTTGCAAAAACGGCTGCCAAATCGGCAGCTAAAACCGCTGCTAAACCTGCAGCCAAGCCCGCAACGAAAGCCAAGTCAGTGCCCGCATCGAAAACCAAAGCTGTCGCCAAGCCAGCCACCAAAACCGCAGCCAAAACTACACCCAAAGCTGAGGACACGAAGAAAAAAACTTCAGCCGTCGAAGCCCATGCACCCAAAGTAGCAGCCAAAAAAGCGCCTGCTAAAAAGGCCACCAAAGCCAAAGGCAAAAAAGCCAGTGCCGATGACGAAGACATGAGCGACATCGAAGCCGACCTTGTGGGCGAAGAGCCTGTGGTCGAAGCCGGTGCAGAAAAGGTCAAGCCGCTGCGCATGAAGATCAGCAAGGCCAAAGAACGCGCCTTGATGAAGGAGTTCGGTTTGGACGAAACCGTGCTGTCCGAAGAGGACATGCAAAAACGTCGTCAGCGCCTCAAAACCTTGATCAAACTTGGTAAGACGCGCGGCTACCTGACACACGGCGAAATCTCCGACCACTTGCCCGACAAATTGGTGGATGCTGAAACCCTTGAAGTGGTGATCAGCATGTTGAACGACATGGGCGTGGCCGTTTACGAACACACCCCTGACGCAGAAACACTGCTGCTCAACAACAACACGCCCACAGCGGCCACCGAAGAAGAAGCCGAAGAAGAAGCCGAAGCCGCCTTGTCTACTGTGGACAGCGAATTCGGTCGCACCACCGACCCCGTGCGCATGTACATGCGTGAGATGGGCACAGTCGAATTGCTGACCCGCGAAGGTGAAATCGAAATCGCCAAGCGCATCGAAGGCGGCTTGATGGACATGATGGCCGCGATCAGCGCCTCACCCGCCACCATTGCCGCCGTGCTGGCCATGGCCGAAGACATTCGCGAAAACAAAGTGGTCATCTCCACCATCGTGGACGGTTTCAACAACCTCAACGAAGCCGATGACTACGTGGCTGAAGAAGACTTCGACGAGTTTGACGAAGAAGACGATGACGACGGCAAAGGCGGCTCCAAAGCACTCACCAAGAAATTGGAAGAGTTGAAAAACGCTGCGCTTGAACGCTTTGACCGCATGATTGTGTTGTTCGAAAAACTCCGCAAAACCTACGACAAAGAAGGCTACGGCACACCGGCCTACATGAAAGCGCAAAACGCTTTGACAGCCGAGTTGATGGGCATTCGCTTCACAGCCAAAACCATCGAAAAACTGTGCGAATCGGTACGTGGTCAAGTCGATGATGTGCGCAAGAACGAACGCGAGTTGCGCCGCATCATCGTGGACAAGTGCGGCATGCCACAAGCCACCTTCATCAAAGACTTCCCGCCGAACTTGCTCAACCTCAAGTGGGTTGAAAAGCAAGCCGCCGCAGGCAAGCCTTGGTCGACCACGATGGGGCGTTTCATCCCACCTGTGCAAGACTTGCAACAAAAGCTGATCGACTTGCAATCGCGCGTGGTGGTGCCTTTGGAGCAACTCAAAGACATCAACAAGCGCATGAACGCGGGTGAGCGCAGCTCACGCGGTGCGAAGAAGGAAATGATCGAAGCCAACTTACGTTTGGTCATTTCGATTGCCAAAAAATACACCAACCGTGGTTTGCAGTTCCTTGACTTGATCCAAGAAGGCAACATTGGTTTGATGAAGGCCGTGGACAAGTTTGAATACCGTCGCGGCTATAAATTCTCGACCTATGCCACGTGGTGGATTCGCCAAGCCATCACACGCTCCATCGCAGACCAGGCACGCACCATCCGTATTCCCGTGCACATGATCGAGACCATCAACAAGATGAACCGCATCAGTCGCCAACACTTGCAAGAGTTTGGCTTCGAGCCCGATGCCAGCGTTTTGGCCGAGAAGATGGAAATTCCAGAAGACAAGATTCGCAAGATCATGAAGATCGCCAAAGAGCCGATCTCGATGGAAACACCGATCGGTGACGATGACGACAGCCACTTGGGTGACTTCATCGAAGACAGCGTCAACACCGCCCCCATCGAAGCAGCCATGCAAGCGGGCTTGCGCGATGTGGTCAAAGACATCTTGGATGGCCTCACTCCACGCGAAGCCAAAGTGCTGCGCATGCGCTTTGGTATCGAGATGGCCAGCGACCACACCTTGGAAGAGGTGGGCAAACAGTTTGACGTCACGCGCGAGCGCATCCGTCAAATCGAAGCCAAGGCCTTGCGTAAGTTGAAGCACCCCAGCCGCAGCGACAAACTGCGTAGCTTCATCGACACGATTTAACAGCGACAACCGCCCTGCTTGTGTGGGGCCACAAAAAACCCCCGCTTGTTGGCACGTGCGGGGGTTTTCTTTTGTCTCAGGCTTTATGCAGTCGCCAAGGCCATCACGCCCGTTGCTGTGTTGGAGATAGGAATGTGATAGTTTTGATGCACGGGCTGGACCTTGTCGCCCAAAGCGCCGCGCATGGCCAGCCACATCAGCAGTTCCACGCCTTGTGTGCCCGCCTTCTCAACCAACTCATGGATGCTGAACTGCGTGACCCACTCGGGGTTCTTTGGCAAGCTGTCCATGAACTCCAAATCAAACTTCTTGTTGATGTGGCCCGCACGCTCACCATCCAACTGGTGGCTCAAACCGCCAGTGCCCAACACCACCACATTCAAGTCACTGTTCCAACTGCGAATGGCATCGCCCACAGCCTTGCCCAAGTTGTAACAACGTTTGGCCGATGGCAGAGGGAACTGCACCGTGTTGATACAGATGGGCACGGTCAACACAGGGCATGTGTCGCCTGGCCAGAACAGCTTGAGCGGTAAGGTGAACGCATGGTCCACCAACATTTCTTGGCAAGTGACGACATCAAACTCTTTGTCGACCAGCTCGTTGATGATGTGCCACGACAAGTCAGGCGCTCCTTTGAACGGCGGCAAGGTGGGGATGCCCCAACCTTCATCCGCATTGTTGTATTGCGCAGCAGCACCCACAGCAAACGTGGGCATCTTGTCGAGAAAGAAGTTCAAACCATGGTCGTTGTAGAAGACGACTGCCACGTCTGGCTTGACCTTGCCCAGCCACTCGTGAATGGGAGGGAATCCATCAAAGAACGGTTTCCAATACGGGTCTTGTTGAATGCCTTTGGCAATCGCGCTGCCAATGGATGGGATGTGTGATGAGGCGAGGCCGCCCACGATGTTTGCCATGGTGTGTCTCCTAATTTATGAGTGGGCTGCGGCACGCAGCTTGGCTTTGAATTCTTCTTTGGTCATGCCGGTTTGCGCAGCACCTAGGTCTTGCACATCCAAGCCCAAAATTCCGGCGAACTTGGCGAGGTAGTACACATTGCCGCCTGCGGCAATGAGGCCCAACACATCGCGTGTGCGAATGGCATCGGCTTGTTGCGCATTCAAGCCGTACTGCACCATGTAGGCCTCTTCGTCGGCTTTGAAGGCGTTGCGGTTGTCGGCGCTGTTGAAGGAATAACACATCTTGTTGAGGGCGTAGCCCTTTTGGGCTTGCTCCCCGTCAAACAACGTGGTTCCAAATATCGGTTCTGGTTGGTGGTTCATGCCTGTCTCCTTGCTTGAAGTTGTTCAATGGGGGAGAGTTTGGGCCGTCCAACCCATAAAATAAACCAAGCAATCTTCATTTATTCCATGAAAAAATTTAATCATTTGGATTTGGATGGTCACCTGCTGCATCTGCTCAGGACGGTCATTGAACAAGGCTCGGTGACTGCGGCAGCCAATGCCTTGGGCATCACCCAATCCGCTGTGAGCCATCAGTTGGACCGCTTGCGTGCCATCGTGGGCGACGCGCTGTTTGTCAAATCCGGCCGCGGCATTGTGCCTACCGCGCGCGCCGAAGCTTTGGCGCAGCAAGCCCAAGGCTTACTCACGCAACTGCAAGGCTTTGTGCACAGCGGCGCGTTTGAACCCGCGCAGCTGAGTCAATGCTTCACCATCGCGGCGAACGATTTACAACGCGACATCCTGCTGCCCAAGCTGCTCCATCGCTTGCAAGCGCAAGCGCCGGCTGTCACGCTGCGCGTGGTGCCCTCGGACGTGCCCAGTGCCGACATGCTGCGTGCGCAAGACTGCCAACTGGTCATCAGCCCACGCCCACCAGACGCCACCGACATCAAACACAAACGTTTGTTCGCCGACAGCTACCGCGTGTTTTACGACCCACAAATGCGCAAAGCGCCGCGCTCCCTCAAAGCCTATGAAGCCGCAGAACACATCACCGTGGTGCATCAGCCGCGTCGCAGCTTAGACATTGACGAGCTGCTTCTCAAACAAGGCATACAGCGCCGCTTTGCCGCGACCCTGAGCAACTTTGCAGGCGTGGCGGCCTTCGTCACAGGCACCGAGCGTTTGGCCACCCTCCCCGGCTTGTTGCGCCAAGGTTTGTTGCGTGGTTTGGCCGATGCGCCTGTGCCTTTTGAAACCCCAGAGATGCCGATGTATGCCATTTGGCATGTGCGCCACCAGCAAGACCCGGTGCACGTGTGGCTACGTGAACAGTTGTTCGAATGCTAAGGACTGGGTATAGGTCTAGCCAGCCAGTGACGCAAACTCTTCGGTGTCCACTTCCGATGCATTGACGGCGTTGTAACGCGGCCCCTTGACGGTGTGCTGATTGATGAGCGCTTCCAGGCGCTGCATCTGCTCTGGCGACAACACCACGTCAGCGGCGGCCATGTTGTCTTCGAGGTGGTGGATGTTTTGCGTGCCTGGAATGGGAATGAGCTGGCTGTCTTTGTGTAGCAACCAAGCCAGCGCCAATTGAGCAGGTGAGCAGCCGACTTCATGCGCCATGGCTTGGTACGCATCGAGTAGCGGCAAATTGGCCGCATAGGTCTCTGCTGCAAAGCGAGGCATGGCACGGCGAATGTCGTTGGCAGCCAAGGTGTTGACGTCTCTCAAATCTCCACACAAGAAACCACGCGCAACCGGACTGAACGCCACAAAGGTAGCCCCCAGTTCTTCACAAGCTTTCAGGACGGCAATTTCAGGGTTGCGCGTCCACAGCGAATATTCGGTTTGCACCGCGGCAATGGGATGCACCGCATGGGCCTTGCGCAGCGTGGTGGCAGAAACTTCGCTCAAGCCAATTTCGCGAACCTTGCCAGCACGCACGAGGTCGCTCAGGGCACCCACGCTGTCTTCGATGGGCACTTGTTTGTCCCAACGGTGCAAGTAGTAAAGGTCAATCACATCGGTACCCAAACGGGCCAAGCTGTCTTCACAGTTTTGGCGAATCGCTTCAGGGCGGCCATTGATCACTCGCTTCACACCATCTGGGAACGACACACCGGCCATGCCCCCCTTGCTGCACAAGGTGATGTGGTGCCGATGCGATTTGAGGACTCTGCCCACCAGCAATTCGTTGGTGCCAAAACCATACAAAGCGGCGGTGTCGAACATCGTCACGCCGAGGTCCAAGGCACGGTGAAGCAAAGCTTCAGCCGCCTCAGGCGCGGGTGGCGCGCCATAGGCATGACTCAAGTTCATGCAGCCGAGGCCAATGGCGGAGACTTGGAAGGGGCCGAGTTGACGTTGTTTCATGTGGGTGTGTTGGTGCGTGTCCATGCAGGCAATGGGGCCGAGCGATGCAGCACGCTGTCGTGCAGCCATGTGGCGCTCTTGCGCGCACGCTCGGCCACGGTGGCCAGAGGTAATTGTTGGTAATCGTCGTTGAAGACTTCAAAGCTGTAGTCACCGCGATAGCCGATGCGATCCAAGCGCAGCACCAAGTCGGCCAAAGCCTCGCTGTGCACGCCCTCGCCCGGGAACACGCGGAAAGTGCGCGCAGTGGTCATACGGTCTTCAAAGGTGGGCGTTTCGTGCCACATGAAGTCCGAGAGTTGCACCAAGAAAATCTTGTCCGGGTCAAGGTCTTCAATCGCATCCAAGGCGGTGTTGGCAGCAAAGATGTGAAAAGAGTCCAAGCCAATCCCGAGGTTGGGGCAATCGGCGCGACACACCACATCCCAAGAGGTGGTGAATTCGTTGACGGTGCGGCCCCATGACAAACCTTCATAAGCCACTTTGATGCCCAAAGGCAAGGCCATCATGGCGAGCTTCTTTAAGTCGCGCGCAATGTGGTCCAAGTCATCTGTCGCGTGGCGTGAGGTGGACGAGCATGCCAACAGCACTTTGCTGCCGGTGGCCGCACACATCTCCAACATCGACTTGGCAATGTCGACTTTGTAGCCATGCAAGTGACCCGATAAGCCTTCAAAGTCGCGCAACACCTGAAAGCCTGTGGGACGCAAGCCACTGGCATGCACGGCGGCCACCGCGGCAGGTACACCGCCGGGGTGGGTGACCAAGTCACGCGCCATGAGCATGACTTGCGAGAAGCCTGCGTCTTTCATCGCCGACAGCTTGGCCTCTAACGAGCCCGCCATCGTGATGGTGTCCATGCCGAAGCCATCGAGTAGGTTCATACTGTGGCCTCGATTCAGTTGTCTTTGTGAACCAGCTCAAACGACACCGAGCCCAAGGCACTGCGTGTGAGTGCGCCACGGTCTTCTGGGTGCAACTGGGTCGACTCGACAAACTCCACCCCACGGGCTTTGAGTGCAGCCACCGCCGCCCCCACATCCGCAGCACCTAAGCCAATGCGTTGCAAACACTCAGAAGAGTCATCGGTGTCCATCCATGGATCGGGTTCGATGAGTTGCCACAAGAAGTTGCCGCACGGGCTCTTCATCAACTTGCCCTTGGGCAAGATGCCAAAGCGCTGCTCGTCGGGCACAAAGCTGAAATCAAACATGTGTTCAAAGTACGCCAGCCAGTCCGCGCTGCGGCCTGCGCCGATGTACTGCACCACACCAAAGTAGCTCATACCCGCTGTGGCTTGTGGGTGCTGATCCACGGTAGGAATGGGTTTGAAGTCAATGTCGTAGATCGAAAACTCTTGCCAGCGGTCCACAAAGTAAAAGCGGCTGCCGCCCGGGCCGTGAATAGCGGGGATATGCAATTCCATCGCTTGCGCTTGGCTGCTCACATTCCATGCACCCAACTCCATGCAGCGGGTGTGGGCTTGCAGGGCATCACGCACACGGAATGCCACCGCAGAAATGACAGGCTGCCCATCGGTGGTGGCACTGACACGCGCATCGTCGGGGCTGGCGTTAACGACCAAATTCATACCGCCTTGGCGGTACAAAGTCACCTCACGCGAACGGTGACGAGCCACGGGGCGAAAGCCCATGTTCTCCAACACTTGGCCCAAGGCCTGTGGTCGGCTGGTGGCGTACTCGATGAACTCAATTCCCTCCAAGCCCAAACGGTTGGGCATGTCGGGCACGGACTCGCGGTGTGAAGATGGCAAGGTCATCAAATACTCCAAGAAAAATCAAACTGACTTCAGTAGCTCAGTTGCGCCACATCGCGCAGCACCTCTGCGGTGGTGGTGGGCAAGCCAAAGTATTCAAGGTAGGCAGGGATTTGCTCAAACAACATGTCTGAGCCTACCTGCACGCGGCAACCACGGTTTTGAGCTGCTTGCAAGAAGGCCGTCATTTCGGTCTTCATCACCACCTCACCCACAAACGCGTCTGTTGAAATGCGCGACACGTCCATTGGCAACGCATCGCCTTCGTTCATGCCCATGGGCGTGGCATTGACCACCAAGTCGTGGCCTGCGGGATCGTTAGAGCCTGTACGCACATCAGTGTGCGGATAATTTTGTTTCAATCGTTGACCCAAGGCATCTGCAGATTGCGTGTTCACATCAAACAAGCTGATCGCAGCGATACCCGTTGCGGCTAAGGATGCGGCAATCGCACAACCCACACCGCCAGAACCGACCACCAACACGCGTTTGCCCGTGAGGTCGAAGCCCTTGCGTTGTACGCCGCGAACAAAACCTGCGCCATCAAACATGTCACCCACCAAGCGGCCGTCGGCCAGCTTCTTCACCGCGTTGCAAGCACCCGCCACGCGCACGGTGGCCGTGACTTCGTCGAGTAAGCCGACGGTGACCACCTTGTGTGGCATGGTGATGAGCGCACCACAAATGTTGGTCAGGCTGAACACCGATTTCAAAAACACCGGATAGTAAGGCGTTTGGCAGCCCATGGGCACCACCACCGCATTGATGCCCGCACTGGCGAAGTACGGGTTGTAAATCATGGGCGATTTGAAGGTGTGTGTGGGATAACCAATGTGCGCAATCAGCTGAGTGTTGCCATTGATAGAAATGCCGTACTTGCTCATGATTTATTTCGACGAATGAGCGGCTGCGACAGCTGCACGCAAAGCCAACAAATAACTGTCAGCACCAAAGCCACAAATTTGGCCCTTCACAATTTCTGCGAACACCGACTTATGACGGAACTCTTCGCGCGCATGGATGTTGGACATGTGCAATTCCACAATCGGGCATGTCAAGATGGCCAAGGCATCGCGGATGCCATAGCTGTAGTGCGTCCACGCGCCAGCGTTGATCAACACCGCGTCCACACCGTCGAGGAAACCTTTGTGAATGCGCTCACACATATCACCTTCGTGATTGGTTTGAAAACACTCAACTTGGGCGCCTAGCTCGGCACCCAGTTTTTGCAAGTTGGCATTGATTTCGTCGAGCGTGATGGTGCCGTATTGCACAGGATCGCGCTTGCCAAACATATCGTGGTTGATGCCGTGCAGCATGAGAATTTTCAAAACAATCTCCTGATATCAGTTCGTCTAAAACACGAAACCTTGCGCGAACAAGGTTTCGTGAAGTTCTGCTTTACTTACTTACGCAGCTTGGCCAATTCAGCTTGCAATTCGCTCACGGTCGCAGCGATAGGCTCGCCGTGCTTGGCAATCACAGGCTTCATCTTCTCACGAAGAATAGCCATTTCAGAGGCGGGCAATGTGGTCACTTGCATGCCGTTCTTTTTCAGGTTGTCGAGCAAGCTGGCTTCCAAAGTACGCGCGATCGTGCGTTGGAACTTGGCAGACTCAGTGGCTGCATCCAACAAAATTTTCTTTTCTGCCGCGCTCAAGGTGTCCCAGAATTTTTTGCTGATGACCACAGACTGTGGGTTGTACTGGTGACCTGTCAAGGTCAGGTGCTTTTGCACTTCGTACAACTTAGCGCTGTTGATTGTGGGGATGGGGTTTTCTTGACCGTCCACAGCACCTTGTTCCAACGCGGCATAAAGCTCTGGGAATGGCAGCGGCGTTGGGTTAGCGCCCAAGGCTTTGACCCAATCCACGTTGATGGGGTTGGGAATAACGCGCAGCTTCAAGCCTTCGATGTCAGACACTTTGTTGATCGGGCGCTTGCCATTGCTGAGGTGACGAAAACCCAGCTCGTAATAAGCCAAACCGACCAAGCCTTTTTCTTCCAACTTGGCGTGCATCTTCTTGCCAAATGCACCGTCGACCACCGTGTCGGCTTCTTTGCCGCTGGCGAACATGAAGGGGAAGTCAAACACGCCAAAGTCTTTGACTTGGCTCGCGAAGATGCCCGAGTTCATCGAAGCCATTTCCAAGGTGCCGCCTTGAATGGCGGACACGTTGGCTTGGTCGCTGCCCAAGGTGCCACCAGGAAACAGATTGACTTTGATTTTGCCGCCAGAGTTTTTCTCGACGATCTCTTTGAATTTCTCCATGCCTTGAACAATCGGGTGGCCCGGCGTGTTCTGGTTGGCGAACTTGATGGTTTTTTCTTGTGCCGAGGCAACACCCATAGCGGCCAAGGCCACAGCGGCGATCACGGTTTTGATAAATACACGTTTCATGTCAGTGTCTCCTGATGAACTTTGTGGTCGTACGCCAAATGAGGAACCCACAGTCTGGCGTACCCGGACAGACCATGGATAAGAACAAATCAATACAACCAGTGCGCTGGAACCATCACGATGGAAGGGAACAACACCATCAAGAACATGACAATGAATTGAACCGCCATGAACGGCAGCACACCGCGGGTCACATCGTCCATGCGCATGCGGCCCACACCGGCCACCACGTTCAACACCGTACCCACGGGCGGTGTCACCAAACCGATGGAGTTGTTGATGATGAACAGCACACCAAAATACACGGGGTCAATACCAGCCGCTTTCACGATGGGCATCAGGACCGGCGTCAAGATCAAAATAGTGGGCGTCATGTCCATCGCAGTGCCCACGATCATGCACAGCACCATGATGGCAGCCATCAACAAAGTGGGGTTACCCAGCAATGGCTCCAACAAACTCACCACTTGTGCGGGCAAATTAGCCACCGTGATCAACCAAGCAGACACCATGGCAGCAGCCACCAAGAACATGATCACAGAGGTGGTCTTTGCAGCCATGCGAAACACATCAAACAACTGTGACCACGTGAGTTCACGGTAAATCACGCCAGCGACGAACAAGGCGTATACAGCGGCAACCACAGCGGCTTCGGTCGGCGTGAACACACCCATACGCAAACCGACCAAGATGATCAATGGCAGCATCAACGCCCAGCCTGCTTCGCGCATAGACGCGAACACTTCGGCAGCCGTCTTGCGTGCCGGAGGGGTTAAGTCTTCGCGACGCGTACACCACCACCAAGTCGCCCACAAGCCAGCAGCCAAAACGATGCCGGGGAAGATACCTGCCAAGAACAATTTGCTGATCGACACATTGGCAGCCACGCCAAAAATCACAAAGCCAATGGAGGGCGGAATGATGGGGCCGATCACACCGCAAGCGGCAATCAAACCACCGCTACGCGCCTTGTCGTGGCCCGCCTTCACCATCATTGGCAAAAGCAATGCAGTCAATGCAGCAGCATCAGCCACGGCAGAGCCTGACAAGGCCGACAGCAAACAAGCGGCCACGATCGTGACGTAGCCCAAGCCACCGCGGATGTGGCCCACCAAGGCCATGGCGAAATCCACAATGCGACGCGACAAACCACCGGTGTTCATCACCTCGCCTGCCAACATGAAAAACGGCACAGCCAGCAGCGGGAAGCTGTTGGAGCCTTCGATCACGTTTTGCGCCAAGATTTGCGCATCAAACATGTTCATGTGCCACATCAAAGCGGAGCCACACAACAACAAAGAAAAAGCGATAGGCACACCCAGCGCCATGGCAGCGAGCAGTGAGCCCAAAAATACAGCGATTGTCATGATTGAATTCCTTGGGATTTATTTCAGGGGTGCGGGAACGTCGATGGGCTCTTCTTCAGACTCACGAACACCGATCAACTCGCTGTCAGCCAACTCACCACGCATCAGGCGCAACAAGTGGTCAACCAAAATCAGCGCACCAGACACGGCTAACACCATGCCGCACGCGTAAAAAATGCCCATGGAGGCTTCCATCACCGCGCTGGTGGAATCCCAGTTGATGATGGTTTGGTCCAAAGAACCTTTGAACAACAACCAGCAAATAAACAGCATCAAGCCGTGGCCAATCACCAAAAAGATTTTTTGCCAACGCACAGACAACTTAGACACGATGGTGTCGGACCCCAGGTGCGCGCCATCCTTCATGGCCACGATTGCGCCCAAGAATGTCACCCACACAAACAACCAGCGCGACAACTCCTCCGACAAGGTGATGCCAGAGTTAAAGGCGTACCGCATCACCACGTTGCCAAAGACCAAAAGCACCATGACTGCGAGGGCAATTGAAATCAGCAGTTCAAGGAACTTGCAGTAGTGGTCCAAAAAACGACGAAGCATGGGTAAATCCTTTGAGAATATGAGCTTGGACAAAATGTACAAAACAGTTACTTTGTGACGAGTTAGTGAAAACCCGCACATAAATACCGCATAGCCAACTACCTGTTATGTCAAATTTGAATAACTTACAAACCGCAGAACCATCTCGACCACACTTTGACGGCGTGCTGCCAAGGCTTTGGTGCTTTGCCCATTGCGTTTGAAAATCAAATCAAAGGTGTATCGGTTGGACACGTTGAAGAATGTCAGCGCCGAAATCGAGGCGTGGATGTCGATCGGGTCCAATCCCTTACGAAACACGCCAGTTTTGACGCCGCGTTTGTAGAGCGCTTCGATGGACTCAATGGCAGAGAGGTTGAGCTCTTGAATCACTTTGCTTTGCGCCAAGTATTCGCCCCGCTGAATGTTCTCGGACATCACCAGACGAATGAAGTCTTGGTTGCTGTGATGGTGGTCAAAAGTAAAACCCACCAAAGCTTTGAGCGCTTCCTCGGGCGGCAAATCGGCCAGATGCAATTCGGCCTCGGTAGCGCGGATGCGACGGTAGGCATCCTCCAACACGGCAAGGTACAAGCCCTCTTTGCTGCCGTAGTAGTAATAGATCATGCGCTTGCTGGTATGCGTGGCGTCGGCAATCGCATCAATGCGCGCACCCGCCAAGCCCTTGGCCGCAAACTCTCGCGTCGCCACAGCCATGATGCCCGCCATCGTCCGCTCAGGATCGTTGGTGCGCTTGGGAGCTTTGCGCGCAGAATGTACTGTTTCGTTCATTCGCAAAGTATAGAACGCCAAACATGCAACCTTGTCTCCTGAGGAACCCTAGTACGTCCCATCGACGCAATGCCTGCGTAAACTTCTCCATCACTTCAGAAGTAGCGCATGACATTTGATTCTTATTTCGTCCTGGCTGAATCAGCAGCGCTCTTGGTGGGCTTGTCCAAGGGCGGCCTACCCTCTGTGGGCATGCTGGCCGTCCCCCTGCTCTCTTTGTTCATGCCACCCATGAAAGCAGCCGTGCTGCTGCTACCCATTTACGTCATCTCGGATGTGGTGAGCGTGTGGTTGTACCGCAAAGACTTCAGCTTGCCCAATTTGAAAATCTTGGTGCCTGCTGGCCTGCTGGGAGTCTTCATTGGATGGCTGACCGCATCGTTCACATCAGAGAGCGCGGTCAAGCTGATGATTGGCTGCATGGGCGTGGGCTTTTGCCTCAACACTTGGCTACGCAAATCCCCGAAAGAGAAACAAGCTGCTGACACAAAGAAGGGCTGGTTCTGGGGCACGCTGTCGGGCTTTACCAGTTTCATCTCGCACGCAGGTGGCCCGCCTTTTCAAATTTATGTGCTGCCTCAACGGCTACCCAAAGTTCAGTTTGCGGGTACGGCCACGCTGCTGTTTGCCATCATCAATGCCGCGAAAATTTTGCCTTACCAACTTTTGCAACCTTACTCTTACGATGACTTGATGCGTGCTGCTGAGTTAGTACCGTTTGCCCTGATTGGCACGGTGTTAGGCGCTTACATCACCCAAAAAATTGCGGACATCTGGTTTTATCGCTTGGTACAAACTGGGCTCTTTATCGTGTCCCTCAAGCTGATTGCGGATGTTGTTTTATGAGGACAAGCGAACAGCTGCTTGGGTTCGAGCGGCCTGCGCAATCGCCTCGACCACCCGCAGGTTTTGCAAGCCATCGCGTGCGCTCACCAAGGGCTCTGCCATGCCCTGAATCACTTCAACGAAGTGGTCCATTTGCAACGCCAGTGGGTCTTCACGTAGCAGCGCCACTGTGCTGTGCTGAAAAGGTTTGAACCAAGACCGGTCTTCGACAGTGGCATAGGTTTTCAAGCGCATGGTCGGAACCGACAGGCTGCCCATGGTGCCTGCAATCACATAGCAATCTTCATCGTCTTCGCTCGCATAGGCTTTGTTTTCTTGGGAGGTTTGCTCCCAACTTCTTGCCGAAGCCGAGGTGTCTGACAACAAAAAGGCGGCCAACACGCCGGATGCAAAACGAAACGTGATGGCTGCGGTGTCCTCCACCGCAAAGCCGCGCACAGCGTTCGAGGTCATGGCCTGCACTTCCACCATCTCGCCACACAACTTGCGCAGGTTGTGAATCTCATGGATGAGGTTGATCAAGACGGGCCCACCTCCTACTTCGCGCCGCCAAGGCGCTTGCGCAAAGTAATCATCGGGCTTGTAAAACATGGCGCTGCCCATGATGCTGACCAATTGCCCCAAATGCCCTGCATCAATCACTGCTTTGGCTTGTCGCATGATGGGGCTGTGCGCACGGTGGTGACCGATCAACACTTGGGCTGCGTGCGTCTGCGCGGCTTGCACCAACTTCTCGGCTTGCTCGACCGTGTGGGCAATGGGCTTCTCCACCAGCACCGACACACCCGCCGCCAAACACTGCAGGGCTTGTGGCACGTGTAACGCATTAGGCGTTGCCACAATCACGCCATCTGGCAACGCTGCTGCCAGCAGCGCCTCAAGGCTGGCATACCAAGGCACACCATGGTCATGGGCCAAGGCCTGCGCCGTGTCTGAGGGGTCGGCCACAGCGCTCAAGCGGCACCGCGGGTTCTGTGCGATGACGGCCATGTGGGCACGGCCAATCACACCTGCACCGGCAACCGCGATGTTCACCGGTGACATGGTTTTAGACAGTGGTCGCGGTTGGAGCCGTGGTGGTGTGTGCGCCGCCCAAGAACAAACGCTCCATTTGTGGGTCAGCCAAAATTTCAGCGGCTGATTTGTAGAGCACCAAGCGGCCAGACTCCAAAGCAATGGCGTTGTCCGAATACTTGAGCGCACTCTTGACGTTTTGCTCCACCATCAACACCGTCGTGCCTTGGTCAGCCAGCTTGCGCAACAGCTTGAACACGTCTTGCACCACCATCGGTGACAAACCAATCGAAGGCTCATCGATCAACAAGACCTTGGGGCGCAACAGCAAAGCACGACCAATTTCAAGTTGCTTTTGTTCACCGCCCGACAGCGATGAGGCCAACGAACTCATACGCTCCTTCACGCGCGGGAAAAACTCCAACACTTCAGGAATGCGTTCGTGCGTGGTCTTCATGCCCAGCGTGATACCACCCAGCTCTAAGTTTTCGTACACAGAGAGTTGGCCAAACAAATTGCGTCCTTGCGGCACAAAGGCGATGCCGCGTGCCAGCAGGTCTTTTTGTGTGGCTCCCGTGATGTCATCGCCATTCAAACGGATCTTGCCTTGACGCGGGGTCAGCAAGCCAAACAAAGTTTTGAGCACGGTCGATTTACCCGCACCGTTGGGGCCAATCAACAAGGTGATGGAACCCTTGGGCACAGAGAACGACAGGTTGTTCAAGATCATGAAATCTTTGTACCCTGCCACCACATCATCAAACTCAATGCAGGGCGTTGTGTTGTTGTGTGTTGTCATGATCAACTTCCTAGATAAGCGTCGAGCACTTGTTTGTTGGCGCGAATCTCTTCGGGTGTGCCAATCGCCATCACCTTGCCTTCGACCATCACCATGATGCGGTGACACAAGTCCATCACAAAGTCCATGTTGTGTTCGATCACCACAAAACTGCCTTTGCGTGTTTTGTTCAAGTCTTTCAACAAGGTGCTGATGCCGCCCACCAACGAGGGGTTCACCCCCGCGCAGGGCTCGTCGAGCAACACCAAATCAGGCTCACTCATGAAGGCCATCGCAATGTCCACCAGTTTTTGTTGGCCGTAGCTCAACTCACCGGCCTTTTTGTCGGCCACATGCTTGATGTGAAACTGGTCAATCAAAGCATCGGCCTTGTCGCCCAAATTGGAATCGCTGGGTGCAAACATGCGACTGAACATCGTGCCTTGGTGCTCTTGTGCCGCCACGATCAAGTTGTCGCGCACGGTCATCTTGCCAAACACCTGCAAGGTTTGAAACGTGCGGCCCACGCCCAAGCGGTTGAGCTCTAAGGGGCCGAGGTGGGTCACGTCTTGACCGTTGAGTTCGATCTTGCCGGTGTCGGGCGTGATCTGGCCCAACATGCTGTTGAACAAAGTGGTCTTGCCAGAACCGTTGGGGCCAATGACACCAAAGATTTCGCCGGGACGCACTTCAAACGACACACCGCCCACCGCTTGAATGGCACCGTAGGCCTTCTTCAAGTCGGTGACTTTGAGAACGGGTTGATGGATAGAAAGGGTCATGCTTTGACTCCAGATTGGCCCACAGCGGCATGCGCCGATGTGTTCCCCGCAGCGGCATGCGCCGATGTATTCCCAACAGCGGCGCGCGCCGCTGAGGCTTCACGTGACTGACGTTTGGCACGGATGCGATCAGGAATACTGAGCAAACCATCGGGCAGCCAAATCATCAACATCACCACGGCTGCGCCGAACACAAACAAATACCAAGCCTGCGCAAAGCGCAGCCACTCCGGCAAGATCACCCCCACAGCGGCACCGAGCAAGGGCCCTAAGAAGTAGCCGGGGCCACCCACCACCACCATGAGGTACATCATGATGGATGCTTCTACCGTGAAGGGCGCGGGGTCAATGAACTGAACCATCGAGCCAAACAAACCACCGGCAATGCCTGCGTAGGCCGCACCAATCGCAAAGCTCAACAAGGTGTAGCCACGAATATCCACACCCAAGCTCTCGGCACGGATGGGGTTGTCGCGCAAGGCCGTGAACGCTTTGCCCCAAGGCGAATTGAGCAACCCCCACAAGAGCAAGCCCAGCACCACGGCAAACCCGAGCACCAGATAGTAGTAAGCCAAGTTGCCATCAAAGCTGATGCCAAACGCCTCAGGGCGCGCAATGTTGTTGATGCCGAACGTGCCGCCTGTGAGCCACTCTTCGTTGCGCATCACCAACCACACCGCGGTGTTAAAGCCCAGCGTGGCAAACGCCAAATAAATGGTTTGCACACGCAGCGCAGGAAAGCCCAAGGCCAAGCCCACCACAAAGCAACCCAAAGCTGCGAGTGGCATGCCTAACCAAAAGCTGTAGCCCGCTTGCATCAGCACCGCCACGGTGTAGGCACCGATGCCAAAGAAGGCCGCGTGGCCCAAGGACTTCTGCCCTGCGTAACCAATGGTGAGGTTCAAGCCCATGGTGGCGATCACATAGATCAACCAGTAGGTGAACAAATAAATGCCGTGGTTCTTGAGCAGCGTGGGCACAAAGATACAGGCGAGCAGCCCCAAGAGGCCAGCTAAGAATGCGAGCTTCTTCATACTTTGCGCTCCACTTTTTTACCGAGCAAGCCTTGTGGCTTGAACAAAATCACGACCATGAAAATCACCAAGGCCACCGCATCTTTGTAGGCGGGAGAAATGTAGGCCGCCGCCAAGTTCTCACACACGCCCACAATCAGGCCACCCAACAAGGCGCCACGCGAATTGTTGAAGCCACCAATGATGGCCGCGAAGAACGCCTTGTTGCCCAAGGACGCGCCCATGTCGAACTTAGCCAGATAAGTCGGCGTCACCAAAATCGCAGCCGCTGCCGCCAGCAAGGCGTTGATGGCGAAGGTGTAAAAAATCATGCGCGGCACATTGATGCCCAACACAGAGGCACTCTCCGTGTTTTGCGCCACCGCTTGCATGGCACGACCGGTGACGGTCTTGGCCAAGAACGCTTGCGTCACCAACACCAGCGCGATGGCAAACACGAAGGTGCCAATGTCTGTGGCCGAAATGGTCACACCTGCAATGTTGTAAACCTCATCTGGAAACAAATTGGGAAACGGCTGAGGCTCGGCGGTGTAGCCCGCACGCACTGCATTGCGCATGGCGATGGACAAACCAATCGTGGCCACCACGATAGGCATCATGCCGAACTTGAACAAGGGGTCCACCACCCCGCGTTTGAACAGCCAGCCCAAGACGATGACCGACAGCACACAACTGGCAGCAAAACTCAGCATCAACGGAAGGCCAGCAGACATGAAGGCCAACATCATGAAGGCTGGCAGCATCACAAATTCGCCTTGCGCGAAGTTGATCGTGCCGGAGGCTTGCCAAAGCAAGGTAAAGCCCAAGGCCGCCAGCGCATAAATGCTGCCGGTGGCGAGGCCACTGAAAAAGAGTTGTAGGAAGTCGGTCATGTCTGTGCTTGGATTACTTTTTCGCGTTCAACGCGGGCAATGTGGCGGTCACCACTTGGCGGCCATTCTTGACTTCAATCAAGAAGCTCTCGCGGTCGAGGTCACCATTGGCATCAAAGCTCACATCCATGATGACGCCTGGGTATTTCTTGGCGCTGATGTTGATGCCATGCAAAGCTTGCGCCACGGCCTTGCGGTCGAGCTTGCCCACTTTTTCGATGGCAGCTTTAAGCACATACACACCCGTGTAACCCTTGATGCCGTTGTGATCAGAAATACTGCCGTAGGCTTGGTAGTACTTGGCTTTGAACTTCAACATTTCTGGGTTAGGCGCATCCACCGTCAAGCCGACGTGGGCGATGGCACCGTTGGCGGCGTCACCCGCCAACTCAATCACTTTTTGCCCAGTCAAGGTGGTCTCACCAATCACCGGTTTGGTCCAGCCTTGCTTCTTCAACTCGCGCAGCAAACGGGCCGACTCTTCTTCGTTGGTGTAGGCAAAGATCGCGTCTGCGTTGCTTTGCTTGGCTTTCAACACCGCGGCAGAGAAGTCCACTTGGCCTGCATCGGTGGAGATGTCCGCCACCACTTTGGTGGCGCTGCCTTCGAGCAATTTGGCCAAGGTGTCACGACCGCCTTTGCCAAAGTCGTTGTTCACATAAATCACCGCCAGTGTTTTGGCTTTGGTGTTGATGAACTTGGCGAGCTTTGGAAACGAAGTGCTTTGGCCAAACGCCGTGCGGAACACATAAGGGTTGCCTTGTGCCGTGATGGATGCTGCTTCGCCACCGGTGAAGTTAGGCACCTCGCCACGCTTAGATTCAGCCATCGACACCATGATGGAGCCCGAATAGACCGGGCCAAAAATCGCGAACACGCCGTCGTCCACCGCTTTTTGCGTCAAGCCCTTGGCGACACCTGGGTTGGTTTGTGTGTCCACGGTGTAGTTCTCGATTTTTTTACCCAAGATACCGCCGTTCTCGTTGATCTCTTTGACCGCTAACTCGACGCCGTTTTTGAACACCGTGCCTGCCGTGGTACCTGGGCCAGAAAGCTCAACGATGTTGGCAATCTTGATGGTCTGTTGGGCATGTGCCAAGCCAGCCAGCGTAAAAATGGCAGCGGCTGCAACAGCCTTCAGGGTGGAACGTTTGTTCATGCTTGTCTCCTCATTGGATTTGAAATTGCGCCTTCGTCTGGCGGCTCTGGGTGATGAAATCAGCGGCACACCGTGCAAAGAAATTGGACGGGTGAAATTTAATTGGAATTGTCTGCAGCAAGGGATAAATAAATCCCCGTTGCGCGATTAACGAACGTTTGTGTGCGATCATCGCTCCCATCTCGGGTTTCCCCTTGGAGCACCTATGCACACACTTTTGTCGGCCTCTTCGAGCATGGACAAGAAAGACTGGATCGCCGGCTTGGACAAAGGCTTGGCGATGCTGCAAACCTTCGATGAACACAACCCTCGCCTGACCGCCACGCAAGCCGCTCAACGCTGTGGTTTGACGCGCACTGCCGCGCGCCGCTACTTGCTCACGCTCATGCACTTGGGTTTTGTCAACAGCGATGGCAAGTTGTTTTGGCTCACGCCCAAGGTCATGCGCTTGGGCCAGTCGTATTTGGAGTCGGCGCGTTTGCCCCGCATCGTGCAGCCCTCGCTGCAACGGCTGGCGATGGGCACACAAGAAATTTCGTTCGTCGCCGTGCTCGACGGTTATGACTTGGTCTACATCGCACGCAACGGACAAAACCGCAGCATGAACACCAGCTTTGCGCTCGGCGCACGCGTGCCCTGCCACCTCACCTCGGCGGGTGTGTTGTTGCTCGCGCTGTTGGGCGAGGAGGCTGTGGACACGTGGCTGGCCCACCATGAGTTGAAAGCCTTCACCTCGCACACCATCACCGACCCCAAGCGCATGCGTGCCGAATTGGCCCGCATCCGCGCGCAAGACTGGGCCTTGTCCGAGCAGCAGCTTGACTTGGCGTACCGCGGTGTCGCCGTCCCCTTGCGTGACCACAAAGGCAATGTGCAGGGCGCTTTGACGGTCAGCATGCCGATTCAGCTCGAGACGGCCAAAGAAGCGGTGAACCGCGTTCTGCCAGTGTTGCGAGAAGTGGCGCAAAGTCTCAGACCCTTGATTTGATGTGGCGTGGCTTGCTGAGGCCAAGTTAGGCATCGCCTAAAACTTTTTGGGTGGCATGAAGACACAGCTCGGCCCATGCCCTATCACCGATGGGGGCAGACCGTTCGAGGTTGACGATCTCTACGCTCACTGGCAAATCTTGCGGCAAGGTGGTGAACAAACCTTTGACATCGATGTTGCCCTCACCGGGTAGCAAACGCGCTTGGCGTGCCGTGTGGATGAGTTGCTCGGTCGTGAAGTGCAAGCCCGCTGGCGCGTCACACATCTGAGCGTAGTGCAGCAGTTCGTGCGGGATGGCCGCGATGTCTTGCAAGCTCGTCGTTGAGCGCCCAAAGTGCAAGGCATCCACCAAGATGCCCGCGTTCTTCGGTGAACCTGCGAGTTGGACCACGCGCATGGCCGCTTGCGCGTCTTTCACACCCGTCCACGGCATGAACTCAAGGTCAGCCGTCAAGCCGTAAGGCTGCATGAACTCACACAACTGCGCGTATTGCTGCGCCAAGCGTTGTTCGTTGCCATCGTCAGCGGCGATCAGCACGGCTCGGGCTTTGAGTGCCGCGCCTGCCTCGAGCAAGGGGCGATGCACCCGCGGATCAAATTGTTCGCCGATGCGGATGATTTCAAGGTCATACACCTGAACCCCAGTGTCGGCCATGCGCGCCAAGGTTTCGCGCTGCACGCTCACATCGTCGATGAAACTTTGGAACGGTGCGCCCGGACCATTGGGCTGCAAACGCAAGCCTACAAAGCGGTAGCCCACCTCAGTCGCGATGCCGATGGCCTGCGGCACTGTGGAAGCGTTGGCGGTCAAGTACGCCAGTGAATAGGTACGCATGGTGTGGCGGACTTACTTCAAGGGCGAGACCGCCGTGGGCATGGCGATGGTGGACACCATGTGGGTGGTCAAGTTGGCGGGCCCCCCTTTGGGTGGCCAAATGCCTTGGGCCACGGCATCGGCACGCGCCTTGCTGCGTGCATCCAGTGTGGGGTAAGCCCAAATATTGGTGAAGCGCAATGGCCCATCCAAGGCCACCATCGCCACCACACAAGGCGACAATTTTTCACGGGCGGGAATGGCTTGCTCCCACAAATCAATCGTGGGTTGCACGCCGCCGGGTTTGATGCCGTAGGTGCGAATCTCATACACAGGGCCATTGATGCCGCTTTCGGCACTGGGTCGAACGGGCTTCATCCAAGGGAAGCCTTGGTAGCTGTGTTGCTCCAAGCTCTGAAAAATTTCGCCGCATCCGAAGGGGCTGGCGTTGTGCTGCGTGCGGTGACGCTCGGCTTGCAAGGTCGCCAAGTCGTCAAAGCCACGCAACACAATCATTTGGTTGAGCACACCGATGTCCGTGAACCAGCAGCCCAGCAATTCGCCTTGGCCCTGCGCGGCAAAAGTTTGCACGTTGGCGGCGGCTTGTGCGGCGGTGCCAAAGGGCAAGGTCATGGTGGCGAGTTCGTAATACATAGGTGAAGTCCTTTGGATGAATGGGTGTTCGGAGGAAGAAGCGTTGGGTGATAAACCCGCGGCATGGTGCGCTGCCAGATAACCAAAGGTCATCGCTGGCCCCAAGGTGATGCCACCACTGGGGTAGTTGCCGCCCATCACGCTGGAGAGGTCGTTGCCACCCGCATACAAACCGTCAATGGCTAGACCTTGTGCGTCGAGCACTTGGGCGTGTTCATTGCAACGCAAGCCGGCAAACGTACCCAAGCTGCCCGCCACAATGCGCACCGCGTAAAACGGGCCGTCTTGGATGGGTGCCATGCACGGGTTGCGGCCCTCATGACTGGCATCGCCTTGCATGCGGTTGTAGGCCGTTTGGCCTTTGGCGAACTCGCCGTCGTAGCCAATGTCAGCTTGTGTGTTGTAACGCGCCACGGTGTTTTGCAAAGCCACGGCATCGATGCCGCAGGCTTGCGCCAACTCTGCGAGGGTGTTGCCGCGCTGCACATACCCATTGGCCAACATGCTGTGCATGGGGACCGGTGCGGGCTTGACCGCACCCAAGCCCCAGCGGCGGATGAAGCGATGGTCCACCACCAACCACGCTTGCACGGGCTCACCTTCGGGCAGGGCCTGCAGCAGACCTTGCATGAAGTCGTGGTACGAGTCGGCCTCGTTCACAAAGCGTTTGCCAAAGCGTGTGACGGCGATCAAGCCGGGCTTGCCACGCTCAATCAAATGGGGAAAGTGCGCCAGGGTGCCATCAGGGCGCGGCACCAAGGACACTGGCGCCATGGCCGCAGCATGTTTCAAATCGGTGGCGACCACAGCACCCGCAGACTCACCCATGCGCAAACCGTCGCCCGTGTTGCCACGCGAGGCGGCAGAAAAATGGTGTTGCCCCGTCGGGTCATGCGCCAGCAGTTGCTTCTTGCGCTCGGAGTCATGCGGAAAACCACCTGTGGCAAGCATCACACCACGCTTGGTGCGAATCGATTGCTCGACGCCTTGGTGCATCACAACAGCGCCACGCACCTTGCCGTCTTCGACTATCAAACGCACCACAGGGCTGTTGACGCGAATCTCCACCCCCGCATCCAACGCGGACTTGGCCAAAGCCGCCACCAACGCGTTGCCATTGACCAAGTGCATGCCACGGCCATAAAAAACCAAATCAGACAGATGACGTGCCACACGTTTGGCGACATGAAAGAACGAAGTCCATGAACGCATGGCGTTGAAGAAGTGGCGAATGTCTGCGCCCGACGCAATGCCCATGCCCCAAAAGGTCATCTCATCCAAAGGCGTTTTCAACTGCTGCACATGCGGACCCAACAAGCGGCCATCAAACGGTGCCGCGCATACCGAGCGACCGCCAAGCGCTGCGTCTTCGGTGCGACCATGAAAGTCAGGAATGGCATTGCCATCGATGAACTGCAAGGCGGTGTGTTCTTCAAAAAACCGCACCATGCGTGGGCCGTGCGTCAGGAAAACGCGGGCACGCGCCTCATCAAACTGCGTCCCCAACTCATGGCGCAAATAGGAGAGTGGCTTTTCAATCGGCTCCGCCATGCCACCTCTGAGTGCCAAGGGGTTGCGTGGAATCCACATCCAGCCGCCGGACCATGCGGTGGTGCCACCGTACTGCGGGGCTTTTTCTGCCACGATGACTTTGAGGCCCAAGTGCGCCGCCGTCACGGCCGTCGACAGCGCACCTGCACCCGAACCCACGACGAGCAAGTCGCAGTCCGCATGTGTCGAAGTTGATGCCTTGTGCATGGCGTACTCAGGGTGCGTAAATCGGTTGCAAGCGCACGTGACTGGTGCCACGGGCCAACATGGGTGACGCACCACTGGCGGCCGCCAACTGGGCCGCACATGACAACAAGTCCGGCGCCAAGGCCAACATGCGCTCACGCGTCAACCGCGCCGAAGGCCCCGCCACACTGATGGTGCCCATGGGCAACTGCCCTGCCAAGCCCACGGGGGCGGCAATGGCGTTGAGGCCCGCGGTGTACGTTTCTTCCGTCAAGCTAAAGCCTTGTTTGCGTGTGTCTTGCAAGACCTTGAGAAATGCTTTCAAACTCTTAGGCGCGTTGGGGCCAAAGTCTTGCGGCAAGCCCAAACCTTGCTGCGACACCAAGGCCAGCGCATCGTCATCCTTCATGGTGGACAACCAAGCCAAGCCCGATGACGAACAACTCAAACGCGCAATGCTTCCCATGTCGGGGTCGTAACGCAAGCCCTGACGTGCGCCTTGCGCACGAGCCACCCACGTCAAACGATCTCCGTCGACCACGGACAAACGCACCAACTCGCCCGTTTGTTCAGCCAAGCGATCCAGCAGTGGCTGCGCCACATCAATCACGCCCGTTTTGCTGAGGTAAGTCAAACCCAGTGACACCAATTTGGTGGTCAAAACATAAGACCCCAAATCGCGCGTTTGTCTCACATAGCCAAAGCGGACGAGGTCAGCCAACAGTCGGTGTGCAGCGCTCTTAGGCATGTTGAGTTGCTCGGCCAAGACCGCCAACTCAACGCCCTGCCCTTGTGCTGACAAGAGTTCCAAGATGCCCAAAGTTCGTTCGAGTACGCCGCTCATGGTGATGTGTGGTGATGCATGTTTGATGGGACTTTATCACGAAAAAGGAATTTCATTCAAAAGTTGAACGCAATTCCATTTTTAGATAAACTGCGACACATTCATCCACTCCACTCGGAACTCTCATGCTTGACAACTTCAGCGGCGCCACACGTGTTCACTTCATTGTTGGCGACCCCATTGCCCAAGTGAAATCACCTTTTGGCGTGACCCAAGCCTTTGAAGCTCATGGCCGTGACGCGATTTGCGTCCCCGCCCATGTGGCCCCTGCTGACTTGAGCGCGTGGTGGGCTGGCACCCAACGCGCACACAACATCGACGGTCTGATCGTCACCGTGCCACACAAATTTGCCTGCACTGCGTTTTGCGATACCTTGTCAGAGCGCGCCGCTTTTTTGGGGACCGTCAACACCGTGCGCCGCAACGCACAGGGCCACTGGCATGGCGACATGTTCGACGGCTTGGGCTATGTTCGCGCCATGGAAAAGAATGGCTGTGTGCTGAAAAACAAACGCGCACTGCTGGTGGGCGCGGGCGGTGCAGGCTCTGCCGTTGCACACAGCTTGGTGCTGGCGGGTGTGCGTGAGTTGGCCATTCACGAACCAGACGCACAGCGTCGTGAGTCGCTGATCGACCGCCTCAACAGTTTGAAACTGGGCAAGGTCACCAATCTTGAAAAGTTCACACTTGGTAGCCCCGACCCCACAGGCTTTGATGTCGCTGTCAACGCCACCCCCATCGGCATGAAAGAGAGCGACCCCACCCCGATTGACATCACCCAAATTCACCGTGACATGTTCATCGGCTGCGTCATCACGGCACCTGCCATCACCCCCTTGATTGCGGCGGCGCGTGCCAAAGGCTGCAACACCGTGACGGGTGCAGACATGTTTGCACAGGTGCGCGAACTGATGGTTCAGTTTTTGTTAGAGGCCTGATGCCTTGGAGAACGCAACCATGACACACACCTTGCCCCCACTCACGCACCGCATCCACACAGACCTGTCTCAACTCAAGGACTCATACACGGTGGACTTGGTCGTCATCGGCTCTGGCGGCGCTGGCTTTTCAGCCGCACTCAACGCGGCGATCGACGGCGCACGCGTGCTGTTGGTCGAGCGCATGGCCCATGTGGGCGGGACCACCGCTTTGTCTGCGGCCACCACGTGGGTGCCCGGCACGCGGCGTGGGTTGGAAGTCAACCCAGACGACACACCCGAGCGCGTCGCCACCTTCTTGAACCTCGCCGTGGGCGAGCGCTCAGACGCCAAGCTGCGTCAAGCCTTCATCGACCACGGGCCACACGCGATTGCCAAACTCGAAGCCCATAGCGCGCTGCAATTCCAAGTACGCATGCTGCACCCCGACTACTTGTCAGAGCTAGAGGGCTCCGTGCTGCGCGGCCGCGCAATTGAGCCGCAACCTTTTGACGGCAAATTACTCGGCCCCAACCTCCCCCTCGTGCGCCCCCCCATCCCCGAGTTCACTGTGCTGGGCGGGATGATGGTGGACCGCGATGACATCTTTCATTTGCTGCGCCTGACCGAGACGTGGAAGTCATTGCGTTACAGCGTGCGCATCCTCGTGCGCCACTTCCTCGACAAGCTCTTGCACCCACGCAGCACACGCTTGGTCATGGGCAACGCCATGATTGCGCGCATGCTCTACAGCTACATCCAGCGTCAAGGCCTGCTGGTCACCAACACCGAAGTCACACAACTGCTGCAAGCAGAGGACAGCGTTCAAGGCGTTGTGCTGCAACAAACATGGCCCGATGGCAGCGTGACAAAACGCACCGTGCACAGCAAGGGTGGCGTGGTGATGGCCAGTGGTGGCTTCAACCGCCATCCGACACGCCGCAGCGAGATGTTGCCCGGCGCGAAAGAGGCTTGGTGTCCCGCGGGCCCCGGCCACACTGGCAGCGCACAAGATTTGGCATTGCAAGCGGGTGGGCACTTGGGCACTGGCGGCTTGAGTCATGCGTTTTGGGCCCCTGTGTCCACACGCCAACGCGCCGACGGTAGCCTCGCCGCCTTCCCCCACTTTGTCATGGACCGAGGCAAGCCCGGCATGATCACCGTGGACAGCCAAGGCCAGCGCTACTTGAACGAGTCCACGTCCTACCACCTGTTCGGTATTGCGATGCAAGCGCACCATGCCACCACGCCGAGCGTGCCTTCTTGGTTGGTGTGTGATGCGGGCGCATTGAAGCGCTACGGCATAGGCATGGTGCGTCCGGGCGGCAAAGGCCTCGCACCCTTCTTGGCCGATGGCTACTTGAAGCAGGGCCGCACCCTGAGCGAGTTAGCCCAGCAACTGCAGGTGCCCGCAGAAAAACTACAGGCCACAGTGACACGCTTCAATGCCTTTGCTGACAAGGGCGTGGACGAGGACTTCCAACGCGGCACCACCGACTACCAACGTGCCAACGGCGACGCCACATGGCACGGACCTAACCCGTGTTTGGGTGCCTTGCGCGAAGGCCCCTTCTATGCCGTGGCGCTCTACCCGGGCGACATTGGTGCTGCCACAGGCTTGGTCACCGATGGCGATGCCCGCGTGCTCAACGCGCAAGGCCAAGTCATTGACGGCCTGTACGCGGTGGGCAACGACATGCACTCCATCATGGGTGGCGTCTACCCAGCGCCCGGCATCACCATTGGTCCGGGTGTGACCTTTGGCTACTTGGCTGCTCAACATGCAGTGGCGCGCGCAGGCCTTCAGGCGACTTGAACCACGCACGCCGCCTCCATGAAAAAGGGAGCCTCGCGGCTCCCTTTTTGATTGCACCGCTTTCGAGAACGCGGTGCGGCTGGCCAAACGCATCACGCGTTGAGCTGCTGCTCCAAATCATGCAGCACCTTGTAGCAAGGCAACACTTGCGCAACGCTTGAGTTGGGTTCGCGGCCCTCTTGGATGGCGCTGAAGAACTCGCGGTCTTGCAACTCGATGCCGTTCATGGACACCGCCACTTTGGACACGTCGATTTGCTCTTCTTTGCCCGTGTACAAATCGTCGTAACGCGCAAGGTAGGTGCCGGTGTCGCCGATGTAGCGGAAGTACGTGCCCAAAGGACCGTCGTTGTTGAAGCTCAGCGACAGCGTGCAGATCGCACCATTGGCTGCTTGAAGCTGAATGCTCATGTCCATCGCGATGCCCAGTGTGGGATGGATGGGCCCTTGCACCGCATTGGCTTTGACGATGGGGCTACCTGCTTGGTAAGCAAACAAGTCCACGGTGTGCGCGGCATGGTGCCACAGCAAGTGGTCGGTCCAGCTGCGGGCTTGGCCAAGCGCGTTCATGTTGGTGCGACGGAAGAAGTAGGTTTGCACATCCATTTGTTGGATGTTGAATTCGCCCGCTTTGATTTTGTGGTGCACCCACTGGTGGCTGGGGTTGAAGCGACGGGTGTGACCGCACATCGCCACCAAGCCTTTTTCTTTGGCCACGCGCACCACTTCGTCGGCATCCTTCCAGCTGTCAGCCAACGGGATTTCAACTTGCACGTGCTTACCAGCCTTCAAGCAAGCCAAGCTTTGTGCGGCGTGCATTTGCGTGGGCGTACACAAAATGACGGCATCGACCTCAGGCAAGGCCAAGCTGTCAGCCAAGTCGGTGGTGACGTGTTGGATGCCGTACTTGCCTGCGACTTCGCGGGTCTTTTCCAAATCACGACTGATCAAGGACACGACTTCGACGCCGTCGATGTTCTTGATGCCGTCCAAGTGTTTGATGCCAAAGGCACCCGCGCCTGCCAAGGCGACTTTGATGGTTTTGCTCATTTCATTTTCCTCTTGATGGTTTATGCGTTCTCTAAGATCGCGTGGCCCACAGCGGTGTTCGATGCGGGCACATGGTAGAAACGGTGCTTCAATTTGGGCTTGGGGCCGGTGGCTTTGCCGTCTTGAATGTCAGACATCGCACCGCGTGCGATGAGCCACATCACCAACTCAATGCCTTCGCTGCCCGCTTCGCGCACATAGTCGATGTGCGGCACTTGGGCGCAAGCGACGGGGTCGTTGATCATCAGGTCGAGCCAGTTGTTATCCCACTCACGGTTGATGAGACCCGCACGCGCACCTTGCAATTGATGGCTCATACCGCCTGTGCCCCAGATGTGCACGTTGATGTCTTCGTCGTAGCTCTCAATCGCTTTGCGAATGGCTTGGCCGAGGTTGAAGCAGCGCTGACCGCTGGGCACAGGGTACTGCACCACGTTGACCGCGAACGGAATGACGGGGCAAGGCCAAGCACCATTGATCGGGTCTTGGGCGCCACACATCAAAGACAGGGGCACGGTCAACCCATGGTCCACGTCCATCTTGTTGACGATGGTCAAGTCGAAGTCTTGTTGAATGACTGACTGTGCAATGTGCGAGGCGAGTTCCGGATGTCCCTTCACCACGGGCACAGGGCGAGCGCCGTAGCCTTCATCCGCGGGCGTGTATTCGGCTGCGGTGCCAATCGCAAAGGTCGGAATGATGTCTGAACTGAAGGCGGTGGCGTGGTCGTTGTAGACCAAGAAGATGACATCGGGTTTGTTGTCTTTCATCCATTGCTTGGAGAATTCGTAGCCCGCGAACACGGGTTTCCAATAGTCTTCTTGAGTTTTGCCGAGGTCCAACGCCGCGCCAATGGCGGGGACGTGGGAGGTGTAAGCGGAGGCGGTAATTTTGGCCATGGTTATGCTTTCTTTCCTGCGGCACCCGCCGCGCCTTGGGGTTGGTTGTGGGCTTGTGCATCACCGTTTTCACCGATGTAGCGGTTGCCTTCGACGGAACGGCCACCGTGCAACATCATGTTGCGGTATTCCTCTTCGCTCATGCCGGTCATGGACCCTGCCATTTGCTGGAAGCTCAAGCCATCGGTGGCACCGATTTTGGCGAGAAAGTAAATATTGCCACCAGTGCGCATGCACCAGTTCAAATCGCGGGCTAAAACGGCCTGCTTTTGTTCTTCGGTCATGGCCCACTCGTCGAGATAGGCACGCTCGTTGGCTTTGAAGCGTGTGCGGTTTTCCGCTTTCATGAGCGACATGCAGAACTGGTTGAGCCAGTAGCCTTTGCGCGATTGCTCGGCATCAAAAATGATGGTGCCGGGGACGTCGGTGTAGGGTTTGTCGAGTGCCATTAAAAAGTCTCCTCTGGCCAATACAGGCGCATGGGGTTGTCCACCAAGAGTTTCTTTTGCAACTCTGGGGTCGTCGCGATATGCGGGATGAAGTCCACCAGCAAGCCGTCATCGGGCATGTGGTCTTTGAGGTTGGGATGGGGCCAATCGGTGCCCCAAATCACGCGGTCTGGAAACTCGTCCACGATGCGCTTGGCAAATGGGATCACGTCTTGGTAAGCGTTTTGCTCGCCGTTCAGCGCCTTGGGGCCAGCCACAGACAAGCGCTCGGGACATGTGACTTTGCTCCACACGTTTTTGTGTTCGCGCATGAACTTCACGAATAACTCAAACTCAGGACCATCAACAGGCTGGGTCACATCGGGGCGGCCCATGTGGTCGACCACCACGTTGGTGGGCAAGGCCGTGAAGAAGTCCCACAACTCGGGCAAGTCCACGGCTTCAAAGTAAATCACCACATGCCAGCCGTACATCTGAACGCGCTTGGCAATTTCCAGCAGCTCATCTTTGGGCGTGAAGTCCACTAAGCGCTTGACGAAGTTGAAACGCACACCGCGCACGCCTGCGTCGTGCATGGCTTGCAGTTCGTCTTCGGTCACGCTGCGTTTGACCGTGGCCACGCCACGCGCTTTGCCACCGGAGCTGACCAAGGCATCGACCATGGCGCGGTTGTCTGCGCCGTGGCAGGTGGCTTGCACCACCACATTACGGGCAAAACCCAAGTGGTCGCGCAAGGCATACAACTGTGCCTTGGAGGCATCACACGGTGTGTATTTGCGCTCAGGTGCGTAAGGGAACTCGTGGCCGGGACCAAACACGTGGCAGTGGGCATCGACGGCACCTGCAGGCAATTTGAATTTGGGCTTGCTGGGGCCGCTGTACCAGTCCAACCAGCCGGGGGTTTTCTGAAATTCCATATCGTCTTTCCTCTGTGTTTTCAATCGGGTTGAATATGTGCTTCGCGCACCAGCTTGGCGTAGCGTTGGCGTTCGGCGCGAAGTAAGTTGGTAAACATCTCGGCGCTGCCCAGCACCACTTCGCCACCGACGGCGTGCATGCGTTCGCGCACGTCTTGGGTCTGCAAAGCTTTTTGCACTTCAGCGTGGAGCTTGTTCACAATGGGTTTGGGGGTCGCCGCGGGGGCGACCAAGCCATACCAAACCGAGGCTTCGAAACCAGGAAAGCCCGACTCGGCGATGGTGGGCGCTTCCGGAAAGATCGCGCTGCGATTGGGACTGAGGACAGCCAACACTTTGAGCTTGCCGCTCTTGACATGTGGCAACACTTCCAAGGCATTCACCGCCACCAAAGGCAATTGCCCCCCCATCACATCGGTGATGGCTGGCGAGCCGCCACGGTAGGGGATGTGTTGTAAGTCAATGCCCGCCGCACGTGCAAATAACTCCACCGCCATGTGTGGCGTGGAGCCGTTGCCCGGTGATCCGAATGCAATGCTGTTGGGCTTGCCTTTGGCCGCCTCGATCAATTGTTTGATGTTGGTGTAAGGCGCTGCGGCATTGGCCGCGATGACGACAGGCACACGGCCAATGAGCGAGACGGCGACCAAGTCACGCTCCACATCAAAGGGCGCGGGTTGGTAGAGCGACATGTTGGCAGCCAAAGCATTGGCGGCCATCATCAAGGTGTAGCCATCGGGTTCGGCGGTGATGACGGACTTGACCGCGATGTTGGTGCCTGCGCCGGGTTTGTTGTCCACGATCACAGCTTGGCCCATGCTGGCCGATAAGCTTTGACCCACGGTGCGTGCCACCACGTCCACCGCACCACCTGCGGCGTATCCCACCACCACCTTGATGGGCTTGGTGGGATAGCTTTGTGCAAGCGCGCAAGTCGCCACACATGACACCCACAGAATCAGACTCCAACGTTTCAACATGATGTGCGTCCTAACTCTTAATCCAAAGACACTTGTGCTTTTTTGATGATGCTGCCAAACCGCGTCGACTCTGCTTGTATGTAGGCATTCAACTGATCACGGTTCAGCGTGAAGGGCTCGTACGCAAACGAAGCAAACTTATCGCGCACATCAGGCTCAGTCAACGCCCTTTCAATGTCACGCTGAATTTTGTCGGTCACGGTTTTGGGCAATCCGCGCGGCGCCGCAATCGTGGTCCAACCGCTCACTTCAAAACCTGCGGAGCCGCCTGACTCACCGACGGTGGGCACATGAGGAAATGCGCTCACGCGTTTGGGTGCAGCCACCGCCAAGTATTGCAGTTTGCCTGCGCGATACATGGCGCCCGCCGTCGCGTTAGAGCCCAAAGCAAACGAGAGCTCGCCATTGGCAACGCCGCTGTAGAGCATGCTGGTTTCTTTGTAAATCACGTGCTGCATGTCCGTGCCCGTGACCGACTCGAACAACGCAGAGCCCAAGTGCACAGGGTTACCGACAGACCAAGAACCGTAGTTCAAACGACCCGGATGCGCTTTGGCATCGGCAATCAGGTCTGCCACTTTTTTGTATTTGCTGTCGGTCGATACCGTGACAAAAAAGTAGGTTTTGAACAAAGGCGCCAAGGGTTCGAAATCAGCCTTGGGGTCATACGGTAACTTCTTAAACAGATGCGGGTACGCGGACAAATGCACGCTGTCGAGCTGGATCAAATCATGGCCATCATTCGCACCGCGCTTGAAAGTGTCAATGGCAATAAAGCCATTGCCACCGGGCTTGTTCTCGACCACCACTGGCTTACCCCAGGTGCGTGACAACTTGTCAGCCACCAAGCGCAGCACCCCCTCAGGGCCGCTGCCCACAGGGAACGGCGTGAGGATGCGCACAGGTTTAGTCGGGAAGTCTTGAGCTTGCAGCGAAGTGCTGCACAGCACCAGAGCACCCAACACAACAACTGCAAGCAATGGACGCTTTGAGGGAGATGTCGTAAACAAGTTGGCGATGCTTTGAAATCAATCGATGTACTTCAAGCCAGCCGCGGCCAAGGGCTCACGCATCTTGTACATGTCGAGACCCAACACGCCTGAGGCTAACTTGGCGCGCTTCTCGCCTTCAAAGCTCTCGCGTTTTTGCGCCGCCGCCAAAGTTTCGGCCGCACGCGCGGCAGGCACGCACACCACGCCGTCGTCGTCGGCCACGATGACGTCACCGGGGGTGACCAGCATGCCTGCACACACCACGGGAATGTTGACGGAGCCGATGGTGGCCTTGATGGTGCCCTTGCTACTGATGGCTTTGCTCCACACGGGGAAGTTCATCTTGTGCAGCTCTTTCACATCACGCACACCGGCGTCGATGATGAGGGCGCGTGCGCCACGGGCTTGGAACGAGGTGGCCAACAAATCACCAAAGTAGCCGTCGGTACATTCGGCGGTGATGGCGGCCACCACAATATCGCCGGGTTGAATTTGCTCTGCGGCGACATGCATCATCCAGTTGTCGCCAGGGTGCAGCAGCACGGTCACGGCAGTGCCCGACACTTGTGCGCCTGGGTAGATGGGACGCATATAAGGCTTGAGCAAGCCCACACGGCCCATGGCTTCGTGAACGGTGGCCGAGCCCAAAGCGGCCAAGCCATCCGCGGCTGCGCGATCTGCGCGTGTGATGTTGCGGTAAACAACGCCGAGTTCGTACATAAGAAATCTCCTGAAAATGGATTAACGGCCTTGCGATTTGAGCTTGGTGTCCAAGCGTGAGAACACGCGACGTGCGTTGCCCTCGTACACCTGATGGCGCTCGTCTGCATTGAGGTTCAAAGTGGACTCGATGTAACGCTTGGTGTCATCGTAGTAATGACCTGTTTCTGGATCGATGCCGCGCACCGCACCAATCATTTCGGAGGCGAACATGATGTTCTTGACCGGAATGACTTTGGTCAGCAAATCGATGCCGGGCTGGTGGTACACGCAGGTGTCGAAGTAAATGTTGTTCAGCAAATGTTCGGTGAGCAAAGGCTTTTTCAACTCTTGCGCCAAACCGCGGAAGCGTCCCCAGTGGTAAGGCACCGCGCCACCGCCGTGCGGGATCAAGAACTTCAAGGTGGGGAAGTCTTTGAACAAGTCAGAGGTCAAACACTGCATGAAGGCCGTGGTGTCTGCGTTCAAGTAATGCGCGCCAGTGGTGTGGAAGCATGCATTGCAACTGGTGGACACGTGAATCATGGCGGGGATGTCGTACTCCACCATCTTTTCGTAGATGGGGTACCACGACTTGTCGCTCAGAGGGGGGGATGTCCAGTGACCGCCGGATGGATCGGGATTGAGGTTGATGCCCACATTGCCGTATTGCTCCACGCACTTGACCAGTTCAGGAATGCATGTCGCGGGATCGACTCCGGGCGACTGGGGCAACATGGCCGCAGGCACGAAGTTGTTGGGGAACAACTCAGACACACGGAAGCACAGCTCATTACAAATGGCGGCCCAAGTGGATGAGACTTGGAAGTCACCAATGTGGTGGGCCATGAAACTGGCACGTGGGCTGAAGATGGTGATGTCAGAGCCACGCTCTTTCATCTTGGCGAGCTGGTTGGTCTCGATGGTTTCGCGCAATTCATCGTCACTGATTTTGAGATCAGACACTTTCGGCATTGATGCGGGGTCTTGGATGCCTGCGATTTGTCGGTTGCGCCATTCTTCCAAGGCCTTAGGCGCTGTGGTGTAGTGACCGTGGACGTCGATGATGAGTGACATAAATAACCTTCAGATTCAAGTTGGAGGTGAGAAAAAAATCAGAGCCAGTTCATGCCTTGCTTGCGCTTGAGGTCTTCGACGCCTGCGCTGGTCAAGAACTGCAAAAACGATTGCACCGCGGCCACACGCACCGCATCAAGACTGATGGTGCTGGGAATGCCTGCTGAGAAGGTGGTGATGAAAGCGACATCGGCAGGCAAAGTGCCCAACACGTCAATGCCGGGCTGCGCGATGAGTTCGCTCAGTTGTTGAAAGCCTAACGCCGCTTGCCCCTTGGCCACCAAAGCGCCGACAGGTGTGCCGGGGGGCGGAACCACGATGCGGGCTTTGACTTGGTCCGCAATGCCCCATCGCTCAAACAACTGGTCGAGATACACACCACTCGGACCTGTGGAGTAGCTGAGTGTGGGGCTGGCCATCACAGCCGCTTTGACCGCGGCCTCGTGACTCAAGTCGGGACGCGGCGCCCCCGCTTGGACGGCCACCGCCACGGGAGAGCGCACCCAATCGTGACGTGTGCCTTGCTGCACATGACCGGAAGCGATCAAACGCTCAATCGCATCTGAGGCCAGCAACACCATATCGAAGGCTTCACCCGCTTGCACGCGCTTGGCGGCATCGACACCGCCCACCGATTCAATCTGCACAGACACACCCGTTTGGGCAAGGTAGGCCTGCGCCAAATCAGCCAGCAAAGACTTGGTGGCCATGGAGGAAATGCCACGCAAAACGACAGGAGGGGTAGGAGTTTGCATAGCGCCAGATTCTAGAGATTTACCCCAGAATTGGGCCTCACACGGCAAACTAACTGCTATAACGTTTTTAAATAACAGACAATTGGTTATTCAATTTCGAGGATTGTATGGAACTCAAACAAATCGAGTCTTTTGTACGTGTGGCTGAGTTGGGCAGCTTCACCAAAGCAGCTCAAGCCCTGAACATGCCTCAGCCCCTGTTGAGCCGTCACGTGCGGCAACTGGAGGTGGGCTTGCATCAAAACTTGCTGATGCGCAATGGGCGTGGCGTGACGGTGACTGAAGCTGGGTTGCTGATGCTTGAGCATGGGCGCGGAATCTTGCACCAAGTGGCAGTGGCGCAAGAAGCACTGGGGTCGGTGCGTGGTGCACTGGCAGGACGCGTATCCATCGGTTTGCCGCCTAGCCTGTCCAAGTTGGTGACCGTGCCTCTGACGATGTCATTTCGTCAGACGTTGCCACATGCGCAGCTGTCGTTGACTGAAGGCTTCTCTGTGCTGATGGTTGAGAGTTTGCGCGCAGGCCGTCTTGACATGGTTGTTCTGTACAACCCACCGCCCTCACCCGATTTAGAGATGAAGTTGCTGCATGAGGAGACCTTGATCTTGATTGCGGGCAAAAAGAGCCAGCCTTTGAACGGCGACAAGCCACTGAAAGAGGTGGTGCCACTGGCTGACTTGGCCAAGCTGCCCCTCATCGTGCCCAGTCGCCCCAATGCATTTCGCCTGTTGATTGACACGGAGATGCTGCGCATCAACTGCAAACCGAATATTGCGTTGGAGATTGACGGTTTGAACGCCATTCTTGAGTTGGTCAAGGAAGGCCTAGGTTACGCGGTACTACCCGCCTACACCCTGCGCAACTTTGCGAAACCCAAAGACTTCACGACGCATCGCGTCGAAAAGCCCAAACTGATGAGCCAGTTGATGCTGGTGTGGTCCGCACGCCGCCCCATGACGGCCACACACAAAGCGACCTTGCAACTGACAGAGGAAGTGGTGTCACAAGCGTTGATGGCCAACAGCTAGCCACCACCGCTGGGTTGGACTTACCAGCTGTCGTCGCTGCCGCCACCGGAGTCGGCACTGTCCCAACCGCTGCCAGACCCTGCATCAAAAGATCCCAAGTCAGGTTGTGCGGGCGTATCAAAGGGTACGTACCCACCGTTGTCGGCCACAGGTGTTGCGCTGGGTACAGATGAGGTGTGGTGTTCACCCTCTAAGGCTTTAGACAAGGCATAGCCAGCGGCCACACCGGCCAAACCACCCACCACAGCACCTGTCATGGTGGAGCCGCCGCTGTTGGGCTGGGCGTAACCCTGTGGGGCGTAACCGCTTGGGGGCATGCCTTGCGGTGCATTGGGCGTGTATTGAGCGCCAAAGCCTCGGGGTGCAGGTGTCATCCCCGCAGCAGGGGCATACGTCGTGTTGTTGGCATTCGCCGCAGCCGAGCGACGCAGCCACAAGCCCAACACCACCAAGCCCGCAATGGCGAACCAGACATACGTGAGGGTCGAGCTGCCGCTATTTCCCGCCGCTTCTGGCGTTGATTGGCTGACTGCGTGTGCGCTAGGCGCCACCGAAGGCTCCATCACCACCGAAGATGAAGGCGCATTCGCCAAGTCGTTGACTTTGGCAGAGACTGCATTGAATTTTTCAGGGCTGGTCGCGAACTTCAAGGACGGGTCAATGTCTTTGGCTTTTTGCAACTCAGTTTGCGCATCCTTGTAGCGGTGTTCGTGGGCCAGCACTTGGCCCAATTCGTAATGCGCTTTGGCACTTTGCGGTTTGTCTTGCAAGACTTCGCGCAACATGGTTTCCGCCTGCGCATACTGCCCTGCCGCGACAGCTGCCTCGATATCTTTGGGCGTGGGCAGCGCCAAGGCAAACGTAGCACCCAGCACCATCACCACGGCGACACATGATTTAAACAATCGAGAAAACATAGGACTCACTACCTTTCAATCAAAACCTGCATCACACAGATGTGCTGCATTGTGCAGTGCTGATGTGACGGCTAGGTCAAGCGACACAAGCTCAACCATAAATAAGGCTCAAGCTTCCCAAATCAAGAGGGGGAGAAAAATTTATGGCTGAACCGACAGCCCAGCGAAGTCTAAGGCTGGGATTGATTAATGGGATTTATGGTGAGCATCCACCGAGTTTTGAAGCATTTTGGTGAATGCTTCAAAGGCTCGGTCTCAACACTTAAGCCACTGTGTTGACGTTACTGCCGATACCCATTAACGCAAACACGCTGGATTCCTGGGCGCTGATATGGGCACTCGCTAAGGCCGCCGCCGCTTTTTGTGCGGGTGTCGTGGTTTTTGATGGGGTGCTGGAACTTGGCACCTTCGCCGTTGAAGCGCCTTGAGCGCCGTTTTTAGGCTGCATGTCCAAAGCTGCTTTTTGAGCTGCCGCTAAATCCTCCGAGCGAAGGGCTTGGTACAAGCGACCCAAGGGGCTGGTGTTGTTCTTGCCCATCACGGGCAGCCCTGATGCCACGTAGGCTTTTTGGGCTGAGGCCATATCACCAGCCTTCAAAGCGGAGAACAAATTATTCATGTTCTGTTGCTTTTGTAGGAGACCTGTTGCGTAGGTGCTTTGTGCTGCGATGTTGTTGATTGACATGAGTTGGATTGCCGTTTTTACGTCAGTTGCATATCGATAGACAGCTTTCAGCAAGAATCGAGCCGTACTGAATTGACACATGCAAAACTAAAGACCCATGTCATGCACGCTGGTACTGAATTCAAACAACCCACCCATATAACGCTCCACTCAAGTAGTGATAATTTGCAAAGATTGATTGAAACCTAGTTGCTTTTTAGGGCCTTCAAGCAAGTTATAGGCTCGCTCAATCTCATCACTACTTCCATGTATCAACAAAAGGAATTGATCCGCCTTGATCGCAGTTTCATATTTGATAGCCTGTTCATGATTGACGCCAAACTCAAGCATTGCGGTGCCTAATGCCGACAACCCTCCTAAAACTACCGCTCCCTCTAACGCACTAACCAATGACGCAACAATTGGCCCTGAAAATGCTGTCACACCAATACTAGGAAGTACGAAAACTGCTGGGGCAAATAACAACCCCCAAATTGCCCCCCAAAACGCTCCAAATTTTCCCAAGGCTCTTATTCGATCACCTTTAGTGTAGAACCCAATGGGATGTTCCTCTGAGTGAAAGCCCATACCGATTACCGACAAATGTCGCATATCAAAGCCAGACAATCCAAGCAGACGGACTGCATTCTCTGCCTCAAAATGAGTCTTGAAAGCATAGACATTTGAAGGTTTTTTATTCATACAAACTTTCAAATTACTTTGATTGACTTGATAGTGTTTTTGCTGAAGAAACAGCTTTTGTAGTCGCGGCTTTTGCGTTTTCCATCACCGAGTGACTCGCATCTAGGGCAGTTTTCATAAATGTCGTCGCGATTGATGAAATTGGATTTGATGAAATTTCATGAATCTTCAAAGCTTCATTTGTGAGAAAACATCCATCTTCGATCTGTTTCTGAAAAAGCTTAGTTACTTCAATGTGTGCATCAAAACCTAACCTGTACGCATCTACCGCAAAACCTAAATAATCTTTGACTTGACTCATCATGTGTTGCGTAACCAAGCTTTGAACTTTACTGGTGTCTTTGATCTCCGAGAGTTCAGATGCTCTTTTATGTGATGCTTCGATTGCTAGCTTGTTCTGTGTCAATGCAAGGTTAATCAAATCCAACGATTGCTTGTGATACAGGTTTGCGATTTCAATAGATCGATTGGAAATGATGTGTGTAGTTGCTGAAGCTGCTTTCATACTGTGGTCCTTTTAAAAAGTTGATGCCTAAAATTTCAAAAAGCACAAACGCTATTGAAATTAACCAAGACAAGCTTAATCAAAGAACTAGTTGATGTATGTGCGCTGACGCACCAAGACATGAAATAGCGTCTCTTAAATAACTCTCCCAACAAAGAATGTAATTGCCAGAAGTTAAGTTTTTAGCTTGAAGTCAAGTAACAACACTGATGGATCAAAGCTTATGAAGGACAAAGTGAAATTGCTACTTTATAAATGTCAGTGGAATTTTCGTCAACGTCAACACACGGTGAGCGACTGAACCAATCAACATATCGCTAACTATTGAACGTCCCTTAGCGCCCATAACGATCAAGTCAAACCTACCAGACTTGGCCGCCTTAGTGATCTCTTCAGCGACATGACCGGTTTTGATAATCATGTCGTGCTGCACACCCGCTTTATCCAAAGCACTTCGCGCAGACTTCAAGTCTTTATCACTAAGTTCACGCAGATAGTCAGACACCGAGTCTTTGGGAATGAACTTTTTCAAATGCTTAAGCCCCGTGTCGTCATGCACAGAAATCAAGGTAACTGAAACCTTAGGGCGTAAAGAAGCTGCGTATTTTGCAGCTCGTAATGCGCACGAGGAACCATCGGTTGGAACAAGAATTTTCATATGAAAGACCTAAGTTAAGTACTTGTACATCTTCATTCACTAATTTTGGTTTGTATGTGCGCTAGCGAACAGACCGAAAAGAAAAATATACAAACAATCAAGCTTAATCAGCATGATTGATACAGCAAAACAAAAACACAAAAGACTCGGCCACTCAGTTGTGGCTTTGTATTTACTTACGTTGGCTGTCGTCCTAATAGGCACAGCATTCGCTCTTTATCAAAATTGGGAGATACGACTCAAGGCTACACAAGTTGATTTGATTCGGAATGCAAACATTAGCAATCTTTTGGTAGAAAGTGCGTTGCTCAGTGCAAGTAAGACCTTACGAAGCACTCGAAGTCAAATCGAACTCGCATTTCTAAAAGGCAATCGAAGTAACGAAGACATACATCTGATACTGATGAATGCAACGCGAACCAATGATGCATACAGCAAATCCTTTGAACTTGGGCTGTTGTTCTTTGTGGATGAAAAAGGGCTAGTTTATGCACTTAGTGATCGCTATTTATCGCAACCTATCGACATGTCAGCCCAGTACTTCTTTAAAGATTTACTAAACAACTTTTACAAACGCAGTACGGTTGGACCGCTAATTGAAGCAATCACTACGCGTCAATTGGTCTTTCACATGTCGGTCCCGATTCATGACGCAACAGGAAAATTTTCAGGAGTGTTGGCTCAGCAAATCCTAGCTTCGTCGATTGGTGCGGACTTAAACAGATCTACAGACAGTAGAAGTTTTGAGCGCTTGATGACTTTCTACGCCGGTAATGATGCTTCCTTCATCTTTCCTCTTCCGGACGACATGCAATTCAATAGCATGACTACAAATACAAATACGTCCTCATCAATAAAACCCATTACGCAAAGATCTCAAATTAGTGAAGAAACTAGATATTTAGGAAGCGCTGTATCAACTCTCCTGGCTCTTACCAGTCAAGTAGAGATTCCGAAAAGTAGAGTAAGGCAGGAGTTTCTTAAAGACAACAGCCTCTTGCTTGCTTATGCACTCTCAGGAGCAGTCTTCGTATCTATTATATTTTTCTATCTTTATCGGTTGACTCAAAGGCTTTTCATCGCTCAAACAAGTTCGATGCACGACACCCTTACGGGACTTCGTAATCGCCGATCCTTAGATGAACAGCTACCGCTTTTACTAAGAGAATCAATGAGAGAAAAAGAGCCGCTCACTGTTCTATTCATAGACATTGATCATTTCCGAATTTTCAACGACCAATACGGCCATGAAAGCGGTGATGTTGCGTTACAAGCCGTCGCAAATACTCTCTTACGTATATGCCAACGACCACTGGACTTTATTTGCCGATGGGGTGGCGAGGAATTTGTAGCAGTGCTACCGCACACGAATGAAAAAGCAGCGGCAAAACTGGCACAAGACATGCTCCAAGCTATGAGAGCTCTTCAGCTTCACGTTGCAAATCATGCCGCACCAAAACTAACCATCAGCATCGGACATATATCGCGAACGATAACTATCGAGACTTTGGACGAAGACCTCGTTGATGCAGCAGACCAAGCAATGCTCCAAGCCAAACACCTTGGGCGCAATCAAAGTTTTATGGCAAAAGATTCATTCCTTCAACGTGACACGCACATGACCTGCGATATAGCCAACAACTTATGACACCTCCTCTTACTGCACTGCAAACCGCATCTGAACTCCGTTACCGACGATTGTTTGAAACGGCGCAAGATGGAATCTTGATATTAGATTTCAAGACCGGACAAATCGAAGACGCAAATCCCTTCCTAACTCATCTCTTGGGCTACTCACGAGAAGAATTGGTAGGTAAACGGTTGTGGGAAATTGGGGCAATCATTGATAAGAAATCATCACTCGAAGCCTTTGCAGTTCTGCAAGACAAGGGTTACATCCGTTATGAAGATTTACCCTTAATGACCAAAGACGGCTTCATCATCAACGTTGAGTTTGTCAGCAATGCCTATGGCGTGAATGGTGATCAAGTTATTCAATGCAACATCCGCGATATTACAGAGCGAAAAAAAATAGATAAACAACTGCTGGAATACCAGCACTTGGTTAGCTTAGGCATGTCTGAAATTGTGGATGTACTGTCTGCAATGATTGAAGAGCGAGACCCATACACCGCTGGCCATCAAGCTCGTGTAGCTAACTTATCAGTAGCTATCGCCACTGAATTGAGATTGCCACCCCATAACATTGAAGGGATTCGCCTCAGTGCATTGATGCACGACATTGGCAAGTTCTCGATCCCAGCACAAGTTTTGATGAAACCAACCAAGCTCAACACCTTCGAGATTGCAATGTTGCGAAACCACGTGCAAGCCGGATATGACGTGATTAAACACATCCACTTTCCTTGGCCCGTAGCTCAGGTGGTGTTGCAGCACCACGAACGTCTGGACGGCTCAGGCTATCCCAATAGTTTGAAAGGCGACAGCATTAGTGACGACGCTCGCATCTTGGCTGTTGCAGACACAGTGGACGCAATGGTAGGAATGCGTCCTTATCGTTCAGCCTTCAGTATCGATGAGGCACTTAGCACGCTTGAAGAGGGAATCGACACTTTATACGACGCACGTATGGTTAAAGCCTGCATAAAAATTTTCAAAGAAGATCAATACACCTTCCCCCCCATGAAACACATAGAAGATGTCCACCCACTTAACAAACACCTTTAATCGCAACGTTTGTAAACAACGTGGCGCGTCAGCAGTTGAGATGGCACTGCTGCTGCCATTGCTGATATTGATGCTGGATGGCGTTCTCGAATTTGGCTTGATTCTGCACAATCAATCGGTACTCACTAGTACAGTCAATCTTGCAGCTCGCGCAGGTATTGTGAATAGGTCGGCCAAACTCAACGATACACAAATTGCTGAAATCGCAAGTAATTACTGCATCGACGGCTTGATTTCACTTGGCACAACCACCCCTGCCACGGTAACCGTAGTTCAATCAGCAGACTCCACCTACCCAAACCCTTTAAGGGTCACTGTGTCTTATAGCTTTAAGGGATTATTCGTGGGCGGACTGCTGTCAGCGCTTCAAACATACCCCAAACTAAGTGCCACCACTGTGATGTACAACGAATGACTATTAAAAAACAAAGAGGAGCAGTAGCACTCTTAGTTGCTCTCTTGTTGCCCGTGCTGATTGGTTTTATGGCATTAGCAGTTGATGTCGGCTACGTCTTAGTACGACGTAACCAAATGCAAGTAGCTGCGGATTCGGCTGCACTATTGGCTGCAAATGCGAGACAACACGGTCAGGACATAAGTTCTGCAATAGATTTTGCCTACATTGCAACAGCTGCAAATGGATTTACAAATCAATTAGAAAACACACTTGTTACCGTCAGCATTCCTCCCGGTGGTAGTCAAAGCTATGCAGCGGACACAAACTACGTACGTGTCACCCTCACGCAACCAGTAAATGCATTTTTAGCTTGGGTCTTTGGAGTCACAAATACCAATCCTTGGGCTAGTGCGATAGCGGGACCAGTCGGAGGTGGAAACCCTTGCTTACTCACACTTGGAACCACTGGATCTGCGGCTTTAAGCGTGGTCGGCAATAGCGTAGTTACAGCTAGCACCTGCGGCATATACATCAATTCAAACAGCCCATCGGCATTACAAATTACTGGCAATGCAACCGTTACGGCACGTACGATTCAAGTAGTAGGCGGCTATACCGCCACTGGCAATGTAAATGTCAGTGCCATCAGTACAGGCGCAGCGATAACCGCAGATCCGTTCGTAAGCTTACCCATGCCCGCATTCAGTGGATGTAATTTCACTAACTACAATAAATCTGGCAACGGTAGTTTGACCCTTACACCTGGTACATACTGCGGTGGAATCAGCCTCTCTGGCAACTATGCAGTTAGCTTTAGCCCAGGCATGTATGTGTTGTACGGCGGGGGGATCAGTTTCACTGGAAACATTGCACCCATATTAGGTAACGGCGTAACGTTTTACAACTCAGGAAACACCACGTCATTTCCCTATAAGAGTCTAAATCTAGCTGGTAACGTCGCCCTGAACCTCAGCGCTCCAACCACAGGCACTTATGCTGGTATGTTGATCATGCAAGACCCTATGAACAGCCAACCTGCCACCTTGGTCGGCAACACGGGAGCAACGTTGGCTGGTAATTTGTATTTCCCGAAAAACATTGTCACTCTCAATGGAAACACTGGCACGGACATACCAATCGGTTCTGTGGTGGCACAACGTGTAAGCATAGTCGGTAATACACGTTTTAGCATGACTAACATGTATGGAGGTAGTGGTACCAGCGGTCAACGAAGCGGCTTATACCAATAGCCAATTCTGATTTATTCATTCATGCCGGTTGCATGAGACGTCAAGACAATTGGCATGTTTAAAGCACTCAAAACAGATGACATCATCAAGCTTCGATATGTGTAAGTGACAGTAACACCTAAGGATGTTTGAAAAGCTGGGGCTGACGCTTGGTCTACGGTTATGTTTGCTGTGTGAGTGTCCCCAAAGGAAAGTAAGTAGTTAGCACAATAACTCTGTGCAACAGCAGAAATCTCCTCATTGCTTAACTTAGGTGTACGAAGAACAACACCTGCCCTAACAGCCTCTCGTGCTGCATTAGTAAGGATGACTTTGTCATACATAACTATGCTGAACTCCATAACGCCATCTAGAACTAAAAAAAGCAGCGGAAAAATTAGTGCAAATTCAATAGCTGTTGCACCAAATTGCTTAGAACGCATGACTCACTCGACGATATGCAGTTGGTGTCATGCCGCGATGATCACGAAAGAATCGAGAAAAGTTTCCTGGAGTTGAAAAACCTAATGATTTAGACATTGAAGTCATATCTTCTTCGTGCGCATTCAATCGCGTAAGGGCCTCTTCGACTCGCATCGCGTTCCAAAATACCAACGGTGAAGTACCTAATTGGTCGTGAAACAACTCAAAAAATCGACTTCTTGACAAACCCACTACCTCAGCTAACTCTTCCGCCACAGTAGGGTTACCTAAATTTGCCTGCATGTGAGAAATTGCTACACGTAAGCGGTAATCAATCATCCTTCGACGCTGAGGCATCGCTTGTAACTGCGCAGGTGTCATAGCCGCACGAATTGTTGTCGCCAACAAAGAGGCAACGTCGGCTTCAAGACATAAAGTTGGCTCACGTAACGGTGAAACCATATGAGCAAGTAGCGATGAAGATACCTCACGCACTTCAGCTGTTATGCCAATTGCAGACTGCGGAAGCACCATCGAATGTGCCCATTCACTACATTGAGCATCAAGCCAACGGTCGTTCAAATACAAATTAAGAAACACCGCAGGTCGATCGGGTGTGTTCAAACGCAAGTCATGCGAGGCGCGACTGTTTACACCTAACGCCATGTCAGGCCCAAGTTGCACCACCTCAGGGCCAACACGAGCATGAGCTAGTCCACCGCCTAACCAATAGGCAAAGTGGGTATGCGTGTGAGCATGCATTACCAAATCATGATGATGCTCAACAACCTCTATACGGCCATAGTCACCCTCGGTCAGTGCAAAGAATTCGACCATATCCCCCCTTTGAGTTAGCAATATGGCAGATATTTGAGTAGAACTCTGTGCGCTACAGCACATAAGAATTTGTATTGCTACTGACACGACTTCAGGCACAAAAACCAGACATTTCGATAAGTCGTAGCCATCACGTACGCATACATTCAACCAGCCAGTTGTGCAACTTCGCACGCTAATTTGAAAGGTAACTATGAACACGTTGAAAAAACACATCCTTCACTTTGTATCTGATGAGCAAGGTGCTACTGCAATTGAATATGGATTGTTAGCGGGCTTAATTTCAGTCGTCATCATTGCTTCGGTAACTTTAATTGGAAGCAACTTAAAAGGTGTCTTCGACGTGATAGTTACGAAACTCACTGCTATTCCACGTACTTAAGTAGAAGAAGACTTCCTATGCAGCTCATGATCTGTGGATTTATGTTGCTGCTTGCAGTGGGATGGGATGTGAAAACACATCGCATACCCAACCAATTGGTAATTGGTGGGGGACTGATAGGCTTGGCGACTGCTTTTCTACCAGATGGTATCGGTTGGCAGAGTTCCATTTTGGGAAGCATTGCGGGCTTAGCAGTCTTCTTGCCTTTGTACATGCTTCGGATCTTGGGTGCAGGCGATGTCAAGCTTTTGTCGGCAGTAGGTTCGTTTGTGGGCTACCCCGGAATTCTCACCGTAGCCTTATTCACGGGACTTATTGGTGGAATCTTGGCCTTCTTACTTGCAATGCATCACCGTCAACTTCGCCTGATGCTGAATCAAGTCCACCAAGGTCTAGTCGTTTTTTTAATGCAAATTGCTAGTGGTGGTCGTCCTCGCCAATGGATCATGGTTGTAGGTCCACATCGATTGCCCTATGCATTAGCAATTGCACTAGGCACGTTCAGTTACGTGCTTTCAATAAATTAAAGGTCGTTGTGTGCAAAAAGTAAGACCTCTATTACTCATCATCATGTCCCTAGCAATTGGGGCAGGAGCCGTAGCGCTTGCCCTGCATTGGATTGCGCAACGCACTGAGGTTGCCAGCACAAAAGTTGTGGTGGCATCACGCGACTTAATGTTTGGTACTCAGTTACGTGAGGGAATGCTTGAAGTTATTGACTGGCCCGCATCGGGCACTCTTAAAGACCCTGTCACTGAGCCAAAACAGATTTATCAACGTGTCATCAACACAGCCATATTGCGCGGCGAACCTGTACTAGCAACGAAACTGGCACCTCTAGGTGAAAAAGGCGGATTGTCAGCCTTATTGCATGAGGGTACGCGGGCAGTAACAGTAAAGGTTAATGAAATTGTAGGGGTTGCAGGATTTGCTCTTCCTGGCAACTTCGTTGATGTGATGGTGAATGCCACAGATAAATCGGGCAAAGTTATTTCCAAAATTGTGTTGGAGCGCATCTTGGTTCTAGCCCTTGCTCAAGACGCTTCGACTAGCGAGACCAAACCCAGGTTGGTTAATGCGGTGACGCTAGAAGTAACCCCGCAACAAGCTGAACAAATCGATTTAGCACGTAGCGTTGGTTCGCTCTCATTGGTGCTGCGCAGCCAAGTAGATATGGGGCACATCAATACAACAGGAGCGAGCATGGAAGATTTGTTCAAACAACCAGTGGTCGATAAAACAACACCCACACGCTCGAGTAGCAATCGAATCAGCGACAGACCCGAAATTATTCGTGGCTCCTTCAAAACCCTGGAATAAACACATGCAAGCCCTCTCTTATAAACGCGTCGCATTGGCTTGCTCGATGTGCATGCTGACATTCAGCGCCAAGACTTGGGCACTTGAAGCTATTCCCTTGATGCAACTAGCCTCAGGCAAGTCAATCGTCTTCACTCTTCCCGCCAATGCCGTCCGTTTATCGGTAGGAAACCCTGAGGTAGCCGATGTGATGTTGATCAACCCGCGAGAGGTCTACGTGCTTGGAAAAAAAGCAGGTACCACAAACGTAATGGTATGGACTAAAAGCGGAACAACCACAGTAATAGATTTATCAGTGGGAGTAGACGTGCAATCTCTCCGCACCAAGATGAGCGAATTGGTTCCATCTGAAAAAAATGTACGTGTCGATGCACTTGGCGACACATTAGTTGTAAGCGGTTCCGTGACTGATCCAGTTCGATTACAGCGATTAATGTCTTTGGCAGAGGTATTCAGTAGCGGCAAAAAAGTCATCAACTTGCTCCGTCTTGATGGTTCACAACAAGTGATGCTCGAGGTCAAGGTGGCAGAGGTTTCAAAAACATTGCTTGATGAATTAGGGTTTGAGTTCAGTGGTTCGCGAACAAATGGGGGGGCGACTTACAGCTTGTTGTCATCTCTATTGGGAACAGGTGCGGGAACAGCATCAGCCAGTAATAGCAGCACCTCAATAAAACTTGATGCCGAAATTAAAAAGGGACTTGTCAAAATATTGGCCGAACCGACCATTACGGCTATTAGCGGACAAGAAGGTTCATTTTTGGCGGGTGGGAAGATATTTATTCCCGTACCACAGTCAAGTAGCGGGGGCGCAACCACAATCGTTTTAGAGGAACGTGAATTTGGCGTGGGTCTCAAATTTACCCCCACGGTGCTTGAAGATGGATTGATCAACTTACGAGTTACACCCGAAGTATCAGAACTATCCCAAGCAGGAACGGCAGTCACAACGTCAACGGGGCAAGTTAGCGTGCTGCCTTCGATCACCACAAGACGAGCATCTACGACTGTTCAACTTCGTGATGGTGAAAGTTTTGCAATTGGTGGATTAATCAAAAACAACGTCACCGAAGCTGTGAAAGCATTTCCCATATTGGGTGAAATTCCAGTTTTGGGTGCCTTGTTCCGCAGTAGTGCCTTCCAGGCTGAGCGGACCGAATTGGTATTCGTTGTCACGCCACATTTGGCAAAAGCAAATAACAAAAACGTAGCTCTTCCAACAGACGCTTTCATTGAACCCACACGCGGTGAGTTGCATTGGCAAGGCCGCATGGAAGGCGCACCCAAAGCCGCCAACAAACAACCATGAAGGTGCCAAGAATGCGAGCTCTAAATTATTTAATGTTCTGCACGTTGATTTGCTTAAATGCTTGTAGCAACTACCCCTCCGCGATTGATGAAAACTTTGGCGGATCAGTTCGTAAATTTGTAAATATGCAAACTGCAAATCCCGAAGTTTCTCAGAGCATGAACACCAGTGCTAAAACTGATGGTCAATCCGTAAAAGCGTCCATCGATAGTTACCAAAAGTCTTTTGAAGTCTTACCGCCTCCTAGCAATGTATTCAATATTGGAGTTGGCAGCGGTACTGGAGGGGCTGCAAGATGAAGGCCGTATTGATTGCATGGACAGCTACTCAACTTGAGTCACTACGACTAGTCGTCGAAGCCGAAGGCTATCAAGAAGCACTTGTCATACAGCGTTCACCAAATGACACATTAAACCTATTACTCAGCAACTTAAATACAGATATCTTGATCGTTGAGTGTTTGACTGCAACTCAAGCCCAAGACATAGCAACACTTGAGCTTTTTAACGCATCCAACCCCAACGTTGTGGTGCTTATGTTGAGTCAAACTCGTGATGCAGAAACTCTGCTTGCTGCAATGCAAGCAGGCGTTCGCGAAGTATTGCTAACCCAACCTTCTGCAAGTGATTTGACATCTTCGTTGCGCCGCTTTGCAACTCGTAAAAAAGCAAGTCCAATTAAAGCTGAAACACATGGAAAAACCATTGCGTTTATGTCATGTAAAGGTGGCAGCGGGGCGACATTTTTAGCTACAAACTTTGCAGACATACTTGCAAAAGATTTCGGTAAAAAAACAGCTTTTCTAGACCTTGACCTGCAATGTGGCGATGCGGCCTACTACGTTTCGCCCGGACCCAACCAATCAGATATCACAGAGTTAACGCGACAAATAGACCGCTTGGACTCAAAGTTACTCACCGCTAGCATGTTGCACATCGGGCCAAACTTTGACTTACTCTCAGCACCCGAAGAGCCTGAGGCGAGCTACACCATGAGTGCAGCACAGCTTGAGCGTTTACTCGATTTGGTAGAAGTTAACTATGACATGGTGGTACTCGATATGGATCGAGTTCTTGACCCACTCACTATCAAAGCCTTAGATATGAGTGATGTCATTTATTTAGTGATGGAAAACCTACTGCCTTTTGTACGTGATGCAAAACGATTAGTGGGTAAATTTCGCGCTTTAGGTTATGAAGACAACAAGATTCGTATTGTGGTGAACCGTTATGAAAAAAACGGCACTATCGACATAGCCCAAATTGAAAAGGCAGTGGGCTTAAAAGTAAGCCACACCATCCGCAGTAGTTTTGCCGATGTGGCACAAGCTATCAACACTGGCGTACCCATTACCGAAGTAAATCCTAATAACGCTATCGTTCAGGTTCTACGGGATATGGCGCACGGGTTTGATGGAACCCATCCAAAACGAGTGTTGAGCTGGATTGACCGCTTTATGGGCACCCAATCTTGATGGACACATCAGCTTTCTCACATATTGAGAACATCAAATCAAAGATTCATAAAAAAATCTTAGGATTGGTCGACTTGCGCACGATGGAGAGCATGTCCTCTGATCAGTTGCGCTCTGAACTTAAGCTCTTGACAGAGCGCTTGCTTGATGATGACAGCATTGCGATCAATGAATCAGAACGACGCACAGTCGTTCAAAGCATTCAAAACGAAATGTTGGGCTTGGGTCCGATTGAGCCGTTACTTGCTGATACCACTGTGTCTGATATTTTGGTAAATGGACCCAATCGCGTATACGTAGAACGTAGAGGCCGACTTGAAGCCACTGACGTTAAATTTGACAGTGACGCACATTTGTTGCGCATTATCGACAAAATTGTTTCGCGTATTGGCCGTCGTGTAGATGAATTAAGCCCTATGGTCGATGCACGATTGCCTGATGGTTCTAGGGTGAACGCAATCATTCCGCCACTAGCACTCGACGGGCCAGTTTTATCTATCAGGCGCTTTTCGGTTGTGCCCTATGGGATGGAAGACTTAGTCAAGTTTCAAACTCTTACGCCGGAGATGGCTGAGTTAATTTTCGGCTTGGTTAAGGCTAAAGTGAATTTACTTGTATCCGGCGGTACAGGCTCCGGCAAGACCACATTGCTGAATGTGATATCTGGAGCAATCCCATCGAATGAACGCATCATCACCATTGAAGATGCTGCTGAATTACAACTGCAACAACCTCATGTAGTGCGTCTTGAGTCCAGACCACAAAACATTGAAGGCAAAGGCGAAGTGACACAACGAGCATTACTTCGTAACAGCTTACGCATGCGCCCTGACCGCATCATTTTGGGTGAAATTCGTGGATCTGAAGTTCTTGACATGCTTCAAGCAATGAACACAGGACATGAAGGTTCGATGACAACTATCCATGCGAATACTCCGCGAGATGCTCTTACTCGCCTAGAACACATGATGAGCATGGCAGGTATGCAGGTAAGCCCCCGCACCATGCGCCAACAAATCAGCGCTGCTTTATCTGTTGTGATTCAAATATCACGCTTATCAGATGGAAAGCGAAAAATAACTAGCTTGCAAGAAATCACTGGAGTCGAGGGTGATATTGAGAGCATGCAAGAAATCTTCAAATTTGATCAAACAGGTGTTGATGCAACAGGTGCTGTGCAAGGTCGTTTTCTCGCAACCGGGATACGGCCAAAGTTTGAGCAGCGCTTGCGAACACGTGGTGTGAACTTACGAGAAGACTTGTATGACCCAGCGCGTAACAGAGACTAGTCAATGAACTGGAATTTCATATCGTTCCTTACTTTGGTCATATTGGCCGTTGTTTTGTTCATCATGGGCATGCTTAGGTTTTGGAGTACCTACTGGGGACAAAACGCATCATTGATCAAGCAGCGCCTACGAGTGATTACAGGTGACTTGAGCATTGAAAACCAATCCTTGATGAAAACACGGTTGCTAAGCCGATCAGAACCAATAAATGCTTTTTTGCAACGTACACCACACATCGAAAGTTTGGATAAATTTTTAAGCCAATCAGGCGTAACGTGGAACGTAAGTGAATTTTTAATTGGCTGCTTATTAGTTTGGCTAAGCATTACTTGCTTATCTGCATTAGCAGTGAGCATTGGTCTTGCTTTCATCTTGGGTTGTGCACCGGTCTTACTCATCGGCATGTTCTTGCAACATAAACGTCGTCAACGTGTGTTCAAGATCGAGGCCCAGTTGCCTGATACGCTGGACCTTATGGCGCGCGCTATGCAAGCAGGACATGCATTTTCAAGTGCTCTACTGATCGTGGGAGCTGAAGGTACGCAACCCATACGTGGTGAGTTTCAAACCACGTTTGACGAAATCAACTTTGGCATTCCTACTGAGACAGCTCTACACCACCTAACCCTGCGAGTTGCGAGTAGTGATCTGAGATTTTTTGTAGTAGCCGTCCTAATACAGCTTGAGACAGGTGGCAACTTAACAGAAATTCTGAAGTCCTTAGCCGCATTAATCCGAGAGCGTCAACGCATTGCTGGAACTGTTCGCGTGCTAACGGCAGAAGGTCGCCTTTCTGCTTGGATTTTAGGATTGCTGCCCTTTGTAATTGCCGCAGTATTAAGCGTTATCAACCCAGAATTCATTTCGACTTTGTGGACTGTTCCAATGGGGATTCGAATGCTGCAATTCTCGATGGGCTTAATGATTTTTGGCATTTGGTGGATGTGGCGCATGGTGCGCATTCGGATTTAACTCATGTTGATCATTTACAAAATTCTGTTTGTTGGTGTCATTTTCATTTTGGCTGTCACCATCACATATGTACTGCTCAATCAATGGCTTCCCACGGCCTTGGACAAACGTATGAGCACCTTGTTTGCACCCAAGCCTTTCCCTGAAGTGCAAGCAATCACCTCCCCGCTATCCAAACCTATCAAACGATGGATCGAGCCCTTGGCTAGTGCAGCGATGAATGCTGAGACTTGGCTAACGTCACCACTGCGAATACGATTCAGTAACGCTGGCCTTAACAATCCCAATGTGGTCGCTATCTATTTCGCAAGCAAAACTCTGCTTACGTTTTCGCTTCCCTTGCTATTTTTAATGGCTAGCCTAGTCGTATCTTGGGATGTCAATTTACTTACATTATTTGCAGTTTTACTGACTAGTTCGGCCATTGGCTACTACTTGCCTACCGCTGTACTCTCACATTTGGTTCAGCGCCGTCAAAGTGAATTATTTCACTCATTTCCAGATGCCCTTGATTTGCTCCGAGTTTGCGTAGAGGCTGGATTAGGTCTGGATGCAGCTGTAGAGCGCGTAGGTAGAGAAATCCAAATAGAGAGTGAGGCACTCGCGCAAGAATTTTCTTTACTAGGACTTGAACTCCGTGCAGGTGCTGCTCGATCGGATGCGCTGAGGAACCTCGCTCTGAGAATTGGATTAGAAGACATTGATGCTTTGGTATCCATGCTGATTCAAGCCGACCGTTTTGGAACCAGTGTGGCTGAATCACTTAAGGTGCATTCTGAATCACTACGTACTAAGCGTCGATTAGTCGCTGAAGAAGCAGCAGCCAAACTCCCAGTAAAGATTTTGATGCCTTTGATTTTTTGCGTATTCCCCGCCTTACTGACGGTTCTACTTGGCCCCGCAATCATCAACATCTCACAAATTTTGCTGCCTAAATTAGCAGCACCTTAGTTTTTTAACCGCAACCTCAAAGGAAATACCATGGACAAAAGTCACATCATCGAACCCGAAAATTTTGGATTGTGGATAAGCGTCACGTTCATTATTGCTCTACTGTCATTTGTCGTTGGCCTGACAAATCTGTATCGAACAGCCGCAGTAACGGCACTCACACAAATTCAAATCTTGGAGCTTTCACAAAAAATCGACACGACTAGCACGAAGGCTAAGCCTTAATTCAGCCGGTCAACTCATCCTAATGCCAGTGCTGTCAGTGCTGGCATATTTAACAAGGATATGTGCCCACGGCTATAACTTATATAGCGTTTCTTTTTCATTTCGTTTGCAGCAATCGACACACTAACCCTTCGTAGCCCCAACATTTGAGCAATTTGTTCATGCGTAAGAAACAAGGGGGCAGGCGCACATCGCTGTGCACTTAGAAGCAACCAATTAGCCAGCCGAACACTAGTGACACTTGTGTAGGGCTGAGAAGCCAGTACCGCAATTTTGTCGAAAACTGTCCACAAATATTGCGAAAAGATCAGCAGTAACGATTTGCTTCGTTGCACTAACCTTTGCGCGGCCAGACCTTCTACAACATACGCATCGCCTGATGATTGCACTTTCATTTTTAAGTTGCCAGAACCAAATCCCAAGGCAGTTTGCAAGCCAGCCGCTCCTTCTGACCCAATTAGGCCAACGCCCAACCCTACGGTATTAGCTTGATTGTTTTTGCTGACATATAAGGCAATCGATCCACTAATGGGAAAGTAGATGCGTGAGTCAGACGCTACATCGCTAGAGAGAACCTCTCCAACTTTAAGTGTTATCAACTTAGCGTGACGCAATATCTGAGCTTGATCTGCTGGCTTCAACTGCGTGATTAGGCCATTTAACAATTCTTGCACTTGGGGTTCATTTTCGTTGTATCAGGTGTGTAGAAGCTTCATAAAGTGTAGGTAACAAAAGCGAATTTCCACTATGTTCAGCTTCATACTTATGAGCTGTGAAGGCTATTGGATTTAGCAACTTCCATCTGTGCGACAACGAACAATTCACCTTACATCAAACAGCAATTAAATCTGGAAGCAAGCGGTCGTATTCCTTTTTAACAACGCCATAGCATTCGCAGGTACGAAGCTCAAGAGCCGGTCTATCGATAACTTTTATACGGCCTCTTGTGTAGCTAATTAATCCAGCTTTTTGCAGTTGTCCAGCTGCATCTGTAACACCTTCACGCCGGACACCCAACATATTGGCAATTAGCTCTTGAGTCATTACTAAATCGGCTCCATTCAACCTATCCAAACTTAGCAACAGCCATCGACACAACTGCTGGTCAAGCGAATGATGGCGATTACACACAGCTGTTTGCGTCATTTGTGTAATGAGTGCCTGCGTAAAACGTAAAAAAACATGCATAACGGGCAATGATTTCTCAAACTCTTTTTGTGTAAATGATGCGCATAGACGATATGCCTTACCAGCACTTTGGACGACTGCACGACTTGGTGTCGTATCGCCTCCCATAAACAGAGATATGCCCACCATTCCCTCAAACCCTACAACGGCTATCTCAGCTGATGCGCCGTTTTCGAGAACAAAAAGCATCGAAACGATGCTGTCTTCTGGGAAGTAGACGTAGTTGGGCTTTTGATCTGACTCATAAAGCACAAAGCCTAACTGCATGTCAATCAGCTCCAAATTTGGCTTCCAACTTTCCAGAACAGATTCAGGCAGCACGGACAGAATGTGATTCTGATAAAGCGATTTTTTTGTATTCATTAGTTCTCTTTATATTTGAGGCAAAACTTTATCGTCAAAGTAGCGTCCTGTATGTGCGCTACCGAACATACAAAGACATTTTCATCGGAATAATTAGTCACAACACTTAGAAATCTGCACGCCATTCGTTTGCGTTGAAAGAAAGAAAATTTTGGACTCGAAAAAGTATTCATCTGACAAATCTAGAGCAAAAAAAAGACAAGCAGATGTTGCTCGAAAACTTGAAAAAGCGATTTACGAAGGACAGCTAAGCATTTGCTATCAACCAGAAATTGATGTAGCTGAACTCAAATCAAAACAAACGTAGCGTTTAATTTCTTGAACGGAAATTTGGCCCGATGCTCAAGCACTCAACAAAAAGTGCGATGCTCACTACAGCTTGAAACGCTGCGCGTGGAGAATGCTTTGTAGTTGGTTCACAGCCCGAAAATCTAAGGAAAGACTTCGAAAAATCTATGAAGAGTAGTATGGTCTATCTATACTACTTTTGGACGTAAAAAAGCACTAAGAATCGCTTCTAAGTGCTTGATTTCATTGCGGTAAAAATGGTGGGCGATGCAAGTTTCGAACTTGCGACCCCCACAGTGTGAATGTGGTGCTCTACCCCTGAGCTAATCGCCCATTTTTGCCGTCTTCCAGTTGCTGGAAAGACCGATATTATGCCACAGATTTTTCAAAAATTCGCCACACCGTATGGCCACCACTCGATTTATCCAATTGCGCCAACACATCGGCATGCTGGGAGATTTCTTGTTCTGAAGCAGAGATGACCGGCAACTGAAAGCTGCTGAGATCCACGTGCTCGGTCGTGCGAGTTTGTTCGTCACTGTTGCTCTCCACCTCCATCAACAGGGCGTCTTGACCACGCGTCATGTTGATGTAGACATCGGCCAGTAGTTCGGCGTCCAACAGCGCACCGTGCAAGGTACGACCTGAGTTGTCAACTTCCAATCTGTCGCACAAAGAGTCCAGCGAATTGCGTTTGCCCGGGAACATTTCTTTGGCCATCACCAAGGTGTCGGTGATGCCATCCACATAGCTGGTGAAAGGCTTGCGCCCTTGCAACTCCAGCTCTTTGTTCAAAAAGCCAACGTCAAACGGGGCGTTGTGAATGATGATTTCAGCGCCCGCCACATATTCCAAGAACTGGTCAACGACTTCAGCGAACTTGGGCTTGTCTTTCAAAAACTCATTGGTGATGCCGTGAACGCGCAAGGCATCTTCATGGCTGTCACGCTCGGGGTTCAAGTAAAAATGCAAGTTATTGCCTGTGAGTTTGCGGTGCAGCAACTCAACGCAACCAATCTCGATGACGCGGTCACCGTTGTCAGCCGATAAGCCTGTGGTTTCTGTGTCTAAAAAAATCTGGCGCATGGTCAGTGGTTTTCTTTGGCATGGTTGATGGTGTACTTTGGAATTTCCACCACCAAGCTTTGCTGCGCCACGATGGCTTGGCAACTCAGACGTGAATGAGGTTCTAAGCCCCACGCACGGTCTAACAAATCGTCTTCGTTTTCGTCCGCTTCATTCAAAGAATTGAAACCTTCGCGCACGATGATGTGACAGGTCGTGCACGCACAACTCATGTCGCAGGCGTGCTCAATGTTGATGTGGTTCTCCAACAGCACTTCACAGATGCTGCTTCCCACAGCAGCTTGCAGCTCTGCGCCTCGTGGACAGAGTTCGGCATGGGGCAAAATTTTGATGATGGGCATTTAGATGTTCTCGATGTTTTGTCCGGCCAAAGCATGTTGAATGCCTCGGTTCATGCGTTGCGCGGCGAAGGCTTCTGTGCCTTTGGCCAAAGCTTCGGTGATGGCATCAATGGCGGCGGCGTCTTCTAACTTTTTAGCGTCTAACGTGGCCACCATCAAAGCGTCGATACGCGCGCGGTCTTCGGCAGACAGTAAATCGCCATCGGCTTGCAGGGCGCTTTGCGTGGCCAGCCACATGCGGTCGGCATCCACACGCGCTTCCACCAAAGCGCGCGCTTTGATGTCTTGCTCTGCGGTCTTGAAGCTGTCTTGCAGCATGGCGGCAATTTGGTCATCTGACAAACCGTACGACGGCTTGACGGTGATGTGGGCGGTCACGCCACTGATTTGCTCTAAAGCGCCCACGCTCACCATGCCATCGGCATCCACGGTGAAGGTCACGCGAATGCGGGCAGCGCCCGCGGCCATGGGTGGAATGCCGCGTAGCTCGAAACGCGCCAAGCTACGGCAGTCGGCCACCATGTCACGCTCACCTTGCACCACGTGCAAGGCCAAAGCGGTTTGGCCGTCTTGGTAGGTGGTGAAGTCTTGCGCCATCGCGGTGGGAATGGTTTGATTGCGCGGCACGATGCGTTCCACCAAACCGCCCATGGTTTCAATGCCCAGCGACAGCGGAATCACGTCAAGCAAGAGCAACTCGCCATCGGGGTTGTTACCCGCGAGTTGGTTAGCTTGAATGGCAGCGCCGAGCGCCACCACTTCGTCTGGGTTGAGGTTGTTCAACGGGGCGCAGCCCAGCAAGTCGGCCACGGCTTGTTGCACTTGCGGCATGCGGGTGGAGCCGCCCACCATGACCACGCCCTGAATGTCGTCTTTACCGAGCTTGGCATCGCGCAAGGCTTTGCGCACAGCAGACAAAGTGCGCTGGGTTAACGCAGCCGTGGCGGCTTCAAACTCTGCGCGTGTCACGGTGTGGCTCAGTGTGCCACTCGACAAAGCGGCTTCAAACTTGGCCGTGTCAGCCGCAGACAACGCTTCTTTGCAAGCACGCGCAGCCACCAACACATTGGATTTATCGGCCGGTGTGGCAATGACGCAGCCGGTTTGTGATTGCACCCATGCCACCAAAGTGCGGTCGTAATCATCGCCGCCCAAAGCGGAATCGCCGCCCGTGGCTAACACTTCAAACACGCCGCGTGTCAAACGCAGCACAGAGATATCAAAGGTGCCACCGCCCAAGTCATACACGGCATAGACGCCTTCGCTGGCTTGATCCAAACCGTAGGCAATGGCAGCAGCTGTGGGCTCGTTGATGAGGCGCAACACGTGGATGCCCGCGAGTTGTGCGGCATCTTTGGTGGCTTGGCGTTGCGCGTCGTCAAAGTAAGCAGGCACGGTGATGACTGCACCGTACAAATCGTCGTTGAACGTGTCTTCGGCACGAAAGCGCAAGGTGGCCAAAATTTCAGCGCTGACTTCAACGGGCGACTTCTCACCCGCACGGGTTTGAATGGCCAGCATGCCCGGCTTATTCACCAACACATAAGGGAGTTGGTCGCGGTTGGCAATGTCAGCCACACCACGGCCCATGAAGCGCTTGACGGACACCAAGGTGTTTTGTGGGTCTTCGGCTTGCGAAGCCAAGGCAGCACGGCCAATTTGACGACCATCGTTTTCAAGATAGCGCACGGCCGACGGCAAGATGACATGGCCTTCGGCATCGGGCAAGCACTCGGCCACACCGTTGCGCATGGCCGCCACCAACGAGTGGGTGGTGCCTAAATCAATGCCCACCGCGATGCGTCGCTGGTGGGGGTCAGGCGCTTGGCCCGGTTCGGAAATTTGTAACAACGCCATAGGTGTGTATTGTCTCAGTCGATTCGGGCTTCGATGTCGCGTAAAAACTTTTCAATGAACATCAGCGCCCTCACCTGCTGCGCGGCTGCGGGCAGGTCGTGTGCGTTGTCAATGAGCTCTGCGCACTGCTTCAAAGTGGCTTTGTGGGCTTGTTGCACATTCTCCAACAAGGCTTCGAGCGCAGCCACATCAGTGGCGTCGTCCATGGCTTCGCGCCATTCCATTTGCTGCATCAAAAATGCAGCGGGCATGGCCGTGTTGTTCTCCGCTTGAATCGGTGCGCCACCCAGCTCGCATAAGTAAGCGGCACGGCGCATTGGGTCTTTGAGGCGTTGATACGCCTCGTTGATGCGCACGGACCACTGCATGGCCACGCGCTGCGCCGCCGTGCCTTGGGAGGCAAATTTGTCAGGGTGGGCTTCGCGCTGCAAGTCTTTCCAACGTGCATCGAGATGTGCACGGTCTTGCGCAAACTGCACGGGGATGCCAAAGAGTTCAAAGTCGCTGACCGCGAGCTGCGCCGACAACGGCTGGGCCGGTTCGCTCACGTCGCCCCTCGCCTTAGATACGGAACGATTCACCGCAACCGCAACGGTCACGTTCGTTCGGATTCAAAAACTTAAAGCCTTCGTTCAAGCCTTCACGCACAAAGTCGAGCTGCGTGCCGTCGATATAGGCCAAGCTCTTAGGGTCGATCAACACCTTCACGCCGTGGTCTTCAAAAATCACGTCTTCCGGTTCTTGTTCGTCCACGTACTCCAGCTTGTAAGCCAAGCCGGAGCAACCCGTGGTTTTGACACCCAAGCGCACGCCCACACCTTTGCCCCGTTTGGCAAGGTAGCGGGTCACGTGCCGTGCCGCGGCTTCAGTCAAAGTGATGGCCATGGTGTTCTTCTTGGGTTACGCGGTGGCGTGTTTCTTTTTGTAATCATCCACAGCCGCCTTGATGGCGTCTTCGGCCAAGATCGAGCAGTGAATTTTCACAGGCGGCAGCGCCAGCTCTTCCGCGATTTCGCTGTTTTTCAAAGCCGCTGCTTCGTCCAAGGTTTTGCCTTTGACCCACTCCGTCACGAGTGAGCTGGAAGCGATGGCCGAGCCACAGCCATAGGTTTTGAAACGCGCATCTTCGATCACGCCCGTGGTGGGGTTGACCTTGATTTGCAACTTCATCACGTCGCCGCAAGCGGGCGCGCCCACCATGCCGGTGCCGACAGAGTCATCACCTTTGTCAAAGGAGCCCACGTTGCGGGGGTTTTCATAGTGGTCAACCACTTTTTCAGAATAAGCCATGGTGAATCTCCTAAATTAATGCGCAGCCCATTGGATGGTGCTGATGTCGATGCCTTCTTTGTACATGTCCCACAAGGGGCTCAAGTCACGCAGCTTAGCCACGTTGAGGCGAATGGTTTCAATCGCGTAGTCAATCTCTTCTTCGGTGCTGAAGCGACCAATCGTCATGCGCAAGCTGCTGTGCGCCAACTCGTCGCTGCGGCCCAAAGCGCGCAATACATAGCTAGGCTCCAAGCTGGCCGAGGTACAGGCTGAACCAGAGGACACTGCCAAGCCCTTGATGCCCATGATGAGCGACTCGCCTTCCACGTAGTTGAAGCTGATGTTCAAGTTGTGGGGCACGCGGTGCTCCATGTTGCCGTTGATGAAGACTTGTTCCATGTCTTTGAAACCATCGAGCAAACGCTGTTGCAAAGCTTTGGCTTTGGCCAAGTCTTTGGCCATGTCTTCTTTGGCAATCCGGAACGCTTCGCCCATGCCCACGCATTGGTGCGTCGGCAAAGTGCCACTGCGCATGCCGCGCTCGTGACCACCGCCATGCATTTGCGCTTCCAAGCGCACGCGAGGTTTGCGGCGCACATACAAAGCGCCAATGCCTTTGGGGCCATAGGTTTTGTGCGAGGCCAAACTCATCAAATCAACGGGCAAGGTGGTCAAGTCAATCTCAACTTTGCCCGTGGCTTGCGCTGCATCCACGTGGAAAATGATGCCTTTTTCGCGGCACATGGCGCCAATGCCAGCAATGTCTTGGATCACACCAATTTCGTTGTTCACGAACATCACGCTGATCAAAATGGTGTCAGGTCGGATGGCCGCTTTGAGTGCGTCCATGCTCAGCATGCCGTCTTCTTGCACGTCGAGGTAAGTCACTTCAAAGCCTTGGCGCTCCAACTCACGCATGGTGTCGAGCACGGCTTTGTGCTCGGTCTTCACCGTGATGAGGTGCTTGCCTTTGGACTTGTAGAAATGCGCCGCGCCCTTGATGGCGAGGTTGTTGGACTCGGTCGCGCCCGAGGTCCACACGATTTCGCGGGGGTCAGCGCCAATGAGTGCCGCCACGTCTTCACGCGCTTTTTCAACGGCGGCTTCGGCCTCCCAGCCCCAGGCATGGCTGCGTGATGCGGGGTTACCAAAGTGCTCGCGCAACCAAGGAATCATGGCGTCCACCACACGTGGATCGCATGGGTTCGTCGCACCGTAGTCGAGGTAAATAGGGAAATGTGGGGTCATGTCCATGATGGGTCCATCAAGATTTAGCAAGTGTGTTGCCGAGGGCGAACACGGAATTAGGGGCATTCACGCGAATGGGCTTGACCACAGGCATGGCGGAGATGGCGCGCTTGATAGCAGGCTTGTTTTCAATTTCCACGCCTTTGGCGATTTGCTCATCCACCAGTTTTTGCAAGGTGACTGAGTCCAAGAACTCGACCATGCGCTGGTTGAGTGAGGCCCACAGCTCGTGCGTCATGCAACGGCCGGTTTCACCCAAACAGTTTTCCTTGCCACCGCAGTGGGTGGCGTCGATGGGTTCATCCACGGACACGATGATGTCAGCCACGGTGATGTCTGCGGCTTTGCGACCGAGTGAGTAACCGCCGCCGGGTCCACGGGTGGACTCCACCAAGTCGTGACGACGCAGCTTGCCGAACAGCTGTTCGAGGTAAGACAAGGAAATTTGTTGGCGCTGGCTGATGGCCGCCAAAGTGACAGGGCCGCTGTTTTGACGCAGGGCCAAATCAATCATGGCAGTGACCGCAAAACGGCCTTTGGTGGTGAGACGCATGGCAAGCTCCTTAGTGGTTGGGCTTTGTCGACTAATTAGGTCAAGTATAGCCCAATCCCCACGAAATTGCTCGGGTACTCCGTCGCAAAGCCCTTCGGACTCAGGGCCTTTGCGCCAGCACCGCCACGTTGTCGTGCCCTGCTCCGCCAAAGGCCTGCTCACGCAAGGTGGCCAGTTGATCACGCACACGGGCGGCGTTTTCAAACTCGAGGTTGCGGGCGTGTTCCATCATCAGCTTTTCTAGGCGTTTGATTTCTTTGGCCACGTCGCGTTCGCTCATGTCTTCAATGGCGGCGCGTTGAATTTCGCGTTCTTGGGCTTCTTTGCCGGCCTTCTCGCTGTAAACGCCATCGATCAAATCACGCACTTGCTTGAACACGCCGCGTGGTGTGATACCCATCTCTAAGTTGTGCGCGATTTGCTTGGTGCGGCGGCGCTCGGTTTCGCCAATCGCTTTTTTCATCGACTCGGTCATGCGGTCGGCGTACAGAATGGCCTTGCCACTCAGGTTTCGCGCGGCACGGCCAATGGTTTGAATCAGGCTGCGTTCAGAACGCAAGAAGCCTTCTTTGTCAGCATCCAAAATCGCCACCAGCGAGACCTCGGGCAAGTCAATGCCTTCGCGCAGCAAGTTGATGCCCACCAACACATCGAAGGTGCCCAAGCGCAAATCGCGCAAGATTTCCACGCGCTCCACGGTGTCCACGTCGCTATGGATGTAGCGCACTTTCACGCCGTTGTCGGTGAGGTAATCGGTCAACTGCTCGGCCATGCGTTTGGTGAGCGTGGTGATGAGCACACGCTCGTTGAGCTCCACACGGATGCGGATTTCTTGCAGCACATCGTCAACTTGGTGGGTGGCGGGACGCACCTCGACCAAGGGGTCGACCAAGCCGGTGGGACGCACCAACTGCTCCACCACTTTGCTGGCGTGGGTCTTTTCGTAGTCAGCAGGCGTGGCCGACACAAACACCACTTGGCGCATGCGTTTTTCAAACTCTTCAAGTTTGAGTGGGCGGTTATCCAAGGCGCTGGGCAAACGAAACCCGTATTCGACCAGCGTGGTTTTGCGCGCACGGTCACCGTTGTACATGCCGCCGAGTTGGCCAATCATGACGTGGCTTTCGTCCAAAAACATCACCGCATCTTTGGGCATGTAGTCGGTCAAGGTGCTGGGCGGCGCACCGGGCGGCGCACCCGACAAATGGCGGGTGTAGTTCTCAATGCCTTTGCAGTGCCCCACTTCGCTGAGCATCTCTAGATCAAAGCGCGTGCGCTGCTCGAGGCGTTGGGCTTCCACCAGCTTGTTCATGCCGACCAGCTCTTTCAAGCGATCGGCCAACTCCACCTTGATGGTCTCGACCGCCGCCAACACGCGGTCACGCGGCGTGACGTAGTGGCTGGAGGGGTAAATGGTGAAGCGTGGAATTTTTTGGCGAATGCGGCCCGTCAGTGGGTCAAACAGTTGCAGGCTTTCTATCTCATCGTCGAACAACTCAATGCGAATCGCCAACTCGGAGTGTTCGGCGGGGAACACATCAATCGTGTCGCCGCGCACGCGAAATTTGCCGCGTGAAAAATCTTGGTCATTGCGCTCGTACTGCATGCGCACGAGTTGGGCAATGGCGTCGCGCTGGCCCACCTTGTCACCAGCGCGCAGCGTCATGATCATCTGGTGGTAGCTCTCGGGCTCGCCAATGCCGTAGATGGCAGAGACCGTGGCGACCACGATCACATCACGGCGCTCCAAGATGCTTTTGGTGCAACTCAGGCGCATTTGTTCGATGTGCTCGTTGATCGCACTGTCTTTCTCAATGAACAAATCACGCTGGGGCACATAGGCCTCGGGCTGGTAGTAGTCGTAGTAGCTGACGAAATACTCCACCGCGTTGTTGGGGAAAAACTCACGAAACTCGCTGTAAAGCTGTGCGGCCAAGGTTTTGTTGGGCGCAAAGATGATGGCGGGTCGCCCCAACTGGGCAATCACATTGGCCATGGTGAAGGTCTTGCCCGAGCCCGTCACACCCAGCAGGGTTTGAAACACCTCGCCGTCGTTCACACCCTCCACCAGCTGGGCAATGGCCGTGGGCTGGTCACCCGCAGGCGGGTAAGGCTGAAACAGCTCAAACGGCGAGCCGGGATAGCGAACCATCGCGCCCTGGGGCGCGTCTGTGGCTGCGGCGGCCTCGGCGGCGGGCATTGCGTCAGGAAGTGTTTCTGCGGTGTCAGACATGGTGGTGCAAACGGTATAGCTCGAAAAAAACGCACGGCCTCAAAAACCATACGGGTTGACCCTTAAAATTCAGGCCGAACGCGCAAGCCTACCGCAGACTGCGCTTGTTTACCTCACCCCCTCTCTTTATCCGTGATCAAGGACTGACGATGTCAATGTTTACCGCTGTCGAAATGGCACCCCGCGACCCCATCTTGGGCCTCAACGAGCAATACAACGCCGACACCAACCCCAACAAGGTCAACCTCGGCGTGGGCGTGTACTTCGACGACAACGGCAAACTGCCCCTGTTGCAATGCGTGCAAGCCGCAGAAAAAACCATGATGGCGACGCCAACAGCGCGCGGCTACTTGCCCATCGACGGCATCGTGGCGTATGACAGCGCGGTCAAAGGCTTGGTCTTTGGCGCCGACTCTGAAGCCGTCACCTCAGGCCGCGTGGCCACGGTGCAAGGCATTGGCGGCACCGGCGGCTTGAAAATTGGCGCGGACTTCCTAAAACGTCTGAGCCCCAACGCCACGGTGTTGATCTCTGACCCCAGCTGGGAAAACCACCGCGCCCTGTTTACCAACGCAGGCTTCAAGGTGGACACCTATGCGTACTACGACGCCGACAAACGCGGCGTGAACTTTGAAGGCATGTTGGCCTCACTCAACGCCGCCGCCGCAGGCACCATCGTGGTGTTGCACGCGTGTTGCCACAACCCCACCGGCTACGACATCATCCCCGCCCAATGGGACCAAGTGGTGGCCGTGGTCAAAGCCAAAAACCTCACCGCCTTCTTGGACATGGCCTACCAAGGCTTTGGCCACGGCATTGCCGAAGACGGCGCTGTGATTCAAAAGTTTGTGGCCGCTGGCCTGTGTTTCTTCGTGTCCACCTCGTTCTCCAAGAGCTTCAGCCTGTACGGCGAGCGCGTGGGGGCTTTGAGCGTCTTGTGTGCCGACAAAGAAGAGTGCAGCCGCGTGTTGTCTCAACTCAAAATCGTGATTCGCACCAACTACTCCAACCCACCCATCCACGGCGGTGCTGTGGTGGCGGCAGTGTTGAACAACCCAGAACTGCGCGCATTGTGGGAAAAAGAATTGGGTGAGATGCGCGTGCGCATCAAGGCCATGCGCCAAACCCTGGTGGACGGCCTCAAAGCCGCTGGCGTGAAGCAAGACATGAGCTTCATCACCACCCAAATCGGCATGTTCAGCTACTCAGGCTTGAGCAAAGACCAAATGGTGCGTTTGCGCTCTGAGTTTGGCGTCTACGGCACCGACACAGGCCGCATGTGCGTGGCGGCTTTGAACAGTAAGAACATTGACTACGTGTGCCAAGCCATTGCGAAAGTGATGTAACTGCACACCGAGCCAAAAAAAAGGGCCTTCACAGGCCCTTTTTTTAACCCCAAATGACCGAGCGCATGGCAATCGACGCCAGCTGATAGCCTTCGTTGAAAAACGTCACAGGTTCGCCCGCGTCTGCGGCGCCTGCGGCGTAGAGCAAGGGCAAAAAGTGGTCATAGCTGGGGTGCGACATCTTGGCGATTTCCCCTTGCGTTTGAAAGCCCACCAAAGCCTCTAAGTCCCCCGAGGTGATCTGCGTGGCTACCCATTGGTCAAACGCCATCGCCCACTCATAAGCTTCGTGGTCAGGAGCCGAACGGTTCATGGTGCGCAGGTTGTGCACGGTGTTGCCACTGGCCACGATGAGCACGCCCTGCTCTCGCAAGGCCCGCAGTTGCTGACCCAGCGCGTAGTGCTCGGCCGGCGGGCGGTGGTAGTCCATGCTCAGCTGCACCACCGGAATCTCTGCGGCAGGAAACATGGGTTTGAGGACGCTCCAAGCGCCGTGGTCTAAGCCCCACTGTGTCAAATCAATGCCCACGGGCTCGCCGCTGTGTGGCTGACGCAATTGCTGTGCGGTTTGCGCCACCCACGCCGGTGCGCCGGGGGCTGGGTATTGCTGATCGAACAACGCCTGCGGAAAGCCGCCAAAGTCGTGGATGGTTTTGGGCTGGGCCATGCCCGTCATCCACCAGCCTTGCGTGATCCAATGCGCAGACACACACAAGATGAGTTTGGGCTTGGGCCAGCGCACACCAAACTGAGCGCCCAAGTCCTGCCATGCACGTCGATAGACGTTGTCTTCAATGACATTCATGGGGCTGCCGTGGCCGACAAAAAGCACGGGCATGCGTGAGGATGAAGTAGCAGTGTTCATGAAGGTCTAGGACAAATGTTTGTCAGAATTAAATTGGGGGGAAGACTCCATTTTCAACCCAAGCACTGCTGCTATATTGCACTGCAACATTGATTGAGACAAAACCATGCTTTACCAAATCTTCGAAACACAACGTAGCCTCATGGAGCCGTTCGCTGACTTTGCGCAAGCTGCCTCCAAACTTTACGGTCAAACCAACTCCCCCATCGCCCAAAACCCCATGGCACAGCGCGTGTCCGCGGGTTACGACTTGCTTTATCGCTTGGGCAAGGACTATGAGAAGCCTCAATTTGGTATCAAGTCGGTCGAGGTAGACGGCACCGAAGTTGCCATCCATGAACGCATCGAAATGGACAAACCATTTTGTGAGTTGCGTCGCTTCAAACGCTTCACCGACGATGCAGCCACCTTAACCAAACTGAAAGAACAGCCCGTGGTGCTGATCGTCGCGCCTTTGTCCGGTCACTACGCCACCTTGCTGCGCGACACCGTGCGCACCATGCTCAAGGACCACAAGGTCTACATCACCGATTGGAAAAATGCCCGCTTGGTGCCCCTGAGCGAGGGTGAATTCCACTTGGACGACTACGTGAACTATGTGCAAGAGTTCATCCGTGACTTGCAAGCCAAATACGGCAACTGCCATATCATGAGCGTGTGCCAGCCCACAGTCCCTGTGTTGGCTGCTGTGTCACTGATGGCCAGCCGTGGTGAGAAGACCCCCATCACCATGACCATGATGGGCGGCCCCATCGACGCCACCAAGTCGCCCACCGCGGTGAACAACTTGGCGATGAACAAGAGCTACAGCTGGTTTGAGAACAACGTCATCTACCGCGTGCCTGACAACTTCCCCGGTGCAGGCCGTCGCGTGTACCCCGGCTTCTTGCAGCACACCGGCTTTGTGGCCATGAACCCCGATCGTCATTTGAAGAGCCATTACGACTACTTCAAAGACCTCATCAAAGGCGACAACTCCAGCGTGGACTCGCACCGCGAGTTTTACGACGAGTACAACGCCGTGCTCGACATGGATGCCGATTACTACTTGGAAACCATCAACACGGTTTTCCAAGAGTTCAAACTGGTGCGCGGCACTTGGGAAGTCAAAAATCCTCAGGGCAAACTCGAGCTGGTTCGCCCACAAGACATTCGCACCACCGCCTTGCTCACCGTCGAAGGTGAACTGGACGACATCTCAGGCTCAGGCCAAACCGAAGCGGCGCACAAGCTGTGCAGCGGCATCGTGCGCAAAGAGCAGCACCACCTGGAAGCGAAAGGTGCGGGTCACTACGGCATCTTCAGTGGCCGCCGCTGGCGTGAGGTGGTGTACCCACACGTCAAGAGCTTCATCTTGCAACACAACAAAGCTGCGGGCAAAACTGCCAAGCCAGCTGTTGCCGCGAAGAAAGCTGCACCTGTCGCCAAGAAGGTCGCTGCCAAGCCTGCCGCGAAAAAAGCGACTGCTCCACAAAAGTGAGTTGGGTCGAGCAAATCAATCAAGCCCTGCCACAAACGCAATGCACGCGCTGTGGCTACCCTGACTGCCAACGCTATGCCCAAGCCATCGCACAAGGCGAGGCAGGCATCAACCAGTGTCCACCCGGCGGCAGCGAGGGCGTCGCTCGCTTAGCGGCCCTCACCGGTCAGCCTGTCGTCCCCCTCAACCCCGAGAATGGCTTAGAAGGCCCGCGCACCATTGCCATCATTGATGAGGCTTGGTGCATCGGCTGCACGCTGTGCATTGCGGTATGTCCAACCGATGCCATCGTGGGCGCCAACAAGCGCATGCACACCGTGGTGGAAAACTACTGCACGGGTTGCGAACTGTGCATTCCAGCTTGCCCCGTGGATTGCATCTCGCTTGAGCCCATCGACATCAATTTGAGTGGTTGGGCCTCTTGGCCACAAACATTGGCCGACCTTGCGCGACAGCGCTATGACGCACGAACAGCACGCTTGCAGCGCGAAGCCACCGAACACGACGAACGACTCCAAGCCAAAGCTTTGAAAAAGCTGGCCGATCTCCCCGCACAGACCAAGGGAGCTGAACACGCACCAGAGATTGCGCGCAAACGTGCGATCATTGAGGCCGCTCTCGCCAAAGCGAAAGCCCGTCAAGCCAACCAGGCCTGAACGCGATTGGGGGCACTTCGCCCCCTTGACGACACCCACAGTACCCCATGCACACACATTTATCCGAACGCAGAGAACTCCTGCTGCTGCTCGCGCTCGCTGGCATTCAATTCACCCACATCGTCGACTTCATGATCATGATGCCGCTGGGCCCACAACTGACCAGTTTGTTTGGCATCAGCTTCGCTGAGTTTGGCTTGCTGGTCTCGGCCTACACCGTCTCGGCGGGTCTGTCTGGTTTGTTTGCCACGACCTTCATCGATCGCTTTGATCGCAAGCGTTTGCTGCTCACCTTGTATGTGCTGTTTGCACTCACCACGGTGGCATGTGGCTTAGCGCCCACCTATGCATGGTTGATGACCGCGCGCATTGCCTCAGGCTTTTTTGGTGGCGTGCTGTCCACCATGACCCAAACCATCATTGGCGATGTGGTGCCCTTCGCACGTCGTGGTCGGGCCACAGGCATTGTGATGACCTCGTTTTCTGTCGCCACGGTGGCTGGTGTGCCAGCAGGTTTGTTGTTCGCTAACTTGTGGGGCTGGCACACCGCCTTCTTTGCCATTGGTGTGATGTGCGTTGCCGTGGGCGTGTTGGCCGATTACAGCGTGCCCAAGCTCGATGCCCACGTGGCCCACGCCAAAGACAAGCATGTGCTGCACGCCATGGGTCAAGTGCTGGGCGAACACAACCAACGCATGGCCTTGCTCTTGTCAGCCACCATGATGTTTGCCGCCTTCACCATCATTCCGTACATCACGCTGTATTTGCAAAACAACCAAGTGATGGCCCCCCACGAAATTCCTTGGCTCTACTTTTGTGGTGGCGTTGTCACCCTGTTCAGCGGTCGCTGGGTGGGTGGCCTCACAGACCGTTTGGGCAAGCGCGAAACATTCCAACGGGCGGTGTTGTTCTCGATCCTGCCCATGTTTGCCATCACCTTGATCGGGCCTGTCCCTCTGTATGTGGTGTTGTTGGTGACGAGCAGCTTGTTCTTCGCCATGAACGCACGCATGATTCCCGGCATGGCCTTGCTCACCTCGGCAGCAAACCCGAAGTTTCGCGGCACGTTCATGTCACTGAACGGCGCGGTTCAGTCTTTCTCAATGGGCGTGGCCGCGTGGGTAGGCGGCATGCTGCTGCAAAGTGAGCCGAGTGGTCAAGTCACCCACTACTGGCTGTGCGCTGTCGTTGCCGCAGGTGCCTCGTTGTTGGCGTTTCAACTCGCCAAACATGTTTCGATGCACGAGTGATGAGCGTGCATCAGCCTCGACCTAGGCCGAGGCTGCACGCTTGACGACATCAATCCAAACTGATGTTTTTACGCTTGACCAACTGCTCGTAAATTTTGTGCTTCGCATCGGCATTTTTACGAATGTCTTCAGGTGACCACGTGATGGTTTCAAACGCAAAGGTGTTGTAGCGGGCTTTGACTTCTGGGTCGGCCAACACTTTGAGCACATCTGCGTTGATCTTGGCTTTCACATCGTTCGCTAGGCCTTTGGGTGCGACCAAGCTCACAAACGAGTTGACTTCAAAACCAGCAGGACCACCTGCTTCCGCCACGGTGGGCAAGTCTGGCATTTGGGGAATGCGCTTGGTCGCTGCAACCGCGATGTAGCGAATCTTGCCGGCCTTGAACACCCCTTGGCTCGATGGAATGCTGGCAAAGCTCCATTGAATATCACCCGATCCCACAGAGGTGAAGAGTTGCGAGACTTCACGATAGGCCACGTGCGTCATCTCCGCGCCACTCAGCAACTCCAACTCTTCGCCACCCAAGTGACCCGGGCTACCCACACCCCAAGAGCCATAACTCACCTTGTTGGGCTCGGCCTTGGCTGCGGCAATCAAGTCTTTCATGTTTTGCCATTTGGAGTCGGTTCCCACCGCCACTAAAAATGGCGTGCGAAACAGGGGGGCCACAGGATCAAACACATTGAGGGTGACAAAGTTTTTGGATTTGTAGAGCAGTGGCAACGCAGCCAAGTGCTCGCTGTCGAGTTGCAGCAAGGTGTAGCCGTCTGCCGGCATACGTTGCGTGGCGTCGATGGCGATGAAGCCACCCCCACCCGGCTTGTTGGTGATGGTCACGGGCTGGTTCCAGAGTTTGGACAGCTTCTCGGATATTTGTCGCAGCACCGCATCGGGGCCACTGCCTGCGGCAAATGCGGTGACGATGTTGACCGGCTTGTTGGGGAACGTGCTGGCTTGTTGCGCCAAAGCTGGCAAGGCAAACGCAGCGACGGCGGTGGCCACACACATGGCGCGACGGGTGAAAGATGTGTTCATGGTGTTGTCTCCGTTATAAAAATATGAAAGCGATATCGGCAAGGTTAAGCCGCGTCGGGTTGCTGCATCGGTGCCGCTTGCTTGAACGCGTCGAGTTGCAAACATGCCGCGTCTACCGCTGCAATCAATGGCCACTGCGTGACATCGATGTTGAAGCGACGCGCGCTCTCGACCTGTGGCACCAAATACACATCGGCCAAGCTGGGGGCGTCCCCATAGCTGAACGCACCACGGTGCTTGTCTGCGGCCAACAACGCTTCGTAGGCATTGAACCCATCGGTGATCCAAGTGGTACACCAAGCTTGTATGGCGTCCTCATTCGCGCCGAATTGTTGACGCAAATACATCAAGATGCGACGGTTGTTGATGGGGTGGATATCGCACCCCACCATCGCGGCCATGGCACGCACATGGGCACGTGCATCCGCGCCTGGCGGCAACAAAGCGGGCGTGGGGTATTTCTCCTCCAGCCATTCGAGAATGGCTGGCGATTGAATCAGCACCTGTTCACCCGTGTCGAGTGCAGGCACAAACCCCTGTGGGTGAATGGCTTTGAAAGCGTCCGTCAAATGCGCTTCCTTGCGCAAGTCCACCGCCACATAGTCGGTGGTCAAGCCTTTGAGGTTCAACGCGATACGCAAGCGGTGCGATGTGCCGCTGCGGAAAAAGTTATAGAGTTTCATGGCAACCCAATCAAAAGAAGAACTGTAGACACACTGATTCAGCAACAACTGCGACTCGGCACCCACATCCACATCCACAGGGTACTGATGTCCATCCAATCACCAGATTGCACGTGATCGAACAAAGGGGGGATTCTGAAAATTAACCGCGGTTTTCGTAGACACCCAACTTGCGATGCAACGGTGATTCATCCGCAATGAAGACGAACGATGGTTGATCGGTCTGCAAGTTCCTCAGCGTCACTGCTTCATAGCCGGGCGCGCAGCAGGTGTCTGCCTCGACCATCGTGAACATGCTGTCCACGATTTGCGCTTGCACAGCGCCCTCGATGACGTGGAACACTTGTGCGGGTGAACGTGCAGGCAAACGCAAGCTTTGTCCGGGGCGCAACATCATGGCGTAAAAGCCCAAGATGTTTTCAGCATCCTCACCCGTTTCTGGGTTGACGTAAGTGATTTGCACGACCTCGTGCTGGGCATCATCCGCGGCCATCGCTTCGAGTGCGGCTTTGGCATCGCTCCATGCGTAACGCAGCATGGGGTAGGCCTTCTTGCTGCGCTCGAACACATGGGTTGGCACCACGCCACCGCGGGCGTATTGCTGGTTGCCTGTGCCGGGCACGATGGTTTGGCGCTCACCATTGATGTGGTACGAGGCCTCCATGTAATAAACCATGGGCAGATCTAACACATCCAACCAGATCACGGGGTCTTTGCCATCATGGCCGTGCTCGTGCCACAAGCCTGTGGGGGTCAGAATCAAATCGCCACGGCGCATCGGGCACTTCTCACCGTCCACGGTGGTGTATGCGCCCTCGCCTTCCACGATCATGCGCACCGCGTTGGGCGTGTGACGATGGCTAGGTGCCCATTCGCCTGGCATCAACAACTGCATGCCCAAGTAAATGGCGGCGCTGGCTTGCATTTTTTCCAACCCATGACCGGGATTAGCCAACACCAACACACGGCGTTCTGCTTTTTCAATCGGCGTTAACTCACCCGCTTTGAGCAACAAGGGCTTGATGGTTTGATAGGGCCAATGTGTTGGCTTGGTTTGGCGGGTGGGCACCTGAGGGGGCAGTACCGCACGCAAGCTCGGCCACAGTGGCACCAAGTTGAGTTCTTTGAGTTCGTCGCGGTAGTCTTGCGGCAAATCTTCGAGGCGTCCGAGCTCTTGCATATCGCGTTCCTTTGATGAAGCCGGTCTTGCGTTAAGCAGCGTCTAGTGTGGGTCGTGTGCAGCTGCCAAGGCAGCAAAGGCCTTCACCACCTCAGCGGGAGCTTGCACCAACTCAATCAGCACGCCCTCCCCGCCAATCGGGAATTCATCGCTGCCCTTGGGGTGCAAGAACGTGATGTCAAAGCCCGCAGCTCCCTTGCGGATACCACCCGGCGCGAAGCGCACGCCTTGCGAGGTGAGCCATTGCACCGCAACAGGCAAGTCGTCAATCCACAAACCCACGTGATTCAAGGGGGTGGTGTGAACCGCAGGTTTTTTGTCGATGTCCATGGGTTGCATCAAATCGACTTCCACCTTGAAGGGGCCCACGCCGATGGCGCAAATGTCTTCGTCCACGTTCTCGCGTTCGCTTTGAAACGTGCCCGTGACTTCAAGGCCAAACATGTCCACCCACAGCGTTTTCAAACGGCCCTTGTCAGGGCCGCCAATGGCGATTTGTTGAATGCCGAGAACTTTGAAGGGGCGATTGACGGCGCTCATTTATTCGAACTCCACAATCATTTGGTCCACCGTCAGTGACTCGCCTTTGGCAGCGACCACTTTCTTGACCACGCCATCTTGTGCAGCGAACAAGACGTTCTCCATCTTCATCGCTTCAATGACAGCCACGCGCTCGCCCGCTTGCACTTTTTGGCCCGGCGTCACAGAGACTTCGACCAACAAACCAGGCATAGGAGAAATGACGTACTTGCTCAAGTCTGGCGGTGCTTTGAAGGGCATGAGTTTGTGCAACTCGGCCATGCGTGGGGACATCACCAGCGCTTCAATGCGGGTGCCGTTGTGTTGGACTTGCAAAGCCAAGGGGTTCTTCAAGGTGCCGCGCTCGATTTGTGCGGTGAAAGGCTTGCCGTTGCATACGCCTTCGATGCGAATGTCGTTCAAGCGTGACTTGCTTTCGATCGCGTAGGCTTTACCAGCGATGGTGATTTGCGCCACGCCCGGCTTGCCCGCGAACTCGTCCACATGCACTTGCACATAGCGGTTGTTGCCGCCTTGGCCCAACTCCACCACGGTGTAGTCTTGGCCCACTTGCACGTCATAGCCAGGCAACTGACCGCTCAAGCCCGCCGCACGCTCACGCGACTTGCGACGCACAAAAGCAGCCAAGGCAGCGAGGAAGTCGTGGTCATCGTGTGGCACGTCTTCGGCGCGGAAGCCGTGGGCGTAGTGCTCGGCGATGAAGCCCGTGTTGAACTCACCCGTCACAAACTTGGGATGGGCCAACAAAGCCGCTTGGAACGGAATGTTCGAGCCGATACCGCGAATGACGAAACCGTTCAGGGCTTCACGCATTTTGGCAATGGCCTCGAGGCGGTCTTTGCCATGCACGATGAGCTTGGCGATCATCGAGTCATAGAACATGGGAATCTCACCACCGTCTTGCACCCCCGTGTCCACACGCACGCCTTGCAAGTCTTGGGTGTTGCCTTGGAACATGCTTTGTTTCGGCGTTTGGAAACGCACCAAACGGCCAGTGGAAGGCAAGAAGTTACGGAAGGGGTCTTCCGCGTTGATACGGCATTCAATGGCCCAACCGTCGCGCTTGACGTCGGCTTGGCCAAAGGCCAGTTTCTCACCGGCCGCGACGCGAATCATTTGCTCCACCAAGTCGAGGCCCGTGATGGCTTCGGTCACCGGATGCTCCACCTGCAAGCGGGTGTTCATCTCGAGGAAGTAAAAGTCTTGGTCTTTGCCGACCACGAACTCCACCGTGCCTGCTGACTGGTACTTCACCGCCTTAGCCAAAGCCACGGCTTGCTCGCCCATGGCTTTGCGGGTGGCATCGCTGATGAAGGGCGATGGTGCCTCTTCAATCACTTTTTGGTGACGGCGCTGGATGGAGCACTCACGCTCGTTCAAATACACCACGTTGCCGTGTGAATCACCCAGCACTTGGATTTCAATGTGACGGGGTTCGAGCACGTATTTCTCAATGAACACGCGGTCATCGCCGAAGCTGTTGCGCGCTTCGTTGCGGCATGAAGTGAAACCCTCGAGGGCTTCTTTGTCGTTGAACGCTACGCGCAGGCCTTTGCCGCCACCGCCCGCTGAGGCTTTGATCATGACGGGGTAGCCAATGCCTTTGGCAATCTCGACTGCTTGTTCTGCGGTGTCGATGGCGTCGTTGTAGCCGGGAATGGTGTTGACCTTGGCTTCGAGCGCCAGCTTCTTAGAAGCGATCTTGTCACCCATGGCGGCGATGGAGTACGCCTTGGGGCCGATGAAGGCAATGCCCTCATCTTCGCAACGCTTGGCAAAGTCGGTGTTCTCGCTCAAGAAGCCGTAGCCGGGGTGAATGGCTTGTGCGCCCGTGGCCTTCGCGGCTGCGATGATTTTGTCCGCCACGAGGTACGACTCGCGTGACGGCGCGGGGCCCAACAACACGGCTTCGTCCGCCAGTTGCACATGGCGTGCTTCTTTGTCGGCTTCAGAATAAACGGCCACGGTTTTGATGCCCATCTTGTGGACGGTGGCGATGACGCGGCAGGCGATTTCACCTCGGTTGGCAATCAGTATCTTTTTAAACATGGACGATCTCCATCAAACTTTTTCTTTGCGGGAAACACCGTGGCGCAGGCTTTGCCAAGACGCTGGTGTTGCCCCCTTGAGGGGGAAGCGCCAAAGGCGCTTCGGGGGTGGGTCACAACGGAATATTGCCGTGCTTGCGCCACGGGTTGTCGATCTTCTTGTCTTTGAGCATGACCAACGAACGGCAAATGCGCTTGCGTGTTTCGTGCGGCTGAATCACGTCGTCGATGAAGCCACGTGCACCCGCCACAAAAGGGTTGGCAAAGCGGGCTTTGTATTCGGCTTCTTTGGCGGCGAGTTTTTCAGGATCGCCTTTGTCTTCACGGAATATGATTTCCACCGCGCCCTTGGCGCCCATCACTGCGATTTCGGCATTTGGCCATGCAAAGTTCACGTCACCGCGCAAGTGCTTAGAGGCCATCACGTCATACGCACCGCCATAGGCCTTGCGTGTGATGACGGTGATTTTGGGCACGGTGCATTCAGCGTACGCGTACAGCAACTTGGCACCGTGTTTGATGATGCCGCCGTACTCTTGACTGGTGCCGGGCATGAAACCGGGCACGTCCACGAACGTGACCACGGGGATGTTGAACGCATCGCAAAAGCGCACAAACCGTGCGGCCTTGATGGAGCTCTTGATGTCCAAGCAGCCCGCCAACACCAACGGTTGGTTGGCGACGATGCCGACGGTTTGGCCTTCCATGCGAGCAAAGCCGATGAGGATGTTTTTGGCGTAGTCGGGTTGCAGCTCGAAGAAGTCGCCATCGTCCACAGTTTTGACGATGAGCTCTTTCATGTCATACGCTTTGTTGGGGTTCTCAGGCACCAAGGTGTCGAGGCTCATGTCCATGCGGCCTGATGGATCGCCGCTGGCACGCACAGGCGCTTTTTCGCGGTTGTTCAGCGGCAAGTAGTTGTAGAGGCGACGCAGCATCAGCAATGCTTCGACATCGTTTTCAAACGCCATGTCTGCCACACCACTCTTGGTGGTGTGGGTCAAGGCGCCGCCCAACTCTTCTGCGGTCACTTCTTCGTGCGTCACAGTCTTGACCACTTCGGGGCCCGTCACGAACATGTACGAGGTGTCTTTGACCATGAAGATGAAGTCGGTCAACGCGGGTGAATACACCGCACCACCTGCAGAGGGTCCCATGATCATGCTGATCTGAGGCACCACACCAGAGGCCATGACGTTGCGTTGGAACACTTCAGCGTAACCACCGAGTGAGGCCACACCTTCTTGAATACGGGCACCGCCAGAGTCGTTCAAACCGATCACGGGCGCGCCGACTTTCATGGCTTGGTCCATGATCTTGCAAATCTTCTCAGCGTGCGTTTCAGACAAAGCACCACCGTACACCGTGAAGTCTTGGCTGAACACAAACACCAAACGGCCATTGATCATGCCGTAACCCGTGACCACGCCGTCGCCTGGAATCTTGTTGTCTTCCATGCCGAAGTCGGTGCAACGGTGTTCCACGAACATGTCCCACTCCTCGAACGTGCCCTCATCCAACAGCACTTCGATGCGTTCGCGCGCGGTCAGTTTGCCCTTGGCATGCTGCGCATCAATGCGCTTTTGGCCGCCACCTAAGCGGGCCGCAGCGCGCTTCTTCTCCAGTTGTTCAATGATGTCTTGCATGGTTGCTCTTTCTATTACTCCAGGAAGATTTCAAATTAACTCTGCGCTTGATAAGCGCTGAGCAGTTGACGCGCGGCGGTCGAAGCAGCCAACTGCCCTGCGCCCACTTGATGACTGAGTTGGGGCAGCAGCGCTTGCACATGGGGCTGTGTCCGAAAATTTTGTTTCAAGCCTGCGTCGATGCGTTCCCACATCCACGACAAGGCTTGGTGTTGACGACGTGCGAGAAAGCGGCTGTTGTGTTGTTGAAGTGTTTTGAACTCGTCGACGGCAGCCCAAAACGCATCCACCCCTTGGTTCAACAAGGCGCTGAGTTGCACCACCTTGGGATGCCACACCTCGGTGTTGCGGTGCGCGTGGCCCGAGCCACCATGCATGCCCAACAACTGCAAGGCGCTGGTGATTTGCAACTGCGCGCGTGTGGCGGCGGTGGCGTCGATGTCGGCTTTGTTGATCACCACCAAATCGGCGATCTCCATCACGCCTTTTTTGATGGCTTGCAAGTCGTCACCCGCGTTGGGCAATTGCAGCAGCACAAACATGTCGGTCATGTTGGCCACAGCGGTTTCGCTTTGGCCCACGCCCACGGTCTCCACAATTACCACGTTGTAGCCTGCGGCTTCGCAGACCAACATGGACTCGCGCGTTTTCTCGGCCACACCGCCCAAGGTGCCGCTAGAGGGGCTGGGACGGATATAGGCTTGGTTGTGCACACTCAAAAACTCCATGCGCGTTTTATCGCCCAAGATAGAGCCGCCTGACACGGTGCTGGAAGGGTCAATCGTCAACACCGCCACGCGGTGGCCCAGGCCAATCAAATACAAACCGAGGGCTTCAATGAAGGTGGACTTGCCCACGCCCGGCACACCGCTGATGCCCAGCCGAAACGACTGCCCGGTGTGCGGCAACAGGGCGGTGAGTAACTCATCGGCCAAAGCGCGGTGGTCCGTGCGCGTGGACTCTAAGAGCGTGATGGCTTTAGCCATGGCACGGCGCTGCACGGCAGCGTTGCCGTGCAGCAAGCCGTCGAGCAACTGCTCAGGTGTCACCCAACAGCCTTTTTGATTTGTGCCAACACGTCTTTGGCGCTGGCAGGAATCGGGGTGCCTGGACCGTAAATGCCCTTCACGCCGGCTTCGTACAGGAAGTCATAGTCTTGGCGTGGAATCACACCGCCCACGAACACGATGATGTCGTCGGCGCCTTGCTTCTTCAACTCCGCAATGATGGCGGGCACCAAGGTTTTGTGACCAGCAGCCAGCGTAGACACGCCCACGGCATGCACATCGTTTTCAATGGCTTGGCGCGCGCACTCTTCTGGCGTTTGGAACAACGGGCCCATGTCCACGTCGTAGCCGAGATCGGCAAACGCGGTGGCCACCACTTTGGCGCCACGGTCATGACCGTCTTGACCCAGCTTAGAAATCATCACGCGAGGACGGCGGCCATGTTGGTCGGCAAACTCGGCAATCTCCGCCTTGAGGGCATTCCAATATTCCATGGTGTCTCCCACGTTTTCGCCGTCGTCATAGGCTGCGGCGTACACGCCCGTGACCTTTTGCGTGTCGGCGCGGTGGCGACCAAACACTTTTTCGAGTGCATCGCTCACCTCGCCCACCGTGGCACGCAGGCGGATGGCTTTGATCGACAAATCGAGCAAGTTGCCTTCGCCACTCGCAGCAGAGGCGGTGAGTGCGTCCAACGCGGCTTGCACCTTGGCGGTGTCGCGTGTGGCTTTGATGTGTTTCAAACGCTCAATCTGGCCGTCGCGCACGCGCACGTTGTCGATGGCCAAAATTTCAATCGGGTCTTCTTTGGCGAGTTTGTATTTGTTCACGCCCACGATGACGTCTTTGCCCGAGTCAATGCGCGCTTGCTTTTCAGCAGCAGCGGCTTCGATCTTGAGCTTGGCCCAGCCGCTGTCCACGGCCTTGGTCATGCCGCCCATGGCTTCGACTTCTTCGATGATGGCCCACGCTTTGTCGGCCATTTCTTGGGTGAGTGACTCCATCATGTAGCTGCCCGCCCAAGGATCAATCACGTTGGTGATGTGGGTTTCTTCTTGAATGATGAGTTGTGTGTTGCGCGCAATGCGGGCCGAGAACTCGGTGGGCAAGGCAATCGCCTCGTCAAACGAGTTGGTGTGCAGCGACTGTGTGCCACCAAACACCGCAGCCATGGCTTCGATGGTGGTGCGCACCACGTTGTTGTAGGGGTCTTGCTCGGTGAGCGACCAGCCCGAGGTTTGGCTGTGCGTGCGCAGCATCAAGCTCTTGGGGTTCTTGGCGTCAAAGCCCTTCATGATGCGGCACCACAGCAAACGGGCGGCGCGCATCTTGGCGATTTCTAAGTAGAAATTCATGCCCACCGCCCAGAAGAACGACAAGCGGCCTGCGAAGGCGTCCACATCCAAACCAGATGCAATCGCGGTCTTCACATACTCTTTGCCGTCGGCCAAGGTGAAGGCCAATTCCAGTGCTTGGTTGGCCCCCGCCTCTTGCATGTGGTAGCCCGAAATCGAGATCGAGTTGAACTTGGGCATGTGCTTGGCGGTGTAGCCAATGATGTCGCCAATGATCTTCATCGAAGGCTCTGGCGGGTAGATGTAGGTGTTGCGCACCATGAACTCTTTGAGAATATCGTTCTGAATCGTGCCTGAGAGCAAGTCTTGGCTCACGCCCTGCTCTTCGGCGGCCACCACGTAGCCTGCCAGCACGGGCAGCACGGCGCCGTTCATGGTCATGGAGACCGACACTTTGTCCAACGGAATTTCGTTGAACAAAATCTTCATGTCTTCGACCGAATCAATCGCCACACCGGCCTTGCCCACGTCGCCCGTCACACGGGGATGGTCTGAGTCGTAGCCACGGTGCGTGGCCAAGTCAAACGCCACCGACACGCCTTGGCCACCAGCGGCCAAAGCCTTGCGGTAAAACGCGTTGGACTCTTCAGCGGTGGAGAAACCGGCGTATTGGCGAATCGTCCAAGGACGCACCGAATACATGGTGGCTTGTGGGCCACGTAAGTACGGCTCAAAGCCGGGCAAGGTGTTGGCGTAAGGCAGGTGCTGAGTGTCTTCGGCGGTGTACAGCGGCTTGACGCTGATGCCGTCCAGGGTCTTCCAATTCAAGGCGTTGATATCGCCACCGGGCGCTGACTTGGCGGCGGCTTTGGCCCACGCATCTAAATTGGCGGCATTGAATTCGGTCGGCTTTTGGCTCATGGCAAATCACTCTTGAAAGGTGTGTTTAGCTATCAAAAAACCCTAGGTTAACCCCACGGGTTATGTGCTTGAAGCATCATATCATTCATAATTATTGATGCAAAATCTTATTTAGTCTTACAATTCAAGCCTATGTCCGCCGTCATGCTCACCCCTCGCGCCCTGTACGAAGAAGTTGCAGAACTGCTCCGTCAGCGCATTTTCGCGAGCGAGTTAGAGCCCGGCAGTTGGATTGATGAAATGCGTCTGGCCGAGGAATACGGCATCAGCCGCACGCCCATGCGTGAGGCGCTCAAGGTCTTGGCCGCAGAAGGTTTGGTCACCATGAAGGTGCGGCGCGGTGCCTATGTGACCGAGGTCAACGAGAAAGACCAACGCGATGTCTATCACCTGCTGTCTTTGCTGGAGTCAGATGCTGCGGGGGTCGTCGCCAAAGAAGCCAGCCCCCAGCAGCTGCAAGAGTTGCAAGCACTGCACCTGCAACTGACAGCGGCTGTGACGGACCGAGAAAAGTTCTTTGACATCAACGAACGCTTTCACATGCGTTTGCTGGAGATCGCCAACAACCGTTGGCGCGATCAAATGGTGGGCGATTTGCGCAAGGTGATGAAGCTCAACCGCCACAACTCGTTGTTCAAGAGTGGGCGCATCGAAGAGTCACTGAAAGAACACCAAGCCATCATGGATGCGCTGTTGGCACGTAACGCCGCGTTGAGCGTTCGGCGCATGAAAGAGCACTTTGCCAACGGATTAGAAGCCGCCAGCTGAATCAGCTTGCGCTGCCCTCTGGCGGCATGGGTGCTTTTTGAGTCACGACCACCAAGCCCACGCCTGACAAGATCAGCAAACCTCCCACCCAATGGTGCAGCCCCAAGGACTCACCTAACACCAGCCATGTCACCACAGCGGTGTAGAGGGGCCCCAGGTACAGCGTCATGGCAACGCGGCTGGCGCCCAATATTTTTTGCGTCCAGCCGTAAATCCAATACGCCCCGACACCTGGCAACAACGCCGTGACAGCCATGATGAGCCAAGCTTGCTGCCCCAAGGCCGGGGCCGCAGGCTGTCGCAGTTCCCAGACCGCGAATGGCAACAACACCACCACACCGCCCATACAAATAGCAGCCAGTTGCGCGCTTGCACCCAAAGGGCTGGGCCAGCGCTTTTGCAACAAGGCATAGGCCGCCCAAGAGATGGATGCGCCCACGATCCACAAGTCACCCGGTACCCACTGGACTTGCGACAGATGCGCCCATTCACCTCTGAGCACCACATGCACCACGCCCACCATGGCCAGCACCACGCCTAAAACTTGGCGCAGAGAAAACCGCTCTCCCAACCAAAGCACAGAACCGACAGCGATGAGCACCGGCGCGCAGGCATAAATGAGCGAGATGTTCATGCCGACGGTGCTCTCGCCAGCCAAGTAGACCCAAGCCCCACAAATCCACATCCCGCACGCACCCAAGACCAGATAGCGCCAGCGGTGGCGCCAGAGGTAAGCACGCTGCGTCCACAACTCACGAAAATTCAGTGCGGTCAACACGGCACCCGCGATGCCCCAGCGCCCCAACGCCAACACATGGGGCGAAACAACACCCGGCGCTCGCCGCGCCGCCACGATGTTGATGGTCCAAAGCAAGGGGATGAACCAAATTAGCAACAACGCCCAATAGCGGCTGCGCGTGACAGCCATCTCAGGGCGCGTCATGGGGCGCCATCTCGTGGGGGGTTGCTGCACCACGGGCCAAGGCTTCGCGCGCCATCTTCATCACTTCACGCGGCGCCAGAGGTTTGAGCTTGTGGTTGCTCCACGTCTGTCGCCACAAACGCGCACCGCGTTGGCCATGGAACAAGCCCAGCATGTGGCGAGCGATGGGGTACCAAGGGCAACCGTCTTCGGCGTGGGCCCGCTCCATGTAAGCCACCATGGCCTCCTCCACCGCTTCGCGGCTGAGGGTGTCGTGCGGGTCGTTGTAAAACTCAGCATCCCAAGTGGTCATGAGCCATGGGCGGTAATAGGCTTCACGCCCCAACATCACGCCGTCCACATGCTGCAAGTGCTCGGCCATCTGCGCGTTGGTGGTGATGCCGCCGTTGATGGCGATCACCAAGTCAGGGAAATCTTTTTTCAACTGATAACCCAACTCGTAGCGCAGCGGCGGGATTTCACGGTTCTCTTTGGGGCTTAAACCATCGAGCCAAGCATTGCGGGCGTGCACGATGAACACTTGGCAACCCGCGTCGCTGACGGTGCCCACAAAGTCGCGCACAAAGTCATAGCTCTCGATTCGGTCAATACCAATGCGGTGCTTCACTGTGACGGGGATGCTCACCACATCGAGCATGGCTTTGACACCATCGGCCACGGTGTGGGGTTCGTTCATCAAACACGCGCCAAATGCGCCGCGCTGCACGCGGTCTGAGGGACACCCACAGTTGAGGTTGATTTCGCTGTAGCCCCACTGCTCGCCCAGTTTGGCGCCATGGGCCAAATCTGCCGCGTCGCTGCCGCCCAGTTGCAACGCGACCGGATGCTCTTCGGCGTTGAAGCGCAAATGCCGTTGCGTGTCGCCATGGCGCAGCGCACCGGTGGTGACCATCTCGGTGTAGAGCAAGGTGTTGCGGCTGAGGAGGCGGTGAAAGTAACGGCAGTGGCGGTCCGTCCAATCCATCATCGGCGCAACACTAGTCCGCCACATGCTAAGTGGTTGATTTATATCATCTTTTTTTTCTGGCAAGTGCTGCATTTAGGCCGTTTTTTACATGAAGTGCACACGAATTGCACACGAATTGCACACGAAGTGAACATAAGGAACACAATGGGTTAATCAACTACTACGCACAGATCGCACACATTGGCAACATTCTCGCAGCTACCCTCCGGAAAATGGAGAGTACAGGTTCGTCGGCATGGACTCTATCGATCTACAACCTTCGATACCAAACGAGAAGCCAAGGACTGGTCAGCGGGCATGGAGTCAAAGGCAAACCACATTGCTACCTCTGGATTTTCCCCCATTCCCAAAGGGGCAACTGTCACTGACCTCATTGAGAAATACACAGAGACCGTAAAAAAATCGAACGGTAGAACAAAGGCGGCAACTCTTGAGATGTTGAAACGCCAGATTGGCAAAGTCCAACTAACCAATCTCAACTCTTTGGTACTTCGAGACTTTATTGACCGCCGCAGCGATGCTGGAGCTGGCGGGGTCACCATTGCAGCAGACCTCAGTTATTTAAGTGCCGTTTTGAAATGGGCACGTCATGCACGACAACTAGATATCAATGACCGCTTAAACCCGTTCGTCGGGATATTTCCCGAATGCTCATCCCATCTCTCAGGTGCCACCGCCTGATCACACTTAATAACGCCACGTTGATCACTCCTGTGTCTCCTGCTCAATGCTGAGCAGGACAGTTTGACTACGTGGGTCA